>NZ_JACVAZ010000005.1:0-451937 GCF_014852125.1 Delftia sp. DLF01
GGAATTGAAGTGAACTTCACTTCTATTCTCATGAGCGTTTTTGGCTTCAAAGAGCCGAGTTCCAAAGAACTTGGCTGTTCGCCTCAAACGCCCACGCTTATCGGCTGTATATTTTTAAGGATCGAAGTAGAGAATTTCTTCTTTACTTCCGACTCGCTGCGATCAGCGGAGCCTTGAATTCTAGCACAGTTTTTAGCGTCGTTGCAATCAAATTTCTTCGATCTTTTCAACACCAGCGATCTGCATCGCTTCTCTTCAGCAGAGCCTTGCATTGTAGCACGTTTTTGACGTTCTTGCAAAACCCTGGAAGCTTCACTTTTCAGACATTTGCATGTCATCGAGTGCAGGGGCGCAATTCTAGCACCAATCCTGGCGGATGACTGGCGTCATCCGCCAGGATTTTTTCAGGCCGTCGCCAGAGCCTGTTCCAGGGCATCGACGAAGAGGCTGGCCACGTCACAGCCGGTCTGGTCGTAGATCTCCTGGAAGCAGGTGGGGCTGGTCACATTGATCTCGGTGATGCATTGCCCGATGACATCGACGCCTGCCAGCAGCAGTCCACGCTCCATGAGGATGGGACCGATCTCTTCGGCCATGGCCTTGTCGTGCTCGCTCAGTGGCTGGGCCACGCCCTTGCCGCCCGCTGCCAGGTTGCCACGCACTTCGTTGCCCTGGGGAATGCGTGCCAGGCAGTAGGGGACCGGCTTGCCTCCGATGACGAGCACACGCTTGTCGCCCTGGGTGATCTCAGGCAGGAACTTCTGCACCATGACGCTGCTGGCACCGCCCTGGTTCAGGGTTTCGATGATGCTGCCCAGGTTGCGGCCATCGGCGCCGACCCGGAAGATGCCCATGCCGCCCATGCCGTCCAGCGGCTTGAGGATGATGTCCTGGTGCTCTTCATGGAAGGCACGGATGTCCTGTGCACTGCGGGTGACCAGGGTGGGGCCGATGAATTGCGGGAATTCGAGGATGGCCAGCTTTTCCGGATGGTCCCGCAGCGCCCTGGGCTTGTTGAAGACCTTGGCGCCTTCACGCTCGGCCTGTTCGAGCAGGTGCGTGGAATAGAAGTATTCGGAATCGAACGGCGGGTCCTTGCGCATGAGGATGGCGTCAAAGCCTGCCAGTTCAGCCAGCCCCTCCTGGGTTGTCTCGAACCACTGCTGCGCATCCCCCGTGAGCTGGATGTGCCGCACATCAGCGACGACCTTGCCTCCACGCTGCCAGGAAAGCTGCCTGGGTTCACAGGCCACGATGGAGTGGCCGCGCCGCTGTGCCTCCCTCATCATGGCGAAGGTGGTGTCCTTGTAGGTCTGGAACGATTCGAGCGGATCGGCAACGAAGAGGATTTGCATGGCTTGTGTGCGGAAGGCGGCGGCCCGTGCCTCGCCTATATATAGGAAGCAAAAGGGGGTGCCCGGACCTGGGCCGCATGTCAGCTGGCCCGTGCACGTCGGTAATGTTGCACAAATAGCGCCAGGCTGCCTGCGACCACGCCCCAAAACGCCGAGCCGACTCCGGCTATCACCACGCCGCTGAGCGTGACCAGGAAGGTGATCAGCGCCGCCTCCCGGTGCTCCTCTCCCTGCAGGGCCGTGGCCAGGCCGCTGCCGATGGAACCCAGCAGGGCCAGTCCCGCAATGCAGACCACCAGTTCCCTGGGGAAGGCGGTGAGCAGCCCTGTGACCACGGCGCCGAAGATGCCGATGACTATATAGAAGAGGCCGCAGACGGCCGCCGCCGTATAGCGGCGTGATTTGTCCTCATGGGCCTCCGGTCCCATGCAGATGGCGGCGGTGATGGCGCTGAGGTTGAGCGCATATCCGCCAAAGGGGGCCAGCACCAGGGTGGCGATGCCGGTCATGCTGATGATGCGGGAGATGGGCAGGTTGTAGCCCGTGGCGCGGATGACGGCCACGCCGGGCAGGTTCTGCGAGGCCATGGTGACGACGAACAGGGGCAAGGCCAGGCTCACCAGGGCGGGCACGGAGAACTCGGGCATGGTGAAGACCGGCCAGGCAAGGCCTGCATGCACGGCAGACCATTGCATCTGGTCGGTGAGCGCCACCCAGGCGATGGAGACCGCCAGCGTGGCGATGACCGCATAGCGCGGTGCCAAGCGGCGCGACAGCAGATAGGTCAGCAGCATGACCAGCACCAGGGGCAGCGCGTGCCTGGCGGCGGCAAAGGCCTGCATGCCGAAGTTGGCCAGTACGCCCGCCAGGAGGGCGGCAGCGATTTCCATGGGGATGCGATTCATGACGCGCTCGAACCAGCCTGTGACACCCACCAGGATGATCAGCCCCGCGCTGATGATGAAGGCGCCGACGGCCTCGCCCATGGAAAAGCCTCCGGCAAGCCCCGCCGTGGCCAGCACGGCAGCGCCTGGCGTGGACCAGGCGACCATGACGGGCATGCGCAGTATCAGCGAGGGCAGCAGGGAGCACAGGCCCATGCCCAGCCCCAGCGCCCAGACCCAGGAGGTGATCTGCTCGGGTGTGGCATGGAAGGCCTGGGCGGCCTGGAAGACCAGGGCCACCGAGCTGGTGAAGCCCACGAGCACGGCCACGAAGCCGGCCGCAAAGGCGGAGGGACTCAAGTCACGGAGAAAGCGCATCGCGCGATTCTGTCACCACAGTCGCGGATCGTGCGATGCGCGGGCGACGCCTACAGCTCGATCTTGGAGCCCAGCTCCACCACGGAGTTGCTGGGCAGGTGCAGGAAGTCGGAGACACGGCTGGCGTTGCGGTGCATCTGGGCGAACAGCTTTTCGCGCCAGGGCGCCATGCGGTGGCTGATGCGCGGGATGATGACATCGCGCGACAGGAAGTAGCTGGTCTCCATGGCGTCGAGCTGGCAGCCCCGGGGGCGCAGCAGAGACAGCGCCGCCGGCACGTCGGGTTCGTTCTTGAAGCCGTAGTTGATGATGACCTGCCAGCAGTCGCTGCCCAGGGCCTCGATCTCGGTACGCTTGTCCAGGCCCACCCAGGGAATTTCGTGGTTGCGCACCGTAACGAAGATGTTCTGGCTGTGCAGCACCTTGTTGTGCTTGAGGTTGTGCAGCAGGGCGTTGGGCACGGTGCCAGGCTCGCCGGACAGGAAGACGGCCGTGCCCGGCACCCGCGCCGGGGGATGGCGCCAGACCGATTCGAGGAAGCTCTTGAGGTCGATGGCATCGGCCTGCAGCTTTTGGTGCAGCAGCTCGCGGCCCTTGCGCCAGGTCATCATCAGCGAGAACACCGTGCCGCCGATCAGCAGCGGGAACCAGCCGCCATCGAACAGCTTGAGCAGGTTGGACGAGAAGAAGGCCAGGTCCACCAGGAAGAAGAAGCCGGTGGCGGCAATGCACAGGGCCAGCGGGTAGTTCCAGCGGTAGCGGATCACGAAGAAGGTCAGCGTGGTGGTGATCAGCATGTCCAGCGTCACCGCAATGCCGTAGGCGGCCGCCAGGTTGCCGCTGGAGCGGAACAGCACCACGGCCAGCGCGATGGCCACGAACAGGCTCCAGTTGACCAGGGGCATGTAGATCTGGCCGGCCTCGCGCACGCTGGTGTGGCGCACTTCCAGGCGCGGCAGATAGCCCAGCTGTATGACCTGGCGCGTGACGCTGAAGGCGCCCGTGATCAGGGCCTGCGAAGCGATGACCGTGGCCATGGTGGCCATCAGCACCAGGGGCAGCAGGGCCCAGGCCGGGGCCATCATGTAGAAGGGATTCTTCACGGCGGCCGGGTTGGCCAGCAGCAGCGCACCCTGGCCGAAGTAATTGAGCGTGAGGGCAGGCATGGCCACGGAGAACCAGGCCAGGCGAATGGGCTTCTTGCCGAAGTGGCCCAGGTCGGCGTAGAGCGCCTCCGCCCCGGTCACGCACAGCACGACGGCGCCCAGGATGATGAAGCTGGTGCCGGGGTTGTCCCAGATGAAGCGCACCGCGAAGTGCGGGCTGATGGCCGCCAGGATTTCCGGATGGCCGGCGATCTGGTGTATGCCCAGGGCGGCGATGGTGGCGAACCAGACCAGGGTGATGGGGCCGAAAAAGCGCCCTATCCCTGCCGTGCCGTGCTTCTGGAACCAGAACAGCAGGAACAGGATGACCAGGGTCAGCGGGATCACCGCCTTGGTGAAGTGCGGGGAGACCACCTCCAGGCCCTCGACGGCCGAAAGCACGGAAATGGCCGGCGTGATCACGCCGTCGCCATAGAACAGCGAGGTGCCGAAGATGCCGATGAGCAGCAGCACGCTGCGCAGGCGCGGCTTGTCCTTGACGGTCTGCGAGGCCAGGGCCAGCATGGCGACCAGGCCGCCTTCGCCGTTGTTGTCGGCGCGCAGCACCAGGACCACGTATTTGAGCGAGACGATGACCGTCAGCGTCCAGAACAGCAGCGACAGGACGCCGTAGATGTTCTCCTGGGTGAACGGCACATGGCCGGAGCCGAACACCTCCTTGACCGAATACAGCACGCTGGTGCCGATATCGCCATAGACCACGCCGATGGCGCCCAGGGTGAGCGCGGCCAACGAAGATTTGGTTTTCTGCACAGGTCTATGCGCCATCCCGTGGGGAGATGGCTTCAGTCAATTGAAATGCCGGCATTGTCCGCTGTCCTGATGACGAGCGCATCGGACAGCACCCCGATCAGTCGTAGATTTCCGCGTTGGGGTTGGTCGCCTCCAGCTCATAGCTGGCCGCCAGCATGGCGACCCGGGCCACCACGCCGTACATGTAGAAGCGATTGGGCATGCTGGCACCCGGGCGGGCGCCGATCTGGGGCAGCTGGGTGCTGTGCTGGAAGGCCAGCGGCACGAAGCCGGCACCGGGCGCGTTGAGGTTTTCGTCCACATCGCGCTCGGGATGCATGCGGTAGAAGCCGCCGACCACATAGCGGTCCATCATGTAGACCACGGGCTCGGCCACGGCGTTGTTCATGCGCTCCTGGGTGAGCACGCCTTCCTGGATGATCACGTCGTGCACGGTCTGGCCGTCCTTGATCATGCCCATCTTGTTGCGGCTCTTGCGCGGCAGCTCGGCCAGTTCCTTGGCGTCGCGCACGGTCATCACGCCCATGCCATAGGTGCCGTTGTCGGCCTTGACGATGGCAAACGGCTTTTCCTTGATGCCGTATTCCTTGTACTTGCGGCGCACCTTGGCCAGCAGCACATCGACCTGCTCGGCCAGGCCTTCCATGCCCACGCCATTGGCGAAGTCGATGCCTTCGCTGCGCCCGAACAGCGGGTTGATCAGCCAGGGATCGATGCCCAGCAGCTTGCCGAAGCGCTTGGCCACTTCCTCGTAGCTCTGGAAATGGCGGCTCTTGCGGCGCACGCTCCAGCCTGCATGCAGGGGCGGCAGCAGGTATTGCTCGTACAGCTCCTCGACGATGCCCGGCACGCCGGAGGACAGGTCGTTGTTGAGCAAGATGGTGCAGGGATCGAAATCCTTGAGGCCGATGCGGCGCTTGCTGCGGATCACCGGCTCCAGCGTCACCGTGTCGCCATGCGGCAGGGTGACGGTGGTGGTCTTCTTGACATCGGGGCTGATGGAGCCGATGCGCACATTCAGACCGGCCATGTTGAAGATGCGCTTGAGCTGCACCACGTTGGCCAGGTAATGGGTGTTGCGCGTGTGGTTCTCGGGAATGATGAGCAGGTTGCGCGCTTCGGGGCAGATCTTCTCGATCGCCGCCATGGCCGCCTGCACGGCCAGCGGCAGCATTTCGTCGGTCAGGTTGTTCCAGCCGCCAGGAAACAGGTTGGTATCCACGGGCGCGAGCTTGAAGCCGGCGTTGCGGATGTCCACCGAGCAATAGAAAGGCGGCGTGTGTTCCATCCATTCGAGCCGGAACCAGCGCTCGATCGCCGGCATGGAGTCGAGGATGCGCTGCTCAAGCTCGTTGATCGGGCCTGTCAGGGCCGTGATGAGATGTGGAACCATAAAGACCCTCTGGGTACGGCGGTGGGGGGCAATTGTAGAGATTGGACCATGGTCTAAGTGTTTTCCCTAGTCTCTTCGGCATCATCGGCGCCAGAAAGCCGGGGAAAGCAGCGCCATGAAACTGAGAATTTCCAGGCGCCCCAGCAGCATGGCCAGGGTGCAGATCCAGGTCTGGAAGTCGGTGAGCACAGCATAGTTGGAGCTCGGCCCCAGCGCGCCCAGGCCCGGCCCCATGCAGTGCACGCTGGCCAGCACGGCGGAAAAGGCGGTCACCGGGTCCAGGTCGGTGAGCAGCAGCACCATGCTGAGCGTGATCACGGTGGCGCCATAGACCAGCATGAAGGCCAGCACCGAGAAGATCATGCGGTCGTCCACCACGCCGTTGCCCAGCCGCACGGGCTGCATGGCGCGCGGGTGCACGAGTCGCGTGAGCTCGCGCCGCGCCTGCTTGAGCAGGATGAGCATGCGCACCATCTTGATGCCGCCACCCGTGGAGCCCGCGCTGGTGGCCACGCCCGACAGCAGCAGCATGAGCACGGGCGCGAAGACGGGCCAGCTCAGGTAGTCGACAGTGGTGAAGCCCGTGGTCGTGGCCACCGAGACCACGTGGAAGATGCCATAGCGCAGCGCCTCGACAGGCCCGTACACGCCCTTGGCCCACAGCAGCAGCGCGACGATGAGCCCGCCGCCCAGCAGCACGGCCAGCGTGGCGCGCATTTCGGGGTCGCGCCAGAAGCCGTCCCAGCGGCCCTTGCGCATGGCCACGAAGTACAGCGCGAAGTTGCAGCTGGCCAGCAGCATGAAGACCAGGGCGATCAGCTCGATCAGCGGCGAGTCGAAGTAGGCGAAGCTGGCGTCATGCGAGGACAGGCCGCCCAGGCTCACCGTGGCGAACATGTGCATCAGCGCATCCAGCGGCTCCATGCCCGCGGCCCAGAAGGCCAGTGCACAGGCCAGCGAGAACACACCGTAGACGCCCCACAGGCCCTTGGCGGTCTCGGTCATGCGCGGCGTCAGCTTGGTGTCCTTGATGGGGCCGGCGGCCTCGGCGCGGAACAGCTGGGCACCGCCCACGCCCAGCAGCGGCAGGATGGCCACGGCCAGGATCAGGATGCCCATGCCGCCCAGCCATTGCAGGAAGGTGCGCCAGACGTTGATGGACACAGGCAATGCATCCAGCCCCGTGAGCACGGTGGCGCCCGTCGTCGTCAGGCCCGAGACGGCCTCGAAATAGGCATGGGTGAAGCTGATGCTCAGGCCCACATGGCCCAGGCCCAGCACCAGGGGCAGCATGGCGCACAGCGGCAGCACCACCCAGACCAGGGTGACGAGGATGACGCCGTGGCGCGGCTGCAGCTCGCGCCGGAAATGGTCCAGGCCTACCCACAGCGACAGCCCCGCCGCCGCCGTGATGCCGATGGCCCAGGGGTAGATGCGCCAGATGCCGTCGTCGGCAAACCAGGACACGGCAAAGGGCAGCAGCATGGACAGCGCGAACATGACCATGAGCATGCCAAGCACGCGCAGGACGGGGAACAGGTCGCGCATGGGTGTGGGCTCAGAAGAAGGTGGCGCTGACGCGGAACAGGTTTTCCACGTCCCGCACCAGCCGCTTGTGGGGCAGGAAGAAGACCACGTGGTCGCCGCTCTCGATCACGGTGTTGCCGCGCGGGATGATGACCTCGGGCTCGGCACCGGCCGCGATCTCGTCGGCCGGCACGCCTTCGGGAATGCCGCGCACGATGAGGCCGATGTGCGCATCCTCGGGCACGCGCAGGTCCTCGACCTTGCGGCCGACCACGCGCGAGCTCTTGCGGTCGCCGCGCGCCACGATCTCCAGCGCCTCGGCCACGCCCCGGCGCAGGCTGTGCACGGCCTGCACGTCGCCGCGGCGCACATAGGCCAGCAGCTCGCCGAGCATGGCCTGGGCCGGCGACAGCGCAATGTCGATCTGCGTGCCGTGCATCAGGTCGGCATAGGCGCGCCGCGTGATCAGCGAGAGCACGCGCCGCGCGCCCATGCGCTTGCCCAGCAGGCTGGCCATGATGTTGTTCTCGTCGTCGTCGGTGAGGGCCAGGAACAGGTCCACGTCCTCCACGCTTTCATCGGCCAGCAGGTCCTCGTCGGTGGCATCGCCGTGCAGCACCAGCACCTCGGCCGGCAGCAGCGAGGCCAGGTCCTGGCAGCGCTGCTCGTCGGGCTCGATGATCTTGATGTGAAAGCGGCCCGGCACGCGCGACAGCTGCAGCGCCAGGCGCAGGCTGACCTGGTCGCCACCGGCGATCATGATGCGGTAGACGGGGCGCGAAGGCCGGCCCGCGGGCTGGTGGATGGCGCGCAGCACCTCGGCCACATGCTCGCGCGCGGCCAGGATGAAGACCTCGTCGCCGGGCTCGATGCGGGTGTTGCCGTCGCAGCGCACGAAGCGGTCGGGCTCCTCCAGGAAACGCCGGTAGATGGCCACGATGCGCATGGCCAGCTCGGGCATGCAGTCGCGCAGCTCGCCGATGTGCTTGCCGACGGCGGGGGCGCCGTCGCGCGCACGCACCGAGGCCAGCGCGGCGCGTCCGCCCGCGAAGGCGCGCACCTGCATGGCTTCGGGGAACTCGATGAGCTTGCTGATGTAGTTGGTCAGCGATTCCTCGGGGCAGATGATGCGGTCCACGCCGAAGCCTTCCTTGCCCAGCAGCGTCTCGTCATCGCCAAAGCCCGAGGAGCGCACGCGCGCGATGCGGGTGGGAATCTCGAACAGCACCTGGGCCAGCTTGCAGCACACCAGGTTGGTTTCGTCGAGCGCGGCGCAGGCGATCAGCAGGTCCGTGTCCTTGGCTCCGGCCTCGGCCAGCACCTGGGGATCGATACCGTTGCCCACGACGCCGCGCAGGTCGAAGCGCGACTCCAGCTCGCGCAGGCGACGCGCATCGGTGTCGATCACCGTGATGTCGTTGCGTTCGGACACCAGGCTTTCGGCCACGCTGTAGCCCACACGGCCGGCGCCAAGAATGATGATTTTCATGGGTTCATTACGGTGCTGCGGTGCCGGCGCGGGGCATCCCGGCGCGGGGCGTCCCGGCCGGGTGCCTGCCGGCGCGCAGCACGGTCCGGTCAGGTGCGGACTTCGCCTTCACCCAGCACCACGTATTTGAGCGAGGTGAGGCCTTCGATGCCCACAGGACCGCGCGCATGGAACTTGTCGGTGCTGATGCCGATTTCCGCGCCCAGGCCGTACTCGAAGCCATCGGCAAAGCGCGTGCTGGCATTGACCATGACGCTGGCCGAGTCCACCTCGCGCAGAAAGCGCTGGGCATGCATGTGGTCGCGCGTGAGGATGGCATCCGTGTGGTGGCTGGAGTAGCGGTTGATGTGGGCGATGGCTTCGTCCACACCCGCGACGATCTTGACGCTGATGATGGGCGCCAGGTATTCCTCGCTCCAGTCCTGCTCGGTGGCCTCGGCCAGCTGGGCACCGGCCACGGACTTCAGGATGGCCAGCGATTCGGGGCAACCGCGCATCTCGACCCCCTTGGCGGCGTAGATGGCGCCGATCTGCGGCAGGAACTCGGCGGCCACGCCGCGCGCCACCAGCAGGCTCTCGCTGGCGTTGCAGGGGCTGTACTTGTTGGTCTTGGCGTTGTCGGCCACCTTGACGGCCATGGCGATGTCGCAGGGATCATCGACATAGGTATGGCAATTGCCGTCCAGGTGCTTGATGACGGGCACCTTGGCTTCGCGGCTGATGCGCTCGATCAGGCCCTTGCCGCCGCGCGGGATGATGACGTCCACGTAGTCGGGCATGGCGATGAGCTGGCCCACGGCCTCGCGGTCCGTGGTCTGCACCAGCTGCACGCCGTGCTCGGGCAGGCCGGCCTCGGCCAGCGCCCTGGCCACGAGGGCGGCCAGTGCCTTGTTGGAGTCGATGGCTTCCGAACCGCCGCGCAGGATGCAGGCGTTGCCGCTCTTGATGCTGAGGCTGGCCGCCTCGATGGTCACGTTGGGGCGGCTCTCGTAGATCATGCCGAACACGCCGATCGGCACGCGCATCTGGCCCACGCGGATGCCGCTGGGCATTTGCTTCATGCCGATGATCTCGCCGATCACGTCGGCCATGGATGCCAGCTGTTCGCAGCCCTGGGCACAGGTTTCAAGCACCTTGGGCGTCAGGCGCAGGCGGTCCACCATGGGTGCGGACAGGCCGTTGGCCACGGCGCGGTCGAGGTCACGGGCGTTGTCGGTCTGCAACGGCTCCACGTTCTCCCGCAACAGGCGCGCCAGCGCCAGCAGGGCGCGGCTTTTGACGGCAGCCGAGGCTCGGGCCATCTGGGCGGAGGCCACTTTGGCCTGAACGCCCAGGTTGTGGGTGTATTCGACGATATTGAGCGCGTTCATTCCGAGATTCTCGCCGAGTTGCGCCCATTTGCGCACCGGGACCGGGCATGCCCCGCGCCGACATGCGGCTGCGACGCGGCCAGGAAGCGTCTGCGCACGGCCGCCAGAGGGCAAACCCCGCGTCGCGGCGGCCGGCAGGATGTCGCGGCCACCCTACACTGCTGCCCAGTACGCAGAGGTTTTCCCGCCATGTCCACCAGCCACGACACTCTTCTCGCCGCCCAGCAGCTCGCCCAGCTGCACACCGGCTTCGCCCAACTGGCACAGCAGCAGCTGTCGGCCGCCGTGCTCGGACAGCAGGCCAGGGCCTCGTCGGAGTTGCTGCAGGCCCTGCCGCCGCGCTACGGCGAAGTGCTGCTCAATCTGCTGGACCGACTGGAGTCCAGCGCGCTGTTCAGCGAGGAAAGCTGCTCCTTCAGCCAGAAGGACCTGCTGGACAACCTTGAGACCTGGGCCACCAAGGCCCAGGCGCAGCTGGAAAAGACGCGCTAGAACGGTACGTCAGCCCTTGGCACCGGCCTGTGCCAGGTCCACGGCCAGGCGGCGCAGGGCCTGCCAGCCGTCGCGCGGCCAGCCTTCGAAGGCCAGGCCCTTGACGATGCCGTCCACCGCGTGGGCCGATTGCAGCAGGCGCGCGGCCTGGGCGTCGGTGATGCGCGGCAGCAGGCGCTCGAACAAGCGTTCCTTGACGCCCCAGATGCGCTGGGCGCGCAGCGCCATCGGCAGGGGCTGGCCTGCGGCCATGGCGTCCCTCACGCGGCAGATGGCGCGGATGTCCTCGGCCAGGGTCCAGTGCACCAGCACCTCGGCCGTGCCTTCGGCCTGCAGGCCATCGAGCATGCGCGAGACGCGCGCCAGCTGCCCGCCCAGCACGGCCTCCGACAGCTTGAAAACGTCGTAGCGCGCCACATTGAGCACGGCCTGCTCGACCTGGGCCTGGCTCAGTTCACCCTCGGGATGCAACAGCGCCAGCTTCTGGATTTCCTGGTGCGCGGCCAGCAGGTTGCCTTCGACACGGTCGGCAAAGAACTGCAGCGTGCGCTGCCCTTCCTCGCCGGGTGCCACGCGCTGGCCCTGGGCCGCCAGCCGCTGGGCAATCCAGGCCGGCAACTGGGCGCGCTCAATGGGATCGATCTGCAGCGTCATGCCCTGGGCCTCCAGCGCGCTGAACCAGGCCCCCGTCTTGGTGGCCTTGTCCAGGCGCGGCAGCAGGACCAGGGTGAGCGTGCTGTCGTTGCCCCGCGCGGACTCGGCGATCTGCTGCAGCGCGGCGCCGCCGTCCTTGCCGGGCTTGCCCGAGGGAATGCGGATCTCGACGATCTGCCGGTCGGCAAACAGCGACAGCGAGCCACCGGCCGCCAGCACGGCGCTCCAGTCGAAATGCGCGCCGGCCACGGTATAGCTGCTGCGCTCGGTGTAGCCCGCGGCGCGCGCGGCGGCACGGATGGCATCGGCCGCCTCCTGCTGCTGCAGCGGCTCGTCGCCGTGCAGCACATAGAGCGGGCGCAGGCCCTTGGCCAGATGGCCGCCGAGCTGGTTCAGGGCAAGCTGCATGGGGCTCAGGTCAGGCTCTTGACGGCGGCCAGACGGCGCAGCAACTGCTGCACGATGTCGGTGCGCATGTCCTTGTAGAGCATGGCCTCCTCGGCTTCCTTGGACAGCGCGTTGGTTTCGTTGTACGTCACATCGCGCTGCTGCAGGATTTCGGTCTCGGGAATCGGCTCGTCGCCATTGGGCGTGCGCAGCTTGAAGCGCACGCGCAGGCGCAGCTGCAACTCGCGCACCTGGCCCAGCGCGTTCATGCCGACGATGACCCGCTCCTGCCGCTCGCTGACGATCTGGAAGATCGCTTCGGCATCGTCGGGCGATGCCGGATCGCGCAGCACGGTCAGCTTGTCGCTGGCACTGGCCAGATTGCGCGACAGCTCCCGCGCTACCGGAGAGCCCCGGCCCGCCTGGATGTACAGCGAGCGGAACACGAAGGTCGGCACCCCCCGCAGGCGAAAGCCGCAGGCCCCCAGCAGCGGAGCCAGGGCCAGGGCGGTGAGCAGGGTACGTTTTTGCATGCTTGGTTCCTTGTGGGCGCCGGGCAAGCCCGGCGCCCAGGGGGGTCAGACCACGACGTTGACCAGGCGGCCAGGCACCACGATCACCTTCTTGGGCACGGCACCGTTGGTGAACTTCTGGCATTCCTCGTTGGCCAGGGCAATGCGCTCGATCTCGGCCTTGTCGGCCGTCGAGGACACCAGGATGGCCCCGCGCAGCTTGCCGTTGACCTGCAGCACCAGAGAGATCTCGTCCTGCACCAGAGCCTGGGGATCGACCTGGGGCCAGGGCGCATCCAGCACGTCGCCCAGGTGGGCGGCATAGCCCAGCTCGCTCCACAGCGCATGGGCCAGGTGGGGCGTGGCCGGGTAGAGCACGCGCAGCAGGATGCCGAAGCCTTCGATCAGCGCCACCTGGGCGCCCGCGTCGTCGAAGGACTTGAAGTCCTCCAGCGCGTTGATCATCTTCATGGCGCCCGAGACCACGGTGTTGTACTGCATGCGCTGGTAGTCGTATTCCACCTGCTTGAGCACGGTATGGATCTCCAGGCGCAGGGACTTGGCGGCCTTGCCGAACTCCACGTCGTCCAGCGACTTGGCGCCGGCCACGCTTTGCACGGCACCGGCCATGTCCATCTGCGACAGCTTGGCGCCGAAGTTGTAGACGCGGCGCAGGAAGCGGTAGCTGCCTTCGACGGCGGCATCGTTCCACTCCAGCGTCAGCTCGGGCGGCGCGGTGAACATGGTGTACAGGCGCGCGGTGTCGGCGCCGTACTTCTCGATCAGCTCCTGCGGATCGATGCCGTTGTTCTTGGACTTGGACATGGTGCCCACGCCCTCGTAGTCGATGTCCGTGCCCACGGGCAGCAGGCCATCGGCGCTGTCCACCTCGGCCTTGAGCTTGGCGCCCACGATCTTGCCGGTCTCGTCGAACACATGCTCGACATCCTTGGGCCAGAAGTACTCCTTGGCACCCTTGGCCGTGCGGCGGCTGTAGATGTGGTTGAGCACCATGCCCTGGGTCAGCAGCTTGGTGAAGGGCTCATCGACCTTGACCAGGCCCAGGTCACGCATGACCTTGGTCCAGAAGCGCGCGTACAGCAGGTGCAGGATGGCGTGCTCGATGCCGCCGATGTACTGGTCCATGCCGCTGCCGCCGGTGGCGGCATTCTGGTCCCGCATCCAGTACTCGGCACCTTCCGCCACCATCTGCTCGCTGTTCCTGGCGTCGCAATAGCGCATGAAGTACCAGGACGAGTCCACGAAGGTGTCCATGGTGTCGGTCTCGCGGCGCGCGCTCTTGCCGCAGCAGGGGCAGACCACGCCGGAGTGGAAGGCTTCGCTCTTGATCAGGGGGTTGCCCGAGCCATCGGGCACCAGGTCCTGGGGCAGGACCACGGGCAGGTCCTTGGCGGGCACGGGCTGGGCGCCGCAGTCCTCGCAGTGGATGATGGGAATCGGCGTGCCCCAGTAGCGCTGGCGGCTCACGCCCCAGTCGCGCAGGCGCCAGGTGGTTTTCTTCTCGCCAAGGCCCTTGGCGGCCAGCAGTTCGGCCACCTTGTCCACGGCCGCCACATGGGGCAGGCCGTCGAGTTCGCCGGAATCGATGCAGACAGCGCGCTGCTTGTCGCCGTACGAGTCGGCCCATGCCTCGGTGCTGAAGGTCTCGCCTTCGACCGCGATGACCTGGCGGATGGCGATGCCGTACTTCTTCGCGAAGGCGAAGTCACGCTCGTCATGCGCGGGCACGCCCATGACGGCGCCGTCGCCGTAGCTCATGAGCACGTAGTTGCCGACCCAGACCTCGACCTGGGCGCCCGTCAGCGGATGCGTGACGAACAGGCCCGTGGGCAGGCCTTCCTTTTCCTTGACCGCGAGTTCGGCCTCGGTGGTGCCGCCCTTCTTGCACTCTTCGATGAAGGCGGCCAGCTTGGGGCTCGTGGCGGCGGCGTGCAGGGCCAGCGGATGCTCGGGCGCCACTGCGCAGAACGTCACGCCCATGATGGTGTCGGCACGCGTGGTGAACACGTACAGGCGGCCGTCCTGGATGGGCTGGCCGTCGGCGCCACGGATGTCGTGGGTGAACGCAAAGCGCACGCCGGAGCTCTTGCCGATCCAGTTTTCCTGCATCAGGCGGACTTTTTCAGGCCAGCCGGTCAGCGTGGCCTTGTCGCCGCCCACCTGGACATGGTCCAGCAGCTCCTGGGCGTAGTCGGTGATCTTCAGGTAGTAGCCGGGGATTTCGCGCTTTTCGACCGGCGCGCCCGTGCGCCAGCCGCGGCCGTCGATGACCTGCTCGTTGGCCAGCACGGTCTGGTCCACCGGGTCCCAGTTCACGACCTGGGTCTTGCGGTAGGCAATGCCCTTTTCCAGCATCTTCAGGAACAGCCACTGGTTCCACTTGTAGTAGTCGGGGTCGCAGGTGGCGATCTCGCGGCTCCAGTCGATTGCCAGCCCCATCGCCTGCATCTGCTTTTTCATGTAGGCGATGTTGTCGTAGGTCCACTGCGCAGGCGGCACCTTGTTCTTGAGCGCAGCGTTCTCGGCCGGCAGGCCGAAGGCGTCCCAGCCCATGGGCATGAGGACGTTGTAGCCCTTCATGCGCAGCTGGCGCGTCAGCATGTCGTTGATGGTGTAGTTGCGCACATGGCCCATGTGCAGCTTGCCGCTGGGGTAGGGCAGCATGGAGCAGGCGTAGAACTTGGGCTTGGCCTGGTCTTCGGTCACGCGGTAAGCGTCGCGGGCGGACCAGTGGTCTTGCGCTGCGCGCTCAACGTCGATGTGGTTGTATTTCTCTTGCATGGTGCTGCGGCCCAGGGGCCTGACAAGGTGGATTGCCGGAATCAACCGGCGATTTTAGGCCCCCGGCCCGGCCGTGCCCGAAGCCGCCCACAAGCCCGCAGGCGGTACTGCGTCATCGGCGGCCGCTTGCCCGCCTATGGCACGGGGAAAAGCCGCACTGCGTATGCTTGCCAACTCTGCGGCGCCATGCCGCAGGCGTTCCTCCATCGCCAGCCCGGGCTTGCGCAGGAACCGATGCGCATCTCCCGGGCATGCCGCCACTGCGCGCGGCCTCATGGTGCCGGCCGCAGGCAGGCCGGCACTGCAACGCCCTGGAGTTTTTCTTGCTGAACTGGTCTTTGATTTCCGGCTGGGATCCCGTCATGCAGGCCCTGGCCGCGCTGTGCGCGCTGGTGCTGCTGGCCCGCTCGGCGGGGTTTGTCGTGCAATGGCTGCTGCTGCGCGTGCTGCCGCGCATGCGCAGCACGCTGGTGGAGATGGAATGGGCGCAGGTGCTGCTGCACGACAGCGTGCTGCAGCGGCTGGCCAAGGCCGTGCCTTCGCTGGTCATGCAGTCGGGCGTGCAGGCCATACCGCAGCTGCAGCCGCAGTGGGCCACGCTGATCCTGAACCTGGCCATCGCCTGCACCATCTACCACGTGGCCCGCGTGATCAGCGCCCTGCTCAACGCCATGAACGAGGCGCACGAGCTCAAGGAAGAGCGCAAGGCCACGCAGGCCCACTCGATCAAGAGCTATGTGCAGTTGGGCAAGCTGCTGGTGTTCCTGATCGCCATCGTGCTCATCGTCGCCACCCTGGTGGACCGCTCGCCGCTGTTGCTGCTGTCGGGCCTGGGCGCGGCCTCGGCCGTGCTGATGCTGATCTTCAAGGACACCATCATGTCCTTCGTGGCCGGCGTGCAGCTGGGCTCCAACGACATGCTGCGCGTGGGCGACTGGATAGAGATGCCCCAGGTCGGCGCCGATGGCTTCGTGATCGACATCGCGCTGCACACGGTGAAGGTGCAGAACTGGGACAAGACCATCACCACCATTCCCACCTGGCGGCTGATGAGCGACAGCTACAAGAACTGGCGCGGCATGTTCGAGTCGGGCGGGCGCCGCATCCGCCGCTCGCTGCACATAGACGCCCACACCATCCGCCTGCTGACGCCCGAGCAGCGGCAGAAACTGGCGCTGCTGGAGCCCCTGAAGGACCATTGGACCCGCAGCGGCGACCTGCGCATGGCCGACGCGCCTGCAGGCAGCGAGATGGCCGCGCAGCAACTCAGCAATCTGGCCGTTTTCAAGGCCTATGCATACGCCTACCTGCTGCGCCATCCGCACATCCACAAGACGCCGAACATGTTTTTGCTGGTGCGCACCATGGAGCCTTCGCCCATGGGCGTGCCGCTGGAGCTGTTTTGCTACACCAGCACCACGGTCTGGGTGGAGTACGAGGCCATACAGGGCGCGATCTTCGACCACCTGATCGGCATGCTGCCGCTGTTCGGGCTCAGCCTGTACCAGCGTTCCTCGGACCATGGCCAGCATCTGCGGCTGGCGGGCAGCGAGCGCTGGCCCGAAGGACAGCAATAGGTTCGCGGACGCAGGCCCGGCGGCGCTTCAGCGCCCGGCGCCGGAAGGGCCCAGGACGGCGGCGGACCGGCCCTCCTGGCTTCGCGCAGGCTCTGCCACGAAGCCCATGCGCGTCAGGCCCGCCGCGTGGGCCCAGCCCATGAGCTCGGCCACGCGGCCATAGGGCACGGCCTGGTCGGCACGCAATTGCAGCTCGGCCTGGGGATTGCGGGCGCCAAGCCGGGCCAGACGCTCGCGCAGTGCCTCGGGCGTGGTGGGCTGGCCCTGCACCCAGAGCGCGCCCTGCGCATCGACCTCCAGCAGCAGCGCATCGTCCTCGCCCGCTGCCGCCATGGGCTGGGTGCCCTGGGCCTGGGGCAATTGCACGCGCAGGGAGGCAGCCAGCATGGGTGCCGCAAGAATGAAGATGACCACCAGCACCAGCATCACGTCCACCAGCGGGGTGACATTGATGGCGTGCATGGGCTGGGGGGCGCTCTCCTTGCCGCTCAGTCGTCCGAAGGCCATGTGCGCTCCTGCCTGGCCGCCCGGTCAGGGCGCTTCCATGGGGCCGGCCGGCAGGCCGGCGACGGGCATGCCGTCATCCGGCTGCGCCTGCCCGGGCTGCTCCAGGCCGAACATGGCCTGCAGGTCATGGGCAAAGCCTTCGAGCAGGGCTTCCATCTGGGCGGCGGCGCGGCCCAGCAGGTTATAGGCCAGCACGGCCGGCAGGGCCACGGCCAGGCCGGCTGCCGTCATCACCAAGGCCTCGCCCACAGGGCCGGCCAGTTGCTCGATGCCGATCTGTCCGCTGCCGGCCAGCGTGGCCAGCGCGTGGTGAATGCCCCAGACGGTGCCCAGCAGGCCGACGAAGGGCGCCGTGGCGCCCACGGTGGCCAGCAGGGTCTGGCCCCATTGAAGCTGGTGGCTGGCCGACTGCAGCGCCTGGCGCAGGCCGCGCGTGAGGCGCACGGAGCGCGCTGCGCGCCCCGAGAGCGCCATGCCGCTGCTGCCCGTGGGCGCGAGGGCCTGGGACACGGCCCCGGCCATGGGCGCCACCAGTTGCTGGCGATCGCCCTCGGCCATGCGGGCCTGGCCCGTGGCCAGGTCCGGCGCACTCCAGAAGGCCGCAATGGCCTGTGGAACTCGGCGGCGGCTGGCGGCCATGAACCAGATCTTCCAGACAATGACCACCCAGCTGGCCACCGACAGCGCCAGCAGCAGCAGCGCCGTGCCGCGCGCCACGGCGTCGCCTTGCTGCCACCAGAGCCAGAGTGGGCCGGTCATGGTCTTTATCTCGCCCGTATGGCCAAAGAGAGGTACGCGGCGCTACGGCCCAGGGTCTGTGCCATCACAGACCCAAGACATCGTTCATGTCGTACTGGCCCGTTGCCTTGCCTGCCAGGAAGCGTGCCGCCCGCAGGCTGCCCTGCGCATAGCCGGCACGGCTGCTGGACTTGTGCGAGATCTCGATGCGCTCGCCCGTGCCCGCGAACAGCACCGTGTGGTCGCCGATGATGTCGCCGCCGCGCACGGTGGCAAAGCCGATGGTGTTGTCCTCGCGCGCGCCGGTGTGGCCGAAGCGCTCGTAGACGGCGCGGTCGGCCAGCTTCGTGCCCTGAGCTTCGGCGATGACCTCGCCCATCTTGAGGGCCGTGCCCGAGGGGGCATCGACCTTGTGGCGGTGGTGGGCCTCGACGACTTCGATGTCATAGCCGCTGGACAGCGCCTTGGCCGCCATCTCCAGCAGCTTGAAGGTGACGTTCACGCCCACGCTCATGTTGGGCGACAGCACCACGGCCGTGCGCTGGGCGTACTCGGCGATGCGGGCCTTTTGCTCGTCGCTGAAGCCCGTGGTGCCGATGACCAGCTTGACGCCCAGCTCGGCGCAGATGGCCAGGTGGTCCATCGTGCCTTCGGGGCGCGTGAAGTCGATCAGGCAGTCGGCCTTGGACAGCGCGGCGCGCACATCGCTTTCGATGGCGATGCCGCTGGGCTGGCCCAGGAAGGCCGAGGGGTCGGTGCCCAGCGAAGGGCTGTCGGCGCGGTCCAGCGCGGCGGCCAGCGCAAGGTCATCGCTTTGCGCGATAGCCTCGATCAGCATGCGGCCCATGCGGCCGGAGGCGCCGGCCACGGCCACACGCAGGCGCTGGTTGTTGCTGGAGGAAGTGGCAGTCGTGGCGTTCATGTCGGGAAAGGGATGCACAAGCTCAATGCATGGACAGCAGGCAACAGGGGCGCCAGACAGGCGCCCCGGCGGCCTTCATCCACGGAAAAACGCCCGCATGCCTTGCGGCGCGCGGGCGGCGATATCAACGGGCGCCGGATTCCAGTGGCGGGTAGCTGGCCGCTGCGGGCGGCGGCTCGGCGGCCACGGGCTCTTCCACAGGCTTGGCGGCCGGGAACTTGGACAGCTGCTCCTCGCTGGCTTCCAGTTGAGGAATCTTGCCCAGCTTCTTCTTGGAGCCCAGGCTGGCGACGAATTCGGCCTCGGTGGGCATCTCGTCGCCTTCGGAGCGGGCAAACAGGTCGCCGTTGAAGAAGACGGTCAGCTTGCGCACCTGCGAATCGACGCCGGGGCGCTTGATGGTGAACACATATTCCCAGCGGTCGGCGTGGAATACGCTGGTGACCAGCGGCGTGCCGAGAATGTCGCGCACCTGCTGGCGGCTCATGCCGGGCTGCAGGGCCTCGACCTGTTCACGGGAGACGAAGTTGCCTTGGACGACCTCGACCTTGTAGGGAGTGACGACATTGGCGACTCGGTGCGCGGCGCCATCGAGGCTGCTGCAGCCTGCCAGCGCCACCCCGATCGACAGCATCAGGGCCGCACTCGTGCGGCAACGGGCTTGAACATGCATTGGTATCAGCATAGGGATATGATCGTGGATCATTGTAGCGGCTGGTCCCTAGGGCTTGCGATCATGCGACGCCCCTGGCACCAGGGCCATTTTGTTCGCCGCCCCGCGCCTGCCATGGTGGCAGTCCAGCGGGCAGTCTCTGCCAAAGACCCAGACATGAAGAACATCGACGAACTCAAGAGTACCGGCCTGAAGGCCACGCTTCCCCGACTGAAGATCCTGGAGATCTTCCAGACGGGTGCGCAACGCCACATGACGGCCGAAGACGTGTTCCGCGTGCTGCTGGACGAACGCTCGGACATCGGCCTGGCCACGGTCTACCGCGTGCTCACGCAGTTCGAGCAGGCCGGCATCCTCATCCGCAGCAATTTCGAGAGCGGCAAGGCCGTCTACGAACTCAATGAAGGCCAGCACCACGACCACTTCGTGTGCACCAGCTGCGGCAAGGTCGAGGAGTTCTACGATCCCGATATCGAAAAGCGCCAGAACCTGATCGCCAAGGCCAAGGGCTGGGTGATCCAGGACCATTCGATGGCCCTGTACGGACAGTGCGCGGAATGCGCGAGCCGGCCCAGCAAATAAGGCCGGATCCCTCAGAAAAAGCGGAGTGTGAAGCACTCCGCTTTTTTTTGCCTTTTACTTTTTGCTACCGGCGCTTTACAGGGCGAAGCACATGGGCGGAGGATGCTGGCATCCAATGGATGCCCCCTACCCACCGAGACACCATGCGCCGCACATCGCCGTTCGCCATCGCTCTCACGTTCTGCGCCATCACCCTGGCCACGGGCTGCGCGCCCCTGCAGGCGCCGCCCTCCTCCGCAACGCCTGCACTCCATGCCCTGCCCGATGCGCCCCTCACCGCCGCGCAGCGCCAGCAATGGCTGGACCGCGTGACCTGGGGCGCCACCGACAGCGAGGATGCACAGCTGCAGCGCCTGGGCCTCAAGGCCTGGCTGACCCGGCAGTTGCAGCCCGGCCCCCGGCCGCTGCCGCCGCAGGCACAGCAGCGGATTGACCAGCTGGCCATCAGCCAGCGCCCCATGAACGAGGTCTTGCTGGAACTGGAGACCCAGCGCAAGGCCGTGCAGGAGGCGGCATCGGCCGATGAAAAGGCCACGCTGCAGCAGACCTACCAGCGCACGCTGAACCAGTTGGGCAACGATGCCCAGAAGCGCTTCGTGATCCGCGCGCTGTACTCGCCGGCACAGCTGCAGGAGCAGATGACCTGGTTCTGGATGAACCATTTCAGCGTCAGCCTGCGCAAGGCCGATATCCGCGCCTGGGTGGGCGACTACGAGGAGCAGGCCATACGCCCGCATGCGCTGGGCAGCTTTCGCAGCCTGCTGGAGGCCTCGCTGCGCCACCCGGCCATGCTGCGCTACCTGGACAACGCCAGCAATGCGGCAGGCCGCATCAACGAGAACTACGCGCGCGAACTGCTGGAGCTGCACACCATGGGCGTGGGCAGCGGCTACACCCAGGCCGATGTGCAGGAGATGGCGCGCATCCTGACCGGCGTGGGCATCAGCCTGCAGCCGGCCGGCACGCCACCGCCGCGCATGCGCCCCGAGCGCCAGGGCGACTACCTGCGCTCGGGCTTTTTCGAGTTCAACCCCAACCGGCACGACTACGGCCCCAAGACCTTCCTGGGCCAGCCCCTGCACGCACGCGGCATGGCCGAGGTCCAGGAGGCGCTGGACCGCATCGTCGCCTCGCCGGCCACGGCGCAGTTCATCGCGCGCAAGCTGGCGGTGTTCTTCATTGCCGACGATCCGCCGCCCGCCCTGGTGCAGCGCACGGCCCAGGCCTTCACGCGCAGCCGGGGCGATATCGCGGCCACCGTGGCCACGCTGCTGGCCGATCCCGAGGCCGCCCGCTTCGGCCGCAAGTTCCGCGATCCGCTGCACTACGTGCTGGCCGCCACGCGGCTGTCGGTGGACCAGCGCGTGGCGGCCGACGTGGCGCCGGTGCTGGGCTGGGTCAACCGGCTGGGGCAGAACCTCTATGCGCACGAGACGCCGGACGGCTATCCGCAGATGCAGTCCGACTGGGCCAGCTCGGGCCAGATGGCGGCGCGCTTCGAGGTGGCGCGCCAGATCGCCACGCGCAGCGCCGTGCTGTTCCGCGCCGACCCCGCAGACGCGCTGGAGAAGCCGCCCTACCCCACGCTGTCGGAATTGGCCAGCGTGCGCCAGCGCCTGCCGCAGTGGAGCCAGGCCACGCAGGCGGCACTGGCCCAGGCCCGCAATCCGGCGGACTGGAATACCTACTTCCTGTCCGCACCCGAAATGATGTTCCGGTGACCCCCGGGGAGACTGTCCATGCAGCGACGCCACTTTCTGTCCCTGGCCTCCACCCTGCCCTTTGCCGCCCACCTGGGCCGGCTGCAGGCCGCCACGCCCCGGCCAGCCACGCCGCGCCTGCTGCTGGTGTTCCTGCGCGGCGCCTATGACAGCAGCAATCTGCTCGTGCCCACGCACAGCGACTTCTACTACGAGGCCCGCCCCAGCATCGCCATTGCCCGGCCCGGCGAGGCCCGGGGCGCCCTGGCGCTGGACGACCGCTGGGGCCTGCACCCGGTGCTGCAGGACAGCATCCACCCGCTGTTCCAGGCAGGCCAGGCCTGCTTTGTGCCCTTTGCGGGCACGCACGACCTGTCGCGCAGCCATTTCGAGACGCAGGACTCCATCGAGCTGGGCCAGGGCCTGGACGGGCGCCGCAGCTACCAGTCGGGCTTTCTGAACCGGCTGGCCCAGGTGCTGGGACAGGATGGCCGCACGGCGGTATCGCCCATGGCCTTCACGCCCCAGCTTCCGCTGCTGCTGCGCGGCAGCCTGCCGGCCGCCAACATGGCGCTGGCATCCGTGGGCAAGGGCGGCCTGGACGATAGACGCAGCCAGGCCATTGCCGCCATGTATGCGGGCACTGCCCTGGGCCCGGCCGTGCAGGAGGGCTTTGCGGTGCGTGATGCCGTGCAGCGCAGCGTGCAGGAGGAAATGGACCAGGCCGGGCGCAATGCCATCAGCGCACGCGGCTTTGCCCTGGTGGCGCAGCGCATGGCGGCCCTGATGCGCGATCGCTTCGACCTGGGCTTTGTCGATGTGGGCGGCTGGGACACGCACGTGGCCCAGGGCGGCGCCACGGGCGCGCTGGCCGGGCGGCTGGACGAGCTGGGCCGGGGCCTGGCCGGCTTTGCCCAGGAGATCGGCCCCGAGGCCTGGCGGCATACGGTGGTGGTGGTGATCAGCGAGTTCGGCCGCACCTTCCGCGAGAACGGCAACAAGGGCACGGACCACGGCCACGGCACGACCTACTGGCTGCTGGGCGGCGGGCTGTCCTCGCGCGCGGGCGGTCGCATCGTGGGCGAGCAGGTCGAGGTCAACCAGAAAAACCTGTTCCAGAACCGCGACCATCCCGTGCTCAACGAGTACCGCGCCGTGCTGGGCGGCCTGTTCCAGCGCATGTATGGATTGAGCCCGGCCCAGCTGCAGCGCGTGTTCGAGGGCGTCACGCCCCGCGATCTTCAGTTCATCTGACCATCTGGCTACGCTGCAGGGCCTGCAGGGAACGGCAGTGGCGCCGGCACGGCCACGCCGGCCAGCTTGTCGGGGTTGCGCAGCGTGTAGATGCAGCGGATCAGGCCGTCCTCGACCAGCAGCGTCTGCACGGACTCCAGTTCGCCGTCGATGCAGCGCAGCAGGCCCGGCAGGCCGTTGACGCGCGCCAGATGCAGGCTCTGTTGCTGGCCGTTGCGCCGCATGCGGCGCGTGGTGGCGAAGTACAGCAGGGCCAGGCGCCGGCCCGTCTCCAGCACGCGGCCGAACGAGGGCACCTTGCCGCCGCCGTCGCTGATGAGCTCGGCATCGGGCGCGAACAGCGCCTGGATCTGCGCGAAGTTTCCACCCTGCACGGCCTGCGCAAAGCGCTGCAGCAGCGCGGCATGGGCCTCGGGCGGCGCCGCAAAGCGCGGGCGGCCGGCCTGCACATGGCTGCGGGCGCGGTGCACGAGCTGGCGGCAGGCGGCCTCGCTGCGGCCCAGGGCCTGGGCCACCTCGGCATAGTCGGCATCGAAGATCTCGCGCAGCAGGAAGGCCGCACGTTCGTCGGGGGTGAGCTGCTCCAGCACGAACATCAGGGCCGTGGACACGTCGTAGGCCCGCTCCAGCAGGTCTTCGGCCGAGGGCGCGGCCTCCTCGGCCCAGGGCTGGACCAGGGGCTCGGGCAGCCAGAAGCCCTGGTAGTGCTCGCGCTCGGCGCGCAGGCGGCGCAGCCGGTCTATGGCCAGGCGCGTGGTCACGGAGACCAGCCAGGCCTCGGGCTGCTCTATGCCGGCGCGCTCGGCGCCATGCCAGCGCAGCCAGGCTTCCTGGACCAGGTCTTCGGCATCGGCGCGCTGGCCCAGCATGCGGTAGGCCAGGCCGAACAGGCGCGGGCGGTGGCGCTCAAACAGCGCCAGGGGATCGTCAGGGGCGGAGGAGGTCTGCATGCCATCAAGACGCGGGAGCGTGGCGTTTTGTGACAGACAGGGCCGGCATGGTGCTCGGTGCCTTGGTGACTCAGTGGGGCTGCGGAGCCTGCATCACGCTGGGATCGGTATGGATCAGCTCCAGCGGATAGCGGCGGCCGGCCAGGTAGTCCTCGATGCTTTGCATCACCAGCGGGCTGCGGTGCTGGGCTGCGCAGGCCTTGAGTTCGTCCAGCGTCATCCAGACCGTGCGCAGAATGCCGTCGTCCAGCGGCTGGCCGGGCCGGAAGTCGCCCAGCTCGCCCGTGAACGCAAAGCGCAGATAGGTGATGTCCGAACCCGTGCGCGTGCGCACGAAGCGGTTCAGGTAAATGCCGACCAGGGCCGTGGGCACGAAGTCGTGCGCGGTTTCCTCATCGACCTCGCGCACGCAGGCGGCGATGGGCGACTCGGCCGGGTCGAGATGGCCTGCGGGCGTGTTGTAGCGCACGCCATCGGCCGTGTCTTCTTCCACCAGCAGAAAACGGCCATCGCGCTCAATGATGGCCGCCACAGTGACATTGGGTTTCCAGCGATCGGGCATGGCGCGCATTATGACCAGAGGCGGCCAGCACGTCCCCGGCCAAAACCCCATCAACACGCCCTCAACACGCCCTGCCGGCCACCCACGCGACACCGCGCCCTACAGCGGCCGGACCATGTACAGCGCACCGTCGCCATAGCTGTCCAGGCGCTGCTGCTGCAGCGGGTTCGCCAGTGCCTGCACGGCATAGCCATGGCGCTCCCAGTAGCCGCGTGAGCCCTGCACCGACACCAGGGCCGTATGGCGCAGGCCCTCGGCACGCGCCCTGTCCCACAGCGGCGCCAGCAGCGCGCGCGCCAGGCCCTGGCCTGCAGCGTCGGGGTGCACGGCCATGTCGTGCAGGTAGAGGGTGTCGGCCTGTTCCACGGCTTCGAAGTCACCGTGCAGCGGCGTGATCTTGGCCATGAGGCTGCGGTAGGCCGCGAGGTAGGCGCGCACCCGGCCGCCCTGCTCCAGCGCCAGCGAGCAGTTCGCCGCGCTGGCCAGGCGCCGCGCAAAGACCTCGCCGCTCTCGGCATAGTCCGCGCCATAGCAGGCCAGCTGGATGTGCAGCAGATCGGACAGGTCGGCAGCGGTCAGTGCGCGGACATGGAAGCGGCCAGCGAGGGACGGGGGAGAAGACATGGACAGGTCATTTGAGCGGCGATGGCAGGCCCGCCAGGGTAAGCGATGGCCCATGCCCCAGCATGCCCTGCCGGAATCGGTGCTGCCGGTGCGGTCAATCCTTCCAGCGCTCGCGTATGTCTTCCAGCTGCGGGCGCAGGCCGATGAACAGCGGCACCAGGCGCGGGTCGAAATGGGCGCCGGCCTGCTGCTCTATGTGCTCCATGGCGTCGTCCACGGTCCAGGCGTGCTTGTAGGGGCGCTCCGTGGTGAGCGCGTCGAACACGTCGGCCACGGCCACGATGCGCGAGGCCAGCGGAATGTCCTCGCCCGCCAGGCCCTGCGGGTAGCCCGTGCCGTCCCATTTCTCGTGATGGGTCAGCGCAATGCTGTAGGCCATCTGCAGCACCTGGGAATCGTGCTCGCCGATGATCTCGGCTCCGATCTGCGGATGGCGGCGCATGACGGTCCATTCCTCGGCCGTCAGCGGGCCGTTCTTGAGCAGGATGGCGTCGGGGATGCCGATCTTGCCCACGTCGTGCATGGGCGCGGCGTTGAGCAGGTCGTCGGCCCACTCGTCGGTGCAGCCGGCCGCCAGCGCCAACGTCTTTGCGTAGTGGCTCATGCGGATCACGTGCATGCCGGTTTCGTTGTCGCGGTACTCGGCCGCGCGGCCCAGGCGCTGCACGATCTGCAGCCGCGTGCTGCGCAACTCGTCGAGCTTGACCAGCGACAGGTGGTTGCGCACCCGCGCGCGCACCACGGGCGCACGCACAGGCTTGACGATGTAGTCCACCGCGCCGGAGGCAAAGCCCAGCGCCTCGTCCTGCCCGTCCGACAGGGCCGTGATGAAGATCACCGGGATGCGGGCGGTGTCGGCCTGTGCCTTGAGCTGGCGGCACACGGCGTAGCCATCGAGCTCGGGCATCATGATGTCCAGCAGGATCAGGTCCGGCTGGTGCTGTGCCAGCTGCAGTGCCTTGCGCCCGTCCGTGGCGAACGAGAGCCGGTAGTCCTCGCCCAGGATCTGGCGCAGCACATGCAGGTTGGTCGGGTCGTCATCGACCAGCAGCAGGCGCGGGCGCTTGTCCGTTGCCAGTAGATTGGGCGCATTCATGCTCTGTCTCCATCGATCGAGGGCAGTTGCTGCTGCAGCTGCTGGGCGCATTCCTGCGCACGCTCGAAGTCGAAATTATCCAGTGCCTGCTGCAGTGGTTGCAGCTGTTCGGCCGTCAGCATGCGCACCAGGGCCTGCATGGCCTGCCCGTCCAGCTCCCCGCTTTGCAATGCGGCAACGATGCGCTCCAGCCAGGGCCGTGCATCGGCCGGCAGGCAGGACGCGCCGCCCTGCGGCCCGGCATCGGCCACGGGCGGCGCCGGTGCCGTGCCGCCGGGCAGCGCCTGGCCCGCGACCTCGGCCACCGGCATGGCGGCCGGATGGCGCTGGCGCAGCTCCTGCGTCACCGCATCCAGCGCCTGCTGCAACTGGTCGATGAGGGCAAGCAGCTGGGGCTGCGGGGCGCCATCCTGCGCATGGCCTTCCAGGCGCGATGCCAGGCGATATACGGCCTGCAGCCCCAGGTTGCCTGCCGCGCCGCGCACGCGGTGCGCCAGGCCCACCAGGGCTTCGGCCCCCGGGCGCTGCAGGGCGCGGCGCAGGCGATCGGCCAGGTCGAGCTGCTCGTTCAGAAAGCGCCGAATGGCGGCCACCAGCGGATCGACCCGGCCCCACAGCGCAATGCCCGAGGCCCAGTCCACCGTGACATCGGGCAGCCCCGCCTGGGCGCTGGCGGGCGCGGGCGGCCTGGCCTCCTTGAGCGCCACCTGCAGCGACAGCAGCCGCGCGATCTCGGCCTGCAGCCGTGCCATGTCCAGCGGCTTGGAGGCAAAGCCGTCCATGCCGGCGGCGCTGGCGTCGCTGCGGTCCTTCTCCAGCACGCTGGCCGACAGCGCGACGATGGGCACGGGCCGGCGCTGCAGTTGCCGCTCCCAGACGCGGATGGCGCGCGCCGCCGCCAGGCCGTCCATGCCCGGCATCTGCAGGTCCATCAGCACCACGTCGAAGGGCGGCTCCTGCGCCTGCACGCAGCGCAGCGCCTCGGCGCCGTCATGCGCCAGCGCCATCTGGTGGTTCTGGCTGGAGAAGTTGATCTGCAGCAACTCCAGGTTCTCGGGCACATCGTCCACGGCCAGGATGTGCAGCGGCGGCAGGCCGCGGCTGGCCGCGCCGCGCTCGGACAGCGGGCTCTCGCCGACCGGCAGGGGCAGGCGCACCTCGAACACCGTGCCCACGCCCACCGTGCTGTGCAGCTGGATGCTGCCGCCCATGAGCTCGGCCAGCTGGCGCGAGATGGTCGTGCCCAGGCCCGTGCCGCCAAAGCGCCGCGTGGTCGAGGCGTCGGCCTGGGCGAAGGGGTCGAAGATGCGGTGGATCTTCTCGGGCGCGATGCCGATGCCCGTGTCATGCACATCGAGCTGCAGCACGCCCTGCTCGTAGCGCACGCGCAGCAGCACATGGCCACGCTCGGTGAACTTCACGGCATTGCCCAGCAGATTCACCAGGATCTGCTGCACGCGCATGCCGTCGCCACGCAGCGCGGCCGGTGTGTGCGGGTCGTAGTCCAGGCGCAGGTCCAGGCCCTTGCGGTCGGCCGTGATGCGCAGCGACGCCAGAATCTGCTGGCACAGCTCGCGCACCGAGAAATCCTCGATCTCCAGCTCCACCGCGCCCTTGTCGAGCTTGGCCGTGTCCAGGATGTCATTGAGCAGGCGCAGCATGGAGCGCGCCGCGTAGTGCACCGTGTCCAGGTAGCGCGCCTGCGTTGGCTGCAGGGCGGTTTCGCGCAGCGCCTCGGTGAAGCCGATGATGGCGTTCATGGGCGTGCGGATTTCGTGGCTCATGTTGGCCAGGAAGGTGCTGCGCGCGGCGGCGGCCGCCTCGGCATGCTCCTTGGCCAGCACCAGCTCCTGGGCCAGCTTGCGCTGGGCACTGATGTCGGTGAGCAGCTTGACGATCTTGTAGGGCCGGCCATCGGCGTCGCGTATGGGGTTGTAGGTGGCCTGCACCCAGATGCGCCGCCCCTCGCGCCCGCAGCGCAGGAATTCGCCAGCCTGGAACTCGCCCTCGGCCAGCCGGCGCCAGAACTGCACATGCTCGGGCGTGTGGGCATAGCCGGGCTCGCAGAACATGCCGTGGTGGCGGCCCACGACCTCGTCGAGCCGGTAGCCGAACAGGTCCAGGAAATTGCGGTTGGCGCGCAGCACTTGGCCCAGCAGGTCGTACTCGATGGTGGCCAGCGACAGGTCGATGGCGCGCACCGTGCCCTCGAACTCGGCATTGCGCGCGCGCGCCGCCGTCTGGTCCATGATCACGCCGTCGATCCAGGTCAGCTCGTCGTGCTCGTTGAAGACGCCGCGCCCGGTCTCGGACACCCAGCGGGTGCTGCCGTCGCGGTGCAGCAGGCGGTAGTCGGCGTTGTAGGTCTGGCGCCGTGACAGCGAATGCGAGACCGCAGCCTCCAGCCGGTCGCGGTCCTCGGCATGGATGAGCCGGTCCCAGCCCGTGAGTCCGTCCGTGAAGTCCTGCTCCGTCCAGCCGGTCAGCTCCTTGATGGAGCGGCTGAGCAGCAGCGGCGTCCACTTGCCGTCATACAGGCAGCGGAAGGTGGTGCCCGGCACGTTGTTGATCAGGGTGCGGTACTGCTCCTCGCTGCGGCGCAGCGACTGCAGCATCTGGCGGCGCTCGCGGATGTCGGTCACAAAGCCCACGAACAGCGGATCGCCCGCAATCGCCACCCGGCCCACGGCCAGGCGCACGGCGATCTGCGTGCCGTCCTTGTGCAGGGCATGGACATCGCGGCTGGAGCCGAGCAGGCCTGCAAAGCCCGCGGCCAGCTGCTTTTCCAGCGAGCCGCCCTCACCATCGCAGCCCGACGCAGGCATGAGCAGGCTGGCGCTGCGGCCCAGCACCTCCTGCGCCGTCCAGCCCAGCAGCCGCTCGGCCGCGCCGTTGAACGAGACGATGCTGCCGCGCCCGTCGATCATCACGATGCCGTCCACCGCCGTATCCACCACGGCGCGCAGGCGCGACTCGCTGCGCTGGACCTGCCGGTAGATCTGGCGGTAGCGCAGCGTCATGTTGACCGCGAGCACCAGGCCGAAGATCAGCACCACCACGCCCACGATGGAGAACACCAGCAGCGCATGCGTGGGCGCCTCCTGCTGCGCCAGTGCATCGATACCGGGCTTGAGGCGCAGTGCGTACAGGCCCGCATAGTGCATGCAGGAAATGGCCAGGCCCATGACTATGCCGGCCACCAGCGTGGGCCACAGGCGGCCCGTGTTGCCCAGCCGAAAGCGCACCCACAGCGACAGCATGGCCATGGTGGCGGCCACGATCACCGACAGCAGCACGCCCCAGGGGTCGTAGAGCATCAGGCTCCAGGTCTGGGCCGCCGCCATGCCGATGTAGTGCATGGAGCCAATGCCCAGCCCCATGAGCACGCCGCCGCCGACCAGCGCCTGGGCGGACAGCCGGGGCCGCACCATCAGCGTCAGCGCCAGCCAGGACGCCAGCATGCTGGGCAGCATGGACAGCGCGGTGATCCAGGGGTCGTAGTCGCCGAAGGTGCAGGGCACGAAGGCGAGCATGCCGATGAAGTGCATGGCCCAGATGCCGGCGCCCAGGCAGAAGGCACCGGTCAGCACGCCGGTGCGGCGTATCCGGGGCGAGGCGGCATTGCGCGCCAGCCCCGCGATCTGCATGGCCATCATCGACGTGGCCACGGCCACCCCCACCGACAGCGCCACCAGGCCCGGATGCAGCCACTGGAACCACTGCGGATGGGGTGCCCATCCGAGCACGAAGATCTCGTCCCAATTCATGGCGCCCCCCCTGAATGGCACAAGGCCACGGCACCTGCCTGCCCGCCATCGATAGTCTTCATGTCTTTGATAATCATTTTCGATTGGCCGCAGCTATTGATCACACCTAGCATGGAGTCTCATCACGAGAAAAGCCCCGAGGAAAGCACCATGACCCGCATCCGCCAGACCTTGCACCACCACCGCCACACGCTGATGAAAACCGCCAGCTACTACGTCATCCACGTCACGGTGGCGGCGGCCGTGGCCTATGCCGTGACCCGCAACCTCTGGGCCGCGCTGACGCTCAGCCTGCTGGAGCCCACCGTCCAGGCCGTGGCCTTCTTCTTTCATGAAAAGCTCTGGGAACGGGGCCTGCGCCGCCGTGCCGATGCCGCCGCCGCGATGGCGCCGCCCACGGCCGCAGCCTGAGCCTGCCGGGAGCGCGGAGATGAACATGCCCATGCCCATGCCGACACCCATGCAGCCCCTTGGCGCAGACTCATTCGGGAAATGGCTGGCCGAGACCCTGGCCAGGATGGTCGATGGCGGCACGGGCTGAAACCCGGCCCTGCCGTGGCGGCAAGAGAGGTGGACATGGCGGCGCATGGTGGCAAGAACCCGGGAAATGCGAAATCGTTGGTATCAAGGCGCTGCTCGTACGGCCCAGGGCCGACACGGAATCCATGCATGCATGTCGGCGCAATCGGGGCGGACTGAAGCCCTGGCCCCGGCCACAATGCCAAACATTGTCAAGCGCATACGCTGCAAAAACCTGAGCACAAGCTGTGCAAAAACCTGTGCACATCCTGATATCAAATCTGTGATTTTCCTCTTTCCAAGGCTGTGATGAACCCGTTCATCCATGGTGCACGGACAGCAGGGCGTCAATGAACACCCGGGCCGCACGCCCAGGGGCCACGGCATTGCGCCAGACCGCGAAGAAATCGCACAGATAGAAAAAGCGGTGCGGTGCCACGGCCTGCAGCAGGCCCTGGTCCTGCATGGCCTGTGCATAGTGATCGGGCAGAAAGCCCAGGTAGCGGCCCGATCGCACCAGCATGGCAATGGCCTCCTGGTCAAAACCCGTGGCCTGGCGCTGCAGGCCGGCCTGGTGGCTGAGCGCCATGTTGGGTGACTGGTAGCCCAGGCCTGCGAAGGCATGAGCGCCCAGGCTGTCCCAGTCCAGCCCGCCATGGTCGGCGCCATGCAGCGGATGGCCGGGAGCGCAATACAGCTGCATGCGCTCGCCAAACAGCCGGGCGCTGTCCAGCGCGCCCGAACTGGGTGCCGATGGCAGCACGCCCACCTGCCAGCGCCCCTCCATCAGCCCCCGCTCGATGGCCTGGATGGAGGCCACATGCAGGCGCAGATGCAGCTGCGGCGCCTGGTCGTGCAGAACGCCGATCGCCTCGGGAATGCGCGACTGCGGATTGCCCACGGTCTTGTCGAACAGCGCCACGTCCAGCGTGCCGGCCAGCCGGCCATGGATGTCGTCCACCTGGCCCAGGAAGCCTTCCACGCCACCGAGCAGTTGCAAAGTGGCCTCATAGATGCGGTGGCCTTCGGGCGTGAGCGCGAAGCCCGCGCGCCCGCGCCGGCACAGCGTCAGGCCCAGGCGCTCCTCCAGGTCCTTCATATGGCGGCTCAGCGTGGAGCTGCCGATGTTCAGCTCCAGCTCGGCAGCCGACATGCCGCCGCACTCGACCACGGCCTTGAACACGCGCAGCAGGCGCAGGTCCATGTCGCCCAGCTGGCCCAGCGCGGCGCGCGCGCGCCCGTCCCGCGCCGGGCGGCCTGGGGTGCTGTCCATCGAAAAATCCGCCATCGCCCTTCGCCTCCCGGTGCCCGCCTGAACCGGCCACCACTACAGGGGAGCCACTATAGGCGAGCACCAGGGCGGAGACGGCCATGGATTCCCACAATGCGCGCTCTCCGGGCCCGGACCGGCAAACCCCTGCTCACTTGCAGGAATCCGCAAGTGAACCTCGATATCACGCACTTCGAGAAATCAAAAGGCACGATCACAATGGGCCGGTTCCTTTATTTCTTTCCCGGCCCGAGGAGATCACCATGACCCTGGTTCCCACCGAACAAGGCGCTGCAGCCGCCACGCGCACCGATGCCGCCTGGCTTGACGCCCACTGGATGCCCTTCACCGGCAACCGCGAGTTCAAGGCGCGCCCGCGCATGATCACCAGCGCCCAGGGCGCCTACTACACCGATGCCGACGGCCGCAAGATCTTCGACGGCCTGTCGGGCCTGTGGTGCTCGGGCCTGGGCCATGGCCGCCGCGAGATCGCCGAAGCCATCGGCCGCGCGGCCCAGCAGCTGGACTATGCGCCGGCCTTCCAGTTCGGCCACCCGGCCTCGTTCGCGCTGGCCAACAAGATCAAGGAGCTGACGCCTGCAGGCCTGGACCATGTGTTCTTCACGGGCTCGGGCTCGGAGGCGGCCGACACGGCGCTGAAGATGGCGCGCGCCTACTGGCGTGCCAAGGGCCAGGGCGGCAAGACCCGGCTGATCGGGCGCGAGAAGGGCTACCACGGCGTGAACTTCGGCGGCATCTCCGTCGGCGGCATGGTGGGCAACCGCAAGACCTTCGGCCAGGGCGTGGAGGCCGACCACCTGCCGCACACGCAGCCAGCGCTGGGGTCCTTCCACAAAGGCATGCCCACCACCGATGGCCGCGCGCTGGCCGACCGGCTGCTGGACCTGATCGCCCTGCATGACGCCAGCAACATCGCGGCCGTCATCGTCGAGCCCTTCTCGGGCTCGGCCGGCGTGGTGATTCCGCCGGCCGGCTATCTGCAGCGCCTGCGCGAGATCTGCACGCAGAACAACATCCTGCTGATCTTCGACGAGGTCATCACGGGCTTTGGCCGCTGCGGCGCCATGACGGGGGCGGAGGCCTTCGGCGTCACGCCCGACATCATGAACATCGCCAAGCAGGTGACCAATGGCGCCCAGCCCCTGGGCGCCGTGGTGGCCAGCAAGGAGATCTACGACACCTTCATGGCGGCCGGCGGCCCCGAGTACATGCTGGAGTTCCCGCACGGCTACACCTACTCGGCCCACCCCATTGCCTGCGCAGCAGGCGTGGCCGCGCTGGACCTGCTGCAGCGCGAGGACGGCCCGGGCCGCGTGCGCGCGCTGGCCCCGTTCTTCGAGCAGGCCGTGCACAGCCTCAAGGGAGCAAAGCATGTGGCCGACATCCGCAACTTCGGCCTGGCGGCGGGCTTCACCATCGAGTCGCTGCCCGGCGAGCCGGCCCGCCGGCCCTACGAGATCGCCATGAAGTGCTGGGACAAGGGCTTTTACGTGCGCTACGGCGGCGACACCATCCAGATCGCGCCGCCCTTCATCAGCGAGAAGGCCGAGATCGAGCGGCTGGTCAGCGCCCTGGGCGATGCCCTGACGGAAACGAACTGAGCATCTCCGGCACATGAGAAAAGCCCCTGGGCCGTGAGGCCGCAGGGGCTTTTTACATGGCAACGGCAAGGCTGCGAAGTCAGTCCAGCGTGATGCCCGCGTTCTTGATCACATCGCGCCACTTGTCCACTTCCACGCGCAGAAACTGGGCCGAGGCATCGGGCTTGAGGCCCGAGGGCAGCACGCCCATGGCGTCCAGCTTTTCCTTGACCTCGGGCGCGGGCAGGGCCTTGGCGATCTCGGCGTAGAGCCGGTCCACGATGGGCTTGGGCGTGCCTGCGGGCACGGCCGCGAGGAACCAGGCATCGGCCGTGAAGTCCTTGAGGCCGGCCTCGGACATGGTGGGCACGTCGGGCATGGACTGCAGGCGCTCGTTGTGGGCCACGGCCAGGGCACGCACCTTGCCGGCCTTGAGCTGCGCGGCAATCGTCACGGCCGTGAGAAAGCCGAAGTCGGTCTCGCCGGCGGCCAGCGACACCACGGAAGGCGCACTGCCCTTGTAGGGCACGTGGCCGATCTTGACCTTGGCCTGCATGGCATACAGCTCGGCGCCCAGATGGTTGGGGCCGCCCGTGCCCGACGAGGGGTAGTTGAGCTTGCCGGGCTGGGCCTGGGCCGCCGCCGTCAGCTCCTTGAGCGAGTGGAACGGGCTTTGCGCGCCCACGGTGAGCACCAGCGGGCTGCGTGCCACCAGGCTGATGGGCGCGAAGTCGCGCAGCGGGTCATAGGGCAGCTTGGTGTACAGGCCCTTGGCCATGGCCATGCAGCCCACATCGCCCAGCACCACGGTGTAGCCGTCGGCCGGCGCCTTGGCCACCAGGTCGCAACCGATGGTGCCGTTGGCGCCGGGCTTGTTGTCCACCACCACCGTGGTGTGCATGCTCTCGCCCATCTTTTGCGCCAGCAGGCGGCCCAGGATGTCGGTGGAGCCGCCAGGCGCAAAGGGCACGACCAGGCGAATGGTCTTGGACGGATAGCTGCCTGCGCCCTGGGCATGGGCGAGGGGCGCCGCCAGCGTGGCCGCCAGCGCCAGGCCGCCGGCCAGGGCGCGCCACAGGGCAGGGGTACGGGAAGATGCGAAAGGGGTTTGTCTCATGCTGTTGTCTCGTGAGGGGGTGGAATGCGTGAAGGCCGAGCGCGCGGCAGCATACCAGCAGCGGGCGGCGCGAAACGCCTGGCCTGGGCCAGCAATGACCGGCGCGGGACAGTTCAGGAGGCCGCGCGCTTGCGTGCGGCGGCGGGACGCGCCGGCAGTGGCTTGGCGGGCGCCTTCGGAGCCGCCTTTGCGGTGGTCTTCGCGACGGCTTTTGCGGCGGTCTTTGCGGCCGGCCTTGCCGTTGTTGTTGGCGCTGCTTTTGCTGCCGGTTTCGGTGCCTTTTTTGGTGCAGTCCTTGGCACTGCCATCGCAGGCTTTTCCACCGGCTGCACGGCACGTTGCGGACGCGGGCTGCGCAGGCTGTCGGCATCCAGGATGAGCCGCCCCTGGATGCGGCCCTTCATGCGTTTGACGCTGCTGGCCGCGTCCCGCATGTGCTGCTGCATCAGCGCATGCACCTTCACGGCATCGCGTTCGCGTGCGGCCTGCACGATGTCGCGGTGGATCCGGGCATTGGCCTCGCCAAAGCGCCGGTGCTCGGACTGGGGCGTGCGGTTGGCGAAGACGATGAGCTGGCGAATCATCTCGTTGATGAGCTCGCAGGTGAAGCGCAGGAAGGGGTTGGGATTGGCTGCTGCAAGGATGTCGTGGAAGTTCACGTCCTCGCGCCGCTGGCTGACCAGGTCCTCGCTGCTTTGCGTGGGGTCGCAGCAGGCGATGCTGTGCTCCAGCGCGTCGAAATCCGCCTCGGTCAGATGGGGCACGGCGCCTGCCGCCAGCTCGGGCTCCAGCATCTGGCGCACCGTGTAGATGTCGTCGATGGTCACCTCCTGGAAGAACAGGTAGTTCTGCATGAACTGCAGCGTGCGGTCCAGCGGCACCTCGACGACCGTGCCACCGCCCGAAGGGCCGGTGGAGATGGTGATCAGCCCCTGCACTTCCAGCGATTTGAGGGCCTCACGGATCGTGCCCTTGCTGACCTGGAACTGTGCCTGCAGCTCGCTTTCACGCGGCAGGCGGTCGCCGGGGCTGAGGTTCTTTTCGGTGATCAGGCGCTTGATTTCCTGGGCCACGAGATCCGGGCGCTTGAGCTGCCGGATTGCCAGGGAGGGCGACTTGGGTGTATCCATTGTTGTGTTCTCCGGAAGGGCACCGGATCGTGTCCGCGCCCAGTCTGAATGCGGGTTTGGTGCAGTATGCACCGCCATGGCGCGTGGCCGTGCCCGCCTAGGGTTAGCACGCGCCCTATTTCTTCTATTTATCACTATAAATATGAATCAAGGAGCCTGCACGCACCCATTTCGACTGGCATGCAACTTGCTCTGAAAAGAGTACCCGGGCCGCCGCGCCTTCAGTTCCCATCACGGAGATCCCATGCAACGTCGTCACCTCCTGCAACTCTCGGCACTGGGCGCATTGCCCGCATCGCTGGGCCTGGGCCGCAGCGTCTGGGCGCAGTCCAAGGACAGCATCCAGTTCGCCTGCCCCGTGCCCATGTCGGGCGCCTTCGCGGCCAACGGCAAGTACGCGGATCTGGGCATGAAGCTGGCCATAGAGCAATACGGCAAGGCGCTGGGCCGCCCGCTGGCCTACACCGTGCTGGACACCGAGGGCAAGCCCGCCACGGCCGTGCGCAAGCTGCAGGAGTCTTCGCAGCAGCAGGGCACGCGCTTCTTCGCAGGCGGCATCCTGTCGTCGGAGGCGCTGGCCATGGGCAAGGAGGCCGAGAAGGCCGGCGGCATCTTCATCACCACCGCAGGCGCCGACGAGATCACGGGCAAGGACTGCAACAGCGCCACCTTCCGCTGGTCGGCACCCACCTTCGGCGCCATCGAGCAGACCGTGCGCCCGCTGGTCGAATCCCTGCCCAAGGCCAAGCGCTGGTACACCATCACGCCGCAGTACGTGTTCGGCGACGGCCTGCTGACGGCGGCCAAGAACATCTTCAAGGAAAAGGGCATCGAGCATGTGGGCAACAGCTACCACTCGCTGACCGAAAAGGAGTTCAGCGGCTACCTGACCAATGCCGTGGCCGCCAAGCCCGACGTGCTGCTGCTGCTGAACTTCGGCGCCCAGTCCTCGGACACGCTGCGCCAGGCCATCAGCTTCGGCATGAACAAGAACATGACCATCCTGATCGCCTGGGCCTCGGGGCTGGAGCAGTTCGAATCGCTGGGCGCCGACCTGTGTGACGGCGTGTACTTCGGCGCCCAGTACTGGCACACGGTGGACACGCCGCTCAACCGCGATCTGGTGCAGCGCTGCAACGACAAGTTCAAGGCCAATCCCAACTACAGCCTGGCCGGCCACTACATCTGCACCAAGCTGATGATCGACGCCATCATCAAGGCCGGCACGGCCGACCCCAAGGCCGTGGTCGCCGCGCTGGAAGGCATGAAGTACCAGGGCCTGACGGGCGAGGAAGAGGTGCGCAAGGCCGACCACCAGGTGCTCAAGAGCTACTACCTGCTCAAGGGCAAGGCCAAGTCCAAGATGAAGAACAAGGACGACTACGTGGATGTGGTCAGCTCAGGCAAGTCCTTCCTGCCCGTAGACCAGACCGGCTGCAAGCTGGTTTAGGGCTCCCCCTGAGGCGCTGCGCGCCTTCCCCCTCTCTCGCTTCGCGGGAGGGGGACGACACCCTCGGTGCGGGGCGGCCCTTCCTCGGTGTCCCTCACTTAGGTCGCGCCAGTTTCATAGGCACAGCACCATGACCGGCGTGCTTCAGAGCCACCGGGCACTTCGCCTCCTTCGTCCATCGTTTCGGACCCTGTATGAGCATCTATCTGCTTCAGACCATCAACGGGATCGGCATAGGCATGCTGTATTTCCTGTTGGCCGTGGGCCTGTCCATCGTTTTCGGCCTGCTGCGTTTCGTGAATTTCGCGCACGGTGCCTTCTACCTGCTGGGCGCCTATTTCTGCTACCAGATGACGCGCTGGGGCATGAGTTTCTGGCTGTCCCTGGTCGTGGTGCCGCTGGCCGTGGGCGCGCTGGGCTGGCTGGTGGAAAAACTCATGCTGCGCCATGTGTATGCCAAGGCGCATGAGTTCCACATCATCGTCACCGTGGGCTTGGCCCTGGTGGTGCAGGAGCTGGTGATCGTGCAATGGGGCCCGCTGGGCGACAGTGTGGCCGTGCCCGATCTGCTGCAGGGCGTGGTGATGTGGGGCAGCTTCGTCTATCCCAAGTACCGGCTGTTCGTGATCGGCTTCACCGCCGTGCTGGCCGTGCTGCTGTGGTGGCTGCTGGAGGGCACGCGGCTGGGCAGTGCGGTGCGCGCGGGCAGCGAATCGACCGAGATGGTGTCCCTGCTGGGCGTGAACGTGCTGCGCATCTTCAGCCTGGTGTTCGCGCTGGGCGCGGCCACGGCGGCGCTGGCCGGCGTGCTGGCCGCACCCATACGCGGCGCCGAGCCCTTCATGGGCGTGGAGGCGCTGGGCGTGGCCTTCGTGATCGTGGTCGTGGGCGGGCTGGGCAGCTTCGGCGGCGCCCTGGTCGGCGGCCTGCTGATCGGCATCGTGCAAAGCGTGATGAGCACGCTGTGGCCCGAGGGCGCGCGCCTGATGATCTACGTGGCCATGGCCGCCGTGCTGCTGCTGCGACCCCATGGCCTTCTGGGCCGCAAAGGATGAAGACCATGACCAGGCATTCCCATCTCCTTCTCGCGCTGGCCATCGTGGTGGCCATGCCGCTGTGCATGCAGTCGGGCTCGCTGGCCAGCGAGGTGCTGATCTTCGGCCTTGCGGCCATGGGCTGCAATCTGCTGCTGGGCTACACGGGGCTGCTGTCCTTCGGGCAGGGCATCTTCTTCGGCCTGGGCAGCTACACCATCGCCCTGCTGCTGACGCGCTGGCCCCTGCCCATGCCGCTGGCCCTGCTGGCCGCCACGGCCATGGGGGCCGTGGGCGCGGCCATCGTCGGCTGGGTGGCCATACGCCAGCGCGGCACCTACTTCGTGATGCTCACCCTGGCGTTTGCGCAGATGTTCTATTTTCTGGCCTACTCGGCCACGGACATCACCGGCGGCGACAACGGCCTGCTCGATGTGCCCCGCCCCGCCCTCGCGGTGGCCGGCCAGACGCTGTGGCCGCTGGCCACGCCCTGGCAGTACTACGGCTTTGTGGCCGTGCTCTTTCTGGTGGTGTTCTGGCTGCTGCGCCGCGTCTGCGACTCCATGTTCGGCCGCACCCTGCTGGCCGTGCGTGACAACGAGGAACGCGCCGCCGCCGTGGGCTACGACCTGAGGCTGCTGAAGCTGCAGGCCTTCGTGATCTCGGGCGCCGTGACGGGCCTGGCCGGCGCGCTGCACGCCATGATGACGGGCATCGCCCCGCTGTCCAACGCCGAGTACCACACCAGCGAAATGATCCTGGTGATGACCGTGATCGGCGGCACGGGCAACCTGCTGGCCTCGGTGCTGGGCGCGGCCTTCTATGTGCTGCTGGGCGACTGGCTGTCCACCCTGTGGCCGCGCTGGCTGCTGCTGCTGGGCGTCGTGCTGATGATCGTGAGCCTGGGCCTGCAGCGCGGCCTGTGGGGCCTGGGCGAGAGCCTGTGGGCCCTGGTGCGCCGCAAAGGGCCGGCAGATGCCGAGGCGGCCGCTGCACAAACCAAAGGAGGCCAGGCATGAGCGCCGCAGCATCTCCCATCCTGCTCGAAGCCGTGGGCGTCGAGAAACGCTATGACAAGTTCGTCGCCCTGGGCGGCGTGGACCTCAAGGTGCGCGCCCATACCGTTCATTCGGTGATCGGCCCCAACGGCGCGGGCAAGACCACCCTGTTCCACATGCTCACGGGCACCAAGAGCGTGAGCGGCGGGCGCATCGTCTTCGACGGCCACGACGTGACGCGCGAGCCCGACCACCGACGCGTGCGCCGTGGCATGGCACGGTCCTTTCAGGTCACCAGCCTGTTCCTGACCCTGCCCGTGCGCGAGAACCTGCGCCTGGCCGCACAGGGCGTGGCCCCCGCCAGGGCGTTGGACTGCTGGAACGCGCCCGTGGGTGCTCGCGCCCTGGCCGATACCGTGGCCAGCGTGCTGTCGCGCCTGGGCCTGGAGCGCCATGCGGACACGCCGGCCGGCAACCTCTCGCACGGCCAGCAGCGGCGGCTGGAGGTGGGCATGGCCCTGGCCGCACGGCCCAAGGCCATCTTCCTGGACGAGCCGACCTCGGGCATGGGCATCGACGACCTGGACGAGATGAAGCGCCTGATCCAGGGCCTCAGGGACGAGCACACCGTGGTCCTCATCGAGCACAACATGAACATCGTCATGGACATCTCCGACACCATCACCGTCATGCAGCAAGGCCGCGTGCTGGCCGAAGGACTGCCCCACGAGATCCGCGCCGACGAGCGCGTGCGCAGCGCCTATCTGGGCAACATGATCACGGGAGGAAAGGCATGAGCGGTCCCCTGCTTTCGGTCGAGGGCATACACGCCCACTACGGCAAGAGCCATGTGCTGCAGGGCGTGTCGCTGCAGGTGCAGGACGGCGAGCTGGTCACGCTGCTGGGCCGCAACGGCGCGGGCAAGACCACCACGCTCAAGTCCATCGCGGGGGTGATGCAGCCCTCGCAGGGGCAGATCCGCTTCGGCGGCGAACCCGTGCACCGGCTGGCCACGCACCAGGTGGCCCAGCGCGGCATCTGCCTGGTGCCAGAGCACCGCGGCATCTTCAAACTGCTCACGGTGGAGGAGAACCTGCTGCTGGGCCAGCGCAAACGCTCGCCCTGGCAACTGGCCGACATCTACCGCATCTTCCCGCGCCTCAAGGAGCGGCGCGGCAACGGCGGCGGCCAGCTGTCGGGCGGCGAGCAGCAGATGCTGGCCATAGGCCGCGCCCTGATGAACGCGCCGCGCCTGCTCATGCTGGACGAGCCCGTCGAGGGCCTGGCGCCCGTGATCGTGGAGGAGATCGTGGCCCAGCTCAAGACCATCAAGGCCGCTGGCGTGGCGATCTTGCTGGTGGAGCAGAACCTGGAGGTCTGCACCCAGCTGGCCGACCGCCACTACATCATCGAACAGGGTGCGATTGCGCACGAGGCAGGCAATGCCGCTTTCCTGGCCGATGACGCCATCAAGGACCGGTATCTCGGTGTAGGGATCGCCTGATCCACCGCTTTTCGCATTCCCAGGAGTCATTCATGGATCTCAGTACCCCTCTTGCAGCCACCGCCGTTGCGGCCGGGCTGCGCACCGACGGCGCCCGCCTGTGGCAATCGCTGATGGACCTGGCGCGCATAGGCGCCACACCCAAGGGCGGCGTGTGCCGCCTGGCGCTGACGGACCTGGACCGCCAGGGGCGCGATCTCTTCGTGCAGTGGGCGCGCGAGGCCGGCTGCAGCATCCGCGTCGATGCCATCGGCAACATCTTCGCGCGGCGCGCGGGCCTGGACGATTCGCTGCCGCCCGTGATGACGGGCAGCCACATCGACACCCAGCCCACGGGCGGCAAGTTCGACGGCAACTACGGCGTGCTGGCCGGGCTGGAGGTGCTGCGCACGCTCAACGATGGCGGCGTGCGCACGCGCGCCCCGGTGGAGGTGGCCGTGTGGACCAACGAGGAAGGCTCGCGCTTCGTGCCCGTGATGATGGGCTCGGGCGTGTTCGTCAATGCCTTCACGCTGGAGCATGCGCTGGCCCAGCGCGATGCCCAGGGCGTGAGCGTGGACGAGGCGCTGCGCGCCATCGGCTATGCCGGGCCGGCCGGCCCGGCGCCTGCGGTGGGCGCGTATTTCGAAGCCCATATCGAGCAGGGCCCGGTGCTGGAAAACCATGAACGCGTGATCGGCGTGGTCAGCGCCGCGCTGGGCCAGCGCTGGTACGACGTCAGCGTGCAGGGCATGGAGGCCCATGCCGGCCCCACGCCCATGGAGCTGCGCCACGACGCCCTGCTGGCCGCCAGCTGCATCGTGGCCGAGGTCAACCGCATCGCCCTGGACCGCCTGCCGCATGCGCGCGGCACCGTGGGATCGCTGGAGGTGTTTCCCAACTCGCGCAACGTGATCCCGGGCGGCGTCAAGCTCAGCGTGGACCTGCGCGCGCCGGACGACGGCCAGTTGCTGGACATGGACGCCGCACTGCGCGCGGCCTGCGAGCGCATTGCCACCGCGCGTGGCGTGACCATTGGCGTGGAGCAGGTCGTCTACTTCCCGCCCCAGCCCTTCACGCCGCACCTGGTGGAGGCCGTGCGCACCAATGCCGCCGACCTGGGCTACAGCGCCATGGACGTGGTCAGCGGCGCGGGCCACGATGCCGTCTACCTGGCCCGCGTGGCGCCTGCCGCCATGATCTTCGTGCCCTGCGCCGACGGCATCAGCCACAACGAGATCGAGGATGCCGAGCCCGCCCACCTGGAGGCCGGCTGCAACGTGCTGCTGCGCGCCATGCTGGCGGCCGCGGGCGTGGTGCAGGCAGCGGACGGCGGGGTGCCGGCATGAAGATCCTGATCGCCCGGCTCAACCACGAGACCAATACCTTCTCGCCCGTGCCCACGCCCATCGAGGCGTTTGCGCCCACCTATGGCGAGGCGGCCTATTCGGCCAACAAGGGCATGCGCACGGCCATGGCCGCCTTCATCGACCTGGCCGAGGCGGCGGGCGCCACCCTGGTCACGCCCGTGTCGGCCACCTCCAATCCCAGCGGCCCCGTGCATGCGGCCGCCTACGACGAACTCACGCGCCGCATCGTGGCGGCCGCGCCGGGCTGCGATGCCATCTTGCTGGACCTGCACGGCGCCATGGTGGCCGAGAACAGCGCCGACGGCGAAGGCGACCTGCTCGAACGCGTGCGCGCCGCCGCGCCCGGCGTGCCCGTTGGCGTGGCGCTGGACCTGCACGGCAACATCACCGAAAAAATGGTGGGCAATGCCGACGTGATGGTCGGCTTCAAGACCTATCCGCACATCGACATGTACGAGACCGGCGAGCACGCGGGCCGGCTGCTGCTTGACATGCTGGCCGGCCGCGCGCGCTACGCCGTGTGCTGGCACCGCCTGCCCCTGATGAGCCACACGCTGCGCAGCACCACGCTGGACGGCCCCATGCTGGACGCCGTGAACGCAGCGCGCGCCCTGGAAACGGAGGGCCTGCCGGCGGTCTCGGTGTTCGGCGGCTTCTCGCTGGCCGACATCGCCGCGCCCTGCGTGAGCGTGGTCGCCACCTGCAGGACCGACGAGCGCGCGGCCACCCAGGCGAGCGTGGACGCGCTGGCCGCCCGGATCTGGCAGCGCCGGGCCGACTTCATCTACCGCAGCGAGCCGCTGGCCGATTCGCTGCGCCGCGCCCAGGCCCTGGCCGAAGGCGCCGACCGCCCCGTGCTGCTGCTCGACCATGGCGACAACTGCATGTCCGGCGGCACCTGCGACACCATGGACGTGCTGCAGACCGCGCTGGAGCTGGGCCTGTCAGGCATTGCCGTGGGCCCGCTGTGCGACCCCGAAGCGGTTGCCTCGCTCACGGCGGCGGGCGAAGGCGCCGAGGTGGAGATCGCGCTGGGCAACAAGGTGTCGCTCGAAGGCATAGGCCTGCACAAGCAGCCGCTGCGGCTGCGCGGCACGGTGCGTGCCGTCAGCGACGGCGCCTACACGGTCAGCGGCCCCATCTACACGGGCCAGCGCTGCCACATGGGCCGCACGGTCTGCCTGGACACGGGCGCAGCGCAGATCGTGATCACCGAGCAGACGCATGAGCCCTGGGACCTGGGCGTGTTCCACTGCGTGGGCATGGACCCGACGCGCTTTCGCTTCGTGCTGCTCAAGTCGCGCATGTACTGCCGACCCGTCTTCGTGCCGCTGTCGGCCGGCCTGGTCGAGTGCGACAGCCCCGGCGTGACCACCTCGGACTATTCGCGCTTTCCGTTCGCCCGGGTCAGCCGCCCGGTGTTTCCGCTGGACGCCATCTGATGGACGCCATGTGATTGCCCGGCTTTGCGGCGGCGCGCAAGCAAAGACCGCCGCCGCCGCGGGGCATTGGGCAACCAGGCATCACAACAGTTTCACAGCAGGGCCCGGCTATTGCCTGTCGGCCTACAATCGGTTCCCCCCTACCTCGGCCGACGGCACGCGGGCTGATCCGCGCGTGCGTTGGCCATGCCTTCGCTGGAGACGCTTGATGTCCGACAACACGGCCCCGACCCCTTCCGATAAACGTGCCCAGCTGCGCCGTGCCGCACTCGAATACCACGAGTTTCCCAAGCCCGGCAAGCTGACCATCGTGCCGACCAAGCCCATGGCCAACCAGCATGACCTGGCCCTGGCCTACTCGCCCGGCGTGGCAGCGCCCTGCGAAGAGATCGTCAAGGACCCGGCCGCCGCCTTCAAGTACACGGCGCGCGGCAACCTGGTGGCCGTGATCTCCAACGGCACCGCCGTGCTGGGCCTGGGCGACATCGGCGCCCTGGCCTCCAAGCCGGTGATGGAAGGCAAGGCCGTCCTGTTCAAGAAGTTCGCGGGCGTGGACGTCTTCGACATCGAGATCAACGAGAAGGACCCGCAAAAGCTGGTCGATGTGATCGCCGCGCTGGAGCCCACCTTCGGCGCCATCAACCTGGAAGACATCAAGGCACCCGAGTGCTTCTTCGTGGAGCGCGAGCTGCGCCGCCGCCTGAAGATCCCCGTCTTCCACGATGACCAGCACGGCACGGCCATCACCGTGGCAGCGGCCATGGTCAACGCGCTCAAGGTGGCCGGCAAGAAGATCGAGGAGGTCCGTCTCGTGGCCTCGGGCGCGGGCGCCGCTGCCCTGGCCTGCCTGAACCTGCTGCTCAAGGTCGGCCTGCGCCGCGAGAACGTGTTCGTCACCGACCTGGCCGGCGTGGTCTACGAGGGCCGCACCGAGCTGATGGACGAGGACAAGGCCCAGTTCGCGCGCGCCACCGAGCTGCGCACGCTGGGCCAGGTCATCGAAGGCGCCGACGTCTTCCTGGGCCTGTCCGCTGGCGGCGTGCTCAAGCAGGACATGGTGGTCAAGATGGCCGCGCGTCCGGTGATCTTCGCGCTGGCCAACCCCAACCCCGAGATCATTCCCGAAGACGTGAAGGCCGTGCGCAGCGACGCCATCATCGCCACGGGCCGCTCGGACTACCCCAACCAGGTCAACAACGTCCTGTGCTTCCCGTACATCTTCCGGGGTGCCCTGGACTGCGGCGCGACCACCATCACCACCGAGATGGAAATCGCCACCGTCCACGCCATCGCCGAGCTGGCCCAGGCCGAGCAAAGCGAGGAAGTGGCGGCCGCCTACGTGGGCGAGCAACTGACTTTCGGCCCTGAGTACCTGATCCCCAAGCCCTTCGATCCGCGCCTGATGATGAAGATCGCATCGGCCGTGGCACAGGCCGCCGCCGAGTGCGGCGTGGCCCAGCGCCCGATCCAGGACATGGATGCCTACCGCGCCCACCTGCAGACCTTCGTCTACGCCTCGGGCACCATGATGAAGCCGCTGTTCGCCGCGGCCAAGAAGGCCGCCAAGAAGCGCGTGGCCTACGCCGAGGGCGAGGAAGAGCGCATCCTGCGCGCCACGCAGATCGTGGTGGACGAGCGCATTGCGCGCCCCACGCTGATCGGCCGCCCGGCCATCATTGCCCAGCGCATCGAGAAATTCGGCCTGCGCCTGAAGGAAGGCACGGACTACGACGTGGTCAACGTCGAGCACGACGAGCGCTACCGCGACTTCTGGCAGACCTACCACCGCATGACCGAGCGCAAGGGCATCACCGTGCCCATCGCCCGGATCGAGATGCGCCGCCGCCTGACCCTGATCGGCTCCATGCTGCTGCACAAGGGCGAAGTCGATGGCCTGATCACCGGCACCTGGGGCCAGACATCGCACCACCTGCAGTATGTGGACCAGGTGATCGGCCGCCGCGCCGGCGTGCAGACCTATGCCTGCATGAACGGCCTGCTGCTGCCCGACCGCCAGGTCTTCCTGGTGGACACCCACGTCAACTACGACCCCACGGCCGAGCAGCTGGCCGAGATCACCATCATGGCCGCCGAGGAAATGATGCGTTTCGGCGTCAAGCCCAAGGCCGCCCTGCTGTCGCACTCCAACTACGGCTCCAGCAACCAGCCCAGCGCCGTCAAGATGCGCCAGACCCTGGAGCTGCTGCGCGAGCAGGCCCCGTGGCTGGAAGTGGACGGCGAGATGCACGGCGACGTGGCCCTGGACGGCAAGGCCCGCGCCCAGCTCATGCCCAACAGCACGCTGCTGGGCAACGCCAACCTGCTGGTCATGCCCAACATCGACGCGGCCAACATCAGCTACAACCTGCTCAAGCAGGCCGCTGGCGGCGGCATTGCCATTGGCCCCGTGCTGCTGGGCGCCGCCCGTCCCGTGCACATCCTCACGCCGAGCACGACGGTGCGCCGCATCGTCAACATGACGGCGCTGACGGTGGCGGACGCTAACGCTAACCGGTAAGCACCCCCTGAGCGGCTTCGCCGCTTCCCCCTCTCTCGCTTCGCGGGAGGGGGACGACACCCTCGCTGCGGGGCGGCCCTTGCTCGGTGTCCCTCGTTTTGGCCGCGCGCGCTTTTTTTGACAACGGGCGGCATTTGCATTGAATAGCAGGCAACTCAGGCGCAGAGTTGCCTTCTCACTGTTCAATCCCCAGACATTTCCTTGGTCAAGCTGCCTGTTTTTTGGGCAGAACTTGCATTTTGAGGGGTGTTCCGTCACACTAGCGGGTCGAGATTTCAGGGCTTCCCTGGATTTCTGAAAGGTGTAGTTGATGCTGAAGGCAGCCGCCGCCAAGGCGTACCAGTCCGGTCTAGCGCTCATCGTCGGGGCCGCCTTTGTGCTGTCGCCCTCGCTCGCTGATGCGCGCCGCTCGGCGCCCGAGAGCGTGGAGACGACGGCGGCCGTGGCCACCGTCCCCCTGTCCGAGTTGCCGCGCGAAGGCCGTTCCACGTATACGCTGATCCTGCGCGGCGGGCCTTTTGCCCACGACAAGGACGGCACGGTGTTCGGCAACCGCGAGCGCATCCTGCCGCGCCAGTCGCGTGGCTATTACCGTGAGTACACGGTGCGCACGCCCGGTTCGCGTGACCGTGGGGCCCGCCGCATCGTCTGCGGCGGAGAGCCCCAGCAGCCCGATGCCTGCTACTACACCAGCGACCACTACAGCAGCTTTCGCAAGATCATCGAATGACCTCGACCCAGTCTCTACAGCCAGTTCGACCCTCCGTGTCCGACGCAGTGCGCTGGCAGGGGTCTGCATTTCATCCACAGCCCAGGGATGCCGAAGGCCATGAGCCCGTCCCCGCAGGCCACATCCACGTTAGAGAAAGAGCCACGGAGATGGATGCACCACTTCGTAAGATCCCCGACACCCCTTTGCGGAACGTGCGCGCCAACATCGTGCAGTCCATCCGCGCCTACAGGGTGGAGGATCTGCAACAGGCGGCCGAGACGCTGGGGTGCCATTTTCTGTATGCCAACCTGGCCCATGCGCAGACCAAGGCCGATATCCTGGAACTGCTGGCCACGCAGTTCTTCTTCCCTGCGCATTTCGGCAAGAACTTCGACGCGCTCTACGACTGCCTGACCGACCCCATCCACAAGGCCGGCCCGCAGCCGGGCTTTGTGCTCGTGCTCGACCAGATCCCGACCACGCCCAAGTTCGACAAGGAAGTGCGCGAGCAGCTGCTGGACAGCTTCCGCGACGCGGCCGAGTACTGGGCCGAGCGCAAGATTCCGTTCCGCTGCTTCTACTCGTTCCTGTAAGCGCAGGACATTGATTGCCCAGAGCCCACAGCGCCCAATCGGGCGCTGTGGGCTCTGTCGGCGCTGCAGTCGCTGGGTGCCGCCTGTGGCTAGGCGCGCGTGAACCGGGCGGCGAGTGCCTCGTATTCGGACACCGGCACTTCCTCGGCGCGGCGCTGCAGGTCGAATTCCCCGTCAAAGCCCTTGGCTTCCAGCCAGCGCCCCAGCGTATTGCGCAGGATCTTGCGCCGCTGGCTGAAGGCCACCTGCACCATCTCCTCCAGCAGCTTCGCGTCCAGGGCCGCCGGCGACTCGCGCGGGACCATGCGCACGACGGCGCTGTCCACCTTGGGCGGCGGATTGAAGCTCTCGGGCGGCACGTACAGCACGCTCTCCATCGCATAGCGCCACTGCAGCATGACCGTCAGCCGCCCATAGGCGGCCGTGGAGGGCGACGCCACCATGCGGTCGATGACCTCTTTTTGCAGCATGAAATGCTGGTCCTCGACCACGTCCACCTGCTCGAGCAGGTGAAAGAGGATGGGGCTGGAGATGTTGTAGGGCAGGTTGCCCGCAATGCGCAGCTTGGGCACGCCCAGGCGCGCGGCAATGGCACGGAAGTCCACCTTGAGCACGTCGGACTCGACCACGTCGAGCTGCTCGTGCAGGCGCAGGCGCACGGCCAGGTCGCGGTCCAGCTCGATCACGGTGAGCCGGCCCAGGCGTTCGACCAGGGGCTGGGTCAGGGCCATCAGGCCCGGCCCGATCTCGACCATGGACTGGCCCGGCCGGGGGTCGATGGCGCTCACGATGCCGTCGATGATGCCGTCATCGGTCAGGAAGTTCTGGCCGAAGCGTTTGCGAGGAATGTGTTTCATAGAAAAAGCAAGGCGGTGCGCCATGGCACCGCCTTCCATTGTGGACTGCCGCAGCCGCAGCTGCTCGGGGGGTGTCTTATTGCGGAGGCTCGCGGTACTCGACGTAGGCGCGGCCACGCAGCTCCTGGAGCCAGGTCTGGTAGTCGGTTTCGAGCTTGCGCTCGCGCACCACGTTGCGCACCATGTCGCGCTGCTCGCGCGGCGTCAGCGCAGCCTGGCGGCGCTCGATGAGCTGGATCAGGTGCACACCGAAGCGCGAGACCAGCGGGTCGCTGACCTGGCCGGGCTGCAGCGCATTGAGCACCTGCTCGAACTCGGGCACGAACTGGCCGGGCGAGGCCCAGCCCAGGTCGCCGCCGTTGCGCGCGCTGCCGTCCTGCGAGAACTCGCGGGCCAGCGATTCGAAGCTGGCCTGGCCGCTGTCCACGCGGCGCTTGTAGTCGGCCAGGCGCTTGGCGGCATCGGCCTCGGTCATCTGGTCGCCAATGCGCAGCAGGATGTGGCGCGCATGGTTTTGCGTGACCACGGACGGCATGCCGGCCTGCGACTTCTCCAGCACCTTGAGCACGTGAAAGCCCGCGCCCGAACGGAAGGGGCCGACGATGCCGCCCTGCGCCGTCTGGCCCACGGCCTTGGTGAACAGCTCGGGATAGCGGTCCAGCGGGCGCATGCCCATGGCGCCGCCGCCCTGGCCGTCGGGCACATCGGAGAACTCCTTGACCACGGCCAGGAAGTCGCCTTGCGTGCGGGCGGCCTCGGCGGCCTGCTTGGCGCGGGCCTCGCGCTCGGCCACTTCGGCGGGGCTGGCGTTCTCGGGCACGGAAATCAGGATGTGGCCCAGGTTCACGGCGGCCGGTGCCTTGTCGGCACCGCCGCTGCGCTGCTCAGCCAGGTAGCGATCGATGTCGGCATCGGTGACGCGCACGCGGCCGTCCACATCGCGCTCGCGCAGACGTTGCAGCGTGATCTGGCGGCGCAGCTCTTCGCGGAACTGCTTTTCGTTCACGCCTTCGGCCCGCAGGCGGGACTGCAGGCCCGCCTTGTCCAGGCCGTTTTGCCGCGCCACATTGGTCAGCGCCTGGTCCACGGCGTAGTCATCCACGCGCAGGCCCGTGTCCTTGGCTTCCTGCAGCTGGGCCTTTTCGACGATCAGGCGCTCCAGCACCTCGCGGGCCAGCAGCGCCTCGGGCGGCATCTGGCCGCCCTGCTCGGCGATGTTCTGCGCCACGCGCGCCATGCGGGCACGCACTTCATTGTTGGTCACCGGTTCGGAGTTGACCACGGCGACGATGTAATCGGCCGAGCGCACGCCAGCCTTGGCGCCGCGATCGCGCGACGAGGGCAGGTTGGTGGCGTCCAGCGCACGCGAGACGGAGGCATCGCCGGCCTGGGGCGCCCTGGACTGGCCCGGAACACGCAGGCCTTGCGCCTGGGCTGTGGTGGCCAGCAAGGCCAGCGCCACAGCGGCAGCTGCGCAGCAATGGGTCTGGGAAAGAAAACGCATGGGAGAGATGCCTTGCAAAAAGCGTGTTTGGAGCGTTGGCTCTAATCGTAGTTGGTGAAGCGGCTGGGAGGCGTCACGGACTCGCGCAGGTACTGGTAGCGCGGCACATTCTGCTTGAGGCTGCGCTGCGGGTCTGCACCCAGGCTCAGCCGCGAGAAGCCGACGAACTCGATCTGGAACAGCAGCCGGGTGTTGGACTGGGTGATGGAGCTTTGCAGGCGCTCCAGCACCACGCGGCCAATCCAGCAGCAGCCGTCGTACTCCAGCCCGACCACGGTATCGACGAGCTTGCGGTCCTTCAGGCTGTAGTTCAACCGGCCCACCGTGTACCAGCGCCCGCCGCCCTGGCCACGTCCAGCGCCCAGGTCGCGCCCCTTGTCGCCCCACAGGTCGTTGATGGGCCATTGCCAGCCCACATCGACCAGCTTGCTGGCGTCGGTACGCGCCACTGTGTCGTACTGGGTACGGTAGGCCACGTTCACCGTGCGGTAGGAGCTGGGGCTGTAGCGCGCACCAAAGGTGGTACGCACCGAGCGGTTGAGGTCGCGGTTGTACTGGGTCGTGCCTTCGGTGGACCAGGCATCGGTCCAGTTGATGGCCGCGCCCAGCAGCACGTCGGACAGGCGGCTGGTGGCCGGCACCTCGCCGGGCAGGATGACCTTCTGGTCGGAGAAACGCACGCGCTGCGCAATGCCGAAGCGCGCCTTTTCCGCACCCGTGGTCCCGTCGATCAGGCGCGTGGTCGCACCCAGGGTCAGCAGGTGGTTGTCGGCAATGCGGTCCTGGCCGTTGTAGTCGTTCTCGGAGTAGATGCTCGCGAAGTTGAAGTCGTTGCGCGCCGTGTCATACAGCGGCAGAAAGCTCTGGTCGCGGTAGGGCGTGTAGGTGTAGAAGGCGCGCGGCTCGAAGGTCTGCAGCAGCTGGCGGCCGAACAGCGTGGTGTCGCGCTCGAACACCAGGCCGCTGTCCACGCTGACCGTGGGCAGCGTGCGCGAGGCATTGCGGCTGCCGTTGCTCATCAGGCTGTCCACCTGGTAGTTGCTGGTGTGCAACTGGATCCTGGGCGTGATGAAGGCGCCCGGCGACAGGAAGGGGCGGCTCACCTGGGCCAGCATGTAGCTGCGCTGGCCGTTGTTGTAGGTCATGCCGGCCAGGGGCTTGTCGATCTCGAAGCGCGTGGTGTCGGCCACAAAGCTGAAGTCCAGGCCGTGCGGCAGGTCCAGCGGCGTGTAGCGCCATTGCAGCTGCGGCTTCATGCCGTAGGGCGGGGCAATGGGCGCCGATGCATCCTGCATGGTCTGCCAGTACAGGGTGCGCAGGGTCAGCACATTGTCGCCACGCGCCCAGGACAGGTTCACATCGTTGGGCAGCAGGCGCTCGCGCAGCGTTTTGGCGGCCAGCGGGAAGTCGCGCCAGTAGTTGTCGTCGCTGACGCGGTTGAGGTTCATGTTCAACCCCAGGCCACCAATGGGCGAGTCGATGACGCCCCGGTGCTGCAGCGAGTAGGCCCAGCGGTCCCGGTCACGCTGGCGGTCGCCGGGCATGTAGGCCGCATAGGCCTCGCCCGAATAGGTCGGCTCCAGGTAGCGGAACTGGGCGCCCAGGTTGACGCCGCGCTTGCTCATGACCGAGGGATACAGGGTCATGTCGCGGTTGGGCGCAAGGTTCCAGTAGTAGGGCTGCGTGTATTCGATGCCGCTGAGCTTGTCCAGGCCCATGGTGGGAGGCAGCAGGCCCGACTTGCGCTTGTCCGACAGCGGAAAGCTCATGCGCGGCACGGGCAGCACGGTCACGCCCTTGAACTGCAGGGCCGCGCCCTCGGCCACGCCCACTTCCTCGGCCATATCGATGTGCAGGGTCCGGGCGCGCAGCATCCAGGCCGGCTCCCAGCTGGCCTCGTCGTCGCGCTGGCAGGTGGTGTAGGTGGCATCGTGGACCACGGCATGGTCGCGGTCGATGAAGTCCACGCGCGAGGATTTGCCGTAGGCGCCATTGGCCAGGAAGCGATATCCGGCGTTGTCGAAAAAGCCCTTGAAGGCATCGACCTCCAGGTCCAGCTGCGAGCCCTCGTAGACATTGCCGGCCTGGTTGATGTGCACTGCGCCCGAGGCATTGACGCGGTCGTCGGGCACTTGGTACTCGAGCCGGTCGGCGCGGATCATCGTGTCGCCACGGCGCAGTTCGGCATTGCCCTCGACCACCGAGTTGATGTCCGGCTGGCCGCTGAGCGCGTCACCGCGCACATAGACGGGCTGCTGGGAGCGCACCGCCTCGGGATAGGTTTCCTGCATCAGCGTGCTGGGGCGCAGCGGGCGGACTTGCTGCAGCCGGCCTTCGTCGGCTGCAGCGGGCTGGGCCTGGGCCATGGTGGAGCCACCGGCCCATGCGAGAGCCACAAGCCAGGCCAGCGGGCGTACAGCGGGGCGCGCGGGCGCGCGGGCAGCCAGCGGATCGGGGAGCGGCGGTCGGAGGTACACGGTGGTCAACAGCGGCGGGTGGACAAAGGCGCAAGCCTAGCATCACCGCCGGGCATTCGCCGGGGTGGCGGTTTGTAGAATCGCGATTATCCATGAGCCATCCAAACACCCCCACGGCCGGCGTTGTCTGGGCCGACCCCGCCCGCCACGCCGCCTTCGACGCCTGGCTGGCCCCGCTGTCCGCCCGCCACGCGCTGCGCCCCGAAACCCTGCGCCCTGCCTCGGCCGATGCCAGCTTTCGCCGCTATCTGCGCCTGGACACCAGCGCGGGCGCCAGCCTCATCGTCATGGATGCCCCGCCGGACAAGGAAGATTGCGCGCCCTTCGCCAAGGTGCAGGCGCTGATGGCCTCGGCCGGGCTGGCCGTGCCGCAGATCCTGGACTGGGATGCGGCGCACGGCTTCATGCTGCTTTCCGACCTGGGCGGCCACACCGTCATCGAGGCGCTGGACCCGGAAAAGCCCCAGGACGCGGAAGCCTGGTACCGCTCGGCGCTGGAGGTGCTGCTGGCCTGGCAGACCGCCTCGCGCCCCGACGTGCTGCCCGCCTATGACGACGCGCTGCTGCGCCGCGAGCTGCAGCTGTTCCCCGACTGGTACATCGCGCGCCACCGCGAGACCGTGCTCGACGACAGGCAGCAGGCCACGCTGGCCAAGGCCTTCGACCAGATCGTGGCCCACAACCTGGCGGCACCCAGCGTCTTCGTGCACCGCGACTTCATGACGCGCAATCTCATGCAGCCCGTGACCGCCAGCGGCCCGCTGGGCGTGCTGGACTTCCAGGATGCGGTCTATGGCCCGGTGACCTATGACATCGCCAGCCTGCTGCGCGATGCCTTCATCAGCTGGGAAGAGGACTTTGTCATCGACATTACCGTGCGTTACTGGGAGAAGGCGCGCAAGTCGGGATTGGTCGGCGCGCGCAGCCAAAGCGGCTGGGGCGACGATTTCGGCGAGTTCTACCGGGGCGTGGAGTGGATGGGCCTGCAGCGCCACCTCAAGGTGGCCGGCATCTTCGCGCGGCTGACGCTGCGCGACGGCAAGCCCCGCTACCTGGCCGACGCGCCGCGCTTCATCCACTACATCCGCTCCACCTGCAGCCGCTACCGCGAGCTGACGCCGCTGCTGCGCCTGGTGGACCAGATCGAAAACATCCAGCCCCAGGTCGGCTGGGCCTACGGGCGCGTCTGAGAACGGATACGCCATGCCACGCTTTCACTGCCCCATTGCGCTGCGCAGCGGCGCCGACATCGACCTGCCGCCCGGCGCGGCACGCCATGTGCAGGTGCTGCGCCTGCAGCCCGGCGACGGCATCACCCTCTTCGAAGGCCGCGCCGGCGAAGGCTTCAGCGGCGGCGAGTTCGAGGCCACCGTGCTGCGCATGGGCCGCAGCGACGTGGCCGTGCGCATAGGCGCGCACCACGCCGTGGAACGAGAGCCCCTGCGCCCCGTTCACCTGCTGGCCGGCATCACGGCCAACGAACGCATGGACTGGCTGGTGGAGAAGGCGGCCGAGCTGGGCGCCGCCAGCATCACCCCGCTGGTGGCCGAGCGCAGCGTGCTCAAGCTCAAGGGCGAGCGCGCCGAGAAAAAACTCGCCCACTGGCAGGCCGTGGCCGTATCGGCCTGCGAGCAGTGCACGCGCAACCGCGTTCCTCCGCTGCACACCCCTGCAGACCTGGAGGACTGGCTGGAGGGCGGTGCGAAACAGCTGCCGCCCGGCACGCTGCGCCTGCTGCTGTCGCTGGGCGAGGGCACGCGGCCGCTGGGTGAGATCCTGGATGCCACGGCCGAGGATGCACCCGTGGTCTTTCTCTCCGGCCCCGAGGGCGGCCTGTCGCCTTCCGAGGAGGCCCTGGCCCGCGCCCAGGGCTTTGTCCCCGTCACTCTGGGGCCACGCGTGCTGCGCGCGGAAACCGCGCCCCTGGCTGCGCTGGCGGCGCTCACGCTGGCCTGAAGCGGCCCAGCCAGTCGCGCAGCCGCGCGAACACGGGCGCGGCGAAGTCATCGCGCTCGTTGAACAGCTCGTGGTAGGCGCCGTCAAAGCACTGCGCCTGTACCACGGCTGGCGGCGCGCGGTCGGCAAAGGCCTGGCTGCCGGCCGGTGCCACCAGCCTGTCGTCCCCCGCCCACATCAGCAGGCTGGGCACGCTCCACTGCCCCGCGCGGGCCAGCACCTGCGGGCCGCCCTGCGCCAGAAACCGCGCCAGCCGCGCGCAGATGCGGTCATGGCACAGCGGATCGGCACGGTAGGCATCGCAGACCGCCGCGTCATGCGAGAGATAGGGAATCTGCAGGCCGTTGGACACGCGCAGGTCGGGCACCAGGCGCGGCAGCGTGCCCACGAGCAGCTTCTGGATGGGCGACAGGCCCACGTCGAGGGCCGGCGAAGACAGCACCAGCGCATCGACAGGCCGGATGGCACGCGCCACGAACAGCGCAGCCACCAGGCCGCCCAGGCTGTGGCCCAGCAGCACCAGCGGCTGGCCAGCGGGCTGCTGGGCACGCGTGGCATCGACCACGGCCGCAAGGTCATCCAGCAGCCGGCCATCGGACGTCAAGCCGCCGCGCGGCCCTGCCGAGCGCCCATGGCCGTATTGGTCGTAGCCGCGCACCGCATAGCCCCAGGCATTGAGGCGCCGGGCCAGCGCCTCATAGCGGCCGATGTGCTCGCCCAGGCCGTGCACCAGCAGCACGGTGGCGCGCGCCTGACCCCCGTCCACGGGCCAGTCGCGCAGTGACAGCTCGGCGCCATCGCTGGACGCAAGGCGCGTGACCTGGCCTTGCGAGGCAGGTGCAGGAACGGGTGCGGGGGCCGGCGCTGCCATCACGCCACGCCAGCAGCGCCCGCCTCGGCGGCTGCCTGCGCCCCGGCCATGGCGGCGATCACCTGGGCCACGGCGGCCGTGAGCTTCTTGGCATAGGGTACGTGCAGGAATTCATTGGGACCGTGGGCATTGCTCTTGGGACCGAGCACGCCGCAGACCATCATCTGGGCCTTGGGAAAGCCCTGGCTGAGCATGTTCATCAGCGGAATCGTGCCGCCCTGGCCGATGTAGCCGCAGGAGGCGCCGAAATGCGCCTGGCTTGCCGCGTTGAGCGCGTCCTCGAACCAGCCGTCCATGGCTGGCGCATTCCAGCCGCTGGCGCCCGACAGGCCCTGCCAGGTCACACGGGCCTGGTAGGGCGCGTTGTCCTCCAGCAGCGCCTTCATTTCCTGCACGCAGGCAGCGGCATCGACCAGGGGCGGCAGGCGCAGGCTGAGCTTGAAGGCGGTATAGGGGCGCAGCACGTTGCCGGCGTCCTGCAGCGCGGGCAGGCCCTCGGCGCCGGTCACGCTCAACGTGGGCTCCCAGGTGCGCTTGACCAGGGCCTGGACCGGGTCGGTGGTGGTGGGCAGGGCGAACAGCGTGGAGCCGCCGCAGTCGTAGTGCGCCCAGGGGAAGCGGGCATAGGTTTCCTCGCCCAGGATGGCCGCCGTGTCGCGCATCTGCGCCATGCGCTCGGCCGGCACCTCGCAGTGGAAACTGGCGGGCAGCAGGCGCCCGGTCTTGCTGTCCTCCAGCCGGTCCAGCACCTGGCGCAGGATACGGAAGGACGACGGCACGACGCCCGAGGCATCGCCCGAATGCACGCCCTCGGTGAGGATTTCCACCTTCAGCGTGCCGCTGGCCATGCCGCGCAGGCTGGTGGTCAGCCACAGCTGGTCGTAGTTGCCGGCGCCGCTGTCCAGGCAGATCACCAGGCCCACATCGCCCAGGCGCGGGCGCAGGGCATCGACATAGGGCAGCAGGTCGCGCGAGCCGCTTTCCTCGCAGGTCTCGATCAGGCCCAGGATGCGCGGGTGCGGCACGCCCTGGCGCTTGAGCTCCTGCACGGCCGCGATGCTGGCGTAGACCGCATAGCCGTCATCGGCGCCGCCACGGCCATAGAGCTTGCCGTTCTCGTACTTGGGCGTCCACGGGCCCAGGTCGCTGCGCCAGCCATCGAACTCTGGCTGCTTGTCCAGGTGGCCGTACATCAGCACCGTGGGGCTGGAGGCCGCCTTGTCCTGCGTGCCCTCCACCTCGAAGAACAGCACCGGCGTGCGGCCGGGCTGGCGCACGATCTCCAGCGTCAGGCCGGCCACCTTCTGCGCCAGCACCCAGTCGGCCGCATTGCGCAGCACGGTCTCCAGGTGGCCCTGCTGCTCCCAGTCGGGCGCGAACATGGGCGATTTGGCGGGAATGGCGATGTACTCGGTCAGCGCCGGGACGATGCGCTCGTCCCAGGAGCGGCTGATCTGGTCAAGCGCGGCTGCGGGCTGCAGCAGTTGCGAAGGGGTGCGTGCGTTCATGGCGGGTCCTCGTGTCATGGGTCGGCGCACCGTTCGAGCGAAGCCAGCGCCGCGATCCGGTCATTGTGCGCCAAGGCGGCACGGACCCCGGACACCCCGCCGCCAACGACTACGATCGCGCCATGTATATCGGAGAACTCGCCCGACGCGCCGGCTGCTCGCCCAAGGCCGTCCGGCTGTATGAATCACGGGGCCTGCTCGGCGCCGTGGCACGGGCAGGCAGCTACCGCGTCTATGGCGAGCAGGACCTGGTGCTTGTGCAGCGCATCCGCCAGGCGCTTGGGCTGGGCTTTCGGCTGGACGAGCTGCACGGCCTGCACCGCATCCATGAGGCCACAAGCTGGGAAGCCCTGGCCCGGCTGCTGCGCGAGCGCAGCACCCAGGTTCAGGCAGAAATCCGGCGCCTTCAGGCACAGCAGTCCCAGTTGGCGGCGCTGGAGCGCGAACTGCTCGAATGCAGCCTGGAGACGGCAGGTACCCAGGGCGCCTGCGAACCCGCATTGGCCTGAGCACGCGGCCTGAGCCCGGGTGCTTGACCCTGCCCCAAGGGGCAAGGCGAACATGGGCGCCATGTCTCCAAGCACCTCCCGCCCTCCTGCCGATACGCATCCCCAGCGCATCCTGATCATCCTCGGCCACCCGTCGGCCAGCAGCCTGTGCGCAGGCCTGGCCGACGCCTACGCACAGGGCGCACGCGACAGCGGCGCCGAGGTACGCCTGCTGCGCCTGGGCGAACTGGACTTCGACCCGCTGCTGCGCGCCGGCTACCGCCAGGACCAGCCCCTGGAGCCTGACCTGCAGCGGGCCCAGGCCGACATCCTGTGGGCCAGCCACCTGGCCTGGGTCTATCCGACCTGGTGGGGCGGCCTGCCGGCCTTGCTCAAGGGCTTCATCGATCGCATCTTTCTGCCGGGCTTCGCCTTCAAGTACCGCAAGGGCTCGGTGCTGTGGGACCGGCTGCTGGCCGGCCGCACGGCCGACCTGCTGGTGAGCATGGATTCACCGCCCTGGTACTACCGCTGGGTGGCGCACATGCCGGGCCACCACCAGATGCGCCGCGCCATCCTGGAATTCAGCGGCATCCGGCCCGTGCGCATACACAGCTTCGGCCCCGTGCTCGGCGCCGAGGCCGCCCGTGTGCAGCAGTGGCTGGAGCAGGCGCAGGCAGCAGGCAAGCGCGCGGCGGCGCGCCGTCTCAAGGCTTCGGTTTGAGCAGGTCATCGATGGCCGCGCGCCCCACTGACGGATCGTCGGTGAAGATGCCATCGATGCCCGTGCGCAGGAAATCGTCCATGTCGGCGCGTGCATTGCCGCGCCGGGTGCCGTCCTGTGCGGGCGGCGATTTCAGGCTCAGGGGCAGGAAGGCGTTCTCGGGCCGCAGCGTCCAGGGATGGACCAGCAGCCCCGCACGGTGGGCATCGGCCACCAGCGCCGTGGGCGCCGCATTGGCGCCCTGCACCACGGGGATCACCATGCTCTTGCTCGGCCCGATGCCGTTGGCATAGCGCGCAATCTCGGCCAGGCCCGCAGGCGTGACCATGTCGGCATAGCCGGGGCCCGTGCCGCGTGCCACGCTGTCATAGGGCTTGCCCTTGGGCGCCAGCAACTGCACCAGGCGCAGGCTGCTGCGCGCACGGATCCAGCGCAGGTTCTCCACCTCGAAGGACTGCACGAACACCGGCGCCTGCGCATGGTTCCAGCCGTTGTCCGCAAGCAGCTTCAGCAGCGCGGGCTCCAGCGGCAGGCCGATGGACTGGAAGTAGCTCGGGTGCTTGGTCTCGGGATAGATGCCTATGGTGCGGTTCGTGCGCGCGCTCTCCGCCTTTGCCAGGTCGATGACCTCCTGCAGCGTGGGCACCTCGAAACGGTCATTGAACTGCACATTCGCCGGGCGGATCGCCGGGATGCGTTCACGCGCAAGCAGCGTCTTCAGCTCGGCCAGCGTGAAATCCTCCACGAACCAGCCCGTGATCGCCTGCCCGTCGATGGTTTTGGTGGTCTTGCGCGCCGCGAACTCGGGGCGGTCGGCCACATTGGTGGTGGCCTCCTTGAGGCTGCCGTCGGCCGCCAGGATGGCGATGGCGTTCTCATGCCGCGCCACCAGCACGCCATCACGCGTGATGACCAGGTCGGGCTCGATGAAGTCGGCGCCCGCGCGTATGGCCTCCCGGTAGGCCTCCAGCGTGTGCTCTGGCCGCAGTGCCGATGCGCCGCGGTGCGCGATCAGCGCGGGCCGGGGAGGCCAGTCCGCGGCCTGCGATGGGGAATTGGCGGCCTGCGGCGTGGCGCAGCCTGCCAGCAGCAGGCCGGCGGCCGCGCCGGCCAGGGCCAGCGCGCGGCGGCGTGGGAAGCGGTTCATGTCTGCCTTTCGGGTTCGCAATCCGTCGATTGTGCGCGCCACCCATGACACGGGCATGGACCGGACCGCCGCTCAGGCGTGCTCGAAATGGAAGACGGCCGTGCCCGCCATGAGATTGGGCAGGGTGCGCACGCTGCGGCCATCCTGCAGGCCGAAGGAGTCCAGGATGCGCAGCCGGTTGCGGGTGGCAAGCACCTCGAAGTCCTTGTAGGTGCCCACGCGGATATTGGGCGTGTCATACCACTGGTAGGGCAGGCGCCGCGTCACCGGCATGCGCCCGCGCAGCACGGACAGGCGGTTGGGCCAGTGCGCGAAGTTGGGGAAGGCGACGATGCCCGCGCGCCCTATGCGCGCCGTCTCCTGCAGCATGGTCTCGGCATTGCGCAGATGCTGCAGCGTATCGATCTGCAGCACCACGTCGAAGCTGTTGTCCTGGAAGATGGCCAGGCCGTCCTCCAGGTTCAGCTGCAGCACGTTCACGCCCCGGCGCACGCAGGCCAGCACATTGGCGTCGTCCAGCTCCACGCCGTAGCCGGTGCAGCCGCGCTCGCGCTGCAGGTGCGACAGCAGGGCACCATCGCCGCAGCCCAGGTCGAGCACGCGCGAGCCCTTGGGGATCAGGCGCGCAATCGCCTGCATGGTGTTCAGCTCGGTCATGCGGCCTCCTTGGCGGCTGTCTTGGTTTCCTGGGCGATGTTGTCAAAGTAGGAGCGCATCACCTTCATGTAGCGGGGGTCGTCGAGCAGGAAGGCGTCATGGCCGTGGGGCGCGTCGATCTCGGCGTAGCTGACGTCGCGGTTGTTCTCCAGCAGCGACTTGACCAGCTCGCGGCTGCGCGCGGGGGCAAAGCGCCAGTCGGTGGTGAAGCTCACCAGCAGGAAGCCGGCCTTGGCCACGGACAGCGCCCGGGTCAGGTCGCCGCCATGCGCGCGCGCCGGGTCGAAATAATCGAGCGCACGCGTGATCAGCAGGTAGGTGTTGGCGTCGAAGTAGCTGCTGAACTTCTCGCCCTGATAGCGCAGGTAGCTCTCGATCTGGAACTCCACGTCCTGCGTGCTGTACTTCAGGTCCAGCCCCTCCCTCAGCTGGCGGCCGAACTTCTGGTTCATCACGTCGTCGCTGAGGTAGGTGATGTGGCCGATCATGCGGGCGATGCGCAGGCCCCGCGCCGGCACCACGCCGTGCTCGTAGAAATGCCCGCCGTGGAAATCCGGGTCGGTGACGATGGCGCGGCGCGCCACCTCGTTGAAGGCGATGTTCTCGGCATTGAGGTTGGGCGCGCTGGCCACGACCACGGCGTGGCGCATGCGGTCAGGATGGCGCAGCGACCACGACAGCGCCTGCATGCCGCCCAGGCTGCCGCCCAGCACGGCGGCCAGCTGGCCAATGCCCAGCCGGTCCAGCAGCCGGGCCTGGGCGTCCACCCAGTCCTCCACCGTGACCACGGGGAAGTCGGCGCCATAGATCTTGCCGGTGTCGGGATGCGCGTGCATGGGGCCGGTCGAGCCAAAGCACGAGCCCAGGTTGTTCACGCCGATCACGAAGAACCGGTTCGTATCCACGGGCTTGCCCGGGCCGATCATGTTGTCCCACCAGCCCTCGCTCTTGGCCTGGCCCTCGTAGACGCCTGCCACATGGTGGGAGGCATTGAGCGCATGGCAGACCAGCACCGCGTTGCTGCGATCGGCATTGAGCTGCCCGTAGGTCTCGTAGGCGAGGTCGTAGTCCCGGATCGAGCCGCCGCCCTGCAGCGGCAGGGGCTCGTCGAAGTGCATGGTTTGTGGTGTGGCGATGAAGGACATGAAAAAACCCGGCATCGCTAAAAACGAGGCCGGGTTCTCTGGTGTCGTCTTTAGCAGGATTTATAAAGCGCCCGCAAGCAGAAGCAAATCGGCGCATGAAGACTCATTATGCCAAAACGCCCGTCCCCGGAAGGAACAGGGCCAGCACGCCCAACACCAGGAAGATCACGGCCGACACCACATGCACCAGGCGTATGGGCACGCGCTTGACCAGCTTGTCGCCCAGCCACACCACAGGCGCGTTGGCCAGCATCATGCCCAGCGTGGTGCCGGCCACCACCCACAGGTAGGCGTTGTACTTGGCCGCCAGCATCACGGTGGCAATCTGCGTCTTGTCGCCCATCTCGGCCAGGAAGAAGGCCACCAGCGTGGTGCCGAAGACGCCCCAGCGCGAATGCCCGGAGACCTCGTCCTCGTCGAGCTTGTCGGGGATCAGCATCCAGATCGCCATGGCGATGAAGGACAGGCCCAGGATCCAGCGCATGGCGTTCTCGCCCAGGTAGCTGGTGATCCAGGCACCCACGGCACCGGCCAGCGCATGGTTGACCAGCGTGGCCACGAAAATGCCCGCAACGATGGGCCAGGGTTTGCGAAAACGCGCGGCGAGCACCAGCGACAGCAGCTGGGTCTTATCCCCCATCTCGGCAAGTGCCACGACGGAGGTTGAAATCAGGAAGGCTTCCATGGTGTGGGGATTTATCCGGCCGGATAGAGCACGCATTGACCACGCTCCGACTCCGGCCTTTGGATCGGTGCGCGGTCAATGGTCTCGATCGGTCACACGCAGCATTGCACTGCGCGCCGCATACGCCATAGGCCAGCGAAGGCCCAAGTTTGTTGACGCATGCATCCGGCTACTGAGCCGAACGATCTACTCCCCAAAGACTGAGGCGGCGATCATAGCAGCACCCCGATCCGCATGCCGACCACCACTGCCGCCACGGCACTTGCTTATGCGCTGCCGCAATTTCAGGGTTACTCCCAGGGGCATTCTGTGGCGGGCACGACGAATTTTTGCGAAACAGTAATAACGTGCGAAAACTTCTGCCACATAATGGGCAGGCTTTCGTTCGGGCTTCGGCTCAATGAGGGCGAGTGCGTTTGCGTCTCTAACGTTGTCATCCCGTGTTGACTCCCTAGGGCTCCATCGCGTTTTCCAGTTTTTTCAGGAGTCCTCCATGGGCAACAAGCTTTACGTCGGCAACCTGCCGTACACCTTCCGTGACAGCGATCTGGAGCAAGCCTTCAGCGAATTCGGCGCCGTCAACAGCGCCAAAGTGATGATGGAGCGCGACACCGGCCGTTCCAAGGGTTTCGGCTTCGTCGAAATGGGCAGCGATGCCGAAGCACAAGCTGCTATCCAAGGCCTGCACGGCCAAAACCGCGGCGGCCGTGACCTGGTGGTCAACGAAGCCCGTCCGATGGAGCCCCGCGCTCCCCGTAGCGGCGGCTTCGGCGGCGGCTTTGGTGGTGGCGGCGGTGGCGGCGGCTTCGGCGGCGGCAACCGTGACGGCGGCTACGGCGGTGGCGGCGGCCGTCGCAACAGCTACTAAGCACTCGCTTAGAGCTTGCGATAGCAAAAAAATGGGGCCTTCGGGCCCCTTTTTTGTTGCCAAACGTTATCAGCTTGTGTTTTCGAGCATTTATCTTTTTGATTTTTGTGCTTCATAATTTGGTTTCGGGCAGACCCGTTCGAACGCTATGTGTTTAGGAAGGTTGGACAGGCTCTTGTATACAAAGAACCTGATGTCTGTGCGTCCTGAAGCCGAGCGCAAACCAGTGAGCATTGAGGAGTTGAGGAGTTTTTGATGGGCAATAAGCTTTACGTCGGCAACCTTCCCTATGGTGTGCGTGACAACGACTTGGAGCAGGCATTCAGCCAGTTCGGCGCTGTCACCAGCGCCCGGGTCATGATGGAACGCGACACAGGCCGCTCCAAGGGATTCGGGTTTGTCGAAATGGGCAGCGATGCCGAGGCACAGGCAGCCGTTCAAGGCATGAATGGCCAGCCATTGGGCGGGCGCAGCCTCGTGGTGAACGAAGCGCGCCCCATGGAGCCCCGTCCCCCGCGCTCGGGCGGCTTTGGTGGCGGCGGTGGCGGCTATGGCCGTGGTGATGGCGGCGGCGGTGGCTACGGTGGCGGTGGCCGCGGTGATGGCGGAGGCTACGGACGCAGCGATGGCGGCGGCGGTGGTGGCTATGGCCGTGGTGACGGCGGTGGAGGCGGCGGCTACGGCGGCCGTGGCGATGGTGGTTTCCGCAGCCCCTATGGCTCCGGCCCACGCAATGGCGGCCGTGGCGGCGGCTGGGGAAACAACAATAACAACGGAGAATGAGACCCCGGTCTCCATGTTCTCCCAAACAAGAAAAGGCTCCTTCAGGGAGCCTTTTTTGCGGGTGCAAGTTTATGCATGAACATATTCCCTGAGCACGACGAGCTTCAGGGATTTTTCGAATGACGATGTTTGCGCTTTCGTCCTACAAGCAGCCGATCAAACAAGGGGTTTGGCAGAATTTTCATCAAACGGCCAACCCACGCCATTTGCCAGGGGATGATGGCCAAGCTGCGCCCGGCATCAATGGAACGCCAGGCCCTTGCAGCAAACTCATGGGGTTGCAATAGGAATGGCATGCCATAGCGGTTACCGCGTGTGAGGGGTGTATCTACATAACCAGGAAGCAATGTAGTGACTTTTACGCCACTACTGCGCAATTCACCGCGAAGGCTTTCGCAATAGGCAATGACTGCAGCCTTGCTGGCGCAATAAGCACCATGTCCCGGCAGGCCGCGCAGCCCGGCCACGCTGGCGATACCGACCAACTGCCCGCTGCCACGCCGCACCATGGGCGCGATAAAGGGATGGAAACTGGCCGCCACGCCCATGGTGTTGACGGCCAGCACCTGCTGCATGGTGTCGATATCCTCGCGCATCGAGGTGTCCACACCCCAGCTGACGCCGGCATTGGCAATCACGACATCGGGCAGGCCCTGCTGCTGCTCACAGCGCCGGGCGGCAGCGATGATGCTGTCGGGCACGGCCACATCGGCCTCGTAGATGGCGAAGCGCGACGCCTCCAGGCCCTGCTGCGCAGCCCATTGCGCCATCACGTCGCCACGCCGCGCAACCAGTGCCAGCAACCAGCCTTGCTGGTAGGCATGCCAGGCCAGGGCCTGGCCTATGCCGCTGGATGCGCCGGTGATGAAGGCCAGGGGTGCCGGGCTGCGCGAGGATGTCGTCATGGCTTGTTCTCCATCGGCAGGCCTGCGCTTGCGCTGGCGCCTTACTTGGTCCTGGACGGCTGCAGGGTGCCGCGCACGCGGCCCTGCAGCTTCATCACCAGATCCAGGTTGCTGTACTGCATGCTGTCGGCCGTGAAACGGTCCTTGTCACGGGTCAGCACCACGGGCTGGTTGGAACTCACTCTTTCCTCGTTGGGCCAGGCGTGCAGGAATTCGCCCTGGAATTGCAACTGCGGCTGCGGTTGTTTACCTGCTGTCACAAATGGCTCGCGCGTGACGACGGCATTGCCAAACATCTGCACCTCGGAACCATCGGCATTGCTCAGCGCCCGCTTGGCGCTGCCGCGCGTGATGCGGCCTTCAGGCGAGACCGCGAACATGCGCACGTTGTCGATTTCGAGGGTGTCGGTATCCGGATAGTGGCGGCCCATGCTGCCCTCGATCTGGCTCTTGAGCCGCCCCGTGGCGTCGAAGCTCTTGATCGAGAAATCCTTCATGAAGTAGTCGGGCTCATGCGCCACGGCCTTTTCGGTGCCGCTGGCCACGGGCTGCGGTGCATTGCGCACCAGCCACCAGGTGCCCAGCGCCAGCAGGCCCATCAGCAGCACGGGCAGGTACAGGGAAAGCCGGTCACCGACGCGGCGCCAAGCCTGGATCATGATGCGTATTCCGCCAGCAGCCCGGCATAGGCGCCACGCGCGGCCAGCAGCAGGTCGCACAGCTGGCGCACCGCCCCTTCGCCACCGCTGCGCGGCGTGATCCAGTCGGCCACGGCCAGCACCTCGTCATGGGCGTTGGCCGGCGCGCAGGCAAAGGCGGAGCGCCGCATCACGGGCAGGTCCGGCCAGTCGTCGCCCATGGCTGCCGCCTGGTGCCACTGCAGGCCCAGCTCGCCCAGAATGGCCTCGGCGGCAGGCACCTTGTCTTCCGTGCCAAAGCGCGCATGCGTGACGCCCAGGTTGCCCAGCCGCAGGCGCAGGGCCGGCGAATCGCGGCCCGTCACCACGGCGGGCGTGATGCCGGCCTTTTGCAGCAGTTTCAGGCCATGGCCGTCCAGCGTGTTGAAGCGCTTGAGCACCTCGCCTTCGCCAGAGAACAGCAGGCCGCCATCGGTGAGCACGCCATCGACATCGAAGAAGGCCACCCGCACATCCTGTGCCAGCAGCAGCAGTTGTGCGTCCCAGTTCTGCACGGGCGTCAAAGGAGCGCGTGCCATCAGATCACCTTGGCGCGCATCAGGTCGCGGATATGGACCACGCCGCGCAGCTGGCGCTGCGCATCGGCCACCAGCACCGCGGTGATGCCGTGCTCCTCCATCATGCTGGCGGCGTCCACGGCCAGCGCGTCTTCGGCGATGGTGCGGGGCCCCTTGTGCATGACATCGCCGGCCTGCAGCGCGCGCAGGTCGGTGCCGGCCTCCACGCGGCGGCGCAGATCTCCGTCGGTGAAGATGCCCTGCAGCACGCCCGCCGCATCGACGATGGCCGAGCAGCCCAGGGCCTTGGCGCTCATCTCGCGCATCAGTTCGACAAAGCTGGCATCGGCCCCGACCTTCGGCAGCTCATTGCCGCTGCGCATGACATCACGCACATGGGTCAGCAGCTTGCGGCCCAGCGCACCGCCCGGATGGGAGCGCGCAAAGTCCTCGGCGCCAAAGCCGCGCGCATCGAGCAGGGCCACGGCCAGGGCGTCGCCCATGGCCATCTGCGCCGTGGTGCTGGCCGTGGGCGCAAGGTTAAGGGGGCAGGCCTCGCGCTCGACACGGGTGTCCAGCACCCAGTCGGCATGGCGGGCCAGCGTGGATTGCGCGCCGCCGGTCATGGCCACCAGCGCAATGCCCTGGCGCTTGATGGCCGGCAGCAGCGCAGCGAGCTCATCGGCCTCGCCGCTGTTGGACAGCGCCAGCACCAGGTCGATGCCGGTCACCATGCCCAGATCGCCATGGCTGGCCTCGGCCGGATGCACGAAGAACGCAGGCGTGCCCGTGGAAGCCAGGGTGGCGGCCACCTTGCGCCCGACATGGCCGCTCTTGCCCATGCCCATCACGACGACGCGGCCGGACAGCCGCAGGATGCGCTGCACCACTTCGCCGAACACGCCATCAAGGCGCTGCGACATGGCTTGAAGGGCATCGGCCTCGATGCCCAGGGTGTCGCGGGCCAGGCGCAGGGCACGGGGCGTGTCCAGCGCATCCAGGGTGGCAGCATCAGAATTCATCTGGATGATTTTAGGCGGTCTGGCCATCCGGCGGCGGCGGTCGCCATCGGGCGCCTGGGTACACTGGCCCGTCTTCTCCAGCCCCCGATCCAGCGCCATGCATACCACCACCAGCGTCAACGACTACCTGCGCACGCACATACGCACCGTTCCCGACTGGCCGGCGCCCGGCGTGCAGTTCCGCGACATCACGCCGCTGCTGCAGGACCCGCAGGTCTTTCGCGTGATGACCGACGCCTTCGTGCACCGTTACATGCAGCGCGGCATGCGCCCCGATGTGGTGGCCGGGCTCGATGCGCGTGGCTTCATTCTGGGCGCCGTGGTGGCCCACGAATTGGGCGTAGGATTTGTACCCATCCGCAAAAAAGGCAAGCTGCCCTTCACCACGGTGGAGGAAACCTATGAACTCGAATACGGCAGTGCCACCGTGGAGCTGCACACCGACGCCGTCAAGGCGGGCGACCGCGTGCTGCTGATCGACGACCTGATCGCCACCGGCGGCACCATGATGGCCGGCAAGCGGCTGCTGGAAAAACTCGGCGCCACCGTGATCGAGGGTGCGGCCATCGTGGACCTTCCCGAACTGGGCGGCTCCACCTTGCTGCGCGATAGTGGACTGCCGCTGTTCACGCTGGTGGATTTCGCCGGCCACTGAGCCAGGCCGCAGCCCGGTCAGCGCAGTTCGCCGTACTGGGTGACGCCCAGGTCCAGGTGGTCCAGCGTGCTGTGGGGAAAGTCCGCACCGCGATCGCCTGCGCCCGGCCCGAGCAAGGGGCCCGAGCGGCGCACACCAGCGGGAGCCGCTGCAGCAGAGCCTGCAGAACCCGCTCCCCGCCCGGCTGCGGGCATGGCTGCCACAGCGAGCTTGAAGGCCGCCATTTCCTGATCGTCTATGGGTTCGAAGGGCGCCATGTCCTGCCTGCGGCGCTGGGGCGCTGCCGCCTCCATCGCGGCCGCCAACGGGACGGCCATGGGCGGGGCAGGACGCGGGGCGCGCGTCGCCGCGGAATGCACCTGGGCCTGGGCCTGGGCTGCAGCGTTCTGGTCGCTGACCCGCCAGTACACGGCCGTCACGACCGCACCCATGCGGGCCTTGGCCGCCTGGGCCAGCATGGCCTCGATCTCGCTGAGCCGCGCGGTTTCGCTGGCATAGGCCCGCGCCAGGTCCATCATCACCACGAAGCGCTGGCCCACGTTGTCCAGCGAGAGCACCTTGAACTTGTAGCTGGCCGACAACACACCGGCACGCACCATGACATCGCGCACCACACCGTAGAGCTGCTCACGGCGCTCGGAACGCTCGCTGCGGCGCCCGCCGGGCCCTGCATCACGACGCGCCACGGCACTGGCCTGGCCATCGTCTCCGGGCGAACCACGGCCCTGCTCCGGCACAGGCTTGCGGGAAAACCAGTTGAACACAGACATGGGGGCTCTCATTGTCACGAATAGTCACAAACTCGCGGCATTGTGCCTGCAACTTTGCGACATTTCGAGCACGGGCGCAGCAAAACCGCTGTATCAATTTGTCGCAGCGCAAAGGCCGGCCTGTCACCGCCCCGCGCCCGCAGAGCGCCCCGCCCCAGGTGCTGCCCGGGAGCCTTTCAGGTACTGGCCACCCGGCGGCGGCTGTCCACCGCACGGCGGGCAAGCACCTGGCCAGCCGCCATGACCAGGGCCAGCGCCACACCGGGCTGGCGATTGCTGAGTTCGGCGAAGCGCATGGCCGTCAGGCACCACAGCCGGCCCGGCGCAGCCGCCTGCACGGTGGCATGGCGCGCACGGTGGGCGAAGAAGGCGCCCTCACCCAGGATGGAACCCGGGCCGACGATGGCCAGGCGGATGCGCTCCTTCGCATCCTGGTAGTGCACGCTGAGGCTGCCGGACTCCACGAAGTACAGATTGCGGTCCAGCGAACCTTCGGCAAACAGCAGCTCGCCCGCCGCCAGCGTGACCGGCACCAGGTAGGGCGCCAGCAGATCCCATTGCTCCAAGGTCAGCGCGTTCTGCACACCATCGACAGCCACGGCCGACGACATGGCCTGGGCCAGTGGCCGCAAATCATTGTGGGAGGAAGAAGACATGGCGGATCCGGTTCGAAGTGGGCCGCGCACCTGCGCCAGGGCTGCGCCCGGCGGCAGGCAGCGACGAGGGCCGCTGCGGCACGCCGCATGCTAAGCGACGGCAGCGGGCACGCCAATGCCGACAAGCGGGTTTTCGACGGCAAATTTTGTAGCAAAAGATAAGTATTGCAGCAACTCTGCTGGCTGTGCGAATGGGTCGAGGCCATCCGCCAGCCCGGTCACTTGCCGATGCAGAAGCTGGAAAAGATCACGCCCAGCAGATCGTCGGAGCTGAATTCCCCGGTGATGGAGTTCAGCGAGACCTGGGCCAGGCGCAGTTCCTCGGCCAGCAAGTCCAGGTGGGCGGCCTGGGCCGCCAGCTGCAGCTCGGCCTCCTGCAGGTGGGCGGCCACGGCCTGCAGTGCCTCCACATGGCGCGCGCGCGCCAGGTACAGGCCTTCTGGGGCCGACTGCCAGCCGGCCACGTCCAGCAGGCGCCGGCGCAGGGCATCCAGGCCGTCGCCCGTGCGTGCCGACAGTGCCACGCTGCCTTCACGGCCGCCATGCGCCTGCATCTGGGCGGGTTCCGCGCGATCGGTCTTGTTCCAGACGTCGATGACGGGCACCTGGCGCGGCAGCTTCTGGGCCAGGGTTTCGGCAATGGCGGCATCGGCCGCCAGGTAGTCGTGCTCGCCCATGCGTGTGAGGTCGTGCAGGAAGAGCACGGCATCGGCCGCGGCGATCTCGTCCCAGGCGCGCGCGATGCCGATGCGCTCGACCTCGTCGCTGCTCTCGCGCAGGCCTGCCGTGTCGATCACATGCAGGGGCACGCCCTCGATCTGGATGGTCTGCTGCACCTTGTCGCGCGTGGTGCCGGCAATCGGGGTGACGATGGCCAGCTCCGCACCGGCCAGCGCGTTGAGCAGCGAGCTCTTGCCCGCGTTGGGCTGGCCCGCGATCACGACCTTGATGCCTTCGCGCAACAGCGCACCCTGGTGGGCGCGCGACAGCACCTGGTCCAGCTTGCCGCGCAGCCGCGCGAGCTGGCCGCTGGCATCGGCCTTTTGCAGGAAGTCGATCTCTTCCTCGGGAAAGTCCAGCGTGGCCTCGACCAGCATGCGCAGGTGCACCAGCGCATCGCGCAGGCCATGGATTTCCTCGGAAAAAGCGCCCGACAGCGAACGGCTCGCACTGCGCGCGGCGGCCTCGGTGCTGGCGTCGATCAGGTCGGCAATGGCCTCGGCCTGGGCCAGGTCGATCTTGTCGTTGAGAAAGGCGCGCTCGGTGAATTCACCGGGCTGGGCCAGGCGCAGGCCCGGCAGCACGCTGCGATGGTCTTCGCCAGAGGCTTGTGCAGCCTCCAGGCAGCGCGCCAGCAGTAGTTGCAGAACGACGGGGCCGCCGTGGGCCTGCAACTCCAGCACATCCTCGCCGGTATAGCTGTGCGGCGCCGGGAAGAACAGGGCCAGGCCGTGGTCGATGGGGCCGCCCTGGGCATCGCGAAACGGCAGATAGGTGGCCTCGCGCGGCTTGAGGTCGCGCCCGCACAGCGCCCGCACCAGCGGCGCCACGCCCTTGCCGGACACACGCACGATGCCCACGGCACCCCGCCCCGGGGCGGTGGCGATGGCGGCGATGGGGTCGTTGTGGCGGGGCAGCATGGATAGAGCTTTCTTGGGAGGGATTTCAGGCCGCCGATGATAGGCCGCCCATGAAAAAGCCCGCCGAAGCGGGCTTTGGAGCAAGGGCCTTCGCAGGCTTACTTGGCCGGCGTGGACTTGCCGAATTTGGGCAGGTTGAACTGCGGCGGCACGCCCATGCGGGTGTTGATGATCCACTGCTGGGCAATGGACAGGATGTTGTTCGTCAGCCAGTACAGCACCAGGCCGGCCGGGAAGAAGAAGAACATCACGCTGAAGACCAGGGGCATGATCCACATCATCTTGGCCTGCATCGGATCCGGCGGAGCGGGGTTCAGCGCGGTCTGCAGCAGCGAGGACAGGGTCATCAGCACGGGCAGGATGAACAGAGGATCCTTGGCCGACAGGTCGGTGATCCAGCCGATCCAGGGCGCGTTGCGGATTTCCACGCTGGACAGCAGCACCCAGTACAGCGCGATGAATACCGGGATCTGGATGATGATGGGCAGGCAGCCGCCCATGGGGTTGACCTTTTCCTCGCGGTAGATGCGCATCATCTCCTGCTGCATCTGCTGGGGCTTGTCCTTGAGGCGCTCACGCATTTCCATGATGCGCGGGTTGATGGCCTTCATCTTGGCCATCGAGGAGTAGGCCTTGGCATTGAGCCAGTAGAAGGCGATCTTCAGCAGCAGCACCAGGGCCACGATGGACCAGCCCCAGTTGCCCAGGAAGCCGTGCAGCTTGTCCAGCAGCCAGTACAGCGGCTTGGCCAGGATGGTCAGCCAGCCATAGTCCTTGACCAGCTCCAGCCCGGGCGCCAGCGATTCCAGGCGCTTTTCGATCTGGGGACCGGCGAACAGGCGCGCTTCCACGCTCTTGCTCTGGCCAGGCTCGATGGTGCCCACCGGCGTGATCATGCCGACGGCGTAGAGGTTGTTGTCCACCTTGCGCAGGAAGTTGTCGCGCTGGATGCCTTCGGCCAGCAGCCAGGCGCTGGCGAAGTAATGCTGGACCATGGCCACGTAGCCGCCCGTGGACGACTTCTCGACGCTGGCCTTGCCGCTCTCGATGTCCTTGAACTCGACCTTCTGGTACTTCTTCTCGTCGGTGTAGACGGCCGGGCCCGTGAAGGTGGAGTACATGGTGGACTGTTCGCCTTCGGGCTTGTTGCCGTCGCGCACCAGTTGCAGGTACAGCTGCGGGCTCACGGCCGCCGTGCCGGTGTTCACCACTTCATGGCGCACGCCGATGTCATAGGCGCCGCGCTTGAGCGTCCAGATCTTGACCAGCCTCACGCCACCCATGTCGGGCGACTCGAAGCGCAGTTCCATCTGGTCCTCGCCGTCCTTGAGCTCGCGCGCGCCGGGCAGCGCGGTCATGGTCGTCTTGTGCGTGGGGAAACCGCCGCCGATCAGGCCCGACTGGCCCAGGTACACGCGGTGCACGCTCTCGTCGAACAGCACCACGGGCTTGTCCTTGTGCACGGAATCCGCGTACTTGAGCAGCTCGGCATGGCGCAGCGTGCCGCCCTGGCTGTCGAAGGTCAGGCGCAGCACGTCGGTGCTGATGGTGACGTTCTGGCGCGGGGCTACCTCGGGCGCGGCGGCAGCGCCGCCAGGCACTTCGCCGGCACCGGCCGTTGCCGCAGCAGCCGCCGAGGGCACGCTGGCATCGCCGGGCGCCTTGCCCGTTTCAGGTGCCGGGGCCGTGGCGACGGCAGGCGCGGGGAAAAAAGTGGCCTTCTTGCCGCTGTGCACTTGCCATTTGTCCCATAGCAAGACCAGCGAAAAGCCAAATATCACCCACAGGATGGTGCGGCGAATATCGTTCATGAAGACTTCTTAGGTGAGGAAGGTTGGGTGTTTTCGGGCGCAGCCGTCAGGCTGGTGAACAGCCTGGGCTTTTGCTCTGGCACAGGGTCATGCCCCCCGTCACACCACGGATGACAGCGCGCCAGGCGGCGCAGCGTCAGGTAGGAGCCTACCGCAGCGCCGTGTTGCTCCAACGCTTCAAGGGAATAGGCCGAGCAGGTGGGCGTGAAGCGGCAGGCCGAGCCCAGCCAGGGACTGAGCATCAGCCGATAGCCGCGCACCAGCGCCATCAGCAGCCGCTGCATCATGGCGCAACCCCGATGCTCTCGCCAGCGGCTGCGGCGCGTTCCTGTGCGGGCTGCGGCAGCTCGGGCGCAGGCTGCGACAGGCGTTTCGCCGCATAGGCGAACAACTGCTGCAGCTCGGCGCGCACGGCCTGCCGGAGCACATCAGAAGTGGCGCTCACGAACTGGCGCCGGTCAAAGCCCGAGCGCAGCCGCACCACATGGGCGCCTTGGAGCATCAGGGTCTCATGCTCGCTGCCCACGGCATAGATCTGCCGCTTGATGGTGTGTCGCGTCACCGAACGGCGCGCCCAGCGCTTGGGCACCATGGCGCCCAGCCAGGCATCCTGGCGCACGGCGCCAACGCCGAACAGGGCCTGCGGGTCTTGCGACCCGGGCCCTGTCGGTGGCGCCATGGCACCGCCCTGCTCCGTCAGAACGAGACGGTGCAGGGCGAAATGCGCGGTACGCGATACCGTACCGGCAGCCATGGCGGCCTGAAACTGCGGACGTGTTTTCAGCCGTTGCATGCCAGCACCCCGTTCAGGGGTTCAGTGCAGCGAGCAAACCGCCCAGCAATGGCTGGCCTTAGACGGCCAGACGCTTGCGGCCCTTGGCGCGGCGAGCGTTGATCACGGCGCGGCCGCCCTTGGTCTTCATGCGGACCAGAAAGCCGTGGGTGCGGGCGCGACGGGTCTTGGAGGGTTGGTAAGTACGTTTCATGTTGGTTCCTAGAGAAGGTTCAGTTTTGCACCGGTCCCGTATCCGGCACGCTACACGCAGTGCAGCCAGCAGCCGCCACAAAGGCAAACCGCCAGGCCACCTGCCAAAAATCTGCACGATGCACTTGCCATGTGCGGCCCAAGGAGCAACCCCGAGAGGTTTCGCCCAAGGCCGCCAGCGGCAGCATGCAGACCCGATGCAGACGGGCGGGACATATCACCCTGAACACATTCAGGGAAACCCGCGATTATCACAGCGTTGTCCACTTGATGCAATGCCCTTCGAACCCGAAGGATGCCTGCCCATTTTGCGACAAGGCGGAGGACAAGCTCCTGATATTTTGTGGATAACTTCCGCAAAAGCTACAATGGCAGCCTCGCAACAGTTCCTCCTATCCACAACTAGACTTCGACAATGACAGAGGAACCTACGAACGATGCAGGCCAGGGCCTGTGGCAAGTCTGCGTTGAGCAACTGGGGCAGGAAATGCCCGAACAGCAGTTCAACACCTGGATCAAGCCCCTGACCGCGCACGTCGCCGAAGACTTCTCCAAAGTCACCGTCTACGTGGCCAACCGCTTCAAGCTCGACTGGATCCGCGCCCAATATGCAGGCCGCATCTCGGCCATGCTGGAGTCGCTCTATGGCCAGCCGGTGACGCTTGAGTTGGCACTTGCTCAGCGGGAAAGCGTTGTGCGGACTTACGTCCGCCCCTCCTCCAGCGAGCGCTCGGCCCCGCCGGAAACCATTGTCACCTCGGTGCCCACGGTCACCAGCGAAGACGCGGCAGCGCCCGTCTTTCGCACGCGCCTGAACGCCGCGCTGACCTTCGAGACCCTGGTGGAAGGTACGGCCAACCGCATGGCACGCTCGGCCGCCATGCATGTGGCGGGCTCGCCCGGACACCTGTACAACCCGCTGTTCATCTACGGCGGCGTGGGCCTGGGCAAGACCCACCTGGTGCATGCCGTGGGCAACAAGCTGCTGGCCGACAAGCCCGACGCCAAAGTTCTCTACATCCACGCCGAGCAGTTCGTCTCGGATGTGGTCAAGGCCTACCAGCGCCGCACCTTTGACGAATTCAAGGAGCGTTACCACTCGCTGGATCTGCTGCTGATCGACGACGTGCAGTTCTTCGCCAACAAGGACCGCACGCAGGAGGAGTTCTTCAACGCCTTCGAGGCGCTGCTGGCCAAGAAGAGCCACATCGTGATGACCTCGGACACCTATCCCAAGGGTCTGGCGAACATCCACGAGCGGCTGGTATCGCGCTTCGACTCCGGGCTGACGGTGGCCATCGAGCCGCCCGAGCTGGAGATGCGCGTGGCCATCCTGATCAACAAGGCCCGCGCCGAGAACGCCGAGATGCCCGAGGAAGTCGCCTTCTTCGTGGCCAAGAACGTGCGCTCCAACGTGCGCGAGCTCGAAGGCGCGCTGCGCAAGATCCTGGCCTATTCGCGCTTCAACCAGAAGGAAGTCTCCATCCAGCTGGCCCGCGAGGCCCTGCGCGATCTGCTGTCCATCCAGAACCGCCAGATCAGTGTGGAGAACATCCAGAAGACGGTGGCCGATTACTACAAGATCAAGGTGGCCGACATGTACAGCAAGAAGCGCCCGGCCAGCATCGCCCGGCCGCGCCAGATTGCCATGTACCTGGCCAAGGAATTGACCCAGAAGAGCCTGCCCGAGATCGGCGAGCTGTTCGGCGGGCGCGACCACACCACCGTGCTGCACGCGGTGCGCAAGATCGCCGGCGAACGCCAGCAACTGACCGAGCTGAACCAGCAGCTGCACGTGCTGGAGCAAACTCTCAAAGGTTGATGAAAACTCCCCCATTCTGGTCGTATGTACGCGGCAAAATGGGGGATTCGAGCGGCAAGAGGGGGCTCATTTGTGAGCCGCCGCTCCTACCGAGACCCGCATCCTTAAATCAGAGGTTGACATGATCGTCCTGAAAGCCACACAAGACAAAGTTCTCGCGGTCCTGCAATCGGTGTCCGGCATCGTCGAACGCCGCCACACGTTGCCCATCCTGGCCAACGTGCTGATCAAGAAGACCGGCAACGCATTGCAGCTGACCACCAGCGACCTGGAAATCCAGATCCGCACCACCGCCGAGCTCGGCGGCGACACCGGCGACTTCACCACCACCGTGGGCGCGCGCAAGCTGATCGACATCCTCAAGACCATGCCCGGCGACCAGACCGTGAGCCTGGAGACCCAGCAGGCCAAGATGGTGCTCAAGGGCGGCAAGAGCCGCTTCACGCTGCAGACCCTGCCGGCCGAGGACTTCCCGCTGGTGCAGGAGGCTGCGGCCTTCGGTCCTTCCTTCAGCGTGCCGCAGAAGGTGCTCAAGGACCTGCTGGGCCAGGTCTCCTTCGCCATGGCCGTGCAGGACATCCGCTACTACCTCAACGGCATCCTGTTCGTGGCCGAGGGCAAGCAGCTGTCCCTGGTGGCCACCGACGGCCACCGCCTGGCGTTCGCAAGCAGCCAGCTGGACGTGGAAGTGCCCAAGCAGGAAGTGATCCTGCCGCGCAAGACCGTGCTGGAGCTGCAGCGCCTGCTGTCGGATGCCGGCGGCGAGAACCAGCCCCACATCGAGATGCAGTTCGCCAACAACCAGGCCAAGTTCACCTTCGGCGGCATGGAGTTCGTGACCAAGCTGGTCGAGGGCAAGTTCCCCGACTACAACCGTGTCATCCCGCGCAACCACACCAACAGCGTGACCCTGGGCCGCGCCCCGCTGCTGGCCAGCCTGCAGCGCACGGCCATCATGACCAGCGACAAGTTCAAGGGCGTGCGCCTGACGGTGGAGCCCGGCACCTTGCGCGTGGCGTCCAACAACGCCGAGCAGGAAGAGGCCATGGACGAGCTGGACATCGACTACGGTGGCGACACCATCGAGATCGGCTTCAACGTCACCTACCTGATCGACGCCCTGTCCAACATGAGCCAGGACATGATCAGGATCGACCTGCAGGACGGCAACAGCTCGGCCCTGCTGACCATCCCCGAGAACGACAGCTTCAAGTACGTCGTGATGCCCATGCGCATCTGACCGCGCGCCACACGACACCGATGCCTGACACATTGCGCAGCCCCTGCACCCGCCGCCCGGTGGCACAAGCCGGTGCAAGGCGCGCAACCACCCTACCCGACTCGTAGCCCGCAGCGCGCGTCCCTACGCACCGCGCCAGCGGCCGAATCGAACATTTTCAAGCGAAGCGACAGCTTCCGACGGAACTACCCCAGGGCCTTCCATGACCGACGAGAACAAGCCAGAAAACCAGACCATTGCCCCCGAAGGCTCAGACTCCAGCGGCTATGGCGAAGGTGCGATCCAGATCCTCGAAGGCCTGGAGGCCGTGCGCAAGCGCCCCGGCATGTACATCGGCGATACCTCCGATGGCACGGGCCTGCACCACCTGGTCTTCGAAGTGGTGGACAACTCCATCGACGAAGCCCTGGCCGGCTACTGCGACGACATCCTGGTCACCATCCATGCCGATGGCTCCCTGTCCGTCATCGACAACGGCCGCGGCATCCCCACGCGCGTGAAGATGGACGACAAGCACGAGCCCAAGCGCTCGGCGGCCGAGATCGCCCTCACCGAACTGCACGCGGGCGGCAAGTTCAACCAGAACAGCTACAAGGTCTCGGGCGGCCTGCACGGCGTGGGCGTGTCCTGCGTGAACGCGCTGTCCATCTGGCTCAAGCTCAACGTGCGCCGCGATGGCGAGGTCTACGAAATCGACTTCTCGCGCGGCCACGTGCAGAACCGCCCGATCGAGATCGTGGACGGCGTCGAGGTCTCTCCCATGCGCGTGGTCGGCAAGAGCGACAAGCGCGGCACCAAGGTCCACTTCCTGCCCGACACGGAAATCTTCACGCAGAACCATGAGTTCCGCTACGAGATCCTGGCCAAGCGCCTGCGCGAACTGTCCTTCCTGAACAACGGCGTGCGCATCCGCCTCAAGGACGAGCGCGACGGCCGCGAAGACGACTTCTCCGGCGCCGGCGGCGTCATGGGCTTCGTGCAGTTCATCAACGCCAACAAGAAGGTGCTGCATCCCACGGCCTTCCACGCCAACGGCACGCGCCCTGCGGAAAGCTACGGCGGCATCCCCGGCACCGAGATCGGCGTCGAAGTCGCCATGCAGTGGAACGACAGCTATGCCGAACAGGTGCTGTGCTTCACCAACAACATCCCGCAACGCGACGGCGGCACCCACCTGACGGGCCTGCGCGCCGCCATGACGCGCGTGATCGGCAAGTACATCGAGCAGAACGAACTGGCCAAGAAGGCCAAGGTCGAGGTCAGCGGCGACGACATGCGCGAAGGCCTGTGCTGCGTGCTGTCCGTCAAGGTGCCCGAACCCAAGTTCAGCAGCCAGACCAAGGACAAGCTGGTCTCCAGCGAAGTGCGCGCGCCCGTGGAGGACATCGTCGCCAAGGCGCTGACCGACTACCTGGAAGAAAAGCCCAACGACGCCAAGATCCTGTGCAGCAAGATCGTCGATGCCGCGCGTGCCCGCGAGGCCGCGCGCAAGGCCCGCGAGATGACGCGCCGCAAGGGCGTGCTCGACGGCATGGGCCTGCCCGGCAAGCTGGCCGACTGCCAGGAAAAGGACCCGGCGCTGTGCGAGATCTACATCGTCGAGGGTGACTCCGCCGGCGGCTCCGCCAAGCAAGGTCGCGACCGCAAGTTCCAGGCCATCCTGCCGCTGCGCGGCAAGATCCTGAACGTGGAAAAGGCCCGCTACGAAAAGCTGCTGACCAGCAACGAAATCGTCACCCTGATCACGGCCCTGGGCACCGGCATCGGCAAGGCCACGGCCGAATCGGGCAAGAGCGGCAGCGACGACTTCGACCCCAACAAGCTGCGCTACCACCGCATCATCATCATGACCGACGCGGACGTGGACGGCGCCCACATCCGCACCCTGCTGCTGACCTTCTTCTACCGCCAGATGCCGGACCTGGTCGAGCGCGGCCACATCTACATCGCCCAGCCGCCGCTGTACAAGGTCAAGAACGGCAAGGAAGAGCTGTACATCAAGGACGGCCCCGCGCTCAACCAGTACCTGCTGCGCATCGCGCTGATGAACGCCAGCGTCAGCACCGGCGGTGCCAACCCGCGCACGCTGGACGGCGAGGAACTGGCCAAGCTGGCCAACATGCACCTGGCTGCCGAGACCGTCATCGACCGTCTGTCCAACTTCATGGATGCCGAGGCCCTGCGCGCCATCGCCGACGGCGTGCAGATCACGCTGGACAGCATCGAGGCGGCCCAGGCCTGCGCCCCCATCCTGGAGGCCAAGCTGCGCGAGTTGACCACCACGGGCGTGCCCGCCGAGGTCACGGCCGAAATCGACCCGGTCTCCGAAAAGCCCGTGCTGCGCATCAGCCGCCACCACCACGGCAACATCAAGAGTTCCATACTCACCCAGGAGTTCGTGCGCAGCCACGACTACGCCGCGCTGGCCGACGAAGCCCAGAACTTCAACGGCCTGCTGGGCGAAGGCGCCAAGGTCACGCGTGGCGAGGGCGAAAAGGCCAAGAGCGACAAGGCCGGCGACTTCCGCCAGGCCATGCAATGGCTGCTGCACGAAGCCGAACGCACCACGGCCCGCCAGCGCTACAAGGGCCTGGGCGAAATGAACCCCGAGCAGCTGTGGGAAACCACCATGGACCCCACCGTCCGCAGCCTGCTGCAGGTGCAGATCGGCGACGCCATCGAGGCCGACCGCGTGTTCACCATGCTCATGGGCGATGAAGTGGAGCCACGCCGGGAATTCATTGAGACGAATGCGCTGCGAGCGGGCAATATCGACGTCTGATGCCCTTCAAACTTGAAGGTTCTAGTTGGTATTTTTTTGACCTGAAAGCGCTTGGCAGCACCGCAATGCTAGTCAGATACACCAAGCAATTCTGATAAAAGCAAAAAAAGGGAACGTGTTTCACACGTTCCCTTTTTTGCTTTGTACCTGCTCGAAAGAGCTCTGACCGAAGCACTGCAACAAGCCCCAGCGACAGCCTGACAGCTTTGGCACAGTTGATCGTCTAACAATGGATCACCTGTCTTGCCTCCAGCAGCAGGGCTAGCAACCAGTACTGCGCAGCAAACGGCACGCTTTGGTCAAGCAGGAGCCATGGGGCTAGGTAATTTGCTGCGCCGCTGGATGCGTATGCGGACATACCCCCTGTGCGCATCAGCTTTCACACAGCGACAGCCCAGCATGCCATCGTCGGCCTGTTCAACCTGGCTTAGCTCGACAACAATCAACCGTCCATTCACTTGGTATTTCTCGGTTCTACTGCTCAGAAGACTTGAACACGCTCTCAAAACATAAGGCCTTCGTGAAGCCAAGCGAACACATAGAATTACACTTGGTTGCACCAAGTGTTTGGTGATCAATCCTCGATCCGTACTTCTACTTGTTTGGTGCGATGGCTTAAATTGCTGTGAAACGCAGAAGAATGGCATACAAAGGAATCGTTATTTGTCTACCGATCTAAGTTCGCAATACAAAGGGGAAGTCGACGTGCCGCCTGCGAGTGCTTGGGTACGCTTACTACGCAGCTACGGACCGACACCGCAAAACCTGACTTTGTTCGACGAGTATGTGGCCGCTGCAGTCGACCGGGCCAAGGTCGATCCGATCAAGCTTGCGACCCCGCTGCTTGAGGCCATGATCCTGCATGTCGAATCCAAGGCTCCAGGCTCAATGCTTATCGCCGGCACGGCGGGCGATGGCAAGACTTACCACTGCCGAGCTCTATGGAGCCGCCTCGGCGGCGAGGCCAAGGCTTGGGCCGCCAAAGGCAACGTGAAGGAGCTACGGCTGGCCGACGGACGTATGGCCGTCTTCATCAAAGACCTCTCCGAGTTTCGGGGTGAGTCAAGCGATCTGCCGCTCCAGCGCCTCGAGAAGTCCGTCCTTGAAGGCGACAACTCCGAGATCGTGATCTTGGCAGCCAACCATGGTCAGGTCCTAGACCGACTGCGCGACCTAGGCGAGCGGCATGGCGGCCGGCACCCCCTGCGAACACCCTTGCAAGAGTGCTTCCTGCAAGCGGGGCCCGCTCCCGATCGCCTAGCGGTATTCGACCTCAGCCGCACAACTACCCGCAAGACTTTCGAAGAGGTCGCGAAGGCGGTGGCGGGGCACCCTCAGTGGAGCAACTGCTCCCACTGCGCCCTCAATGTAGGTGGGAAGATCTGCCCGATCGACGAAAACCGCCGCCGATTGCTCGGTGAGACGGACGGCGGCCAGCTCGCCAGCCGCCTGGGTGACCTAGTGGAAATCGCCCGTCTCAACGGCTTGCATCTACCGGTGCGGGACTTGCTAGCCCTGTGCGCGAACATGGTTCTCGGGTATGCCGATGCCAAGGAGGCGAAGGAAAACCTGATGACTTGCACAGATGTGGCACAGATCCAAGAGGCGGGCCATGTCGGCAAGGCCAGCATCTACGCCAACGCCTTCGGTGCGAATCTTCCAAAACGCAGGGCATTCGATGGCCCCGTATTCAAGGCCATGGCAGCCTTTGGCGTGGGTGAAGAGACCTCGAATGGGGCCGACGGCTTGCTGGTCTACGGTAAGGACGATTCGCGGCTGCAGGCAGACTTCGCGCGTCTAGTGGCCAGCGACCCCATCTACGGAGCGACAGAGAGGTATCTCAACGCTCAGAACAACTACCTGGAAGGCCACGAGGGAGCGCGACTCGACGGCGGCGCAGTCGAGTTCATGGAGATGCTTGAGGACCAGCGCCGCAGGCTCTACTTCACACTGCCCAACGACGAACCAGGCTACTCCCGTTGGGCCATGACGGTCTACCGCTTCGCGGGTGACTACCTGGGAATCATCAACACGCTGACCGAGAAGAAGACGCAAGTCGACGAGGCGGTCCGCGCGCGAATCGCCAAGGGCCTCAACCGCGTGTTGACAGGCCTGCTGCTTGAAAATGCCGATCGCATCTTCATTGCCAGTTCCGGCGGCTTCACGCAAAGCCGCGTGAGCGTGCTTTGCGACCATGAGACCACCGCTCGGCGTCAGCAAGGCGTGGGCATGGCCATCAAACTCGACGCCATGACGGGCCGACCTCTCTTGGAGGTCCAACTGGCCGCGGGCGTGGCCAACCGAGTGATCTTCGATCTGACGCCCATCCGCCACGAGTTCCTCTCCCGCGTAGCGGAGGGGGCTCTTCCCGCCAGCTTCTCCAACGAGTGCCTTGAAGACTTGCTAGCCTTCAAAGCCAAGCTGTTACGCAAAGCGGAGGTCGTCCGCCGCAATGGCGTCGCCGACGATGACGAGGTTGGCGGCGAAGACTCTGCCATGACGCTCGACTTCATCGATATTGAACCAGGCGGGCGCGGGTTAGTCCGCCCTGTGACCATAAGGGCGCCGGCATGAGCGAAATTTTCAAGCGCCCCTTCATCAAGGGTGTCGACTTTTGTGTCGACGAGAACATCTGGGGGCACCGACTCTACGACGAGCAGCTTCCTCATCTGACGGTTCTTGAGTTCCTAGGTGTGCTGGGCTCAAACTTGGACAAGCCGCTACGGCCCCACCTAGGGCTGGACGGTGCCGTCAAATTCAAGCCCCAGCGGCAAATGCGCTTAAGGGGGCTGCTCTTCAACAACCCTTATGTCGAGGCCATTGCCGAGAGCAAGCTCTCCGACGAGGAAAAGTGGCGACAGTGGCTCGCCAAGTTTGACCAGGGCAAGACGGGTAACGGCGACTCGGCCGACGACGTGACTTACCTGCGCCAGTGCTTCGCCAGCTTCGACGACTTCGCCAAGACGATCGAGCTGCTGCGCTCGTCTTCTTTCGAAGATCGCAGCAACAAGCGCTGGAGCTCGAAGTTCGTATTCCCCTTCGGCCCCGACGCGCTCTACGAGGACTTGAAGATCGACGCGAAGGGCAACATGAGCAACGACCGGCGTTTCTTCGCGCGCACCGGCGAGCTGCTCTACCTAATGCTTACCCGCGCCAAGCGCGGTGCGGAGCTGGGAGACATTTTGGCCGTGAGGCTCTTCGAGCGCTCGGCACCCATGAATCGTCTGACCCGCGCGCTGCAAGGTACACCGCAGTTGCCTGAGGAGTCACGCGTGTCGGGCTACCTGCCGGAAGCCTCTAACCCGCGCTTCGATCTGATCTGCGAGGACTGGCTGGCTATCTTGTCGAGGGATATGCCCGTCTATGACGCCTTGGAGCACCTGATCGCCATTACCGGCCTGCACATGCTGCTCTACTTCCTCGAGCGCGCCAAGTGCGTCGCCGGGGACGACGAGCCTGTCGAGTTCATCTGCGAGATCGTCTCCAAGGACGGCCGCAAAGTCCGCGCGCTCTCCGGAGACAGCTACTTGCGGAACCAAGGCTGCCCTGAGAAAGCGATCCGCGCGCACATCGAATCGATTCGCTGCGAAAAAGCCTGGGTTGACGCGGGTTCGGCGGAGTTCCCTGATGCCGAACGCGTGAAGCTATTGCGCGAGGCCTTCCAATGGCCACCTGCCGACGACAAGGATGAAGAGGGCCAGGCAAGCCGCAAGCCCGACGAGTTGGTTACCAAGCTCGTCGCAGACGCGCTGCCGCGACACGCCCAGCATGTCGGCAAAATCCATGCGTCGTGGTCGCGGGCGATCGGGCTCAGCTCGCGCAGGCTCTCGCGTCGCTATCGCTACGCGCCCCACGACCGGCTGCTGAAATCTATCGTCATAGCGCTGGTCGGCGAACGCATGCAGTTCGACGAGTTCCTGGCCGCAGCCAAAGCCCGCTATGGCCTGGTGATTGGCGAAGTAGAAGGCGCGCGCTTGGTGGAGGCCAAGTCCATCGATCAATCGGAGCTGAGCGAAAACCGCGCCAACCTGGAGGCTCGCCTCGTCGGCCTTGGCTTGGTGCGCCGGCTCTCTGACTCTTGTTCCTTTGTTGAAAACCCGTTTGCGTCTGAGGGGGAAGCCGCATGTTGACCGATCGCATCATCGGGCGCGTCGGCGCGGACATCCTCGCTAAGCGCCTCGCAAAGCCCGCCCAAGTGGACGACCCCGTCGCGTTGTTCCGGCTCGACAGGCTTTCTTCCAGCCAGATCGCGGCCGTGGCCCGCGCTGTCATGGGCAAGGCGGATCTGTTTACTCGGATGGATCTGATGATCCCAGAGACTTTGGTGGAGAAACAGGGGCTGCCGCCGGAGATTCTGATCCAGGAAAACGCTGGCTACGTGCGCAACAACGCCGACACAAAGAAGGAGGCGATCCTCACCGCCAGCGGCAGCGAGCACAACCTCTCAGATACGCTCGCTCACGTCACGCCGATCGGCGCCAAGGAAATGCGATCTGAAGCGCAGCCTTGGGTGGATGCGGCCCTGCTCACCGGTGGCCTCTCACCCGTGGCGGACGATCGCGCGGTGTTCCAAGCCGCCATCGCAGGGCTACTCAGCGCCACTGAGCTCTCTCTCGTGCAGCTCGGCGAATTTTGCTCAGAGATCGTCGAAGCCATCTCCACCCGAGGCATGCCGATCCGTGATGCCGTGGGCTATGCGCTGCCGCGGGCGGGCCTGCCCAGGGACAGCGGATACTTCTCCAATACCCGTAGCTTCGCGACCGCGCGCGGCCCGTGGCAAAAGGCATTCGCGAAGCTGTTTGATCAACGCGGTCCGCTATTGAAGAAGCTGCGCCAAAATGGCCAGCCGTTGGATCACGATGAACTGATTGAGCGCATTGAGGCCAATGCCAACGAGATTGGCGAAGGCGCTCGCCAGGCTTTGGTCGCATTCGCCGCAGCAGCAGTGGGTGATCAAGAGGCTGCTGCTGCGCTGGCCCAATTCGAGTGGGAGTCCGAGGGTGTCTATTTAGCCTTCGACAAGCCCAAGGATAGGCAACAGGGGCTAGTGGACACGACACTGCACTTCTTCGAGCACGACTGCGAGGAAGAGGACTCCCTGTCGCCGGAAGGCCGCAAGCACCTTGAGGACCTGAAGTCGCGCGAGCGCCGCGCCGATTTCACGCCAGAAGACGAAGAGTTCTTAGCCTCGCACCGCCGCTTTCTGGAGCGTGACGCCAAGTTGATGGCGCGCTGGGAAAAGGCCCTGTTCGGTAAACCCATCGAGTGCACCGACTTCTTTGATGGATTTGCACGGGTGGCCAACAACCTCCATGCTGGGCTCGACGACGCCAGCGGCGAGCGGATCCTGCGCTTCACCGTCAACAAGGGCCGGACCGAGTGGCGCGAGCGCTTTAACCACGATGCCGGCTGCTTCTTCTCCGCTATGTATCGCGGGCTGCGCGGACTGATGGGCTCGAAGGTGGACTGGAAGGTCACGAAGATGACCACGGCTGATCTCCCGGATCCGCTGTTCGACTTCGAGAGGTTCATCGCCAAAGAGCGGGAGATTGCCGAGAGCCGCAACAAGAAGTTCAAACCTGTCACCGGCCTCGGGCGCGCGGCAATGCAGATCAAATTCGATGTCGAACTGATCAAGCTGTCTGGCGGTATCGAGACCAAGATCAGCAAGACTCAGCTCGTATGGATCTACAAGCCAGGAGCGATTGGGCTGTCGATGATCGCGGACATGCGCCGACTTCTCGACAAAGGCGCGGTCGGTTGTACGGAGGTCCATCGTCGCTTGGTGAGTAAGAAGGGCGGCGTCCAAAACTTGTCACTGCTCGACACCAGCACCTTGGAGTCCACCTATTCCGCCGACGCTGGCTCTCTCGTGCCCGCGACGAGCAAGCTCCGTAGCCTGCGGCAGGCTATTAAAGACCGGATCAAGGAGCTCGCGGACGAAGGCCGCCTGACCAAGGCTCAACGCGACGAGGTCAAGAGCGCGTGGGATACATTCGAAGCGGACTACATCAAGGCGATGGAGGACTTCGTCGGCTTCGGCCTGCATGGGGAAGCCGTGATGCATCAAGCCGAATCCTTCGGCGTGCTGCTCAACACCCTGATGGTCCACGCCCGCGGCGACATCTGCCGTTCGAAGCTCGTCTCCGAGGTCCTTTCTGTCGGCACCGCCCGAGTGGCAGGTGACAACCCCTCGCTGATTATTCCGCCGTGGCATCCGGAGCGCATGAAAGCGCTGGCGGTGAAGTCCCGCCGCGTGGCAGGCTTCGCTACCCATTTGCTCTCCAGCCACGGCATCCTCTACGGCGACCGCGAGATCTTCATGCGCGAGCTCGCAGACGAGATCGCCCACCCGTTCTATCCAGAGATCGCTGTCCTGAACGCGGGTAGCTCGCCGAAGCTTGTCAGCGAGAGTAGCACGGTCAACGGCTACAGCCTCTTCGAGGCACCGATTCGAGGCGACGAAGACGCCATGACCGACGTGGACCCAGCTGCAGCGGCCAAGCAAGCGCGGGAGCTGCTGGAGCGCTACATCGGCTTGCAACCGCATGAGGCTTCGAATCTCAGCGTCGTGCTCTACAACTCCGACGCGGCCGAGCTACCTCTGGCGACGGTGCACGAGCTCTCCTCGATCCAAGAGGACGGGAAATTCCAATGCAGCGTATCTGTGCGGCACGCCGACCAGTTGAAGCTCCGCAGCGTCTATGGCGAGCTAGTCAACAAAGCAGGCGACGATCCTGACCTGCCCGTGGTCAGCGAAACCAGCGACAACTTCATCTCGAAGCTGCGCATCGCCGTCACGCCGATCTCGTCTACGCCCAGCGAAAGCGCGCAGGGCTTCAAGGCCTTCGACGTGGCTTTTCTACATGACGTAGTCGCGCGCGCGGCCAAGGAGGAGTGGCTAGAGGTCGCCTGGACCAACGACCGCCCGAGCCTCGAGCACGCGCCTTCGCGCTGGTCTTATCGCAGCGTCTCCGGTGAAGACGAGCTCAAATCAACCACGTTCCTTGCTTGCCCGTGGCAGACGGCCTCGGGATGGGCCTACGTCACTGCGGTGGCCGCCGTCTGCAATTCAAAGGACGCGGAACCCGACAAGCGATTCCTGCCAGCCCGGCGCATCTCGTTGCAAAGCCAGGAGCTGGCCGACTTGATCAAGGACGCGCACAACCTGGCTGAATGGGTTGCCACTTATGACGAGCTGCTCGACAAGCGCCAGCTTCAGCACAACGGTATTACCGTCGTCCGCTACCGCCGCGGCTCCACCAATGGCCGCAACATAATCGTGAGCTCGACATCCGAGCTGCGGCTTTTGAGTGTGCTGGTGCGCCGTCGCCTTGATGAACTGAAGCTCCCACTCACGCCCGAGGAGATCGGAGCCGCTGCGGACAAGGCCAAGAGCGACGCGCTTTTGGTGTCCGGCGACATCGTGTTGCGCGCGGCCAAACGCGGCGTCTCCGCGGGTGAAATGATCGGCCTGGTCCTCAGCCGTTATCTGCTGGCCGAAGAGTTCAAGGCGCATGCGGGCGGGGGGCCGGTGTTGACGGCCTACTTTCTGCTCGACGACTATGCAAGCTGGCTTTCGCAGCGTGAGAGCCGCATCGCCGACATTCTCGCCATCAATGTCGAGGAAACCGACGAGGGGATCCGTGTCGCCATCTCGATCGTCGAATCGAAATACGTCGGAGCCGATGGCCTTGCCGCGGCACGCCGCAGCTCGAAGGACCAACTGCTGCAAACGCTGGACAAGTTCCGGGAGGCGCTCTTTGGCGATCCGGGCCGGCTGGACCGCGACGTTTGGCTTGCGCGCTTGGCCGACATGCTCCTCGACGCCGAAATTCCGCCAGGCATGACAGCCCTTATGGAACGCGCCCGGTCGAAGCTACGTGAAGGCGAAGTGGGGATCTCGCTGCGTGGCTATTCCCTGGTCTACGTTCACACCTCGGATGCCGGCTCTGGCTCGGCTTCTGAGCAAGAACTCCTATTGGACGAGAGTGGCGTCAAAGCCTGGCAAGAAGTCTTTGATCGGAACGATCTCAGGAAGCTCGTTGAGGCCTACGCGAAAGACGCAGGCTGCTTGCAGGCGCGGGCCGCCCTCGGCCCTCACGAGCCTTGGTCTGGGCACAGCTTTAAGAAGCCTGCGGCTCGCGTGCAATGGCTTGCGGCGATGGGCCAGCTCGCCAATACTCCAGTCGAAGCGACTATGGAAACAGCGGCAGCAGAGGCCGACGCTCCGAGAGAGCCCGACACTCTGGCGCAAGAGCCTTCTGCCCCTACACAAAGCTCGGCCCAAGCAAACGTCGAGATACCGGCTTCGGCCCCGATCGCTACGGCCGTCATGCCCGGGAATCCCGGCTCGGCTTTCTCCGAACTCGTCGCCTCCAAATTTGCAGGTGGCGCGCAATCCGACGTCGAACGGGAGGCGTGGGCTCAGGAAGTCACCAAGAAGCTCCAAGCCGCCCTCAACAGCTATGGGCTTCAGGCCAAAACCATCGGTACGCGTTTGACGCCCAACGGTTGCTTGGTGCGCTTGGCTGGCTCCGACAAGCTGCGTGTCGAGGACATCGAAAACAAGCGGACGCAGCTTCTGACCACGCACGCGATCAACCTCGTCACAGTCCAGCCCAAACCTGGCGAGATCGTGGTGACGGTTGCTGGATCCAAGCGCCAAGCGGTGTCTCTCTGGGAGCTATGGTCCCGCCGCGAGCACAACCGCAATGTCGCCGGCGTCAACACATCATTCCTCTTGGGCCTGCAAGAGATCAACGGTGCGCTGCTGTATCTGAACCTTGGCACGGAGTTCGGCGGACTCTCATCCCACGAGCCGCATTCGCTGGTGGCCGGCGCGACCGGAAGCGGCAAGTCGGTGCTGATCCAAGCCCTGATTTTGGACATCGCCGCGACGAATCCCAAGGAGCTGGCGCAGCTCATCTTGATCGATCCCAAGATGGGCGTCGACTACGCCCCATTGGCCGACTTGCCGCACATGCGCGATGAGATCATCACTACCAAAGAGAAGGCGGGCGAAGTACTCGATGCCTTGGTTCAGGAGATGGAGGATCGCTACCGAGCCTTTGCTAAAGCCCGCGCCCGCGATCTGCCCACGTTCAACTCCAAGGTCTCAGCCGCTGAGCGCTTGCCCATGGTCTTCCTGGTCCACGACGAGTTCGCGGATTGGATGCTCGACGACGCCTATAAGGGCGCAGTGGGGGCAGCTGTGCAGCGCTTGGGAGTGAAGGCCCGAGCGGCAGGCATCCACCTAATCTTCGCTGCGCAACGCCCAGACAAGGACGTGATGCCAATGCAGCTTCGCGAGAACTTGGGCAACCGCCTAATCTTGAAAGTCTCCAGCGAGGCGACATCGAAGATCGCACTTGATCGGCCGGGTGCCGAACTATTACTGGGTCGGGGCCACTTAGCCGCCAAGCTCAATGGCGAGCAAGGCCTGGTCTTCGCGCAAGCCCCTTTCTTGGATGACGATGATATCGCCGCTGCGGTAGAGGCCATCCAATCTGACTCTAACCACAACTAAGAAGAAACCATGCAAGCTGATGCACTCCAGTTGATGAAGCTGTACGACACATTGAACAAAGCCTATGTGATCCCCCTCTACCAGAGGCCATTTGCATGGGAGCCACGTAAGGCGATTGAGCTACTCGATGCCGTTTTGGAGGACGCCCAACAAGGAGCGAGGCTGACTTCTTTAGGCACCTTGTTGTTTTGCGACATTCCAGATGTGAAGCCGTTTGGCAACAGCACGCCAACAACAATAGGACCCAATACGCTTTGGGAAGTGGTCGACGGTCAGCAGCGTTTGACTGTGTTTGGAGTTATCGGGCATGCCTTGAAAATTCACCATGACACACTAGCTACTGCTGGTCTAGTTTATGCCCCTTCTCTGGAACTCGAGATGCTCTATGAGACGTCCCGCGGCAAGAAGGGCAAGACTGTTCCGGTCCTCATCAGAGACGGTGACAACTATGACACTGGGTTTGCATCTGACCTTGCCAAAATGCTGGACTCGTTTGCCGGTCATTCTCCGTGGCCAGCCGGTGTTGGACAAAGACTCGTGGATACCCACAAGTCCGTTGTTGAGTGGGTCAACGAAAATTTGGATGCTACCAATTTCGCGACCTTCTGCGAGCACTTTTTGATCAAATGCACGATTGTCCAGGTCCTTGCTGACGACCAGAATACGGCATTCACTATGTTTGAGCCTTTAAACTCGACAAGCGAACCGTTGACAGCGTTCGAGGTGTATCGCTCCAAGGCAGTTCGTCAGCTTGCTGCACAGTTCCCAAAGACCGAGCTTCTTTTGGCCTACGAGGAGACCAAGCGTGATGAAGTGATCACGCGATCAAACAACCTCATCTTCAATATGGCGCAGACCTATTCCGGACTACGACCTCGTATTCATTTCGTCCCATTGAAACACTATCTCGACGAGCACGTCGATGCACTCTTCATCGCAAAGTTCGAGGAGGCTGCGGACTTCTTCAGAACGATTTGGCTGGAGCAGACATCTACGGCCGTCTGGTTTGATGATGAAGCAAAAAATTGCGTTCGCTTTTTGAAAGCAATGTCCCATGACATTGCCATCCCTCTGCTCCTTCGATACTACCTTGAGCGACCTACCGAGCTTCCGAAGGTGCTGAAGATCATCGTTGCCTTCTATGCATTATGGCGGGCAGCCTTTCCTACAAATGCGTTACCTAAAACCTACAGGGCGCTACTGACAGAGAAAGGGCCTGACGACCTGTCTGTAATTGGCGGAAAGCCTTTGAAGACGGTGCAGGATTTGGCGGTGTATTTCAAGAGCAGGCTCTCTGACAAGATTGGTTTACTGTCGCCTGGTCAAACGCAGGAGCACAAGTGGTCCGTTGAAGTTACGCTCAACTACGAGGAGCTTAAGACGCTGTGTAGGCTCTTCATTTTTTTAGAAATGGGTGCAACAATCAAGTCGAATCTCGTTCCGAACGATCCTTGGACCTCGGTTGACGACGTTGAGCATATCCATGCAGTGGGGCTGACTCCTACTCCTCCGAGCGTTCACAAGATTGGAAATCTAACGTTCCTGCCCAGCACGATCAACAAGTCGTTGCAAGCCGCAAGTTGGAGTGACAAACGAGAAGTCTATGCGTGGCTCGCAGCTCCAGGAAAAGCTGTCGTGCCGGTCGCTTATGCTGGCAGTGGAAAGACTGTGCCTAAAGCCATAAAGGACTATCTGAATGATGTCAATAGTCCAAGCTTGGCGCACCTCGGCCCAATCGCAGGAAACGCCGCGTGGGGCGAGTCTGAAATCGGCACCCGGTCCGCTCAGATTCTTAGCCGCGTTTGGAACGTGCTGCATGTCTCCTGGCTACACCCCTAACAGATCCTTCAGGAACTGTTGTGCGATTGCGGCATCCCGCGGACATGGAGGGGCGGCCTACTTGTGGCAAACAGCGCATGAGCCGTTGCCTTCATCGACCCCGTATATATCGTCGATGTCGTCCGGGCAGGCCTTCACCGGCCGCAGCGGATTGATGGGGATGGCCTTGCGCATACGGTCGCGACGGATCTTATATTCCGCCTCGATCTCGGCCACGCGTTCAGGCTGTTCCATATCGACAAGCGATTCGCCCTTGGACCATGTGAAAGGAGAGCCGTGCTCTAAGGCGTCTTTCTCCAAGGCTTTAGCAGCCTCGTAAGCATCTGGATGCTTTTCGCGCAGCCGCACCCATTCAATCTTCTGCTGAAAGAAGCAGAATGTGCATCCACTGCGTGATCGCCATTCGTAATACTTGGGGTAGCCGACGCCAGAGTTCTCCAAGATGTCAATTACGCCCGCCTTGTCGATGCCGGCCTCGCGGAAAGGCAATTTCACAAATAGGTTGTCGGCCTTTGCCGAGTAGCCTTCGCGATAATCCTCATCGGCGCGGATGGCGACGTAGGAAGTGACCTTGTCTCCGGCTGCCAGCATGGGCCGGACCCACTCTTCGAAAGGCGCGAGCTTCAGCTTCCGAGTGCACCAACGCGAATTGGGGTTGGGCAGGAAATGGTTGTACTGACGCAGCCAAAACTTGAAGTCGCGATTGGGGTTCAAGCGCAGGATCGGTTTGTGCAGCTTGCCCTCGAGCTTGGAAAGGAACTCGTAGACCTCGGGTAGCTCTTCGCCGGTGTCGGTGTAGAAATATTCAATGTCGAGCTCAGGGTGCTTAGCCGCCATGTAGACGGCCAGAGCGGCGCTGTCCTTGCCGCCCGAAATTCCTAGAACGTGGCGTTCAGCCATTGGCTACCTCCTTGTCGATGGACGCCAGCTTCATCCCGGCCTTGGCCAAGATCGCCAGTAACACTTCAGTCCCTAGGCCTTGGCCCTCCAGCATCGCAGCGAGCTCGTCGGCCTTGGTCTCTACCGTCTCGCGATGGCGGTCAGAGATCGCGAAAGAGTGTGAGATCGTCTTGGTGTCCGCGCCAGTACCGATGACCACAGCGATGGCTTCGCTGTGCGCCATACGGCCTTGCACTCCAGCGAACGCCTCCGACTCGCGGAAGCGGCGAGCGAATTTCGCAAGTTCCAAGACGGCTGTGTCGATGTGCCGGTCCACCCAGTCGCGAGGCGGCCTCTCGGCCGCCAGGCTCAGGATGCCTTCAAGTGCTGCGCGCGATCCGTCGTAGTTGGCCAAGCGCGTCGCGAAGCCATCCATCTGGAAATCACCCGAGATGCCGGAGACAGAATCCGCCCGCTCGCGCAGGCCTTGCAGATCATCTCGGCTGGCGTCGAGCGCAGCGAGCATCTTGGCCTCCACTTCCGAGAGCATCTTGCCGTAGGCTCCGGCAAGCTCTTGCAGCGGTGCGCGAAGCGCCGTTACGTAGGCTTTGCCATCGGCTGCTTCAAGCAGCGATGCGAGGTCGACGAACAGCACCTTGTGTGGATCGCTTGCCTTCAAGAGCATGTCGCGCATCTCACGGGCAGTCCTGCCAAGGCGCGAGGTGCGGCGAGCCCACTCGGGCAGGTTGAAGACCATGGCCACCAAGCCACGGGCCGCCTCGAGCGGGTCGGCCGCGCCGGCGTTCTCGCCGATCTCAGCCAGAAGCTGCGATATGCCTTCGAGTATTAAGCTCTTGTCTTCGTCGATCGCCACCCAACGCAGCGAGAAGCGCTCGGGGTCTTGCAGACACTCGTCGATATCGAAATCGGTAAGCCGAGGCACGAACATCCCGTCCTTGTAGACGGCGATATTGGCCTTGTGGGCGAGCAGGAAAGCCGTGAGGACCACCGGCTGTATCCCTTGCTTCATGCCGAAGGGCGCCGCGCTCCACAGGGCGTAGATTTCGTGCGCCCCCACGCGGGCGTCGGCACTTGAGAAGAGAGCGCAGGTCTCGTCCCAAAGGGCCTTGAAGCCGGTGGCGAATCGATCATCTGGTGGCATACAACGCCAGGCGCCGGAGACGTCTTGGCGATGCAGCTCTGTGCGTTTGAGCAGCGTCTCGTAGAGACCGCGCTCAGCCGGGTAGCCCTCGAAGCCCAAAGCTTCCTGGCCCTCTGAGTTGATCATCGCGTGCAGCAAGTCGCGGCGCGCCTTAACGCTATTGCTCGACACGCTGTCGCGATTGACCAACTCGCTCCACACTGGCGGGGAGTCTCCAAACAGCTCTTCGGCCAGTTCAGAGGCCACAGGCGATAGCTTGGAGCCTGGCTCGACGACTTGTTCGGATCCGTCATGCCACTTCGCCAGGGACACGGCCGCTTGCAACTGGTCTTCCAGGTTCGCGCGAGTGGCTGCCAAACGGGCATAAACCTCGCGTCGCGCGACGGCATCGCCAGAGAGCTCGTGCCGGTCCTTGACTTGCTCCAACGCCACCAACTCCGCGGAGAGCTCAGCGATACGGGCGTGGTTTTCAGGGATACCGATCATCACCGGCCAAGGACGAAGCTTGGCGCAAGCCTGAGCGCGCTTTCTTGCGTCTCTGGCCTTCATGCCTTTGCTTGGTAAAGCGAGGATGAAGGCACCAAATTCGCCCTTCTTGGGCCGGTAGTCGGCAGCCATCTTCTCGGCTTGCTCAATGCTGCACAGCGAGAGCTCCATCCAGCGCATGGTGCCCGTCTCGTGGTAGTGCCGTTTGGCTACCACGGGATGCAGGCCCATGAGCTGCGCAAGTCGGGCGTAATCAATGCCGGGAGAAGCGGCCAGGGCTTGAGCGATGGCGGCGTCGATGTCGAAGTCGCTGCCCTCGAATACCGACCAAGCACCGGTATAGCTCTTGAAGAGAGCGACTTTGAGATCCGAGAGCTTTTTAAGGGCGGCGTCGAGCTCCGCCGCAGGCCGCGGGTAGAAGAGCGAAGCAATCACCACTGAATCGGCCGCAAGGCCAGACCCATTGCGAAAGAGGTCGATGACAGCGATGTTTTTGATCATCGACACGAGCAAGGCGTCACTCGTTTTAGCCTCGGCCCGCTCGACAGCTTCGACGGCCTGCGACCAGCGATGACCGTCAGGGGAGGCTAGGATCGCCGGCTCCAGATTCGAGCGCAGGTAGTCCCAATAGTCGCTCGGTCGATACCAGCTCGCTTCGCTCTTGAGCGTCGAATTCAGGTAGGAGCGGAAGCCATGCGGCTCCACAGACGACAGGAAGCCGAATGTGCTGCGCTCGTTCTGTCCAAACTGCCGCTTGGAGATCGGGCCAAGCAGAGCAGCCATGGCCGGATGCAATGGCCAGCATGCCTCCAAAGCCTTGGCGAAGTCTTTTCCCACGGCGGGACGGCGCGAACGAATCGCTTCAGCGATGTCCTTGGATGCCTCGGGCATCCAAGGTGGCGGGCCGTCCTTGATGTGGATCGCGCGGCCAATGAGTTCGACCACTTCGTCGCTCGCGGCTACAAAAGGCAGGTCGGCATACCGGCCTTGAACCTTGGCCCAATCGTCGCGGGTGTCGATACCTAAACGGGCGGAATACTGTACGAAAGACTGATGCAGCACGCCCACGACCACTAGGCGCCCCTCGGAGCGCGCGGCGGCTTCGGCCAGCTCTTGGAAAAAGTAGACATCGTCTCCGGAGCCCAGGGCAGAGGCTTCCAGAAACTTGCCCATCTCGTCGATGATGACCAGCGCGCCATCCTGCGGCCGGCTCTTGGCTTCTTCAAGAAGCTCCGCGATCAACGATTGGGCGGTGGGCTTGCTACGACTGTCGACGTTGCGACCCTGCGCGCGACGCAGCGATGCATGGAGCTCGGAGATCACGCTTCCTCGCCGGCCCACGGCCGGTACGAGCAACCACCCTTTGCTCACTGGGAAGGCTTTGTCGAAGGCAGGCTTGGAATCCAGCCACAGCGCCTCACGGGCCTTGACCCGCAGGTTCTTGTCAGAATGCAGCGCGCTTGCCAAGGCGACGGCCAATGAGCTCTTACCGCCTCCGAAGGGGCCAGTCCAGGTAAAGCAGCGCTGGTTGGTGCTGGCAAGCTGTCTGCACATGCCATCAACGACGGAGTTAGCCGTCGCATGGCAGATGTAACCGGAGAGCGCATCAGCGCGGCCGATGTCCGCGTCGACGCGAATAGAGCGTTGGTACTGGCGCGAAATTTGGACGATGTCGGACAGCGCCAGTTGCTTTTTATCAGTCATAAGCGCGCCTGATCAGGTTCTTGATTTCTTCCTTGGACATTTGCTTGCGGTGGACTTGCCTAAGGCCGGCAGAGTCGGTCCATTCGAGCTTGCGCCCAGTGAAGTCGGAGAGGGTGATAAGTCGTTGTGCGATCGACTCTTCGTCGAGCTTGAAGACCCGGCCCGGCGAGCCCTCGGCGTAGGCAATGGTCTCGAAAGCCAGCGAGCTTTGGCCTTCGGCCTCGCGATCCCAGAAGTCGACGAGGGCATAGGCAAAGATGCCATCATGTAATGAGGTCTTCGGGCCGCGGCGAAAGGTGTATTGGCCTTTATGGGGTTCCTGCAGGAGACCCAACTCACCTAACAGAGGTTCGGCAAAATCTTCGGGTGAACTTCCCGCTGCACGAGGTGCATAGCTGCGAAGGCACGTCTCCAAGTCACGCGAGATTGTCGAAGCAGAGAGCCTGTGCTTCGGGTTGAGCATACGGGCGTAACTCGCTAGCGGCTCTTCAAGCTCTTGGCGAGTGAACGATGGGGTAGTCACATGGTTGAAAAGCCAGTACCAAGTGGTAGAGCGAAGGCAATAGCCCGCTAGCTGCCAGTGGGCAAGCCATGCTGTCGAAGGACTCTCTGCATAGGGGTCAAGACCGCCATCTTGAAAAATTTCACGGGCGAGGCTACCGACACGGAATTCGTCACTCTTCTCATACATGAGGCCGCATGCCAAGGCCCAATGTCGGATTGATGCCACCATGTTTTTACCGACGCCGAATTCAGAGATTGCATTCTCATCAGTGAAGACGGATTTTCGGATCAATCCACCATTGATCGCTTGATCAAAAGCCTTCTTGAGCCACATTTGACGCAGAGGGAATGTCTCGTGCCCAGAAAAGTGGGCGATGGTCTTTCCGCTGACTTTCGATGTGGTTTTCATAGCAGTCATTCTAGCTTGCCCTCGGAACGAACTGGTGAAGCCCACCAGTTCGATACATCAGAATACTGTAAATAAAAACAGTATTGTACATATCTGGGGCACGCAAGTACACAGCGAGGACCGTACAGGAGCAGCGCGGGCAATACCCGTCACTTTGGGTGACCATCTAGTCCATTGCTCCCAAGATGGACTGTGTGCCCCAGACCCTGAACGAGTGCTCAAGCACGCCGAAGTTGATTCAGCCCAGGCATACGCGAAGGCGTCACCACTGCTGCAGCGTAACGCGTCACGCCCGATGTGCCGCGATGCTGACCGAAGAAGGCTACGCAGGCATGGTGTTCCCGGTGTGGTACACGCTTCTCGCCCCCGGGGGTACCCGCCGCCATCAAGAAGCCATGACGCAGAAGATGCAAAATCCCCTGCCAGATGAACCCTCTATTTTTCACATCGTCTGCCACCCCGCACCTCGGCTCACAAAGGTACCGGCATGGATGAGGACCCGCAGGACGAGCACGACGCAGCGCTGCCCTTTGTCGAGGACTACCTGCCGGCGCTGCTGGCACAGGCCAGCAAGCTGATTTCGGCGGAGTTCCATGCCGTGGTCGAGGCCGAGGGCTTTTCGGTCACGGAGTGGCGCATCCTGGCCTCGCTGACCGGTTCGCAGGGCATCAGCACCGGGCGGCTGGCGCAGATCTCGGTCACCAAGCAGCCCACGGTCACGCGGCTGCTGGACCGCATGGAGGCCAAGGGCTATGTGGAGCGCTTCGCGCACGAGAGCGACCGGCGCCTGACCATGGTGCGCATCGCGCCGGCCGGCCAGGCCACCCTGGCCGACCTGATCCGCAAGGCCAAGGAGCACGAGCTGCGCGTGCTGCAGCCCTTTGGCCTCAAGCGCGCTGAGGCCCTGAAGGTCACGCTGCGGCGCATCATCGAGCTGCACCTGCCGCCTGGCTGAACCGCTGTATCGACAGCTACAGCGCGAGGCTGCCGACGCTGGTGCCGCCGCAGACATACAGCACCTGGCCGGTCACGAAGCCGCTGGCCTCGTCGGCAAAGAAGGCCACCGCACGCGCCACATCGGCGGCCTCGCCAAGCCGGCGCACGGGTACGGAGGCGGCCAATTGGCGCTCCTTGTCGCTGCCCTGCTCCACCACGTCATAGAACATGTCGGTGCGGATCGGCCCCGGCGCGACCACGTTGACCGTAATGCCCTCAGGCGCCAGCTCCAGTGCCCAGGTGCGCGCCATGCCCAGCATGCCGGCCTTGGTGGCCGAGTAGCTGGTGCGCGTGGCCAGACCCAGCGCCGCCCGCGAGGACAGCAGCACCACGCGGCCGAACTGCCGCTGGCGCATGGCAGGCAGCGCGGCCTGCAGCATCTGAACCGCACAGCCCAGATGCAGGTCGACCAGGGCATCCAGATCCGCGAGTTTCACCTGCGGCAGCAGCGCAGCGCGGATCACGCCAGCGTTGTGCACGATGGTGGTGACCTCATGCTGCTGCACCATGGACTGCACGGCCTGGGCCGTGGCGGCACGGTCAGCCAGGTCGACCTCGATGCTGTGCAGCCGTGGATGGTCGATTCCGGCACGCCGCCGCGCCAGCGATACCACCTCGTAGCCCTGGTCCAGCAGTTGCTCGCAGACCACCTTGCCGATGCCCGCACTGCCGCCCGTCACCGCCGCCACCTTGTTCGTCTTCATGCCCTGACCTCCACCAGCGCCAGTACCCGCAGCGGGCTGCCGCTGCCGTTTTCTATCTTCAGTGGCGCAGCCACCACCAGCGCGCCTGTAGGCGGCAATTGGTCCAGGCGGGTCAGGCATTGCAGGCCGTACTTGCCCGCACCGTGCATCAGCGAATGGCAGGGATAGGGCGGGCGCAGGTGATAGCCCTGCCCCGCGTCCGTGCCTATGGCCTCGGAGCCAAAGCCCAGCACGTCACGCTGCTCGACCAGCAGGCGCACCGCCTCCGTGTCCGGCCCTGGCGTGTGCTGCCCGGTGGCGTCGAAATTCTGGAAGGCCTGGGCATCGCGCGCCTGCGACCAACGCCTGGACCAGTCGGTGCGCATCAGCACCCAGCTGCCGGCCGGAATGCGGCCATGCGCAGCCTCGAAACGCTCGATGTCTTCCACGCCCATCAGATAGTCGGGATCGGTTGCGACCTGCGCGCTGCAATCGATCACGCAGGCCGGGGCGATGAAATGCTGCGCGGGAATGCTGTCCACGGCGTTGTTGGGCAGGTCGCGGCCCGAGATCCAGTGGATGGGCGCATCGAAATGCGTGCCCGTGTGCTCGCCACAGGAAAAGTTGTTCCAGTACCAGCCCGGCCCGCGCTCGTCATAGGCCGATATCTGCTCGATGCGAAAGGGCTGGCACTGGCCCACGTCAGGGGGCAGGGCAATGGTAGGGAAATCAGGGCTCAGCGTCTGGGTCAGGTCGACGATGCGGATGCGTCCGGTGGCCAGGGCCAGCGCCAGGCCGGCCAGCAGATCGGGGGAAGTGGTCATGTCAGTGTCCTCCTGCGGCAAGTTCGCGTTCCAGTACCTTGGGGTCGTGGCGCCAGCGCTGGTGCCACTCCTGGGCCACGTCGCCGGGATAGAGGTCCTCCACGCCACTCTGCAGCGCGCGCACGATGGCCGAGGCCAGTGCGGCTGGCGCCAGCTTGGGTGGTGGCAGGTTCTGGTTCCATTCATCGTCGATAGGCCCGGGGAACACATTGACCACGCGGATGCCCGCGGGCTGCATTTCGGCGCGCAGGCACTGTGCCAGCGACAGGGCAGCAGCCTGGGACGCCGAGAAGGTGCCGTGCGCGGGGAAATTGGCCAGCGCATAGACCGACAGCAGATTGACCCATGCCGTCGCATGCACGGCACCATCGGCCGAGCGGCCCCTGAGCGCCGGGCCGAAGCACTGCGCCAGCCGCAGCAGGCCGAAGTAGTTGACCTCCATCTCGGCCTTGGCCACGTCGGTGCCACGCCGCGCAGCGATGCCAAAGCCCCGGTGCAGTTCGGCCGTGTTGACCACGATGTCGACCTTGCCGCCGATGCGGCCTGCCAGGGTGCTGACCGAGCGCTCATCGGTCACGTCCAGCGGCACCAGCGTGACCTGAGGCAGGGCCGCCAGTTCGGCCAGTCCCGGCAGTTGCTTCCAGGGTTCGGCATGGCCCACCCAGACCAGGTCGGCACCGGCTTTCACCAGGGCATGCACCAGGGCCTGGCCCACGGCAGACTTGCCGTCCGTCACCAGGACCTTGCGGTACTTCGGGTCGCTGGCCATTTCGCGCAGCAGGGGGTCGTCAGCCATGTGTTCCGTTCCTTTCTCGGGACATCCGATCAGCACCGCCTGGCCAGCACGGTCCAGCCGGGCCTGCACCTGCACACGGCAGGGTTCGGCTCGGACTTCACCATGCAGATGGACCATGACGCTGGGCCCGGCATCCAGCTTCACCATGCCCAAGCGCCAGGGCAGGCGCTCGCGGAAATACAGGTCGTTGCTGTGGGCCAGCGTGGTGGAGGCCAGCAGCACTCCTGCGCCGTCCTGCGGCTGCCAGGGCAGATCGGGCGACAGGCAGCGGTGGCAGGCCTCGCGCGGCGGGTACTGCACGGCGCCGCATTCGGCGCAGACCTGCAGCGCAAAACGCCCTTCGGCGGCAGCGGCCGTCAGTCCCAGCGCCACGCGGCCGCGCGCGGACGGCGGCAGATTGATCTGCGGGGTGCGCAGCACAGGGTTCTTGCGCGCGGGCTTCGTGAATGGCGTTGTCATTCGCTGCTCCCGAGGATCACGGCGCCCGTGCACAGGCAGCGGTCGTAGGTCACCATGCCAAAGCCGCCCACGAGCGCAGTGCACGCACCGGGCACGGCGCGTTCCCCGGCCTGTCCGGTGAGCTGGCGCAGCGCCTCCGTCAGGCCCAGAAAGCCGCCGGCCGCACCCGCCTGGCCGCAGGACAGCTGACCGCCACCGGTGTTGTGCGGAAAATCTCCGGCATGGGTCAAGTCATGGGTACGCACGAAGTCCGGCCCTTCGCCCTTGCCGCAAAAACCCAGATCCTCCATCTGCATCATGGCGATCACCGGGTAGTCGTCATAGGTCTGCAGCAGGTCGATGTCCCGGGGCTGGATGCCCGCCTGGGCGTAGAGATCGTCGCGGTCCACTGCCCAGCCGCCGCGCAGCATCACCGGGTCGTCTGCATAGGCGTTGTGGCGTTCGATGGCGCCGTGCAGCAGCACATGGGGCAGGCCCAGGTCACGCGCGCGCTCGGGCGCCATCACGAGAAAGGCCTCCGCCCCCGCGCAGGGCATGACGCAATCGAACAAATGGATGGGCTCGGCAATGGGCCGTGCCGCCATGTAGTCATCGAGCGTCAGGGGCTTGCGGAACAAGGCTTTTGGATTGCGCAGCGCGTTGGTGCGCTGGGCCACGGCGATGCGCCCGAAATCCTCGCGCCGCGCGCCGTGGGTGCGCATGTAGTGCGCGGTGATGAAGGCGAACATGGAGTTCGGCCCACCAGCGCCATAGGGATAGCTGGCATCGCGCGCGAAATCGCTGAACGCACCCAGCGTCTGGCGGAACGAGTCCACATGGTTGGTGTCGGCCGCCACGCAGGCCACGACCTGGGCATCGCCGCACTGCACGGCCCGCGCGGCGCGGCGCAGCGCCATCACGCCCGAGGCGCCGCCTGTAGGAATGTGGTCCAGCCAGCGTGGCGACAGGCCCAGGTGCTGGGTCACGCCCACGGCGGTGTCGGGCGCCAGCGAAAAGCTGCTGACCGTCAGGCCGTCGATCTGCGCCTTGGCCAGCCCGCTGCCGGCCAGCAGGCCGCGCATGGCCTGGCCCAGGAAGCGGTGCGCACCATGGAGGCTGTAGCGCTCGTAGGGCACGGTGACGGGCACGGCCAGCGCCACGCCCTCATAGCCTTTGCGTTGCAGGTAGGCGGCCATGCTCAGTCCAGCCGGATACCGGCCGCCTCGATGATGCGGCCGAACTTGAGGGCGTCCTCCGCGATGGTCTGCGCAAACTGCGCGGGCGTGCCGGCCACCACCGTCATGCCCATGCCGGTCAGCAGCTCGCGCGTGCCCGGCATTTGCAAGATGGCTGTCAGCTCCCGGTGCAGCCGGTCGATGATGGGCAGCGGCGTGCCGGCCGGCACCACGAAGCCGATCCAGGTCTGCAGGTCCACGCCGGGCAGGCCCGATTCGGCCAGGGTCGGCACCTCGGGCAGCAGCGGGCTGCGCGCGGCACTGGTCACCGCCAGCGCGCGCACCTTGCCGCCCTGAAGGTAGGGCATGGCCGGCCCCAGCGCATCGAAGATCAGTGGAACCTGGCCCGCCACCGTGTCCGTCATGGCCGGGGCACCTCCCTTGTAGGGAACGGCCAGCAGGTCCACGACAGCTGCGCGCTTGAACACCTCGCCGGCCACCTGGGCCGGCAGGGCGCCATGCGCATAGGCCAGCCGGCCGGGCTGGGCACGCGCCGCCGCCAGCAGCTCGGCCATGCTGCGCGCGCCCACCGACGGGTGGGCCGCGAGCACCATGGGCATGGTGATGGCCAGCGTGACCGGCACGAAGCTCTTGACCGGGTCATAGGGCAGCTTGCGATACAGGCTCTGGTTCATGGCCAGCGTGGCGTCTATGGCCACGAACAGCGTATGCCCGTCCGGCGCCGCCCGGGCTGCCGCCTCGGCCGCGATGAGGGTGTTGCCCCCGGGCCGGTTGTCCACCAGAACGGGCTGCTTCCAGCGCTCGCCCAGGCGAGCCGCCACCGTGCGGGCCACGAGGTCGCTGCCGCCTCCCGGCGGAAAGGGCACGATGATGCGGATGGGCTTGCTGGGGTAGGCATCTTGCGTCCCCGTGCCTGCGGCCGCACCCAGTGCCAGGCAAGCGGTGCACAGCAGCGCGGCCAAAGATCGCGCCAGGCGTCGCAAGGTTTGCATGGTGGTTTCTCCCAGGGGTCAGCGCTTGAGTTGGAAGCCGGCCGCCTCGCGGTCCCAGGTTTGCGCGGTGATGCCGCGCTCGCGCAGCTTGAATTTCTGCACCTTGCCGTTCTCGGTCGAGGGCAGAGCGGCCATGAATTCCAGGTAGCGAGGCACGGCGAAGTACGCCATGCGCGGTTCGCAAAAGCGCAGCAGTTGCACAGGGTCCGGCGCAACGCCCTCGCGCGGCACGATGGCGGCCATGACCTCGTCCTCGGCCAGCTCGCTGCGCACAGGGAACACCGCCGCCACGGCCACGTCCGGGTGGCTCAGCAGCACCTGCTCGACCTCATAGGAGGAGATGTTTTCGCCACGCCTGCGGATCGCATCCTTGAGCCGGTCGAGGAAGATGAAGAAGCCGTCAGCATCGCGCACCACGCGATCGCCGGTGTGGAACCACAGGTTGCGCCAGGCCTGCACGGTCTGCTCGGGCATGCCGAAGTAGCCGGTGGCGAAGGCAAAGGGCTCGTCGGCGCGCAGCAGCAACTCGCCGGGCGTGCCGGGCGGCACCTCCCCGTCATGCGCGTCGGCCACGCGCGCGGTGAAGCCCGGCACCACGCGGCCCATGCTGCCGGGGCGCTGCTCGGCACCCAGGCCGATCACGAAATTGGTCTCGGTGGAGCCGTAGCCGTCCAGCAGCCGCATGCCGAAGCGCTCGCCGAACTGCGCATGAAAGCGCGGCGGCACGCCGGGTGCCAGCGCCATGCGCACCCGGTGCGCGCGGTCCAGCGGCGACACCGGCCGGGACAACAGGATGGGTACCATGGCGCCCAGCACATAGGTCACCGTGGCCCGGTGCTGCGCCAGCGCAGCCCAGAAGCCCGACGCCGAGAAGCGCTTTTCCACCACCAGCGTGGATCCCGTCAGCAAGGCCTGGAAGAAGGCATTCAGGGCATTGGTATGGAACAGCGGCAGCGTGGTCAGCAGTACCTCGCCCTCCCCCGAGCCCGACAGCTCCAACAGTTGCGCGGTATGGCGACCCCACCAGTAGAACTGCGCATGCGGGCAGCACACGCCCTTGGACAGGCCGGTCGTACCCGAGGTGTAGAGGATGGCCAGCGTGTCGCCAGGCTGCACGGGTGCAGGGTCTGCGATGGCGTCGGCCGGCACCTCATCCGGTGCCGGAAAAGGGCCGGTGTCTGGCACGGCACCAGGCGGCGGCGGCGCATCGATGCACCACACGCGCTCCAGAGCCAGGCTGTCACGGTCCTCCAGCCCTTGCAGTGCCGCCAGCCCCTCGGCCTCAGCCACGAACAGCCGCGCGCCGCTGTTGGCCAGCATGTGCCGCAGCGAGGGGCCACGCGCAGCGGTGTTGATGGGCACGGTGATGGCGCCTATCCAGGCGCAGCCCAGCAGCGCCTGCAAAAACTCGGGACGGTTGCCGCACATCAGGGCCACGCGGTCACCGGGGCCTATACCGGCGCCCCTCAGCACCGCGCCCATGGCACGGGCGGTGCGCAGTGCATCGGCGTAGCTCCAGGGGATGTCGCCGGCCACGAGCAAGGTGCGGTCGGCAAAGCGTCGGCCTTGCTGCTCCAGCATCGCCGGCAGGGTGCGCGCAGCGGGCGCGAAGCTGTCGATCCAAGGGTTGGCACAGGGCATCGCAAGCCTCACATGAACAGTTGCATGTTGCCGAACGCGGCATCGCAGTTGACCAGATCCACGCGCTTGAGCCGCATGCGCAGCGCGCCATCGCCTTGTCGCACCAGTTCGTGGCTGGCCCAGCCCGCATACAGCGTCTGCTCGTCCTGCCGCGTCTCGATGTAGTGGAAGGCCGTGCGGCAGTGGTAGATGCCGGTCGCGTCGTCGCGCGCCGTCACGCGTGGCGTCTGCAGCAGGTGGTGGCAACGGCTGCCGGGCTGTTGCGAGAAGGTGCGCGCCCCGTGCAGGCGCTCTATGCGCACCTGCAGCAGCAGCCGGTCTTCGTACAGCAGCGAGGCATGCAGGCGGGCATCGGTCTGGCCAGGGGCCAGCGGCATCCAGTAGTGGCCGTCGTCGGTGAACAGGGCCAGCCAGTCGTCGTAGCGCAATGCGTCGAGCAAGGCGGCTTCGTCGAGCACGAAGTCGATGAGCTGCTGATCGGTGGGTTGAGCGGGGTTCATGGCCGGGCCTCCTGCGCGTGCATGGCGTCGTGCATGCCGTCCGTCATGAAGCGCACCCAGGCACGCATCTGGCTGCGCATCTGCCATTCGCTGGTGCCGTTGGTCACGGCTTCGCCCTGGTCCTTTTCGGCGGGGTCGAACAGGCGGCCCACGTTCACCCATTGCGAGCCGCGAGATGCCAGGCCCTGCTGGGCACGCTCGTACATCTCCAGGTCATCGTGGCCCACCACCGAGGTGGGTGCGTTGACGAGCCGGTTGTACATGAGCGTGCGCTCCAGCAGCAGGTCGGGCGCCCCTGCCAGGCGGAAGGTCCAGCTCTCCACCAGCGTCCTGTCGGCCGCCAGCGGCTTGAACAGGCGCAGCGTCTGTATCGGCCCCTTGACCATGAGGTTGGGAAAGTAGACGGTGTTGTGCCGCACCTCGCCCAGAATGCCGCGCGCACGCTCTTCGCCGTAGGCCGCGACCATGCTTTCCCAGTAGCCGGGCGCGGGCGAATATGCCGCATGGATGGAGTCGCTGACACCCGTGTGGCCATGGCCGTTGGGCCATACGCGAATGCCCATGTTCTCGAAGAACTCGTAGGGGCTCACGAAGGGCGCGAACAGCTCCACCGCCATGGGCCGGGGCGTGCCCTCGGGGGCCTGCTGCCAGACCTTGACCGCCGTGCCGGCCGACGACTCGTGCGCCACCATGGGATGGCAGGTGTCGGTCTGGTTGTCCACCAGCATCTTCCAGTTGCAGCGGTGCAGGTAGCGCATGACGCCACCGGCCACCTCAAGGCGCCCCTCGGGCGAGCGCTCGACCATGTTGTCCAACGTGGACAGCGAGGGGCCGAAGAATTCTGCAAAACCTATGCCCTGCGGCCGGAGACGGCAGAAGACGAAGTCTCGGTACACCTCGACGGCGCCCACGGCCACCATGCCCTGGCTGGCCTCGCAGGCCTCGAAGCCCGTGTTGTCGTATCCCTTCTTCAGGGGAATGGACAGCAGCCGGCCATCGGTGCGGTAGGTCCAGGCGTGGTAGGGGCAGCGGAAGAACTTGCCCGTGTGGCCGCAGCCCTCGGGGGCGATCTGCACGCCCTTGTGCGCGCAGCGGTTGTAGAGCACCTTGATGCTGGCATCGGTGTGGCGCACCATGACCACGGGTTGGTCGCCCACGGTGGTGGCATAGAAGTCGCCGGGCTTAGGAATCTGGCTGCCATGGCCGACATAGATCCAGGCGCTGGCGAACAGCTGCTCCATCTCCAGGGCGAAGACTTCTTCGCTGGTGTAGCAGTCCTTGTGCACTTCGGTATCACGCACGAGGGCGGCCACTGCCTCGGGCTTGTCGTGGTAGCGGGGGTTGCGGTCCATGGCGTCAGTCCAGGCGGATGTGGGCGTTGCGGATCACGCGGCCCCAGCGCTCGCGTTCCTGGGCGGCGTAGTGCGTGGCCTCGGCGGGCGTGGTGGGCAGTGGCTCGATGCCCAGCGTCTGCATGCGGGCCTTCACGTCGGCGGAATTCAGCGCCAGGTTCAGCGCCTTGTTCAGGGCCTGCACGGTGGTGGGCCGTGTGGCGGCCGGCACCACCAGGGCCTGCCAGGCATAGGCCTCGAAGCCGGGCAGGCCCTGCTCGGCCAGGGTCACCAGATCGGGCATGGACTGCATGCGCTGCGGGCTGGCGACGCCGATGGCGCGTACCTTGCCCGTGCTGATGAAGGGGCCGCCGCTGGAGGTATCGACGAACATGAAGGGCAGCTGGCCACCGGCCACATCGGCCAGGGCGGGCGCGGCGCCGCGGTAGGGCACATGGGTCAGTTGCAATCCCGACCGGCTGCGCAACAGCTCCATCGCCAGGTGGTGCGGGCTGCCCAGGCCCGGGCTGCCGTAGCTGGTGCCTTCGGGCGCATTGCGGGCCCAGGCCAGGAACTCCGGCAGGCTTTTGGCCGGCACGTGAGGCCCCACCACCAGCACCAGTGGAAAGCGCGCGATCATGCCGGCCAGCGCGAAGTCACGTTCGGCGCTATAGCCCAGCTTGCCGTAGAGAAAGGGATTGGCCGCCAGCACGGCCGAATCCACCGTGGAGACGATGTGCTCCGGGCTGCGCGTGCGCGCCACGTATTCGGCGGCGATGTTCGCGCCCGCGCCCGGCTTGTTCACCACGATGAAGGACTGCTGCATGCTTTTGCCCATGGCATCGGCCAGCATGCGCGCCACCACGTCGGAGCCGCCGCCGGGCGCGTAGCCCACGACCCATTCGACGGGCTTGCCGTCATTGGCCAGTGCAGTCAGTGCGGCCAGCGGAAGCAGGGCCAGCAAAGCCAGCCGCCTCAAGGTTGTGAGCATCATCGGTGTCTCCTCGCATGGGGTGGGTGGGGCCTCAGAGGTCCAGCACCAGGCGCGGCCCCCTGGCGCGCGAGATGCAGATCTGGATCACGTTGCCCGCGGCCTTTTCGCTGGCGCTGAGCACATGGTCGCGGTGGTCTATCTCGCCTTCGAGCACGGGCACGGCGCAGACCCCGCATTCGCCGCGCCGGCAGTCGAACAGCGGATCGCACCCTTGCTCGACCAGGCAATCGAGGATGCTCTGGTCCGCCGCCACGGTGCAGCGCCGGCCGCTTTGCGCCAGCACCAGCTCGAAGGCGTGGTCGCCGGCCTGCGGCAGCGCGGCCGTGAACAGTTCGAACTGCACGCGCTCCATGGGCCACGCACGGGCCTGCGCACCCTGCAGCACGGCATCGAGCAAGGGCTGGGGGCCGCAGACATACAGGTGGTCATCGGCCTCGCAGTGGTCCAGCAAGGCGCCCACGTCCAGCGGCGCGCCCCGCTCGTCGTCGGCATGCACATGCAGCGCATCGCCCAGCAGGGCCCGCAGCTCGGGCAGCAGAGCCATCAGCGCATGGCTGCGGCCGGCGTAGACCATGCGCACAGGCCTGCCCTGGGCGCGGCAGCGCGCCGCCATGCTGGCCAGCGGCGTGACGCCGATGCCGCCCGCGACCAGCACCGCGCAGCCCATGTGCTCAGACAGGGGGAAATCATTGCGCGGCGGCTCGATGGTGATCTCCTCGCCCTCCTGCAAGGCGTGCATGAAGCGCGAGCCACCGCGGCCTTCGGCGTCCAGCCGCACGGCGATGCGGTATTGGGCCGGTGCGGCGTCGGCGCCGTGGTCCAGCTCGATCAGCGAGTACTCGCGCCAATCTTGCATGCCACTGCCCGGGCCCACCCGCACGCGCAGGTGCGATCCGGCCTCGAACCCGGGCAGCGGCACGCCATCGGCCGCGCGCAGCACCAGCATGCGGATCAGCGGGTTGAGCGGCACGGCCTGCGCGACGCGCAGCGTGAGCGTGGGGGCAGGGGAGGTGGAGTCGGTCGGCTGGGCCATGGGGTACTCCATCAGTCCGCCTTGATGTTTGCGGCCTTCACCACGGCGGCAAATCGCAGGGCCTCGGCCTGTACGGCGGACTTGAACGCGGCCGGGCTGGCCGGCAGGGGCTCGGCGCCCAGCTCGGCGAACCGCAGCTTGATGGACGGCTGCGCGAGCAGCTTGTTGATCTCGCCGTTGAGCCGGTCCACCACCTGGGGCGGCGTGCCGGCAGGGCCGTAGACGCCGAACAGCGTGTCGACGGCCACGTCGCCCAGGCCTTGTTCGGCAAAAGTCGGTGTGTCGGGTGCCTCGGGCACGCGCGCCGGCCCCACGACCGCCAGCAGCCTGAGCTTGCCGCCGCGCACCCAGGTCAGCGCCGTGCCGGGCACGAAGGCATAGTCGATCTGGCCCGACAACAGGTCCTGCAGCACCGGCTGCGCTCCACGGTAAGGGGCGTGGGTGGCGACGATGCCGGCAGCCTGCTTGAAGATTTCTGCGGCCAGGTGCGGCGTGCTGCCTGTGCCCGGAGAACCGTAGCTGAGCTTGCCGGGATGGGCGCGTGCGTGTTGGACGAAAGCCTTCAGATCGCGCGGCGGCAGGTCGGGCCGCGTGACGAGAAACAGACGGCTGTTGGCAAGCAGCGCCACATGCACCAGATCCTTGCCCGGATCGAACGACATGCTGGAGAACATGTAGGGATTGACCGACTCGACGGTGGAGGTGGTGACAAGAAAGCTGTGCCCGTCACCGCCTTTGACCACCAGGTCCGCAGCCAGGTTGCCCGAGGCGCCGCTGCGGTTGTCGATCAGCACAGGCTGGCCCAGGGCTTCGGCCAGTTGCGGTTGCAGCAACCGCACCATCACATCGGCCAGGCCACCAGGCGAGAACGATACGACCAGGCGCAGCGGCTTCGTCGGCCAGGCGTGCGCGGCGGTCACTGCGCCGACTGCGCACAGCAGCACGGCCAGGGCCTGCCGGCAGTCGCGCAGCAGCAGGCGGCGGCGCCTCCGTGGGGCTGGCAGGCATTTCTCGCGGGATGACTCGTGAAATGAGGTGGTGCGGGCATGACTCATGGAAGGGCTCCCGGTGAGGCAAGGGTCAGGTCGGCCGCCGGCCGCCAGAGGCCGGCGTTGCGCAGCTGGGCGAGCGTGCGCGCCAGCACGTCCTCGCGGCAGGCGGCAAGGTCCTGTCCCGCGTAGTCATAGAAGCCGCTGCCTGACTTCAGGCCCAGCAGGCCCTGCTCGACCATGCGGCCAAGGATGGCGGGGGCCGCATAGCGCTGTGCATCGATCGAGGCAGACATCTCGCGGCTCGCGTGGTGCAGGATGTCGCAGCCGCCGAAGTCGATGAACTCCACGACGCCCATCGCCGCGAAGCGCAGGCCCAGCCCGTGGCGCGTGGCCTTGTCGATTTCCTCGGCGGTGGCGATGCCCTCCTCGATCATGCGGGCCGCCTCGTTCATCACCAGTGCCTGCAGCCTCGGCACGATATAGCCCGGCGCCTGCGCGCACAGCACCGGCACCTTGCCTATCGATTCGAGCATCGCCGTCGCGCGGCGCACGACTTCCGGGTCGGTGCCTGCGTGCGCGCTCAGCTCGACCACCGGGATCAGGTAGGCCGGGTTGAGCCAGTGCATGTTCAGAAACCGTTCAGGCCGGTGCACGAAGCCGGCGATCTGCGTGACGAGAATGCTGCTTGTTGTGGAGGCCAGGATGGCTTCTTCATGGCAATGGCGGTTGAGCTGTTCAAAGGCCTCACGTTTGGCCTCCAGCGTTTCCGGGACACCTTCGAGCACCAGGCCCGCGCCCGCCAAAGCCCTGCTCGCGGCATCTGCCGCGAAAAATTCGATCCGCGCTTCGATGGCCTGGGCCTGCGCGGCCTGCAGCGCGCCCAGCCGGGTCAGCGCCTGCAGGCTGGCGCGGATTTCCTGGAAAGCCTCGTCGCGCAGGCGCTCGGCGGCCTGCGCTGCACGCGGCTTGAGGTCGATCAGCGCGACGCGGTGGCCCGCATAGGCGAAGGCGATGGCGATGCCGCGTCCCATGCGGCCGGCGCCCACGGCTGCGACAGGTGCCGGCATGGGCTCGGTCAGATGCGCTGTCATGGCCGCTCCCCGTCGTGCAGGCGCTGCTGCAATGCGGCGCGGTCAAGACCGGCAAGACCCAGAGCCTCGAAGGTGCGCGGGCCGTGGCGCAGGTCGCGCCCGAGAAAGCCACCCACGATGGCGAGCAGGCCGTGCGCAACAGGCGCATCCACCTGCGCCCAGCGCGCGGCCGAGGCAAGAAAGGCCAAGCCCAGCTCGGTGTCTTCGGTGATGTAGCGATGCCGGTGCAGGTCGATGTGCTCTCGCCAGTCACCGGACTTGACGAGCTGCTTGTGCGCGTCGCCATACATCCATTGGTCGTTGTCGTAGTGGTCGGCCAGCGGATAGTGGGGCGCGCCGTAGCCCAGCGCCTCGCGCACAGCCATGCGTTCGCGGTCGAGATGGTCGGTCACGGCGCGCACTGCCGCCTGCGTGCCTTCGTTGTGGATGTCCCAGCGCTCGAAGTGCTGCAGCGGCGCGGCGTTCATCACCATCAATGGCGGATGGATGACCGGACCTGCATTCATCATTGCACCCGAAAGCGCATCGCCACAGGCATGCACGCTCGGATAGGCGGCGCGGATCACGGCGATGGCTTCGGTTGCCTTGCGTGCCGGGTACACGCCGGTGGGCAGGCGCAGTGCACGCACCGTGACGTTGACTTCGCGCTCCCCATGCTTGCGCGCCAGATAGGGCAGCGTTCCGGTTTCGGCCCAGGCGACGTCGGCCCGGCTGCCGGCAGCACGCACCAGCCGTGCCATCACATAGCTGCCGAAGGTGCCTGGCGGCAGGAAGACGACCTGCCCATCGGCCAGATGCGGAGCCATCGCGGTGGCGATGTCGGCCTGGGCGATCGCCGGGCTGGGGATCACGACCAGCTGTGTTCCCCTCAAGGCCTGACCGATGTCGGGCGTCGCCATGGCAAGCGGCACTTCTCGGCTGCCATTGGCATCCTTGAGGATGATGGAGCCCGCCACCGCAAGCGGTGCGAGCGCCGCCGCATCGCGCCGCCACAGCCGGACTTCATGGCCCGCTTCGGACAAATCGGCCGCTGCCGCATAGCAGCCGTGGCCGCCGCCCAGGATGGTGATTTTCATGACGTTCCCTCCTCCATGCTTGTTGCTTGAAATCAGGCCAGTGCCTGGCCTTGCAGTGCGGCCCGCAGCGCGTGGCCATGCTCGTCCGCGAGAGCCGCCTCGCGCAGCGCACACAACGTGGCAGGCGCCAGCGCAGACCCGGCGCGGCGCACGGCCTGCATCAGCAGCTGGTAGTTAGCCAGGCCCCGCGCATGGGTGTCGCCATAGCCCTTGACCAAGCGCTGACAGCGGACCACCTCGGACGCCAGGGCCGGGTTGAAAGCGGCCGTCTCGGCGATCTGCGCCAGCCATTGCTCGATGCGCGCGTTCTCGTGCTGGAAGCGCAGAGAGCCGCGCCGCAGGCCGCGCAGCCGCGCCAGGCCCCACAGCAGCAAAAAGCCGCGCAGCGAACTGGTGGAGACCGTGCGCCCCTGGCGCGTGAAGCGCGCCACCAGCCGGTGCACCGCATGCGGCCTGGCCAGCCAGCGGCCCAGGCCTGCGGGCAGGGTGTCGCAGATTTCTTCGATGCGCGGGTGCATGAACTCCTGGATTGCGATCTGCTGGCCGGCCTGCAGCCGCACTTCGGCCTCGACCCGTGCGAAGCGGCTGCCGCGCGTCTTGAGGTCGGCCACGCGCACCGTGTCTTCGTAGGCCATCCACAGCGCGAGGTGGCGCGCAGCGTCGCGCAGCAAGGCCCCCGTGCCATCGCTTGGCAGGGCCTGTACCTCGGCCAGACGATCGAGGTAGAGCGCGGCGTAGGCCGGATCCTGGTAGTCGATCAGACGGCGTATGCCTTCGGTGATGAGCGGCTGTGCGTCGCCGGGGAATGCCGCCACGCGCGCCAGCAGGGCTGCTACGGCTGGCTCGCGCGCGGCCGGAGGCTGGACGGGGTCAGCCGTCTGCGCTTGCGTTCGTGGCGCAGGCTCAGCCACATGCTCATAGGCCGCACCAAAGGCCTTCAGGCTGGACTGCACGCCCACGCCGCCGCGCTCGATGGTGGCCTCGAACTGCGCCCGGCTCCAGGGCAGTACGCCGGTCGCCGCCAAGGCACCGAACAGCGCCGCGCTGACCACGCTGCCGGCCTGTTCGGCCACCTGGGCCATGTCCATGCCCACGAAGCGCCGGGCCGCCTGGCGTGCATGCGACAGCAGGGCGGCGCTGTCCACGCGGCCATCGCCCATGGCAGATTTTTCCGCGATGGAATAGACACGGTGCGTGGACGTCACCAGGGTGGTGCGCTCGTGCGTGACCAGGCCGCGCTGCACGGCCCTGCCCGCCTCCATGAGTTCGGAGGCCAGCACCACGTCCACGTCGCCGGGCAACGGCATCAGTGCCAGCACGGGTTGGCCACCGTCGTGCTGCGCCCGCTCCAGCGCAAACAGCTCGACGTAGTAGATGGTGGCGCCGGTGCGCTGCGCCACGCCGGGCACCGAGGTGCTCTGGGCAATGAAGCCATTGGCCTCGCCGAGATCCACCAGCCAGTCGGCCAGCACGCCGCCACCTTCCCCCCCCATGGCGAGGATGGCGATCTTGATGGGTTGGGGACTTGCCATGCCAGGCCCTCAGAACGCGTAGCGCGCACGCCGCTGCTGGTCCCGCGCCTGCAGCCAGCCGATCACGGCGCTGCGCAGACGCTGGCGCAGGCGGTCCCAGCGCGTGGGATTGCTGACGATCTGCGCACGGTAGAAGGAAGGGCACAGCACGGCCGCGTGCGCCACCTCGCCGCACAGGCCGCAGCCCACGCAACTGTCGAGCACGGTGGCCACCGGGTCGGTGCGCAGCGGGTCGGGGTTGGGCTTGATCGACAGCGAGGGGCAACCCGACAGGCGGATGCAGGAGTGATCGCCCGTGCAGGTGTCCGGGTCCACGCCGAAACGCTCGCGCACCACGCGCTGGCCGCTGGCGATGGCCTGGCGGACCCTGGGCTTTTCGCGGCGCTGCAGGTTCAGCATGCACTCGCTTTGCGCGATCAGCACCTTGGGGCCCTGGGCCGTGGTGGTCAACGCCTCGCGCAGCGTACCCACCACCGACTTGAGGTCGTAGGTGCGGCGCACGGTCCTGACCCATTGCACGCCCACGCCGCGCACCGCCTTTTCGATGGCGTGGTTGGTGCTGCGCGTGGGGTTGGAGGCCTTGGAGGAAAGAATGTCCTGCCCTCCCGTGGCCGAGGTGTAGCTGTTGTCGACGACGATGGTCAGGTTGTCGCTCTTGTTGAACACCGCGTTGGCGATGCCGCTGGTCAGGCCGTTGTGCCAGAAGCCGCCGTCGCCCATGACCGACACCACGCGCTTGACGCCCTCGCGCGGCTGCGCGGGATGGAAGGCCGCGGCCCCCGCTGCGCCCAGCCCGTAGCCCATGGTGGTGTTGCCCAGGTTGAAGGGCGGCAGGATGGAAAACAGGTGGCAGCCGATGTCCGCACTGACATGGTGCTCGCCCAGCTCGCGCTGGACCAGCTTCATCGCGGTGAAGATGGGCCGCTCAGGGCAACCCGTGCAAAATCCCGGCGGGCGCGCCTGCACGCTGGCCTCGACCGGGGGCAGGGAAGGCACGGAGGCCAGCGGGATGATCCTGCGCGGCACCGGCTGCGGCACCAGCCTGCCCTGCGCCTCCAGAAAGGCGCGCACCCCCTTGAGCAGGGCGGCCGTGGTGTACTCGCCGAAGGCGGGCAGCACGTTCTTGCCATGCAGCGCAGTGGCCGATCCGGCCTGGCGCAGAACAGCCGCCACGTTCTGCTCGACGAAGTTCGGCTGGCCTTCCTCCACCACCAGCAGGGCGCGCTTGCCCGCGCAAAAGCGCAGCAGCTCGCTGTCCACCAGCGGATAGGCCACGTTCATCACGTACAGCGGGATCTGCGTGTTGCCGTAGGCATCGGCCAGGTCCAGCGTCTGCAGTGCACGGATCAGGCCGTTGTAGCTGCCGCCCTGGCAGGCAATGCCGATGTCGTCCGCATCCTCGGCAAAGAATTCGTTGAGCCCGCGCTCCTCGATGAAGCGCACGGCGGCGGGCCAGCGCTGGCTGAGTTTTTCCTGCTCGTGCACGAAGCTGGCGGGCGGCAGCACGATGCGGCCCACGTCGCGCTGCGGCTGCGCCATGGCCTGCTCGATGGTGTGGGCAGGCCGGCGGTTGTCGCTGGCGATGAACTGGCCATGCACATGGCAGGCGCGTATGCGCAGCTGCAGCATCACGGGCGTATGGCTGGCTTCGGAAAGATCGAACCCATTCTTCACCGCCTGCACGATGCTGGGCAGATTGGGGCGCGGGTCCAGCAACCAGATCTGGGACTTCATCGCAAAGGCGTGGCTGCGCTCCTGCATGATGGACGAGCCCTCGCCATAGTCCTCGCCGACGATGACCAGCGCCCCACCCTGCACACCGCCCGAGGCCAGGTTGGCCAGCGCATCGGAAGCGACGTTCGTGCCCACCGTGGCCTTGAAGGTCACGGCGCCGCGCAGCGGGTAGTTGACCGAGGCGGCCAGCGTGGCGGCCGCCGTGGCCTCGCTGGCGCTGTTCTCGAAGCGTATGCCGTGCTCAACCAGGATGTCCTGCGCATCGGCCAGCACATCCATCAGGTGCGAGATGGGCGCGCCCTGGTAGCCCGCCACATAGTTCACGCCCGACTCCAGCAGCGCCTTGGTCACGGCCAGGATGCCCTCGCCACGGAACACCTCACCGGCGCCCAGGCGCAGCTTGCGGACCTCTTCGACAAACGAGCGTTCTGCCATTCGGAACCCTTCGCATGAACCGCGTGGGGAGCGGTAATCCATGAATTTGGATGAAATATGACATGCATCAACTTCAAAGTAAATGCATCCAAAATCATGGTTTTCCCAGGCCTTAAGACCGGTATCCGCAGATGCCTGCGGACAGGCTCTGACGAAAAAAAGCGCTCCGGGGGAGCGCTTTGCGGTTTCAAGAATTCCTCAGAACTTCATCACCATCGAGACCGCAGATTTCGCACCTCAACGGAATACGACAAGGGCGACACGATGGGCGTGCAATGCGTGCAGAAGAAGTGCGGGCCGCCCAGGCTCAGTGCAGCCCGCCAAACTCCTCCCACAGCGCCTGCGTATGCTCGCCCATCGCGAGCACGGCGCCCATGGCGGCTTCGGCATCCGACAGCGTGGCCGGGGGCAGCAGGGCCTGGATGCTGCCGGCGGGCGTGGCCACCTCGCGCCAGCGTTCGCGCTCCTGCAATTGCGGATGGTTCCAGACCGCGTGCATGTCGTTGAGCGGCGCGTTGGCGATGCCGCCTGCATCCAGGCGCTGCATGGCCTGTTCGCGGCTCAGGTGGGCCAGCACGGAGGCGATCACCGCATCGAGTTCCTTACGGTGCGCCACGCGCTGCAGGTTGGTGGCAAAGCGCGTGTCCTGCGCCAGCGCAGGCTGCTGCAGCACATGGGTGCAGAAGCTGTGCCATTCGCGGTCGTTCTGCAGGCCGAAGATCAGGCTCTGGCCATCGAGGCCGACCGCGTGTTCACCATGCTCATGGGCGATGAAGTGGAGCCACGCCGGGAATTCATCGAGACGAATGCGCTGCGGGCGGGCAATATCGACGTGTGATCGCGCAGGTTCTCATCCATCTCGTAGAACCTTCGACGTCGCCATCGAGCTGGTGACCCTGCAGTGCGGCATTGGATTGCACAGCATGGCGCCAAGAGCAATGGCCAGCCCGGGATCAGCATGCCCCTGATACCCGGGCACCAGCGCATCGCCAGATCAAGCGCGAAAAACAACGGCTGAAAGAGAATGTCGATCGATCCAAGAATCGCCGGCATTCTTCACCCGGGCCATGGAGTGATGCCTCAATTGATGCATTCGCATGCGCGAAAAATTCGTTGGAAGCCGTTTTGCTGAATGCAGAAACGGGCATGTCCAACCAACGACATCAACCGCCGGGCCTCCTTCTGCCTTGATGCACGACCGGCTCGAGAAACAACTGCCGAAAGTAATCGCGAAACGCCGTCATCGCTGGGGAAAATTCGATGCCTTGCTTCCACCCAAGCCCGATGTTCATCGTAGGAACGGCGTCGCGCAGACTGATGGTTTCAATGCGCTTTCCCTCCAGCGACCAAGGTCGATAAACCATATCCGAGAGAACGGTCACGCCAAGGCCATTCGCCACGGTGCTGCGCACTGCTTCTACAGAGCTCGTGCGCAGCCTGATCTGAGGCTGGTATGGCGTCTTGCTCCAATATTTCATTGCAGTGCCCGCTGCCTCGTCCACGGTGAGCAGGATGTAGGGCTCGGCAGCCACATCGGCCAGCGTGACTTCCGCCTTTTCGAGCAGCGCATGCTTGGCCGGCACCCACAGTCGGCGTTGCGAGCCAAAGAATGTCTCGAGCGACAGCTCGCGCAGCACCACATTGGACGTGAGCAGTACTCCCATGTCGTATTGCTGCGTGATCAGCCCCTCCTCAATGGCTTCACGCACTACTTCGTGCACCTTGACCTTGATCTGCGGATGCAATTGCTCGAAACGCTGAAGGTGATGGGGCAAGAAGTAGCCGAGCACCGTGTAGGTGGCGGCAATGGTCAGCGTCCCCTCGACATTCACTCCCTCATGCGGCATGCGGATCGCCTCGTCTGCAGCCGAGAGCACGGCATAGGCATGGCTCAGAAACCGCCGTCCGGCCCGGGTCAGTTCCACGCCATGAGGCTGTCGCTCAAACAGCTGCTGCCCCAGCATTTCCTCCAGCTCCCGGACTGCCGTGGTCACCGCCGATTGCGAGAGTTTGAGTTGCAGTGCCGCATGTGAGATGCGCCCCACTTCGGCCACCGCCGTGAAGTATTTGAGCTGGCGAAGGGTCAGAGACATGGTGCGGTCTTCCTGGGGTATTTACTTATCTCTCAAAAATTACATGCCAGCGCGCGCAAATCCGATACCGAGGATTCACTGATCTGCAGGGTAGCGTTCATTGCAGGCAGTCGGCGTATCTGTTTTTCAGATATCGCATCGCCTGTAAATAATGCTTTTCAGCCGATTTTCAGCTGACTAATCTTCACCTTGTCCCGCATTGCTGCCATCTGGCCGTGCCAACAACACAAGGCAAAAACGTGAAGAAGACGCTGATTGATCTGAACTCCGACATGGGCGAAAGCTTCGGTCCATGGGCCATCGGCGATGGTGTGGACCAGGAATTAATGCCGTTGATCAGCTCGGCCAACATCGCCACAGGCTTTCATGCGGGTGATCCGAACATCATGCGCAAGACGGTGTTGTTGGCCCGAGAAAACGGCGTGGGCATCGGCGCGCACCCGGGCTTTCGCGACCTCGTGGGCTTCGGGCGCCGCCATATCAATGCACCGGCCGACGAGCTGGTGAACGACATGGTCTACCAGCTCGGCGCGCTGCGCGAATTCGCGCGGCTGGCCGGCATGACGCTGCAGCACATCAAGCCGCACGGCGCGCTCTACATGCATGCGGCGCGCGACGAGGCGCTGTCGCGCGCACTCGTCACGGCCCTGCAGCAGATCGAACCGACGCTGCGCCTGTTCTGCATGGAATCGTCCGTCACCTTCCAGGTGGCGCGCGAATTGGGCCAGCCCGTGGCGCGCGAGTTCTATGCCGACCGCGACTACGACCTGAGCGGCTCCATCGTCTTCACCCGCCGCGTCGGCGCGCTCGACCCCGAGGCCGTGGCCGCCAAGGTGCTGCGCGCCTGCACCGAAGGCGTGGTGCGCACGGTCGAAGGCCAGGACCTGGCGATCGGCTTCGACTCGGTCTGCATCCACAGCGATACACCTGGCGCGCTGGCGCTCGTGCAGGCCACGCGCCGCGCACTGGCCGAGCACGGCATCGAAGTTGCAGGTTTTGCCGGTGCGGCTGCGCCGGCGCGGCCTTGAGTTTTCCGTTCTTCCCGCTTTCGTTCCTGTTCCCGCTTTCCAGGAGTGCATCGATGCCCGCTACCCATGAAGTCCTGAGCCCGCTGCCGGGCACCTTCTACCGCCGTTCGGCGCCTGACGCGCCGCCATTCAAGGCCGAAGGCGACACCGTGGCCGTGGGCGATGTGATCGGCCTGGTCGAGGTGATGAAGCAGTTCAGCGAAGTCACGGCCGACGTGGCAGGACGGCTGCGGGGCTTTGCCGTGGAGAACGGCGAACCCGTCGATCCTGGCCAAGCGCTGGCCGTCATCGAAACGGCGTGAGGCCCCAGACCATGACCGCCGCATTCGACAAACTGCTCATCGCCAACCGCGGCGAGATCGCGGTGCGCATCATCCGCGCCGCGAAGGAACTGGACCTCAAGACCGTCGCCGTCTACAGCGACGCCGACGCGCAAAGCCTCGCGGTGCGCATGGCCGACGAAGCCGTGCGCATTGGCCCGGCGCATGCCACCAGGAGCTATCTGAGCGTAGACGCCATTCTTGAAGCGGCAGCCGACAGCGGCGCCGGCGCCGTGCATCCGGGCTACGGTTTCCTGTCGGAGAACGCCGCGTTCGCCGAGCGCATCGAGGCCGCGGGCCTGGTGTTCGTCGGCCCGACGCCGCACGCGATCCGCACCATGGGCGACAAGGCCGCCGCGCGCGCCGCGGCCATGAAGGCCGGCGTGCCCACCGTGCCCGGCAGCGTGGGCGTGGTGACAGACGCCGACAGCGCCGTCGCGCTGGCAAAGGGCATCGGCTACCCCATCATGATCAAGGCCTCGGCCGGCGGGGGCGGGCGCGGCATTCGCGTGGCGCATGACGAAGCCGAGCTGCGCCAGCAGTTCGCCACCGCCACGGTGGAAGCGCAGGCCGCTTTCGGCAACGGCGAGGTATACCTCGAACGCTTCATCCGCCAGGCGCGCCACATCGAGGTGCAGATCCTGGGCGACGGCCAGCGCGTGGTTCACTGCTTCGAGCGCGAATGCTCGCTGCAGCGACGCCGCCAGAAAGTGTGGGAAGAAGCGCCCTCGGCCGCCATCAGCGAGGCCACGCGCGCGGCGCTGTGCGAATCGGCGCTGCGGCTGGCCCATGCCGTGGCCTACCGCGGCGCGGGCACGCTCGAATACCTGTACGACGACGACACGCGCGAGTTCTTCTTCATCGAGATGAACACGCGCATCCAGGTCGAGCACCCCATCACCGAGATGATCACCGGCATCGACCTCGTGAAGGAGATGCTGCGCATCGCGCTGGGCCAGCCGCTGCGCTTGCAGCAGGAAGACATCCGGCTGACCGGCGCGGCCATCGAGGTACGCATCAACGCCGAGAACGCCGCGAAGAACTTCATGCCAAGCCCGGGCCTTGTGTCGCAGCTCGTGGTGCCGGGCGGCCCCGGCGTGCGCTTTGACACCATGCTGTTCCCCGGCTGCACCGTGCCGGCGTACTACGACTCGCTGCTGGGCAAGCTGATCGTGCACGACACCGATCGCGCCGGTGCGCTGGCCCGCATGCGGCGCGCGCTCGACGAGCTGCAGGTCGAAGGCATCCACACCACGATCCCGCTGCACCGCGCACTATGCGAGGACGCGGGCGTGGCGCAGGCCGCATTCCACACGGGCTTTCTCGAAACCTGGCTGGCGGTGAATCCGCTGGCCGATGCACCCACTCCACTTGCGGAGGTGACCGCATGACCGCTGCCAGCACCCTCCCCACCCCGGCCCGCTACAGCTTCGGCGGCGACGAGCACCTGTTCGTCGAGATCAGCGAAGAGATGTCGCTGCCCGCGTTCTTCAAAGGCATGGCCATCTGCAATGAGCTGCGCCGCCGCGCACAGGCGGGCGAGATCACGGGCGTGACCGAGATCTGTCCCGCCAACGCCGCCTACCTCGTGCGCTTCGATCCCGATGCGATCGCGCCCGACGCACTGCTCGCCACGCTCAAAGACATCGAAGCGGGCCTGGGCGATGCCGACCTGCAGATGCAGACGCGCATCGTCGAGATTCCCGTGCTCTACAACGACCCGTGGACGCACGAGACGCTGATGCGCTTTCGCGAGCGGCACCAGGACCCGTCGGGCACCGACATCGAGTACGCGGCGCGCATCAACGGCCACGTCTCGGTCGAGGCCTTCATCGAGGCGCACTCGTCGGCGCCCTGGTTCGTGTCGATGGTCGGCTTCGTGGCCGGCCTGCCCTTTCTGTTCCAGATGGTCGAGCGCCAGCGCCAGATCCAGGTGCCCAAGTACCTGAGCCCGCGCACCGACACGCCCAGGCTCACGCTGGGCCACGGCGGTTGCTTCAGCTGCATCTACTCTGTGCGTGGTGCGGGCGGCTACCAGATGTTCGGCGTCACGCCCGCGCCCATCTTCGACCCGGCGCAACGGCTGTCCTACCTGAAGGAGCTGATGGTGTTTTTCCAGCCCGGCGACATCGTCAAGTACAAGCCCATTGACCGCGCCGAGTACGACCGCCAGATCGCGCAGGTCGAGGCCGGCACCTACGCGCTGCGCATCGCGCCAGTGTCGTTCTCGCTCAACGATTTCCTGGCCGACCCGGACGGCTACAACCAACAGCTCCTGAAAGTGCTCCATGGCGATTGAAGTGCTCAAGCCCGGCCTCGCGACCAGCGTGCAGGACGCCGGCCGCCCCGGCTACTACCACCTGGGCATTCCGCTGTCGGGTGCGCTCGACCAGCAAAGCCTGGTGCTCGCAAACCTGCTGGTCGGTAACGACGAAGGTGCGGCCGTCATCGAAAGCACGCTGCTCGGGCCCGAGCTGCAGTTCGACGCGCCCGCGCTGGTGGCCGTGACCGGCGCCGACGCGAAGATCAAGCTCAACGGCAATGAGGTGCCACGCAATACCGCATTCGCGGTGCAGGCCGGCGACAGGCTCGGCTTCGACTTCATGAAGCTCGGCGCGCGCATGTGCATCGCCGTGGCCGGCGGCATCGACGTGCCGGTGGTGCTGGGCAGCCGCTCGACCTATGGCCTGGGCGCATTCGGCGGCCTCAATGGCCGCAAGCTGCTGGCCGGCGACAGACTGCCCGTGGGTGTACCGTCCGCCACCGCCCGCGCCGGTCGCACGGTGGAGGCCGCATTGCTGCCGGTGCTCGACAAGGAAGTGGTCCTGCGTGTGCTGCCGGGCATCTATTTCCACCGACTGCAGGAGGTGTCGGTGCAAAGCTTCTTTGCCGACACCTGGACCGTCGGTTCCGAGGCCGACCGCATCGGCTACCGCTACAAGAACGGCACGCCGCTGAAGTTCCACGAGCGCACGCCGCCATTCGGCGCGGGCGACGACCCGTCGAACATCGTCGATGCGGGCTACCCATACGGTTCCATCCAGGTGCCGGGCGGACGCGAACCGATCATCCTGCACCGCGACGCGGTCTCGGGCGGCGGCTACGCGATGGTCGGCACCGTCATCAGCGCCGACATGGATCTCATCGCCCAGATGCAGCCAAACCACAAGGCACGCTTTGTCGAGGTCGATATGGCGCAGGCGCTCGAAGCACGCGCCGAGCGGCGGCGAAGCATCGAGCGCTTGCGCGCAGCGCTCTCGGCCTGAGCGCGACCCTCTTCGTCCCTCTCAAGAGAGCCGATGACAACCAAGGAAGCGGTCGAGTTCGCCACGCTCGAATGGGTTGCGTCGTTCAACCACCATTGCCCGCCTGGACCCATCGGGCATCACTCTTGCCGGCCTCGAGCCTGACCGCCAAACTCCTCCCACAGCGCCTGCGTATGCTCGCCCAGCGCGGGCACGGCGCCCATGGCGGCTTCGGCATCCGACAGCGTGGCCGGGGGCAGCAGGGCCTGGATGCTGCCGGCGGGCGTGGCCACCTCGCGCCAGCGTTCGCGCGCCTGCAGCTGGGGATGGTTCCAGACCGCGTGCATGTCGTTGAGCGGCGCGTTGGCGATGCCGCCTGCATCCAGGCGCTGCATGGCCTGTTCGCGGCTCAGGTGGGCCAGCACCGATGCGATCACCGCATCGAGTTCCGCACGGTGCGCCACGCGCTGCAGGTTGGTGGCAAAGCGCGCGTCCTGCGCCAGCGCGGGCTGCTGCAGCACATGGGTGCAGAAGCTGTGCCATTCGCGGTCGTTCTGCAGGCCGAAGATCAGGCTCCGGCCATCACCGGCCGTGTACTGGCCATAGGGCGCGATGGAAGGATGGGTCAGCCCGCTGCGCGCAGGCGCCGTGCCGCCGTAGTGGGCGAAGTTCAGCGGGTAGGACATCCATTCGGCCAGCGCCTCCAGCATGGACACCTCCACGCGCAGGCCCCGGCCCGTGCGGGCGCGCTGCAGCAGGGCGGACAAAATGCCCGAGTAGGCATACATGCCGGCCGCGATGTCGGCGATGGAAATGCCCACGCGTGCGGGCTGGTCGGGCGTGCCCGTGACCGAGATCAGGCCGGCTGCCGCCTGGATCAGCAGGTCGTAGGCCTTCCTGTCGCTGAGCGGGCCGCCCTCGCCATAGCCCGATATATCGCAGACGATGAGACGCGGATATTTCTCATGCAGGCTGTCGAAATCCATGCCCATTCTCTGCATGGCACCCGGGGCCAGGTTCTGGATCAGGATATCGGCGTTTTCCAGTATTTTCCCGACGATATGCTGCCCTTCGGCGGTCTTGATATCTGCGGCCAGGCTTTGCTTTCCCCGATTGGCCCAGACAAAAAAGGATGATTCACCATGGACCTTGTCGTCATAGCCCCGTGCAAAATCCCCATCGGGCAATCGCTCCAGCTTGATGACCCTGGCCCCCAGGTCCGCCAGCTGCCGGCTGGCAAAAGGCCCTGCCACGGCGTGTTCCATGGCCAATACCGTCAAACCATCCAATGGGCGTGTCTGCATTTTCTTGAACGAGGCGAATATTCGATTCGCCGCATTCTAGAAGTGCGACCATCACCCAGCCAGTCGGCATTTTCTAAGCGGAATTTCAAATCTTCTAAGGCAGGGATTCCTGCACGGCGCCTTCCTCGGGCAAAGGCTGGGCCGCCACATAGGCCACGAAATCGCGGGCATAGGCGGGCAGGGTTTCGGGTTCGCGCGTGACCACCTTCTGCTCGCGCTGCGCCCAGGCCTCGTCCAGGCCCACGGCAGCCAGCCTGCGCGCCTGCAGCGCCGGCCGGGCAATGGAGCGTGGCACCAGCGCAATGCCCACGCCTTCCTGCACGCACTGCAGCACGGCCTCGAATGTTGGTGCGTGCACACGTACCCTGGGATTCATTCCCAGCTTGGAAGCCATACCTTGGAGGTAGAGGAAGTTGCTGGTCTTGCGGCCGATCGAGACCAGGTCGTAGGTCAGCGCGGTTTCCAGCGACACCCTGCTGCTGGCGGCCAAGGGGTGGCCAGCGGGCACCACAAACACCAGTTCATCGTGGCCATAGGTGATGGCATGCAGGCCATGCAGATCGATCTGGCCGGCCACCAGGCCCACATCGGCATTGCCGTCGAGCACGGCGCGCACCGTGTCTTCGCTCAGGCGCTCCTCCAGGTCCACATTGACGTTCGGATAATGGGCCAGATAGCGGCTGAGCACGGGCGCAATTCCCGTCAGCGTGCTGCTGTTGGCAAAGACGCGGATATGGCCCGATATTCCGTTGATGTGTCTTTGCATTTCTCCGTGCAAGCGGTCCACGCTGCCGAAAATGGAATCGGCGTATTTCTTGACCGTCATGCCGGCCGGAGTGAGCACCATGCCTTTGGACGTTCTTTCAAACAGCGATGCACCCATGGCCTGCTCCAGATTCTTGAGCCGGTAGCTGGCCGATGGCGCCGTCAAATGCATTTCAGCCGCGCCTGCGCTGAGGCTTTTGGCCTGGGCAATGGCAAGGAAAACCCTGAGATCCGTCAATTCATATCGCATCCGCTGCATGCCCGCCGGGAGCATTTCCTTGGTGTTAGACGGTTTCTAACCGCCCTATCAATGATTCGACTGGCTGCATTGGCAGCCCATTTCTATAGTCGGCGCCAGGAGACAACGGAGAAAATTATGGACTTCAAGACGGCAAGACGCCAAACCCTTCTCACTGCCCTGCTTCTGGCCGCCGGCGCGGTCGCAGCGCAGGACTATCCGGCGCGCCCCATCAAGCTGGTGATTCCCTACGCGGCAGGCGGCCCCACCGACACCTTTGGCCGCGCCATGGCCGATGTCTGGAGCCAGAAGCTGGGCACGCCCGTGGTGATCGAGAACCGCACGGGTGCCGGCACCCTGGTGGGCACGGAGGCGGCTGCCAAGGCAGCCCCTGACGGCTATACCCTGCTGCTGACCACGGTGGCGCATGCCGTCAATCCCTACATCCACGACAAGCTGGGCTACCGCACGGAGGAAGACTTCGCGCCCGTGGGACTGCTCGCCAGGGCGCCGCTGGTGCTGGTGGTGGACAAGCGGCTGCCCGTGCAAAGCCTGCCGGATTTCCTGGCCTATCTGCGGGCGCGGCCCGGCCAGGTCAGCTATGCATCGGCGGGCGTGGGCAGCGCTCCGCATCTGGGCGCGGAGTTGCTGAACCTGATGGCAGGCACCCGGGCCCAGCATGTGCCCTACCGGGGCAGTGCGCCGGCCATACAGGACCTCATCGGCGGGCACCTGGCCTTCATGCTGGACAGCGCGCCCACGGGCCTGGCCCAGGTCAAGGCGGGCACGGTGCGCCTGCTGGCCACCACCATGGCCCAGCGCCTGCCGCAGACGCCCGACACGCCTGCCGTAGCCGAGCAGGTGCCCGGCTACGAGGCCTATACCTGGAACGCCGTGTTCGCCCCCGCAGGCACGCCGCCAGCGCTGATTGCCCGCCTGCAGTCCAGCCTGCAGGCCACGGTGGACGATGCCGGGCTGCAGAAAAAGGCCTACGACATGGGCCTGGTGCTGGAAAAGCAGCCGCGCCCCCAGGCGCTGGCCGCCTTCCTCAAGCAGGAACTGGACAAATGGGGCAAGGTCGCCCGGGCCGCCCACATGAGCGCGAACTGAGGAGAGTCGCCATGCCACGCCACCCATCCCTGTGCGCCCAGCGCTACTTTGAAGACTTCGCGCTGGGCGAGGTCTTCGCACTGCCCTCGCGCACCATGACCGATGCCCTGTTCGCCGCCTTCCAGCTGGCCAGCGGCGACAACCATCCCGTGCACTACGACGTGGAGTACTGCCGTGCGCGCGGCATGCCCCATATGCTGGCCCACGGCTACCAGGTGGCCATACAGACGGCGGCAGGCGCCGGCCTGTTCCCGCACATGGTCGAGGAATCGCTCAAGGGCTTTCTGGAGCAGGGCAGCCGCTTCCTGGCCCCCGTCTATGTGGGCGACACGCTGTACTGCACGCTGACGGTGTCCGAGCTCAAGCCCGGCAACACCACGGGCGTGCTGACCCTGGCCACCGAGGTGCTGAACCAGCGCGACGAGCGGGTGTCCGACGGGTTTCAGAAATACCTGTTGAGGAAGCGGCCGCAGCTGCCGCAAGTACCAGCGGCAGTGCCTTTGCCATTCAACGATTGACCCTTGTCTGGTTTTTCAGCGATCCTGCGGAAATGCGCGTCCTATCATTTATGGTGTCAATCCGCATCGGTTGCCCCATTGGTGCAGGAAATCCTCACAAGGAAACGGGGCCGTACCGCATTCCATCGTTGAATATATGGCCAGCCTCAATCAGCAGCGCACACAGAAATACATCCATGCACGCCAGCAGCATCCAGCCTGGCTGTTGCTGGCTTCGCGGCGCGCGCCACTGATGCTCAGTTGCCTGGATGCTCTGTTCGAGCACCAGCGCGACGGCGTGCCTTTCGATCAAGCGGTGCAGGCGCTGGCAGACATGCTGGCAGCCCATGCCAATCAGCCAGATTTCGAGATCGACACCGCCGACATCGGCGCGCAGTCGCGGCGCGAACTGCGCGAATGGATCCGCCGCTCTCTGGTGGTGGAACGGGAAGGCCGGATCTTTGAAACCGATGCCCTCAAGGCCGCACTGCGATTCGTGGCGCAGCTCGATCGCCGCATGATGACTTCCACCGCTTCGCGCCTGGCGGTGGTGCAGCGGGAAATCGACAACCTTGCGTCGGCGCTGGACCCCAATCCACAAAGCCGCGCCGAGCACCTGCAGCGCCGCATTGATGATCTGCAACAGCAACTGCAGGATGTGCAAGCGGGCCGGGTCCACCGTTTGACCGATGAGCAGGCCATAGAAGGCATCCGCGAAATCTATGCGCTGGCTACCAGCCTGCAGGCAGATTTCCGCCGGGTCGAGGATTCCTGGCGCGAGGCCGATCGCACGCTGCGCCAGGCCATCATCAGCGCGCAATACCATCGCGGCGCCGTGATGGACCAATTGCTGGATGGCCATGCCAGTCTGCTGAATACGCAGGAAGGCCGGGTTTTCGACAGCTTTCACCAGCAACTGGCCAACCGCAGTGAACTGGCCGAGATGCGCACCCGCATTCTGCGGATCCTGGAGCACGGCGCCGCCCCGCAGGCGCTGGATGATTTGCAGCACAGTGCGCTGCGCCTTCTGGTGCAGCAATTGCTCAAGGAGGCCAAGGTCGTTCAGGCAGTGCGCGCACGCAGCGAGCGCGAGGTCAGCCAGTTCCTCAAAACCGGCCAGGCGGCAGAGAACCAGCGCGTGGGCCAGTTGCTCAACGATGTGCTGCAGCAGGCCTTGCAGATCGACTGGCGGCGCCAGGCCATGCGGCGTCTGCCCGCACCGCTGCCGCCACTGGGCCTGGCACTGGGTGGTCTTCCCCTGATCGAGCGGCTGCGCGTCAAATCACTGGAAGGCGACGAAAATTCCGAGCTGCTGTTGACCACGCAATACGCCGACTTGGATCAGATCGAAGACGAGTTCTGGCAGGCTTTCGAGGGACTGGACCGCCAGGCCCTTGTGCAGCGGACCCTGCAAGTGCTGGTGCATAGGGGAGAGCCGCTGACCCTGTCAGACCTGGCCCGGGCGCTGCCACCGGGCGAGCACGATCTGGAGACCCTCACACTTTGGCTGGCCATGGCGCGCGAGGCTGGTATTCAGCTGGACGATGCCACCGAATACATCACCACCGAAGACCAAGGCCAGCCGTGGCAGTTCAGCGCCCCGCGCGTAGCACTGGATGCCGACCTGCTCCAGCAAATTGATTGGGAGCTGTAATGCCTCACGACAACCTTGCCAACGACATCTTCGACCAATGGGCCAGCGCCCCAACGGCGGAAGCGTCAGCCCTGTCAACCGACGCCAATGCGCCAGCAGTCGAGCCGGAAAGCGATACGCACGCGACGCCACCTGCACTGCGCCGCGCCATGCAGGAATTGCTCAAGGCCGGGCTGCTGGAGCAAGGCAGCAAGCCTCACCTGTTTCGCCAGATCACCAGCGACATGACGCGCGTCAATGCACTTTTGGAGCCGCTGGATCTGCAGGTGCGAGTCGATGATGTGCGCGGCCTGGCCTTCGTGGTCATTCCGGCCGGCTACCAGCCCGACGACGCCGAGGAAGATGACTGGTCGCACCCGCTGGTGCGGCGCCAGAGGCTGACACTGGATCAATCGCTGCTGCTGGCCATACTTCGGCGGGAGTTCCTGCAGCGCGAGCAGGAAGGTGGCATCGGGGTGCGGGTGCAGATCGGTCTGGAGCAATTGTTGCCCCAGCTCGAAATCTACCTGGGCAACACCGGCAGTGACATGCAGGAACGCAAGCGCCTGGTCAACCTGCTGGAGAACCTGCGGGCGCATGGCGTGGTGTCGGAAATCGATGCGCAGGACAAGCTGACCATCCGGCCGATGATCGTGCACCTTGCCAATCCGCAGAACCTGCAAGCGCTCTTGCAGCGCTTGCGGGAACTGGCGAATGCAAGCGCTGCAAACGCTGAAACCGACCAGGAGGAATGAACATGACAACCCTGGCACCGGCTTCCAGCTACACCCTGCATGAGCTGGACCTGTACAACTGGGGCGCCTTTGGGGGTCGCCATCAGGCCGGCATAGACATCGCCAATACAGCCATCATCGGCCCCACAGGCAGCGGCAAGACCACGCTGATCGACGCATTGATGACCTTGCTGTGCGCGAACCCTCGCTACAACCTGGCTTCCACCGGAGGTCATGAAAGCGACCGGGATCTGGTTTCCTACGTGCGCGGCGCCAGTGGCCCAGGGCACTCCGGAGACGGCAACGATCACTTGGCACGCAGCGGACGCAGCGTGACCGGCATCGCCGCCCGGCTGGTACGGACAGATGGCGAATCGGTGTTTATCGGCGCCTTGTTCTGGTTCGACGGCAGCAGCTCGTCAGCCAGCGATATGACAAGGCGATGGCTCTTTGCGCAGGGCCCGCAGCACAGCCTGGATCTTTGGCTGGAAGAACACCACAGCGGTGGTGCACGCGCTCTCGGCAGGCTGGAGAAAGGCTGCGAAGGCCTGCAGATCTTCACCAGCAAATCCCCGTATCTGGCACGTCTGCAAAGTTTCTTCGAAGTGGGCCCCAATGCCTTCACGCTGCTCAACCGTGCTGCCGGCCTCAAGCAGCTCAACAGCATCGATGAAATTTTCCGGGAGCTGGTGCTCGACGACCAGTCGGCGTTCGACGAGGCATTGGCCGTTGCCGACAGCTTTGATCAACTGGCTTCCATCCATGCGGATCTGGAGTTGGCCAACCGGCAATACCTTTCTTTGTTGCCGCTGCGCGAGCTGGCAAGGCAGGAGCAGGATCAGCAACTGCACATGCAGGAACTGCGCACACTCGAGGCGGCGCTGCCGCAATGGTTTGCCACGCAGGGCGTGCAACTTTGGGGCGATCGCGCCGCACAGCTACAGGAGCAGTTGGAACGGCAACAGCAGCAGGTAGACACCGATAGTTCGGCACTGGACAAAGCCAGCGCCCATGAGCAGAGCTTGCTGGAAATCTACCTGCGCTCCGGAGGCGGCGACATCAAGCTGCTGGAGCAAAGCATCGCCACGCAGGAAGCGGTGCTGGGGCAAAAGCAGGCCCATTTGGCCAGCTACCGCAAGCTGGCGCGCAATCTGGGTCTGGACGCCGGCACAGCCTCTCTCAACGCGTCCCTGCTGGCACAGCACCAGCAACAGGCGCAACCTGCACTGCAACAGCTGGAGGCTCGGCAGGCTGAACTTCTAGCGGCAGCCGAGGACGCAGTCACCAGTGAGCGCAATGCCCACGGCATGCTTCAGCAGCTGCAGACCGAACTCCATGCGGTACGGCTGCGCCCAGGCTCCAACCTGCCCACGGAATTCCAGCAGTTTCGCGCCGCACTGGCACAGCAGTTGCAACGTGCGCCCGAGGACCTGCCCTTCGTCGCCGAGCTGATCGAAGTCCAGAAGAACCAGCAGGCTTGGCGCGGTGCCATCGAACGCGCCATCGGCAGCCAGCGGTTGCGCATCATGGTGCCGCCGCAGGACATGCAGGCCGCTCTGGACTGGGTGAACCAGCGCCACAACCGCCTGCACGTGCGGCTGCTGGAGGTGCGCGACCCTCAGGAGCCCGTTCGATTCTGGGATGATGGCTTTTGCCGCCTGCTCAACCTCAAGCCGCACGCATACCAAAGTGCATTGCGCAGGTTGTTGGCGGATCTTGACCGGCACTGCGTGGAAAACAGCGAGGCGCTGCGGCGCACACCGCATGCGATGACACAGCAGGGACTGATGTCCGGCAAGGCACTGCATTTCGACAAGCAGGACCACAAGCGCATCGACCAGGACTGGATGACCGGCTTCGACAACCGCGACCGGCTGGCCCAGCTGGAACGGCAAGTGCACGAGCAGTCCGCGCAGTGGCAAGCCCTGGATCAACAAAAGCAGGCGGCAGTGGCAACTCATTCCGAATGCTCCAGCTTGCAGGGCCTGTGGCACAGGCTTCTAGAATTGCGTTTTGAAGATCTGGATGCGGCCGCAATCGAGACCAGGCTGCAAGGACTGCAGTCGCATCTGCAGGCCTTGCTGGATCCTCAGTCAGATACGGCCCAGGCCAAGAAGCGCTGGGCAGACGCACAAAAGCACCGACAGGATGCGGACAATGTGCTGCTGCAATCCAGGCTCAAGCACGCCGGACTCGAAGAGCGGCACACCAGCACCGAAAAGCGGCTGGCAGAGTACAAGGCGCGGCTGGACCCGGACGCTGGCGTGTACGAACTGGGCCACCGTCTGGAAAATTTGCTGCCCGGAGGCATGCCCGCGCTCGACTGTGACCGCCTTGCCAGCCAGGAGCGGCACACTCTGAACGAAGTTTATGGGCTGTCACAAACGCAACGCACCAGGTTGGCCGAACTGCACAAGGACATCATTCGCCAGATGAGCAAGGCCCAAAGGGAAGACAGCGGCGCACTGGCCGAGCAAACTCAGGACATCGAAGCTCTTTCCCACTACCTGGAACGGCTTGGCGTGCTGGAGGAGGAGGCCCTGCCCGAGAAGCGCCAGCGCTTCCAGGACTATCTCAACACCACGTCCGAGCAAGGTGTCAACGCATTGCTCAGCAACATAGAAACACAGGTCACCGAAATCACCGAACGCATAGGCGAGCTCAACCGCACGCTGGCGCGGGTCGATTTCCAGCCCGGCCGCTACCTGCAACTCAATCCCCAGCCCGTACTGCACCAAAGCCTGCAGGACCTGCACAAGGCGTTGGCCGAGCTGCGTTCGGAGCGGTTGCGCGATGACGAAGGCCGCAGCCACTACCAGGCGCTGCGCAACATGGTGGAGCTGCTGCGCGAACACGCAGCCAATCGCCGCACCAAGGCCGCGCAGGCCTTGCTGGATGCACGCTATCGGCTGCAATTCGCCGTACAGGTGCTGGACAGAGCGAACGGGCAGGTGCTGGAGCGGCGCACCGGCTCGCAAGGCGGCAGCGGAGGGGAAAAGGAAATCATCGCCAGCTATGTGCTCACCGCCTCACTGAGCTACGCGCTGTGTCCCTCGGGACGCAATCGCCCGGTATTCGGCACCATCGTGCTGGACGAGGCGTTCTCCAAAAGCTCGCAGGCGGTGGCAGCACGCATCATTCAGGCGCTGCGCGAATTCGGGCTGCATGCGCTGTTCGTCACGCCCAACAAGGAACTGCGTCTGCTGCGCAATCACACCCGCTCAGCGGTCGTGGTGCACCGCCGAGGCCAGCAAGCCACGCTGGCTTCGCTCAGTTGGCAAGAGCTGCATGACAGGGCCCACCTGCGCGCCGGTGCGCAGCATGCGCCATGAAATCCCCGCAGCAGCTGGCAAATCTGCTGGCAAACCAATGGCAGTCTGCCAATTGGCGTGAACAGCGCCTGCTAGGCGGCCCCTGCGCATGGCCTTTGCAACTGGCCATCGGTGCGCCAGATGCGCACAGCTTCCAGCACGACGGCGCGCAGTTGCGCGAACACCTGCAGCAATGGAGGCGCATCCACGAGCACGGACCGGGCCTGGTTGAATGGCGCAGTCGGCAGTACCGCAGTGGCGCATCGCCTATCGACATTCCCGCGCGTTGGATCCTACAGCGCCCGTCCGACTGGATGACGTCCATCACCACCCTGCGAGCCTCGGGTCACACGGATATTCACGCAGACTACCGAGCGCTGGCCAGTGTGCTGACGGAAGTGGATCCCATGTTCCATCGACTGCTGGTGCGCCGCCTGGCTTTGTGGCGGCATCTTCCTGCCGAGCAGGTGGTGAAAGCCGTGCAAATGGCCACACAACTGGAGCCTGGGTGCGCGCAGGGAATGCCGCTGCGCGCCTTGGCTATTGCAGGAAACGACAGCAAGTTCTTCGAACATCACGAAAGCCTGCTCAAAGCATTGCTCGACGTACGCTTTGAGGGCGAAGCCAGTCGCCAAGGCCTGGCCTCCTTCCTCGGAGCCAGCCAGGAAGGAGAGCACTGGCTGCTGGTCGCACCTTTGGCAGAAGGATTGCTGCCATTCAAGCGCATGCGCATCACAGCCAGTGAGTTGCATGACACGGCCTTGCCAGCAAAACGCATTTTGCTGATTGAAAACGACCGATGTCTGCACCAACTGCCCAAGCCGATACCGGACACCATCGCCATCCTGGGCGCGGGCCTGAACCTGGGGTGGCTTGACGCCCCATGGCTGCTGGGCTGCAACGTCGCCTACTGGGGTGACATGGACACGTGGGGCCTGGCCATGCTGGCCAGCGCGCGCCGGCACCTGCCCCATCTGCACCCGCTGTTGATGGATCTGGCCAGTTTCCACGCCCACTCAAGGCTTGCAGTCGCTGAGCCCGTGCATGCCGAAACCCCGCCACCCGACGCACTGAGGCCCGACGAAGCCGCGCTGGACCAGCACCTGCGCACGCTGGAGAAAGGCCGCCTGGAACAGGAATTCCTGCCGCGTGCGGCGGTGTTGCAGGCCGTTGAAAACTGGCTGGGCTTCTCGATGCCCCAGGATTTACCGGCAACCTAAGGCCCTGCACAACTTCCAGATGCCGCAACGGTGCACAATGCGCACCCCATGAGATCCCCCATCAGCATCGTCGACGTCGACCGCCTCGACTCCTGGAGCAAATACAAGCCCGGCATGTGCGACAGCTGTGCGGCCAACTGCTGCACCATGCCGCTGGAGGTGCAGCTGCCCGATCTGGTGCGGCTGGAACTGGTGGATCCGTTCGAGGTGGACAACGTGGAGCCCAAGCTCATCGCCAAGCGGCTGATGAAGATGCGCTTGATCGACCACTACAACCCCAAGCACAACATCTTCACCATGGCGCGGCGCGCCAGCGGGGACTGCAATTTCCTGGATGCCAAGTCGCGGCGCTGCACGGTATACGACAAGCGACCCGAAACCTGTCGCCTGCACCCCAAGAAGGGGCCCAAGCCCGGCTTTTGCGCCTACGGTCACAAGGACCGCTGAAACGGCTTCAGGCCGTGGGCAACCCGGGCAGCCAGATCCTTGCCTGCAGGCCCGGATGCATGTTCTCGAAGCCCAGCTTGCCGCCGTGCAACTGCACGATGGCCAGCACGCTGGCCAGGCCCAGGCCGTAGCCTTCGCGGTCCGATTCGGCGCGGTAAAAGCGGGTGCTCATCTTCTCGCGCGTCTGCGCATCCACGCCGGGGCCGCGGTCCTGCACGATGATTTCCACGCCCCAGGCGCCGCCGTCCATGCCGTGCTCGTGGGCCACGCCCGCGCGCAGCAGCATGTCGGCGCCGTGGTCGCTGTCGGGCAGTGATCCGTACTTGATGGCGTTGTCCACGAGGTTGGCCACAGCGCTGGCCAGCAGGTCGCCGTCACCCAGCGCCATGGGCGTGCCCTCGACCTCCAGGCGCAGCACGCCGCCTGCGTCCTCGACCAGCGGTTCGTAGAACTCCACCACGTCGACCAGCAGGGCACGCAGGTCCACGGGCGCGAAGTTCTTGCGGCTGGCGCCGCTTTCCACTTCGGCGATCTGCAGCAGCTTGTCGAAGACCACACCCAGCTCGGCCACTTCCTGGGCCACCAGCGCCAGCGTCTCGTTCTTTTCCTCGGGCGTGGCCTGCTGGGCATTGCGCAGGCGCAGCAGGATGCGCGTCAGCGGCGTGCGCAGGTTGTGGGCGATGGTGTTGGAGACATGGCGTATGCCGTCCATCAGCAGTTCCAGCCGGTCCAGCATGGTGTTGATGTCGCGGTTGAGCAGCGTGAACTCATCGTCGCGGCGCGTGACCGGGATGCGCTGGCGCAGGTCGCCCGTGGCCACGCGCGCCATGGTGCTGCGGATGTCGGCGGCACGCTCTTCCACCACGCGCCGGAAGGCCCCAGCGCCCAGCACGGCCATGCCCAGGGCCACCAGGCCGGCCAGCAGGCTGGCGCGGCCGAACAGTTCCTCCACATCGCTTTGCACCTGCATGTCGCTGCCCACGGCCAGCAGCTTGCCGTCGGACAGCTGGGCCACGGCCACGCGGCCCGCGATGATGCGGCCGTTGCGCCGCACCTTGAGATCGCGCACGCCCATCTCCGTCAGGCGGCGTGCGGGCACCACGTCGGCGTTGCCGATGATGGGATTGCCGTCGCCATCCATGAGGATGAGGATTTCGGTATCGGTGTTGACGCCGTCCAGCAGGGTCTGCTGGATCTCGGCCTCCAGCGCGGGCTCGCCGTACTTGTCGCGGTGCTCGACCAGGCGGCGCATGTGGTTCTCGGCCTGCCGGTCCATGCGCATGCGCAGCACGCCCACGGTCTGCACGTAGAACACCGACAGCACGATGGACATGGTCAGCACCAGCAGCACGCCGTAGGTCAGCGCCAGCCGGAAGGCCGTGGAGCTCCAGGGCTTGGCCAGCGACATCGGGTCAGGCCACCTGCGGCAGGTCCTGCGGCCGGTCCGACAGGCTGTAGCCCACGCCGCGCACGGTGTGGATCAGCGCGGGCTCGAAGCCCTTGTCCACCTTGCCGCGCAGGCGGCTGATGTGCACGTCGATGACATTGGTCTGCGGGTCGAACCGGTAGTCCCACACCGACTCCAGCAGCATGGTGCGCGTGACGATCTGGTGCGCATGCTGCATCAGAAAGGCCAGCAGGCGGAACTCGCGCGGCTGCAGGGCCAGCGGCTGGCCCGCGCGCTCGGCGCTGCGCGTGAGCAGGTTCAGCCGCAGGTCGGCCAGGCGCATCTCGCGCGCAGGGGCCGGGATCTGGGCGCGGCGCACCAGGGCCTCCAGGCGCGCCGAGAGTTCGGAGAAGGCAAAGGGCTTGGTCAGGTAGTCATCGCAGCCGGCCTTGAGGCCGCGCACGCGCTCGTCCGTGGCCGACAGGGCGCTGAGCACCAGCACCGGCGTCTGCTTGCCCATGGAGCGCAGCGTCTGCAGGATCTGCAGGCCGTCGAAGCCGTTGGGCAGCATGCGGTCGAGGATGATCACATCCCAGCTCTCGCCCACGGCCATGGCGATGCCCTGCACACCATCGCTGCACACCGCCACCTGCGCACCCTGCTGGCGCAGGCCTTCGGCGATGTAGCGCGCGTTCAGCGCGTCGTCTTCGATGATGAGATAGCGGTACATGCGGGCGGCAGGGCCTGACTCGAAACTGAGGCAGACACTATACGGCGCGCCAGACTCCGCCGATATCGGTGGGGGTGCCGGCATGTTTACCACCTCTTTTCAGCCTTGGGCTGCGCTGCGCGGCATCGCACCGCATGAAACTGGCGTGATCCGGACCAGGCACACCGGGGGGTGCCACCCAGGGTCCGACCGCCCCTCCCGCACAGCAGGAGGGGAAGGGCGTCAAGCGCCTCAGGGCGCCGCCCACATCGGCAGATCGCCGCTGGCCACGCGCACCTGCCACTCGGCCAGCATCATTTCCTTGACCAGGTCCAGGTGCTCCAGGCGGTGCTCGTTGATCGATCCCAGCGAATCGATCAGCTCCAGGATGGAGCCCTGACCCAGCTTGTAGGCGTCCTGGGCCATCTGGTTGAGCGGCGCGATCTGCGCCAGGCCCTGCTTTTCGTAGGCGCGCACGGCATCGCGGCGCAGCTTCAGTTGCTTGATGGCGCGCTGCAGCTCGGTACGCGCCTCGATCAGCGCGGCGTCGTAGCGCAGCTGGGCCTGTTCGGCCTCCACCTGGGCTCGGGCGATGGGGCCTTCGCGGCGATCGAACAGCGGCAGCTCCACCGACACGCCGATCTGGTTGTAGTTGCCGTCAAGGCGGTTGCGCACGCGCGCCACGCTCACGCTGGGCGTGGGCAGGGCTTCGCGGCGTTCCAGCTCGACCTTGTGGCGCAGCTGGTCCAGCTCGGCCTGGGCAGCGACCAGGGCCGGCAGGCGCTGGCGCGCGGCCTCCCAGAGCTCCTGCTCGTGCAGCAGTTGGCCCACGGGCACGGCCTGCAGGCTGCCCGTGGCGCGCGGCGCCCATTGGGGCAGGGCGGCCAGGGCGGCGGCGTGCGAGGCGGCGTCCTGCCAGTCCGACTGGGCCTGGCTGACCTGCATGGCCATCTGGGCCTGCTGCAGGCTCAGGCGCGCGCCGTCATAGCGGCTGCGCGCGCCGGCCTCGATCTGGCCGCGCACGATATTGCCTGCGCCGTTCAGCGACTCCTGCGCCTCTTCCCAGACCTTCAGGCGCTGCTGCGTCATCAGCAGGTCGATGAAGGCCGTGGCTGCATCGTTGAGCGTGGTGGCCACGGCCACCTCGACATTGGCACGCGCCGCTGTCTCGCCCTTGCGCGCGTTCTCCATGCGCAAACGCCGCTGGCCGAAGATGGGCAGCGGCTGCTCGATGCCCCACTGCTTCTCGCCCGGCTTGCTGCTGTACGACGCCGTGGGATTGGGAAACGCCGCCGCCGTGCGGCTGTCAGCCTGCGCAATCCCGATCTGCAGCCGCTGCGCCGCCAGCTGGGGCTGGTTGCGCACCACCATCTGCAGATACTCCTGCATCCCCACCGGCTGCTGCGGCGCCGCCGCCGGAGCCACCTCGGAGGCAGGCGCCGCAGTGATGGCCGGCACAGCCGTCCCGCCCGGTACAGCGGGCACAGCGGGCACAGCCTGCTGCGCAAGCGCAGAACCCGCCCCCCAGCACAGCGCCACAGCCACAAACAGGGCCCGATAAGGTGAACGACCCGCAAAACCGGCACGGCCCAAATCAGAGACGCCAAGCAAGAGCCGCCTCGCGGCGATGGCGTCGTCCCCCTCCCGCGAAGCGAGAGAGGGGGAAGCGGCGCAGCCGCTCAGGGGGTGCTTACTCTTTTTCATCGAGTTCTTCCTGCGTCAACATGTTCTTGGGGCCCAGCAGCGCATAGAGCACGGGCAGCAGCACCAGGGCCACCAGGGGCAGCACCACCATGCCGCCCACGATCACGGAGGCGAAGGGCTTTTGCGTCTCGCTGCCCACGCCCGTGGACAGCGCCATGGGCAGCAGGCCCAGCAGCGCCAGCAGCGCCACGAGCACGATGGAGCGCATGCGCTCGGCAGCGCCCTCGACCAGGGCCTGCATCATGGGCATGCCCTGCCGTCGCAGCTCCTCCACGGCCGAGATCACCAGCAGGCCGGCCAGCGCCACCTGTCCCAGCAGCGCGATGAAGCCGATGGCCGCGCTGATGGACAGCTCGATGCCCGCAAAGTGCAGGGCCGCGATGCCGCCCACCATGGTGAAGGGCGCGCACAGCAAGATGATGCCGGCGCTGCGCGCCTGGCCCAGCGCGCCGAACAGCAGGGCGTAGACGATGATCAGCGACAGCGGCACCACGATCTTCAGGCGTGCGGCCGCGCGCTGCTGGTTCTCCCACTCGCCGCCCCAGACGGCCTGGTAGCCCTCGGGGATCTTCACGTTCTTCTTGAACGTGGCCAGCGTGTCCTTGACCACGGAGCCGATGTCGCGGCCTTCCACGTTGAACTTGAGCGCCATGTAGCGCGCATTGCCTTCGCGGAAGATGGAGGAGTTGCCGATCTTGATGGCCACCTGGCCCACCGAGTGCAGCGGCACCGAGCCGCCCGCAGCGCCATTGGGCAGGGGGATGGCGATGTTGCGGATGCGCTCCTCGTCCATGCGGTCCACATAGGGCAGGCGCACGCGCACGGGCACGGGGTACTCGCCCTCCCACAGGGTGGTGGAGATGTTGCCGGCCAGCGCCGCCTCCAGCGTCTTTTGCGCGGTCTCCATGGCAATGCCCTGGCGCGCCAGCGACTGGCGGTCGAACTCCACGTGGACCTGGGGTGCAGGCGCATCGCGGTACAGGCCCAGATCGACCACGCCGTCGATGTCCTTCACCAGGTCCACGGTCTGCTGCAGGATGGAGCGCAGCTGCGGAATGTCGGGGCCGAAGACCTTGAGCACCACCTGGCCACGCGCGCCGGACGTCGATTCCTCCACGCTGTCGCGGATGGGCTGGGCGAAGTTGAACGACACGCCCGGAATCTCGCCCAGCGTGGCGCGCATCTGCTCGATGAGCTGGGGCTTGGTCAGGCCCTTGCGCCATTCGCCGTGGCCCTTCAGGCGCACCAGCACCTTGGCCAGGTTCAGCGTCTCGTTGTCGGTGCCGGACTCGGGCCGGCCCTGCTCGGTAGTGACGGTGATCACCTCGGGGAAGGTCTTCAGGCGCAGGCGCACGTCGCGCAGCACTTCCTGGCCCTTTTCCAGCGAGATCGATGCGGGCATCTGCACCAGCACATAGGCATCGCCTTCATCGAGCTCGGGCAGGAATTCCGTGCCCAGCCAGGCCGCCGACAGGCCGGCCGCCACCAGGATGGCGAGCGAGCCGACGATGACGATGACGCGGCGGCGCCCGGCACCCAGCAGGGTGCCGATCCAGTGCTGGTAGCCGTGGTGCGCGCGGTCGAAGATCTTGGGCTCTTCCACCATCACGTGCTGGGGCTTGAGGAACAGCGCGCACAGCGCCGGCACCAGGCCCATGGCGAAGACCAGGGCGCCCAGCAGCGCGAAGCTGTAGGTCATGGCCAGCGGACGGAAGATGCGGCCCTCGATGCTTTCCAGCGAGAACACGGGGATCAGCGCCGCGATCACGATGGCCATGGCGAACAGCGTGGGCTTGGCCACGGCCACGGCCGAGTCGATGATGATGTGGCGCATGTCCGCCTGCGTCTGCGGCTTGCGCAGGCGGGCGTTGCGGATGATGTTCTCGGCCAGCACCACGGCGCCGTCCACCATGATGCCGAAGTCGATGGCGCCCATGGAGATCAGGTTGGCCGGCATGCCCAGCAGGTGCAGGCCGATGAAGGCCACCAGCAGCGACAGCGGGATCACCGTGGCCACGATCAGCGAGCCGCGCAGACTGCGCAGGAACAGCCACAGCACGCCCACGATCAGCGTGGCGCCGAACAGCAGGTTGTGCTGCACCGTGCCCAGCGTGTGGCCGACCAGGTCGGAGCGGTCGTAGTTGGTCTCCATGTGCATGCCCTCGGGCAGGCCGCCGTCATTGAGCGCGGCCACCTTGGCATGGATCTGGTCCAGCACCACCGAGGGGTTCTCGCCGCGCTTGAGCAGCACGATGCCCTGGACCACGTCGTCGGCATCGTCCATGCCCACCGAGCCCTGGCGCGGCGTATGCGACTGCACCACGCGCGCCACGTCGCCAATGGTCACGGGCGCGCTGCCGCGCATGGCCACCACCACGCCCTGGATCTCCTGCGGTGTGCGCAGCAGGCCGATGCCGCGGATGATCAGCGACTGCTCGCCGCGGCGCATCAGGCCGCCGCCCACGTTGCGGTTGGACTTGGACAGGGCATCGCTCACGTCTTCCAGCGACAGGCCCAGCGCATACAGCTTCTCGGGATCCACCTCGACGTGGTACTCCTTGACGAAGCCGCCGATGCTGACCACGTCGGCCACGCCCTGCACCTGCTTGAGGGTGCGGACCACGCGCCATTCCTGCTCGGTGCGCAGCTGTGCCAGCGTGTGGCGGTCGCTCTTCAGGCGGTAGTAGAAGATCTTGCCCAGCGGCGTGTAGTCGGGCGCCATCTCGGGCGTGACGCCGTCGGGCAGATTGGCCTGGGGCAGGCGCTGCGACACCTCGGCGCGCGCATGGAAGCTGTCGGCATCGTCATTGAAGACGAGGTTGATCATGGCCAGGCCGAAGTAGCTCTCCGAGCGCAGCGACACCAGGCCCGGCGTGCCGTTGAGCTCGCGCTCCAGCGGCTGGGTGATCTGGCGCTCCACCTCCTCGGGGGCCAGGCCCGGCGCCTGGGCAATCACGCCGACCTGCACATTGGTCACATCGGGATAGGCCTCGATGGCCGTGTGCAGGTATGAATACACGCCATAGATGGCGATGATCAGGGTGGCACACAGGGCGACGAGCCGCCGGTGCACCACAAACGCTATCAGGGAACGCAGCATTGATGAGTCTCCTGGCCGCGATCAGAGCAGCTGGCTGGCTGCGCCGTCGAGCAGCAGGCCACCGCGCACGACGATCTTTTCACCCGACTTCAGGCCCGACACCACGGGCACCATGCCGCGCGAGGGCCGGCCCAGCACCACGGTGCGGGCCTCGAACTGCTGCTCGCCGGTCTGCACGAAGACGATGCTGCGGCTTTCATCCTTGATGAGCACGGCCGTCACGGGGATCAGCATCTCGTGCTCGTTGGAGACCTGCAGGCCCACGCGCGCCTGCATGCCGGAACGCAGCACGGGGTTTTGCGCATCGAGCTGCACGATGACGGAGGCGCGGCGCGACTCCTTGTCCAGCGTGGCGCCCAGGTGGCGCACCGTGCCGGTCAGGGGCTTGGGCAGCTGCGGCACATCGACCTGCACGGCACTGCCCAGGCGGATGCCGGGCAGATCGCTTTCAAAGACATCGGCCACCACGTTCATGGCGGCGGGATCTCCGATCAGGAACAGCTCGCCGCTGGGCTCGACGGAGGCGCCGACCACGGCCTTGCGCTCGGCCACCACGCCGGCGCGCGGCGCACGCAGCACCAGCCGGTCGCCACCGCCTTGCCCCAGCAGCGCCGACGTGCCCTGGGCACGCGCCAGCTCCTGGGCCGACTCGCGCAGCTTGGCCTGGGCCGCACGCAGATCCACTTCCACGCCCACGCCCTTGTCCACCATGGTCTGCTGGCGCCGCACTTCCACGGTTGCCACGTCATGCGCGCTGCGGGCAGCTTCCACCTCGTAGCGCACGCGCAGCGCCTCGGGGCTGACCAGGGTGGCCAGCTCGTCGCCGGCCTTGACGATGTCACCCACGTGGGCACGAACCGACACCACGCGCGCGGCCAGCGGCACCGAGACAGTGGCCACGCGGTCCTCGGCAAAGGCCACACGCGCGGGCGCCCAGGCCATTTGCGTGCCCTGCGGATCGGCCACCACGGCGATGTCCAGCATCTTCAGCGACTCGGGCTTGACCCGCACCACGCCGGCCGGCGCGGGCGCCTGCGCGGCAGGTTCGTTCTGTGCCGATGCCTTGGATGCATCGCAGCCCGCCACAAGGCAGGCCACGGCGATGACAGCGCATGCCGATGCCGCCGGAAACCGGGCTGCCTTGGGCAGGCCCGCAAATGTCTTGATCATTCTTGCCCCTTCAATCCATGCCTGGAGCGCAGGGACTGCAGCGAGCCGACCCTTGTCTCCTGAGATGAAACAGATGCTAGAAAACGCATCTTCCTGCGTGCGTGAAGCCTTCATTACCGTTTGGTAAGACATTCGCGTACCTGGGCCGGCGCCCAGGGCTGATCCCTGGCAGGGATCGCCTGCGCTTTTTCGAGATCCAGCGCGATCCGCTGCGCCGCCGCGGACCTGCCGCCTGGCGGTGCACCAAGGCCCCAGCCGCAGCGGCTGCAGCGGTCGCAGACCTGTGGATATCCCGGGGAAAAACGTGCTTTGCAAAGCCAAAGATCTGCACAGGCCCTGTTTTCCACAGTGGTGACAACTTCCACCATCCTCTGTAAATCGCGGGGAAACTGAACCCATGAAAAATCCGTTGCAAATCAACGGTGAATGGCGACAATCACCCAATCAATCCACAAGCATGCCAACAACATGCACACAGGATTGATCACAGGCCGAACGCCCTGGCCGCTGTGGGCAAGACTGTGGATGCAGCCACGCGCATGGTCATCAACGGCCATGGGAACAATCCAGGAACAGCCGGTGGACAGATGTCCATCCCGGTGACCGATACCCACCTGTGCACACATGCGATTGGCGGGTTCAGTGATCCATATGACGGGCAGCTTGTAGGCTGTACGGCATACGAAAAACGCGCTTTGTGCGCTGTATTTCATAAGATTTCGCATCTTATTTAATACATATCACTGTACGAATCTTTATAAACAGATGGACCAAGATGATCCATTTGGTCAAAACACGCCGAAATGCATGAAAAAAAATGGGCTGATCAGGCCCTGAAATCCTTTGATGACGTGGTCGGGGCCATCCCAGGGTTCCGAAATCGTGAGGGGCAGCGAAAAATGGCAGCCCAGATCGCGCAGACCTTCAGCCAGGCCCAGCTGGGAAAAATCGATGAGGGCGCACCGGAGCCCACCCGGTCCATTGCCGTGGTGCAGGCCGGAACGGGGGTGGGCAAATCGCTGGCGTACAGCATTCCCGCCATTTCGATGGCGCTGGCGCGCGGCACCCGGGTGCTGATTTCCACGGCCACCGTCGCCCTGCAGGAACAGCTGGTGAACAAGGATCTACCCGCGCTGGCCCAGCAGCTGGAGCAGCCCTTCAAATTCGCGCTGGCCAAGGGGCGGGGCCGCTTTGTCTGCAAGCTCAAGCTGGAGCGGCTGGCCAGCACCGGCGAGGCCCAGGACGAGGATCTGGACGATCTGTTCGCCGAAGAAAAGGCGCAGGCCCAAAGCCGCGTGGCACGCCCGGCCCAGGAGCTGGAGGCGCGCATGCAGTTCTACAAAAGCATGGCCAACGCGCTGGCGTCCCAGGCCTGGGACGGCGACCGCGACTCTCTGGAGACCCCGCCCGAGGCCGAGGCCTGGAGCCCCGTGGCGGCCGAATCCTCGTCCTGCACCGGCAAGCACTGCCCGGCCTTCAGCAACTGCGTCTACTACGAGCGCCGCAAGGACCTGGTGGCCGCCCAGGTCATCGTGGCCAACCACGATCTGCTGCTGTCCTCCCTGGGTGCGCGGCTGCTGCCCGAGCTGGACAACTGCCTGCTGGTGCTGGACGAAGCCCACCATCTGCCCGCCACGGCGCTGGGCCAATTCGCCGGCGAGATGGACCTGAGCCGCCTGGGCTGGATAGACAAGCTGACCAGCCGCGCCCTGCGCGTGAACACTATGGTCGAGGTCGAAGAACTGGCAGACCTTCCAGCCCATGCCAGCCAGCTGCGCCAGCAGCTGCAGGAACTGGCGCGCCTGGTGATGGAGCTGTACGGCGATACGCTCAAGTCGCAAAAGGACAGCTGGGGGCCGGCGCGGGTGCGCGCACCGCGCGGCATGCTGCCCGAGCCCCTGCTGGAGCCTCTGGGCAAGGCCGCTCACCATGCCAACAGCTTTCTGGATGCGCTGCGTGCCATCTCCAAGGCACTGCGCGCCGCCATCAAGGACAATCCAGAGGAAGCACGCAGGCTGTCTACAGCTTATGCACAGGTTGGCGCACTGGCTCCCCGCCTGGAATCCGTCTATGACACGGCCCAGTTGCTGATGCAGCAGCCAGCGCAGGATGACGACAGTAGCCGCGTTCCCAATGCGAAATGGTTTACGTTGGAGACAGATGGCGAGTACATCGTGGTCAAGGCCCATGCCAGCCCCATCCTGCCCGGTGCCACGCTGCGCCACCATCTGTGGTCCCAGGTGCGCGGTGCCGTGCTCACGTCGGCCACCCTGACCAGCTGTGGACAATTCGACTTCTTTTTGCGCGAGGCAGGCCTGCACGACGATGCGGCCGTGACCACGCTGGAAGTGCCCAGCCCCTTCGACTACGCGCGCCAGGGCACCCTGGTGGCGCGCGAAACCGTGGCCGACCCCAAGGAGGCCGCCCGCTTCACCCAGGAGATGGTGGACGCGCTGCTGGGCGACCTGTCCCAGGTGCAGGCCGGCGCCCTGGTGCTGTTCACCTCGCGCGAGCAGATGCGCCTGGCGGTCGATGCGCTGTCCACGGCCATGCGCTCGCAGGTGCTGGTGCAGACGGCCATGCCCCGCGCCCTGCTGCTGGCCCGCCACCGCGATGCCGTGGAGATGGGCGAGCCGTCCATCATCTTCGGCATGCAGTCCTTCGGCGAGGGCCTGGACCTGCCCGGCGCGCTGTGCGAGTCCCTGTTCATCACCAAGCTGCCCTTTGCCCCGCCCGATGACCCCGTGGGCGAGGCCCGGGCCGAATGGCTGCGCAGCAGCGGCCGCAACCCCTTCAATGAGCTGGTGGTGCCGGCCACGGCGATCCGCCTGGCCCAGTGGGTGGGCCGCGCCATACGCACCGAGGAAGACCAGGCCCATGTGTATTGCTATGACCGGCGCCTGGTGAACACCAGCTATGGCCAGCAGCTGCTCAAGGGCCTGCCGCCCTTTGCCTTGCAGCGCCGCCCGGCACGCTGAGCCGGACCCTGTGGAAAGCATGCGAAAAACAGGCCACGCCCTGTCGCCACTGCATTCCCTTGCATACGCAAGTCATTGATCACGGCTGATTTTTTCAATCAGCGAGCTTGCCGATTGCCCACAGGCCACTTGCACATAGCCTGTGGGCAACCGTATTTCCCGGCTCCCGCATCTCCCTACATGCCCTCTGCAGCACGGTCCCGGATCCCGCTGGATACCGCTGGATCTCGCAGACCGTGCCTGCTCCCCGGCCCCGCCATACCCGCCAACAGACCCCTCCAACAGGCCTGTGGAACGCCCAGGACGCGCTGGCGCGTGCAACCCAGGGCCTGACAGCTGCCAAGCCTCCACGGTCCTCTGCAGGCCGCTGAAGCGCTCGGGCTGATTCACGTCCTCTTGCCCTGGTGCGCCAGCAGCCATCACTTTTCGTGATTGCCCTTGCCTGGACTGGATCTGCTGCTCCTGATCTGGATGCGCAGTGCTCTTGCAGGCTGGCAACAAGGGGTTGAATTTTTTTGAATGGCCGAACACTGCCCCTGGCGCATCCGCTTGCGTCCGCCTGGCAGGCTGCGTTTTCCTGAAGTCTTCCACGTCCAGTGCACAGCCCGTTGTGGAAAAGCGCCCGTTCCACAGCGTTCCTGCGAGGCCGCGAGGAAGTCTTGTCTTCGTGCGTCTTCGTGCATACGGCCATGGCGCGCGAACCGATCCGGAATTTTTTTGAACACAGGCGCGCCAATTTCGCTGGAGCAGTCCCTCGTCTGGACATGCCCAGGCTCCAGACAACCTGGCACGTCTGTTTTTTTGAAAAACCGTTCGGCCTTCGCTTCCCCGCGTGACTTCGCCTTTGGTTGTTCTTTGATCTTCTTATAAAGAATAGTCGTAGTAGTAGAGGCATGACATCTCTGTGGATAACTCACTATTTCTCAAAAAAAACAATGTCTTGCCCGATTGAAAAACATGTGATCAAAGCCCTGTTCCCGGTGTCTCCTGAACGGGGATAGTTTGCCCGTTTCGATTTTTTCTGTGGATAACTGTTGAGTTGGTCTTCATCTATCCACAGTTTTGTGCGAGGTGCATTTTTTTCTTTATTGCACTTCAAGTTATTGATCTATAAGGATTTTTTGGTTTACACAGATGAAAAGAAGGCTTGCCAGACAGGGATGAGCACATGGTCTGCCAGTGCTGTGACCTGTTGACAGGCTTTTTTTTCTGATGGATCGGCTGCCTTTTTTTATCCAGAACGGTCTTGCCGCTGTGAAAAACCGTCCTTGGCTGTTATTCCTATCTCTCTTATTTTTTAATTAGTAGTAGTAGTAAGTGAAGTGCTTAATTGTTGATAACTGAATTTGTCTTATAAAAATCAACAACTTAAGATACTTCAAACCCTGTGGTGGATGCTGCTTCGCTGCTGCACCCGTTTTGGGCACAACTTTCCATGGCGCATCCTCCTTGTGGATAAGCAGGGATTTACGAGTTTTTTATGCCCAGGTTTTTCCACAGGGTGGTTGAGGACAAAAAAAGACCACCTCGAAGGTGGTCTTGCCGGGATCCGCAACCGTGATCAGAAATGGTGGGCGTAGCGCAGCTGCAGGAAGTTTTCGCCGGGGTTGGGTTTCTTGATGCCTGCGTTGGAATGGTGCTCCAGCCGCAGCACCAGCTCATGCTGGCCCTGGCTGCCAAACAGGTAGCCCACGCCGATATGGGTGGCGAAGTTGTAGCGCGTGGGGAATTCCTTCTCGTCCGTGACGTAGCGACGGTTCAGCGCCCAGCTCAGGCCCACGCCGGTTTCTGCAAACCAGGGCGACTGCCCGTTGCTGGGGCGCCAGCGCACGGTGGGATTCACGCCGATGACCCAGGTGCCGCGATCGCGACCCTCCAGCGGCGCCGACCAGCGGGCGCCCCAGACATCCCAGTAGCCGCTGAGCTGGCCGCCCCACAGCGCATGGCGCCAGTTGCGCCAGGGCACGGTGACGCCCACGGTCCAGCTGTCGGCACTGTGCTCGGCCGCGCCGTATTGCAGGTACATGGAGGGGGAGGATTCCGGCGTGGACTGCGCCTGCGCCGCCAGGGGCAGGACGGCCGCTGCACCGGCCAGCAGCACGGCGGCAAAACTTCCGGTTCGTCCTGGTCGCTCTGGTCGCCCTGAACGTTCTGGTGGATGTTTGCGCGCCGTTGCGTGGTTCTGGCAGCTGGATGGCGTCGTTTGAGTGTTTTTGGGGGCCATGATCTTCTCCGGGGCAGCACACAATGCTGTGCCTGTTCCACTCTAGGCAGTCCGGGGAAGATCGGGGAGTCAGCAAAAAAGCCCTTGCACTGTCGGCCGCCTGACAAGGCGTCCGTGCAAGGGCTGGCGCAAGCAATCCGGCTGCCCGCTGGTGGCAGGCAGGCCAGGTGGCTGCTTACTGGGCGGGTGCCGGGGCAGGGCGGGCCTGGCCGCTCTTGTGGTCATGGCGCGGGCCGTGGTCCATGCCGTGGTGGCCGGGGTGGCCCTTGTGCAGCGTGGCGGCATCGAAGGTCTTTTGCTGGCTGGCATCCAGCTGGGCGTAGAAGGCCTTGGTGGCTTCGCCGCGGCGATCGGCATCGGCCGCGCGCTGGGCGCGCATTTCACGCATCTTGTCGATGCGCTGGGGCGTGGTCAGCTTGGCGAAGTCCTCGCGCTCCATGCGCTGGGGACGCTCGCCGGGCTTGAAGGTGGCCGCATAGGTGTTCCATGCGGTTTCCTGGGCCGGCGTGAGCTTGAGGTCGGCCTTGAGCTTGGCGATGCGCTGCTGCATGTGCTCCATGCGGTCGCCGTGCTTGTGCATGGCGCGATCGGGCTTGGGTGCCGTGGCGGCGGCGGGGGCTGCCGGCGCGGCGGTCTGGGCGTACGAGGGCAGGGCGAACGATGCCAGCAAGGCGGTGGCAGCGGCGGCGCTGGCGAGGGTGCGGCGGAAGGTGGTGGTCATTCCAAAATCCTTTCTGGAGAGGGTGACTGAAGGCCGCCGTCAAGGCACTTGGCGAGCCCTGTGCAGCGGATGATTGAAGTGTGGTCGTCCGATGTATCGGGGCAGTGAGGTTTTGCGCACGGCTTGTAAAGAATTGACAAGCTTGTGCAGCGCCGTCCGGCGCCAGGCATGCACAATGACCGGGCGGGGCGCCAAGGCATGGCGCCCCTGCTGTTTTTTCTGTTTTCTCCCTCTGGATGGAGGCGGCGCAGCCCGGTGTTGCACACCGCTTGCTGCGGCGCAGCCGCAGTCCGTCCGAGCAAAGGTTCGCTATGTTCAAAAACATGATCGTCTATCGCATTGCCGAGAGCTGGCAGGGCGATTTGCAGCAGCTTGAAGAAGCCCTGGGCAAGAGCCCGTTTGCCGAGTGCGGCGCCACGCAGGAGCGCAGCGCCGGCTGGGTGCCGCCGCGCGGCGAGCCCCATGGCCCGCTGGCCGAGTCCGTGGCCAATCAGTGGGTGATGCGCTTCATGACCGAGGCCAAGATGCTGCCGGCCAGCGTGCTCAACCGCCGCGTCAACGAAAAGGCTGCCCACATCGAGGCCACCGAAGGCCGCAAGCCCGGCAAGAAGGAAAAGAAGGAACTCAAGGACGAGGCCAAGCTGGACCTGCTGCCCATGGCCTTCACCAAGCAGGGCGCCATGTGGGTCTGGCTGGACCCGCAGGCCCGCACCCTGGTGCTGGACACCGGCAGCCAGGCTCGCGCCGACGAGGTGGTCAGCTCGCTGGTGGAGGGCCTCACAGGCTTTGCGCTGGCCCTGGTCGATACGCAGACCAGCGCCCAGGCCGCCATGGCGCACTGGCTGACCACGCAGGAAAGCCCGGCCGGCTTCTCGATTGACCGCGAATGCGAGCTCAAGGCCGCCGACGAATCCAAGGCCGTGGTGCGCTATGCGCGCCATCCGCTGGACATCGACGAGGTGCGCCAGCACATCGAGCACGGCAAGCTGCCCACGCGCCTGGCGCTGACCTGGGATGACCGCGTGAGCTTTGTGCTGACCGAGGGTCTGCAGATCCGCAAGATCGCGCTGCTCGATGCCGTGATGGAAGGCCAGTCGCAGGACGACGGCGGCTTCGATGCCGATGTGGCGATTGCCACGGGCGAGCTGTCCAAGCTCATCCCCGATCTGATCGAGGCGCTGGGCGGGGAAGGGCGCACGGGCCTGGGCCAGGATCTGCCGGCATCGCTGCAGACACCCGCTGCCCAGACTCCTACAGCGACACAAGCGACACCAGCGACACCAGCGGCACCAGCGGCACCGCGTGCAGCGGCATCGGGCCGTGGTGCGCTGACGGGGCCGGCCCTGGCGCCCGTGGATACGGCGCCTGAAGAAGCGCCTTTCTAGGCCGGCAGGCGGCTGCGGTGGCGATGTTTCATGTGAAACATCGCCATGCTCAGGCGGCGCTCAGACTCTTTCAAAGATGGCCGAGATCCCTTGGCCGCCACCAATGCACATGGTCACCAGCGCATAGCGGCCGCCCGTGCGCTGCAGCTCAGCGATGGCCTTGGTGGTGATGATGGCGCCCGTGGCGCCGACCGGGTGGCCCAGCGATATGCCCGAGCCGTTGGGGTTGACCTTGGCCGGGTCCATGCCCAGCTGCTGGATCACGGCGCAGGCCTGGGCCGCGAAGGCCTCGTTGGCCTCGATCACGTCCATGTCTGCAATCTTCAGGCCCGTGCGCTGCAGCACCTTCTGCGTGGCCGGCACGGGGCCTATGCCCATGTAGGCGGGGTCCACGCCGGCATGGGCGTAGCCCACCAGGCGCGCCAGCGGCTTCAGTCCCAGGGCCGCCACGCGATCGCCTGCGGCCAGGGCCACGGCGGCGGCGCCGTCGTTGATGCCCGAGGCATTGCCGGCCGTCACGCTGCCGCCTTCCTTGCGGAACGCGGGCTTCATGGTGGACAGCAATTCGATGGTGGTGCTGGCGCGCACATGCTCGTCGGTATCGAAGACCACGACGCCCTTGCGCGTGGCGATTTCCACGGGAACGATCTGCTCCTTGAAGTGGCCTGCCGCAATGGCAGCGGCCGCGCGCTGGTGGCTGGCTGCCGCCAGTTCGTCCTGCATTTCGCGGCTGATGTGGTAGCGCTCGGCCACGTTTTCGGCCGTGATGCCCATGTGCATCTTCTGCCAGGGGTCGTGCAGGATGCCCAGCATGTAGTCGATGCTCTTGGCGTCGCCCATGCGCGCGCCCCAGCGGGCGGCCTGGTCGAAGTAGGGCCCGCGGCTCATGGACTCGCTGCCGCCGCCGATGGCCACGTCGCAGTCGCCCAGCGCAATGGCCTGGGCGGCAGAGACGATGGCCTGCAGGCCGGAGCCGCACAGCCGGTTGACGTTGAAGGCCGGCGTCTCGATGGGGCAGCCCGCATCGATGGCGGCCACGCGCGAGAGGTAGGCGTCCTTGGTATCGGTGGGGATCACATTGCCCATGACCACGTGGCCGACGGCGTCGGGCGCCAGGCCCGCGCGCTCGATGGCCGCCTTGACGGCCGTGGTGGCCAGCTGGGTGTTGGGTACGTCCTTGAGGCTGCCGCCGAAGGTGCCGATGGCGGTGCGCGCAGTGCCGACGACGAAGACGTCGCGTGGGGTCATGGTGAAGCTCCTCGAAGCGATGAACACGGGGGATGGAGTGCATTGTGCCGGGCAGGCGGCAGGCAGCGCAGCCGCCTCGGCGTCAGTTCCGGGCGCAGGTCAACGTCCCTCGAATTGCGGCGCCTGCTTGGCGTGGAACGCCGCAATGCCGCGCGGCAGGTCGGCCGTGCGCGCACAGGCATCGAAGGCGCAGGCCTCGGCGGCCAGCTGGTCGCGCAGGCTGCGGTCCAGGCCCGCGCGCATGAGGCGGCGCATATGGCCCAGCGCCACCGTGGGACCGGCGGCCAGGCGTTGGGCCAGCTGCTGCACGGCGGCGTCGAGTTCGGCGGGCGGCAGGACGCGGTTGATCAGGCTCAGGCGCTGCGCTTGGGCGCAGTCCAGGGTCTCGCCCAGCATGGCGATCTCCAGCGCGTTGCGCAGGCCCACGATGCGCGGCAGCGCCCAGGAGGCTCCCACGTCGCAGCTGGCGCCCAGGTTGATGTAGGCCAGGTTGAAGCGCGTGCCCTCGGCCGCGTAGACGAAGTCGGCCTGCAGCATCAGCGACAGGCCAGCGCCTGCCGCCGCGCCATGCACCTTGGCGATGACGGGCGCATCGAGCTGGCCCAGCAGCGCCACGGCCTCGTTGAGCGGCGCCAGCAGCTCGGCCGCGCCGCGCACGGGGTCGGCGGCCAGCGTGTCCAGGTCGCCGCCCGCCATGAAGGCGCGGCCCGCGCCTTCCAGCACCACGCAGCGCAGCGCGCGGTCCTGGGCCAGGGTGCGCACGGCGTCGCGCAGTGCCAGCGCCATGGGCACGTCGATGGCGTTGAGGGCGGCGGGGCGGTGGAAGGTCAGCGTGGCGATGGCGCCTTCGCGGTGCAGCAGCAGCGGGGTGTCTTGCGTGTCGGTCATGGGAGCGGATCAGTGGTACAGGGCGTCGATTTCGGCGGCGTAGGTCTTGTAGATGGACGAGCGGCGCACCTTCATCGTGGCCGTGACTTCGCCATCGTCGTGGTCCAGTTCCTTGGTCAGCAGATGGAAGCGCCGCACATGCGAGACCTGGGCCAGGCGCGCATTGCCCTGCGCGATCTCGGCATCGATCAGCGCGCGTACCTCGGCCATCTCGGCCAGGGAGCGGAAATGCGTGAAGGGGATGCGCCGCGCCTGGGCCCATTGGCCCACGGTCTCGTAGTCGATCTGCACCAGCGCGCCCACGAACTTGCGGCCCTCGGCCACGACGATGCACTCCTTGATGAATGGGCTGGACTTCATGGTGTTCTCGATCTCCGAGGGCGTGAGGTTCTTGCCGCCAGCGGTGATCATGATGTCCTTGAGGCGGTCCACGATGCGCAGCTGGCCGCCCTGCACGCGCACCACGTCGCCCGTGTGCAGCCAGCCGTCCTGCAGGCTTTGCGCCGTGGCCTCGGGGTTCTTGTAGTAGCCCGCGAAGACCATGTCGCCCTTGATCTGGAGCTCGCCGCTGCCGTCGCCTTCGTCACCGGGCTGGCCGTCATGGCTGGCAATGCGCCATTGCACGCCTTCGGTGGCCACGCCCACGGTGCCCACGGCCACGTCGTCCAGGCGGTGGCCGGTAACCATTCCCGTGGATTCGGTCAGCCCGTAGACCTCGATCAGCGGCACGCCCAGCGTGCGGAAAAAGCGCACCACGTCGGGCGGTATGGGCGCGGCGCCGGTGAGCGCCACGCGCGCCTCGCGCAGGCCGATGAAGTTCTGCAGCGCGCGCAGCACGCTCCAGTAGCTGGCGGCCCAGGCCAGGCGCTCGGCCAGGCTCCACTGCCTGCGGGGCTTTTCGGCCAGCGGCGCGCAGGCCGCCATGGCGCGCCGGTAGAGCGCGCGGCGCAGCGGCCCGGTCTCCTGCATCTTGATGCTGATGGCCGCGTGCAGCTTCTCCCAGATGCGCGGCACGCCCAGGAACATATTGGGCGCGACTTCTCGCAGGTCTTCCTGCACCGTGCGGATGGACTCGCCGAAGTGCACCTGAGAGCCCAGGTAGACCGGCACGAAGCTGGTCAGCATCTGCTCGGCCACGTGGCACAGCGGCAGGTAGGACAGGTGGCGCGTGCCGCCGTCCAGCCCCAGCCGCTCGGCAATGCCGGGCACCACGCCGCGGATGTTGCGGTAGGTGATCATGGCGCCCTTGGGCTTGCCGGTGGAGCCCGAGGTGTAGATCATCAGCCCCACGTCATCCAGCGTCTGGCGTGCCAGCGCCTGTTCGATGGGGGCGCGGCTGGCGGCCTGGGCGCCCAGGCGCTCGACCTCGTCGAAGGTGGCGATCAGGGCGCGGACCTCGGGCGCGAAGCTGCGCAGGCCCTTGGTCTCCATGACGATGATCTTCTTCAGGCGCGGCAGCTGGGGCAGGGCGGCCAGCAGCTTGTCGGTCTGCTCCTGGTCCTCGCAGACCATGATGTCCACATCGGCATGGCCCGCCACATAGGCGACCTCGGGCGTGGGGCTGGTGGGGTACACGCCCACGGTGATGGCGCCGATCAGGCCCGCGCCCATCTGGGCCAGCACCCACTCGATGCGGTTCTCGGAGATCACGCCCATGTGGCCGCCTGGCGGCAGGCCCAGCTGCGCCAGGCCCAGCCCGAAGTGGCTGGCACGCTCGTGGTAGCGCGTCCAGCTGGTGGGCTTCCAGATGCCGAAGTCCTTTTGCCGTATGGCCGCGCGCTGGGCATCGCTGCGCGCGCGTTCGGCCAGCATCTGGGGCAGGGTGAGTTCGGGAAGGTTCTTCATATCAATGACCCATCGCGCTGCCTGTGACACTGGCGTGCCCCCACACGGGAGCACCGAGGAAGGGCCGCCCCGCACCGAGGGTGCTGTCCCCCTCCCTCGCGAAGCGGGAGAGAGGGGGAAGGCGCGAAGCGACTCAGGGGGTGCTTCATGACAACCAGCGCTTGCGGCGCTTGTAGTGCTTCAGGTCGCGAAAACTTTTTGCCTCGCCGCCACCACCCATGCCCAGGTAGAACTCGCGCACGTCGGCATCCTGGGCCAGGCGTTCGGCCGGGCCGTCGATGACGATCTTGCCGTTCTCCATGATGTAGCCGCTGTGCGCCACGGCCAGGGCCACGGTGGCGTTCTGCTCGACCAGCAGCATGGAGGTGCCGCGCTCGGCATTGATGCGCGCGATGATGGTGAAGATGTCCTCCACCAGCTTCGGCGCCAGGCCCAGCGAGGGCTCGTCCAGCAGCATGAGCTGGGGCTCGGCAATCAGCGCGCGGCCAATGGCCAGCATCTGCTGCTCGCCGCCCGACAGATAGCCGGCCAGGCCTTTGCGTCGCTCATGCAGGCGCGGGAAGTAGCTGTAGACCAGGTCGAAGTCGGGCTTGACTTGATTGCGGCCCGTGAGCGCGTAGGTGGCGGCCACGAGGTTTTCCTCCACCGTGAGGTCCTCGAACACGCGCCGGCCCTCCATCACATGCGACAGCCCCAGGCGCACCAGCTGCTGGGGCGCGTACTGCGCGGTGGACTGGCCGTTGTAGCGCACGCTGCCGCTGGCCAGCAGGCCGTCCTCCAGCGCCAGCAGCCCCGAGACGGCCTTGAGCGTGGTGCTCTTGCCCGCGCCGTTGCTGCCCAGCAGGGCCACGATCTGGCCGCGCGGCACGGCCAGCGACAGGCCCCGCAGGGCCTGCACGACCTTGTTGTAGATGACCTCGATGTTGTTGATTTCGAGGACCAGATCCTGGGCAGTCTGGGTCATGGCGCCACGGGATTCAGAGCGCTATCCAGTCGGACGCTGGGAGCATCTTCTGCGCCTTCATATCCGCCTTGTAGACGCGGCCCACGGGAATCGAATTGCCCTTGATGGTGATGGGCACGCCGATCAGTCCGCCCGTGTCGAAGTCCTTGATGGAATTGAGCGCGGCCTTGAGGTTGGGGCCGGTGAGCGGCTTGCCCGCGTCCAGGCAGCGCCTGGCCGATTCCACGAACAGCATGGCCGCCAGGAAGCCCTGGATATAGGCCGTGCTCTGGTACTCGGGGCGCAGCGCGCGGATCTTGTCCAGCATGGGCGCCTTGGCCGAGGTGTCGTAGTAGTAGCGGTAGGGCATGACGCCCATGAAGCCGTCGCCGGCCTCGCCCATCTTCATGACGGTGGAGCTGTCCATGGTCCAGAAGGTGCCCATCCATTGGCTGGTCATGCCCATCTGCTTGCCCTGCTGGATGAACTCGGGAATGGGCGCGAGGATGTAGCCGTGGAAGATGGTGTAGTCGGGCGCGGCGCGGCGCAGCTTGATGACTTCGGTGGAAACGTCCACGCTGCCGGGCGGCGTCATCAGCTTGGCCACCACGTTCAGGCCCAGCTTCTTGGCGGCCGCCTCGCTGGCCTCGATGGGGTCGCGGCCGAATTCGGAGTCGGAGTAGACGAAGGCCACCTTGGCGCCCGGCTTTTCCTTGGCGACGTGCTTGAGCAGGATGCCGAACATCTCCGTGTAGTCGGGTCCCACGAGGAACTGGTTCGGGTACTTGGCCGGGTTGTTGAGCTCGGTGGCGAAGGAGGCGCCCGCCATGAGGATGGCGCCGTTGCGGTCCAGCTCGGGGTTGATGGTCTTGGAAAAGCCCGTGGAGTCTCCGTAGTAGAGATTGACCTTGTTCTGGCTGGTGATCTTCTTGAACGCGGCCACCGAGACATCGACCTTGTAGCCCGTGTCCTCGGGCACGTAGCGGACCTTGCGGCCCTTGATGCCGCCTGCCTCGTTGACCATCTTCACGTAGTCGCCCATGCCGGCATTGATGCCCACGCCCGCGAAGGCGAACACGCCCGTCATGGGGATGGAGCCGCCGATCACGATGTCTTCGCCGCCAGCCTGGGCGCGGGCGGCCAGCGGTGCGGCCAGGCTGGCGCCGGCCGCCAGCAGCAGGCTGCGGCGGCGCGAGGAGGTCGGGTGTTGCTGCATTGCTTGTCTCCTTTTGCTTGTCGTGCGCGGCGCCGCCTCAATTGCGGAAGGGCCACAGGTGGAAGAAGCGGCGCAGGCGCCGCCACATTTCTGCGAGCCCCTGCGGCTCGAAGACCAGAAAGACGATGATCAGCAGCCCGAACACCATGGTGCGCACGGGCGACAGGAAGACGGCCAGCTCGGAGCCGCCGGGCAGCAGGTCCACGATGAGCTTGAGCAGCTCCGGGACCATGGTCATGAAGACCGCGCCCAGGATGCCGCCCAGGATCGAGCCCATGCCGCCGACGATGATGGCCGCCAGAAAGAAGATGGACATCAAGAGGGGAAAGCTCTCGGGCGTGACCACGCGAAAGAAGTACGCCCACAGCCCGCCCGCCACGCCTGCGTAGAACGAGGACAGCCCGAACGACAGCAGCTTGTAGCGCAGCAGCGGTATGCCCAGCACCTCGGCCGAGATGTCGCGGTCGCGGATGGCGATGAAGGCGCGGCCTATGCGTGTGCGAAACAGGTTGGCAGCGCCCAGCAGCATCAGCAGCGTGACGGGCACGATCACCCAGTACAGCCGGAACGAGGTGTCCAGCGCCACGCCGAACACCGTGGCCGGCTGCAGCGTCAGGCCCGCCGTGCCGCCCGTGAGCTTGAGGTTGGCGAACAGGAAATGGGCGATGAACGAGGCCGCGATGGTGGCAATCGCCAGGTACAGGCCCTTGACGCGCAGCGAGGGCAGGCCCACCACGATGCCGCCCAGCATGGCCACGAAGCCGCCCGCCAGCAGGTTGAACAGCACGGGCGTGCCCCAGCGTGCCTGCACGATGGCCACCGTGTAGGCGCCCAGTCCCATGAAGGCGGCCTGGCCCAGGCTCACCAGGCCCGTGTAGCCGGTGAGGATGTTCAGCCCGGTGGCGCCGGCCACGTTGATGCTGACCAGGCAGGCCAGGTACAGCCAGTAGTCGCTGGCCATGAAGGGAAACAGCAGCAGCAGCGCGCCGGCCATGGCCAGCCAGATGCGTTGCGTGCGGGAGTCGAACAGCGCCGCATCGGCGATGTAGCTTTCCTTGAGGGTGCCTATGCGCATGCTGCCGTCTTTCTGAAGCTGTCTAGAGCCGCTCGATCTCGTGCGTGCCGAACAGGCCGTAGGGCCTGAGCATCAGCACCACGACCAGCACGATGAAGGTGGCCAGCAGCTTGTACTCGCCGCCCAGGTAGGCGCCGGCCAGCGCCTCCACCAGGCCGATGAACAGGCCGCCGACCAGGGCGCCCAGCACGCTGTCCAGCCCGCCCACGATGACGACCACCAGCACCGACAGGCCGAACACGCCCATGCTCGACGAGATGCCGCCGATGGAGCCGACGATGATTCCCGAGACCGCCGCGATCATGGCCGACACCACCCAGGCCAGCGAGAACACGCGCGGCACGTTGATGCCCACCGAATAGGCCGCTGCCTGGTCGCTGGCCGTGGCGCGCAGGGCCACGCCGCCACGCCAGTAGCGGAACACCAGCAGCACGGCCGCGATGAAGACCACGGCCACGGCTGCGCCCCAGGCCACCTTGGGCGCGAGAAAGGCTTCGCCGATCATCACGGGCTGCGTGGGCATGAACTCGGGCAGGCGGCGCTGGTCGGCCGTCCAGATCAGCTCCACCAGGCCCACCAGCACCGAGGCCAGGCCCACGGTGACCATGAACACCGAGATCGGCGGTTCGCCCAGCAGCGGCCGGATCATGGTGCGCTCGATCAGCGCGCCCAGCAGCCCCGTGCCCAGTACGGCGGCGGGAATGGCCAGCCACAGCGGCAGCGCGAACATGGCCGCGAAGGTGAAGAACAGGTAGGCGCCCACCATCAGCAGCTCGCCGATGGCGATGTTGACCACGCGCGTGGCCTTGTAGACCACCACGAAGGCCAGCGCGGCCAGCGCATACAGGCCGCCGCCGGCCAGGCCCGTGAGGGCGATCTCGAACAGGTAGGCCCAGTCCATCATGCGGCCCTCTGTGCCAGGGCAGGCTGCGGCGTGGCGGGCTCTGGCCGGGCGGACGCGCCGCGCAGCCGGCGCCGCAGCTCGCCCACATCACCGGCGCCCAGGTAGGCCCGGTTCACCTCGGGATCGGCCTGCACCACGGCGGGCGTGCCCTGGGCGATGACCTGGCCGAAGTTGAGCACCACCACATGGTCGGACAGGTCCATGACCATGCCCATGTCGTGCTCCACCATGAGCACGGTCACGCCCCATTCGGCGCGCACGTCGAGGATGAAGCGCGCCATGTCCTCGGTCTCCTCGCGGTTCATGCCGGCCACGGGCTCGTCCAGCATCAGGATGCGCGGCTGCATGGCCAGGGCGCGCGCCATCTCCACGCGCTTTTGCAGCCCGTAGGACAGGGCGGCCACGGGCGCATGGCGGATGTGGTCTATCTCCAGGAAATCGATGATGCGCTCCTCGATGTCGCGGCGCAGCTCGGCCTCTTCGCGGCGCGCGCGGCCCAGGTAGAGGAGGGCATCGAGCACGTTGGTGCGCAGGTGGGCGTGGCGGCCCAGCTTGATGTTGTCCAGCACCGTCATGCCCCGGAACAGCGCAATGTTCTGGAAGCTGCGCCCCAGGCCCAGCCGCGCGCGGCGCGGCGCCGGCATGCGCGTGATGTCCTCGCCCTGGAAGCGGATGGAGCCGCCCGTGGGCCGGTAAAAGCCCGAGATGGTGTTGAACAGCGACGTCTTGCCCGCGCCGTTGGGGCCGATCACCGCCGTGATCGAGCCGGGCTGCACATCGAAGCCCACGCCCGACAGCGCCTTCACGCCGCCAAAGGCGAGCGTGACGCCATCGACCTGCAGCAAGGGGGCGGGCGGGCCGCCGTCGGGGTGTGTCTCCATGGCGCTCTCGTGCGTTGGTTCGTCGAGCCGGGCAGGAGCCTACTGATGCGTAGGCTGTTTACTTTGGAGTAGATTCTGGTTGTCGCCCACCGCATGCAGCATCGGTGATTTCCCCGGTGCACCCGCCGCCATGAAGCCATCGAGCCCTGAAACCAAGACCCGACCCAGCCCCAGCCCCAGCCCCGGAACCCGCGCCGGCAAAGGCCGTGCGGCGCCCGCCGTGGACTCGCCCTGGAGCGGCACGCCCGACCGCGAGCAGCAGCGCGAGGCCAAGCGCCAGGCCGTGCTGCAGGCCGCCGCGCAGCTGTTCAACGAACGCGGCTTCTCCGCCACCTCGCTGGACGACATCGCCGCGCGGCTGGGCGTGAGCAAGCCCACGCTGTACTACTACGTCAAGAACAAGGACGAGATCCTGCTGCAGTGCGTGAACCAGGGCCTGGCCATGACGCTGGAAGGCATCGAGGCTTCGCGCCGCGCAGGCGGCCAGGCCGTGGACCAGCTGCGCGCCTGCATGCAGGTCTATGCGCGCATCGTCACCATGGACTTCGGCATGTGCCTGATCCGTGTCGGCGACGAACAGGTCCCCCCAGACAGCCGCCGCGAACTGCGCCGCCAGAAGGCCGCCATAGACCAGGCCTTCCGCCGCCTGGTGGCCGCTGGCGTGCAGGAGGGCTCGCTGGCCCCCTGCGACCCCAAGATGACGGCCTTCGTGATTGCTGGCGCGCTCAGCTGGATAGGCCGCTGGTACCAGCCTGGCGGCCAGTACTCGGCCGAGGAAGTGGCGCAGCAGTGCATTGATACCTTGATGGGGGGTGTGTTGCGCAGGGCGCAGCCTGCTCGGCGCGCAGCCTCCGCAAAGCGCGCGGCAAGCGCCCCCAAGGATTGAGCCGAAGCTGCACATACCCGCGGCGCTTTGGTTCTATGGACGTGTTTCCAAGTGCCTAAAAGAGCCTCTGGAAAATTTGAGGTGCTTTATAAGTCGTTGTGGGGAAACAGTTTTTTGCGCTCGTAAAAGAGGCTAAAGAACTTGGCATCTTTTGGACTCATAGACCGGTCTTGATGCCACGGCGCAAACGCTGCAGATCTCAATCCGACAGATGCCATCGTGCCCAACGGCGCGCACCCATCAGTTGGAGGCGCCCCTCATTGCGCAGCTCTTTCAGCAAATCCTGAACGGCACTCATTGGCAAGGACGGCAGCACCTGCCGCAGTTCGGCCAGCGCAGCGCCATGCTCTCTGTGCTTTGTGAGGTGTTTGAGCAGTAGCGCCTTGTTGGTCTCTCTGTCCAGGCCGCGTTGCCGGGTATGCGTTCCTTTGGCGCCCAAAGATGCATACAAGGCCTCGGACAGGATGTAGCGCGTCCCTTTGCCCCGACCTATGGATTCCACCGCTCCCGCCGCCAGCAGGCCTGCAAGGCGTTCCCTCAAAGGGGCAGACAGCGGCTTTTCCTGTTGCAGGCATTCCAGCGCGAGGTAGTCCAATGTCGAGAAGCTGCTCAGCTTCTCTTCGCCGAGGTGCTCCATGAAGCGTACGAAGGCCGGGTTGCGCACCCCACCTTCCAGGGTCAGCCGTACTTCGTGGGCGGATGTTCCCGCAAGGCTGGGCAGGGGCTTGCCTTGTCGCACGGCGCTTTCCACCATCAGGTTCAGGCCTTGACCAGAGCGCTCGATCAAGCCGCAGCGGGCGAGGGCTTCGGCAAGTCTGCGATTGCGCGGATTCTGTTGGTCAATGATGTTCTCGGGCGTGATTCCGGGCGGCAGCCCTCCCGGGCTGATCACCTCCAGCCGCTTGGAAAATTGCCTGACGAAAATCGAACCACCCAAGCGATAGTCCCGGTGGGCAACCGCATTCAGGAGCGCTTCCCGGACCGGAACCTCGGCAAATGTCGGCAGGTCCATGCGGAAAAAGTCGTCCTGGTAGCTTTGGCGGTCATTGCGCAAGTTGATCTTTTTCCAGAGCGCGTCCTGCCACGCAAAAAAGCCCTCTCGAAATTCCTCGCGATCGGCGGCTGGTCCTGCAGCTTCGGACGACCGGTATTCAAATACCAGCTCCGCCTGGGCCAACCATCTTGTCAGAGCCGCTCTTTTGCCGAACAGGATGAGCGCGGCATAGCTCACCTGATTGCCTTCTACGAGCAACTCCGCATCCCGCAAGGTCTGTTCGTCGCTCAGTTCGCGTCTGCGAGGGGTATTGCCTTTGCGCGCCCAGCGCTCCCTGAACAATGCAATGGATGACGGCTCCAGATCCTCCAGCGTGGCCCCTGGACATGGCTGTGCCGAAAAGTCGGGGCCGGTTTCATCGAAGATGGCCCGCAGTTCTTGCGCGCTCATTGCCGCCAGATCATCGCCAGCCCGTTTGAGAAAGCTGCCTTCGATCTGCCATGCCGTGCCGGGCAGCCGGGAGGGCACACGCACAACCAGCACACGGCCTTGCGGCAGGCGCAGTTCCTCAACAGGGATACGGTGGCCCAGTCTCTGGTGCAATCCGGCCTCGGTGCGGCCCGGGTCTTCGAACGCCTGCGTACCTACGATGAGGCGAGGTCGTTTGTCGGTCACGCCCAGCACGATGGCGCCGCCGCCTTCGTTGGCCAGGGCTACGCAGTACTTGAGCAGTTTTTCAAAGTCATAACGCTGCTTGGCTTCCTTGAACTCAAGCCGCTGACCTTCAGGCTCAAGCAACCATTGGTGAAGCTGGGTGGGCGTGGTGAGCATGCCCACAGCTTAAATTAAGCGCCGCTTCCCACTGTGTCGGGCGCCGCCAGATCATCCAATATCGGGCAGTCCGGCCGGTCGTCGCCGTGGCAGCAGTGCACCAGGGTCTTGAGCGTGCGCTGCATGGCCTGCATGGCGGCGATGCGCTCGGTCAGTTCGTCGATGTGGCGCTGGGCGATGGCCTTGACCTGGCTGCTGGCGCGGCTCTTGTCCTGCCACAGGCCGAGCAGGGTGGCGATCTCGTCCATGGAAAAGCCGAGGTCGCGCCCCCGGCGGATGAAGCGCAAGGCGTGCACGTCGGCCTCGGCGTACTGGCGGTAGCCGCCGTCCGTGCGGTGCATGGGCGGCAGCAGGCCCTGGGCTTCGTAGTGGCGCACCATGCGCGCCGAGACACCGGCGCGGCGCGCGGCCTCGCCGATGGAGACGGGCCAGTGCTGTGCGGGGTGGGCGGACATGGTGCGTGCCTTTCGGATGCCTTCGGGTGTCTTTGAGGTGTCTCTCAGGCGACCTTGTAGCCTTCTTCGGCAATGGCGGCGCCCAGTGCCTCGCGGCTGGCGCTGCTGTCGACTTCCACGCGCTGGGCGGCGCGATCAATTTTTACCTGGGCCTGGTCATCCACGCCCTGCACGGCCTGGGTGACGGCGCGTTCGCAGTGGCCGCAGGTCATGCCCTGCACGGTGAAAACATGTTGCATCTCTCGCTCCTGGTTGGGGCGCGCCGAAGTGGCGCAAGCCATGGACGGCATGTTGAACCCTGACACCATGGCAAGGTCAAGCGTCTGGCTGGACAAGGGTTGATTTGGCCCAATTCGATGTGAGTCGGCCGGCTCAATGATCCGCTGCTATGGCCGATAGATCGAAAAGAGCCGTGAATAGGCAAAAACCGTCATAGGCCATTGGCGATCATCTGACAAACTGCAACAATTTGTATTTACGTTGGCGCTATGCATTTGGAGACCGTGCGGGCGCCTTGACTGACAGAGAGGAAAACGGTCATGAACTTGTTGGGAATGATGCGGGCTTTCACGATCCGCACGCGGATGCTGGGTGCCATCGCCATGGTGCTGGTACTGCTGGGTCTGCTGGGCGGAGCCGGGATGCTGGGCATGTTCCGCATCCATGGCATGAGTCAGCAGTTCATGCATACCTCGTACGCCAAGATGGGCTACATGGTGGAGTTGCGCGCCGAGCTGGGTGCCGTGCGCGCCCATGAAAAGGACATGATCATCCAGTACGAGCGTGCCGAAGAGGTGCGCAAGGCCCACACCCAGTGGCTGGCCGCCATCGACCGCGTGAAATCCGTGGCCGAGCGCTTTCTGAAGGACGAGGACCCGGCCGACGATGCCATCGTCAGCGGCATCTCCGAACGCGTGGACCGCTACCGCCAGCAGTTCGAGCACATTGCGCGGCAGCTGGAGGCCGGTGGCTATGACACGGCGACCACGGCCAACCGCATGAGCGGCAAGGCCATGGCCGAGGTGGCCGAGGTCGAAAAGCTCATCGCCCAGCTGGACCAGCTGCTGCGCCAGCAGGTCGATGCCATGGCCGCGGAGGAGCAGGGCGTGGCCGAGCAGACGCAGTGGATCTTCGTGGCGGCCGTGGTGCTCACGGTGCTGGTGGTGGTGCCGCTGACGCTGATGAACATGCTGTCCATCTGCCGCCCCCTGGTGCAGGCGCGCCAGACGGCGCTGACCATTGCCCAGGGTGATCTGTCGCAGAGCGTGAAGGTGGAGGGCAAGGACGAGGTGGCCGATCTGCAGCGCGCGCTGGACCAGATGCAGCAGAGCCTGGGCTCCATGGTGACCCAGGTGCGCGACGCCAGCGGCAACATCGCCACGGCCAGCCAGGAGATCGCCACGGGCAACCAGGACCTGTCCTCGCGCACCGAGCAGACGGCCAGCAATGTGCAGGAGACCGTGGCCTCGCTGTCCCAGCTCACGGCCACGGTGCAGCAGACGGCATCGTCCTCGCAGCTGGCCAACCAGCTGGCGGCCTCTGCCTCGACCACGGCCACGCGCGGTGGCGACGTGGTGGCCCAGGCGGTGGTCAGCATGCAGGAGATCACGACCTCCAGCCGCAAGATCGGCGACATCATCGGCCTGATCGACTCCATCGCCTTCCAGACCAACATCCTGGCGCTGAACGCCGCCGTGGAAGCGGCGCGCGCCGGCGAGCAGGGCCGCGGCTTTGCCGTGGTGGCGGCCGAGGTGCGTTCGCTGGCCCAGCGCTCGGCCCAGGCGGCCAGCGAGATCAAGGCGTTGATCCAGACCAGCGTGCAGGCCGTGGACGTGGGCGTGCGCCAAGTGGAGGATGCAGGCAAGACCATGAAGGAAATCGTGGACAGCGTGCAGCGCGTGGGCGACATCATTGGCGAGATCACGGCGGCTTCCAGCGAGCAGTCGGGCGGCATCGGCCAGGTCAACCAGGCCGTGGGTGATATCGACCGCATGACGCAGCAGAACGCAGCCCTGGTCGAGGAATCGGCCGCCGCCGCCGAGTCGCTGCGCGAGCAGGCCGCGCGCCTGGCGCAGGTGGTGGGCCAGTTCCGCATTGCCGGTGCGGCCGTGGCGTCCATGGGCTCGCATGCTTCCTATGGCCGTCCCGGCCAGGGCAAGCCCGGCCTGGCCCCGGCTGCCGGCCGCGCCCCGCTGGCTTCGGCCCGCGAGACCCAGCTGCTGGAACACGCCTGAGAAGGCAGGGGCCAGCGGCCCTGTTTCACGTGACGCCGTGAATCGCGCGAACGAAAAAGCCCGCAGGCATGGCCTGCGGGCTTTTTGCTTTGCAGCGCCGCAAATCAGGCCTGGCGCGCGAGCGGGTAGTCGATATAGCCTTCGGCGCCGCCGCCGTAGAACAGGCTGGAGTTCCAGGGGTTCAGCGGCAGGTCGTCGCGCAGGCGGTGGACCAGGTCGGGGTTGGAGATGAAGGCCTTGCCGAAGGCCACGATATCGGCGTGGCCGCTTTCCACGGCGCGCAGCGCCATGTCGCGGTCATAGCCGTTGTTGACCATCCAGGCGCCCTGGCCGCCGGCCTCGCGGTAGGCGGATTTGAGGGCCGCGTAGTCGAAGGGCCGGTCGGGCAACTCACGCGGGCCGCCGGTGGAGCCTTCGATGATGTGGATGTAGGCCAGGCCCAGCGGCGCCAGCTGCCGCACCACGTATTCGAACAGCGGCTGGGGGTCGGCATCGGCGATGTCGTTGGCCGGCGTCACGGGCGACAGGCGGATGCCCACGCGGCCGCCGCCCACGGCATCTGCGGCGGCGCGCGTGCATTCGAGCAGCAGGCGGGCGCGGTTCTCGATGCTGCCGCCGTAGTCGTCATCGCGCTGGTTGGCGCCGGTCTTGAGGAACTGGTCCAGCAGATAGCCGTTGGCGCCGTGCAGCTCCACGCCGTCGAAGCCGGCCGTCTCCACGGCATTGCGCGCGGCCACGGCGAAGCTGTGGACGATGGCGGGAAGCTCGTGCTGGGCGAGCGCGCGCGGCGCGGAGGTGGGCACGAACTGGCCCTTGCCCGAGTCCTCGTCGATCACATAGGTCTTGGATTTGGCCGCTACCGGGGACGGCCCCACGGGCGCCTGGCCTTCGGGCTGCAGCGAGGTGTGCGAGACCCGGCCCACATGCCACAGCTGGGTGACGATGCGCCCGCCGGCCTTGTGCACGGCGTCGGTCACGCGCTTCCAGCCGTCGAGCTGCTCGCTGCCGTACAGGCCCGGCACATGGGCATAGCCCTGGCCCTGGTGGCTGATGGCCGTGCCTTCGCTGATCAGCAGGCCGGCACCGGCGCGCTGGGCGTAGTAGGTGACCATGATGTCGTTGGGCAGGGCCTGGGGTGCGCGGTTGCGCGTCAGCGGCGCCATGGCAATGCGGTTGGGCAGGCGCAGCTCGCCGGCCTGTATGGGTTCGAACAGAGAGGTCATGCAACGGGGCTTTCTGTGCGTGAAGCAAAAGCGCCACCCGTGCGGGCGGCGCGGCGTACGGCACAGATTACGCCCATGGAATCAATCGTGCAGGCCAGGGATTTGCGCGCTGTCGTGCAGGCGACGGTGCTGTGCCACGAGTCGCCCCAGCGCCTGCATCTGCGCCGTCACGAAGCTGCGCGTGGCGGCATCGGTGCACAGGCCCTGGCTGTCGAATTTCTGCGCCGCCTGGCCCACGAAGACCTCGGGCCGGGCCAGCACGTCGGCTTCCATGCACTGCAATACCTTGCGCAGTTCGTACTGCACGCGCGCCCCGCCCAGCGGGCCCGGCGAGGCCGAGACAAGGGCCACGGGCTTGTGCCGAAAGGGTTGGTCGTCGCCCCGCGAGATCCAGTCCAGCGCATTCTTGAACATGCCTGGAATGGAGAAGTTGTACTCGGGCGTGGCCAGCACTATGGCGTCGGCACGACGGATGCGCTCGCGCAACTGGTGCACGGATTCGGGCATGCCCGTGGCCAGCAGGTCGGCATCCAGCGGCGGCAGCGCGCGCCAGTCGCAGACCTGCATCGTGGCCTGGGGTGGCAGGCATTCGCCCGCCAGCTCCAGCAGCATGCGGTTCAGTGAATGGCGGCGCAGGCTGCCGCACAGGCCGATGATGTCCATGGCGTCAGGCCTGCAGCGGAATGCCGACCTGCTGGATGACGCCGCGCCAGCGCGCGATTTCGGCGCCCACCATGGCACGCATCTCCTCGGGGCTGCAGGGCGTGGCCGCGCTGCCGGCGCTGGCCAGGGCCTGGAGCAGGTCGGGCTCCTTCAGGGCCTTGTGGGTTTCGGCGGCCAGCCTTTGCACCACGTCGGCGGGCGTGCCTGCGGGCGCGGCCAGGCCCAGCCAGGAGCGCACCTCGAAGCCGGGCAGCACGGCCGAGGCCGGCGGCACCTCGGGCAGGGTGGGCCAGGCCTGGGCGCTGGTGACGGCCAGGGCGCGCAGCCGGCCCGACTTGATGTGCGGCATGGCCACGGTCAGCGTGTCGCTGAGCACGTCCACATCGCCCGCTATCACGGCCTGCACGGGTGCGCCGCCGCCCCGGTAGGGCACGTGCAGCAGCTGTACTTTGGCCGTGGAGCCCAGCAGCTCACCGGCCATGTGCTGGGTGGAGCCCACGCCCACCGAGGTGAAGGTGATGCGTCCCGGCTCCTTGCGGGCCATGGCCAGCAGATCGGCCAGGGTCCTGGCGGGATGCTCGGCGCGCACGGCCACCACGAAGGGAAAGGACGAGACGGTGGAGACAAAGGCGAAGTCCTTGACCGCGTCGTAGGGCAGCGATTTGCGCAGCGCGGCCGACACGGTGTGCGCGCCCGTGAGCATGACCAGGCTGTAGCCGTCCGGCACCGCCTTGGCCACGAAGTTGCTGGCAATGGAGCCGCCCGCGCCGCTCTTGATCTCCACCACCACGGGCTGCCTGAGCGATTCCTGCAGCTTCTGGGCCACGAGCCGGGCCACCACGTCGGCGTTGCCGCCCGCGCCAAAGCCGTGGATCAATTGAATGGGCCGGTTGGGAAAACCGCCCTGGGCCCGGGCCGTGGGCAGGGCGAGTGAGGCGGCGCCTGCAAGCAGGGCCGTGCGTCGGGTGATGGCAGTCATGTCATGTCTCCTTTTTTGTATTGCGCGCTGCGGACGTGTCCAGTGGCCTGGCTGGCCTGGCTGGTGTTGCGGCTAGCGGTCCGCGCGTGCGTAGCCGGTCTGGGCGCCGTAGAGCTTTTCGCGCTGCGACCAGTCGTGGGTCTCGTTCCACAGGGCCAGCACCTGCATGGCCTCCTGCTCGAAGACCTGGTGGCGCGCCGCGTCGGCCGTGCGTGCGGTCAGCTCCAGGCGGTGGCCCGAAGGGTCGAAGAAGTAGATGGAGGTGATGAAGTCGTCGTGGTTGGTGGGGCCCACCACGTCAATGCCCCGGTCCAGCAGGTCCTGCCGGGCGCGCAGCACGGTGTCCACGTCGGCGACCTCGAAGGCGAAGTGCTGTATCCAGCCCGGCGACTCCATGTCCTTCATCTGGCCCGGGTCCCTGGGGCACTCGAAGAAGGCGATGGAGCTGCCGTCCTCCATCTCGAAAAAGATGTGGATGTGCGGGCTGTACTGGCCCGTGGAGGGCACATGGTCCTCGCCCATGGCGTGGGTGAAGCGCAGGCCCAGCACCTCGGTATAGAAGCGCACGGTCTCGGCCGCGTCCTTGCAGCGGTAGGCGGCGTGGTGAAGCTTTTTGCACAGCATGGATGTCTCCTGTCAGTCGGTGGAAAGGGGGCCGGAAGTGGACGCGGGGCCTGTGGCGCCGTGGAGCGGCTCCTGGCAGCCGCTCCACTGGGGCTGGAAGAAGGGGGCCGGGACCAGGAACTTCGATTCCTGGCTTTGCAGCAGCGGCAGCATGCGCGCCACATAGGCCTGCCAGCGTGGCTCGGCCAGCAGGCGGGCGCGGCGCTCGGCGCGCTCGTTCAGGTCCGTATAGGCCCACAGGTGGACGATCTGGTTGAGTGGCCCCGAGTCGCTGGTGTAGTAGCCGACCATGCGGCCCAGAATGCGCTGCTGCAGCTCCAGGCCCTCGGCCTGGTAGAGCGCCAGGTAGTCCCGCCACTTGCCGGGGTGGGCGGTGTAGGTGCGTTGTTCGACGAGCATGCCGTGCCTTTTTTCAACCGAGGCTGTGGCCGCCGTCGATCACGATGCGCGTGCCCGTGGCCGTGCGCAGATGCGTGGCGCAGGCGAGGATGGCCTGCGCCACATCGCCGGGCTCGACCACGCGGCCCAGCGGCGTGTGCGCGGCCTTTTTCTCCAGCTCCTGGCGGCTGCGGCCCCCGACGAAGCCCGTGTCCACGGCGGCGGGCGAGACGCAGAGAAAGCGCACCGGGCCGAAGGCGCGCGCCATGGACACCGTCAGCGTGTCCAGCGCGGCCTTGGCGGCGCAATAGGCCATGTTGCTGCCCAGGCCCGTGAAGGCGGAGACCGAGGACACGTTGACCACGGCGGCATCCTGCGAGGCGCGCAGCAGCGGCAGCAGGGCCCGCGTCACGGCATAGGTGCCGCCCACGTTGGCGCACAGGATGCGGTTGAACAGAGCGGGCTCCAGCGCATCGATCTGCGCGTGCGCGATGCGCTCGGTGAAGCCCGCACAGTTGACCAGCAGGTCCACCCGGCCCAGGTGCTGCTGCAGCCACTGGGCGGCGGTGGCGTGGCTTGCCTCGTCTTGCAGCGACAGCTGCAGCGTGTGGTGGCTGCCCGGCAGTTCCTCGCGCAGCGCCTGGGCGCGGTCGCGGCCCTGGTGGTAGCCGATCACGACGGTGGCGCCCTCGCGGGCCAGGGCCCGCGCCGTGGCGGCGCCTATGCCGCTGCTGGCGCCGGTGACGACGGCGATTCTGTCTTGCAATGGCGGATGGGAGAGTTGCATCATTCGGAAATCCGTGGCGCCCGGCCTTGCCGTGCCCTGGCCGGGCCGTGGTTGATCGGCCATTCCGATTGTTTTCAAATCGCCCGGTGGCGCCACTCAGTTGTCCGATAAACGAACATGACCTCATCGTCCGATGCTGGCTCCCTCAAGCGGGGCGTGGCCTTTCTCAAGCTGCTGGCGACCGGGGGCGCGCGCGGTTGCCCGCTCAGCGAACTGGCCGAAAAATCCGGCGTGCCCCACCCTTCGGCCCACCGCATCCTCAAGCAGCTGATTGCCGAGCGCCTGGTGGTGCACGACGCCCAGACCCACCGCTACCGGCTGGGGCCGCTGGCCTTCGAGCTGGGCCTGGCGGGGTCGATGCTGCACGACATACGCGACCTGTGCGAGCCGGCCATGGCGGCGCTGTCACGTGAAACCGAGGACACGGCCTACCTGGTGGTGCGCAGCGGATTCGAGGCCGTGTGCCTGCACCGGCTCGAAGGCGACTTCCCCATACGCACGCTGGTGCTGCAGGTCGGCAGCCGGCGCCCGCTGGGCGTGGGCGCCGGGGGGCTGGCCGTGCTGGCCGCCATTGCGCCCGAGGAGCGTGAGGCCATCATCGAGCGCGTGGCGCCCGCCCTGCCGGCCTTTGGCAAGCTCACCGATGCGGGGCTGCGCCTGGCCTGCGAGGAAACGGCCCGCGCAGGCGTGGCCGTGATACAGAACCGCGTGAGCCTGGGCGTGACGGCCGTGGGCGCGCATTTTTGCGACAGCATGGGCCAGGCCATGGGGGCGGTCAGCGTGGCCGCGCTGACCCAGCGCATGACGGCGGCGCGCGTGCGGCGCATCGCCCAGCAGGTGCGCGCTGCGGCGGCCCAGATAGAGCAGCGCATCCGCACGCGCAAAAGATAAGGGGCCGGCTGGTTCACACCAGCCGGCCCCTTGTGCCGCCGAGCCCGGGCTCGGCGCTGCTTACTTGAGCAGGCCTTCGGCCTTCATCGCGGCCTGCACGGCAGGGCGGGCCAGCACGCGCTCGCGGTAGGCCAGGAGGTTGGTCAGCTCGGAGATGTCCACGCCCACGAACTGGGCCCAGCCCGTCACGGTGAACAGGTAGGCGTCGGCCACGGTGAACTGCTCGCCCATCAGGTAGTCGCGGCCATTGAGCTCGCCGTCCACCCACTTGAGGCGGTCCAGCACGCGCTGGCGCACCACGGGCTTGTAGTCGTCGGGCGTGGCGGGGTTGAACAGGGGGCCGAAGCCCTTGTGCAGCTCGGTGCCGATGAAGTTCAGCCACTCCTGAAGGTGGTAGCGGGCCATGGTGCCGTTGGCAGGCGCCAGCTTCTTCTCGGGGACCAGATCGGCCAGGTACTGGACGATGGCCGGGCCTTCATGCAGCGTGTCGCCGTCGTCGAGCACGAGGAAGGGAACATAGCCCAGCGGGTTGATGCCGTAGTAGTCCGTGCCGTCCTGCAGCTTGTGCGTCTTGGTGCTGGCAAGGACCGGCTCGTAGGCCAGGCCTGCCTCGTGCAGGACGATGTGGGGAGACAGAGAGCAGGCGCCAGGGCTGTAGTAGAGCTTCATGGTGGATGGCTTCCGATCAGGGTAAGAAAGACAAGCGCCCATGCTAACCCCATGTGCAGGGGCTGCGCATGATGGGACCGCGCTGGCGGCAGGGTTCAGGCCGACAGGCGCTGTGCAGCCCAGAGCACCTGCTCCAGCACGGCCTTCATGCCCAGCTGGTCCTGGGGGCGCTGCAGGCGGCCGGCCTCGTCAAAGGCCTGGCCTGCCTGTCCCACGGCGTGGCTCACGGGGGCCAGCCAGCACTGCAGGTTCAGCAGCAGCGGCGCCAGGTGCGACTGGGCGCGCAGGCCGCCCAGGCCGCCGGGCGAGGCGCTGGCCATGCCCACGACCTTGCCGCGAAAGGGCAGGGTGCCATCGGACCAGACCGGATCACCGGCCACGGGGCTGGAAGCCCAATCGATGGCGTTCTTGAGCAGGGCAGGGTAGCTGCCGTTGTACTCGGGCGAGCAGATCAGCCAGGCCGGGTGGCTGTGCAGCGCGGCCTTGAAGCGCAGCACGTCGGGCGGCGTGCCGCTGGCCTCCAGGTCGGCGTTGTACATGGGGATGTCGAAATCCGACAGCTCCAGCAGCGTGGGCTGGGCGCCCAGTTCGCGCGCCATGTCGGCGGCGGCGGCGGCCAGGCGCCGGTTGTGCGATTGTTGGCGGGTACTGCCCGCGAAGATGAGGATCTGCATGGCCGCCATTGCATCACAGGCCCTGCACATGTTTCTTGCAAGCGGGCCGCCCTGCGGGCGGCGGCGCGCAGCATCCTGCGGTGCACACGTGTTCGCCGCACTGTTTCACGTGGAACACCGGCGCAGTGCCGGCCCGGTGGCGGGGCCGGCCGACCCCTTGCAAGGCACTGGTGCGGCAAAGGTGGGAAAATCGCGGGTTCCCCGCTGGGTTCCCCTCGCTACATGAACGAGGGCCACCTGCCATGAGCGCCGGAGCGTGAGTGCTCCGTGTCGGGGGCTTGGGCCGGGCAGGCCCCCGGAGTGATAAGCATGTTGTACCCACAGGAATTTGATGTGATCGTGGTCGGTGGCGGCCACGCCGGCACCGAGGCCGCGCTGGCGGCTGCGCGCATGGGCTGCAGGACGCTGCTGCTGAGCCACAACATCGAGACCCTGGGCCAGATGAGCTGCAATCCCAGCATCGGCGGGATCGGCAAGGGCCATCTGGTCAAGGAAGTGGATGCGCTGGGCGGCGCCATGGCGCTGGCCACCGATATCGGCGGCATACAGTTCCGCATCCTCAACAGCTCCAAGGGTCCGGCCGTGCGTGCCACGCGCGCCCAGGCCGACCGCATTCTCTACAAGGCCGCCATCCGCGACATGCTGGAGAACCAGCCCAACCTGTGGCTGTTCCAGCAGGCGGTGGATGACCTCATGGTCGAGGGCGACCGCGTGGTGGGCGCCGTCACCCAGGTCGGCGTGCGCTTTCGCAGCCGCACCGTGGTGCTCACGGCGGGCACGTTCCTGGACGGCAAGATCCACGTGGGCCTGAACAACTACGCGGCAGGCCGCGCGGGCGATCCGCCAGCCGTCAGCCTGTCATCGCGGCTCAAGGAGCTGCAACTGCCCCAGGGGCGCCTGAAGACCGGCACGCCGCCGCGCCTGGATGGCCGCAGCATCGATTTCTCGCAGTGCGAGGAGCAGCCCGGCGACGGCATGCCCGGTGGTGTCAACGAAGGCGTGCTGCCGGTGTTCAGCTTCATCGGCAATGCGGCCATGCACCCGCGCCAGATGCCCTGCTGGATCACCCACACCAACGAGCGCACGCACGACATCATCCGCAGCGGCTTTGACCGCAGCCCCATGTTCACGGGCAAGATCGAGGGCGTGGGCCCGCGCTACTGCCCCAGCGTCGAGGACAAGATCAACCGCTTTGCCGACAAGGAAAGCCACCAGATCTTCCTGGAGCCCGAAGGCCTGACCACCAACGAGTTCTATCCCAACGGCATCTCCACCAGCCTGCCCTTCGACATCCAGTACGAACTGGTGCGCAGCATGAAGGGGCTGGAGAACGCGCACATCCTGCGCCCCGGCTACGCCATCGAGTACGACTACTTCGATCCGCGCTCGCTCAAGAGCAGCTTCGAGACGCGCCAGATCCAGGGCCTGTTCTTCGCGGGCCAGATCAACGGCACGACCGGCTACGAGGAGGCGGCGGCCCAGGGCCTGTTCGCCGGCCTCAACGCCGCGCTGCAGTGCCGCGGCCAGGAAGCCTGGCTGCCGCGCCGCGACGAGGCCTACCTGGGCGTGCTGGTCGATGACCTGATCACCAAGGGCGTGACCGAGCCCTACCGCATGTTCACCAGCCGCGCCGAGTTCCGGCTGCAGCTGCGCGAGGACAACGCCGACATGCGCCTGACCGAAGCTGGCCGCGCCATGGGCCTGGTGGACGATGCGCGCTGGGATGCCTTCAGCCGCAAGCGCGATGCTGTTTCACGTGAAACAGAGCGCCTGAAGTCCACCTGGGTCAATCCGCGCATCGTCACGCCCGAGGAATCGGAGCGTGTGCTGGGCAAGTCCATCGAGCGCGAGTACAACCTGTTCGACCTGCTGCGCCGGCCCGATGTGGGCTACGGCAAGCTGATGAGCCTGAATGAGGGCCGCTATGCCTCGGCCGATGTGCAGCCCGAGGTGCTGGGCGATCTCAGCGGCTCCGTGGTCGAGCAGGTGGAAATCGCGGCCAAGTACGCGGGCTACATCGACCGCCAGAAGGACGAGGTGCAGCGCGCCGCCCACTTCGAGAACCTGCGCCTGCCGGCCGAGCTGGACTACATGCAGGTGCCGGCCCTGTCCTTCGAGGTGCGCCAGTCGCTGCAAAAGCACAGGCCCGAGACGCTGGGCCAGGCATCGCGCATGTCGGGCGTGACGCCGGCGGCGATCTCGCTGCTGATGGTGCACCTGAAGAAGGGGGGCTTTCGGGGCTTTGCACCGGATGTGACTGACGCGAAGGGCGAGGAGGCATCCGCATGAGCCAGGAACTGCGCGCTCCGCTCGAAGCCGGCCTGCAGGTGCTGGGGCTGGACCTCACCCCCGCCCAGATCGATACGCTGATGGAATTCCAGGCCCTGCTGGGCAAGTGGAACAAGGTCTACAACCTCACGGCCGTGCGTGATCCGCAGGAAATGCTGACCCATCACCTGCTCGACAGCCTGGCTGCCGTGCCGGCGCTGCAGCGCCATCTGGCACAGATGCCTGCGCGCGAAGGCCGCACCGCCATGCTGGACGTGGGCTCGGGCGGCGGCCTGCCCGGCGTGGTCTTTGCCATCTGCTGCCCGCAGATCGACGTGCACTGCGTGGATACCGTGGGCAAGAAGGCCGCCTTCATCCAGCAGGCAGCGGCCACGCTGCGCCTGCCCAACCTGCGCGGCATCCACAGCCGCGTGGAGCAGCTGACCACGCGCTATCCGCTGATCAGCTGCCGTGCCTTTGCCTCGCTGGTGGACTTCACCAGCTGGTCGCGCCAGGCGCTGGAGGAGGGCGGCACCTGGCTGGCCATGAAGGGCAAGCACCCCGACGATGAAATCGCCGCGCTGCCCGCCGACGTGCAGGTGTTTCACGTGGAACCATTGAAGGTGCCGGGCCTGGATGCCGAGCGCTGCATCCTCTGGCTGCGCGTTTGCGCCTGATTTTTTTACCGAATGGCACACTGCCGCGTTGCGGCGGGGCCATGTTCCACATGCGCTGGCTATGGCCCTCGCATAAACTCCCAGCTTTCATCGCTCAGGGGTCAGCATGTTCGGCATCTCCGATTTCAGCGCATTCGTTGTTGCCATTCTTCTGTTTTTGCTGATTCCGGGGCCGGGCAATCTGGCGCTGATCACCTCCACCGGCAAGGGCGGCATACGTGCCGGAATGGCGGCCTGCGCCGGCGTGCTGGCGGCTGACCAGGTGCTGATCTGGATGGCCGTGGCGGGCGTTGCCGCGCTGCTGGCCTCCTATCCCGCGGCCTTCCATGCTGTGCAGTGGTTGGGCGCCGCCTACCTGGGCTGGCTGGGTTTCAGGATGCTCACCGCCAAGCCCGGCGACAAGCCCGTGCTGCACATCGAGCCGCGCCACTACTTTCGCCAGGCCGGCCTGATCACCCTGATGAACCCCAAGTCCATCGTGTTCTACATGGCCTTCTTCCCGCTGTTCGTGGATCCCGCAAGCCACCAGGGCCTGCTCACGTTCGCGGTGATGGCGGCCACGGTGGCCGCTCTGACCTTTCTCTATTGCCTGATCGTGGTGCTGCTGACCGCGCATCTGGCCGAGCGCATGCGCGCCAATCCTGCGGTTTCCCGGGTTCTCGAAAAGACTGCGGGCGTGTTCCTGATCGGTTTTGGCCTCAAGCTGGCCATCGCCAAATAAGCGTGTAAATACCATGGCCAAAATCTTCTGTGTCGCCAATCAAAAGGGCGGGGTCGGCAAGACCACCACCGCCGTCAACCTTGCAGCGGGCCTGGCCAAGGTCGGCCAGCGCGTGCTGATGATCGACCTGGACCCGCAGGGCAATGCCACCATGGGCTCGGGCGTGGACAAGCGTGCGCTGGAGCTGTCGGTCTATGACGTGCTGCTGGAGAACGCCAGCGTCAAGGAAGCCGCCGTGCGTTCCGATGCCGTGGGCTACGACGTGCTGGGCGCCAACCGCGAACTCAGCGGCGCCGAGATCGAGCTGGTCACTCTGGAGCGCCGCAACGATCGCCTGAAGGGCGCCCTCAAGGCGGTCGATGCTGACTACGACTTCGTGCTGGTGGACTGCCCGCCCAGCCTGTCCATGCTCACTTTGAACGGCCTGTGCGCGGCCCATGGCGTGGTCGTGCCCATGCAGTGCGAGTACTTCGCGCTCGAAGGCCTGACCGACCTGGTCAACACCATCAAGCAGGTGCACGCCAACATGAACCCCGACCTGCAGATCATCGGCCTGCTGCGCGTGATGTTCGATCCGCGCACCACGCTGCAGCAGCAGGTCAGCGACCAGCTCAAGGAGCACTTCGGCGACAAGGTGTTTGACACCGTCATCCCGCGCAACGTGCGCCTGGCCGAGGCGCCCAGCTATGGCGTGCCGGGGGTGGTCTTCGATCCGGGCGCCAAGGGCAGCAAGGCCTTCATCGATTTCGCGCACGAGATGGTGCGCCGCATCAAGAAGATGTAGCCATGCAAGGTTCACATGAAGCGGCAGGGCAGGGCGTGCCGACCGGGTGGGCCGCCGAGGACGTCTGGCTGCTGCCCGGCTGGCAGAACTCCGATGCCGACCACTGGCAAAGCCGCTGGGAGCAGCGCCACGGCTACCGCCGCCTGGAGCAAAACGACTGGGACCGTCCGCTGCGCGGCGACTGGAGCGCCAGGCTGCAGGAGACGGTGCTCGACGCCCCGCGCCCCGTGGTGCTGGTGGCGCACAGCCTGGGCTGCATCCTTGTGGCCTGGTGGGCAGCGCATTCGCCGCTGGCCGCCCGCAAGGTGCGCGGCGCGCTGCTGGTGGCCCCCGGCGATACCGAGCAGCCCCAGCTGCGCGAGCAACTGCCCGGCTGGTCGCCCGTGATGATGCAGCGCCTGCCGTTTGCCTCCATCGTGGTCGGCAGCGACAACGACATTTACTGCAGCGCCCAGCGCGTGCAAGCCATGGCCGATGCCTGGGGCGCACGCTTCGTCGACGCAGGGCCTTCGGGCCATCTCAACACGGCCAGCGGGCTGGGCGACTGGGACAGCGGACACGCGCTGCTGGCATCGCTTTGACAAGGACAACACCATGGTGACCAAGAAACCCAAGGGACTGGGACGCGGGCTGGAAGCCCTGCTCGGACCCAAGGTCCACGACAAGGAAGAGGGCGGCGGCCCGGGGGCCGAGACCGGCCTGCCCAGCATCCTGCAGCTCGACGTCATGGTGCCCGGCCAGTACCAGCCGCGCACCCACATGGACGAGGGCGCGCTCTACGAGCTGGCCGAAAGCATCAAGGCCCAGGGCATCATGCAGCCCATCCTGGTGCGCCGCCTGGCCAAGGGCGACCACGCCGGCAAGTACGAAATCATCGCGGGCGAGCGGCGCTTCCGTGCGGCCCGCATCGCCGGCCTGGCCGAGGTGCCGGTGCTGGTGCGCGAGGTGCCCGACGAGGCCGCCGCCGCCATGGCGCTGATCGAGAACATCCAGCGCGAGGACCTGAACCCGCTGGAAGAGGCCCAGGGCCTGTCGCGCTTGGTCAAGGAATTCGGCCTCACGCACGAGCAGGCGGCCCAGGCCGTGGGACGCTCGCGCAGCGCGGCCACCAACATCCTGCGCCTGCTGAACCTGGCCGACCCGGTGCAGACCATGCTCATGGCCGGCGACATCGACATGGGCCATGCGCGCGCCCTGCTGTCGCTGGACCGCGCGGCCCAGATCACGGCCGGCAACCAGATCGCGGCCAAGAAGCTGTCGGTGCGCGAGGCCGAGGCCCTGGTCAAGAAGATCGGCGCCGACTTCAGCCTGGTGCGCCAGAAGTCCAAGAAGGACGGCAAGTCGCGCGATATCAAGCGCGTGGAAGAAGAGCTGTCCGATCTGCTCATGGCCGATGTCGAGGTGCGCATCAAGAAGTCCGTGCGCCGTGGCGGCAAGCTGCAGGAAATGGGCGAAGTGGCGATCCAGTTCGGCTCGCTCGATGCGCTCAACGGGCTGATCGAACGTTTGCGCGGCGATGCACCCGAGTGATGACAACAGCTTGTAACCGTCTGTGATCTGTCGTTCTCCAGCAAAGCAGCGCTTTTTCGCAAGGGTGAATCCCGGTATATTTGCGCGCTGTTATGCGGGGTAATTGTGTGTAATCGCTGACTGGCGACGCTGCCAGTGCGTGGACGCCCATTGCCCTGGCGCTGATTCACCTAGACCAGACCAAGAGGATTACAACGTGAAGAAGTATCTTGCCCTGACTGCCATCGCTGCCGTGGCGCTGACCGGCTGCGTGACCACCGACATGCGCATGGGTTCGCCCGAAGCCAAGACCGTGGCCACGGGCGCCGCAGGCGGTGCCAGCGCCGAGAACGCCAATACCGAGCTGGAGCGTTGCGACTCCTCGCTGGGCACCATCTCCCTGGTCGAGAACCAGACCGCGGGCTGGTACACCATCCTCACCCAGCAGTACCGCCTGCCGCCCACCTCGCAGCTGCTGCGCCTGATGATCCAGCAGTCCAACTGCTTCATCGTCGTGGAACGCGGCGCGGCCGGCATGGGCGCCATGGCGCGTGAACGCGCGCTGATGGACTCGGGCGAAATGCGCGGCGGCAGCAACCTGGGCAAGGGTCAGATGGTGGCCTCCGACTACGGCCTGTCTCCCGAAGTGATCTTCAACCAGAGCGATGCCGGCGGCATGGGCGGCGCCATCGGCGGCCGCGCAGGCGGCATCTTCGGCGCGCTGGCTGCAGCCACCAAGACCCGTGAAGCCTCGGTCATGCTGGCCCTGGTGGACAACCGTTCGGGCGTGCAGGTGTCGGCTTCCGAAGGCTCGTCCTCCAAGACCGACTGGGGCGGCATGGGCGCGCTGTTCGGCGGCTCCGCCGGCGCCTCGCTGGGCGGCTACACGCGCACGGCCGAAGGCAAGGTGATCGCCGCCGCCTTCATGGACGCCTACAACCAGATGGTGCGCTCGCTGCGCAACTACAAGGCGCAGACCGTCAAGGGCCAGGGCCTGGGCGGCGGTGGACGCCTGGGCGTGGACGGCGGTGCCGCACCCTCGCAGACATCGGCTCCGGGCGCCAATGCCGCCGGCATGTCGCTGCGCGCGGCCCAGCAAAAGCTCAATGCCCTGGGCTACACCGCAGGCACGCCTGACGGCTCCATGGGCAAGAACACCCAGAACGCCCTGCGCGAGTTCCAGCGCGACCAGAGCCTGCCGCAGACCGGCCGCCTCGACCGTGCGACCTCGCAAGCCCTGCAACAGCAATAAGCGGCTCCCGGCAGGAGGGCGCGCATGATGCGGCGCCTTCCCTGGCCGGCCCCGGCCCTTCTTGCCTGGGCGGGCGCCTGGCTTGTCTACGCCGCGCTGCAATCGACCCTAGGGCCGCTGGCCGCCTGGCTGGCGGCCTGTTTTTTGGGCGTGCTCGCCAGCCTGCTGGCCACGCCCTGGTGGCGGCGCCTGGCCGTGGCGGCGGGCTTTCCGCTGTCCTGCCTGATGCTGTGGGGGCCGGGCGGCCTGGCCGCCATCAGCCCCTGGCTGTGGCTGGCGGCGCTGGGTCTGCTGACCCTGGTCTACCCGCTCAACGCCTGGCGCGATGCGCCGCTGTTTCCCACGCCGACCGATGCGCTGCAAGGCCTGGCCGATGCTGCGCCGCTGCCGGACGGCGCGGCCGTGCTCGATGCCGGTTGCGGCCTGGGCGACGGCCTGCGCGCGCTGCGCGGGCAGTACCCGCAGGCGCGGCTCAACGGCATGGAGTGGAGCTGGCCGCTGCGCTGGCTGTGCGCGCTGCGCTGCCCGTGGGCCCGCGTGCGCCGTGCCGACATCTGGCTGGCCGACTGGAGCGGCTACCAGATGGTCTACCTGTTCCAGCGCCCCGAAAGCATGGGCCGTGCGGCCGTCAAGGCCGCCACGGAGCTGCCTGAGGGCGCCTGGCTGGTCAGCCTGGACTTTGCGCTGCCCGGCGTGGAGCCCTCCTGGCAGCGCCAGGGCCCGGGCCGGCATAGCCTCTGGGTCTACCGCATGCCGCTGGGCGGTGCCGGCGAGGCCGTGGTGCATGTGCCCGAGCCCGAGGAGACGCCCTACGAAAAGGCGCGGCGGGAACTGCAGGAACGCCGGTGACGGCTGTGCGTGGCTCCTACTTCTTCGCGCTGGCCTTGCTCACGTAGAGCGACAGCGCGGCGATATCGGCCTCGCTGAGCGTGGCCTTGAACGAGGGCATGGCGCCTATGCCGTCGCGCAGGGCACGGGCCACGCGCGCGGCGTCGGGCTTGAGCTCGTCGAGCACGGGGCCGATGGCGCCCTCGGCACCCGCGTCCTTGAGCGTGTGGCACAGCGCGCAGGCGGGCGTGGCCGTGGCGAACAGCTTCTTGCCCAGGGCCATCTGGGCCGCTTCATCGGCCAAGGCGGGGGCGGACAGCAGGGCGCTGCCGAGCAAAGTGCTGCCCAGCAGGGCGGTGTGGATCAGGTGTTTCATCGTGAACATGGCAATGGGGGTACGGGCCCGCCACGGTCTGGCGCCGTGTGCGGGAAGTGACGGGAGTGAAGAGAAGAGGTGGCGGGATGAGCGCGCGGGCCGTGCTCAGGCCACGGTGACGGTCACGGCGTGGTCGGCCCAGCTGGTGTTGTTGTAGCCACTCTGGTTTTCACCGCGCGTCTCGGGCTGGACCCGGCCGCGCGCGTCGGTGGCGCGGCTGGCCAGCACATGCGTGCCCTTGGGCAGGCGCGCCTGCAGCACGAACTGGCGCCAGGCGTACTTGCCCAGGTCGGGGCCGACCAGGCGCGCGGCCTGCCAGCTCTTGCCGCCGTCCGTGGACACTTCCACGCCCTTGACGGCATCCATGCCGCCAAAGGCCACGCCGTGGATCTGCACCAGGCCGGCGGCCTGCCCGCCGTCCTCGGGCAGGGGCGAGTTGATCCAGGACTTGACGCTCATCTCCTGCACCGAGGGCTGGCTCGGGTCGCCCTTGCTGCCGGGTGGCGAGATGCGGTAGCCGTGGGACATGATGTGGGCCTCGCTCTCGCGCGGCGTGAAGGCCAGTTGCTTGATGTACTTGATGTTGTTCACGCCCGTGTAGCCGGGCACGATCAGGCGCAGCGGCCCGCCGTGGGCCAGCGGGATGGGCTCGCCGTTCATCTCCCAGGCCAGCAGGGCGTCTTCCAGGGCCGAAAGCGGCACCGAGCGCTCGACGATGACGCTCTTGGGGTCCAGCCCCGCAGGCAGCACCTCGCCGCCCGTGCCGGTCATGTAGAGACCGCCGTCTGACACACCGCCCAGGGCCTTGACCACCTCGCGCACGGGCACGCCGCTCCAGACCACGCAGCCGGCCGCACCCACGGTCCAGGCCGTGCCGCTGGGCTTGCTGGGAAAGAAGGCCCGGCCATTGCCAGAGCACTGCAGCACCATGGCCACGGTCTCCAGTCCCAGGGACTTGAGCTCGCGCACGCTGAGGCTGCGGGGCTGGCGCACGCCCTCCAACTGCAGCTGCCAGGCATCGCGGTCGGCCACGATGGATTCGGGCGGCGTGGGCAGGTTGTTGCGCACATAGAGCTGGTCGCTGGGCGTGATCACGCTGGTGCCGAAGGCGCCGCGCCGCGTCTCTATGGTGGTGGAGCTGTGGACGATGAGGGCATCGGCCTTCTTCCAGCCCGCGTAGCCGGGCAGGGGCTTGGTGGCCGGTGCTGCCGCAGCTGCGGGTGCCTGGGCCTGGGCTTGGGCTTGGGCCAATGCGCCCTGGTGCAGGCCGGCCAGGCCAGCTGCGGCCAGTGCGCTGGCGCTGCCGGCCAGCAGGCTGCGGCGCGCGGGGGAGGTGGGCGATGTCGGCAAGTGGTTCATGGTTGTCTCCTCGTGGTGGTTGTCAGGGGGCGTGTCATGGGGCAGGGCTGCCCAGGGCCTTGCTGGCCACGGCCAGGGCCTGTTTCTTCTGGGCCACGAGCACCAGCGGCCGGCCTTCGCGCGAGCGAACGACCTGCCAGTGCATGTTGGCCCACCAGCCCTGGCCATCGGCCAGGCGCTGGGGTTGGTCGAAGGCCAGCACGGTGACGATGCCGCCCTTCTCGAAGAAGGTGGTCAGGTGGTAGGCGCGCGTGCCGTCGATGTCGCAGGGCCGCATCAGCTGGGTGTAGCCGGGCAGCTTCTCGCCGGCCGGCAGGTCCATGCGGCGCGCGACCTCGGCCTCGGGCATGAAGCTGCCGCGCAGCGTGCGCTCGTAGTACTCGTGCTCGATGGCGGCGCGCACCAGCTCGGGCGGGCGCATGGCGAACACGGCGGTGGCGGCCGAGCTGCCCACCAGCAGCGCGGCGATCAGCCGGCGCACGCCGCTGCGCGCATGCCAGGGCGTGTGGCGCAGCAGATGGGCGGGCGGCTCGCCGTGCGGTCCGGGGTCGAAGGCCAGGGCCAGTTCGGCGCGTGCGCGCAGGTCGAAGGCCGATTCGTCGGTTGTGTCCGGGGCAGTCATTTCAAGCCTTGGTATCGGGTGGCGCGCAGCGGGGTGGGGCGCAGCGGAATCACGCTGGCAGTCTCTGGAGCAGGCGCCGGGGCGGCCTGCTCCAGCGCCGCCTTCAGCGCATCGCGGGCGCGTGACAGGCGCGACAGCACCGTGCCCGGCGCAATGTCCAGGGCCTCGGCCATCTGGGCCGTGGGCATGTCGTCGAAGTAGTAGAGCACCAGCACCTCGCGGTGGATGGGCGCGATGCGCGACAGCGCCTTGACCACGTCGAGCCGGTCGTCCAGCGCCGAAGGCGAGGGGGTGGGGGCGGGATGCTGGTCCAGCGCCTCGTCATCGCTGACCAGATGGGCCGATGGCGCAAGGTGCCGGAAGGCATGGCGGCGCATGATCTGGAACAGCCAGGCCCGCGCCATTGCGGCCTCGCGCAGCTGGTGGCGAAAGCGCCAGGCGCTGGTGAAGCAGTCCTGCACCACGTCCTCGGCCAGCGCGCGCGAGCCGGTCAGCGCCCAGGCGCTGCGCAACAGGAATCGGTAGTGCTCGCGCACCCACTGGTTGTAGCGCGACTCGGCGGTGGAGATCATGCGGCATAAGAGCACGCAGGGCGCCGCCGCATTCCATGGCCTGCCTATCGGCAAACCCTATATCGGATCAGCTATCGCGAAGAGGCGATGGCTCCCTGTCATTCCCTGGTCGGCCGCGATACAGCGCCTGTTCCGGCCCGGTGGGCAGCGGAACCAGCCTGCTGCCCGAAGAACCGTGCCGGAGGCATGCCCACCGTGCGGTGCACCATGGCGCTGAAGGCGCTGGGGCTGTAGCCCAGCTCGGCCGCGATCTGCTGTATGGGCAGGCCGCGCGCGGCCAGGCTCAGGCCGTGGGCCAGCACGACTTGCTGGCGCCAGGTGGTGAAGCTGCAGCCCAGCTGCTGCTGGAACAGCCGGGCCACGGTGCGCGGGCTGGCGCCGGTGTCGGCCGCCCAGTCGGCCAGGCTCTCGTGCTGGGTGGGGTCGGCCACCACGGCCTCGCAGAGCATGCGCAGCCGTTTGTCCTGGGGCATGTTCACGCCAAGGTGGACTTCGCTGGCGCGGCGCAGTTCTTCCAGCAGCAGGGCGCTCAGGTGGTGCTCGCGCTGCAGCGTGGCGGCGTCCGGGGCGGGCTGGTCATCGCTTTGCTTGGGCAGGGCCGTGATCAGCTCGCGCATCAGCGGCGAAACCTCCAGCACGCGGCAGCGTGCCCAGTCCTGCGGGTTGCAGGCCACGCCGCAGGACGGGAGGTCCGGCAGTACGGGGCCCTGGGCCGGATCGTCCTGCAGCACGTAGATGGAGACGAGATCGGCTTCCTCGACCATGGCCACGGCGTGGACCAGGCCGGGCGGAATCCACACGGCCTTGGACGGCGGTGCGATCAGCGTGCCCTGGGGGGCCGACAGGTGCAGCACGCCGTCCAGCGAGATGGCGATCTGTGCCCAGCTGTGGCTGTGCGGTATGACGCGCGTGCGTGCCGACAGGCGGTGCCGCTTGGCGCGCACGGGGCGCTGGGGCGTGGGCACGAACAGGTGCGGATGCAAGGCCTCGACCGGCTCCATTGGCCGGGCCCTGCGCACCGACCGCAGTGCGGCTGCGGGACAGGCGCTGGGCAGGGTGTCGGCAGAAGGGTCGGCAAAAGTGTGGGCAGGGGTGCCGGGCGTGGAGACAGGCTTTGGCATGTTTGCGACAGAAGTTGGCAGACTATCGCATACAAGACGAAACGCTGCTGCCTAAGATGCGGCCCATGACCGCCTCTTCTTCTTCCATGCCGGACGCCGTGGCTCCGGACCCGCTGCGCAGCGATGTGCGCACCATCGGCCTGATCGGCCTGGCGCATGGTTCCTCGCATTTCTTCCACCTGCTGCTGCCGCCGCTGTTCCCGTGGCTGATCGCCGAGTTCGGCTACAGCTATGCCGAACTCAGCGTGATGGTGTCGCTGTTCTTCGTGGTCTCCGGTGTGGGACAGGCCATGGCCGGCTTTGCCGTGGACCGCTTTGGCGCGCGCCCCATTCTGTTTGCGGCGCTGGGCAGCTTCACCGTGGCGGGCGTGGTCGCCAGCCTGGCACAGGGCTATGGAATGCTGCTGCTGGCAGCCTTCTTCGCGGGCCTGGGCAATGCGCCCTTCCACCCGGTGGACTTCACCATCCTCAACAAGCGCGTGTCGGCCAAGCGCATCGGCCATGCGTTCTCGGTGCACGGCCTGTCGGGCAATATCGGCTGGGCGCTGGCGCCGCTGTTCATGGCGGGCATCACCACGGCCACGGGCTCGTGGCGCCTGGCCTGCCTGTGCGGCGCGGCCCTGGCCGCCGTCATCCTCACCATCATGGTGCTCAACCGCGAGGCGCTGGACGACCGTGCGGCCGATGCCCAGGCCCCCGCGGCGCGCGCCGCTGCGGCCGCCGTGCCGCAGGAGCATCCCATGGCCTTCCTGAAGCTGCCCTCGGTCTGGCTGTGCTTCTCGTTCTTCTTCTGGAGCACCTGCGCGCTCAGCGCCATCCAGAGCTTTGCCAGCCCCGCCATGCAGTCCATGTACGGACTGCCGCTGAGCGTGACGGCGCTGATCGTCACGGGCTACATGCTGTGCGGCGCGGCAGGCATGCTGGCCGGCGGCTTCCTCGTGGGCCGCGTGCAGCGGCTGGAGAAGGTGATCTCCATCTGCATGCTGGGCTCGGGTGTTGCGCTGTTCCTGGTCGGCACGGGCTGGCTGCCGGCCATGGCGGCCGTGGCCGTGGCCTCCATCGCGGGCCTGGGAACGGGCCTGGCCGGCCCCTCGCGCGACATGCTGATCAAGCGCGCCGCCCCGCCCGGCGCCACCGGCCGCGTCTACGGCACGGTGTATTCGGGCCTGGACCTGGGCTTTTGCCTGGCGGCCCCTGTGTTCGGCTACATGCTGGACCACGGCATGAGCCACGGCGTGTTCTACGGATCGGCCATTGCCCTGGTGCTGAGCGTGGTGTCGGCCGTGGTCGTGGGCGATGGCGTGAGCAAGAAGGGCGGCATGGCGCTGAGCGCGGGCTGATCCCGGGTCTCGCTCCCCACAAGGCCCCGCAAGCCAAGGCTTGCGGGGCCTTTGCTTTGGGCAGTGAGATGGACAAAACAGGCACGGCAATTGCGTGCGCCCTGCGCGGCGCCTGCTATCGTGCAGGCACAACTTTTTCAACACAGGAGACCTGTCCATGCGTTCCGCCTTCGCACCGCTTTCCCTCATGTTCCGCAGCGCCCCGCTGGCGCTGGCCCTTGCCATGGCCGGCCTGTCCGGCAGTGCCCTGGCTGCGCCCAAGGCCGATATCCAGGCGCTGGCGCAAAAGCACCAGCAGCCCTTGCTGGACACGCTGCGCGACCTGGTGCACATCGAGTCGGGCAGCAAGGACATGGAGGGCGTGGAGCAGATCGCCAACTACGTGGCCGGCAAGCTGCGCGAGCAGGGCGGCAAGGTCGAGATCCTGCAGCCCACCGACGTCTACCGGCTGGGTGACACGCCCGAGAAGATCGGCCCCATGGTGCATGCCGAGTTCAAGGGCAAGGGTACCAGCCGCATCATGCTGATCGCCCACATGGACACGGTCTACCTGCGCGGCATGCTCAAGGACCAGCCGTTTCGCATCGACGGCGAGCGCGCCTACGGCCTGGGCATTGCCGACGACAAGCAGGGCGTGGCCCTGATCCTGCACACCGTGGCCATGCTGCGCCAGCTGGGCTTCGACAACTACGGCACGCTGACCGTGCTGATGAACAGCGACGAGGAAATCAGCTCGCCCGGCGCGCGCAGCACCATCACGCGCATGGGCGCCGAGCAGGATGCGGTCTTCTCGTTCGAAGGCGGCGGCACCGACGGCGGCGTGCGCCTGGCCACCAGCGGCATCGGCGCGGCCTACCTCAAGGTCGAGGGCAAGGCCTCGCACGCGGGCGCCAAGCCCGAGGACGGCGTGAACGCGCTGTACGAGCTGTCGCACCAGCTGCTGCAGATGAAGGACCTGTCCAAGCCCGAGACCGGCCTCAAGCTCAACTGGACCGTGGCCAAGGCCGGCACCAACCGCAACGTCATTCCCGCCGAGGCCACGGCCCAGGCCGACGCCCGCGCGCTGCGCGTGGCCGACTTCACGGCGCTGGAGCAGGCCATGCAGGCCAAGGTGGGCCACAAGCTGCTGGACGCCAGCAAGGTGCAGCTCAAGTTCGAGGTGCGTCGCCCGCCGCTGGAGGCCAACGAGGCCTCGCGCAGCCTGGCCAAACAGGCGCAGACCATCTACAGCGATGAGCTGGGCCTGAAGATGAGCGTGATGGAAAAGGCCACGGGCGGCGGCACCGACGCGGCGTTTGCGGCGCTCAAGGCCAAGGGTGCGGTCATCGAGGGCTTTGGCCTGAGCGGCTACGGTGCGCACTCCAATGATGCGGAGTATGTGCAGCTGAACACCATCGTGCCGCGCCTGTACCTGGCCACGCGCATGATCATGGATCTCTCCAAGTAAGGGTCGGCTATCAGGCTGCACTCCTGCGTTAAGCCAAAGCCAGACGGTGGCTTGAGTCGCTTTTTCTGACCCTGCCGGGTGGTTGTTTTTCGAGGCCGGGTTTCGGCCCGGCAGCCGACTGCCCTTTCTTGTTTCGCCAAGAAAGGTCAGGTCAAAGAAGGCGACCCGAATGTCCGCGACCCCTTCGCTTCGCTGCGGGGCAACCTGCGTCGTGGCGGTTGCGGGGTTCGCCGTGAAACTCACTTCGCTCTGCGAGCTACGTTCAAACAATCACGGCGAGTCAGATGACGAAGCAGTCCTGTCCTTCGGCAGGACTGCAACCCCGCAACCACCACGCCGCAGGCGCGGCCATACGGGAGTGAACAGCGGGCGCCGAGCCTTGTGGACATAAAAAAGGGCATGCCTTGCGGCATGCCCTGAAGGCGCATCGTGGGGCGCTCTGTGTTCTTTACTGCGAAGAGATGTTCTTGTCCTTGGCGATCTTGCTCCAGCGCGTGAAGTCGGCATTCAGGCGCGCCTTCATGGCCGCGCCGTCCTGGTAGGTGGCGATGGCGCCTGCGGCCAGCATCTTCTTTTGCAGCTCGGGCTCGGCCAGGATGAGCTTGAGCTCCTGGTTCAGGCGCTGGACCACGGCGGGAGGCGTGTTCAGCGGGGCGATCAGGCCGCCCCAGGTGTCGGCGTCGAAGCCGGGGAAGCCCTGCTCGGCCACCGACTTCACGTTCGGCAGCAGCTGCTTGGCCTTTTGCGAGCTGACGGCAATGGCGCGCAGCTTGCCGGCCTGGATGTGGGGCAGGGCGGCGACCACGTCGGCGAACATCACGGCGATCTGGCCGCCGATCAGGTCGGTCACGGCCGGCGCGCTGCCGCGATACGGCACGTGCTGCATGTCGAAGCCGCCCAGGTCCTTGAGCTGCTCCATGGACAGGTGGCCGAAGCTGCCCGTGCCCGAGCTGGTGTAGTTCAGCGCGGGCTTGGCCTTCTTGGCATGCTCGATCAGCTGCTGCAGGTTGGTCACGTCCGGCAGCTCGCGCGGGTTGATGACGATGGCCATGGGCAGGTCATAGACCGTGGCCACGGGCAGGAAGTCCTTGCGCACGTCGTACAGGTTGTTGTTGAACAGCATGGGCGCCAGCAGCGCGGGCATGCCGAACATGGACAGCGAGTAGCCGTCGGGCTGCGACTTGATGAAGGCCGCCGTGCCCACCGAGCCCGAGGCGCCGGGGCGGTTGTCGATGACGATGGTCTGGCCCAGGCGCTCGGTCAGGCGCTGCGCGACGATGCGCGCGGCCGTGTCGGTGGGGCCGCCGGGCGGGAAGGCCACGGTCAGCTTGATCAGCTTGTCGGGCCACTGGCTCTGGGCCCGGGCGGCGGGGGCCAGCGTGGCGATGGCGGTGGCGCAGGCGGCGGAAAGGATCTGGCGGCGCGAGGCCTGGATGGGGGTGGAAGTCATATGTCTCCTCAAGCGGGAAGGGGTGGAAATGAGAGCCGTGGAGCGGTCTGGGTGGGAACGTCTGCGCGCTCTCAGATGATGTTTTTGGCGCGCAGTGCGGCGCGGGCCTGTTCGTCCAGGCCCAGGCGCTGCTGCAGCACCTCGTCGGTGTGTTCGCCCTGGTGCGGCGGCGGGCGGCGCACGGGCAGGCGCTGGCCGTCCAGCGCATAGGGCGGGGCCAGCACGGACTGGCTGCCGGCCTCGCTGTCCTCGAAGCGGTGCAGCAGGCCGGCGTCGGCCGTGCGCTGCGAGTTCAGGGCCTCGAACAGGCCCAGCACCTCGCCGCAGGGAATCTGCGCGGCCGTCAGGCATTCGAGCAGTTGGGCGCGCGTGAAGCGCAGCAGCTCGGCCTGCACCAGCGGCATCAGCAGATCGCGGTTTGCCGAGCGTGCGGTATTGGTGGCAAAGCGTTCGTCGGCGGCCCACTCGGGCTTGGCGATGACGTCGGTGCAAAAGCGCTGGAACTGGCCGTTGTTGCCCACGGTGATGACCAGCGGGCCGTCGGCCGCCTCGAACACGCCGTAGGGCACGATGGACGGATGGGCGTTGCCGAACTTGGGCGGGTCGCCGGCCTTGAGCAGGGCCTCCATGCCGTAGTAGCTGGTGATCATCAGGCCGCAGTCGTACAGGGCCATCTGCACATGGCGACCGCGCCCGCTGCGCTCGCGCTCGTAGAGCGCGGCCAGGATGGCCTGGGCCGAGTACATGCCCGTGAACATGTCCACGGCGGCCACGCCGAACTTCAGCGGGCCCTGGCCCTGCTCGCCGTTCATGGCCATGATGCCGGACTCGCCCTGCACCACCAGGTCGTAGCCGGGCCGCGTGGCCTCGGGGCCGCTGCGCGAGTAGCCCGAGATGGAGCAGTACACCAGGCGCGGGTTCAGCTGCGACAGCTGCTCGTAGCCCAGCCCCAGCTTCTCGGCGCCGCCGACCTTGAAGTTCTGTATGACCACATCGCTGTCCGCCGCCAGCTCGCGTGCGATGCGCAGGCCCTCTTCGGCCTGCAGGTCCAGCGTGACCGAGCGCTTGTTGCGGTTGGCGCTGTTGAAGTAGGAGGTGTTGCGCTGGCCCACGCGCACGCCCCAGTCGCGCGTGTCGTCGCCGCGGCCCGGGTGCTCGACCTTGACGACATCGGCGCCCAGGTCGGCCAGCGCCATGGCGCACATGGGGCCGGCCAGCACGCGCGAAAGATCCAGGACGCGCACGCCGTCCAGCGGCAGGGAAGAGGGGAGAGCACTCATGCGAAACCTTGTCGAACCACGAAAACCGCAACGGGCCAGAGCCCGGGCAGGCCCGCATTCTTCATTCGTTTATGGACTTTGACAATCGTGCTAAAAAATGGACATTGTGTGTACTGAGGTTTGACAATGGATCTGGGCGGACTGTCCCTGCTGGTGGACATCATCGAAGCCGGCAACCTGAGTCGCGCCGCCGTGCGCCTGGGCATGAGCCGTGCCAACGTCAGCCACCGGCTCAACCAGTTCGAGCGCCAGATCGGCCAGCAGCTGCTGCGCCGCACCACGCGCCAGGTCGAGCCCACCGAGCTGGGCCTGCGCCTGTACGCGCATGGACGCGCGATACGCCAGGAAGCCATGGCGGCGGACGAGTCGGTGGACAGCCTGGGCCAGAGCCTGCAGGGCACCGTGCGGCTGAGCGTGCCCAGCGGCTACGGCCAGCTGCAGATGTCGGGCTGGCTGACGGAGTTCATGCGCATGCACCCGGGCATCACGCTGGAGGTGATCTTCGACAACGACATCGAGGACCTGATGCAGGGCGCGGTGGACTTCGCCGTGCGCGTGATGACCGAGCCGCCCGAAAGCCTGGTGGCCTGCAAGCTCGGCGATGTGCTCTACGAGGCCTGCGCCACCCCGCAGTTCCTGGCGCAGCATGGCCATCCCGACTCGCTGCTGGCGCTCAAGCGCGTGCCGCTGATCACCTCGGCGCTCACGGGCCAGAAGCTGCGCACGGCGGGCATGAACGGCGCCCGGCCCACCGAGCTGCGCATACGCCCGCGCCTGATGTCGCCCAACTTCCATTTCCTGCGCGATGCCGTGCTGCAGGGCCTGGGCGTGGCCGTGGTGCCGCGCTACATGGTGGCGGCCGAACTGGCCAGCGGCGCGCTTGAGCGCCTGCCGCTGCCGCCGGGCAGCCTGGACTTTCTGGCCACGCGCCAATACCTGCTGTACATGCCGTCCCACTACCAGACGCGGGCCATCACCACGCTGATCGACTTCCTGCGCGAGAAGGCCGCGGCGGAGGGACTCAGAGGCTGAAGATCTTGCCGGGGTTCAGGATGTTCTTCGGGTCCAGCGCCTGCTTGATGGAGCGCATCATCTGCACCGCGCCGTCGCCGGCTTCCTCGCGCAGGAAATCCATCTTGTGGATGCCCACGCCGTGCTCGCCCGTGCAGGTGCCGCCCAGCGCAATGGAGCGCGACACCAGCTGGTGGTTGAGCTGCTCGGCGCGCGAGCGCTCGTCCTCGTTGTCCGGGTCGATCAGGTAGCCGAAGTGGAAGTTGCCGTCGCCCACGTGGCCGACGAGGAAGTAGGGAATGCCGCTGTCATCGGCCTCGCGCACCGAGTCGAGCAGCGCATCGGCCAGGCGGCTGATGGGCACGCAGGCGTCGGTGGTGATGCAGCGGCAGCCGGGGCGGCTGGAGACAGCCGCGAAATAGGCGTTGTGGCGGGCCGTGAACAATCGCGTGCGGTCCTCGGGACGCTCGGCCCATTCGAAGGCGTTGCCGCCGAACTCGCCTGCGATGTCCTGCACCATCTCGGCCTGCTCCTTCACGCCCGTGGGCGAGCCGTGGAACTCCATCAGCAGCATGGGTTCCTCGCGCAGCGTGAGCTTGCTGTAGGCGTTGACCATGCGCACCGAGTTCACGTCCACCAGCTCCACGCGCGCGATCGGCACGCCCATCTGGATGGTCTGGATCACCGTGCGCACGGCGGCCTCGATGCTGGGGAAGGAGCAGATGGCCGCGCTCACGGCCTCGGGCAGCGGGTACAGGCGCACCGTGATCTCGGTGACCACGCCCAGCGTGCCTTCGCTGCCCACGATCAGGCGCGTGAGGTCGTAGCCCGCGCTGCTTTTCTTGGCGCGCGTGCCGGTGCACATCAGCTCGCCGCTGGCCGTGACCAGTTCCAGCGCCAGCACGTTCTCGCGCATGGTGCCGTAGCGCACGGCATTGGTGCCGCTGGCGCGCGTGGCGGTCATGCCGCCGATGGAGGCATCGGCGCCGGGATCGATGGGGAAGAAGAAGCCCGTGTCCTTGATGGCATCGTTGAGCTGCTTGCGCGTGATGCCGGGCTGCACGGTGACCGTCAGGTCCTCGGTGTTGACCGAGAGAATGCGGTTCATGCGGCTCAGGTCCAGGCTGATGCCGCCCTCGACGGCCAGCAGATGGCCTTCGAGCGAGGAGCCCGCGCCGTAGGGGATGACCGGCACGGCATGCTGGTCGGCCAGCTTCAGCGCGTCCTGCACGTCCTGCGTGCTTTCGGCAAAGACCACGGCCGCAGGCGGGGGCGCCTGGATGGCGCCCTCGTCGCGGCCGTGCTGTTCGCGCACCGCCAAAGCCGTGGAGCACTGGGCGCCGAAACGCTGGGCCAGGGCTTGGAGGAAGGCTTCGGGGATGGGGCGCTGAGCGAAGTCAGGCTGCAGGCGGACGGGGGCGACAGGGGCGTTCATCGGTGTTCTCCAGGGGGAACTGGAAAGAATACCACCGGCCCTGCCACCCAACCGTGTGGGTCAGCCGCCAGGCATCCGGGTGTCAGCGCGGCTGGACCGCCTTGCTGAATTCATCGCGCGACAGCGATCCGTTCTTGTCGGCATCGATCTGGGCGAAATTGCTGCTCACGGCGGGCAGGGCCTCGGCCTCCTTCTTGCTCAGCTTGCCGTCCCGGTTGGTGTCGGCGCGGTCGAATGCGGCTTGCACCTCGTTGGCGCCGCCCGCTGGTGCTGCGGGTGCTGGCGCAGATTGCACGCCTGCTGCCGAGCCGGCGCCAAACGTCGGCTGCGGTGCCGTGGACGGAGCCTGCGCCATGGCAGTGACGCTGCCCAGCGAAATGGCCGCGAACAACATCACGCTGCGGATTTCAAAACCAGAGACTTTGCGCAGTTGAGAGGTCATGTGTCGAACTCCTTGTCGAACGTGGAACATGACTGCATTCCACCTGTTGCAGCGCAGCAGGGCCAGCACTTTTGCCGGCTGTTGCCTGCTACAACATTTGCGTGCCGCCTGTAACGCACAATTGGGTGTTGGGCCGTTACGGGTCCGGCTTTCCACCCCCGCACCGCCAAGGAGAACCCCCATGGGCAACCGTTTGACACAGATCGCCACGCGCACCGGAGACGATGGCAGCACGGGCCTGGGCGACAACACGCGCGTCTCCAAGAACAGCGGCCGCCCGCACGCCATGGGCGATGTGGACGAGCTCAATTCCCACATCGGCCTGCTGCTGTGCGAGGCCCTGCCCGACGACGTGCGCGAGCTGCTGGTCGATGTGCAGCACCAGCTGTTCAACCTCGGTGGCGAGCTGTCCATTCCCGGCTATGAACTGCTCAAGGACGATGCGCTGCTGCAGCTCGATGAAGCGCTGGCCCACTACAACGCGCAGCTGCCCCGGCTGCAGGAATTCATCCTGCCGGCCGGCAGCCGCGCCGCGGCCCAGGCCCATGTCTGCCGCACGGTGGCACGCCGCGCCGAGCGCATGGTGGTGGCGCTGGAGCAGGGCGAGGCCATGCGGCCCGCGCCGCGCCAGTACCTGAACCGCCTGTCGGACCTGCTGTTCGTGCTGGCGCGCGTGCTCAACCGCATGGATGGCGGCGACGACGTCTACTGGAAGAGCGAGCGGATGGCCCGCGCGCAGTCCGCCGAAGAGTGAACCCGCGCTGAACCTGCGCTAATCCCGCGCCAATCCCGCGTTTAGGACGGCCCATGCGCCTGCGCCACATCGAGGTCTTCAATGCCGTCATGCAGACCGGCAGCGTCAGCGCTGCCGCACGGCTGATCAACATCACCCAGCCGGCCGTCAGCCGCACCCTGCAGCACGCGGAGCTGCAGTTGGGCTTTGCGCTGTTCCAGCGCGCACGCGGCCGGCTCACGCCGACTAATGAGGCGCTGGCGCTGTTCCCCCACATCGAGAAGCTGTTCGAGCAGCTCGACGAGGTCCAGCGCCTGGCCGACAACCTGCGCCATGGCCAGGCCGCGGACCGGCTCACCGTGCTCACCGTCTTCGCGCTCAGCCGCGAGATGCTGCCGCGCGCCGTGGCCGGATTTCGGCGCCGCCACCCCCAGGTACAGGTCCATGTGCAGGCGCTGCACACCCCGCAGGTGGTCTCGGCCCTGCTGCTGCAGGAGGCCGACGTGGGCTTCGTCATCAGCTCCGTGGGCCAGCCCGCGCTGGAGCATGAACTGCTGGCCGAGGTGGACATGTTCTGCGTGCTGCCCAAGGGCCTGCTGCCGCCCTCGCGCGTGCGCGAAGACGGGATGGAGCTCAAGGACCTGGCCGAGCTGCCCGTGGTCGCTCTCGATGCGCGCGACCCGCTGGGCATGCGCCTGGGCCAGGCCTGCCGCGAGCACGGCGTGGGCCTGTCGCCCGTGGTCACCGTGCAGACCTACCACGCAGCCCTGTCCATGGCCGAGTACGGCCTGGGCGCCGCCATCATGGACGGCTGCACCGCCCTGGCCGCCGACCGCCGCAAGGTCCATGTCGTTCCCCTGCTGCCGCGTATCACGGTGGGTGTGAATGCACTCAGCCTGCCCCAGCGGCCGGGGTCGGTGCTGGCGCGGGCAATGACCGAGGAAATGCGCAAAGCCTTGCGCGAGTTGCTGGCTGGTTGAGGCCTGCGGGTTTCAGGCCTGCTCCATCTGCCCCACCAGCCTCTGCGCCGACCCGAACGCCAGCGTCAGCCCCAGCGCGCCGTGCCCCGTCTGCAGCCACAGGTTGCGCGGACCGCCGCGCTGGCGGCCGGTGAGGGGCAGGCCGGTGGGTGTGGCGGGTCGCATGCCGGTCCAGGGGTGGAGGTTGCCGTCCAGCGGCAGGTCGGCGAAGACCTCCTGCGTGGAGCGGCGCAGGCTGGCGATGCGGCGCGGGTCGGTGCGCGTGTCCCGGCCCACGATCTCCACCATGCCGGCCACGCGCAGGCGTTCGCCGATGCGTGCGAAGACGACCTTGCGTGCGGTGTCGGTGACGCTGACCCGGGGCGCGGCGTGCGGCAGCTGCGCGGCGGCATCGGCGGTGATGCTGTAGCCCTTGAGCGGATAGACGGGAATGCGCAGGCCCAGCTGGCGCGCGTGGACCGCGCTTTCCCAGCCGCTGGCCAGCACGTAGTGGTCGGCGCGCAGCGGCAGCGGGCCTGCGGCGGTGCGCAGGCCGGTGATGGCGTCGCCTTCGCGCTCGAAGCCCTGCAGCTCCACGCCGTAGCGCAGTTCGGCGCCGCGTGCGGTGAGCCGGGCGGCCAGTTGCTCGCACAGCAGGCGGCAGTCGGCGGCGGCCTCGCTGGGCGTATGTACGGCGCCTGCAATACGTTGCGCGTAGCGGGCGAGCGCGGGTTCGATGCGCGCCACTTCGGCGGCGTTGACGATGCGCTGCGGCGCGCCGCCCAGGCCCGCTTGCAGTGCCACCTGCTGCGCGGCGGCATCCAGCGCCTGCTGGGTGGGGTAGAGCACCAGCTTGCCCGGCGTGTGCAGGTCGCAGGCCAGTGCCTCGTCGGCCTGGAGCGACTCGAAGGCCTGGCGGCTTTCGGCGGCCAGGGCCAGCAGGGCGCGCGTGCCTTCGGCCGAGGCATGGGCATTGCAGGCGCCCAGGAAGCGCAGTCCCCAGGCCCATTGCGCGGGGTCGGCGCGCAGGCGGAAGGCCAGCGGCGAATCCTTTTGCAGCAGCAGGCGGGGCAGCATCTTCCAGATGCCGGGATCGGCCAGCGGCTGCACGTAGGAATAGCTCAGCTGCGCGCCATTGCCGCCGCTGGCGCCCTGGGCGGGGCCCGGTGCGCGGTCCAGCACGGTGATGCGATGGCCGGCCCGCTGCAGCGCCCAGGCCGTTGCCAGGCCGACGATGCCGGCGCCCACGATGCAGACATGCATTGATCGTTTCTCCATGCAGCCGCACTGTAGGCCGCGCGCGGCAGGCCGGGCCATGGCATTTGGCACACGGGCCATGCACGCAGGTTATGGCCGGGGGCTGCTGCTGCGGGCAGGCGGCCAGCCCATAACCGGCGGGCATGGACCGGCCCGATATTGTCATTCCGCAAAGGCCGCCGCCCTTCCTACACTGGCCGCACATCCACCAAAGACGAGGAGACACGCATGCAACTTCACACCACCGCGCTGTGCGCGGCCCTGGCCCTGGGCGGCCTGGCTGCGGCCCATGCCGACACGCTGGCCAAGGTGCGCGACAGCGGCCGCATCACGCTGGCCTACCGCGAGTCCTCCGTGCCCTTCAGCTACCTGGACAACGGCAAGCCGATCGGCATGACGGTGGAGATGTCCCAGGCCGTGGCCGAGGCCGTGAAGAAGGCGGTGAACCGGCCTGATCTGAAGGTGCAGTGGCAGGCCGTGACCTCGCAGAACCGCATGCCGCTGCTGGCCAACGGCACCATCGACCTGGAATGCGGCTCGACCACCAACAACACGGTGCGCGGCAAGGAGGTGGCCTTTGCCATCAACCATTTCTACACGGGCACGCGGCTGCTGGTGAAGAAGAGCTCGGGCATCAAAAACTACGCCGACCTCAAGGACAAGACCGTGGCCATCACCACGGGAACCACCAACCTGCAGGTGCTGCGCAAGGCCAATGCCGACAAGGCCTGGGGCATGAACATCGTCATGGCCAAGGACCATGCGGACGGCTTCCTGCTGGTGGAGAACGACCGCGCCGCGGCCTTCGGCATGGACGACATCCTGCTCTTCGGCCTGATCCCCACGGCCAAGAACCCCGGCGACTTCGAGGTGGTGGCCGACTCGCTGCAGGTCGAGCCCTATGCCTGCATGCTGCGCAAGGACGATGCCCAGTTCAAGCAGCTGGTCGATGGAGTGATCGGCGACATGATGAAGTCGGGCGCGTTCGCCAGGCTGTATGACAAGTGGTTCATGCAGCCCATTGCCCCGAGGAACGTGGCCCTGGGCTTGCCGATGAGCGAGCAATTGCAGAAAAACCTGCAGGACCTCAGCGACAAACCCGCTTTTTGATTTCGGATCGCAGCATGCAGCAGCAGCTTCAGCCCCCGCGCGCGGTGGGCATTCTCGGGGGCATGGGTCCGGCCGCAGGCGCGGATTTCGTGCGCCTGTTCGTGCAGGCCTGCACGGCGCACCTGCAGCAGCAGGGCCTGCCCGTGCATGACCAGGCCTATCCCGAGCACTGGCTGGTGCAGCTGCCCATGCCCGACCGCAGCGCCGCGCTGCGCGCGGACCCGCAGTCGCCCACGGGGCCGGCCCAGCACCTGCTGCAGGGCGTGGGCCGCATGGCGGCGCTGGGCGTGCGCAGCGTGGCCCTGGCCTGCAACACGGCCCATGCCTGGCATGGGCAGCTGCAGGCGCTTTTTCCGCAGCTGCATGTGCTGCACATCGCGCGCCAGGCCGCCCTGCACCTGCAGGCCGGCGGCGCGCAGCAGGCCATCGTGCTGGCCACGCAGGGCACCTATGACAGCGGCCTGTACGACGCGGCACTGGCCGAGTGCGGCATTACCGCGCTGCAGCCCGATGCACAGGGCCGCGCGCGGCTCATGCAGGGCATCTACGACGGCGTCAAGCAGGGCGACATGGACCTGGCCGCGCGCTGCTTCGGCGAGGTGCTGGCCCCGCTGCTGCAGCGCCATGGCGATGTGCCCGTGATCATGGGCTGCACCGAGATCCCGCTGGCCCTGCCGCAGTCGCCGCTGGCGCGCGGTGCCGAGCTGGTGGACCCTGCCTGGATACTGGCCCAGGCCCTGGCCGGCGATGCCTATGGACAGGTCCGAGCTCCAGCGCATTAGTTTTTCAAGGTGTTGCGCGCCATTCAATAACTGCCTAGGAACCTGGCGCGGCTCAACTCAGGGACACCGAGGAAGGGCCGCCCCGCACCGAGGGTGTCGTCCCCCTTCAGGGGGAAGGCGCGAAGCGACTCAGGGGGTGTTTCAATAAGTCTCCAGATGCAGTCGGCCTTCGCGCTTGAGGCGCGCGCCGACCTGCTCCCAGTCCAGGCCCGATTGCTGCGCCACGTCGCGCAGTGCCAGCACCACGCCTTCCTCCATGCTCTTGAGCCCGCAGACGTAGAAGTGCGCGTTGTCGTCGCGCAGCAGGGCCGCCAGGTCGGCCGCACGTTCGCGCAGCAGGTCCTGCACGTAGCGCCGGGGCTGGCCGGCCACGCGCGAGAAGGCCAGGTTGTTGTCGATGAAGTCGCGTGGCAGGCTTTGCAGCGGGCCGAAGTAGGGCAGCTCCTGCGGCGTGCGTGCGCCGAAGAACAGCATGAGCTTGCCGCCCTCGAACCTGCCGCTCTTGCGCAGCCGCCTGCGCCATTCGGTCATGGCGCGCATGGGGGCGCTGCCCGTGCCCGTGCAGATCATCACGATGTGCGAGCGGGGATGGTTGGGCATCAGGAACGACTGGCCGAACGGGCCTATGACCTGGACCCTGTCGCCGATGCGTGCGTCGCACAGGTAGTTGCTGGCCACGCCGCGCACAGGGCGGCCCTGGTGGTCCTGGGTGACGCGTTTCACGGTCAGCGCCAGGTTGTTGTAGCCGGGCCGCTCGCCATTGCGCGCACTGGCCACCGAGTACTGGCGCGCCACATGCGGGCGGCCCTGGGCATCGGTGCCGGGCGCGATGACGGCGATGGACTGGCCTTCGAGCACGGGGAACGGCTGGCTGCCGAAGTCCAGCACGATGTGGTGGGTCTCGCTGTCGAAGCCCGCCTCCGTGCAGTTGAGGTTGCCGACCACGGTGGCCGTGACGGGGCTCCTGGGGCCATGCAGGTTGGTGTACGGATGGGCGGCCGACCAGGGCGGCACGGTGGCGCCGTAGCTGGCGCTGCGCAACACCTGGGTATCGGCCTGGTCATCGGGCCGGGCCGCATCCGCACCGCGCGTGGCGGCCGCCGCGATCACGGCCTGGGCCTGGCTCAGGTCCTCGGCGGCAGGTGCGTCCCCTGTGTCCTGTGCCTGGGCCCGTGCCTGGACCAGCGCCTCAGGCGGCAGCTCCTCGGGCAGCTCGTCCCAGAGCAGCTGCTCGGCCACGGGATAGGCGCTTGCCAGCGGCACCTTGCGCCAGTTGTCGATGGCGCCCGTGGGGCAGGGCGAGACGCAGTCCATGCAGCCGTTGCACTGCTCGGCCAGGACCACGTAGTTGCGGTCATCGTGCGTGATGGCGCCCACGGGGCAGGTGGCCTCGCAGGTGTTACAGCGTATGCAGATCTCCGGGTCGATCAGGTGCTGCGTGAGGATGCCGTGTTCTACCAAGGCGACTGTCATGGGCGACTCCCTGCTGGCGCGGCGCTTCAGTTGAAGCGCACGTATTCGAAATCCACGGGCTGGCGGTTGATGCCCATGACCGGCGGCGCGATCCAGCCCGCGAACTGGCCCGGCTCCACGCAGCGGCCCATGAGCGAGGCGACAAAGGCGCGGTCGGCGTCCGTGGGCAGCCATTCGGCCTCGCGCATGCGCCATTCCTGCTCGCTGACCACGCGGCCGTCGGGGCTCATGCGCACGCCGGCCAGCGCGCCGATCTGGCGGTTGAAGGCCTTGTGCGGCACGGTGAGGCGGAAGTCGATGCCGGCCTTTTCCATGACCTTGTTCCAGCGGCCCACGCCCGCGTTGGAGTCCTTGATGTAGTCGTCGCGCAGCACCTCGTTGAGCGCGTTGAGCATGGGTACTTCCTTTTCCTGCAGCCTGCCGTCCACCACTTCCAGCACCTTGTAGTGCTGGTCGTGCAGGCGGTGGTCGTCCGCGCGCTTGCCTTCCTCGTAGCGGCCCTTGAGGCCGCTGCTGTAGAAGGTGGCGGCATTGCTGGACTGGTCGGCGCCGAACAGGTCGATGGTCACGCTGTAGTGGAAGTTCAGGTAGCGCTGCAGCGTGGGCAGGTCGATCACGCCGGCCGCGCGCAGGCGGCCCACGTCGTCGGTGCGCAGCTCGTTCATGACCTGGCAGGTGCGCTGCAGCACGCGCGAGACGCCGGACTCGCCCACGAACATGTGGTGGGCCTCCTCGGTCAGCATGAACTTGGTGGTGCGCGCCAGCGGGTCGAAGGCGCTTTCGGCCAGCGCGGCCAGCTGGAATTTGCCGTCGCGGTCGGTGAAGTAGGTGAACATGAAGAAGGACAGCCAGTCGGGCGTCTTCTCGTTGAAGGCGCCCAGGATGCGCGGGTTGTTCTCGTCGCCCGACTGGCGCTCCAGCAGGGCCTCGGCCTCCTCGCGGCCGTCGCGGCCGAAGTGCTTGTGCAGCAGGTAGACCATGGCCCACAGGTGGCGGCCTTCCTCCACGTTGACCTGGAACAGGTTGCGCAGGTCGTACATGGACGGCGCGGTCAGGCCCAGGTGGCGCTGCTGCTCCACCGAGGCGGGCTCGGTATCGCCCTGGGTGACGATGATGCGGCGCAGGTTGGCGCGGTGCTCGCCGGGCACGTCCTGCCAGGCCTTCTCGCCCGCGTGGTCGCCGAAGTGCACCTTGCGGTCGGCCTCGGCCGGGTTCAGGAAGATGCCCCAGCGGTAGTCACGCATCTTCACGTGGCCGAACTGGGCCCAGCCCTGGGGGTCCACGCTGATGGCGGTGCGCAGGTAGACGTCGTAGTCGGTGGAGCCTTCGGGGCCCACGTCGCCCCACCAGTTCAGGAAGTTGGGCTGCCAGCTCTCCAGCGCGCGCTGCAGGGTGCGGTCTTCGCCGAGGTTGACGTTGTTGGGGATCTTCTCGCTGTAGTTGATGGCGCTCATGGTGGGGTCTCCGTGGATGTTTCGGGGCGTGCCTGCGGTCAGACGCGGCTGAAGTCGAAGCCGGCCTTCTGGCCCGTGCCGTAGAGCTTGAGAGCGCCCTTGTCGCCCACGGCATTAGGGCGATTGAAGATCCAGTTCTGCCAGGCCGACAGGCGCCCGAAAATGCGCGTGACCATGTTCTCGCGGCTGGCAAAGCGCAGGTTGGCCTCCAGGCCCGTGAGCGCATCGGGCGACATGGCCGCGCGCTCTTCCATGGCGATGCGGATCTCGTCGTCCCAGTCGATGTCGTCGGGCGCGGCCGTGACCAGCCCCAGGGCCAGGGCCTGATCGCCGTCCAGCGCGCGGCCCGTGGCGGCGCGCGCGGCCTCCAGCGGCGCGGCCTCCTCGTAGAAGCGGCGCTGCAGGCGCGACTGGTCGTTGACCAGGGGCAGCAGGCCGAAATTGAATTCGTCCAGCTGGATGCGCGGGGCGCGCTCGGTGTCATCGGGCAGCACCAGCATGTAGGCGCGGTCGGCCGCGAATGCCAGCTCGGCCAGCATGCCCACGAAGCAGGAGCCGGGCTCGATCAGCGCGAACAGCGTGCGCGAGGACACATCCAGCCGCGCAAAGCTGCGGCGCAGCAGGCCCAGCGTCTCGCGCGCCAGCCAGTGGTCCTGGTGGGCCAGCAGGGCTGCGTCTGCGGCCAGCACGGCGGCGGCATCGCCTTCGGTCTTGAGCAGCCAGGTGCCCACGTCCAGCTCATTGGTGCGCAGGTGCAGGATGGCGTCGTCCAGCTCGCGGCCCATGGCCAGCGGCCACCAGGCGTCGCCGGCCTGCTCGATGGCTTCGAGGGTGGCCGGCTGCGGGCCTTGCCCAAGCGTGGGCGCCTTCACGGTCAGCGTGGCGCTGCGGCGCGCGCGGTCGATCTGCACGCTGACATGGCGGTAGTGCAGCGCATCGTCCGTGGCCTCGCGCTCCAGGCGCGTGAGCGTGATGCCCTGCGCATTGGCGGGGCGCGTGCTGCCCTCGGCCAGGCGCTGCGCGCGCTGGGCCACCACGGCCTCGAACTGCGCGGGCTTGGCCACGGCATCCACCAGGCGCCAGTCCACCGCGCGCTGTCCGCGCACGCCTTCCACGCTGGTGCAGAAGATGTCGGCCAGGTCATGGCGCACATGGCGCTTGTCGGTCACGCGCGTGAGGCCGCCCGTGCCGGGCAGCACGCCCAGCAGCGGCACCTCGGGCAGGGAGACGGAGGAGGAGCGGTCGTCGATCAGCACGATGTCGTCGCAGGCCAGGGCCAGCTCGTAGCCGCCGCCTGCGCAGGCCCCGTTGACGGCGGCCAGGAACTTCAGGCCCGAGTGGCGCGAACTGTCCTCGATGCCGTTGCGCGTCTCGTTCGTGAACTTGCAGAAGTTCACCTTCCAGGCATGGCTGGACACACCCAGCATGAAGATGTTGGCGCCCGAGCAGAAGATGCGGTCGCGCCCGCTGGTGACGATGACGGTGCGCACCTGCGGATGCTCGAAGCGGATGCGGTTGAGCGCATCGTGCAGCTCGATGTCCACGCCCAGGTCGTAGCTGTTGAGCTTGAGCTTGTAGCCGGGCCGTATGCCGCCGTCCTCGGCGATGTTCAGCTGCATGCGGGCGATGGCGCCCTCGACGGTGAACGACCAGTGGCGGTACTGGGCGGGCTCGGTGCGGTAATCGACAGTGGGGCTGGACGGGTGCATGGACGGCCTCTTGGATGAAAAATAGTGCAGTCGCAGATACGGTGCAGGCACAATTATGCAGATTCATTCAGAAAATGCACGCAGCAACACGCACGATAGTGCGTGTTTTGGCCATGTCCAGGGTAAACACCAGCCAGTACAGGCGAAAAAAATCCAGGCCTGGGGCCTGGATGCCGTGGGTTGCTGCCGCCGTCTCAGCGTGCGGGCAGGAACAGTGCCTTCAGCTGATCGAAGCTCTGCTCCAGCGTCTGGCCGCTGGTATCCACCACGTGGTCGGCCTTGGCGTAGAAGCCGGCGCGGCCTTCGAGGATGCTGCGCAGATCGTCCATGGCCTCGGGATTGGCGGCCATGGGGCGGGTGTCGCCCTGGGCCACGACGCGGGCCATGTGCTCCTCGGGCTGGGCCTTGAGCCAGACCGTGGTGCAGTGCGACAGCAGCTCGTTGAAGGTGGCCGGGTCGGAGACGATGCCGCCCGGCGTGGCGATGACCACGTCGCTGTAGATCTGCACGGCCTCCTCGAGCGCGCGGCGCTCGTAGCGGCGGTAGGCGTTGGCACCGTACAGGTCGTGGATGGCGCGCACGCTGCAGCCCGCAATGCGCTCGATTTCCTGGTTGAGTTCGAGGAAGGGCACGCCCAGCTGCTCGGCCAGCATGCGGCCCAGCGTGGACTTGCCCGCGCCGCGCAGTCCGATCAGGGCGATGCGCGTGTGGCGCTGGCGGTCGCTGGGCGCCGTGCCCAGCAGCTCGCCTGCGGCCAGGCGCACGCGGCGCAGATCCTCTTCATCGCGGCCTTCCAGCAGCTCGCGGATCAGCAGCCATTCGGCGCTGGTGGTGGTCACGTCGCCCAGCAGCTCGGCCATGGAGCATTGCAGGGCCTGTGCAATATGGTGCAGGACCAGCACCGACACGTTGCCCGTGCCGTATTCGAGGTTGGCCAGGTGGCGCTCCGAGACATCGGCCGCCGCCGCCAGGGCGCGCCGCGTCATGCCCCGGCGAGAGCGCAGGCTGCGCACACGCTCGCCCAGCGCCTGCAGCACCTGGTTCCTGGGGGCTTCTGAGAGGGAATCCGCCGCCCCGGCGGACTGGGCTGCCGTCTCGAACTGGTCCATAGAGTTTCCTTGAAGAGGGCGTGAATGATAAACAGTCGGGGTTAACACCAGCCATGCAATATAGTGCTTGACGCTCGATGGTGTTCTAACTATCTTTCTGATGCACGCACAATATTGCATGTTGTGCGGAAGATCACAAGTCGGGCCGGATGCCCGATGTCGAAGGAGACCCCGATGATCGACTTCACCCAGCCCTTCAATTTCGCCGCGCACCTGTTCGCGCTCAATGAGGGGCGGCCCGGCAAGATCGCCTACATCGACGACCACGGCACGCTGAGCTACGGCCAGCTGCAGCAACAGGCGCAGCGCATGGCCAGCGGCCTGCTGGCGGCGGGCATCCACCGCGAGGAGCGCGTGCTGCTGCTCATGCACGACCGCCATGAATGGGCCGTGGCCTTTCTGGGCGCGCTGTATGCGGGCGTGGTGCCGGTGGCGGTGAACACCTTGCTCACGGCCGACGACTACGCCTACATGCTGGGCCACAGCCGCGCCCAGGCCGTGCTGACCTGCGATGCGCTGCTGCCCCTGCTGCGCCAGGCGCTGGACCGGGCGCCCAACGAGGTGCGCCATGTCTGGGTGGCCGGCGACGAAGCGGCGGCGCGCGCCGCAGGCTTTGCGCCCCTGCAGCCCTGGCTGGCGGCGCAGCCGCCGCTGCCCGCACCGGCGCCCACGCTGGGCGATGACCCGGGCTTCTGGCTGTATTCCTCCGGCTCCACGGGCAAGCCCAAGGGCGCCGTCCACACGCATGCCAATCCGTACTGGACGGCCGAACTCTATGGCGGCCCGGTGCTGGGCCTGGGCGAGGGCGATATCTGCTTTTCCGCCGCCAAGCTCTACTTCGCCTACGGCCTGGGCAATGCCCTGAGCTTTCCGCTGAGCGTGGGCGCCACCGTGCTGCTGATGGCCGAGCGGCCCACGCCCGAGGCCACCTTCGCGCGCTGGGTGCAGCACCGGCCCACGGTGTTCTTCGGCGCGCCCACGGGCTTTGCGGGCATGCTGGCCTCGCCGCTGCTGCCCGCGCGCGAGCAGGTCAGCCTGCGCATGTGCTCCTCGGCCGGCGAGGCGCTGCCGGCCGAGATCGCCCAGCGCTTCAAGGCGCATTTCGGCGCCGACATCGTGGACGGCATCGGCTCCACCGAGATGCTGCACATCTTCCTGTCCAACCGGCCCGGCGACATCCGCTACGGCACCACGGGCAAGCCCGTGGACGGCTACCGCGTGGAGCTGCGCGGCGAGGACGGCCGCCCCGTGGCCGATGGCGAGGTGGGCGACCTGTTCATCCAGGGCCCCAGCGCCGCCCTCATGTACTGGGGCAACCGCGACAAAACGCGCGAGACCTTCCAGGGCGGCTGGCTCAAGAGCGGCGACAAGTACGTGCGCGACGCCGATGGCTACTACACCTATGCCGGGCGCAGCGACGACATGCTCAAGGTCAGCGGCATCTATGTCTCGCCCTTCGAGGTCGAGGCCACGCTGATGCAGCACCCGGCCGTGCTGGAGGCCGCCGTGATCGGCAAGACCGACGCCGACGGCCTGCTCAAGACCAAGTCCTTCGTCGTGCTCAAGGACGGCTGCAGCGCCACCGAGGCCGAACTCAAGGCCTTCGTGAAGCAGCGCCTGGCCGCCTACAAGTACCCGCGCTTCATCGAATTCGTGGACGAACTTCCCAAGACCGCCACCGGAAAGATCCAGCGTTTCAGGCTCCGAGAGCGCGAAGCCAGTACACCCCCTGAGCCGCTACGCGGCTTCCCCCTCTCTACTCGCTGAGCGAGGGAGGGGGACGACACCCTCGGTGCGGGGCGGCCCTTCCTCGGTGTCCCTCGCTTTGGGACGCGCCAGTTTCAAGGGGCGTGGCAGTGCCATGGAGAACCGAAATGAATTGTGTGAGCAAGACCCGCAAAGCAAGACCCATCCACCACAAGGAGACACGCATGAACACCGATCGCAAACACTGGGCCGTCCTCGCCCTGACGGCCTCCCTGTCCTGCGGCGCATATGCGCAGGACAGGATCAAGGTCGGCTTCATGCTGCCCTACAGCGGCACCTATGCGGCGCTGGGCTCGGCCATAGAGAACGGCTTTCGCATGTTCGTGAACGAGCAGGGCGGCAGGCTGGGCGGGCGCGAGATCGAGTTCTTCAAGGTCGATGACGAGTCCGATCCGGCCAAGGCCACGGACAACGTCAACCGCCTGATCAAGCGCGACAAGGTCGATGTGCTGGTGGGCACCGTGCATTCGGGCGTGGCCATGGCCATGGCGCGCGCGGCCAAGGAAAGCGGCACCGTGCTCATCGTGCCCAATGCGGGCGCCGATGCGGTCACGGGCGCCATGTGCGCGCCCAACATCTTCCGCTCGTCCTTCTCCAACTGGCAGTCCTCCTATCCCATGGGCGTGGTGGCGGCCAGGCAGGAAGGCAGGAAAACCGCCATGACCATCACCTGGAAATATGCGGCCGGCGAGGAGATGACCAATGCCTTCAAGGAAGGCTTCGAGAAGGAGGGCGGCAAGGTCAGCAAGCAGCTCACCGTGCCCTTTCCCAACGTGGAGTTCCAGGCCCTGCTGACCGAGATCGCGGCGGCCAGGCCCGATGCGGTGTTTGCCTTCTTCGCGGGCGCGGGCGCCGTCAAGTTCGTCAAGGACTACCACGCGGCCGGCCTGCACAAGACCATCCCGCTGTACGGCTCGGGCTTTCTGACCGACGGCACGCTGGAGGCCCAGGGCGAGGCCGCCCAGGGCGTGCTGACCACGCTGCACTACGCCGACGAGCTGGGCACGGAGCGCGACCGGCGCTTTCGCTCCGCCTATGCCCAGGCCTACAAGCTGATGCCCGATGTGTATGCCGTGCAGGGCTACGACGCCGCCCAGATGCTGGGCGTGGGCCTGAAGGCGGCGGGCGGCGACATCGCGAAGAAGGCCGAGTTCCGCCAGGCCCTCGAGAAGGCCACCATCCCCAGCCCGCGCGGCGACTTCGCCATCAGCAAGTCGCACAACCCCGTGCAGGACATGTACCTGCGCAAGGTCGTGGGCAAGGAGAACCAGCGCATGGGCGTGGCCATCAAGGCCCTGGGCGATACGGGCCGCGGCTGCCGCATGTGAGGCGCGGGGCGCACTCATATACGGACGCATACGGACGCATACGGACATCGCCATGGACCTTGCCACCTTTCTCGTGCAGTGCCTGAACGCCGTCCAGTACGGGCTGCTGCTGTTCCTGCTGGCCTCGGGCCTGACGCTGATCTTCGGGATCATGGGCGTGATCAACCTGGCCCATGGCAGCTTCTACATGATCGGCGCCTACATGGCCTTTGCGCTGTCCCCGCTGCTGGGCCAGCACTTCATCACCATGCTGCTGGCCGGCGTGGCGCTGACCGTGGTGCTGGGCTATGCGCTGGAGTGGGCCTTCTTCAGCTACCTCTACGAGCGCGAGCACCTGCAGCAGGTGCTGATGACCTTCGGGCTGATCCTGGTGTTCGAGGAGCTGCGCTCGCTGCTGGCGGGCAATGACGTGCATGGCGTGCCGCTGCCCGGCTGGCTGTCGGGCAGCTTCTCGCTGGGCGGGCTCATGAGCTATCCGTGGTACCGGCTGTTCGCCTCGGGCGTGTGCCTGCTGGTGGCGCTGGCGCTGTACTGGGTGGTCAACCGCACGCGCCTGGGAATGATGGTGCGCGCGGGCGCCAGCAACCGCGACATGGTGCGCGGCCTGGGCATCGACGTGAAGCGCCTGTACCGCATCGTCTTCGCCATCGGCGTGGCGCTGGCGGCACTGGCGGGCATGATCGCCGCGCCCATGAGTTCGGTCTATCCGGGCATGGGCGGCAACGTGCTCATCATCTGCTTCGTGGTGGTGGTGATCGGCGGGATCGGCTCGATCACGGGCGCGCTGCTGGCCTCGCTGCTGGTGGGCTTTGTCGATACCTTCGGCAAGCTGTTCTTCCAGGAGCTCAGCGGCATGAGCGTCTACCTGCTGATGGCGGTGGTGCTGGTGTGGCGGCCACAGGGCCTGTTGGGGCAAAGGAGCTGAACAATGGCCGTATCCAATCCTTCTCCGGCCCTGCTGGCGGCCGCCGTGCAGCCCCTGCAGCCTGTGCAGCCCGTAGAGATGCCGCAGCGCGCCTGCCGATGGCAGGCCTGCGCCGTGCCGCTGGCCTGCGTGGCGCTGCTGGCGCTGGCCGGCCCCTGGTGGTCGGACTATCTGTCGGGCCTGGTGGTCAAGACCATGATCCTGGCCATCTTCGCGCTCAGCCTGCAGCTGCTGGTGGGCGGTACGGGCCTGGTGAGCCTGGGGCATGCGGCCTTCATGGGCCTGGGCGCCTATGCCGCCGTGCTGTCCGCAGGCAACGAAGGCGGCAGCCTGCCGGCCATGCTGGGCTGGGCGCTGCTGGCCTCGGGCGGCTATGCGCTGCTGGTGGGCCTGCTGAGCCTGCGCACGCGCGGCATCTACTTCATCATGGTGACGCTGGCCTTCGCACAGATGGCCTACTTCGTGGTCCACGACACGGGCATCGGCGGCGGCAGCGATGGCATCTACCTGATGGCCCGGCCCGCGCTGGGCGCCATCGACATGGAAATCCCGCGCGTGCAGTACTACGTGGTGCTGGCCGCCCTGGTGCTGGTCTATGCCTTCCTGGCCGGGCTGCGCCAGTCGCGCTTCGGCGCGGCGCTGGCGGGCATACGCGTCAACGAACAGCGCATGCGTGCAGCCGGCTTCACCACCTACGGGTACAAGCTCGCGGCCTTCGTGCTGGCCGGCATGCTGGCTGGCGTGGCGGGCTTTCTGCTGGCGGTGCGCGATGCCGTGGTCAACCCCGAGCTGCTGTCCTGGCACCACTCGGGCGAGGTGCTGCTGATGGTCATCCTCGGCGGCCTGGGCTCGCTGCGCGGCGCCGTGCTGGGCACGGTGGCCTTCATCGCGCTCAAGGAGGTGCTGTCCACGCATGCCATCGTCGGCCCCATGGCCGATCACTGGCAGCTGAGCCTGGGCCTGGCCATCATCGTGCTCGTGGCCCTGCTGCCGAAAGGACTGATGGGGCTGATCGGGCTGGCGGGCCTTGCACGGCAACGCGCTGGAGTGCACAACGAGGTCCACCACAAGGAGGCCGGACATGGCTGATGCGGCACTGCTTTCGGTGCGCGGCCTCACGCGCCGCTTCGGCGGGCTCACGGCCGTGGGCGGCGTGGACCTGGACCTGCATGAGGGCGAGGTCCATGCCGTGATCGGCACCAACGGCGCGGGCAAGTCCACCCTGGTCAACATGCTCTCGGGCGAACTGGCGGCCAGCGCGGGGCGCATTGCGCTCGCCGGCCAGGACGTCACGCGCATGCCCCAGCCCCGGCGTGCGCGTGCCGGCGTGGGCCGCAGCTACCAGCGCACCACCATCTTTCCCGAGTTCTCGGCGCTGGAAAACTGCCGGCTCGCGGCCCAGGCGCAGATGGCGCTCAGGCCCTGGCAGCTGGGCCTGTCCGCACAGCGCTGCGCGGACAGCCTGCGCCAGGCCCATGCGGCCCTGGAGCGTGCGGGCCTGGCCGGGCAGGCGCTGGCCGTGGCCGGCACGCTGAGCCACGGCGCCAAGCGCCAGCTGGAAGTGGCCATGTGCCTGGCCACCGGCCCGCGCGTGCTGTTGCTGGACGAGCCGCTGGCCGGCATGGGCGCCGAGGAGACCGAGCGCATGCTGGCCCTGCTGCAGGAGCTCAAGCGCGGCCACGCGGTACTGCTGGTCGAGCACGACATGGACGCCGTGTTCCGCATTGCCGACCGCATCACCGTGATGGTCAACGGCAGCGTGGTGGCCACGGGCACGCCCGCGCAGATCCGTGTCGATCCCGTGGTCCGTACTGCCTATCTCGGAGAAGACGATGACTGAGCCCATGTTCGCCATCGACGAGCTGCATACCTACTACGGCGACAGCCACATCCTGCAGGGCGTGAGCCTGGCGCTGGGCGCGGGCCAGGCCGTGGGCCTGCTGGGGCGCAACGGCATGGGCAAGACCACGCTGATCCGCACGCTCATGGGCTATGTGCCCGCGCGCCGTGGCCGCCTGCGCGCCGATGGCCGCGACTGCACGGGCGCACCGCCCGAACGCATGGCGCGGCTGGGCATTGGCTATGTGCCAGAGGGGCGCGGCATCTTTCCCAACCTCAGCGTGCGCGAGAACCTGGTCATGAGCGCCCGCCCCGGCCTGCAGGGAGAGCGCCACTGGACGCTGGAGCGCGTGCTCGACACCTTCCCCCGGCTTGCGGAGCGCCTGACCAACGGCGGCGACCAGCTCTCTGGCGGCGAGCAGCAGATGCTGTCCATAGGTCGCGCGCTGATGACGCACCCGCGCCTGCTCATCCTCGACGAAGCCACCGAAGGCCTGGCCCCCCTGGTCGTCGCCGAAATCTGGCGCGTGATCGCCGCCATCCGCAGCACCGGCATCTCCACCCTGATCGTGGACCGCGACTACAAAAAGGTCCTGGCCCACACCGACCGCGCCGTCGTCATGACCAAGGGTCGGCTGGCGCTGCAGGCCGATTCGCGGGAGCTGCTGGCGCAGCCGGAGCGCCTGTCGGAGTTGCTGGGGGTTTGATCAGGGCTGGGCCGCCACCGGCGGCTGCGCCGCGAGCTTGACGTTCTGCGCATGCGTGGGCGGCAGCAGCGCCATGGTCAGGCTGCAGGTGCAGGTCAGGCGGCCAGTTTCGTCGTGCAGTTCGATGGCCCAGACATGGGTGGTCTGGCCCAGGTGCACGGGGCGGGCTGTGCCCGTGACCCAGCCCTGGCGCGCGGCGCGCACATGGTTGGCCGAGACGTTCAGGCCCACGCTGCGCCAGCCCTCGGGGATGGAGCAGGCCGCGGCCACCGAGCCCAGGGTCTCGGCCAGCACCACGTTCACGCCGCCGTGCAGGATGCCGTAGGGCTGGCAGGTGCGCTGGTCCACGTGCACGCGGCCGCGCAGGAAGTCGTCACCGATCTCGGTGAACTCGATGCCCAGGTGCGAGACGGCCGTGTCGGCGCTCAGCGAGGTGATGTCTTCAAGGGTGAAGCTGCGCTTCCAGATCGGCATGGGAGAAGTCCTGTGGGTGCAACGAAAAAGACGGCCCCGTGGGCCGTCCTTGCATGCTACGCCAGTCCAGGCAGCCATGCCGATGGCCGCCTGTAGCCCAGGAGACTGCGCGCTGGCGCGCTAACGCGCTTGCGCGGTTCAGGCGCGCATGTCGCCCGTTTCGACAAAGCGCTGGTGCCAGCTCAGCGCTTCGCCCAGGATGTGCGGCGTGTGCAGCGCGCCCTGGCGCTGGGCGCGGTCGAAGTAGTCCTGCAGCTGGGGGCGGAAGTCGGGATGGGCGCAGCGGTCGATGATGACCTGGGCGCGCTTGCGCGGCGACAGGCCGCGCAGGTCGGCCAGGCCCTGCTCGGTGACGATGATCTGCGTGTCGTGCTCGGTATGGTCCACGTGCGAGCACATGGGCACGATGCAGCTGATCTTGCCGCCCTTGGCCACCGAGGGCGTGACGAAGAAGGACAGGTAGCCGTTGCGCGCGAAGTCGCCCGAGCCGCCGATGCCGTTCATCATCCCCGTGCCCATGACGTGGGTGGAGTTGATGTTGCCGTAGATGTCGGCCTCGATCATGGAGTTCATGGCGATCACGCCCAGGCGGCGCACCAGCTCGGGGTGGTTGCTGATCTCCTGGGGGCGCAGGATGATGCGCTCGCGGTAGAAGTCGATGTTCTCCTCGAAGTCCCTGTAGGCGCTGCCGGACAGCGAGATCGAGGTGGCCGAGGCGCGGCTCATCTTGCCCGCGCGCAGCAGGTCCAGCATGCCGTCCTGCAGCACCTCGGTGAAGCCCAGCAGGTTCTCGAACGGACCCGTCAGCAGGCCGGCCAGCACGGCGTTGGCCACGTTGCCCACGCCCGACTGGATGGGCAGCATCTCCTTGGGCAGGCGGCCCATCTTCATCTCGTGCGCGAGGAAGTCGATGATGGACGCGGCGATCAGGTTGGAGTTGGCGTCGGGCTGGGCGAAGACGTTGTCGCGGTCGCCCTTGTGGGTCTCGACCACGGCGACCACCTTGGCCGGGTCCACGCGCAGGTAGGGCTCGCCGATGCGGTCATCGGCATGGGTCAGGGCAATGGGCACGCGGCGCGGCGGGATGGCCGTGCCGTAGTAGATGTCGTGCATGCCTTCCATCTTGGCCGGCGGCTTGGTGTTGACCTCCAGGATCACCTTGTCGGCGATCTCCAGCCAGGTCTTGTTGTTGCCCACGGCGGTGGAGGGGATGAGGCGTCCGTCCTCGGTCACGCCCAGCACCTCGACCACGGCCACGCTCATGGGGCCCAGGAAGCCGAACCACGCATGCTGGGCCACGTGGGACAGGTGCATGTCGATGAAGTCGATCTCGCCGGCATTGATCCTGGCGCGGCAGGTCGGGTCGGTGTTGAAGGGCAGGCGCTGGCCCAGTGCGCCGGCCTCGGCCAGGGCGCCGTCCATCTCGGCGGCCGTGGAGGCGCCGGTCCAGACATTGATCTTGTAGGGCCGGCCGGCCGCGTGTTCGCTCTTGGCGTGCTGGGCGATGGCCTGGGGCAGGGCCTTGGGGTAGCCCGCGCCCGTGAATCCGCTCATGCCGACGTTGACGCCGTGGGGGATCAGGGCGGCGGCCTGCTCGGCCGTCATGGTGCGCGAAAGGAATTCTGGGAAACGTACGCGGTCTGCGAGGGACATCTATGGCTCCGGCTGACGGCTCGCGCCAGCCGGCAGGGTGCCGCAGCGCTGGCTTGCAAGCCTAAAAAAAACCGCCCCATGCAAGAACGCAAGGGCGGTATATCTCCGGAAACCGATGGTAGCAGCGCTGGCAGGGGCCCTCGGGTTTCCCCGTAAAGGCCCTGCCGCGCAGTCAAAGGCTCAAAGAATGTTTGCGTGCGCTCACATTCAATGAATCAGCGGCTGATCGTCGCGTGCGTGATCCAGCAGCGCGTACAGGATGATGGCGCCGAAAGTCGCGGTCCCGATGCCGCCCAGCGCGAAGTCGCCGAACTTGAGCGTGAAGTCGCCCGTGCCCAGGATCAGGGTGATGGCCGCCACGATCAGGTTCTTGTTCTGCGAGAAGTCCACGCGGTTGTCCACCCAGATCTTGGCGCCGGCCACGGCGATCAGGCCGAAGACCACGATGGACACGCCGCCCATCACGGGCAGCGGGATCGCCTGGATCAGCGCGCCGAACTTGGGCGAGAAGCCCAGCAGCACGGCCAGGACGGCGGCCACGAAGAACACGGCCGTCGAGTAGATGCGCGTGGCGGCCATCACGCCGATGTTCTCGGCATAGGTGGTCACGCCGGTGCCGCCGGCCGCGCCGCTGACCATGGTGGCCACGCCGTCGCCGATGAAGGCCCGGCCCATGTACTGGTCCAGGTTCTTGCCCGTCATGGCGGTCACGGCCTTGATGTGGCCCAGGTTCTCGGCCACCAGGATGATGACCACGGGCACGATGAGCACCATGGCCGGGCCGCTGAACACGGGCGCGTGGAACTGGGGCAGGCCGAACCAGGCGGCATTGATCACGCCCGACAGATCCACGGGCTTGCCCATGCCCAGCACATTGGTGAACAGGCCGTACAGCAGGCTGGCGGCGATCAGGCCCACCAGGATCAGCAGGCGCTGCACCATGCCGCGCGTGAACACGGCCACCAGGCCCACGCAGACGAAGGTCAGGGCCTGCATCCACGACTCGAAGTTGTTGGCCGCCATGTTCTTGACGGGGATGGCCGCCAGGTTCAGCCCGATCACGGCCACCACGGCGCCCGTGACCACGGGCGGCATGAAGCGCTCGATCCAGCGCGTGCCCACCATCTGCACCACCAGGCCGATCAGCGCATAGACCGCACCGCAGGCAATGATGCCGCCCAGCGCCACGCCGATGTTGCCGTTGGCGCCCTTGCCGCCATAGGCCGTGGCTGCGATCACCACGCCGATGAAGGCAAAGGACGAACCCAGGTAGCTGGGCACCTTGCCGCCCGTGATCAGGAAGAAGATCAGCGTGCCGATGCCGCTCATGAGCACGGCCACGTTGGGGTCGAACCCCATGAGGATGGGCGCCAGCACGGTGGAGCCGAACATGGCGATCACGTGCTGTATGCCCATCAGCCCGGTCTGGGGCCAGGGCAGGCGCTCATCGGGGCCGATCACGCCTCCCCGTTGCAGCTGGTTGGCGGATTTTTCCGTCCATTGGAAAAGGCCCATGTGGCATCGCTCCTTGTAAAAAATTGGCGCGATATTAGAGGCATTTGTTTTCTGGCAGGTGGGGTGGAGCGGAAATTTTTTCCCAGTGTTTGTGCGGAGATACGCGATCCGGCCCGCAGACTTTGTCGCCCAGGTGCCAGGCTAGTGGCTTTCCCGTCTGGGCTCGCGGGCAGCGCGCGCGTACCGTGGCCGGTCATGAGCCATACCCCTGCCTTCATCCCCCAGATCCGCCTGTACCAGGACTGGCTGCGCGAGCGCCACGGCCTGCAGTTCGACAGCTACGACGCCCTGTGGCGCTGGTCGGTGACCGACCTGGACGCCTTCTGGCAAAGCATTTGGGACTACAACGCGCTGCAGTCGCCCACGCCGCACACGGCCGTGCTGGAGCGCAACACCATGCCCGGCGCCCAGTGGTTTCCGGGTGCCCAGATCAACTACACGCGCCAGGCGCTGCGCCATGTGGATGCCGCCCATGCGGCCGGCATGCCCGCCGTGGTCAGCCGCAACGAGACGGGCCGCCACCGCGAACTGTCCTGGCCCGAGCTGCGCCGCCAGGTCGCCGCCCTGGCCCTGCATCTGAAGGCCCAGGGCGTGGGCCGCGGCGACCGCGTGGCCGCCTACCTGCCCAACATCCCCGAGGCCATGGTCGCCCTGCTGGCCACGGCCAGCATGGGCGCCGTCTGGAGCATCTGCGCGCCCGACATGGGCACCAACGCGGTGCTGGACCGCTTTCGCCAGATCGCGCCCAAGGCGCTGATCGCCGTCGATGGCGTGCACTACGCCGGGCGCGATATCGACCGCATAGCCGTGCTGGCGGAGCTGCGCGCAGGCCTGCCCAGCGTGGAGCATGTGGTCCTTGTGCCCAACCTGGATCTGCAGGCCAGCCTGGCCGATGCCGCCGACTACGGCCAGGTCACAGCGCGCGACGACGCGGCCACGGCGGCCTTCGAGCCCGAATGGCTGCCCTTCGACCACCCGCTGTGGATCGTCTACTCCAGCGGCACCACCGGCCTGCCCAAGCCCATCGTCCACGGCCATGGCGGCATGGTGCTGGTGGCCCTGCAGCTCAAGGCCCTGCACAACGACGTGGGCTGCAGCTACCACCCCAACAGCTGGGGCGAGCGCTACCACTGGTACAGCTCCACGGGCTGGGTGATGTGGAATGCCCAGGTCTCGGGCCTGCTGGGCGGCACCACCTGCGTGATCTTCGACGGCAGCCCCGGCGGCAGCAAGGACAGGCCCGACTGGGGCGTGCTGTGGCGCTTCGCGGCCGAGACCGGCGTGACCAGCTTCGGCTCGGGCGCGGCCTTCTACGCCAACTGCATGAAGGCCGGCGTGGACCTGGCGCAGTGCGGCGACCTGTCGCGCATCCGCAGCCTGGGCACCACGGGCTCGCCGCTGTCGCCGGAGGTGCAAAGCTGGGGCACGGCGCAGTTCGCAGGCATGGGGCGGCCTGACATTTGGTGGAACAACATCTCGGGGGGCACCGACTTCGCGGGCGCCTTCATCGGCGGCCACCGCGAGCTGCCCCAGCAGCCGGGCATCATGCAGTGCCGCCAACTGGGCGCGGCCGTGGAGGCCTGGAACGAGCAGGGCCAGCCCGTCATCGACGAGGTGGGCGAGCTGGTCTGCACCCAGCCCATTCCCTCCATGCCCCTGTACCTGTGGGGCGATGCGGACGGCAAGCGCTACCTGTCCAGCTACTTCGACATGTACCCGGCCGGCCATGGCCGCGCGCCCGGCGGCGGCGACGGCCCTGCCGCCATGGGCCCGGTCTGGCGCCACGGCGACTGGATACGCATCCTCCCGGAGGGCGGCTGCATCATCTACGGCCGCAGCGACGCCACCATCAACCGCCACGGCCTGCGCATGGGCACCAGCGAGATCTACAGCGCCGTCGAGGCCCTGCCCGAAGTGCTGGACTCCATGGTCGTGGACCTCGAATACCTGGGACGCGAAAGCTACATGCCGCTGTTCGTGGTGCTGCGCCCGGGCGTGGATCTGGACGACGCCCTGCGCGCCCGCCTGCAGGGCGCCATCCGCCAGGCCCTGTCGCCGCGCTTCGTGCCCGACGAGATCGTGCAGGTGGCCGAGATCCCGCGCACGCTCAGCGGCAAGAAGCAGGAGCTGCCCATCAAGAAGCTGATGCTGGGCCAGCCGCTGGACAAGGTGGTCAACAAGGAGGCCATGGCCAACCCGGGCTGCCTGGACTGGTATGTGGGCTTTGCGGCGCAGCATGCCAAGGCACAGGCTGCCTGATATTCAAACGGTATCAGTGGCGCGGTTTTTAATATTGGACTGCGACAGACCGGCTGCCTAGAGTGGGGTCCAACCATGGAGCCCTGCAATGAGCGTGCTTGATTCCCTTGCCCTGACCCGCATCCCCGCCGAGGACGAAGCCCTGCGCGCCGAGGTGCGCGCCTTCCTCGCCCAGGCCATAAGCGGCCTGCCGCCCCATGTGCGTGCGCGCTCCTGGGGCGGCTACAGCGCCGAACTGAGCCGGCAGCTGGGCGAAAAGGGCTGGATAGGCGTCACCCTGCCGCGCGAGTACGGCGGCGGCGGGCGCAGCGCCTTCACGCGCTATGTGCTGGTGGAGGAATACCTGGCCTGCGGCGCGCCCGTGGGCTCGCACTGGATTGCCGACCGCCAGAGCGGCCCGCTGATCCTCAAGTACGGCACCGAGGCGCAAAAGCGGTTCTACCTGCCGCGCATCTGCCGGGGCGAGGCTTTCTTTTGCATTGGCATGAGCGAGCCCGGCGCGGGCTCGGACCTGGCCAGCGTGAAGACGCGCGCCGCGCCGAACGGCAAGGGCTTCGTGCTCAACGGCCAGAAGATCTGGACCACCAACGCCCACCACTGCCACTACATGATCGCCCTGGTGCGCACCTCGGGCGAGGCGGGTGACCGGCACAAGGGGCTGTCCCAGGTCATCGTGGACCTGTCGCTGCCGGGCGTGACCGTGCGGCCCATCACCGACCTCTCGGGCGACAGCCATTTCTGCGAAGTCTTCTTCGACAACGTGCAGCTGCCGCCCGACGCCCTGATCGGCCAGGAAGGCCAGGGCTGGGAGCAGGTCACGGCCGAGCTGGCCTTCGAGCGCAGCGGGCCCGAGCGGCTGTTCTCCAGCATCGTGCTGTTCGACGAATGGCTGGCCTGGCTGCGTGCAACGGGCGAGCGCAGCGAAGGCGCGTTGCGCCTGGCCGGCCGCGTGTTCACCGAGCTGGCCCCGCTGCGCGCCATGTCGGTGGCCGTGCAGGACAAGCTGGTGCGCGGCGAAAGCCCCATCGTCGAAGCGGCCCTGGTCAAGGAGCTGGGCACGACGCTGGAGCAGTCCATTCCCGCCGCCATCGCCGACGACCTGTTCGCACGCGAGGCGTCCGATGTTCCGCTGGAGCTGCTGCGCACCCTCAACTACGTGACGGAGGTTGCGCCTTCGTATTCGCTGCGCGGCGGCACGCGCGACATCCTGCGCGGAATGATCGCGCGTGGCCTCGGCCTGCGTTGAATAAGGTTCCCCTTGAGTTGGGGCGCGCCAGTTTCAAACGGAACGCCCAAGGCCTGGCGTCATGTGTCATGAATGGAGAGAGACATGGAAGACGATTTGTTTGCCGATGCCGCGCGCCAGTTGCTGCAGGGCGAGTGCACGCCCGCGCAGGTGCGCGCCATCGAGGCCGGGGGCTCGCCCCGGGCGCTGTGGCAATCGCTGGAGCAGGCCGGCTTTGCCGATGCCCTGGTGCCTGAGCACGCGGGCGGCGCGGGGCTGGCGCTGGCGCAGCTGTTCGATGTGTGGTCGCAGGCCGGCGCCCATGCGCTGCCCGTGCCGCTGGGCGAGACCATGCTGGCGCGCGCGCTGCTGGCGGGCGCGGGGGCGGAGCGTCCACCAGGCGCCATCGCGTTGGCGCAAGGCCTGCTCCAGCCGGATGGCAGCCTGCACTGCGCACCCGTGCGCCTGGGCGCGGTGGCGGACAGCGTGCTGGTGCAGCATGCGCAGGGCTGGAGCCTGCTGCCCGTGGCGCAGGCGCAGTGCGAGCCAGCGGCCTTCTGCCTGGACGTGAACCTGCGCTGGAGCGCCGATCAGGTCCGCGCAGCACCTGCTCCCGCTATCGCCCTGCCGGGTGGGCTGGACCTGCGCACGCTGCAGGCCGGCCTGGTGGCGGCGCAGCTGGCGGGCGCGCTCATGGAGGTGTTCCAGCGCACGCTGCAGTATGCGAATGACCGCCAGCAGTTCGGCCGCCCCATCGGCAAGTTCCAGGCCATTCAGCACCAGCTGGCGGTGATGAGCGAGCATGTCTTCGCCGCGCGCATGGCCGCCCGGCTGGGCTGCGCGGGGCAGGGCGTCTTCCCCGATCGGCTGCGCGTGGCCGTGGCCAAGGCGCGCTGCAGCCAGGCCGCGCTGGCCGTGGCCGAGGCGGCCCACGCCATCCACGGCGCCATGGGCTTCACCGAGGAATACGACCTGCAACTGCTCACGCGCCGCCTGCATGCCTGGCGCCAGACGGCCGGCTCCGAGTCGTACTGGCATGGCGTGGCAGGCGCCGCGCTGGTCCATGGCCACGCGGGCAGCACCCTGGATCTGATCCGCTCCACCACCGATATCACCGCCGATATCACCGCCTGACAGGCTCTCGAAGGAACCCCATCCATGCCCTTTCTGAACATCGAGCGCGACGGCGCCATCTGGACCCTCACCATGAACCAGCCCGAGACGCGCAATGCGCTCACGGGCAACACGGCCGTGGAGGAATTCGTGCAGGTCTGCGACGAGATCCGGCGCGATGCCTCGGTCAAGGCCGTCATCCTCACGGGCGCGGGCCCCATCTTCAGCTCGGGCGGCAACGTCAAGGACATGCAGCGCTTCTTCGACGACGCGCTCACGCCCGACGCCATCCGCGAGGAGTACCGCCAGGGCATACAGCGCATTCCGCGTGCCCTGACCCAGCTGGACGTGCCCGTGATCTGCGCCATCAACGGCCCGGCCATCGGCGCGGGGCTGGACCTGACCTGCATGTGCGACATCCGCATCGCCAGCGAGACGGCCACCTTTGCCGAGAGCTTCGTGCGCGTGGGCATCGTCCCCGGGGACGGGGGGGCCTGGCTGCTGCCGCGCGCCGTGGGTCGCGCCAAGGCGGCCGAGATGGCATTCACGGGCGAGGCCATCGACGCGCAGCAGGCCCTGGCCTGTGGCCTGGTCAGCCGCGTCGTGCCCGCCGACCAGCTGCTGCCCACGGCGCGCGCGCTGGCCGACAAGATCGCCGCCAACCCCGGCGCCGTGATGCGCATGACCAAGCGCCTGCTGCGCGAGGGCGAGCACAGCACGCTGGAGTCGCTGCTGGAGCTGTCGGCCGGCTACCAGGCCCTGGCCCACAAGACCGCCGACCACCGCGAGGCCGTGATGGCCTTCGTGGAGAAGCGTAAGCCCCGGTTTCAGTGACCGGGCCCGCCCGGCCCCCGCCACGGGGGCATGGGCCGTGTGTGACACAACACAAATGGACACTCCCCGGTGCCGGCCTCCCGGCGGGAGTGGGCGCCCATGTACTGCGCACACAGTACACTTTGCGCGTCGAGAGGCAACTCTCCCATCCACCGCACTCCCAGTCCCATGGCCGTTGAAACGACGAGTACTGCCCGCCCCAGCTTCGACCTCAAGAGCGCGCAGCTGCCCGTGGTGGCCGTGACCCTGCGGGATACCGACGTACGTGCGCTCGTGGCCGACCTGGCCCAGCGCCTGGCCGACGACCCGGATTTCTTCGACAACGACCCCGTACTGATCGACCTGGCCCATGTGCGCGAGGCCGAGGAGGCCATCGACTTCGCCGTGCTCGTGGAGGCACTGCGCTTTCACCGCACCGTGCCCGTGGCCGTGCGCGGCGGCAGCCCGGCGCAGATGGAGGCGGCGCGTGCCGCAGGCCTGGCGCCCGCGCCCGAGGCCGCACCCGTGCGGCCCACGGTGCCCGAGATCGAGTTCCAGGAAGTCGTGCGCGAGATCGAGGTGGTGCGCGAGGTGCCTGCTCCCCAGGCCGACGCCCTCATCGTGGACAAGCCGCTGCGCTCGGGCCAGCGCGTCTATGCGCGCGGCACCGACATCGTGGTGCTGGCCATGGTCAGCTATGGCGCCGAAGTCATCGCCGACGGCAACGTCCATGTCTACGCGCCGCTGCGCGGCAGGGCCATCGCCGGGGCGCGCGGCAACACCGAGGCGCGCATCTTCAGCACCTGCATGGAAGCACAGCTGCTGTCGATTGCCGGCATCTATCGCACAATCGAGACCGATCTCCCGGCGGACGTGGCTGCCAGGCCCGCCAAGGTGCGTCTCGACGGCGAGAAAATCCTCATCGAGCCGGTATGACACCGGACCCCTCTTCTTTGCTCTCCAGTCTTTAAGGAACCGTGCAAACATGGCCAAAATAGTCGTCGTGACCTCCGGCAAGGGTGGCGTGGGCAAGACCACCACCAGCGCCAGCTTCGCATCGGGCCTCGCATTGCGCGGGCACAAGACCGCCGTCATCGATTTCGACGTGGGCCTGCGCAACCTGGACCTGATCATGGGCTGCGAGCGCCGCGTGGTCTACGACCTGATCAACGTCATCCAGGGAGAGGCCAACCTCAACCAGGCCCTGATCAAGGACAAGCAGTGCGACAACCTCTTCGTGCTGGCCGCCTCCCAGACGCGTGACAAGGATGCGCTGACGCAGGACGGCGTCAAGAAGATCCTGGACGACCTGGCGGGCATGGACTTCGAGTACATCATCTGCGACTCGCCGGCCGGCATCGAAAGCGGCGCCCTGATCGCCATGCACTTCGCCGACGAGGCCCTGGTCGTGACCAACCCCGAGGTTTCCTCGGTGCGCGACTCCGACCGCATCCTGGGCATGCTCAGCTCCAAGACCGCGCGCGCCATCGCGGGCGAGAGCGTCAAGGAGCACCTGCTGATCACGCGCTACAACCCCAACCGCGTGCAGGACGGCCAGATGCTGTCGCTGGAGGACATCCAGGACATCCTGCGCATCGAGCTGATCGGTGTCGTGCCCGAATCCGAAACCGTGCTGCAGGCCTCCAACCAGGGCATTCCCGCCGTGCACATGCAGGGCTCGGACGTGGCCGAGGCCTACCAGGACGTGGTCGCGCGCTTTCTGGGCGAGGAAAAGCCCATGCGCTTCACCGAAGCGCAAAAGCCCGGCTTCTTCAAACGCATGTTCGGGGGGAGGTAAGCGGCCATGTCCATGCTCTCTTTCCTGCTCGGAGAAAAGAAGAAGACGGCCTCGGTGGCCAAGGAGCGCCTGCAGATCATCCTCGCGCGCGAACGCGTGGGCGGCAACGGCGGCGGTCCCGACTACCTGCCTGCGCTGCAAAAGGAGCTGATGGCGGTGATCTCCAAGTACGTGGACATCGACGTCAACGACATCAAGGTGCACCTGGAGCGCCAGGAAAACCTGGAAGTGCTCGAAGTCAAGATCGAACTGCCCGACGCCTCGCGCTGAGCGCCGCCCGGCGCCGTGCTCAGCCCAGGCGCAGCGTGCAGCGCAACCCGCCCAGCGGGCTCGGCCCCATCTCCAGCGATCCACCATAGGTCTCGGCGATGTCGCGCACGATGGCCAGGCCCAGGCCGTGGCCCTGGGCCTGTTCGTCGAAGCGGACACCGCGCTCCATGGCCTGCGCGAGATGCTCCGGCGCCAGGCCTGGGCCGTCGTCATCGATCTGCAGCAGCGTCGTCGTGCCGTCCTGGCACACGGCCAGCGTGACGCGGCTGCGCGCCCACTTGCCGGCGTTGTCCAGTAGGTTTCCCGCCATCTCCTCCAGGTCCGAGGCCGCGCCGCGCCAGCGCAGCCCATGGCCGGGCAGCGGCGTGGAGGTCTGGATGGACCAGGACAGGCGCCGCTGGGCGTGGATCTGGCGCATGGCATCCAGCAGCCGGGCCAGCACCTCATCCAGCGCCACGCTGCCGGCGCTGCCGGCGCCGCTGGCGAAGCGCGCCAGATGGCGGTCGATGGTGTGGGACATGGCCTGTACCTGGTCACGCAGCCACGGGCCATCGACCTGATGGCCGCGTGCCTGGATGCCGAGCACGGCCAGCGGCTTCTTGAGCGCATGGCTCAGGTCGGCCGCCTGGTGGCGCGCGCGCTCCACGACCTGGGCATTGCGCTGCAGCACCTGGTCCACGGCCTCGGCAATCGGGTCCAGGTCTGGGCCGAAGTTCCGCCCCAGCTGCGTGCGTGTGCCGTCTTCCATGTCCTGCAGCGCCTGCTGCAGGCTGCGCAGCGGCTGCAATCCCAGGCGCACCAGCGCCACCGTGCACAGCAGCAGCGCGGCGACCAGGCCCAGCTCGGTGACCAGCAGGATGCGGTCGATTCGGCGCCATTCCTGGCGCGTACCGTCCAGCGGGCCGAAGACATGCAGCTGCACGCGCCGGCCCGCGACATCGAAGCTGCGGCGCAGGCCCAGCAGTTCGCGCCCCTGCGGCCCGCGCAGCGACAGCAGCGTCTCGCTGCCCTTGTTCCGGGGCCAGGGACGGGCGTCGTCGAGCTCCAGGCTGTCGTCCCAGACCGAGCGCGACTGCTGCATCCGCCCGTCCTGCTCCAGTGTCCAGTACCAGCCCGAGAAAATGCGGCCGAACTCGCCGCGATTGAGCCGCGTGCCCTGTCCGGTCAGGGGCCCAGGGGACTGCAGCTCGGCCTGCAGCCGCTCGGCACGGTCCTGCAGGCCGGCCTTGAAGCTGCGCAGCACCGCGTCGTGCAACTGCTCGCGCAGCAGCCAGCTGGCGGCCGTGCCGCAGGCCAGCGTGGCCACCAGGCTCAGTGCCAGCAGGCGCTCCGACAGGCCCCAGTGCCTAGGACGCATGGTCGCCGCTGGCCTGCTGCAGGCGAAAGCCCCGTCCGCGCTCGGTATGGATCAGGCCATGCGGGGACAGTTTGCGGCGGATGCGGCCGACCAGCACGTCCACGGTGTTGGAGTCCGGGTCCAGGTCGCGTGCGTAGACATGCTCGCTGATGTCGGCGCGGCTGACGAGCTGTCCATGCCGGTTGGTCAGAAAGCTCAGGATGCGTTGCTCCTGCGCGGTCAGCGCAAGCGGCCGTCCTTCGAGCGTGAAGCGGTCTGCCATGGTGTCGTAGGCCAGCGGGCCTATCTGCACCAGGGGCCGGCTGCCGCCTGCTGCGCGCCGGTGCAGCACGCGCAGCCGCGTGACGACCTCCTCGTGCAGAAAGGGCTTGGTCAGGTAGTCGTCCGCGCCGGCCTGGAAGGCCGTGAGCTTGTCGCTCCAGCGGTTGCGGGCCGTGAGCACCAGCACGGGAAAGGAGCGGCCCTGCTCGCGCCAATGGCGCAGCACCGAGACGCCGTCCTGTCCTGGCAGCCCCAGGTCCAGCAAGGCGGCGTCATAGTGTTCGACGCTGCCCAGTTCCTGGGCGAGGCGGCCGTCCGCGCAGCACTCGGCCAGCATGCCGGCCTCCTGCAGGATGGCCTGCAGGCCTGCAGCAAGATCGGCGTCGTCTTCGACGATGAGCACCCGCATCAGCGCAGTCCGTCCTCTTCGATGGGCTGGCCGCTGTACGCATCCACATGCACTTCGATGCTGCGGCCGGCGCTCAGCTGCAACTCGACCTCGTAGTAGGCGCGCTGCCGGACGTCGATCTTGAGCTCGGCCTCTGTGGCGCGGGCCTGGTACTTGCGCTCCAGTTCCTCAAGAATGCGCGGCAGCGGTTGCAGCGTGGCGGCCTGCTCCCGGCTCAGGACAGGCTCCACCAGGATGCGGCCCGTCTGGGCGTCGGCGCGCAGCAGTTGCTCACGGCCTTCGCGCGTGAGCAGCTGGATCTCGTAGTAGGGCCTGGGGCTGCGCGTTTCCTCCAGCTCGATCTGCAGCACGGTGCCGGGATGCAAGCGGGTGACGGCTGCCGCCACGGCGGACATGGGTATCAGCACGGCGGTGGTCGCGCCCGGCCGGGGGATGTCCTGTCCCGTGACTGCATCGATATAGATCTCCGTGCGCTGGCCATTGGCGAGCTTGATTTCGTACCAGCGCCGGCCGTCGGCGCCGCGCTCGAGTTCGATGTCGATGACGCGCCCTTTGTGGCGCTGCTGCACGTCCTGGAGGATTTCCGCCAAGGGCCGCAGGCGCTTCGACTGCACCTCGCGGCGCACGCTTTCATGCTCCGCTGGCGTGGTGGCAGAGGCGGGCGCCAGCGGCAAGGCCAGCAAGGCAGCAAGTGCGAGGCGGAGTTTCACGGCCACGCATCTTATGTGCACGTTCTTAAACAGTGCATGAACGCGCCATTCATGCGCGGTTTAGGCGCCTTTGCCGACACTGCAGGCGGTTGCACCGATGGCCCCGCCGCGGTGCCTTTTCATCTGTTTCTTTCTGGCATCGAACACCATGCATTTTCTTCGCTTTTCCCGCTCCGCCCCGCCATTGCACCGGGCCCTGGGCGCTGGCGCGCTCTCGCTATCCGTGCTGCTGGCCGCCTGCGGCGGTGGCGGCGGCGGGGCTGACAAGCCAGCCCCCACGCCGGTCACTCCCAGCGCCAGCTATGCGTCGGGCACCATTGACGGCTTCGGCTCCATCCTGGTCAATGGGGTGCGGTATGACGAGCGCCAGGCCCGGATCACCGATGGCGATGGCGTCCTGCTGGCCAGCGATGCGCTCAAGCTTGGCATGGCGGTCCATGTCACGGCCGACCCCGTGACCACCGGCAGCGATGGTGTGGCGCGCGCCATGGCCCGCCAGATTCTTGTGCGCAGCGATCTGGAAGGTCCGTTGAGCGCGGTCGTGGGCGACCGGCTGACCGTACTGGGCCAGACCGTGATCGTCGATGCGGCCACGGTGTTCGAGGACGGCCGCGCGGCGGCGCTGCAGGTCGGCCGTGTGCTGGAAGTCCACGGCCTGCGCGATGCGCAGGGCCGCATTCTTGCCAGCCGCATCGAGATCGAGGATGACGCCGACGAGCCCTGGCGCCTGCGCGCGCCTGTGGATGCCGTTGACGCGTCGCGCCGCACCCTGCGCATCGGCGAGGCCGTCGTCAACTGGAGCGGCGTGCAGGTTGCCGCCGCGCTGGCTGCCGGCGACGTGGTCAGCCTGCGCCTGGCGCGCCAGCCCGATGCCGCTGGCCTGTGGGTGGCCACCGCACTGTCGGTGCAGCGTCCCACGCTGCCCGAACAGGCGGGCGTGGAGGCCGACGTCACCGGCCATATCACCCGCATGGACTCGCCGACCCGCTTCGTCGTGGACGGCCTGAGCGTGGACGCGGGCAGCGCCACACGCCTGCCCGCAGGCCTTGCCGTGGGCGACCTGGTCGAGGTCGAGGGTATGTTCCAGGACGGGGTGCTTCGCGCCTCCGAGGTCGAGCGCAAGCTGCGGCTGGACAGTGACGATGGCTTCGAGATCGAGGGTCGCATCACCGCTGTCGACAGCCTGGCCGGCATCTTCGAGCTGCGCGGCGTGCGCGTGGACTATCGCAATGCGCGCTTCGAGGATGGCAGCGCTGCCCAAATTGCCGTGGGGCGCGTGGTCGAGGTCAAGGGCCGGCTCTCGGTCGATGGCGCGATGGTGGTGGCCACCGAGGTTGAGTTCGACTAGGGCCTGTACACACTAGTGTGGTTCGCGTTCGCCGCAGGCCGCATCGCCTCGCTCTGCGCACGCGCGGCGGCGGGGCGCACCCACAGCAGGTAGGCGGCGCCCAGCAGCACGATCCACAGGCCGCCCACGACCAGGGCTGCACGGGTGTGGGGGAAGTAGCCGAGCACGCCCAGCACCAGCAGCATGAAGGCGATGGCGGCCAGCGGCGCGGCGGGCCACAGCGGGACCGGGAACTTCAGCGCGGCCACCTGCTGCGGGCTCATGCGGCGGCGCGCCGCGAACTGCGACAGCAGGATCATCAGCCAGACCCAGACCGTGGCGAAGGTGGCGATGGAGGCGATCAGCAGGAACACGTCCTCGGGGATCAGGTAGTTCAGCACCACGCCGGCCAGCAGCGCCACGGCCATCACCACCACGGTCATCCAGGGCACGCCATGGCGCGAGACACGGCCGAAGCCGGCGGGGGCCTGCCCCTGGTGCGCCATGCCGTAGAGCATGCGGCCGGCGCCGAAGATGTCGCTGTTGATGGCCGACACGGCCGCCGAGATCACCACGATGTTGAGGATGGTGGCGGCCGAGGAAATGCCCAGGCCGCTGAAGATCTGCACGAAGGGGCTGCCCTGGCTGCCGATCTGCGGCCAGGGGAAGATGCTCATCAGCACGAACAGCGTGAGCACGTAGAACAGCAGGATGCGCAGCGGCACGGCGTTGATGGCGCGCGGGATCACGCGCGCCGGGTCCTTGGCCTCGCCGGCCGATATGCCGATGATCTCGATGCCGCCGAAGGCGAACACCACCACCGCCAGCGAGGCGATCAGGCCCGAGACGCCATGGGGCATGAAGCCGCCGTGCACCCACAGGTTCTGCACGCCGGTCGGCGCCTGGCCGGCCGCCATGCCGAAGCCGAACACCATGATGCCCAGGCCGCCGCCGATCATGGCGATGATGGCCGCCACCTTGAGCAGGGACAGCCAGAACTCCATCTCGCCGAACACCTTGACCGAGCACAGGTTGAGCGCGCCGATGAAGCAGACGATGGACAGCACCCAGATCCAGCGCGGCACCTCGGGAAACCAGAACCCCATGTAGATGCCGAAGGCCGTCACGTCGGCCAGGCAGACGATGACCATCTCGAAGGTATAGGTCCAGCCCGTGACGAAGCCGGCGAACGGCCCCAGGTAATCGCTGGCGTACTGGCCGAAGGAGCCGGGCACGGGGTTGTGCACGGCCATCTCGCCCAGCGCGCGCATCACCATGTAGACCGCCGCGCCCGCCAGCAGGTAGGCGATCAGCACCGAGGGCCCCGCCTGCTGTATGGCCTTGGCCGAGCCGTAGAACAGCCCCGTGCCTATGGCCGAGCCCAGTGCCATGAAGCGGATATGGCGGGCCGACAGCCCTCGGTGCAGGCTGCCTGCAGATGGTGAACTCATGTGCTGTCTCCCCCCGTCATTGGTGAAATGGCTGCCGCATCCACAGGCTTCATCAGCCTGCGGATGGGTCTGCGATCAGATGTATAAGCCTGTATATACAATATGCGCAGACACCGATTTCCCGGACCGGGGATTACCCGGAGGCGGGAAGGAGCGGGAATTGGGGGAGTCGCCGAAAGAGGCGACGAGAGGGCTGCCGCAGGTCCGGTATCAGCCCAGGCCGCCCGTGTGCATGCGGCCTGCGTGGTACAGCAGCGGCGTGTGGCCGGCCTGGTGGCTGCACTGCTCGACCTCGCCGATGAAGATCACATGGTCGCCTTCTTCATGGCGATGGCGGTTGCGGCACTCGAAGACGGTGGTGGCTTCGGACAGCAGCGGCACGCCCTGGGCCGAGCTGCGCCAGGCGGTGTTGGCGAAGCGGTCCACGCCCTTGCGCGCGAACAGCTCGGCCAGGGGCTTTTGCGAGGCCGACAGCACGTGGATGGCGTAGTGCGAGCAATGCTGGAACACGGGCAGCGAGGCCGCCGACAGCGCCATGCTCCACAGCACCAGCGGAGGCGTGAGCGAGACGGAGTTGAACGAGCTCACGGTGACACCCACCGGGTGGCCCTGCGGGCTGCGTGCGGTGACGATGGTCACGCCCGTGGCGAACTGGCCCAGCGCGTCGCGGAACTCGCGCGACGAGAACGGGGACTGTGGAGGCAGGGCGGCCATGGCGGCGGAAGGCAGTGCGGAATTCACGGGTGCAAGAACCAGGCGGCAGCAAGGCCGCAGCAGGGCTGCAGCGTTTGGGACGGGCGCCCGGAGCCGGGCAGCAACCTTGCATTATGGGTGCGGATGCCGGCAGAAGCGGCCGATGGGGCCTCTGCCAGGGAGGTCTTTGCCCTGTGTGCCCGGCGCCGGCTCACAGCGCCATGCTCATCTGGGCGGGCGCGGCGTTCTCGTTCAGCCAGGCCTTCATGCGGGCCCGCGTGCAGCGCTGCAGCTGCATCAGCAGAGCATGCTCGGGCCAGGCCAGCGCGTGGCGCAGGCACAGGTCCTGCTGCATGCGCGCCAGCAGGGCGGCGGCCATCTCGGCATCGGCCAGCGCCCGGTGGGCACGCTCGGCCACGGGCAGGCCCAGGTGGGCGGTGAGTCGGCTCAGGCTGTGGCTGGGCGCCTCCGGGTAGATGCGGCGCGACAGCAGCACGGTGCAGGCAAAGGGCTGGGGCGCGGCCTCGCCGGCCAGGGCCAGTTCGGACTGCCAGAACTTGCTGTCGAAGGCCGCGTTGTGCGCCACCATGGGGGCGCTGCCCACGAAGCGCGCGGCATCGCGCATCACGTCCTCGGCGGGCGGCGCGGCTGCGACCATGGCATTGGTGATGCCGGTCAGCCGCGTGATGAAGGGCGGTATCCAGGCGCCCGTGCGCATCAGGCTCTGGAAGCGGTCCACCACCTGGCCGCCCTCGATCAGCACGATGGCGACCTCGGTGGCACGCGCGCCCTGGGCGGGCGCCATGCCCGTGGTTTCAAAGTCGATGACGGCAATCGGCTGCGGCATGGGGCGATTGTGCCCGGCAGTGCCCGACCGGCGTGCCGGGGCGGCTATTCCTCGGCCTGGCTGCCGTCGGCCGCGCCCAGGCGCTGCACGACCTGGTCGAGCAGGGCGTAGAGCTGCTCGATCTCTTCATGGCCCACCAGGCGCTCGATCTCGGCATAGGTCTCGGAGGAATGCGGCGCGATCTCGGCCACGATGGCGTGGCCGGCCGCCGTGAGCTCGAACTCGGCGCCGCGCATGTCGCTGGCGTGGCGCGAGCGCTCCACCAGCTGCCGGCCTTCCAGCGTCTTGAGCAGGCGCGAGAGGCTGGGCATGCTGATGTAGGTGGCCTGCGACAGTTCCATGGGCCGCAGCCTGTGCGTGACCGCCGCCATGGCGCGCAGCACGCGCCACTGCTGTTCGGTCAGGCCATGGGCGCGCAGCATGGGCCGAAAGCGCACCATGACCGATTCGCGGGCGCGCAGCAGCGCCATGGGTAGGGAGCGCGAGAAGGCGCGCAGCGGCTCGGGGGCAAAAGAGGTCGTGGTCTGGGGCATGTTCGGCAGCATCTGTCGGCTGGATTCTATGCAGCCGCCGCTCCCTCCCCGGAGCGGCGTTGCGGGCGCCTTGTCAGGCCGGGGCCTCAATAGGTCTGGCTTTTCGGCGCGGGGGCCGCTGCCTGCTTGAAGCGCGCAGCCAGCGCGCTGGTGGCCTGCACCAGCACGCTGGTGTCCAGGCCCACGGCCGTGAAGGTGCAGCCCAGCTCCAGGTACTTGCGCGCCAGGGCCTCGTTGGGCGTGAGGATGCCGGGCGCCTTGCCGGCGCGGCGTATGCGCGCGATGGCGTCGGCAATCGCCTCCTGCACCTCGGGATGGCCCGGGTTGCCGATGTGGCCCATGGAGGCCGACAGGTCGGCCGGGCCGATGAAGACGCCGTCCACGCCCTCGGTGGCGGCAATGGCGTCCAGGTGGGCCAGCGCCTGGCGCGTTTCCACCTGCACCAGCACGCAGACCTGGGCGTTGGCTTCATGGGCGTAGTTGGCACGCCGGCCCCAGGCCGAGGCGCGTGCGCCGCCCATGCCGCGGATGCCGCCCTGGCCGTCGGCCTGCGGATAGCGCGCGGCGCGCACGATGCGTGCGGCCTGCTCGGCCGTGTCCACCATGGGCACGAGCAGGGTCTGCACGCCGATGTCCAGGTACTGCTTGATCAGCATCTCGCCGACCTCGCCGTGTCCCATGGGCACGCGGGCAATGGCATGGCTGTCGGGATAGGCCGCGATGGCCTGCAGCTGCGCCAGCAGGGTGCGCGTGTCGTTGGGCGAATGCTCGCCGTCGATCAGGAGCCAGTCGAAGCCGGCGCCCGCGCAGATTTCCGCCGAATAGGCGTCGGCCAGGCCCAGCCACAGGCCGATCTGGGGTTGGTCGGCCGCAATGGCGGCCTTGAAGCGGTTCACAGGTGTCTGCATGGTGTGATTGTCCGGGCCTCAGTGGCCCATGCACAGGTACTTGGTGCTCAGGTATTCCTCTATGCCGGCAGCGCCGCCCTCGCGGCCCATGCCCGACTGCTTGACGCCGCCAAACGGCGCCACGGCCGTGCTGATGATGCCGCTGTTGATGCCCACCATGCCGTACTCCAGCGCCTCGCCTACGCGCCACACGCGGCCCACGTCGCGGGCGTAGAAGTAGGCGGCCAGGCCGTACTCGGTGTCGTTGGCCATGCGGATGGCCTCTTCCTCGGTCTTGAAGCGGAACACGGGCGCCACGGGGCCGAAGACCTCTTCCCTGGCGATGCGCATGCGGTCCGTGGCGTTGGCCAGGATGGTGGGCTCGTAGAAGGTGCCGCCCAGCGCATGGCGCCGCCCGCCCAGCACGACCTCGGCGCCGTTCTTCACGGCGTCGGCCACCAGTTCCTCGACCTTGTCCACGGCGGCCTGGTCGATCAGCGGGCCCTGGCCCACGCCGGCCTCCAGCCCGTTGCCCACCTTGAGGGCCTGCACGGCGACCTTGAGCCTGGCCATGAAGGCGTCGTACACGCCGTCCTGCACCAGCAGGCGGTTGGCGCACACGCAGGTCTGGCCGGTGTTGCGGTACTTGGAGGCCATGGCGCCCTCGACGGCGGCATCCAGGTCCGCGTCGTCGAAGACGATGAAGGGCGCGTTGCCGCCCAGCTCCAGCGACATCTTCTTGAGCGTGGGCGCGCATTGCTCGGCCAGCACGCGGCCCACTTCGGTGGAGCCCGTGAAGGTCAGCTTGCGCACGGCCATGCTGGCCGTGAGCACGCCGCCGATGGCGCGCGAGGAGCCCGTGATCACGCTGAACACGCCCTCGGGAATGCCGGCGCGCTGGGCCAGCTCGGCCATGGCCAGGGCCGACAGCGGTGTCTGCTGCGCGGGCTTGACGATGATGGTGCAGCCCGCCGCCAGGGCGGGCGCGACCTTGCGCGTGATCATGGCGGCCGGGAAGTTCCAGGGCGTGATCGCGGCGCAGACGCCCACGGGCTCCTTGGTCACGATGATGTGCTTGTCGGCCCAGGGCGCGGGCACGGTGGAGCCGTAGATGCGGCGGGCTTCCTCGGCAAACCACTGCACGTAGGAGGCCGCGTAGGCGATCTCGCCGCGCGACTCGGCCAGGGGCTTGCCCTGCTCGCTGGTCATGATCAGGGCCAGGTCTTCCTGGTTCTCCATCATCAGCTCGAACCAGCGCTGCAGCAGGCGCGCGCGGGCCTCGGCGGTCTGCTGCTTCCAGAGGGTGAAGGCGCGTTCGGCGGCGGCGATGGCGCGCTGCGTCTCGGCCTCGCCCATGCGGGGCACATGGCCCACGGACTCGCCCGTGGCGGGGTTGTGGACGTCGATGCGGCTGCCATCGTCGGCGGCCAGCCATTGGCCGTCGATCAGGCAGAGGTTCTTGAGCAGGCTGGGGTCGCGCAGTGCAAGCGGCATGGGAAGTCTCCAATAAGGGCGGGGCAGGCGTCGGGACGACGGCGCCTAGACAAAACGGAATTGCAGGCGGCCCAGCGGGCCGTAGTCGGCGTCGAACAGGTCGCCAGGCTTGGCCGCCACGGGGCGCGTGAACGAGCCGGCCAGCACGGTCTGGCCGGCCTCCAGGGCCTCGCCCCAGGGCGAGAGCTTGTTGGCCAGCCAGGCCACGCCGATGGCGGGATGGCCCTGCACGCCGGCAGCCAGGCCGGTCTCCTCGACCACCCCGTTGCAGCGCAGTATGGCGCCGCACCAGGGCAGGTCAAGCACCCCGGGAACAGCCTGCCCGGCGCCGACCACGATGCCCGCATTGGCCGCGTTGTCGCTGATGGTGTCGTAGACCTTGCGCATGGCCTTGGTGTGGCGGTCGAACTGCTCGATGCGCGCGTCGATGATCTCGATGGCCGGCGTCACGTGGTCGGTGGCGTCCAGCACGTCCTGCAGCGTGATCTCCTTGCCGCCGGGCAGGCCCGGGCCGCGCAGCGGCGCCTTGAGCACGAAGGCCAGCTCCACCTCCACGCGCGGCGCGATGAAGTGGGCGGCCGGGATGTCCAGCACCTGGCCCGGCGTGCAGCGGTAGAGCATGCTGTCGAGCAGGGTGCCGTAGTCGGGCTCGTCGATCTGGCTCGATATCTGCATGGCGCGCGAGGTCAGGCCGATCTTGTGGCCGATCACCTTGCGGCCCGCCGCGATCTGCAGGCGCACCCATTCGCGCGAGACGCGGTAGCCATCCTCCACGGTCATGCCGGGAAAGCGCTTGGAGAAATGCTCGACCTGCACGCGCGTCTTCTCGCTGCGGTCGAGCTCCTGGGCCAGTTGGGTCAACAGTTCTTGGGAAAACATTTCAAGGCCTGGAAAAGAGGGGGTGGAGGGTGCTGTGCTTGCCGTCATACACCTGGCCCGGGCTTTCATCGACCTGCACGGTCAGGCCCAGGTGGCGCTGCGCGAACAGCGGCTGCAGATGGCGGCGCGCGCAGGCCAGCAGGGCGTCTCCGGCCTGCTGCTGCACGGCGGCCGAGCGGCCCTGGCCCATGCGCAGGTTGATGTAGATGAAGCCGTAGTCGCCATCGCCGCCCGCTGCGCGGCCCGCGGCCCCGCCATCGGCCACGGCGCTGTGCGGCGCGGAGTAGGCCAGCACGCGCGTGCCGCCCGTTGGAAAGACCTGGGCGCCGTCTTCGGCACGCACGGTGAGCATGGTGTCGGCCAGGGCGCGGCACAGCTGCGTCATGTCGGTGTGCGCGTCCAGGCTGGCCGTGTAGAGGATGACCACGTGCGGCATTCAGGCCACCTCCATGGTGGCGGCCGTGCAGCTCACGGCGAAGATGGGAATGGGCTGGCAGTACAGCACCTGGCCCGCGCCGCGCGCGGCGGCGGCCACGGCGATGAAGCTGCGGATCTCGAAGCCGCCCTGGCCGCCGTCGCGGTAGGTCTCGGCGTCGGTGTACGACAGCAGCGCGTCCCGGTCGTTGCGGCACCAGCGGTCCATGAACTGCTGGTCCCACTCCCAGTTGACCTTGCCCGAGTCGGGCGTGGCCGGCCAGTGCGAGATGCCGCCCGTGCCCACGATGGCGATGCGCTCGGGCGCCTTGTCGCAGGCGCGGCGCAGGGCCTCGCCAAAGGCCCAGGCGCGGTGCAGCGGCGTCAGCGGCGGGCCCTGGCAGTTGATGTTGACGGGGATGATGTCCTTGTCATAGGCCGGCGTCAGAAAGTGCAGCGGCACCATGATGCCGTGGTCGAACTTCCACTCCTCGGCAAAGGCTACGTCCACGGTCTGCATGACCTCGGTGATCAGGCGCCGCGACAGCTCGGCATTGCCGGGGATGCGGTGGCGCTCTATGCCCAGCCAGGCCGGGTCCTCGATGGGCCCTTCGTAGTGGTCTGCCATGCCAATGGCATAGGCCGGCATGTTGTTCATGAAGAAGTTGGCGAAGTGCTCGGCCGCGATGACGATCACGGCATCGGGGCGCGCCGCCTCCAGCCGTGCGCCCATGTCGCGGAAGGCGGCATGGAAGGCATCCCTGGTGGCCGGATCGGCCAGGTGTGCGCGGCCCGTGATGCCGGGCGCGTGGCTGCAAACGCCTGCAAATACCAGACTCATCTCAAACTCCTGCGATCTTTTCGTTGGTGGCTGTCGTCATCGCGTAGACGCCCGCGCGCACCGGTCCGTGCTTTTGCACGCCGTCGCGCATGGCCTGCAGGTAGTCGACCCAGGGCATGCCCAGCAGCGGCGCGAAGTGCATCAGCAGCTGGCCGTTGCAGCCCAGCACGTAGAGCTTGCCGATGTCGCCGTGGAACATGGCTTCGTACTCCTCGGGCTCCAGCGCGTACTCGGCCAGCAGCGCGGCGCGGTCCTCGGCAAAGCGCCGCTGCACCTCGGGCTCGCGGTTGTGCTGGAACAGGAATTTCTGCATGGTGTACAGGCTCATGGCGGCTCCCGGTGTCGGCCTCAACCCAGCGTGATGTTGGCGCGGCGGATGATGGCTTCGTACTTGGCGATTTCGCTGGTGACGAAGGCTGCGAACTGCTGCGCCGTGCCGGCCTGCGAGACGATGCCGCCGCGCGCGAAGGCGTCCACCACGGCGGGCTCGGCCAGGGCCTTGACCACGGCGGCGTTGATGCGCTGCACCAGCGCATCGGGCGTGGCGCCGGGTGCCAGCAGACCCTGCCAGGAGTTGGATTCCAGCGCCACGCCCTGCTCCGCCAGCGTGGGCACCTGGGGAGCGAACTGCGAGCGCTGGCGCGTGGCCATGCCCAGGGCCACCAGCTTGCCGCTTTGCACATGGCCGCGGAACTCGGGCCAGTTGCCGAACATCACGTCCACCTGGCCGCCCAGCAGGTCGGCCAGCGCCGGGCCCTGGCCCTTGTAGGGGATGTGGACCATCTCGATGCCCATCTCCTGGCACAGCAGCGCGCCCGACAGATGGGCCGAGGTGCCGTTGCCGAACGAGGCATAGCTGAGCTCGCCGGGCCTGGCCTTGGCGCGGCTGCGCAGGTCGGCCAGCGTCTTCAGGCCGCTGCCGGGGTGGGTGGCCAGCACATGCTCGGACAGGCCCATCAGCGCCACGGGCTTGAGGTCGCGCGTGGTGTCGTAGGGCAGGTTCTTCACCAGCGTCTTGTTGGCCGTGAAGCTGTTGGCCACGCACACCAGGGTGTAGCCGTCGGCCGGCTGCTTGGACACATAGTCCACGCCGATCACCGTGCCCGCGCCGGGCTTGTTCTCCACGATGACGGGTTGGCCCAGGGACTTGCCCAGCTCGGTGCCCACCAGGCGCGCCACCAGGTCGGTGGTGCCGCCCGGCGTGAAGGGCACGATGATGCGCAGCGGCTTTGCGGGCCAGGTGCCGGCCGGGCTACCGGGCTGGGCCTGGGAAAGGCCCGGGAGCATCAGCGCTGCGGCCGTGGTGGCTGCGGTGGATTGCAGGAAATGGCGGCGTTGCATGTCTTGTCTCCTCGGTTCTCTTTGTCGTTGTCGCTGGTCGCCCGTTCAGACGCCCCAGTGCGGAATATGGTGCGAGCCCAGCGAGACGGCCACGTTCTTGGGCTCGCAAAAGACCTCGTAGCTCCAGCTGCCGCCCTCGCGGCCCGTGCCCGAGGCCTTGGTGCCGCCGAAGGGCTGGCGCAGGTCGCGCACGTTCTGGCTGTTGACGAAGCACATGCCGGCCTCGATGGCGGCGGCCACGCGGTGGGCGCGGCCCACGCTCTCGGTCCAGACGTAGCTGGACAGGCCGTACTGGATGTCGTTGGCCAGGCGCACGGCCTCAGCCTCGTCGCTGAAGGGAATGATGCAGGCCACGGGGCCGAAGATCTCGTCCTGGGCGATCTGCATGCGGTTGTCCACGTCGGCAAACACCGTGGGCAGCACATAGTTGCCCTTGCGCACGCGCTCGGGCAGCACGGGCGCATCCAGGCCGCCGCACAGCATGCTGGCGCCTTCCTTCTGGCCCAGTTCGATGTAGTGGCGCACCTTGGCCAGGTGGCTGGCGCTGATCATGGGGCCGACGATGGTGGATTCGTCCAGCGGGTCGCCCACGGTGATCTTCCTGGCGCGCTCCACGAAGCGCTCGACGAATTTCGCGTAGATGCCCTTTTGCACCAGGATGCGGCTGCCGGCCGTGCAGCGCTCGCCGTTGTTGGAGAAGATCATGAACACGGCCGCATCCAGCGCGCGCTCGAAGTCGGCATCGTCAAAGATCACGAAGGGGCTCTTGCCGCCCAGCTCCATGCTGAACTTCTTGAGGCCGGCGGCCTGCACGATGCGGTTGCCGGTCTGGGTCGAGCCCGTGAACGAGACGGCGCGCACATCGCGGTGGCGCACCAGGGGCTCGCCCGCGTCCTTGCCGTAGCCGTGCACCAGGTTGAGCACGCCGGGCGGAATGCCGGCCTCCAGCGCCAGCTCGCCCAGGCGCGCGGCCGTCATGGGCGACAGCTCGCTCATCTTGAGCACGGCCGTGTTGCCGAAGGCCAGGCAGGGCGCCACCTTCCAGGTGGCCGTCATGAAGGGCACGTTCCAGGGCGAGATCAGCGCGCACACGCCCACGGGGTGGAACAGGGTGTAGTTCAGGTGCGTGGGCGTGGGATAGGTATGGCCGTCCACGCGCGTGCACATCTCGGCAAAGTAGTAGAAGTTGTCGGCCGCGCGCGGCACCAGCTGCTTGCCCGTCTGGGCGATGACCTGGCCGCAGTCGTTGGTCTCGGTCTGCGCGATCTCGGGCACATGGCGGGCGATCAGGTCGCCCAGCTTGCGCACGAGCTTGGCGCGTTCGGTGGCGGGCGTGTGGGCCCATTTCGGGAAGGCGTTCTTCGCGGCGGCGACAGCGGCCTGCACCTCGGCCTCGCCGCCAGCGGCAACCTCGGCCAGCACCTCCTGGGTGGCGGGGTTGACGGTCTCGAAATAGTCCTTGCCGGCGACGGCCTTGCCGTCGATCAGGTGGTCAATGCGCATGGGGATTCCTTGGCGTGTGCGGGGGGTTCAGGAGGCAGCCGGCGCGTCGCCGACGATGGTGTTGACCAGGCGGCCCAGGCCTTCGATCTCGGTGACGATCTCGTCGCCCACGCGGGAGTCGGCCACGCCGTCGGGCGTGCCGGTGAGGATGAGGTCGCCGGGGTTCAGCGTCATGAAGCCCGACAGATGGGCGATCAGCGAGGGGATGTCATGCACCATGTCGCGCGTGCTGCCGTCCTGCTTGAGCTCGCCGTTGACCCAGCTGCGCAGGCGCAGGTTCATGGGGTCGGGCACATCGGCCGCATCGACGAACCATGGGCCCACGGGCGTGGCGCCGTCGCGGTTCTTCACGCGCAGGTTGGGCCGGTAGAAGTTCTCCAGGTAGTCGCGTATGGCGTAGTCGTTGGCCGTGCAGTAGCCGGCGACCACGCCGTAGGCGTCTTCGCGGCGCACGTTGCGGCAGGTCTTGCCGATGACCACGCCCAGCTCGCACTCGAAGTGCATGTAGGCCACGTCGGCTGGGCGGTACGTGCGGCCGTGGTGGCCGTTCAGCGTGTTCGGGCCCTTGAGGAAGACCAGCGGTTCCTCTGGCGCCTTGTTGAAGGCGATTTCCTTGGCATGGTCCGCATAGTTCAGGCCCAGCGCGAAGACGGTGCCGAACTGCAGCGGCGGCAGCCACTGCACGGCGGTCTCTGCCACCAGGCGGCCATCGGGCAGTTGCACCTGTCCGTGCGGGCCTTCGGTGACCTGCAGGGTCTGCCCTTCGAAGATGACGCGTCCGTGCTTCATGCTGCTGCTCCCTGTTCTGCCACCACCGAATGCGTGAGCCGGCCCAGGCCGGGCACCTCGATGACCACGCGGTCCCCGGGCCGCGCCAGCGGCGCGCCTTCGCTCGGGCCCAGCAGCAGCACGTCGCCGGGCGACAGCGTCATGAATTCGGTCACGTCGGCCAGCAGCCTTGCGGGCGAGCGCACCAGGTCGGCAAAGCCGCGCTGCCAGACCTGTTCACCATTGATGGACACCGTGAGCGTGGCCGCCTGTGCGTCAAAGCCTGTGCCGCGAACGAGGGCGCCCAGCGGGCAGAAACCGTCGCGGCAGCGCTGGCGGATGGCGGGGCGGTAGTAGTTCTCGTGCGGCAGCGTGAGGTCGCTGGCGATCAGCCAGCCGGCCACATGGTCCAGGGCCGTTGCTTCGCTGACGCGCGTGGCGCTGCGGCCGATCACCAGGCCGATGCTGGCATCGACGCGGATCTCGCCGGGATCGGCCGGCACGGCCACCGCCGCGCCATCGCGCGCCCAGGTGTTGCGCGGCTTCAGGTAGAGCACGGGGGCGCGCGGAGCGGCCTTGTAGGGCGCGCTGTCGAACTGCGGCGACAGGCGCTGCACGGTGGCCTGCTGGTTGAGCAGCGTGCCGTAGACCGTGCCCAGCGCAAGGCCGTCATCCAGGAGAAAGGGCTGAATCTGCATGGTGTGAATTTAGTTAACGTGGTAATTATTGTTTTTGCAACAAGCCCCGTCAACACGGTGGATTCAGGGTTTTCCCAGGCCGCAGCAAAAAGCCCCTGCGCGGCGAACCGTGCAGGGGCTTGAAGGGGGTACCGGGTGCGGCCGGTACAGAAGGCGCGCGGGCGTCAGCCGCGGCGGCGGCGCAGTGCGGCCAGGCCGCCCAGGGCCAGCGCCAGCAGCGCCTGGGCCAGCGTGGACAGGCCGGGCACGGGGGTGGCCGTGGCGCCGGGCGGCAGGGCCGCAGGCGCGGCCACCGCCACGGGGTCCACGATGACGCCGTTGGCGGCCAGGTCGCTGTCGCCCGTCTGCCCGTCGGTGATGTCGAAGCTCACCGAGCGGCGGTCGGGTGCGAAGCGGTAGGCCGAGGCGCTCAGCTCATACCAGTGCGCCGTGGGCGTGGCGGCCGTGGGGCCGTACTTCCAGAGCGTGGCCTGGGCGGGTGCGGCTTCGGGCAGGTCCATGCGGATGGTGGCCATGGAGCCCGGCGTGCCGCCCATGAGCACGAAGCTCAGGCTGCCATAGGGCAGGCGCAGGTTGCCCGGCAGCGGGCTTTGCGAGGGCGCGGGCTGAAAGCCTGCCGAGTTCGAGGCGAACTGCCATTGGTCCGCACCCACGTTGCCCGTGCCGTTGCTCACGCCCGCCGTGTTGCTGCCCGTGCCGATCTGCGTGCCGATGGGCACAGGCTTGCTCAGGGCCAGCACAGCCGGCCCGCTGGCCGTGCCCGATGCCGGCAGGTTGACCGCATGCACGCGATAGCTCACGGCAGGGTCCAGGCCGGTGAAGGACAGCGTGGCAGCGGTATTGGCCGCGGTGCTGACCGTGTTGCTGGCAGGGGCCGGCAGGCCGGCGGCATCCAGGCCGGCCATGACCTGTTCCCAGCTGGGGACGGGCGCATTGGCAGGCAGGGCCACGGCGCGCAGGCTGCCGCCCACGCTGGGCGTGGCCTGGACCACGGCCGATGTCTGGTCCACGGCCTGGGCGGACAGGGCCACGGTGGACAGCGCCGGCACCGCCAGGCTGTCCAGGCGCGCCTTTTTCCAGGCGGCATAGGGCAGGTCCTTGGCCACGGTGCCATCGCCGTAGAAATCGGCATCGCCGCAGTCGCTGAGGATGTCCACGCTGCCGCCTGCGTCCAGGCTGGCCGGCATGGCGCCTATGCCTTCGGCCGAGCAGGCGGTATTGGGCACGGTGATGGCGGCCAGGTCGGCAGCGCGCGGGCGCAGGTTCAGGGCCAGGCCTGCGCTGTTCACGCGGCCATCCCAAGAGTAGAGCTGGAAGTTGCGCGGCGCGGTGCCCGTGGCGCTGGCCGAGGGGCCGGCAATGATCAGGTACTCGCCCGCCGCGTTCTTGCGGATTTCGCGGATGCCGCGGCCGCCCAGGTCCAGGCGGATCGGCTGGCCCATGGTCGCGCTGCCCTTGCTGCCGCCATCGGCCGCAGGCAGGGCCGCGAAGTTGGTCACGGGCACGATCAGCGCATGCGTGCGGCCCGTGGCGTCGTCGGCCGTGACGGCGGGCGCGCCCGGTGCCGGCACCAGCGGCGCGCGAAAGCCCAGCCAGGCGGCGCCGTTGTCGGGGCTGGTGGACATGCCTTCGATGGAAAAGCCGCTCATCGTCTCGGCCTCGGGCGCCTTGGTGGCGCCGCCGTCCGAGCTGGCCACCAGGCCCAGGTAGTTGGCGGCAAGGCCGTCATGCGCGGCCGCGTCCCAGCTGCGCAGGTCCTCGCGCAGCCAGCGGTAGTAGCCACTGGCGGTCAGCGCCGTGGAGGCGCCGGAGCCGGTCACATCCATCGCCGCCAGGCGCCAGCGGTCGGTGCGCGACTTGCCGCTCTTGTTGTTGGAGTGCGAGCCCGCCACGTACACGCGGCTGCCCAGGGCAAAGCTGGCCTCGATGTCCATTTCCTCGTCGCTCTTGCAGCTGTCCAGGCCCGTGAGGCCGGGGGCGGTGCAGGCAGCGGCATCGGCCAGGCCCAGGGCGGTCCTGTCCAGCATCAGCGGCTTGATGGGCAGCCCGCCGGCGGGGCCATAGGCCGAGAAGGAGTTGCCGGCCGGCAGCGCATTGCCCGAGGCATCCTGGGCAGGCGCCTCGTCGTCGCCCACCAGCATGGTGGCGGCATCGATGACGATGGCCGTCGATGCGTCCGAGCGCCCGGCCAGCCAGCGCGGGCTGGTGTTGGCTGCGGTGTTGGCCGAGGCCGCGTACTTGATGGTGCGGCTGACGGAGGCGCCCCCCGCGTTGGTCAGCGTGACGGTGATGTCGGCATAGCCCACGCCGGTGGGCGTGATCCTGAGCACGGCGTTGCCACCGCTTTGCGTCGCCACCAGGCCGTTGGCGGCGACCACGGCGAGATTGCTGGACGTGGCGCTGACCGTGGCGGCCGGATCGCTGACGGTGAAGGACAGGCCCGTGCCCGCGAGGACATCGCTGGCATCGCCGACCACGCCCGAATAGGCGGTCAGCGCGGGCAGGGAAGTCGTCGGGGGCGGGCTGGTGGTGACGGGCGCCGAAATGCCGGCCGCCCCGCCGCCCAGGCTGTTCACCGCGCGCACGCGCACCTGGTGGCTGCCGGCCGCCAGTCCGTCCACGGTCTGGCTGGTGCCGAATACCGCCAGGCTGTGCGACACGGTGGCGAAGCCGTCGCTGGACAGTTCGACCAGGTAGTAGGACGCGCCGCTCACGCTGGCCCACTGCGCCTGCACGCTGTTGCCCGAGGCGCTGGCATTGACGCTGGCAGGGGCTGCGGGCACGGAAGCTGGCGGGGACACTTCGGGTGCCCAGGCCAGGCCGTACAGCACGCCGTCGATGCCCGACGCCAGCGGCTGCGGCGTGCCAGCCAGCGTGCCGGTGCGGCCCGAGGCATCGAACAGGCGATACAACTGCCCGTCGGAGCCGGTGGCCAGCAGCATGACCGCGCCCTGGCCCAGATGCACGGCTGCCAGGCCATGGGCGCCTGCCAGCGGCGCCGAGCCCCGGGCCACCCAGATGCCCGCTTCCAGCGTGTACTTGCGCACCGTGCCGGTGCCATCGTTGTTGGCGGCCACGTAGAGCGTGTCTGCGCCCGGCGTGCCATCGAGATCGAGGAAGGCCAGTCCGCGCAGGTTGTTGCCCGCCAGGCCCGGCAGCGCGCTGACTGCGGGCGTGCCTGTCGTGGGCAGCCCGGTTCCGATCCTGTTGAGCGTGTCGCCGCTGGCAAAGGCCGCGTAGAGCTGGCCATCGGCCATGGTGATGCCCTGGGTGTTCTTGTTGCTCAGCTGGGTGGCGCTGGTGGCATCTTTCTGGACGAACCAGATGCCGCGGTTGGCGTTGGGGCTGCCGCTGCCGCTGGCCCAGGCGCGGCTGCAGTCGTCGCTGACCACGCTGCGAAAGGCATCGCCGACCAAGGCCGTACCGCCCAGTCGCGTGCCATTGCCCACCACACCGTCGGCATCGACAAAGGCCACGCCGCGTGCCGCCGCCGTCTTGGGATCGGCGCCGCCCGGTGCCACCGCATAGCCGGGGACCGTCAGGCACAGGCCGTTGGCCGAGCGGTTGAGCAGGCCTTCCGAGCCCGTGCTGCTGGCCGTCAGCGGCGTTGCACCGCCTGACAGCGGCAGCGATTGCACCAGCGTGCCGTCCACGCGGTACTCGTCCAGGTACACAGGCAGGGCGCCCGTGCCGGTGCCCACGCGGTAGGCCACCAGGTTGCCCGGGGTGAACGGCGCGGACCATGCAGCGCCACACAGGGCCAGGCAGGCCGTTGCAATTGCCTTGTGCCGCCAATTCAAAGTATCCATGCGCATGCTCACCATCCCCTGTGTGACAAATCGCGCGACTGTAAAAGGCGGCTGTGACAGCCCGGTGACGGCAGGCCATGCACGACGGCGGCAAGCTGCCATGCAAAAAAAAAACGGCTCCCGCGGGGGAGCCGTCTTTGGTTCATTGCGCCGTGAAGCCTGCGCTTTGCTTTTTCTGGTTATGGGCGCCGCATGTCCACGGTGCAGCGGATCAGCGGATCAGCAGCACCGGCACCTGGCTGCCGGCCAGCACCTGGGTGCTGACCGAGCCCATGACCAGGCGGCCCAGCGCGCCATGGCCATGCGTGCCCATGACCAGCAGGTCGAACTTGCCTTCCTCGGCGGCCTTGATGATGGAGTCGGCGACCGGGCCCACCTTGCTCAGGCGCGTGGCCTGCACGCCGTGTTCGGCCAGGTAGCTGCACACGGGGTCCAGCACCTTGGTCGATTCCTCGGCGTAGTACTCGTCCACCACCTCCTTGCCCAGGGCGGCGCGCGCGCGGGCCGGCAGCTGGGGCTGGACGGTGATGGCGCTGTAGCTGTGGGCGGAGCCCAGGATCTCGGGGTGCGAGGTCAGGTAAGCCAGCATCTTCTGGGTGTAGGGGCTGCCATCGACTGCGAGCAGGATGTTCATGAAAGTCCTCCTTTGGTATGGCCCAAGACTAAGCCCAAGCCGGGATGGAGTGCTTGATCCAGGTCAAGCGCGGACCGGCGCATCTGCCACTTCTGCCGCCCCTGCGGTCATGTGCGCCGGCAACTCGATGGTAGAGCGCGGAAAAAAGCCCTCCTGCTCGCCCTTGCGTGCATAGCCCAGCGGGTTGGCCACCACGCGGCAGCGCCAGGCGCTGCCATCGTCGCGCAGGCCCTCGGCCACATAGTCGCTGGGCGAATGCAGGTGGCCGTGCAGCCACAGATCGGCAAAGGGCAGCAGATCGTCGAGCACATTGCAAAAGCCGGCCGTGCCGGGCACCAGGCCATAGCGCGGATCGGCGCTGCGCAGACTGGGCGCGAAGTGCGTGACGGCCACCGTGGGGCCGTCGAAAGGCCGGGCCAGCGCCTGGCGCAGCCATTGCTGGCAGACCAGCGACTGCTCGCGCATGGGCTCGGCCAGAAAGGGCTCGCCGCCGCGCGTGCCGCCGGTCTTGTGCAGGTAGAAGTTGGCGGCGCGGAAGGCCTTCTCGCGCAGCTTCAGCAGTCGGGTCAGGTCGCTCACGCCTTCGTGCATGGACATGGCGTCGTAGTCGCTCCACAGCGTGGTGCCCACGAAGCGCACGCCGCCCAGCACGGCGGTCTCGCGCTCCAGCCAGACCATGCCCATGCGCTCGCAGGCGGCGCGCAGGCGGGCATGGGCAGCGTCGAAGTCCTGCATGTCGTACTCATGGTTGCCCGGCACGAAGATCACGGGGCAGGGCCAGCCCGCGTACTGGGGCAGGGGAGAGAAACGCTCCAGCCCGAAGTGCTCGCCTTGCAGCAGGCTGCCGCTTTGGTAGGAGCCTATGTCGCCGGCCAGCACCAGCACGTCGGCATCGGGTGCGGGCTCGGCGATGAAATGCGGATGGGCCTCGAGGTGCAGGTCGGACAGCAGCTGGATCTTCATGCGGCCAAGTGTAGAACCTGCGCTGGCGCGCGCCCCCGCAACACGCTCTCAGGTGTGCGGGAAGGTGGCCTCGGCCGAGCGCGTGAGCGTGCGCAGCAGCCAGTCGTAGGCCTGCGGGTGCTGGCCGCGCCGGCGCCACAGCGCATCCACATGCACGGGCTGCACGTCGAAGGGCAGCTCGCGCAGCACCAGCTTGTCGGCCATGCCGGTCACGGGCACGAAGTGGCGCGGCAGGATGGTCAGCAGGTTGGAGTTCATGACCACGCGCCCGGCCGTGAAGAACTGGTTGACGGTGAGCACCACCTGGCGCGTGCGGCCCAGCGAGGCCAGGGCCTCGTCGATGAAACCGAAGGAGCGGCCCGAGAAGCTCACCAGCATGTGGCGCGCCGCGCAGTAGTTGTCCAGCGTCAGCGGCACATCGGCCAGCGGATGGCCCTGGCGCATCACGCACAGGTACTCGCCTTCATACAGGCGCCGGCTGTCGAAGGCCACCAGGGCGCCCGACTGCGCGCGCGCCGTCAGGTCGGCCAGCGCGGCGGGGAAGTAGCCTACGGCCATGTCGGCCTCGCCGGCCTCCAGCAGGCCGCGCGGGTCGCGCGTGGTCAGCGGCAGCACGCGGATGCCCACGCCGGGCGCCTCGCGCTCCAGCAGGCTGAACATGGGCGGGATCAGCGTGGCCGCCGTGGCGTCGGCCATGGCCAGCACAAAGGTGGCGGTGGCGGTGGAAGGATGGAATTCGCCCGGCGTCAGCGTGTCCTGCAGCTGCTGCAGCGCCTCCCGGATCACGGGCCACAGCGCCAGTGCGCGCGGCGTGGGCTCCACGCCCTGGCCCTGGCGCACCAGGAGCTCGTCGCCCAGGGCCTCGCGCAGGCGTCGCAGGGCGTTGCTCACGGCCGGCTGGGTGATGGCCAGCTTGTGGGCCGCCCGCGTCAGGCTGCGCTCTGCCATCACCTCGTCGAAGACGCGCAGCAGGTTCAGATCCAGTGTGCGGAAGTTCAGGGCAGACATGGCGGCGGGCGCTGAGTCATCACTGGCGTGAATGCTACAGATTCAAGATATAAATTTGAAGAGCTATAGGGTAAACCCTATAGTTACACCTAGTCGCCCGCCACGCCGTCAAAAGCGGCTATTTAACTGGGTTTATCTGCCATGAGCAACTTCATTTACAACTCCTACTGTGTCGAGCACCCTGGTGTGGTGCATGTCTATCAAGCCGCCGATGACCGCAAGAGCGCTGCCAAGCGTTTCTCCGGCAAGCGTGGCGCCAGCGCCCTGCTGCTCGCTGCCCTGGTGGCCGCGCTGATGGTGGTGGTCAACGAGGTCGCCCACAACTGGACCGACGGCCACATGCTGGGCGCCTGGGTGGTGCTGTGGGTTGCCGCCTTCATGGGCCTGGCCCTGTTCTCCGCTCCCGCCCGCCGCGCTGCCATGACGGCCCGCGCCGGCTACCGCGCCTGGACCGAGAGCCGCCAGCAGGCCGCTGCCGACGAGCGCATCTGGAATGCCGCCCTGCAGGACGCTCGCCTGATGGCCGACCTGGCCCGCGCCATGGATAGGCAAGGCAACTGAGCTCTGCCTGGGGCGCCTTGCGGCGCTCCTCCAAAAAAGCCGCTGCCCACAAGGCGCGGCTTTTTTGTTGTCTGGGGGCGTCGTTGAAACGCCACAAAAAAAGCCTCGCAGTGCGAGGCTTTTTCCATGGGCTGGCGCTGGATCAGGCCGCCAAGCGCTTTTCGAGTTCGGCCTTGGTCACCAGCAGCTCCTGGGGCAGCTTGTGGGCCAGCTTGTCGAAGTGCTCGGTGTGCAGCTGCATTTCCTCGGCCCAGGCGGCCTTGTCGATGCTGGTCACGCTGGCGAACTGGTCGGCGGAGAAGTCCAGGCCGGTCCAGTTGATCTCGGCGTACTGGGGCGCAATGCCGAAGGCGGTCTGCTCGCCCTGTGCCTGGCCTTCGAGGCGGTCGATCATCCACTTCAGGACGCGCATGTTCTCGCCGTAGCCAGGCCAGACGAACTTGCCGTCGGCGTTCTTGCGGAACCAGTTGGTGGTGAAGATCTTGGGCAGGGCGGCGCCCTGGCCTTCGATCTTGGCGCCCAGCGTGAGCCAGTGCTGGAAGTAGTCGCTCATGTTGTAGCCGGCAAACGGCAGCATGGCGAAGGGGTCGCGGCGCACCACGCCCTGGGCGCCGAAGGCGGCGGCCGTCGTTTCCGAACCCATGGTGGCGGCCATGTAGACGCCTTCGGTCCAGTTGCGGGCCTCGGTCACCAGCGGCACGGTGGTGGAGCGGCGGCCGCCGAAGATGATGGCGTCGATCTTCACGCCCTTGGGATCGTCCCAGGCTTCGTCCAGCGCGGGGTTGTTGGTCGCGGCCACGGTGAAGCGGGCATTGGGGTGGGCGGCCTTGGCGCCGGTTTCGCGGGCGATCTGGGGCGTCCAGTCCTTGCCTTGCCAGTCGATCAGGTGATCGGGCTGCTTGCCGGTGTCCTTGTCCATGCCTTCCCACCACACGTCGTTGTCATCGGTCAGCGCGACGTTCGTGAAGATCACGTTCTTGTCGAGGCTGGCCATGCAGTTGGGGTTGGTGTGGTAGTTCGTGCCCGGGGCCACGCCGAAGTAGCCGGCTTCGGGGTTGATGGCGCGCAGCGAGCCGTCGGCCTGGGGCTTGATCCAGGCGATGTCGTCGCCAATGGTGGTGACCTTCCAGCCTTCGAAGACCTTGGGCGGCACCAGCATGGAGAAGTTGGTCTTGCCGCAGGCGCTGGGGAAGGCCGCAGCCACGTGGTACTTCTTGCCCTGGGGGTTGGTCACGCCCAGGATGAGCATGTGCTCGGCCAGCCAGCCCTGGTCGCGGCCCATGGTGGAGGCGATGCGCAGCGCAAAGCACTTCTTGCCCAGCAGGGCGTTGCCGCCGTAGCCCGAGCCATAGCTCCAGATTTCGCGCGTCTCGGGGTAGTGGACGATGTACTTGGTCTTGTTGCAGGGCCAGCTGGTCTGGTCCTTCTCGCCTTCGGCCAGGGGCGCGCCCACGGTGTGCACGCAGGGAACGAACTCGCCTTCGACGCCGATCACGTCATACACGGCACGGCCCATGCGGGTCATGATCTTCATGTTGACGGCCACATAGGCGCTGTCGGACAGCTCCACGCCCACGTGGGCGATGGGCGAGCCCAGCGGGCCCATGGAGAAGGGCACCACATACATGGTGCGGCCGGCCATGCAGCCGTCGAACAGCGGCTGCAGCGTGGCGCGCATCTCGTTCGGGGCCATCCAGTTGTTGGTCGGGCCCGCATCTTCCTTGTTGGCCGAGCAGATGTAGGTGCGGTCCTCGACGCGCGCCACGTCTGACGGGTCGGACCAGGCCAGGTAGCTGCCGGGGCGCTTGACGGGATCGAGCTTCTTGAAGGTGCCGGCATCGACGAGCTGCTGGCACAGCTGCTCGTACTCTTCCTGGGAGCCGTCGCACCAGTGGATACGGGCGGGCTTGCACAGTGCGGCCATCTCGGCCACCCAGGCGATCAGTCGGCTGTTCTTGACGTAGGCAGGGGCCTGGATGTTCAGGCCTTGCATGACGGGTGCGTTCATCGCGGAGCTTCCTTCAATTGAAAAAACCAGTTTTTCAAAGGGGACGCGCCTGTTGCCGCACCAACTTTGAGAAACGGGCTCTTGTTCAGTCGGCGCGCGAAGGAAGCTCTTCTCGGGGCGGCGAGGCGGCGCTGGCGGAAGCTGGCGGCGCACCGGCTGGGGATTCGATTCTAGGGAGCGGTCACGAATTTGTCAGCAAACGAATGGCAAAAACTATGCATTCTGTGCATTAAAATATGCAAGATGATCTGTCTGTTTGCTTATGCAATAGGCAAACAAAAAGCCCCGCAAAGCGGGGCTCGGTGCAGGGGGCGAAGGGGCCGTATCAGGCCATGTTGACGGCGATGAAGGCCAGCAGAAACATCATCACGGCGCCCGCCAGGGGCAGGATGACGGGCATGTAGGGGACGATGGCCTCGGTGGCGTCTTCGGGGGGCGACTGCTCGCCGTGGTTCGCTGCGGGATCATGCGACATGCAAAAGCTCCTGGCTGCCAATGGGGATGCCCCATTCTAGGCAGGCCTGCCCGCCAGCGCCTTCGGGGAAAGCCATGACACAAGGAGCCAGGGGCCTGCTAGGGCTCTAGACGGCGTTGACCTGCATGCCTTCGGCCTGCAGGGCAGCGATGACCTCTTCGATATGGGCCTTGTTGCGGGTCTGCAGCACCAGCTCGATTTCCACGCTCTGCGCGGCGAGCATGGTGAAGGCGCGCTGGTGGTGGACTTCCTCGATATTGGCCCCCGCCGCTGCCACCGTGGCCGTGATGCGCGCCAGCACGCCGGGCACGTCGCGCGCGCTGACCTTGATGCGCGCCAGCCGCCCGGAGCGCACCATGCCGCGCCCGATGATGGCCGCCAGCAGCAGCGGGTCGATGTTGCCGCCCGACAGGATCAGCCCCACCTTCTTGCCCGCGAAGTGCTGCGGATGGCGCAGCAGCGCGGCCAGGCCCGCGGCGCCCGCACCCTCGACCAGGGTCTTCTCGATCTCCAGCAGCATGAGCACGGCCTGCTCGATGTCGCCTTCATCGACCAGCAGCATGTCGTCCACCAGGCGCGATACGACTTCCTGCGTGATCGCGCCGGGCTGGGTGACGGCAATGCCCTCGGCGATGGTCGAGGTGCCCATCGGCAGCCCGGCCTGGCGCACGGCATTGAACATGGACGGAAAGCGCTGTGTCTGCACGCCGATGATCTCGATGCCCGGGTTCAGTCCCTTGGCGGCCGTGGCCACGCCCGCGATCAGGCCGCCGCCGCCGATGGCCACGATGAGCTGGTCCAGGTCGGGCTGCTCGGCCAGCATCTCCAGCGCCAGCGTGCCCTGGCCCGCCGCGATCTGCTCGTCGTCATAGGGGTGGACGAAGCACAGGCCCTGCTGCTCGGCCAGCGTGTAGGCATGCTGGCGCGCCTCGGCCAGGGAGTCGCCGTGCAGCACGATCTCGGCGCCGAAGCCGCGCGTGCGCTCCACCTTCACGCCCGGCGTGAAGCGCGGCATGACGATGACGGCACGCACGCCCAGGCGCTGCGCGTGGTAGGCCACGCCCTGGGCATGGTTGCCGGCGCTCATGGCGACCACGCCGCGTGCGCGCTCCTCGGGCGAGAGCTGGGCCAGCTTGTTGAGGGCGCCGCGTTCCTTGAACGAGGCCGTGAACTGCAGGTTCTCGAACTTGAGATAGACCTGCGCTCCCGTGATCTGGGACAGCGTGCGCGATTCCACGCAGGGCGTTTCGAGCACGGCGCCGCGCAGGCGGTCGGCGGCGTTCTGGATGTCTTGGAGGCTGAGCATCACGCATTGTGGCGCACGGCGGCCCGGGCGCGCGGCAGGGCACGCCATGGATTCCCCGCAGAAAGCGCCGCACCGGCGCGATCCATAAAATGAGAATCATTCTTGTCTTTGGGGCGCACACCGCTCCGGCTGGCCATGGCTCTTTCCTCTGTCCAAACACCTGCACGCCCTCCGCGCTGGCTGGGGCGGGGCACGTTGCGTGCCTGCGACTTCAGCGGTCCCGACTACCGCATCCTCGACGCCGAGGTCACGGCCGAGGACGCGCTGCTGGCCGGGCACCTGCAGTCCTGGCAGGTCCAGCCCGGCCTGTGGCTGCATGGCGTGGAGGCGCGCGACCTGCGCACCATGAACACGCGTTCGCCGGCCGTGCCGGGGCTGCACCTGGTCGTGCTGCTGGAGGGCTGCGTGGACGTGGCCTTCGGCAGCCAGGGCCTGCAGATGCAGGTGGCGCCCGCCAGCCCGGCCGGTGCCCATGTGCAGGCCTGCGGCGCCGTCATCCATTCGCGGCCCGGCGACATGTTCATGCGGCATTGGCGGCGCGGAAAGTTCGAGCGCAAGCTCAGCATCACCGTGCAGCCGCAATGGTTTGCCGCCCAGGCCCTGCCCATGGTCGCGCCACCGCTGCTGCGGCACTGGATGGAGCAGCAGTTGCTGGCCATACAGCCCTGGCAGCCATCGCCGCGCGCCGTGGCGGTGGCCGAGCAGATCATCCAGCTGGCGCGCGAAGGCTCTGCGCCCCTGCTGCTGGCCAGCCGCACGCTGGAGCTGGTGCACGAGGCCGTGCAGGCGCTGGACGCGCCCGAGCCCGACCCAGCGCAGACCGTGCCGGGCGTGCTGGGCGTGCGCGAACACCGGCGCATGGCGCGCCTCAAGGCCTTGCTGGACAGTGGCGGCGACGGCTGCCGCCCGCTGGCCGATATCGCGCGCGAGGTCGGCCTGAGCGCCAGCGCCCTGCAGCGCCAGTTCCGTCTGGCCTACGGATCGAGCATCGACGGGTACCGGCGCGAGCAGCGGCTGGAACGCGCCTGGGCCGCGCTGGAGCAGACGGGCTGCAGCGTCTCCGAGGTCGCGCATGCGGCCGGCTATTCCAGCGCCGCCAATTTCTCCACGGCCTTCAAGCGCCGCTTCGGCATCTCTCCCAAGCTGGTGCGCGCCAGGCTCTGAGGGCCTGATGGGCTTATGGGCTTATGGGCGCGCTGCGCAAACGTCGGCGGGGCTGGCGCAAACCCCACGGGCGCCGGGCGATGCTGCAATCACCGAACGAAAGGACATCCGTCAATGACACAGCTGCAGGCACGCACTTCGGTGCGCATGGACAGGGCCGAGGAGGCCATCGCCGCCATCGTCGGGCACATGCAGGAGCACGACATCACCGTGCGCCGCGAAGGCACGCGCTGGGTGGCCGACTACGAAGGCGGCCGGGGCCAGCTGTGGCTGGAGGGCGGGCAGGTCCATGCCGAGGTGGCGGCGCCGGGCGTGGAGCTGCTGCAGGACATGAAGCTCATGCTGGCCCACCTGCTGCTGGAGGCCACGGGCGCCGCCGATGGCTCCCTGGCCTGGGAGGGTGACGGCGCCACGCTGCAGCGCCCGCCGGCCTTCCGCGAACTGCGGGTGCTGGCCGTGCGCGATCTCACGCTGCACATGCGCCGCGTGCGCTTTGCCTGCGACGACATGGCGCGCTATGCGCAGGACACCAACATCCACGTCAAGCTGCTGTTTCCGCAGCCGGGCGTGGCCGAGCCCCAATGGCCCACGCTGTCGGCCAGCGGCCTGCTGCGCCTGCCCGAGGGTGACGGGCGCCTGGACATGCGCACGTACACCATGCGTGCGATGGGAATGGCCCAAGACGGCGCCAACGGATGGATCGACGTGGATTTCGTGCTGCACGAGGACGCCGGCCCCGGGTCCGCCTGGGCCGCGCGCGCCCAGCCGGGCCAGCGCATCGGCATGACCGGCCCCGGCGGGCGCACGGCCACCCCGGCCGACTGGATGCTGCTGGCCGGCGACGACACCGGCCTGCCGGCCATGCTGCGCATTGCGGCCGCCCTGCCGGCGCACACGCGCGGCCATGTGTTTGCCGAAGTCCAGGGCCCGCAGGACGAGCAGCCCGTGCAGGCGCCCGAAGGCCTGCAATGGCACTGGCTGCACCGCGGCGCTGCCGAGGCCGGCACCACCACGCTGCTGATCGACGCGCTGCGCGCCGTGCGCTGGCCGGATGCGTTGGCCGGTCATCCCGCCAGCCGCTTCGTCTGGGCCGCTGGCGAATTCGACACCGCCCAGGCCGTGCGCCAGTGGGCGCGCGAGGAGCGCGGTCTGGAAAAGCACGAGCAGCTGGTCGTGGCCTATTGGCGGCGCGGCATGAGCGAGTCGGATTTCAAGGCCGCAAAGTAGGCCGCAAAGTAGGCCACGCAGGAGGCCGGCGCCTCAGGTGGCGCTGCGCTCCTGACGCAGCAGAAACTTCTGCAGCTTGCCAGTGGGCGTGCGCGGCAGGCTGGCCGCAAAGACGAATTCACGCGGGATCTTGTAGCGCGCCAGCCTGTCGGCCAGGAACTGCTGCAGTGCCTCGGCCTGCGGCGCGGCCTCGCCGCGCGTCACCACGTGGGCGACGACGGTCTCGCCCCATTCGGCGTGGGGCCGGCCCACGACGGCGACATCGGCGACCTGGGGATGGGCCGACAGCGCGTCCTCCACCTCCTTGGAATACACGTTCTCGCCACCCGTGATGACCATGTCCTTGGTCCGGTCCACGATGAAGAGATAGCCCGCGTCGTCCAGGCGCGCAAGATCGCCCGTGCGGTACCAGCCGCCCGGTGCGAAGGCGGCAGCCGTGGCCTGGGCGTCGTGCAGATAGCCGTCCATCACGCTGCCGGTGCGCAGCCAGATCTCGCCGGTGTCGCCCGGGCCGGCATCCTCGCCGTCGTCGCGCACCACGCGCATGTCCACGCCGGGCAGGGCCACGCGGCCGATGGAGCCTGCGCGCTCCACCTGCTCCTCGGGGTAGAGCGTGGTGCCCGTGGGGCCGGTCTCGGTCATGCCGTAGACCTGGTAGAAGCGGTCGCTGCGGTAGGCCGTGGCCAGCTTGTGTGCCATTTCGGCGCCGATGGGGCCGCCGCCGTAGACCCAGGCGCGCACGCTGCTGAGGTCGTAGCGGGCAAAGTCGGGCAGCATCTGCAGCGGCGCAAAGTAGGAGACCGGCGCGCCGAAGTACAGCGTCACGCCCTCGTCCTGCACGGCCTGCAGGAAATGCTGCGGGTGGTACTCGCGCAGCAGCACCACGGTGCCGCCCATGTACAGCGTGCCGCCAAACCAGTTGTTGAGCGGCGAGGAATGCCAGATGGGCATGGCCATCAGCGTGCGTTCCTCGCGCGTGATGGACAGGCCCAGCGCGGCCGTGATCGCCGCCAGCGTGACGGCACGATGGCTCAGCAGGCAGCCCTTGGGCCGGCCCGTGGTGCCCGAGGTGTAGAGCACCTGGGCGATGTCGCCATCGGCGGGCCGCGTGCCTTCCATGGGCCTGGCGGCCGCCACCAGCGTGTCCCAGTCCTGGACACCCGGGACGGCCTCTTGCGCCTCGGTCACAAGGCGGGCGCAGGGGTGTGGCGCGGCCGCGACCACGGGCGCGAGTGCGGCGTCAAACACCAGGGCCTTGCACTGCGCGTGGTCGAGGATGTACTGCAGCTCGGGCGCCTGCAGCTTGTGGTTGACGGGCACCAGCGCGGCGCCCAGGCGCCAGGCGCCGAACAGGGCTTCGACAAAGCCCGGCGTGTTCAGGCACATCAGGGCCACGGTATCGCCCCGGCCCACGCCCTGGGCCTGGAGCACGGCGGCCGCGCGCTGCGAGCGCCGCTGCATGTCGGCATAGCTGATGGAGGCGCCGCGGTCGCGCAGAAAGGCCTTGGCGGGCGTCTTGCGCACGGCGCTGTCGAAGGCGTCGAGCAGGTTCATGTCTTGTCTCCTTGTGCTTTGTTGTGTGGTGGGCCGGCGGCCGCTTCAGGCGGGCAGCGCGCGCTGCAGGATGGCGGCGATGTCCAGGCCTGCCGGGTCGAAGGCGCCCGCCACCATGGCGCCCTGCTGCGCCCCCAGGCGCGTGGCGATGAAGCCGTCGGCCATGGCGGGCGGCGCATGGCGGCGCAGCAGGCAGGCCTGGGCCAGCAGCACCAGGTCCTGCACCAGGCGGCGTGCCTGGGCCTCGAGCTGGTCAGGCGGGCCGGACAGGCGCCGTGCCAGCGATTGCGCCTGCTGCAGCAACGCGGGCTCGCCCGCTGCCGTGTCGATCAGGTCCTGCAGCAGCAGCTGCGCGCCGTCGGGCTCGCGCGAGATGGCACGCAGCACGTCCAGGCACATGACGTTGCCCGAGCCTTCCCAGATCGAGTTCACGGGCGCCTCGCGGAACAGGCGCGCCATCACGCCCGTGTCCACATAGCCGTTGCCGCCCAGCACCTCCATGGCCTCGCCCGTCAGCTCCACGCCGCGCTTGCAGACCCAGAACTTGGCCGCTGGCGTCATGATGCGCTTCCAGGCGCGCTCCAGCGGATCACCCTCGTCGCCTCCACGCTCATAGGCCTGGGCCAGGCGCATGGCGATCTGCAGCGCGGCCTCGCTTTCCAGCGCCAGGTCGGCCAGCACGGTGCGCATCAGCGGCTGCTCGGCCAGCTGCTTGCCGAAGACGCTGCGCCGGCGCGCATAGGCCAGGGCCTGCACCGTGGCCGAGCGCAGGATGGCGGCGCTGCCCAGCACGCAGTTCAGGCGCGTGTAGGTGGCCATCTCGATGATGGTGGGAATGCCCCGGCCTTCCTCGCCCATCAGGATGCCCCAGGCGTCCTCGAACTCCACCTCGCTGCTGGAGTTGCTGCGGTTGCCCACCTTGTCCTTCAGGCGCTGCACGCGCACGGCATTCCTGCTGCCGTCCGGGCGCCAGCGCGGTACGTAGAAGCAGGCCTGCCCCCCGCCTTCCCCCATGCGCGCCACCACCAGGTGGGCATCGCACATGGGTGCCGAGAAGAACCACTTGTGGCCGCGCAGCAGGTACTCGCCGCCGCGCCCGCCGGCGTGCACCGGCATGGCCACCGTCGTGTTGGCGCGCACGTCGGAGCCGCCCTGCTTCTCGGTCATGCCCATGCCCAGCCACATCGATGCCTTGTCGCCCACGGGCAGGTCACGCGGATCGTATTCGTGGCTGAACAGCTTGCCCTGCAGCTGCTGCCACAGCGCCGGTTCCTTTTGCAGCAGCGGGATGGCGGCCGTGGTCATGGTGGCCGGGCACAGCGTGCCCTGTTCGACCTGGCCGTGCAGGTAAAAACCTGCGGCCCAGGCGCTCCAGCGGCCCGCGCTGCTGTCCTCGAAGGGCAGGGAGATCAGCCCCTGCTGCCGGTATAGTCCCAGCAGCGTGTGCCAGCTCGGGTGGAACTCCACGGCGTCGATGATGCGGCCGCGCGCGTCGAAGCGGTGCAGCTCGGGCGTGTGGCGGTTGGCCTGCTCGGCCAATTCCCAGGTGGCGCGTTCGCCCAGCTGCTGCGCATAGCGCGACAGCGACGGAATGTGGCGCGCGGCGCCGTTGCGCTGAAGGGCCTCGGCCAGGGCAGGATCGGCCTCCAGCAGGTTGAAGTCGGTGAGTTCGTCGACCTGGTTCAGGACGTCGTGCGTGTTCCAGGTGTGCCCTGTCTGCAATGTCTGGCCGGTGCTCATGCGTGTCTCCGTGATCGTTGGTCTCAACGCAAAAGTCTAGGAAAAATGCCCAGCAAAGGTGTTCGGGTTTCACGGCAGCAGCCGCAGCCGCCCAAAGTGCGGCGCCGCCCCCTGCAATCGCGCGCGCAGGCCACCTCGCAGGCGCTGCAGGACGCCTTTGTTCGGCTTGTGATCGAGCAGGGCTACGAGCGCACCACGGTGCGCGAGGTGGCCGCCGTGGCCGGCGTGGGCCTGGGCACCTTCTATGAATACTTCGGCAACATGGACACGCTGGCGGCCATGTGCATCCACCGCCAGGTGCAGGCCCTGCACGCCCAGGGGCTGCAAACGCTGCAGGACAGTGCCGGCATGCCGCTGGCCACGCGCGTGGACCGCCTGCTGGACACCCTGGTCGACGGCATTGCGCGCGAGGCGCCGATGTGGGCCGCGCTGTTCATGCTGGAGCGCAAGGTGTCCGCGCCCGAGCCCTTCCGCCGCCACTACCAGGCCTATGTACAGCTGTGGGGCACGGCATTGCAGGACTGCGATCCGCCGCTGCCCGCGCCGGCCCAGCCCCTGGCACGGCTGCTGCACACGCTGACCTATGGCTGGGTGTCGCAGTCGCTGCTGGCGCTGGGGCCGCAGCAGACGCTGCAGCAGCTGCGCGCGCCGCTGGGCTGGGCCATCCATGCGCTGCTGCGCGAGGCGCAGGCTCCGTCCGCGTAGCGGACCCGGCAGCGGCCCCCGGCGGCCTCCAGCGGGGCAGGATCAGACGCGCGGAAAGCGCAGCGTGAAGCGGGCACCGCCCTGCTCGGAGTCGTCGGCCTCCACGCTGCCGCCCTGGGAGACGGTCAGTGCCTTGACGATGGACAGGCCCAGGCCCGAGCCCTCGCGGCGGCGCTTGCCGGGCACCTGGGCAAAGCGCTGGAAGGGGTGGGAGCGCAGCTCGCTGGGCAGGCCGGGACCGGCATCGCTGATGCGCAGCACGGCCCAGGCATGGCCTTCGATATCGGATTCCACCGTCAGCGCCACGCCCAGCCATGCGCCGCTGGCCGCATGGCGGATGGCGTTGCTGACGAGGTTGGAGAGGATCTGGCGCATGCGGTCGGCGTCGGCACGGATGTCGGCCATGCCGATGTCACTGGGCGCGGGCAGGTGCATCTCCAGCTGCATGCCATGCTGCAGGAGCTGGGGGTGCAGGTGGTCCAGCGTCTCGGCCACGAGTTCGGCCAGGTCCAGGCGCTGCTTTTGCAGCGACAGCTGGCCGGCATCGGCCATGGACAGCGTGTGCAGGTCGCCGACCAGCCGGCCCAGGTGCTCGACCTGGAACAGCAGCGTGTTCAGCTCGGTGTCGTCTGCGGCGATGACGCCGTCGCAGATGGCATGCAGGCGCGCCTGCAGCACGGTCAGCGGCGTGCGCAGCTCGTGCGAGATCGAGGCCGCCGTGGCGCGGCGCTCGGCCTCCAGCGTCTCCAGCGAATCGATCATGCGGTTGAAGGCCACCACCATCTCGGCCATCTCGCCATGGGCCTTGCCGGGCAGGGCGCGCGCGCTGAAGTCGCCCAGCTCCACGCGCTTGGCCACCTCGACCATCGAGGCCAGTGGCCGCGTCACCAGGCGCGAGACCCAGAAGCCCACGGCCAGCCCGAAGGGCAGGCACACCAGCAGGCCGATGACCAGGGACCATTTCTCGCCGAACAGCAGATCGCCCGTCCAGTACTGGCCGTAGATCTGCATGGCGCGCGGGCTGTCTTCCAACGACTGCGCGTTGAGTTCGTCCAGCTCGATCTGCACGGCCGGCGGCAGGCTGCTGTAGAAGTCGCGGTACTGGATCTCGGAGAACACCAGCACGCCGATGGCCAGCAGGGCGATGGTGCTGAGCACGGTGGCCGTGATCCACAGGCCGAAGCGCACCCAGATGCGGTTGGGCCTCAGTCCCAGGGCCATAGCCGGTAGCCAATGCCGCGCACGGTCTCGATCAGGCCTTCCTGGCCGGCCAGCTGCAGCTTGCGGCGCAGCTTGGACAGGTGCGAGTCGATGACGCGCTCCAGCGCATCGCTCTCGGGCAGGCAGTGCTCGATCAGGTGGGAGCGCGAGAAGCAGCGCCGGGGCTGGGCCGCCAGGCAGGCCAGCAGGCGGAATTCGGTCAGCGTCAGGGGCAGCGGCAGGGCGCGGCCCTCGTTGTCGTAGACCACGGCGCTGTGCGCCTCGGAGTCGATCTCGATGGGGCCCACGCGGATGGGCGCGGGCGCCGGGTTCTTGCGTGCCTGGGTGCGGCGCAGCACGGCGCGCACGCGGGCCACGACCTCGGGCGGGTTGAAGGGCTTGACCACGTAGTCGTCGGCGCCCAGGCGCAGGGCCAGCAGCTTGTCCACATCGTCGGCCAGGGCTGTGACCATGATCACGGGCGTCTGGCTGTCATCGCGGATGGCGCGCAGCACGTCGATGCCGTCCATGCCGGGAAGGTGGATGTCCAGCAGCACCAGATCGGGCCGCAGCAGGCGGAACAGTTGCAGCGCCTCCTGGCCGTCCGAGGCCATGCGCGAACGCAGCCCGTCCCGCTCGAGATAGGCCGTCAGGATGCTGGCGATGGCGGGCTCGTCTTCGACGACGAGCACGAGGGGGGTGGTTGCCGTTGGCTGTGCTGTGGAGTTCATGGGAAAGCTGGCAGGGCCAAGCGCACATTATGGTGCGATGCCCTGCGTGCCGCAGTCCCTCCATATTGGCTCCACGAAGTCTGCAATCGCGCGCAAGGCTGGCGCTGTTCATTTCCTGCGGGCCCATCAGCGGCTATTGGTAGCTCATCGTGAAGGTCGCCCTGCCATAGGCCATGCCAGGTGTCACGCTGCTGGCTGTCTGCACCAGGCGCGCGCTCAGCGGAATCTTCAGGCTGTTCTGCCCCTGTGCGACCTGGCCCGCATTCCATTGGTTGGCATTGCCCAGGCTGCCGGAGTCGGGGCCGAAGCTCACGGGCACGTTGTTTCTCAGTACCTGTATGCCGACACCCCGGGCCTTGGAATTTTGGGCCAGCGTCAGCGTGCTCGATCGGTTGGTCGCCTGGGTGGCATCCGTCAGCGTGATGAAGGCGGTCAGGCGTGTATTGGCTTCGCCTCCCGCGCAGGTCAACTCGATGCTGAAGTCCTTGGCTGCCGTGACGGACCCGATTCCCTTGAAATCGGCGAACGGGGCGGGGGCCATGGTCACATCGATCTTGCCCGTGGACACCCGGCAGGTCGGCGGCCTGGGGCGGCTGCTGACGTTGACGGTGATGCCGCTCGAAAAGAATACCGTTGCCAGCAAGTCACGGGCATTGCTGGTCCCTGAGTAGATCCGTGCGAAGCTGCCATTCAGGGAACCTCCAGATGTGAGTTCTCCGGTTTTCACGAGCTCGAGGGTCATGTTGTTGCTTGGCAGTGAATGGAATATGCCCTGTTTCAGCATGGACCCTGAATAAGGCGCGGCTCTTTCCCACGTGATTCTCATGCCCAGGTTGGGGATGGAGGTGGAATATATTCCACCGCTTTCCGTTCCAATGCCTTCTATGTAATAAAAATCATTGTCGCAAGAAATGTGGTAGCTGCCGGCTCCGGTATTTTGTAAATTCATTGTCCTGGAATAGACAACGCTGCCAATCGGATAATTTTCATTGACGATGGTGGGGGTGTTGGCTGAACCCGGAAACTGGGCATTCCAGCCCTGGGAGGAACAACGGGCCCAGGATGAAATAGGGGCCATACAAAAAATCAAGAGGAGAGGCGTGGCCAATGCATGGCGCAAGATGGCTGTCAAAGACATGCTGTGAACTCCAGCCTGGAAGATATGGATCAATGCCTTGGGACGGGTGGCATAGGGCGCGATATCCGGCCAATGTACTGACCTGCATGCGGCCTTGGAATTGGAGCGTTCTGAAAATAAACTCGGAATCATCCGAGTCCGCGGCGATCGGGCGGTCCGCAACTGGCTCTTGCCCGGGTTGGGGCAGAGAGGTCCCCGCAAGGCGCTGCGCTCTCCATGTTTCCTCCATAAAGCCTGCAACCTCGCGCAAGCTTGGCCGCGTCCAATGGCCATCCGGGGACATGGTTCCCTGGCCTCGTTCTCCCGGCCCTCCCCTCGATCATCCCCTTCCCGCCTGTCCATCCCGTGAACCACGCCGCCGCGACGCATCGCCTCTCCAGCCTGTGCCTGGGCGCCGCCCTGGCGCTGGCCGGTTGCTCCTCGCCGCCTCCGGCGCAGCTTGACGGCTCGGTGCCCACGCAGTGGACGCAGCCCCTGCCCGCCGCCGCGCCGGGTGCACCTGGCTCGGCCGCAGCGCCCGACCTGCAGGGCTGGTGGAAGGCCTGGGGCGATGAATCCCTCAACACCCTGGTCGAGGAGGCGCTGGCCGCCAACCTCGACCTGTCCCAGGCCCAGTCGCGCCTGCGCCAGCAACGGCTGCTGGCCGGCACGGCCGGCTCGGCCTTCCGGCCCGTGTTCACGGCCGGTGCGCGCACGCTGCAGGACATTGCGGCCATCGACTCGTATTTCCACGCCAGCATCGACGTGAGCTGGGACCTGGGCCTGTTCGGCGCCCGCGAGGCCGGCGAGCGCAATGCCGCCGCCTCCGTGCTTGACGCACGGGGCCGACTGCAGGCGGCCCGCGTGGCCCTGGTGGCCGATGTGGTCCACCGCTATCTGGACATCCGCATGGCCCAACGCCAGCGCGCCCTGATCGACGAACAGGCACTGCTGGATGCGCGTGCCCTGCAACTGGCACAGGTGCGCCAGCAGCAGCGCCTGGGCACGGCAGAGGCCGTGCACCAGCTGCAACTGCAGGCCGGCCAGAGCGCGGCCTTGCGTGCCAGCCTGCGCGAAACCCAGGCCCGCAGCGCCCACATGCTGGCCGCCTTGCTGGGCCGCACGCGGCCCGATGCGCAGTGGCTGCAGGCCGATGCCAAGGCCCCGCTGCCCGGTCCCCAGGCGCTGGGCGTGGCCGTCCTGCCGGCCGACCTGCTGCGCACGCGCCCCGACATCCAGGTGGCGCAGGCCGCAGTGGAACGCGCGGCGGCCGAGCAGGGCATTGCGCATGCGGCGCTGTATCCGCGCTTCGTGATCGGCGGTTCGCTGCTGTACTCGTTCAACATCACCCAGAACCTGCGTACCACGCAGGACAACGCACCCACCTTCGGGCCGCAGATCGACATTCCCCTGTTCGACTGGGGCCGCCGCCGCTCGCAGGCCGACGCCAGCGAGCTGGCGCTGCAGGCCGCCATCCAGGCCTACCGCCAGAGCGTGCTCGACGGCGTGGCCGAGGTCGAGTCCGCACTGGCCGCGCTGGACGCCCAGCGCGAGCGCATCGCCTCGCTGCAGTCCACCCAGCAGGTGCTGGCCGAGCGCGAGCGCGTGCAGGACCAGCGCCTGAAGCTGGGCCTGGACAGCGAATTCGGCGGCCTGGCGCCCCGGCGCGCCGCGCTGCAGGCGCGCAGCGAGCAGACCACGGCCCTGACTGCCCATGCGCTGGCCTACGTGGCGCTGTACAAGGCCCTGGGCGGCGCGCCGCTGCCGGCCGAGGACAAGGACGACGCCGACAGCGGCATGGCTCCACTGGCTCCGCCCGCACAAGGAGCGCCCTCATGATCGCCCTGGCACGCAAGACGCTGGTGCACGAGTGGCGCCGCTTCATTCCCTCCGTCTTCGCCGTGGGCTTCTCCGGCGTGCTGCTGGCCATGCAGGCCGCGCTGGTGCTGGGCATCTTCGGATCGGCCGCGCTGTATGTGACGGCTTCCTCGGCCGACCTGTGGATCGGCTATCCGGGCACGCAGAGCGTGAACTTCGGCCGCACCATCGGCCGCGACGTGGACATGCGCCTGCGCATGGACCCCGATGTCGCGGCGGTCGAGCCCTATGTCTGGGTGGACGGCGACTGGCGCTCGGACTCGGCGGCCGGCGGCGCGGCGAGCGAGCACGGCGGCGGCGTGTCGGTCTACCTGTCGGGCATTGCCACCGATGACGCCTCCATGCTGTTTTCTCACGTGCTCCAGCCCTGGCAGCGCCAGCGCCTGCGCGAGACCGGCGCCGTGATCGTGGACCGGGCCGACCTGCAGACCCTGGGCACCAGCGAAGGCGGCGTGGCCTGGGTCAACAACCACCGCGTGCAGGTGGTGGCGGCCGTGGACGGCCTGCGTGGCCTGGGCGGCGTGAACGTATTGGCCTCGCTGGCCACGGCCCGCGAGATTGCGGGCGACCCCGGCCAGGGCAGCACCTATTTCGTGGCGCGCGTGCGCCCGGGCGCCTCGGCCAAGGCCGTGAAGCAGCGCCTGAACCAGCCCACACCCAGCTTCGGCCCCTACGAGGCCTGGACGGCCAGGGAATTCGCGCGGCGCTCGCAGCGCTACTGGATGTTCGACACGGGCGCCGGCGCGGGCGTGCTGTTCATGGCCGTCATCGTCTGCCTGGTGGGCTCGGTGGTCACCAGCCAGTCGCTCAAGGCCGTGGTGGCCGCTTCCTCGCGCGAGTACGCCGTGCTCAACGCGCTGGGCGTGAGCCGCGCGGCACTGGGCCGCGTGGTGGTCGAGCAGGCCTGCTGGATCGGCGGCCTGGGCTTTGTGATGGCCGCGCTGGCCAGCGCCGTATTGCTGGCCCTGGCCATGGCCTACCGCGTGCCCGTGGCGCTGAACGCATCGGCCGTGCTGGCCTGCGCCGTGCTGGTGGCCGTGCTGTCCCTGCTGTCGGGCCTGGGCGCCATGCGCAGCCTGCTGCGTGCCGACCCGGCCACGCTGCTGCGCTGAAGACGGCCAGACCCCATGAACGTGATGAATGCCCACTCCCCCGCGCCCACGGCGGCGCCCCGCACGGCACCCAGCCTGGAGGCCGTGCGCCTGTGCAAGTCCTTCCTGTCGGGCATGGTCAGCGTGCAGGTGCTGCAAGGCCTGTCCGTGTCTCTGTACCCGAGCGAGCTGAGCCTGATCTCCGGGCCCTCGGGCTGCGGCAAGAGCACGCTGCTGTCGCTGATGTCGGGTCTGCAGGCGCCCGACAGCGGCCACTCCATGGCGCTGGGCGAGGACCTGGGCAAGCTGGGCACGCGGGCGCTGGAGAAATTCCGCCTGCGCCACACGGGCTTCGTCTTCCAGGGCTTCAACCTGTTCCCGGCGCTGACGGCCATCGAGCAGGTACAGCTGCCCCTGGGCTACATGGGCCTGCGCAGCGACGAGGCCCTGCGCCGCGCGCAGCAGGCGCTGGACGAGGTCGGCCTGTCCCACCGCGCCCACATGCGCCCGGCCGAACTGTCGGGCGGCGAAAAGCAGCGCGTGGCCATCGCCCGCGCCATGGCCAAGGCGCCGCAGCTGCTGTTCGCCGACGAACCCACGAGTGCGCTGGATGCCGAAAGCGGCCAGCGCGTCATCGACATCCTGCACCGCGCGGCGCGCAACCATGGCACGACCGTGCTGTGCGTGAGCCATGACCCGCGCCTGGTGCGCCATGCCGACCGCGTGCTCGGCATGGAGGACGGCGCCATCCGCAGCGACTGGCGCCAGACCTCCCCGTTGAAGGAAAAAGAATGAAGCACCCCCTGAGCGGCCTTGCCGCGTCCACTGCCGGTCTGGCTGCGGCGCTGGCCGCCGCCGCGCTGCTGGCGGGCTGCGGTCCTTCGCACGATGCGCCTGCCAATGCCGGCCAGGCCAGCGCCAAGGCGCAGCAAAACGGCCCGGCGGCCGTGGCCGTGGCACGCGGCAAGATCGAGGTGGAAGGCGGCCTGCTGGACCTGTCGCCCGCCGTGGCCGGCGTGGTGCAGCAGCTGTCCGTCAAGGAAGGCCAGTCCGTGCAGCGCGGCCAGTTGCTGCTGAGGCTGGTCGACGATACGGGCCAGGCCGACCTGGCCGTGGCTGAGTCCGAGGCCCAGCTGGCCAAGGCCCGCCAGAAGGCACGCGCCGCGCGCCTGCCCCAGCTCAAGCAGACCCTGTCGCGCTGGCAGGCCGCAGCGCGCGAGGGCGCCGCCGATGCGCAGAACGTGGACGAGGCCGCGCAGGCGCTGCGCGATGCCCAGGCCGAGATTGACGTGGCCGCGGCCGAGGCCCAGGTGGCACAGCGCAAGCTCGAACAATTGCGCGCCCAGCACAAGCGCCAGGAACTGCGCGCGCCCGAGGCCGGCACCGTGGTGCGCCTGGCCACCCACGCGGGCAGCCAGGCCGTGCCCGGCACGCCGGCCGTGGTGCTGCTGCCGCAGCGCCCGCTGCAGGTGCGCGCCGAAATCAACGAAAGCTTCGCCGCCGCCGTGCGCGAAGGCATGCGGGCCACGGTGACGCTGGACGCCGATGGCGCCGCACAGCAGCAGTTGCCCTCGGCACGCGTGCTGCGCATCAGCCCCGTCTATGGCACGGCGCGGCTGCAGGACGACCAGCAGCGCGGGCCGGTGCGTGTCATCGAGTGCGTGCTGGTCTTCGAGCAAGCTCCCGCCGCCGCCGTGCGCGTGGGTCAAAACGTAAGGGTGCAGTTTCATGAATAAGCGCATTCCCCTGTATCTGGACACCGCCGCCCCCGGCTGGATGGTGCAAAGCGACTTCGACGGCACGATCAGCCTGCTGGACGTGACCGACACCCTGCTCAACCGCTTCGGCAAGCCCGGCTGGCAGGAACTGGAAGACGCCTGGGAGCGCGGCGAGATCGGCTCGCGCGAATGCATGAAGGGCCAGGTCGCGCTGCTGGACATGGACGAGGCCGAGCTGCGCGCCCACCTGGACACCATCGAGATCGACCCCGGCTTTGCCGGCTTCGTGGCGGCCGCCCAGGCCCACGGCATGGTGGTGCAGGTGGTCAGCGACGGCATCGACTACGCCATACGCCATGTGCTGGAGCGCCATGGCCTGGGCCATCTGCAGGTCATCGCCAACCGCCTGGTGCAGACCGGCGAGCGCAGCTGGCGCCTGGACTCTCCCTGGGCCAGCGCGCAGTGCGCGCGCGCCAGCGGCAACTGCAAGTGCGAGCGCCTGGCCGAGCAGCAGGCCCTGCACGGCCGCGTGCTCTACGTGGGCGACAGCACCTCGGACTTCTGCGTCTCGGGCCGGGCCGACTTCGTGCTGGCCAAGTACAAGCTCATCGCCCACTGCGAAAGCCGCGGCATCGCCCATGCGCCCTTCGAGCATTTCGAGCAGGCCACGGCCTTGCTCGACAAGGTGGTCCTGGGCCTGGAGGCGCTGGCATGACATACCACCCCCTGAGTCGCTTCGCGCCTTCCCGTTGCACGGCGCCCCCCAAGGGGGACGACACCTTCGGTGCGGGGCGGCGCGGCCGGCCAAGGCCCTTCCTCGGTGTCTCTGGCTTAGTTTCACGGTCAGAGGGCGACGCGCAGCGTCATGGAAAATTGACATGAATTTGAGTGATGGGCTCTCCTTGGTTCAGCACAGCGAGCAGGCTGCTGCCACGGGGCTGGACAGCATCTGCGTGACCGAGCATGAATTCGTCATGCCGGGCACGGGCGCGGCCGCGCGCACCGGCGTGCTGCTGGTGCACGGGCTCACGGGCACGCCGGCCGAGATGCGCCTGCTGGCCAAGGGGCTGAACAAGCAGGGCTTCACCGTCTATGCGGTCCAGCTGGCCGGCCATTGCGGCAGCATGGAAGATCTCGTGGACACGCGCTGGACCGACTGGCTGGCCAGCGTGGAGGCCGGGCTGCAGCGACTGTCGCAGCACATGGACCATGTGGTGGTCGGCGGCCTGTCCATGGGCGCCGTGCTCTCCCTGGCCGTGGCCCAGCGCCACCCCGACAAGGTGGACGGCGTCTGCGCCCTGTCCACCACCTTCCGCTACGACGGCTGGAGCATTCCCTTCTACACGCGCCTGGCCTTTTTGCTGCCGCTGTTCCGCGCGCTGGGCATTGGCCGCCACAGCGTGTTCATGGAGCAGCCGCCCTACGGCATCAAGGACGAGGCCCTGCGCGCGCGCGTGGTCGAGCAAATGCATTCGGGCGACAGCGCGGCGGCCGGCCTGCCGGGCAATCCCTGGTGGTCCATCATCGAGCTGCGCCGCCTCTCGGCCCATGTGCTGTCGCGCCTGCCCCAGCTGCGCTCGCCCTGCCTGGTCATCCATGCGCGCAACGACGACATCTCGTCGGTGGCCAACGCCCATGACATCGTGCATGGCGCCAGCCAGGCCCATGTCGAGCTGGTGCTGCTGGACAACAGCTACCACATGGTCACCATCGACCGCGACCGCCGCACCGTGATCGCGCGCACCACCGAATTCGTGGCGCGCATCGCCAGCGGTGCCGCCCCCCGCGAGGTGCGGGCTGCGGAGGCCGCACGGCATGGGCAGTGATCTCTCGCCGCTGGTCATCACGCTGTGGGTGCTGAACGTACTGGTGGACAGCGGGGGCCAGCTGGCCTTCAAGGCCGCTGCCAGCCAGCCCGGTGACCTCGACGGCCTGGCACGCTGGCGCTTCATGGCCTCCAGGCCCTGGCTGTGGCTGGGCGTGGGCTGCTATGTGGCCGAGTTCGTGCTGTGGCTGGCCTTTCTCTCGCTGGTGCCGCTGTCCGAAGGCGTGCTGCTGGGCTCCATCAACATCGTGGCCATCATGATCGCGGGCCGGCTGCTGTTTGCCGAGAAGCTCGCGCCCATGCGCGTGGCAGGCATCGTTCTGGTGTCCATCGGCGTCGCCATCGTGGGCCTCCATTGAAATGAAGCGCTTTTATTTCATCGGCTTTCTGGTGCTCATGGCCTTCGACACGCTGGCCCAGCTGAGCTTCAAGCAGGCCGGCAATGCGGCGCTGCCGCTAGAGTTCTCCACGGCCTGGCTGGCGCGCGTGTTCGGCCAGCCCTGGATCTATGGCGCCTTCGTGGGCTACATCGGCGCCTTTTTCTCGTGGATGACCTTGCTCAAGCGCGCGCCCATCGGCCCGGCCTTTGCGGCATCGCACCTGGAGATTCTTTCCGTGCTGGCGCTGTCGTACTGGCTGTTCGACGAGCGCATAGGCATGCCCCAGATCATCGGCTGCCTGTTCATCGTGGCCGGCATCGCCTGCCTGGCCGTCAGCGAGACGCAGGAGGCCGAGGGGCCCGGCGCAGACGATGACACGCCAGGCCATGCGGGCGGCAACCCGGGCGCGGGCTCGGCCAGCGCGGGCGCCGCGCATCTGGCGGCCTCGGCCGAGCACGGCACACGCCGTGGCTGAACGCGTGCTGCCACCCACGGCGGGCCTGCCGCTGCGCGCGGCCGACCTGCTGCCCTGGGGCGATGCGGACCTGGCGACGGCGCTGGCGCAGTGGCTGGGCGTGCCCGCCGTGCAGCTTGAATGCTCGGGCACCTCGGCGCTGATGGTGGCGCTGCAGACCCTGCGCCGCCTGGCGCCGGGCCGCAGCGAAGTCATCGCACCCGCCTATACCTGCCCGCTGGTGGCCCTGGCCGTGGCGCACTGCGGCCTGCAACTGCGCCTGTGCGATCTGCATGCCGACACGCTGGACATGGACCCCACGCGCCTGCGCGCCCTGTGCAGCGAACGCACCCTGGCCGTGCTGCCCACGCATCTGTGCGGCCGCGTGGCCGACGTGGCCACGGCCGTGGACTGCGCGCGCGCCGTGGGCGCCTGGGTGGTGGAGGACGCGGCCCAGGCCCTGGGCGCACGCCTGCGCGGCGAGCCCGTGGGCTGGCAGGGCGATGTGGGCTTCTACAGCCTGGCCGTGGGCAAGGGCCTGACCACCTTCGAGGGCGGCGTGCTGCTGGCGCGCGACCCCGCGCTGCGCGAGGCACTGCGCGAGACACATGCGGCCAGCGTGCGCCAGGACCGGGGCTGGGAGCTGCGCCGCAGCCTGGAGCTGCTGGGCTATGCGGCGCTGTACCGCCCCGCCGGGCTGGACCTGGCCTATGGCCGTCCCCTGCGCGATGCGCTGTCGCGCAGCGACTGGGTGCAGGCCGCCGGCGATGATTTCGACGACGCCATTCCCTGCCATGAACTGGGCGCCTGGCGCCGCCGCGTGGGCCGGCGCGCGCTGGCGCGGCTGGCGGATTTCCAGCAGCAACTGCAGCGCCAGGCCCGTGAGCGCGGCGCCTGGCTGTCGGCCATCGATGGGATCGAGGTGGTGGGTGACACCGTGCCGGGTGCACAAGGCGTCTGGCCCGTGCTGCTGCTGCGCCTGCGCGATGCGGCCACGCGCGATGCGTTGCTGCGCGCGCAGTGGGGGCGGGGCTGGGGCTTGTCGCTGCCCTTCGTCCATGTGCTGCCCGACTATGGCCGCTACGACCATGTGCTGGGCCTGGCGCGCCAGGACGTGGTGGACCAGGGGCGTGACTGGGCACGGCGCCTGGTGGCCGTGGGCAACAGCCTGTGGTTCGACGACGCGCGCTTCGAGGCCTTGCTCAGTCTGCTGGAGAGGCCGCACGCCGCGCCTGGCTGACGGCTGCGGCCTGCGTGGCGCCGGGTTGTGTCGTGGCGCCGGCCGGTGGCTCGCGCCCGCGCAGGGCCTGGCTGCGTTCGGCGACATAGTCGCGCGTGAGCGGAACCGCTTCCTGGCGGCGTGCCAGCTGCACCTGGAAAATGGCGATGTCCTGGTAGCGGAAGGCGGCTTCCGACATGGACAGATAGAACTCCCACATACGGCAAAAGCGCTCGTCGTAGAGCGCGGCAGCCTCGTCGCGGCGCGCCATGAAGCGCTCGCGCCACAGCCGCAGCGTGCGCGCATAGTGCAGGCGCAGCACTTCGATATCGGTGACCACCAGGCCGCTGCGTTCGATGGCCGGCGTGAACTCCGACAGGGATGGAATGTGGCCGCCCGGGAAGATGTAGCGCTCTATCCAGGGATTGTTGAAGTCGGGCACATCGCTGTTGCCGATGAAGTGCAGCAGCATCACGCCATCGTCGGACAGCAGCTCCCGGCACTGGCGGAAGAAGGCGTCGTGAAAACGCGTGCCCACATGCTCGAACATGCCCACCGAGACGATGCGGTCGAAGGTGCCGCGCGTGTCGCGGTAGTCTTCCAGGCGGTAGCTGAGGCGGTCCGCGCACGGGGACTGGCCGGCACGCTGGCGGGCGCCCGCCAACTGCTCGCCGGACAGCGTCACGCCCGTCACATGGCCCGCGCCAGCCACCTCGGCCAGGTAGCGCGACAGTCCGCCCCAGCCGCAGCCTATGTCCAGCACGCGGTGGCCGGGCTCCACGAGCAGCTTGGCGGCGATGTGGCGCATCTTGGCCCGCTGGGCCTGCTCCAGGCTTTCGTCGCCACGCTCGAAGTAGGCGCAGGAGTACTGGCGCTCGCCATCCAGAAAGAGCCGATACAGCCGGTCATCGAGGTCATAGTGGTGCGCCACGTTGGCGCGCGCCTTGCCGCGGCGGTTGTGCTGCAGCAGCGGGCGCAGCCGCATGCGCCAGGCATCGAGCAGCCGAACGCTGGCCGGCACGGGCAGGTTGCGCGCGTTGCGCAGCACGAGCTCCAGCACGTCGTAGATGCTGCCCCGCTCCACCACCAGGCGCTGCTGCATGAACCTCTCGCCAAGGTTCAGGTCCGGGTCGCGCATCAGGGCCCACAGCGCGCGCCTGTCCGTGAAGCGGATGCGTGCCTGCGGCTGGCCACCGTCGCCGAAGGCCAGCATGCGCCCCCAGGGCAGGCAGATTTCGAGCAGTCCCTCGCGCACCAGGGGGGTGAAACTGCGCTGCAGCAGTCTTTCGGTCAGCCGGTCGATCATGGGGTTGCCTCCTGTCTTGCGGTCGGCCGCGGTGCGCGGACGTGGGGGATGCGGGGTGTGAACGGATCCTAGGGGCTGGTGCAGGTCTGGATGTATTCGACCAGCCGTTCGTTGAAGGCATGCTGGCCCAGCTGCCAGGTGGCCAGCGTCTGCGCGTCGATCTGCGTGTCCTGGCCGTCTCCGGCGCTCATCCAGCGCTTCCACCAGGTCGTGTAGCGCCAGGAGGACACATCGCCCGTGATGTCGCTGCCCACGATCTGGCCGGCCAGCGCGCCGATGATGTCCAGGGCCTCGCCTTCCTGCATGCGGCCCTGGTCCCAGTTGGTGCGCACCACCTCGGGCGCGAACACGTCCTTGTCGATGCTCAGGTAGGTGGGCTGGGCCTGCTCGCGCAGCATGCGCGCCAGCGTGCGCGACAGGTCGGCCACGCTGGCAAAGCCGCGAAAGGCGGCATCCACGCCCAGGCGGCGCGCCCAGCCCGTGTCCACGCCCGCGCTCCAGTAGCTCAGGCGGCCGGCGCGCAGCGGCGTGAGGTAGTTCTCCCAGGCGTGCGCGCGGCCGATGTCGCCGGAGGTGATGCCGGCCACATGCACATGCGAGACGGCCGGATGCAGGGCCACGCGCCGGACCCAGGAGCCGCAGTGCACGCCCCAGGGAAAGCGCATGTTGTCGGGGTGGTTGTCCAGCACGACCACGCGCAGCGGCCGGCCTGCGGACAGGGCCTGGGCGGTGATGCAGCGCTCGATCAGCGGCCAGCTCAGGTGGTGGAAGTCGCCACTGCCCATGAGGGCCGTGCCATGCGCGGCGGGCAGTTGCGCGTCGAGTGCCGCGCGGAACTGCGCAAAGCGGCGCAGGCCGCAGCCAAAGCGCACCTGCTCCTGCCAGTCCTGCAGCGACAGGCGCAGCTCGCCGGGCAAGGACCCCACCGAGCCATCCACATCCAGCACGACCGGCTGGGCATTCAGTTCTGTTCGCTCCATTGGCGATCGCTTTCGAAGTGGCCGGCAAAGCGCCGGCCCAGTGCGCGCAGCAGCGGATTGCGGATGAAGACCGCATGCTGCGTGAAGGTGAAGCTGGCGCCCAGCTGGGCCTTGACCTCGGGGTCGGTCCAGCCGGCCACGTAGTGGCTCAGGCCGCGTTCGATGGCGTATTCAAGGTTGACCATCCAGCTCACGAAGTAGAGATTGGCCTCGCGCGCGGCCGGGTAGGACAGGCCGATGTACTTGTCGATCAGCTTGCCGCCGTGCTCGAAGCACAGGTTCCAGCCCAGCAGCGCGCCGGGCGTGCCGTCGTCCTGCAGCGCGCGGTACTCGAACACGGTGCCTCCGTTGCCTGCATCGCGCAGCAGGGCCGCGAAGAAATCGCGCGTGAGCCTGTCGAAGTGGATCTCGCTTTGCGCATACACCGCATCGAACAGCGCGTAGTAGGCATCGACGCAGGCGTCATCGGCAAAGGCCGCGCCCGTGGGAATGCGCTGCACCTGCAGCTGCGCGCGGCTCCTGAGCTTGCGGCGCAGGTTCTGGCGGCGGCTCCTGGACAGGCGTGCAAGGTATTCGTCCAGGCTGGAGAAGTCGATGGGCACATGGGCCAGGGCCTGGCCTTCGACCAGGATGAAGCCCGCATCGGCCAGCGCCTGCGCCAGCGCCCGTGCATGGGCGTTGTCGGCGTCCGGCAGCAGCGGTGAATCCTGGGGCAGATCCTTGACGATGGTCAGCATGCGCCGGCCTGCGCGCGCACGCAGCGCGGCAGCCTGCTGGGCGGCAGGGGTGCCCATGGGCAGCACGGCGTACTCGCTGACCGTGGTGCCCACGAAGTCGGTGGACAGGCGCAGCCGGCGCGACAGCCAGCCGCCACCGGGCAACGACAAAAGACGCGCCTTGAGCGCGTCGTCCGCCGTGGTCAGAAGATCGAAGGGCGCCGTGAAGGCCGGCGCCGGCCAGTCCTGCAGCAGTGCAAAGCCCTCGGGAGGATGGGCCGCGAACTGCGCGAGCAGGCCTGGGGGTTCGAGCTGGTTGTGCAGGCGCTCTGCGGGCATCGCGCCTTCAGGCCGCCTTGGCTTTCGTGAGCAACTGGTCCAGCAGGACCATGGCTTCGTCGATCTCGGGGCGCGAGATCATCAGCGAGGGCGCGAAGGTGATCACGTTCTTGTAGTAGCCGCCCACGTCAAGCACCAGGCCGCGTTTCTGGCCCTGGTATTCCAGGCCGCCTTCGAGGCCGATGTCCACCATCTTGTCCAGCAGCGCCTTGTTGGGCGTGAAGCCGTCTTCGGTGCAGATCTCTGCGCGCAGCGCCAGGCCCAGGCCGTCCACGTCGCCGATTTCCTTGTGGCGCTTTTGCAGCTCCTTGAGGCCTTCGAGGAAGTAGGCGCCCGATTCGCGCACCTGGCGGCCGAAGTCCATCTCGTGGGTCATCTTCATGACTTCCAGGCCCAGGGCCGTGCCCAGCGGGTTGGAGGCGAAGGTGGAGTGGGTCGATCCCGGCGGGAAGATGGTGGGGTTGATCAGCTCCTCGCGCGCCCACAGGCCCGACAGGGCGTTGAGGCCGTTGGTCAGCGCCTTGGCGAAGACCAGCACGTCGGGCTTGACGCCGAAGTTCTCCACCGACCACAGCGTGCCGGTGCGCCAAAAGCCCATCTGGATTTCATCGACCACCATCAGCACGCCGTGGTCGTCCAGCACCTTCTTGAGGCCCTTGAAGAAGTTGGGCGGCGGCACGACGTAGCCGCCCGTGCCCTGGATGGGCTCCACGTAGAAGGCCGCGTACTCGCACTGGTTGGTCTTGGGGTCCCAGATGGCGTGGTATTCGTTCTCGAACTTGCGCGCGAATTCCCGGACGATGGAGTCCGCGTATTCCTCGGACGTCATGCCCTTGGGGCGGCGGAACGGGTAGGGGAAGGGGATGAACTGCGCGCGGTCGCCGAAGTGGCCGTAGCGGCGGCGGTAGCGGTAGCTGGAGGTGATGCTGGAGGCGCCCAGCGTGCGGCCGTGGTAGCCGCCCTCGAAGGCGAACATCAGGCTCTTGCCGCCGCTGGCATTGCGCACGACCTTGAGCGAGTCCTCGATGGCCTGGGCGCCGCCCACGTTGAAGTGCACGCGGCCGGCATGGCCCCACTTGCGCTCCGCATCCTGGGCGATGAACTTGGCCAGTTCGATCTTGGTGGGGTGCAGGTACTGGCTGGCGACCTGGGGCAGGGTCTGCAGCTGCTCGATCATCTTCTGCTCGAGGCGCTTGTTCTTGTAGCCGAAGTTCACGGCCGAATACCACATCTGCAGATCAAGGTAGGGCGTGCCGGCCTCGTCGTACATGTAGCTGCCTTCGCACCCCGAGAAGATCTTGGGCGGGTTGACGTAGTGGACGGTATCCCCGAACGAGCAGTACTTGGCTTCGTCGGCCAGAAGTTGGGCGTTATTGATCACAGCAAAGGGCTCCAGATATTCAGCCGCCGCAGTGTGAGCGGGCAATCTTGCTGCGCTGTCGAGTCTTTGTGTGGGGTTTGTGGAGGAGGCCCGCGCGGAGCCTGGATCGGCCCCTGTGACGTAAATGAGACAAAACAAATGATAATCATTATCAATTGATGGGAGAATCGCGGAAAGCCAGCAGGAACAATCACACACGGGGGGAGCAATGGTCTCGCAAGAGCACTCCGCGGACAGGTCGGCAGCTAGCCAGCAACCCTCTTTCCCCGATTCCCGCCATGGCTGTGTCTTCGCGTTCGTCTTTCCTCTCCCTCTCCTGCAATCCCTCGCGCACGCCGGTATTGCGGCACAGCCTGCTGGCCGTGGCCGTGCAGGCCGCCGTGATCGGTCTGGCCGTGCCCGGCGCCTGGGCACAGACGCAGACGCAGACTGCGGACGATGAGGCCCGGCTGATGGCACAGGCTCCCACCAAGGCGCTGGCCCAGGTCGATGTGGTCGATGCAGCCGAGCCCGTGCAGCGCACGCCCGGCGCCTCCACCACCGTCAGCGGCCCGGCGCTGGAGCAGGCCGGCAGCATGGCCGACGTGGTGCGCTACCAGCCGCTGGTCTCAGCGCCGGGCACGGCCTCGGGCACCAGCCGCAACCGCAGCAGCTTCGACCGCTCGGGCACCACGGGCTACAACATCCGCGGCATCGAGGGCAACCGCATCGGCATGGATGTGGACGGCGTCGAGATGCCCGACGCCACCACGCGCCCCTATGTGAGCCGTGTCGGCGCCAACACCTTCGGCGTGGGCCGCGACTTCATCGACCCCGAGATGTTCTCGGCCGTGGACATCCTCTCCGGCACCACCACGGCGCGGCGCGCGGCCGGTGGCATCGGCGGCTCGGTGGGCTTTCGCACCAAGTCCGCCGAGGACTACCTGGTGGGCGGCAAGACCTCCTACCTGGGCGGCAAGATCGGCCACGACACGGCCGACCGCTCCTGGAACGAGAGCTTCACGGCCGCTGGCCGCTCGGGCGACCTCGACGGCCTGATCGCCTACTCGCGCCGCGACGGCCACGAGACGCGCAACCACAGCGCCATCGTCAACAGCTATCCCGACGACTGGAACTCCAACGCGCTGCTGCTCAAGGGCGGCCTGCGCATCAACCCGGCCCACCGCCTGGTGCTGTCGGCCGACCTGTACCGCCGCAAGAACGACACCTCCTTCCACGGCTGGGACACCACCAACACCAGCATCACTGAAAGCTCACGCCAGAACAGCGACACCAGTCGCAACACGCTGCAGCTGCAGCACCTGTGGACACCGGCCGGCGCCTGGGTGGACCAGCTGGACACGCGGCTGTACTTCCAGAACACGGACACCAACGACGTCACCGACACCACCACGCTGGCCACGGGCGCCAAGGTGCACAACGTCTCCGGCAACGAGACGCGCACCTGGGGTTTCTCGAGCACGGGCGACAAGCGCATCGACCGCCACCGCCTGAGCTTTGGCGTCAATGCCTCGACCCAGGACACGGAGCGTCCCTGGGCCGTGTCCGGCAACATGAAGCCCCAGCCCGACACCACCACCCGCCGCTACGGCGCCTTCCTGCAGGACGAGATCAGCTTCCAGGCCGGTGGCCGCCGCCTGGCGCTGATTCCCGCGCTGCGCGTGGACCGCGTGGAGATCAAGACACGCGACCTGGACAACTTCGTCTCGGGCGTGCTCACGGCCGCCGATGTCCAGAAGCTCTACGGCGGCACGCGTGGCAACACCATCCTCAGCCCCAGCCTGGCCCTGGTCTATGACCTCACGCCCACGTTCAGCGCCTATGCCCAGTTCAAGCGCAGCGGGCGCGCGCCCTCGGCCGGCGAGATCTTCGGCTCGTGGAACATGGCCAGCAACTACAACACCGGCAACCAGTACGCGCTGGTCGGCAACCCCAACCTGAAGGAGGAAAGCAGCAATGCCTTCGACTTCGGCCTCAAGGGGTCGCCCACGCCGGGCGTGACCTTCAACAGCTCGGTCTTCTATACCAGGTACTCCGACTTCATCGCCTACACGCGCTACCTGCGCGCGGGCCGTCCCGACCTGTTCGTCAACGTGCCCGCCCACATCGGCACCATCTACCAGGCCGAGAACCGCGACAGCGCAAAGATCTACGGCTTCGAGGCCAGCGCGCGCCTGGACCACGGCCAGTGGATGCCCGCCGCCAGGGGCCTGTACTCCACCTGGGCGCTGGGCATCAGCCGCGGCACCTCCAAGTCCTACTACGCAGGCGACAAGGATGTGCCGCTGGACAGCGTGCTGCCGCGCAAGGCCATCGTTGGCGTGGGCTATGACGCACCGGCCCGGCAATGGGGCCTGAACCTGACCGGCACCTTCGTCGCGGGCAAGCAGGCCGTGGCCACCAACCGCGACAGCTACCAGAACGCGGGCACCGGCCTGACCGACTCGACCACCGAGCTGTTCCGCGTGCCCGGCTATGCCATCTTCGACCTGGCCGGCTACTGGCAGGTCGCAAAGAACGTGCGCCTGAACGCCGGCATCTACAACCTGGGCGACAAGCGCTACTGGGACTATTCCAGCACCCGCAGCCTGCAGCCCGGCGTGGCGCGCGACCGCCGCGACATCGAGCTGCTGAGCAACCCGGGCCGCACCTTCGCTGTGTCCATGAACGTTGCGTTCTGAGCACCCTGCGCACCATGCCATTGCATCCACGCCACCTTCACTTGCCGCGTGGCGCGGATCCGAGGAGTTTCTCCAGGGGCCGGCCGGCCTTCCCTACAGCGGCGGTGTCGGCCGGAAAGCCTCCACCACCATCGCAGCCGCCGCTGTATCTGCCTACTTCAGGAGTCGTTTCATGATCGAGTTCTCTCTGTCCCACCGCATGCTGGCCGCTGCCGGCCTGGCGGCCCTGCTCACCGCCTGCGCATCGCCCACGGCACCGTCCGCCAGCGGCCCGGCCCAGCCTGCGGGCGGGCATGGCCAGTCTGCCTTCATGGGCAGCTACGACGCCAACCGTGATGGCGTGGTCACGCGCCAGGAGTACGACACCGTGCGCAAGCAGCGCTTCCTGGCCGGCGACACCAATGGCGACGGCTGGCTCAGCGAGAAGGAGTACGTGGACGAGTTCGAGGCCCGCCTCAAGCAGCAGTACGCGGGCCGCCAGCCCGACGAGCGCTACGCCCAGTCCATGAAGCAGGCCCATGTGCGCTTCGGCATCGTGGACAGGAACCGCGACGGCAAATACACCGTGGAAGAAGACATGGCCATCGCCGAACGCAGCTTCAAGGAAGCCGACGTCAACGCCGATGGCGTCGTGGACAAGAACGACGTCAAGAAGCCCTGAGCGGACATGGCCAAAACCCCATCCAAGCGATTGGCCTGGTGGCTGCCGCTGCTGTCGGCCGTGTGCATCTCCGCCCAGGCCCACACGCCCTACCTGCTGCCCACCAGCTTCGAGGCTTCGCCCCGGGCCGTCATCAGCGTGGACGCCAGCTTTGCCGACAAGTTCTTCATCCCCGAAGTGGCTTTTGGCGAAACGCGCTTCACCGTGACGGCGCCCGACGGCTCGGTCACGCCCATGGTCGATGTGCGCCAGTTCAAGACCCGCACCGTGGCCGAGCACCAACTGCCCGACGAGAAGGGCACCTACCGCGTGAGCACCGGCCCGCGCCTGGGCGCCGTCTTCCGTTCGTGGGAGCGCAATGGCAAGGTCGAGACGGCGCGTGATCCCGCCACGCCCACGCCGGCCGATGCCAAGCTGCTGAGCCATTACCAGTCGCTGTCGGTCTCCGAGACCTACATCACGGTGGGCAAGCCCAGCCGGGCCGCACTCGCGCCCTCAGGCAAGGGCCTGGAGATCGTGCCCGTCACGCATCCCGCCGACCTGTTCGCGGGCGAGAAGTTCGACTTCACCGTGCAATACGACGGCAAGCCGCTGGCCGCGCAGAAGGTGGAAATCTTCCGCTCGGCCATGGACCTGGCCAGCCAGCACAGCGTGGATGCACTGACCACCGATGGCGAGGGCCGCATCTCCTACGCCCTGCCCAAGTCCGGCATCTACCTGGCCCTGGTGCGCTACCGCGCCGACGCCCCCGCCGGCGCCGCCGCGCCGCAGTACGGCAACAACTACACGCTGACCTTCAGGGTGCTGGCGCAGTAAGGGGTTCCGGTTTCACGAAAAAGGCCTGCCGCCACGGAGGTGCAGGCCTTTTCTCATGGGTGCAGCCCAGCCTCAGGCGATGTGCATGAAGGCTGTGCGCCTCAGCCCGTGGCCACCACCCGCAGCACTTCGGCGCCATAGGCGTCGAGCTTCTTGGCGCCCATGCCGCTGATGCCCTGCAGGTCGTCCAGCGAAGCCGGGTTGCGTTCGGCAATGGCGGCCAGCGTGGCGTCGTGGAAGATCACATAGGCCGGCAGGTTGTGCTCGCGCGCGACCTCGGCGCGCCAGGCCTTGAGGTTGATGAAGCGCACCTGGGCATCAGGCCCCAGGCTGGCGGCGGCCGCGTTGGGCTGGGTGGCGCGCTTGGAGGTGCGCGTGCGCGGCGCTGCCACGGCCTCGCGCAGCTGCACGGAGACTTCGCCGCGCAGCACGGCGCGCGAGCCATCGGCCAGGCACAGGGTGTCGAAGCTGTGGCCGCTGTTCTCGCTGGTGATCTTGTGCAGGCCCAGGGCGCCCGTGGCCAGCAGCTGGCGCATCACGCCGCGCAGCTGGGGCTCGCTGTAGTCCTTGCCCAGGCCGAAGGTGGAGATCTTGTCGTGTCCGTACTGGCGCACCTTCTCGGTGTCCTTGCCGCGCAGCACGTCCATGATGTGGCCCGCGCCAAAGGTCAGCTGGCTGGCCTCGTGCACGCGGTAGATGGTGGACAGCAGCTTGCGCGCGGCCTCCGTGCCATCCCACAGGGCCGGGGGCTCCATGCAGTTGTCGCAGTTGCCGCAGGCGGTCTTTGCCACGCGCTGCAGCGGCCTGCCTTCAAGGTCCGTCTCTGCGTCTTCTCCCGGTGCGCCCAGGCCGTACTGCTCGCCGAAGTAGGCCAGCAGCCGCACGCGGCGGCAGTCCGTGGCCTCGGCCAGGCCCAGCAGGGCATCGAGCTTGCCGCGCATGACCTGCTTGAAGGTGTCCTCGGCCGGGCTTTCGTCGATCATGCGGCGCTGGTTGACCACGTCGGACAGGCCGTAGGCCATCCAGGCATCGGCGGGCAGCCCGTCGCGGCCTGCGCGGCCGGTTTCCTGGTAGTAGCCCTCGATGTTCTTGGGCATGTCCACGTGGGCCACGAAGCGCACATCGGGCTTGTTGATGCCCATGCCGAAGGCGATGGTGGCCACGATGACGATGCCGTCCTCGCGCAGAAAGCGGTCCTGGTGCAGCTGGCGCGTCTCAAAGGGCAGGCCCGCGTGGTAGGGCAGGGCGGGCACGCCGGCCTGGCTCAGCGTCTGGGCCAGCTCCTCCACGCGCTTGCGCGACTGGCAATAGACCACGCCGGCCTCGCCCTCGTGCTCGCGCTCGATGAAGCGCAGCAGCTGGTTGCTGACGTCCTTCTTCTCGGCGATGCGGTATCGGATGTTGGGGCGGTCGAAGCTGCTGACGAAGTGCCGTGCGCTCTCCAGCTGCAGCCGCTCGACGATGTCGGCGCGCGTCAGCGCGTCGGCCGTGGCCGTGAGCGCAATGCGCGGCACGCCCGCATAGCGTTCGTGCAGCACGCTCAGCGCGCGGTACTCGGGCCGGAAGTCATGGCCCCACTGGCTCACGCAGTGCGCCTCGTCGATGGCGAACAGCGACAGCTTGCCCTGGGCATGCAGGTCGTCGAGCAGGCCCAGGAAGCGCGGCGTGTTCAGGCGCTCGGGCGCGGCATACAGCAATGTGATGTCGCCGCTTTGCAGGCGCCATTCGACTTCCTGCGTCTCGTCATAGGACAGCGTGGAGTTCAGGTAGGCGGCGCTGACACCGGCCTCGTGCAGCGCGCCCACCTGGTCGTGCATGAGCGCGATCAGCGGCGACACCACCACCGCCACGCCGTGGCCCTGCTGCTGGCGCACGATGGCCGGCACCTGGTAGCACAGGCTCTTGCCGCCACCCGTGGGCATGAGCACCAGCGCATCGCCGCCGGCGACCACGTGCGAGACGATGGCTTCCTGCGGACCGCGGAATTGTTCGTAGCCGAACACGGCTTGCAGGACGGAATGCGCGGCGGACAACGGGGACTTCTTTCGGCAGAGGCGGCTGGCGCGGGAGGGAGCGGGATGCGGGCGCTTCCCGCAAAAAATGCGCTGCGGCCCGAAGGCCGCAACAGCCGCCATTTTGCGCCCCCTCGCAAGGTCCAGGGAAGACCTGGGGTTTGAGCCGCTCTGCATCAACGGCCTTTTCCGGGCGCGAGGGTGCCATTTTCAGATTTCTCCTAGCCACCCGCTGCTGCATTCAGCTGCCGCCCAGCACCCCACGCGCAATGATGCTGCGCTGCACTTCGGACGAGCCCTCGTAGATGCGCAGGATGCGTGCATCGCGCACCAGGCGCTCCAGCGGCATTTCGCGCGTGTAGCCGTAGCCGCCGTGGATCTGCAGGGCTTCGTCGGTGACGAAGCCCACCATTTCGGACGCATGGAGCTTGGCCATGGCCGAGTGCTGGGTGAACGGCTGGCCGGCCTGGCGCAAGGCCAGGGCCTGCATGGTCAGTGCCCACGATGCCTCCAGGCGCAGCTTCATGTCGGCCAGCTTCCACTGGATGCCCTGTTTCGTGGCCAGCGGCTCGCCGCCGACCAGGCGCTGATTGGCCCATTGCGCGGCGGCGGCCAGGGCGGCCTCGGCCACGCCCAGGGCGGTGGCCGCCACGTCCAGGCGGCTGTTGTCCAGCACCTTCATGGCCGTCTTGAAGCCTGTGCCCTCGGCGCCCAGCCGGTGGCTGGCAGGCACGCGCACGCCGTCCAGCGATACCTCGAAGGCATGGCCGCCGCGGATGCCCATGAGTTTTTCGGGCGCCGAGATCTGGATGCCGGGCAGATCGCGCGGCACGATGAAGGCGCTGACGCCGCGCGCGCCGGCCTCCATGTCGGTCTTGGCGAAGACCACCATGAAGCGTGCCTCGGCGGCGTTGGAGATGAAGTGCTTGACGCCCGTGATCAGATAGTCGTCCCCATCGCGCACGGCGCGCGTGCGCATGTCGGCCGGGTGCGAGCCGCCGCGCGGCTCGGTCAGCGCAAAGGCGGCCAGCCATTGGCCGCTGGCGCAGCGCGGCAGCCACTGCTGGCGCTGGGCGTCGTCGCCGCCGATGAGTACGGCGTCCGTGCCCAGGTAGTGGGCGCCGATCATGGACGAGGTGGCCGCGCAGGCGCGTGAGATGGCCACCAGGGACAGCAGCATGGCCGTGGGCGTGACGCCGGGGCCGCCCAGGGCCTCGGGCAGGTTCATGCCCATCACGCCCAGGGCTGCCAGGCCCGGCACATGGCAGGTGGCGGACAGTGCCTCTTCGTCCATGCGCTGCGCCAGCGGGGCGAGTGCGTCGTCGGCAAATCGGGCCACGGCATCGGCAATGGCGTGGTCGTCGGCGGTAGTGCCCAGTCGTTGGAAGTTCATGTCGGTTGCTCAATGTGATGGGGAAGAGGGGACTGCGCCTGCGGTGCCCAGGGCACCGGATGCGCGCAGCGCGGCAATGGCTTCGGCTCCCCGGCCCAGCCACTGCGAGAGCAGGGCCTCGGTGTGCTCGCCCAGGGCCGGTGCGCGCTCGGCGCGGTTGGGTGCGGCGCCGCTGAAATGCACGGGCTGGGTGGGCAGGCGCAGGCCGGGCAGGCGCGGGTCCTGCACCGCGCCGAGCAGGCCGCGTGCCTGGCTCTGGGGCGACTCCAGCGCCTGGGCAATGTTCCAGATGGGGGCGGCGGGCACGCCGGCCGCATCCAGCGCGGCCACCACCTGCGCCACTTCATGCCGGCCGGCCCAGGCCTCGATGGCCTCGCGCAGCGCGGGTTCGTGGGCCGAGCGTGATTCGTCGCTGGCAAAGCGCGGGTCGCCGGCCAGGCTGCCCAGTTCCATGGCCTGCAGGGCGGCGGCGAACAGCTTGTTGTTGAGCACGGCCAGCGCGAAGTGGCCGTCGCCTGCGCGGTACACGCCGAACGGCGCGGACAGCGGATGGCGGTTGCCTACGCGGCGCGCGGGCCGGCCCGTGAACAGGTAGCGCGCCACCGAGGTGGCCAGAAAGCTCAGCGTGGTGTCGAACATGGCCACGTCCACCTGCTGGCCCTGTCCCGTGGCGCGGGCCTGCAGCAGCGCGGCCAGCGTGGCCCAGGAGGCGAACAGGCCGGCCACCACGTCGCTGACGGCCTCGCCCACGACGGTGGGCGCGCCATCGGGCTCGCCCGTGGCCTCCATGAGGCCGCTCATGGCCTGCACGATGATGTCGTAGGCCGGCCGGTGGGCCAGCGGCCCGGTCTGGCCGAAGCCCGAGACGCTGACGTAGACCAGGCGAGGATTGAGCGCCCGCAACTGGCTTTCGCCTATGCCCAGGCGCTCGGCCACGCCGGGGCGGAAGTTCTCCACCACCACGTCGGCCTGGGCCGCCATCTCGTGGACCAGGGCCACGGCCTCGGGGTGCTTGAGGTCCAGCACCAGGCTTTGCTTGTTGCGGTTCATCACCGTGAACAGCGCGCTTTCGCCGTTGTTCATGGGGCCGATGGCGCGGTAGTCGTCGCCCTGCGGCGGCTCGATCTTGACGACCTCGGCGCCCAGGTCGGCCAGCAGGGCCGTGGACAGCGGCCCTGCCAGCACGCGCGTGAAGTCGAGAATGCGCACGCCGTCCAGCGGGCGGGCGGTGAGGGGGGTGGACTCGGTCATGGGTGCAGCCTTGGACGGGTGGTCTATGGCTGCATGCTGGCGCGTGATTGAATCAATGGAAAATATTCATTCCTGATTCACTGCATTCAAAAAGATGATCCAAATCAGCCTGCGCCAGCTGGAGTATTTCGTGGCCGCCGCACGCCATGGCAGCACGGCGCGCGCGGCCGAGGCCATCGGCGTGTCCCAGCCGTCCATCTCCAAGGCGATTGCCGACCTGGAGGCGCTGTGGGGCGAGGCGCTGTTCGTGCGCCGCCATGCCAGGGGGCTGGATCTCACGGCGGCCGGCGCGGTGCGCAGCCGCGAGGCCCAGGCGCTGCTGGACGGCGCACGCAGCCTGCAGGGGCCGCGCACGGCGGCGATGGCGGGCGTGCTGCGCCTGGGCTTTCTGAGCACGCTGGGCGCGCGCTGGGTGCCGGCCCTGCTGGCGCAGATGCAGCGCCTGCACCCCGGCATTGCGCTGGAGCTGGTGGAGGGCGATATCGCCTCGCTCACGCAGCAGGTGGAGCGCGGCGAGCTCGATGCGGCCCTGCAGTACGACACGGGCCTGGCGCGTCCCCGCATGGAGCTGCTGCCCGTGGCGGCGCTGCCGCCCTATGTGCTGCTGCCGCAGCGCCATGCGCTGGCGGCCAGGACCAGCGTGGGGCTGGCCGAGGTGGCCCGCTACCCGCTGGTGCTGATCAACCTGCCGCACAGCCGCGAGTATTTCCTGTCGCTGTTCCGCGAGGCCGGCGTGACGCCGCTGGTGGCCCATGAGTTCGCCTCCATCGAAATGCTGCGCTCCATGGTGGCCAATGGCCACGGCCTGAGCGTGCTGACCACGCGGCCGGTGGTGGACCGCGCCCACGATGGCCAGCGCCTGGCCTGCCGCCGCATCCGGGGCCGCGTGGCCCCCCAGGGCGTGGTGCTGGCCGTGCCGGCGGGCAATGCCTCGCCGCTGATTGCACCGTTCTTGAAGGTGGCACGTGCCGTGATTGCACCGTAGCGGCGCGCAGCCCCGTGGCATGCACCACGGTGGTGAGGTGCTACCCGGGATTTTCCCCAGGTTGTATGGACAAGCTTGGTTGGCACGGCATTTGCTGTTGCTCTCTGTGTTGATCGCAGGTAGATGCAGGATGCTCGCTCCATCACCGGTTTGCCGGGTAATCCTGTATATACATGTCCGGTCGGCAAAAACACACTTCGGGCTCCCGCACTGGTCTGCCTGCGGACCCCGAAACTGCCATCGCCAACTTGCTTTCCCGACCGAGGAGTGCCACATGAGTTCGATCCCCACGTTCCGCCGCCTGCCCCTGGGGCCGCTGGCCGCCGCCCTCTGCCTTGCCGCCGCACTGCAGCCCGCTGCCGCGCAGGAGACCAAGATCACCCTGGGCATGTCGGGCTGGACCGGCTTCGCGCCGCTGACCCTGGCCGACAAGGCCGGCATCTTCAAGAAGAACGGCCTGGCGGTGGACCTGAAGATGATTCCGCAGAAGGACCGCCACCTGGCCCTGGCCTCGGGCGCCATCCAGTGCGCGGCCACCACCATCGAGACGCATGTGGCCTGGAACACCAACGGCGTGCCCATCGTGCAGATCTTCCAGATGGACAAGTCCTATGGCGCCGACGGCATCGCCGTGCGCAATGACGTCAAGGGCTTTGCCGACCTCAAGGGCAAGACGGTGGCCGTGAGCGCGCCGGGCACGGCGCCGTACTTCGGCCTGGCCTGGATGCTGCACAAGAACGGCATGACCATGAAGGATGTGAAGACCGTCTCGCTGGAGCCCCAGCCCGCGGCCCAGGCCTTCGTGGCCGGCCAGAACGATGCGGCCATGAGCTACGAGCCCTACCTGTCCACCATCCGCGCCAATCCGGCCGCGGGCAAGATCCTGGCCACCACCATCGACTACCCCATGGTCATGGACACGGTGGGCTGCGATCCCAAGTGGCTCAAGGCGAACACGGCCGCCGCCAAGGCGCTGGCCCAGTCGTACTTCGATGCGGTGGCCATGATCGAGGCCGACAAGGCCAAGTCCTTCGAGATCATGGGCGCGGCCGTCAAGCAGGGTGGCGAGCAGTTCGGCAAGTCGGCCTCCTACCTCAAGTGGTCCGACAAGGAAGCCAACCAGAAATTCTTCGCCAACGAGCTGGTGCCGTTCATGAAGGAGTCGGCCGTGATCCTCAAGGAGGCCGGCATCATCCGCTCCATCCCCGAGAACTATGGCGTGATGTACGACGCCAGCTTCATCCAGTAAGCCCGCCAGGGGATGACCATGCAAGCCGCATCCACTTCCGCAGTCCAGCCGGCTAACAAGCCCATGACCCACGCCACACCGCACGCTCCCGCGCCCGCCGCGGCGCCAGCCCCCGTCCGCCGCCGCCGCATGGCGCCGCTGGAGCCCGTCAGCCCCACGGCCAAGTGGGTGCTGGGTGTGGCCTTCTTCGTGCTGTTCTTTCTCGTCTGGGCGGCTGTGACGCTGGGCGGCTTCGTCTCCCCGACCTTCCTGGCCAGCCCCATGACCATGGCGCGCGAGGGCGTGCTGCTGTTCACCGAGTACGGCTTCCTGCACGACATCGGCATGACGGTATGGCGCGTGATGGGCGGCTTCATCCTGGCCTCCGTCGTGGCCGTGCCGCTGGGCATTGCCATGGGCGCTTGGAAGCCGGTCGAGGCCTTCTTCGAGCCCTTTGTCTCGTTCTGCCGCTACCTGCCGGCCTCGGCCTTCATCCCGCTGCTGATCCTGTGGGCCGGCGTGGGCGAGACGCAGAAGCTGCTGGTCATCTTCATCGGCTCGGTGTTCCAGATCACGCTGATGGTGGCCGTCACCGTGGGCGGCGCGCGCAAGGACCTGGTGGAGGCCGCCTACACGCTGGGCGCCTCCAACACCGGCGTGGTGCGCCGCGTGCTGATCCCGGGCGCCGCGCCCGGCATTGCCGAGACGCTGCGCCTGGTGCTGGGCTGGGCCTGGACCTATGTGATCGTGGCCGAGCTGATCGGCTCGTCCTCGGGCATCGGCCACATGATCACCGACAGCCAGGCGCTGCTGAACACGGGCCAGATCATCTTCGGCATCATCGTGATCGGCCTCATCGGCCTGGTGTCCGATTTCATCTTCAAATCTCTGAACCGTCGCATGTTCGAGTGGAGCACCCTGTGATGAATCTGCTGTCCATTCAAGGTGTTTCGCGCACCTTCACCAGCCACAAGGGCACGAGCACGCAGGCCTTGCTGCCTGTGGATTTCGAGGTCCGCGAGAACGACTTCGTCACCATCCTCGGCCCCTCGGGCTGCGGCAAGTCCACCATGCTGCGCATTGCGGCGGGGCTGGATTTCCCGACCACGGGCCAGGTGCTGCTGGACGGCCGCGCCGTGGACGGGCCGGGCGCCGATCGGGGCATGGTGTTCCAGAGCTACACGCTGTTTCCGTGGCTGACCGTGGCCCAGAACATCCGCTTCGGCCTGCGCGAGAAGGGCGTGAGCGAGGCGCTGCAAAAGGAGCGCAGCGACTACTTCATCGCCAAGGTGGGGCTGCGCGGCTTCGAGAACCACTTTCCCAAGCAGCTGTCGGGCGGCATGCAGCAGCGCACGGCCATTGCGCGCGCGCTGGCCAACGATCCCAAGATCCTGCTCATGGACGAGCCCTTCGGCGCCCTCGACAACCAGACCCGCGTGCTCATGCAGGAGCTGCTGCTGGGCATCTGGGAGGCCGAGCGCAAGACCGTGATGTTCGTCACCCACGACATCGACGAGGCCATCTTCATGGCCAACCGCGTGGCCGTGTTCAGCGCGCGCCCGGGCCGCATCAAGGCCGATATTCCCGTGAACCTGCCGCATCCGCGCCACTACACGGTCAAGACCTCGCCCGAGTTCATGGAGCTGAAAGCCCGGCTGACCGAAGAGATTCGCGCAGAGTCGCTGGCCGCTGCTGCACACTGACGCTTTTCCATGACCACTGCCCACACCATGTCTTCGCGTTCCACGGCTTCCCGACTTTCCGCAACGACGGCGGAGGTGCCCATGGCCCTGTACCAGCAGGTCAAGGACCATGTGCTGCGCAAGATCGCCGATGGCTCGCTGTCGGCCGGCGAGCGCGTGCCGTCCGAGCAGGAGCTGGTGCAGGAGTTCGGCGTGGCCCGCATGACGGCCAACCGCGCGCTGCGCGAGCTGGCCGAGCAGGGCGTGATCGTGCGCGTGGCCGGCGTGGGCTCCTTCGTGGCCGAGGAAAAGCCGCAGTCCACGCTGCTGCGCATCGCCAACATCGCCGAGGAGATCCGCCAGCGCGGGCATGACCACCGCTTCGAGCTGATCAGCGTGCGCCGCGAGTCGGCCTCGCCCGAGGCGGCGGCCTCGCTGCAGCTGTCTGCGGGCAGCTCGGTGTTCCACCTGCAGGGCGTGCACTTCGAGAACGACGTGCCCGTGCAGCTGGAAGACCGCCATGTGAACCCGCGCATGGCGCCGGACTTCATGGAGCAGGACTTCTCGCTGATCCAGCCTTCGGTGTATCTGGTGCGCAACGTGCCCTTCGACCAGATCGAGCATGTGGTGGACGCCATGCTGCCCACGCCCGAGCAGGCGCGCTGGCTGCAGATGGACGCCGACCAGCCCTGCCTGACGCTGACGCGCCGCACCTGGTACCTGGGCACGCCCGTGACCTGGGTGCACTGCGTGCATCCGGGCATGCGCTACCGGCTGGGCAGCCGCTTTCGCACCGACGGCGGATCGCACGACGGCTGAGGCCTGAAAGGCGGGGTTCCCGCTCTTGCGCTGTTCCGCTTCGATTGATATTGTATAGACAGGCATAGACATCCATCCCGGCACACCCTCCCAGACACCGACAGGGCATCACCATGAACACCATCACGACTCCCGGCCTCACCTCTCGTCCCGGCACCGCGCTGACGCTGCAGCCCGGCCAGGTCAGCCTGGCCCAGCTGCGGGCCATCCAGCAGGGCGGCGTGCGCCTGTCCATGGCGGCGCCCGCCTACGAGCGCATGCGCGCCGCCCAGGCCCATGTGCAGCACATCGTGGATGAGGACCAGGTCGTCTATGGCATCAACACCGGCTTCGGCAAGCTGGCCTCCACCAAGATCGCCCATGACCGCCTGGCAGAGCTGCAGCGCAACCTGGTGCTGTCGCACAGCGTGGGCACGGGCGATCCGCTGCCTGACGCCGTGGTGCGCCTGGTGCTGGCCACCAAGGCCGTGAGCCTGGCGCGCGGCCACTCGGGCGTGCGCCCCGAGCTGGTCGATGCGCTGCTGGCCCTGGCCAATGCCGACGTGCTGCCCGTGATCCCCGCCAAGGGCTCGGTGGGCGCCTCGGGCGACCTGGCGCCGCTGTCGCACCTGGCCTGCGTGCTGATCGGCGAAGGCCAGGCCAAGATCGATGGACAGGTGGTGTCCGGCACCGAGGCCATGCGCCACGTGGGCCTGGAGCCCTTCGTGCTCGGCCCCAAGGAAGGGCTGGCCCTGCTCAACGGCACCCAGGTATCCACGGCGCTGGCCCTGGTGGGCCTTTTCCAGGGCGAGAGCGTGTTCGCCGCCGGCCTGGTGGCAGGCTGCCTGACGCTGGAGGCCATCAAGGGCTCGGTCAAGCCGTTTGACGCCCGCATCCATGAGGCGCGCGGCCAGCTCGGCCAGATCGCCGTGGCCGCCGCCGTGCGCGAGCTGCTGGACGGCAGCGCCATCGACACCTCCCACCCCCACTGCGGCCGCGTGCAGGATCCGTACTCCATCCGCTGCGTGCCCCAGGTCATGGGCGCCTGCCTGGACAACCTCAGCCATGCGGCCCGCGTGCTGGTGATCGAGGCCAACGCCGCCTCGGACAACCCGCTGGTCTTCGACAACGGCGACGTGATCTCGGGGGGCAACTTCCACGCCGAGCCCGTGGCCTTCGCGGCCGACATCATCGCCCTGGCCCTGGCCGAGATCGGCGCCATCTCCGAGCGCCGCATGGCCCTGCTGCTGGACACCGGCCTGTCGGGCCTGCCGGCCTTCCTGATTGCCGACAGCGGCGTGAACTCGGGCTTCATGATCGCCCAGGTCACGGCCGCTGCCCTGGCTGCCGAGAACCAGTGCCTGGCCCATCCCAGCAGCGTCACCAGCCTGCCCACCTCGGCCAACCAGGAAGACCATGTCTCCATGGCCACCTACGGCGCGCGGCGCCTGGGCGAGATGGCGCGCAACACCGCCGTCATCGTGGGCGTGGAAGCCATGGCCGCCGCCCAGGGCATGGACTTCGACCGCAGCCTGAACAGCTCCGAGCTGATCGAGGCGCAGTACGCGCTGATCCGCAGCCAGGTTCCCCATCTCGACCGTGACCGCTACCTGGCACCCGACATCGAAACCATGCGCCAGTGGGCGCTTGCCACGGACTGGCCCCAGGCCATCGTCCGCCACCTGCCCAGCCACCAGGCTGCCTGAACCCCGCAACCGCTCACCCCCCGCATCCAGGAGATCGCCATGAACGCCAACGACGCCATCCTCAACGCCAACGCTGCCACGGCTGCCACCAATCCCCGCTATGACGCCAGCCGCGTCATCCGCGCCCCGCGCGGCAGCGAACTGCACTGCAAGAACTGGCTGGCCGAGGCCGCCTACCGCATGCTGCAGAACAACCTGGACCCCGACGTGGCCGAGAACCCCAAGGCCCTGGTGGTCTACGGCGGCATCGGCCGCGCGGCGCGCAACTGGGAGTGCTATGACCAGATCCTGGAGTCGCTGAAAAAGCTGGAGGCCGACGAGTCGCTGCTGATCCAGTCGGGCAAGCCCGTGGGCGTGTTCAAGACGCACGAGAACGCACCGCGCGTGCTGCTGGCCAACTCCAACCTCGTGCCCCAGTGGGCCAACTGGGAGCACTTCAACGAGCTCGACCAGAAGGGCCTGTTCATGTACGGCCAGATGACGGCCGGCAGCTGGATCTACATCGGCGCCCAGGGCATCGTGCAGGGCACGTTCGAGACCTTCGTCGAGGCCGGCCGCCAGCACTACAACAACGACCTCACGGGCAAGTGGATTCTCACGGCGGGCCTGGGCGGCATGGGCGGTGCCCAGCCCCTGGCCGGCGTGCTGGCTGGCGCCTGCGTGCTGGCCATCGAATGCCAGCAAAGCAGCATCGACTTCCGCCTGCGCACGCGCTACCTGGACAAGCAGGCGCGCGACATCGACCACGCGCTGGAACTCATCGCCCAGCACACGGCTGCGGGCGAGGCCATCTCCATCGGCCTGCTGGGCAATGCCGCCGAAATCCTGCCCGAGCTGGTGCGCCGCGCAAAGGCCGGCGGCGCCCGTCCTGACATCGTGACCGACCAGACCTCCGCCCATGACCTGATCAACGGCTACCTGCCCGTGGGCTGGACCGTGGACGAGTGGCGTGCCGCCGCCGCCGACCCGTCGCGCCATGCCCAGCTCAAGGCCGCCGCCGCCCAGGGCTGCGCCCAGCACGTGCAGGCCATGCTGGACTTCCAGGCCATGGGCATTCCCACGGTGGACTACGGCAACAACATCCGCCAGGTGGCCCTGGACCAGGGCGTGAAGAACGCCTTCGACTTCCCCGGCTTCGTGCCCGCCTACATCCGGCCGCTGTTCTGCGAGGGCAAGGGCCCGTTCCGCTGGGTGGCCCTGTCCGGCGACCCCGAGGACATCTACAAGACCGACGCCAAGATCAAGGAACTGTTCCCCGACAACAAGCACACCCACCGCTGGCTGGACATGGCGCGCGAGCGCATCAGCTTCCAGGGCCTGCCCGCGCGCATCTGCTGGCTGGGACTGGGCGAGCGCCACAAGGCGGCCCTGGCCTTCAACGAGATGGTGAAGAACGGCGAACTCAAGGCCCCCATCGCGATCGGCCGCGACCACCTGGACTGCGGCTCCGTGGCCAGCCCCAACCGCGAGACCGAATCCATGAAGGACGGCACGGACGCCGTCAGCGACTGGCCGCTGCTCAACGCCCTGCTCAACACCGCAGGCGGCGCCACCTGGGTCAGCCTGCACCACGGCGGCGGAGTGGGCATGGGCTACTCCCAGCATGCGGGCGTGGTCATCGTGGCCGACGGCACGGACGAGGCCGCCGCCCGCCTGGGCCGCGTGCTCTGGAACGATCCGGCCACCGGCGTCATGCGCCATGCCGACGCGGGCTACGACATTGCCGTGGCTGCGGCCAAGCGCCATCAGCTGAACCTGCCCATGGTCAAGTGAGCCGCTTGCAGGACACCACGGCAATGCAGCGTTTCGACCTGAACCAGATCGCCGCCAGCCCCTGGAAGAACGGGGGCGGCAGCACGCGCGAGATCGCCTGCTGGCCGCCCGGGGCGGGCATGGAGGCTTTCGGCTGGCGCATCAGCGTGGCCACCATCGACCAGCCCGGCCCGTTCTCGGCCTTTGCGGGCGTGGACCGGCAGATCATGCTGCTCGATGGCGACGGCGTGCACCTGCGCGGCGAAGGCATCGACCATGTGCTGGACGCGCGCTGGCAGCCGTTTGCCTTCTCCGGCGATGTGGCGCTGGGCTGCTCGCTGCTGGGCGGCACTTCCACCGACTTCAACGTGATGGCGCGGCGCGGCCGGTGGCGGGCGCAGGTCCAGGTGCTGGACAGCGCTGCCGACGCCGGCCGCGCCGACGCCGGCCTGTGCATGGTGCTGCAGGGCAACTGGCAGGCGGATGGCGCTGCGCTCATCCCCGGCCAGGGCCTGTGGTGGAGCGCGCAGCAGCCCGACCCGCAGCAGCTGGTGCCGCAGACCGACGACGCGCGGCTGGTGCAGGTGCTGCTGCAAGCCTGCTGACGACCCACGACATCCAAGGAATCCCCCCCATGACCGAGCCCCACGCACCCGCTTCTGCATCCGCTTCCGCACTCGCTCCATCCTCTTCGGCCGACGGCTGCTGGCAGAACCTGCGTCTGGCGCCTGACATGTTCGAGGCCGGCCAGGCCGTGGGTGACGGGGAGGATGCCTGCATCGTGGTGCAGCAGGGCCGCGTGGCCTGGGTGGGGCCGCAGCAGGCCCTGCCGCCCGCATATGCGTCCCTGCCGCGCCATGACGGCCAGGGCATGCTGGCCACGCCGGGCCTGGTCGATTGCCACACCCACCTGGTCTATGGCGGCGAGCGCGCCAACGAATTCGCCATGCGCCTGGACGGCGCCAGCTACGAGGAAGTGGCACGCGCCGGCGGCGGCATCGTCTCCAGCGTGCGTGCCACGCGCGAGGCCAGCGAGGACGAGCTGTTCGCCCAGGCCCTGCCGCGCCTGCAGCAGCTGCTGGACGAGGGCGTCTGCGCCATCGAGATCAAGTCGGGCTACGGCCTGGCGCTGGAGCACGAGCGCAAGCAGCTGCGCGTGGCCCGGCGCCTGGGCCAGGCCCTGGGCGTGACCGTGCGCACCACCTTCCTGGGCGCGCATGCGCTGCCGCCCGAGTACGCAGGGCGCAGCCAGGACTACATCGACCTCGTCGCCGGCACCATGCTGCCCGCGCTGGCGGCCGAGGGCCTGGTCGATGCGGTCGATGTGTTCTGCGAGCGCATCGCCTTCTCGCTGGCCGAGACCGAGCAGGTCTTCCAGGCCGCACGCCGCCTGGGCCTGCCCGTCAAGCTGCATGCCGAGCAGCTGTCGAACATGGAGGGGGCGGCCCTCGCGGCCCGCTATGGCGCGCTGTCGTGCGACCACATCGAGCACCTGTCCGAATCCGGCATTGCCGCCATGCGCGGCGCGGGTTCCGTGGCCGTGCTGCTGCCCGGCGCCTACTACACGCTGCGCGACACCCACATGCCGCCCATCGCGGGCCTGCGCGCCGCGGGCGTTCCCATGGCCGTCTCTACCGATCACAATCCGGGCACCTCCCCCTGCCTGAGCCTTTTGCTCATGGCCAACATGGCCTGCACCCTGTTCCGGCTCACCGTGCCCGAGGCCCTGGCGGGCATCACCCGCCATGCCGCGCGCGCCCTGGGCCTGCAGGACGAGCATGGCCTGATCGCGGCCGGCCGTCCCGCCCACTTCGTGCTCTGGCCCGTGCGCCATGCGGCCGAGCTGGCCTACTGGTTCGGCAACCGGCCGGACTGCACCATCGTGCGCCAGGGCCGCATCGTGCGGACCCGCAGGCAGGGGAGCCACTGAAAGCCTGCTCATGTCCCATGCACTGTTTCTCGATGAATTGATTTCCACCCTGGGCGCCGAAGTGGCGCAGCGCGGCGACGATGCGCCCGCGCGCTACTACACCGACTGGAGCGGCACGCCGCCCCAGCGCCCGCTGGCCCTGGTGCGCCCGCGCAGCACCGACGAGGTCAGCGCGCTCATGCGCCTGTGCACAGCCCACCGCGTGCCTGTCGTGCCCCAGGGCGGGCTCACGGGCCTGGCCGGCGCGGCCGTGCCCGTGGCGGGTGCCGTGGCCGTCTCCATGGAGCGAATGAACGCCATCGAGGACGTGAACGCGCGCACCGCGCTGATGACCGTGCAGGCCGGCGCCACGCTGCAGGCCGTGCAGGAGGCGGCCGTGGCCGCAGGCATGGTCTTCGGCGTGGACCTGGGCGCGCGCGGCAGCTGCCAGATCGGAGGCAACGTGGCCACCAATGCGGGCGGCAACGGCGTGCTGCAGCACGGCATGATGCGCGAGCAGGTGCTGGGCCTGGAGGTGGTGCTGGCCGACGGCACGGTGCTGCCCATGCTGCGCCCCATGCTCAAGAACAACACGGGCTACGACCTCAAGCAGTTCTTCATCGGCTCGGAGGGCACGCTGGGCATCGTCACGCGCGTGCTGCTGCGCCTGCGCCCCGCGCCCCAGGCCCGCGCCACGGCCCTGGTGGCCGTGTCGGACTTCGATGCGGCGCTGTCCGTGCTCGCGCGCATGCAATCGCGCTTTGGCAACGGCGTGGCGGCCTTCGAGCTGATGTGGGACAGCTTCATCCAGGCCTCCATCCGCTGGCAGAAGCTGCAGCCGCCGTTTGGCCAGGCGCATGCGCTGCTGGCCCTGATCGATGTGGACGGCAAGGACGAGGCCACGCTGCGCGCCGACGTGGAAGAGGCCCTGGGCGAGGCCATGGAGGCCGGCGAGGTGGCCGATGCCGTCATCGCCCAGTCCGTGGCACAGGCGCGCCAGCTGTGGAAGCTGCGCGAGGCGCCGGCCGAGCTCAACACGAACATGCATCCGCCCGTCAACTTCGACGTCAGCCTGCCCCAGGCCGACATCGGCCGCTTCGCCGATGCCTGCCGCGCCGCGTTCGACGCGCGCTGGCCCGGCCACCACTCGCTGTTCTTCGGCCATGTGGGCGACGGCAACCTGCATGTCTCGGTGGACGGTGCCACCGCCAACGGCGACTGCGAAGGCGTCGAGGCCGCGCTGTACCACCTGATCGGCGAGTTCGGCGGCAGCGTCTCGGCCGAGCACGGCATCGGCCTGCACAAGAAGCCCTATCTCGGCGCCAGCCGCACGCCGGCCGAACTGGCCGTGATGCGCGCCATCAAGCAGGCGCTGGACCCCCTGCATCTGTTCAACCCCGGCAAGGTATTCGACCTATGAACGCTCCCGCCATCCACGCGATCCACACCCTGGCACGCCCCGAAGTGCCGCCGCTGCCGCCGTACAACGCAGGCCTGTCCTCCGAGGCCGTGCGGGCGCGCTACGGCGTCACCGAGATCGCGCGGCTGGCGAGCAACGAGAACCCCTTTGGCGCCAGCCCCGCCGTGGCCCGCGCCCTGGCCGACCTGGCCCTGCATGTGGGCACCTATCCCGATGCGCAATGCACGGCGCTGCGCGCGGCCATCGCGGCGCGCACCGGCGTGCCGGCCGAGGCCATTGCCGTGGGCAACGGTTCCGAGGACATCCTGCAGATGCTGTGCCAGGCGTTTCTCTCGCCCGGCGACCGCGTGCTCACCCAGCGCCCGGCCTTCGGCCTGCACGAGATCTACCCGCGCATGATGGGCGCCCGCGTCGAGCTGCTGGAGCTGACGCCCGCGCTGGGCTTCGATGTCGATGCCTGGTGCCAGGCGCTGGCGCGCGGCCCCAAGATCGCCATGCTGGCCAATCCCTCCAATCCCGTGGGCTGCATGTTCAGCGCCGGGGATTTCGCGCGCCTGCTGGACGCCACGCCGCCGCAGACCCTGCTGGTGGTGGACGAGGCCTACTACGAGTACGCCCTGCACGCCGACGGCTACCCCGACGTGCTGGCCCTGCTGCGCGGCCGCGCCATGCCCTGGATCGTGCTGCGCACCTTCTCCAAGGCCTGGGGCCTGGCAGGCCTGCGCGTGGGCTACGGCCTGGCCAGCGACGCGGCCCTGGTGCAACTGCTGGACCGCGTGCGCACGCCCTTCAACGTCAACCAGGCCGCCCAGGCGGCGGCGCTGGCGGCCTGGGGCGACGAGGACTTCATGCAGCGCGGCGTGGCCGAGACCGTGCGCCTGCGCGATGTGCTGGCGCAGCGGCTGGCCGCCCTGCCTTCACTGCCCGCACTTCGGATGGCGCCTTCGGCCGCCAACTTCCTGTTCATCGACATCGGCCGCCCCAACGGCCCCGTGAACGAGGCGCTGCTGGCCCGGGGCATCATCACCAAGCCCTGGAAGGAGCCGGGCTTCGAGCACTTCATCCGCGTCTCCGTGGGCACGGAGGCCGACAACGCTCGCTTCGTGCGCGCGCTGGCCGAGATCCTGGAGGCCGGGCAATGAGCGGCATCGACCCGACACCCGACAGCCGCACGCTGTTCGCCGAGCACGCGCTGCTGCCCACGGGCTGGGCGCGCAATGTGCTGCTGCGCTGGGATGGCGCAGGAAGCCTGCAGGCCGTACAGGCCGACGCCCCGCCCGGCAACGCGCCGCGCGCGCCCGGCCCCGTGCTGCCCGGCATGCCCAACCTGCACTCGCATGCCTTCCAGCGCGCCTTTGCAGGCCTGACCGAATACCGCGCCGAGGCCCAGGACAGCTTCTGGAGCTGGCGCGACCTCATGTACCGCTTTGCCGCGCGCATCACGCCCGAGTCGCTGGAGGCCATCGCCACCTGGCTGTACGTGGAGATGCTGGAGGCCGGCTACACCTCGGTCTGCGAATTCCACTACGTGCACCACGACCGGGATGGCCGGCCCTATGCCGACGACGCCACGCTGTCCCTGGCCCTGCTGCGCGCCGCGCGCAAGGCCGGCATGGGCATCACCCTGCTGCCCGTGCTCTACCAGACCAGCGGCTTCGGCGGCAAGCCGCCGCGCGCCGACCAGGCGCGCTTCATCCGCAGCACCGACAACATGCTGGCCCTGCTGCAGCGCCTGCTGCCCGAGGCCCGTGCCCAGGGCGCGGCCCTGGGCCTGGCGCCGCACTCGCTGCGCGCCGTGCCGCCCGACAGCCTGCGCGTGGCCGTGGAGGGCCTGACGGCGCTGGACGCGCGCGCGCCCATCCACATCCACATTGCCGAGCAGACACAGGAGGTGGACGACTGCCTGGCCTGGAGCGGCCAGCGCCCCGTGCAATGGCTGCTGGAGCATGCCCCCGTGGACGCACGCTGGTGCCTGGTCCACGCCACCCACATGACGCCCGGTGAATACGCGGGCGCCGCGCGCAGCGGCGCCGTGGCCGGCATCTGCCCCACCACCGAGGCCAACCTGGGCGATGGCATCTTCGACATGCCGCAATGGCTGGGCCACGGCGGCGCCTGGGGCGTGGGCTCGGACAGCCATGCCTGCGTCAACGCGGCCGAGGAACTGCTGATGCTCGAATACAGCCAGCGCCTGTCGCTGCGCCAGCGCAATGTGCTGGCAGGCCCCGACCCGCAGGTGGGCACCGCGCTGTGGACCGCCGCCGTGCAGGGCGGCGCCCAGGCCGCAGGCCGCCCCGTGGCCGGGCTGGCCGTGGGCCAGCAGGCCGACTTCCTGGCGCTGGATGCAGGCCATGTGGCACTGGCCGGCCTGCCGGTGCAGGCCATGGTCTCGGCCCATGTCTTCGGCAGCCACCGCAGCAGCGCCCTGCACAGCCTCTGGGTGGGCGGCGAGCGCCGCGTGCAGGCTGGACGGCATGCGCTGCACGAGGCGGCAGCCCATGGCTTTGTCGCGGCCCGCACGGCCACCCTGCAATCCTGAGGCACCCGCATGCCATGGGCCCGCAAAATCCGCCAGAAACGTTCCAGAATCACACCATGACCGATACCGCTCCCCCTCCCTTCGTCTTCCACCAGGGCACGGCGCCGCTGCTGATCTCCATGCCGCATGCGGGCACCCATGTGCCGCCCGACATCGCCGCGCGCCTGACCGAGGAAGCCCGCCACGTGCCCGACACCGACTGGCACCTGCCGCGCCTGTACGAGTTCGCCAAGGCCATGGGCGCCTCCATCCTGGTGGCCACGCATTCGCGCTATGTGGTGGACCTGAACCGTCCGCCCGATGGCGCCAGCCTCTACCCGGGCCAGAGCGTCACCGGCCTGTGCCCCGTGGACACCTTCGACGACACGCCGCTGTACGCCGACCCGGCCGATGTGCCTGCAGACGCCGAGATCGCCGCGCGCCGCGAAGCCATCTGGGGCCCGTACCACGCACAGCTGCGCGCCGAGTTGGACCGCCTCAAGGCCGTGCACGGCACCGTGGCGCTGTGGGACGCGCACTCCATCCGCTCGGTGCTGCCGCGCTTCTTCGAAGGCAAGCTGCCCGACCTGAACCTGGGCACCGGCAAGGGCACGAGTTGCGCGCTGGAGCTGGCCGAGCATCTGCTGGCCATTGCGCAGACCGCGCCGGGCCACACCGCCATACTCAACGGCCGCTTCACGGGCGGCTACATCACGCGCCACTACGGCCAGCCCGAGGCCGGCATCCACGCCGTGCAGCTGGAGATGACGCAGTGCAGCTACATGCAGGAAGCCCTGCCCTTCGACTACCTGCCCGAGCGCGCCGAACAGATCCAGCCCACGCTGCAGCGCATGCTGCAGGCGGTGCTGAACTTCGTCACGACACGGCGCGTGTCCTGATCAGCCTTCGTCGTGGCAGTGGCCCGGGCAGGGCCCGCCCATGGCCACGGGCGGCGGGTCGCCCAGCCAGCGGCGCGGCCCGGGGCCGTTCTGTGCGCACAGGTCGCCGGGGTTGTGCAGCACGCAGTGGCGCAGCGACAGGCAACCGCAGCCAATGCACTGGTCCAGGCTCTCGCTGAGCCGCTGCAGCTCGCCTATGCGGTCGTCCAGCCGCTGCTTCCAGACCCGCGACATCTTCTGCCAGTCCCCGCCCGTGGGGACATGGCGGCTGGGCAGCTTGGCCAGCTGCTCGTCGATCTCCTCCAGCGTGAAGCCTATGCGCTGGGCGAACACCACGAAGGCGATGCGCCGCAGCGACGAGCGGTGGTAGCGCCGGTGGCCGCTGGCGCTGCGCACGGACTCGATCAGGTTCAGCGACTCGTAAAAGCGCAGCGCCGAGGCCTTGACCCCGCTGCGCTGCGCCACGTCGCCGATGCTGAGCAGCGGATCATCCTCGGTTTTCATGGTGGCTTTCCTTTGTGGCTTGACTTCAAGTTCACTTGAACTCGAAGAATGCGGCCATTCTGAGCGAAAGCGCAGGAACAGGGCAACCGGGTCTGTACCGCCCATGCGAGCGTCCTGGCCGGACTGCGAAATTCTTTGGCCGAGTGCTGCAATGACGCAGCTGCCGTTCATTCATACAGTAATGGGTCTCATTTGTATTGAATGGCATCGGCCGGAGGTTTCCATGTACATCGACAGCAGCAGCTTTCCCCTGGTCCGCATGGGCTACGAGCGCGACAAGGCCGTGCCCGTGGACCGCTTGCTGGAGGACTTCTCGGCCCTGCTGGCCCGCGGCCAGGCCTTTGTCTTCTTCAGCGACGGCGACATGTCCCAGGAGGAGCGCTCGCCCGAGGAGCGCAAGCAGGTCGTGCTGTGGATGAAGGCCCGCCGCCCCGAGCTCAAAAGCCTGGTGCGCGCCCTGGTCCACGCCGAGCCCGATGCGCACAAGCGCGCCGAGGCCGAGGCCTTCGCACAGATGTTCGGCAAGGCCTGGGGCTATCCCATGCTGCTGGTGGCCTCCCCCGAGGAGGCGCAGCAGCGTGCACGGGAGCTGCTCGGGTCCGATTGATGACCGATTGACATGAACTGAGAGAAACACCATGAATGCCGTGGATTCAGCCCTGCTCAAAGTCCTGCCCGAGAGGTGGGACCCCGATCATGTGGACCGTCCCGTGATCGTCCTGCCCATGCGGTCGGGCCCCGGCGACTGGGGGATGAACTTCCATGCCCACCGCAAGAGCCAGCTCATGGTCACCCATGCGGGGCTCATCACGCTGGAGACCGATGCGGGCGTCTGCGTGGTGCCGCCGCGCAGCGCCGCCTGGATTCCGGGCGGCACGCTGCACCGGGTCAGCTGCAGCGGTGCGGCCAGCGGCTACGTGGTCTTTGTCGAGGCAGGGGCCGTGCGCCCCGTGCCCGGACCTTGCCATGCGCTGGCCGTCTCGCCCTTTCTCAGTGCGCTGCTGGACCGCGTGCAGGGCCTGCCGCAGGACTACGAGCCCGACAGCGGCGATGGCCGGCTCATGCAGGTGCTGCTCGACGAGATCCAGGCGGCGCAGCCCGAAGGACTGCACCTGCCCCTGCCGCACGACCGGCGCCTGCGCCGCATGACCAACGCCCTGTGCGAGCAGCCGCAGCTGCAGGCACGGCTGGCCGACTGGGCCCAGCGCATCGGCATGAGCGAGCGCAGCATGACGCGGCTGTTCCTGGCCGAGACCGGGCTTACGGTCAACCAGTGGCGCCGCCAGCTGCATGTGCTCACCGCACTGCAAAAGCTGTCCGAGGGGCTGCGCATACAGACCGTGGCAGATGCCCTGGGCTACGAGAGCGCACCCGCCTTCGTGACCATGTTCCGCAAGGCGGTGGGCACCTCGCCGCGCCGCTTCCTGGCGCTGCGCAGCGCACCCTTGGCGGGCGGCGGCGCAGGCCTCTGAGGCCTGCGGCCCCGTGAACATCACGACAGCCGCAGCCCCAGGCCCAGCAGCACGGCCACCACCATCGCAGCGGCAAAGACATCCCAGCGCCGTATGCGCCGGTAGCGCAGGAGCAGGACCAGCACGATGCCGATCAGCGTGATCAGGCGTGCCTGGAACACCGTGCCCAGCAAGAAGCAGATCACGATCTGCGTCCAGTAGGTCAGCAGGCCGGGCATCGGCGATGGGCCGGGTGCCTGGGCGTCGGGGCTCGGCGCCTGTGCGGGCTGCTGCTGCGGCGTGTCCACGGCCGGCCGTGCGGCCGCCGCGGCTTGGGCGCGTGCGGCCTCGCGCTCTTGCAGCCGCTGTTCGCGCCGCTGCTGGTCGGTCTTCTCGATCACGGGTGCCGCCGGCTCGGCCGGCTGCCACCACGTCTTGCCGCTGGCCAGCGCAGGCGCCTGCCCGCTGGCGGCCAGACGCCGGAACTGTGCGCTTGCGGGCGGCTGCGCACGCGCCGCCGCGCGGTCCTGCCGGCTGGCCTGCAGCAGGGCATCGTTGGCGCGGTCGATGGGGCTGCGCGTGAGCTGGCGGGCCTGGCCCAGCAGCGGGCCGCCCTGCACGGGATCGACCTGGTACACGAACTGCGCCAGTCCCAGCAATTGCGAGGGCTGGGCTGCCTGCCCCTGCCAGTGCGCCGGCTTGCCGGCGCTGGCCTGCGTGGCGCGGTGCAGGGCGGCGCGCAGGCGCCTGCGCGTCTCGCGCGATACGCCGGGCTTGTCCGCGTTCACCACCAGCCCCGTGACCTCCTGGCGGCGGCCCTTGCGCATCACGCGCTCCTTGTCGGGGTGGGGCGTGAAGCCTTCGTCGCGCAGTATCCAGCGCACGCGGCCCAGCAGCCGGCCCACGTTGTCGCGCGCGGCCTCGCCCGAGGCGGAGAAGGTCAGGTCGTCCGCATAGCGCGTGTACACAAAGCCCAGCTGCCTGGCCAGGCCCAGCAGGCGGCGGTCCAGGCGGCGGCACAGCAGGTTGGTGAGCATGGGGCTGGTGGGCGCGCCCTGGGGCAGCACGCGCTCGCGCGCCTTGCCGCCGACGAAGAGCTTCTCGCCATCCACCTGCCAGGCCTGGGCGCGGTTTTCGCTGCACAGCAGGGCCAGGAGGGTGGCCATGGCCTCGCCATAGCCCAGATGCCGGAACACGCCCTTGATGCGGCCGAAGGCAATGCTGGGAAAGAAGTCCTTCACATCCAGGTTGATGACCACGTCGTGGCCCGCATGCGGCGTGGCATTGCTCACGATGGAGCGGCCGGCCAGGAAGCCGTGGGCGGCATCGTGCGCGGGCACCTTGGCGAGGATGTTGTCCAGCACCCAGTACTGCGCGCGCTTGAGGCGCGGCATGGGCGCGGAGATCAGCCGCTCGCCGCCGGTCTTCTTGGGCAGGGTGAACGAGTGGTAGTGGTGGGTGCGGGCCACCTCGCGGTGAAAGCCCAGGAAGCGCAGCTCGGCCACGGTGATGCCCATGGCATCGGCCAGCTGCGCCGCATCGGCAAGTTCCGGCAGGCCATGCCGGGCCAGCCTTTGCGGGTCGGCCTGCCGGCGTTCCCCGGCAGCAGGCGGTGCCTCACCGGCCTGCGGCCCCTGCAGGGCAGCGGAGACGCCGGGGCCCAGATAGCCCACGTGCGTGGCCCGCTTCGCATGCCAGGCCAGCGCCTTGTCGTGGCGCTCCTGGGCCTGGCGGCGTTTGGTTTCCTCGCGCTGGGCCAGCGCCTTTTGCATGCGCTCCTTGCGCATCTGGCGCAGTGCGCGCTCGGGGTTCTGGCGCACGGCGATCTGCTGGCGCAGCTCGGCCAGCTCGCGCTGCAGCTCGCCCTCGCGCTGGATGTGGGCTGCGGCCAGCTGCGGCTGTCCCTCGCCCTTGGGCCAGAAGCCCAGGCGCTGCATCTCGTCGAGGATGACTTCCTGTTTGCTCGATGCCTTGATGCGCTCGTAGATCTCGGCGCGTGTGGGTTGCGGCTGGCTCATGCGGCCACCCCGGCAAGGCGGGCCCGGCCGCTGTGCGGCGGGCAAAGAAATGGAGCGACGCGCTTCTCGTCGAAGAGCCCGCAGGGCTCACGGGACGGGAGCTGTTCGCTCGACGCCACCCCGCGACGGTATGCGTGTTTCGCTTGTGGCAAGCCACTCAGGAAAACGCATACCGTCGCTGGGGTGGCACAGTGAAAACGGCGCCCGTGGTGCATGAAACGGCAGTTCACAAGGGTGGCGAAACACCACCCGGATTGCAAGAGCCTGCGCGTCGCTCCGCGTGGCAGTGTAGAGCAATTGAAGCGGTTCACGCGATTTCTCCTTGTCCTGCGGCCTTCATCTGCGGGCCGGTCGGCTGGCGGGCGGCATCGAGCTGGGGCTGCGCCACCAGGCGCAGCGCAATCATGTGCTCGCAGGGCCCCTGGCGCAGCCGGTACTGCTGATAGTGGTTGCAGCTGCAGCGCGCATCGGTCAGGCGCTCGTCGGCATCGAGTTCGAGCTGGGTGTCGAACAGGCGCTTGCCGTCGGCGCGCGGGATCTGGCCGGTGATGCGGCTGAACCCATCCTTGCGGTCGATGCGCGGCGGGGCAATAGCCTTGCCGCGCACCAGGGCCAGCGCCTTGTCCTCCTCGGGGTTGGCGGGCTGCAATTGCTGCGCCGTCAGCGGCTCGCGCAGCAGCTCGCGCCAGGCGTAGCGCCCGGCGTCCAGGTCGTAGACCGCGCGCCCGGCCTGCATCCAGCGTGTCATGGCCGTGTGCACCTGGGCCGTGGACAGGCCCGTGGCCTGGGCCAGATCCTGCGCGCCGGCCTGCCAGCACGACTGCAGCTGCCGGCCCACGGCCTGGACATCGGCAGGCGTGACTTCGGCCTGCGGCGCCATCAGGTGAAAGCGTGCGCTGGCGGCCCAGTCGTTGGCGCTCCAGCCCGACAGGCCCAGCGTGACCGTGACCAGGCCCAGCTCGATCACCCAGAAGCTGGGCATGCCGCTGCCCAGCAGGTGCACGCGCACGCGCGTGGCCTGGGAGATCAGCCGCTCCAGCGTGAGCAGGCGGCGGCGCCCCCACAGGCGGATGGTGCCGCCGCCCGTGCCCATGGCATCGCTGACGACGTGCGAGCGCCGGGTGGCCAGGCGCTCCTCCCAGGGCTCGAAGACCACGGCGGGCGGCTGTCCCGGCGCCAGCTCGAAGCGCAGCGCGCGCGGGCCATGGCGCTCGCGCCGGGCACGCAGCCGCGCGCAGATGTTGAACAGGTCCATGGGGTGCAGCTCCAGCACGGTGGCTGGCAGGGCCATGGCGCTGGAGACCTGCACGAAGCCGCGCAGCCAGCTGTCGGGCAGGTCGATCTTTTCCTCGCGCAGCGCGGGGTCGCCGCCCACCTGCACGGCAAAGCCGGCCGGGTCCAGCGTCAGCCGCGTGTCCCGGTAGTTGCGGATCTTCTGGAATTCTTCGTAGAGGCTGGCCGAGTAATCGATGTTGGTGGTGCCGCAGATGCGCTCGCCCGCATGCTCGAAGGCCTCGTGCCGGATGCTGACCGCGCAGTAGCTCGATTCGTCCTGGCTGAAGGCCTCGAACAGCAGCCGGTCCGGGTGCACGGTGATCACGGGGTCCAGCACATACCAGGCATCGCGGTTGGCCACGAACAGCCAGTCGAAGTACTTGCGCTGGGCCTTGTAGAAGGGGGTGAGCACCTGGTTGCGGGTCTCGCGCAGGTCCTTGAGTTCGGCGCTGATTTCCTTGGCGTGCGCCTGGGCGCCGCCGGTGTCGGCCATGAAGGTGGCCAGCATTTGCGCTTCGTGTTCCTGCAGCCATTCGCGGTAGGCCGTCTTGTCGCGGCCGCGCGTGCGCAGGTCGCTGACCACCACGCTGTGCAGCGCGGACAGCCCTTCGCGCACCTGCAGGTAGGCCGGGCCGTCGCGCCGGAGCAGGCCGTCGAAGCGCGTGGGTGGGCGCAGCAGGTCGGGCGCGAAGGAGAAGGCCTGCTCGGCCGCCGTGTCGTTGACCTGCGTGCTGCCGTAGTACTGATAGCGAAATTCCATGTCCGATCGACTCCGTGCCTTGTTGCGGCGCTCAGGTTGAAGACGGGGCCTGGCCGCGCCGCTCCGCCGCCAGGGGCTGCATGAAGCTTTGCGCCAGCTGGGGATGGCGCTGCACGATGTCGCGCAGCCCGGCCACATAGTCGGGCTGGTCGGCATGGCTGGCGCTGACCACCTGCCGCGCAAAGATGGCCGCCACCACGGCGGCGGTCTCGGGCGCCTGCACCTGGCTGCGCAGGAAATGCAGCACGCGCGTCTTGCTGGCGCGCGCGCGGTGCACCTGGCTGAGCACGGCCAGGAAGTAGGGCTGCAGCTCCTGCAGGCGCGCCGCGCGCTGCGGCGCGGGCTCGTCGGGCAGGGCGAGCAGCCATTGCGTGACGAACAGCTGCACGCTGGTGGCGGGGTGCTGGGCCAGGCGCGTGAGGAAGAGGCTGGCCTCGGGCGCGCTCATGTGCTGCGCGAGCCGCTGGCGGCCCAGGGCCTGCACCCAGGGCTGGGCGTGATCGACCCAGCCGAGCAGCAGCTGCGGCGACAGGGCACCGTCCGGCAGCCGCTGGCCGAACATCTCGCGTGCGTACTGCTGCGTGTCGGCAAACAGGGCGTCGGCCAGCGGCAGCAGCTGTTCGGCCTGCTCGGGCAGGGTCCGGTCCATGGGGGTGAGCTGCGCATCGATGCTCTGGCGGCTCAAGGCGCGCACGTCGGCATCGGCATGCCGGGCCAGCGTGGACCATTGGCGCAGCGTGTAGGCCTGCAGGTCCAGCGCCTTCAGGCCCCAGGCGCCGTAGCGCTGTGCGCCCTTGGCCTGCGCCTGCAGGGCGCGCCAGATGCCCGAGGCATCGCGGGCCGGGGCCACGGCGGCCAGCGGGCCGGTGAGCAGCCGCAGCGCCGCGTCGTGCACGCCTTCGGCCTTTTCCGCGCGGAACAGCACCTCGTGCAGGCGTTCGGCGATCTGGGCATTGCAGCGCGTGTTGTACAGGGGAGTGCCGGCCAGGCGCTCGACCAGGGGCGCTGCCGCTGCGCGCAAGGCGGCATGCGGTGATACGGCGAATTCGGCCAGCATGGCGGCCTGCTCGCACAGCAGGTCATCGGCCAGGCTGCCCATGAGCCGTATGCCGCAGGCCATGCGCGCAGGTTCCCCGGATTCCAGCAGCCCGCGCAACGCCGCCGGGGGCAGGGTCCGCAGGCCCTGCGGATGCGCCAGCAGCCAGGCGGTGGCCATCTCCACCAGCGCCGTCACCGAGTGCGCCAGCAGGTGGTGCAGCGGCGGGGCCGGGACGCTGGCGGCCTGCGCAGCCAGCGGGCCGTTGCCATCGAACAGCGCCTGCACGGCATCGCGGATATCGGCCAGCGCGGGGCTTTCGGCGTCCAGCGTGGGCAGCGCCGCCAGCAAGGCCAGGGCCACGGCTGCACCATCGGCATAAAACAGCAGGGCCAGGCCCTGGGTGCGCGAGCTGGCGGCCGGTGACAGCAGCAGGGCGGCCACCAGTTCGGCATCGCGCGCGGCGCCTGCGCGGTCACGCGACAGCCAGGCGCCCAGGTAGCTGGCGGCAGGCCCGTCGCCGCATTGCGCAAGCGCCAGCAGCCAGGGCCGGCGCGCCGCATCGTCGGTCAGCGAGACCATGCGCTGCTGCGCGATCCGAAGGCCCAGCGCAGCCGCCGGTGCATAGGTTTTGTGCAGCAGCGGCGCGGTGGCCGCTGCATCGAGGCCGTCCAGAAAGGCCTTCTGGTCCTGCAGGGCGCGCGTGAGCGACCACAGCAGCAGCGTGGACTGCGAACGGCCCACCAGTTGCAGCAGTTGCCCGGGGTGGGCGTCCCACATGGCCGAAAGCCCTTCCACGCGCTGCGCGGGCAGCTGCTGCAGGTCCAGCGGCTCGTCGGTGTACCAGGTGTGGGCGCGGGCCGAGGCATGCAGTTGCGGCCAGCGCGGCAGCAGCAGCCGGGCGGCGAGCAGCCAGCGCGATTCGGGCAGGCGGCCGGAGCGCGAGGCAGGCTGGCCCGCGCAGCAGCGGTCCATGGCCTGGAGCAGGGCTGCGGCATGGGCGGCGCTTTCGCTGTGGTCGGCCGAGGCCATGCGCCGCAGCTGGCGCCAGCCGCGCAGGCGCAGGTACAGCGAGGTGTCGCGGCTGAAGACGGCACCCTCGTCGCGCGGGCCATCGAAGCGCGCATGCAGCACGGCCAGCAGGGCGTGGTCGCGCCGCCACTCGGCACGCTTGTGGATGCGCCGCAGGGCCGGCCACCAGGCGCGCGTGAAAGGGATGCGCTCCATCCAGGCCAGCAGCTGCTGGTGGACGGCGCCGTCGTGCGCGCCCAGCGCATCGGCCGCCAGCAGCGCCTGTGGCCCAAGTGCCTGGAAGAAGGCCTGTTCGGCCTGCGGTCCCTCCTCTTTCGGGCCGTTTTCCTGCGGGGGGATCCCGGCCCACTGCGCCTGGTACTCCTGCAGCGCCGCCTGGCGCTCCTGCGGCTCCAGCAGGGCCAGCCAGGCCTGGTGCGCCAGATCGCGCGTGGCCTCGCTGGTGCCGCGTTGCGAGAGCGCCTGCAGGGCCACCGCCGCGCCGCCATCGCCCAGGCGCCCGATGAGGTAGGCCAGGCAGTAGTCGAGCAGATCGTCCCCCGTGCCCAGCAGTGCCACCAGGCGTGGAACCTGGGCATGCAGCAGGCGCTGGGCGGCGCCGCCGCGCGCGGGGTCCGCATACTCGGCCAGCCGCCACACCAGCCGGGCCTGCTGGCCCGAGGGCATCAGCCGCCAGGCGCTGCCGTCCAGGCGTTTGCACAGGGCGGAAATGGCGCCGGCCTGCAGGGCCGACTCCGGCAGGCCTGGCGGCACCGTGGCCTGTCCCGGGGCCGGGCCGGGGGAGGGCGCCGGGCCTGCTTCAGCATCCAGCTCCGCAAAGCCCTCATGGGACTGCAGCACATCGCCCGCGCCCAGGCGCTGGCGCAGGTAGGCCAGCGCGCGCTGGCGTGCAGGCTCCAGCGCCTGGGGCAAGGGGGTGAGCGTGCTGTCATCGACCTGCGCGACGACGCCGGCCTTCAATTGCGTGACCTGCAAGGTCACGACATGGCGCGCTGCGGTGGCCGTGGTGTCGCCGCCCGGCATCTCCAGGGCCAGCACTCTCACGGTGCTGATGCGTTCGTTGCGTCCCTGTGGCCGGGACAGTGTGGCGTGAGCAAGCAGATTCATGCGGCAGGCATCCAGTGCTTTTCCATGGAGGGTGTCGGCGTTCGTCGGCAGTAGTCGGCGGCTTTTGGCGGTACCTGGCGGTTCCTGGTGAAACCTGGCCGCCACCCTGGGTCAGATGGCCTTGCAGTGTAGTGGTGGCGTCTTGCAGGTGCGGCAACGCGCGTGTGTCCGTCTGTGCGCGCCTGTCCAGGTCTTTTCAGGTTTTCTCAGGTCGTTCCTGGTCAATTGCCGCTGCGCTTGTCCGATCCGGCCAGCGATATCCCCGGCAAACCGTCCTCAATTTTCGTGGTGTCTTTGCGCGCGGATCTTGACTTCAAGTTCACTTGAACTTGAAGAATGCAACCCATTGTGAGCAACCGCCTGGAAGGCCTCCAGAGCCTGCGGTCCCGCCCCTTTTTCCGGCCCCGCCGCAGCCCCGGCAGCAGGGCCTTGCCCATCCCCCTCAAGGAGAGTCGATCCATGCCCGTTCTTCCACCGCCGCCGTTGCGGCGTGCCCTGTTCGGAGGCGCCCTGGCGGCGCTGGCCCTGCTTGCCGGCTGCCGCCCGCAGGCCGTGGGCGATGCCCACGCCAGCGACGGCCCGCCGCCTGCGCCCGAGGTGCTGGTGAGCGAGGTCGTGCCGGCCAGCGTGCGTGTCTGGGACGAGTTCAACGGCCGCATTGATGCCGTGGAGTCGGTCCAACTGCGCCCGCGCGTGTCGGGCTATATCGAGCGCATTGCCTTCAGCGAGGGGCAGGAGGTCAGGAAGGGCCAGCTGCTGTTCGTGATCGACCAGCGGCCCTACCGCGCCGCCCTGGCCAGCGCCGAGGCCGAGCTGGAGCGCACGCGCGCAGGCGCCGCGCTGGCCCGCACCCAGGACCAGCGCGCGCGCCAGCTGGTGGCCGAGCATGCCGTCTCGCGCGAGGAAGCCGATACGCGCGCCGGCGCCCTGGCCCAGAGCGCCGCCCAGGTGCGTGCCGCCGAGGCCGCGCTGGCGGCAGCCCGGCTCAACCTGGATTTCACCGAGGTGCGCGCGCCGGTCTCCGGCCGCGCGGGCCGCGCCCTGCTCACCGTGGGCAACCTGGCCCAGGCCGACCAGAGCGTGCTGACCACCGTGGTCTCGCAGGACCCGGTGTATGTCTACTTCGATGCGGACGAGCACAGCTTCCTGCGGCAGCAGCAGGCCGCCAAGGACACCAAGGGGCGGCCCGGCGTGCAGCGGCCCGTGCGTGTGGGGCTGGCTGGCGACGACGGCTTTCCGCATGCGGGCAGCCTGGACTTCACCGACAACCAGCTCAACGCAGGCACGGGCACGGTGCGCATGCGCGCCCGCCTGCCCAATCCCGACCGCCTGCTGACGCCGGGCCTGTTCGCGCGCGTGCAACTGCAAGACGCGCAGGGCCTGGGCGGCGAGCGGCAGACGCTGCTGATCGACGACAAGGCCGTGCTCACCGACCAGGACCGCAAGTACGTGTATGTGGTGGGCGAGGGCAACAAGGCCGAGCGCCGCGACCTGGAGCTGGGCCGCATGGTCGATGGCCGGCGCGTGGTGAACAAGGGGCTGGCGGCGGGCGACAGCCTGGTGGTCGGCGGGCTGCAGCGCATCTACTACCCCGGCATGCCGATCAGCCCCAAGCCTGCTCCCGGCGACGGGCAGGCGGCGGTGGCCAAGGCGCCGGCCGTGGCCGCGCAGTGAACCGGGAAGCACCATGGACTTCTCCAAATTCTTCATAGACCGGCCGATCTTCGCGGTCGTGCTCTCCATCATCCTGTTCGCCGTGGGGCTGGTCGCGATTCCGCAGCTGCCCGTGGGCGAGTATCCCGAGGTCGTGCCGCCCAGCGTGGTGGTGCGCGCCACCTATCCGGGCGCCAATCCCAAGGAGGTCGCCGAGTCGGTGGCCGTGCCGCTGGAGGAGGCCATCAACGGCGTCGAAGGCCTGATGTACATGAAGTCGGTCGCGGCGTCCGACGGCAGCCTGCAGGTGGTCTCCACCTTCCGCCCCGATGTCGATCCCGACACGGCCGCCGTGCGCGTGCAAAACCGCGTCAGCCAGGCCCAGAGCCGTCTGCCCGAGGAGGTGCGTCAGTTCGGCGTGACCACGCAAAAGCAGTCGTCCACGCCGCTGATGTACGTGGGCCTGGTGTCCCAGGACGGCCAGCATGACGCGCTGTACCTGCGCAACTACGTCACGCTCAAGATCAAGGACGTGCTGGCGCGCATTCCGGGCATTGGCGACGTGGGCATCTACGGCGCGGGCGACTACGCCATGCGCGTGTGGCTGGACCCGGACAAGGTGGCCGCGCGCCAGCTCACGGCGCCCGAGGTGATTGCCGCCATCCGCGAGCAGAACATCCAGGTCTCGGCCGGGCAATTGGGCGCGCAGCCCAGTCCGCAGAGCGCGGACAAGCTGCTGTCCATCAACGTGCGCGGGCGGCTGAAGACGCCCGAGGAATTCGGCAGCATCGTGCTCAAGGGCGGCGCGGACGGCCAGGTCGTGCGCCTGGCCGACGTGGCGCGCATCGAGCTGGGCGCCAGCGACTACACGCTGCGCTCGTGGAGCGACAAGAAGAACATGGCGGCCGTGGGCATCTTCCTGTCGCCGGGCGCCAATGCGCTGGGCGTGGCCGAGCAGGTCTACGCGGCCATGGACAAGCTCTCGCAGGACCTGCCCGAGGGCGTGGCCTTCGAGACGGTCTGGGACCCCACGGTCTTCGTGCGCGACTCCATCAAGGCGGTGCAGAGCACGCTGATCGAGGCCGTCATCCTCGTGGTGCTGGTGGTCATCGTCTTCCTGCAGACCTGGCGCGCCTCCATCATTCCGCTGCTGGCCGTGCCCGTGTCCATCGTCGGCACCTTCGCGGGGCTGTACCTGCTGGGCTACTCCATCAACACGCTGACCCTGTTCGGCCTGGTGCTGGCCATCGGCATCGTGGTGGACGACGCCATCGTCGTGGTGGAGAACGTGGAGCGCTACATCGAGGAAGGGCACACGCCCCTGGAGGCGGCCCACCTGGCGATGAAGGAGGTCTCGGGCCCCATCATCGCCATCGCCCTGGTGCTGTGCGCGGTCTTCGTGCCCATGGCCTTTCTCAGCGGCGTGACGGGCCAGTTCTACAAGCAGTTCGCCGTGACGATTGCCATCTCCACGGTGATCTCGGCCATCAACTCGCTGACGCTGTCGCCCGCGCTGGCGGCCAAGCTGCTGCAGCCGCGCGGCGCGCCGCGCGATCCGCTGGCGCGCGGGCTGGACCGCAGCCTGGGCTGGCTCTTCCGGCCCTTCAACCGCTTCTTCGACCGCAGCGCCCACGGCTACCAGAACTCGGTGGGGCATTCGCTGCGCCGCCGGGGCCTGGTGTTCGCGGTCTATGCGGCGCTGCTGGCGGGCACGGCCGTGCTGTTCCAGGCCGTGCCGGGCGGCTTCATCCCGCTGCAGGACAAGCTGTACCTGTTCGGCGGCGCCAAGCTGCCCGAGGGGGCTTCGCTGAACCGCACGGATGCGGTCACGCGCCAGATGGTCGATGCCGCCAAAAGCGTGGAAGGCGTGGACATGGTCGCCGCCTTCGCGGGCTTCAACGCGCTGCAGTCCACCACCACGCCCAACCTGACCAGCGCCTACATCATGCTCAAGCCCTTCGGCGAGCGCACGCGCAGCGCCGAGGCCATCAATGCCGAGCTGGGCGCCAAGTTCTCGCAGATCGAGGGCGGCTTCGCCTATGCGCTGATGCCCCCGCCCATCCAGGGCCTGGGCAACGGCTCGGGCTACTCGCTGTTCCTGCAGGACCGTGCGGGCCTGGGCTACGCGGCGCTGCAGCAGGCGCTGCAGGCCTTCCAGGCCGAGATCGCCAAAACGCCGGGCATGACCTACCCGGTCAGCAGTTACCAGTCCAACATCCCGCAGCTGGAAGTCAAGGTGGACCGCACCAAGGCCAAGGCCCAGGGCGTGGCGTTGACCGACCTGTTCCAGACGCTGCAGGCCTACCTGGGATCGGTCTACGTCAACGACTTCAACGCCTTCGGCCGCGTCTGGCGCGTGATGCTGCAGGCCGACGCGGACCACCGCCAGACCGTGGAGGACATCGCCAGTCTGCGCACGCGCAATGCACGCGGCGAGATGGTGCCCATAGGCTCCATGGTCACCGTGGTGCCCAGCTTCGGCCCCGACCCGGTGCTGCGCTACAACGGCTTTCCGGCGGCCGATCTGATCGGCGACTCCGACCCGCGCGTGCTGTCCTCGGGCGAGGTGCTGGCCAAGCTCCAGGAGATCGCGCAGCGCACGCTGCCGCGCGGCATCGAGCTGGCCTGGACCGACCTGAGCTACCAGCAGGTGGAGCAGAGCAACGCCGCAGCCGTGGTCTTCGCCATTGCCGTGATGCTGGTCTTCCTGGTGCTGGCCGCGCTCTACGAGAGCTGGACGCTGCCGCTGGCCGTGATCCTCATCGTGCCCGTGTGCATCTGCGCGGCGCTGTTCGGCGTCTGGCTGGCCGGCGGCGACAACAACGTCTTCGTGCAGGTGGGGCTGGTGGTGCTGATGGGGCTGGCCTGCAAGAACGCCATCCTGATCGTGGAATTCGCACGCGAGCTGGAGCTGCGCGGCGTGGGCATCGTCGATGCCGCGCTGCAGGCCTGCCGCCTGCGGCTGCGGCCCATCGTCATGACCTCGATCGCCTTCATCGCGGGGGCCGTGCCTTTGCTCATCGGTGGCGGCGCGGGCAGCGAGGTGCGCGCGGCCACGGGCGTGACCGTGTTCTCGGGAATGCTGGGCGTGACCCTGTTCGGCCTGTTCCTCACGCCGGTGTTCTACGTCACGCTGCGCCGGCTTTCGGGCCGCGCGCTGACGGGGCATGCGCCTGCGCATTCCACCGGGCCTGCCCAGCCCGTCTCCCTGGAGTCCCCACATGCCTGAGATACGCAAGTCCCTGAGCCGCCACGCGCTGGCGCTGGCATCCGCCGCCCTGGTGGGCGGCTGCGCGGTCGGCCCTGACTTCAAGGCGCCTGCGGCGCCGCGGGCCGCAGCGCAGTTCGCGCGGGCCGAGCCTGCACCGGCCACCCCCCAGGCCGAGCCTGACGCCGCCTTCTGGCGCCAGTTCCAGGACCCGCAGCTGACGCAGCTGGTGGAGCGCGCGCTGGGCGACAACCAGGACCTGCAGGTGGCGCTGGCGCGGCTGGACGGTGCCCAGGCGCTGCTGCGCGAAAGCCGCTTCGACCAGCTGCCAACGGTCACGATGTCGGGCCGGGCCACGCAGCAAAAGCTCAGCGAGAGCGAGGCTTTCTATGGCCCGCGCAGCCAGCGCAGCTACACGGCCGGATTGGCCGCCAGCTGGGAGATCGACGTGTTCGGCCGCGTGCGGCGCGGCATCGAGGCGCGGCATGCCGACCTGCGCGCCGATGCGGCAGACCTTGCGGCCCTGCAGGTGGCCATTGCGGCCCAGGTGGCGGGCAGCTACGCCGATCTGCGCGGCTGGCAGCAGCGCCTGGCCTTGGCGCAGGCCAACGCGGCCAACCAGCAGGACACGCTGCGCCTGGTGCAGCTGCGCCTGGCGCACGGCAGCGGCACCGAGTTCGACCTGGCGCGCGCCCAGGCCCAGCTGGAGGCCACGCGCTCGCGCATTCCCGCGTTGCAGGCGCAGATCGCCATGGCGCAGCACCGGCTGGCCGTGCTCACGGGCCAGGTGCCCGAGGCGCTGATCGCCGCGCTGGATGTGCCTGCCGCCCTGCCGCAGCTGCCGCCGGCCATCGACCCCGGCACGCCGGCCGGCCTGCTGCGCCGGCGCCCGGACGTGGCCGTGGCCGAGGCACGGCTGCATGCGGCCACGGCACGCATCGGCGTGGCCACGGCCGACCTGTTCCCGCGCCTGTCGCTGGGCGGCCTGCTGGGCAGCACGGCGTTGCACGGCGGCGCGCTGTTCGAGGGCGCCAGCGCCCGCAGCAGCGTGTTCCTGGGCGTGGACTGGTCCTTTCTTGACGTGGGCCGCGTGCGGGCGCGCATCGCGGCCAGCGAGGCCGGCGCCCAGGCCGCGCTGGCCCAGTACCAGCAGACCGTGCTGCTGGCGCTGGAGGACACGGAGAACGCCCTGGTGCGCCTGCAGCGCACGCGCAGCGAAGACGCCCACCTGGCGCAGGCCGCCGAGCAGCGCCAGCGTGCCGAGCAACTGGCGCAGCGCCGCTACCAGCTGGGCAGCGTGGGCCTGTACGAAGTGCTGAATGCGCAGCGCGACCTGTATGCGGCCCAGGACGCGGCTGCCGACAGCCGTGCGCGCGGCCTGCGCGCCGCCGTGGCGCTGTACCAGGCCCTGGCCGGTGGCTGGGACGGAAAGCTGCCGCCGGCCTGAGCGTGCGGCGCGCACTGCCACAAGGGACGGCCAGGCGCCGTCCCTTTTTTCTTGTGCTGCGTACCCGGTGAAAACCACGAGGACCAGGGGCTTGCCTCATTTTTTTCTTATCGGATAATTTTCTCATTGGAAAAAAATGGAGCGATGGATGATGGAAAGCCAGGTTCTGGATTTCGCCGTGATCGGTGCCGGCATGGCCGGCGCCTCGGTGGCCTGGCGGCTGGCCGGGGGTGGCGCCTCGGTGGTGGTGCTGGAACGCGAGCCGCAGCCCGGATACCACGCCACGGGCCGCTCGGCCGCCATGTTCATGGAGAGCTACGGCACCGCGCAGATACGCGCGCTGACACGCGCCAGCCGTGGCTTCTACAGCGCGCCGCCCGAAGGTTTTTGCGAGCACGCGCTGCTGCAGCCGCGCAGCGTGCTCTACATAGGAACGGCCGGCCAGGAACCCCAGCTGGACGAGGCCCTGGCCATGTACCGCCGTGACGGCCTGCGCGCCGAGCGCATCGACGCGCGCCAGGCCTGCGCCCTGGTGCCCTGCCTGCAGGAGAGCCTGCTCGTGGGCGCCGTGCATGACCTGGACGCCATGGACATCGACGTGGCCGAACTGCACCAGGGCTTTCTGCGCGGCATGGCGCGTGCCGGTGCGCGGCTGCGCTGCGGCGCCGAACTGTCCGGCGCCGAGCGTGAGGTGGATGGTGATGGCCAGGGCCTGTGGACCCTGGTGCTGCAGGACGGGTCGCAGGTCCGCGCCCGCGCCGTGGTCAATGCCGCAGGCGCCTGGGCCGATGCCGTGGCCCGGCTGTGCGGCGCGCGGCCGCTGGGCATCGAGCCCCGGCGCCGCTCGGCCTTCACCTTTGCCGCACCCGAGGGCGAGGACATCCACGGCTGGCCTGCCGTGATCGGCGTGGACGAGAGCTTCTACTTCAAGCCCGATGCAGGCCAGTTGCTGGGCTCGCCCGCCAATGCCGATCCCGTGCCGCCGCATGATGTGGTGGCCGAGGAGCTGGACGTGGCCATGGGCATAGACCGTATCGAGACACTGACCCGCCTGCGCATACGCCGGCCGCGCCATGTCTGGGCCGGGCTGCGCAGCTTTGCGCCCGACGACGACTTCGTGATCGGCTGGGATGCGCAGCGCGAGGGCTTTTTCTGGCTGGCCGGGCAGGGCGGCTATGGCATACAGACGGCGGCCGGCGCCTCGGCCGCCGCGGCCGCGCTGCTGATGCGCGAGCCGCTGCCCGCCGAGCTGCTGGCCCAAGGCGTCGATGCCCTGCGGCTGAGTCCGGCGCGCTTCGCGGCCTGAGCCGTCATCCCTTTTTCACCTTTTCAGCCCCCGCAACACACAACAATCCAAGGAGACAGGCATGGGTGCATTCAAGGAAGTGAGCAGGATTGCCGGCGCCTTCGTCGGCGTCATCGTCGGGGCGGGCTTCGCCTCGGGGCAGGAGATATTGCAGTTCTTCGCGGGCTTTGGCGCCATCGGCCTGGCGGGCTGCCTGGTGGCGGCCCTGGCCTTCGTCTTCCTGTCCATGGCGTTCTCCACCATGGGCCAGCGCCTGCAGGCCGGCTCGCACAAGGAGGTGGTGCAGGCCCTGCTGGGCCGGCATGTGGGCATGGTGTTCGATGTGCTGATCACCTTCTTCCTGTTTGCCATCACGGTGGTCATGCTGGCGGGCGCGGGCTCGCTGCTGCACCAGTGGCTGGGCCTGCCCGAGGTCTGGGGCAGCGTGCTGGCCACCGTGGCCACGGTGCTCATCGTCTGCCTGGACGTGGGCCGGGTGATCGCCTTCATCGGCGCCGTCACGCCGCTGCTGGTGTTCATGACCGTGGTGGTCGCCGGCTACGTGCTGCTGACGCCCCACGGCGACATGGCCGCACTGGAGGCCGCCGCCGCCACCCAGCCCCGGGGCGCGGGCCACTGGCTGGTGGCCGCGCTGCTCTATGTTTCCTACAACGTGGTGGCGGGCATGCCCTTCCTGGTGATCATGGGCGGGCAGGCCAGCTCGCGCCGCGTGGCGCTGTGGGGCGGCGTGGCGGGCGGGCTGCTGCTGGGCCTGCTGATGCTGATGATCGCGGCCGCGATGTACTGGCGCATGGATACGCTGGGCGGCCTGTCCATGCCCATGCTGTCGCTGGCCACGCAGATCTCGCCCTGGCTGGGGCACCTGATGTCGCTGGTCATCTTCGGCATGATCCTCAACACGGCCGTGGGCATGCTCTATGCCTTCGTGGCCCGCATCCTGCCGGCCGGCACGCCGCGTTTTCGCTGGGGCACGGGCGTGGCGGGCGTGCTGGCCCTGGGCGGCAGCTTCGCGGGCTTCATCACGCTGGTGGGCATGGTCTACCCGGTCTATGGCTACATCGGCTTCGCCCTCATGGCCTGCGCGCTGGTGGGCTGGCTGCGCATGGGCCGCAGGCAGGCGCCCGGGGCCGGCCTGCGCGGCGCCTGACTGCCGGGCCTGACCCTAGAATCGGGCGGTCGCCAGCCCCGATCGCCCGCTTCATGCCCAGCCCCCGCACCAGATCCAGCCCCAGGTCCAGCACTCTCCCCACGCCAGACCAGGTCCTCGCCGCCGTGCTGCCGGGCGCCCGCACGGCCGCCGCCATGCCTGCGGGCAAGCACGAAGTGGGCGCCAAGCTGCGCAAGGCGCGCAAGGAGCGTGGCCTGACGCTGCAGCAGGTGGCCGAAAGCAGCGGGCTGGCCGTGTCCACCATCTCCAAGGCCGAGCGCGGCCAGATCGCGCTGAGTTACGAGAAGGTGCTCATGCTGGGCAACGCGCTGGACATCGACATGACACGGCTGTTCATGGTCGGTGACGCCCAGCAGGCGGCCGGCGACACGCCCACCGTGGTCAAGGACTGCTTCGAGGACGTGCAGCGCTACGAGACCGACCAGTACCTCTACAGCGTGCTGTGCGGCGCCTTCCCGGGCAAGAAGATGCAGCCCCTGGTGGCCGTGATCAATGCGCGCGAGGCTGGCGAATTCTCGGAGACCATCCGCCATGCGGGCCAGGAGTTCGTGATGGTGCTCTCGGGCCGGGTGCGCATCCTGTTCGAGAACGGCGAATCGGTGGAGCTGGGCCGCCACGAGGCCGCGTATTTCGACAGCGGCGTGGGCCATGTGTATGTGAGCCTGAGCCGCCAGCCGGCTCAAGTCGTCTCTGTCTGCAGCTGAAATGGTTAGCACCCCCTGAGCGGCTGCGCCGCTTCCCCCTCTCTCGCTACGCGGGAGGGGGACGACACCCTCGGTGCGGGGCGGCGCGGCCGGCATAGGCCCTTCCTCGGTGTCTCTGGCGTGGGGGTGCGCTAGTTTCATAGGTCGCGCCTCTTGTTTGGGGCGCAGACAGTTTTTCTGGGGGAATCCTCGTGCCCGGCACGGCCGCCCCGGAGTTCCTACAATCGCTGCCCATGAGCCTGCCCCAGTACACCCGCGCCAAAGAGCTTCCCGCCATCCTTGCCAAGCGCCTCGTCATTCTTGACGGCGCCATGGGCACCATGATCCAGCGCTTCAAGCTGGGAGAGGCCCAGTACCGGGGCCAGGGCTACACGGGCCCCGGCAGCGTGGGCGACCGCTTCAAGGACTTCCCGCATGACGTCAAGGGCAACAACGAGCTGCTGTCGCTCACCCGCCCCGACGTGATCCGCGACATCCACGACAAGTACCTGGCCGCCGGCGCCGACCTGATCGAGACCAACACCTTCGGCGCGACCACGATTGCGCAGGACGACTACCACATGGCCGATCTGGCGCGCGAGATGAATCTCAAGAGCGCCCAGCTGGCCCGCGCGGCCTGCGACAAGTACAGCACGCCCGGCCATCCGCGCTACGTGGCCGGCGCCCTGGGCCCCACGCCCAAGACGGCCAGCATCAGCCCCGACGTGAACGATCCGGGCGCGCGCAACGTGAATTTCGAGCAGCTGCGCCAGGCCTACCTGGAGCAGACGCTGGCGCTGATCGAGGGCGGCGCCGACGTCATCCTGGTCGAGACCATCTTCGACACGCTCAACGCCAAGGCCGCGCTGTTCGCGGTGGACGAGGCCTTCGAGCAAAGCGGCGAATGCCTGCCCATCATGATCAGCGGCACGGTGACCGATGCCTCGGGCCGCATCCTGTCCGGGCAGACGGTGACGGCCTTCTGGCACAGCGTGCGCCATGCCAACCCGCTGTCCATCGGCCTGAACTGCGCGCTGGGCGCGGCGCTGATGCGCCCCTACGTCCAGGAACTGAACAAGGCCGCGCCCGAGACCTTCATCAGCTGCTACCCCAACGCCGGCCTGCCCAATCCCATGAGCGATACCGGCTTCGACGAGACGCCCGAGGTCACCAGCCGCCTGGTGCACGAATTCGCGTCCGAAGGCCTGGTCAACATCGTGGGCGGCTGCTGCGGCACCACGCCGGACCACATCGGCGCCATCGCCAAGGCCGTGGGCAGCACGCCCACGCGCCGCCTGTTCTACCCGGAATCGGCCTGATGGCCCGGGCGGAGCCTCTGACATGAGTTCGCCGCTGCCGCCCGTTCCGTCCCCTGCCGCAGGGCTGCCGCTGCCAGTGGCGGCGCCTGTCTCCGGCCCGGCCACTGGTGCGCCGGTGGCGCCACAGGCGCCGTCCGCTGCGGTGGCGCCGGCTTCCCCCGCGTCACCCGCCTCACCCTCCATTCCCGTCACGCCGCCAGCGGCCACGGCCGTGCGCTGGTCGCCCGAGATGCTGCAAAGCCTGCGCCTGCAGGCCTTCGAGCAATTGGTGGCCCAGCTGGCGCGCCAGGTCCAGTCCAGCCCCGGCGCGCCCGCGCCGCAGTGGCCGGCCAGCGGCGTGTCCGAGGCGCTGGGCCGGCTGCTGGAGGCCTTGCTGGCCCAGGTCGGTACCCAGCAGGGCCAGGCCCTGCAGTTGCTCGCGGCCCAGCCCGGATCGGCCGCGTTGCTGCAGGCGCTGGCCGCCGGCACGACAGCTGGTACAGCGGCAGGTAGATCGGCAGGTACAGCGGCGGCCGGAGGGCAAGCGCAGCCATCCCAGAGTCCGCAGACGGGGACATCAGCCTCTGCCCAGGCCGGCGCTGCGCCGCAGGCGGCGTCTTCCTCGCCTGCACTGCAGGCCGCAGCCTCCCTGCAGCCCTCTGCTGCCGCAGTGACGCTGGCCGTGGCAGCCGCCAAGGCCAAGGTGGTGGATGCGCTGCTGGCCGGATCGGGACTGGCACCGCAGGCCGGTGCCAGCGCGCCTGGAGGTGTTGCAGGCGGTGCCACCCAGACCCTGCCCGCGCTGCAAAGCTGGTGGGTGCAGCAGGGCACGCTGCTGACGCCCCAGGGCGAGCGCGGCTTCACGCTGAGCCTGCAGGTGCCCCAGGCCTGGGCCCAGGCGCAGGGCGCGGCCATGGCGCTGGCGGCCGCATCGGCTTCCGCGCCGGGTGCGGCCCCTTTCACGGCGGCGGCCCTGCCTGCGGGCGCCGCGCTGCCCTTGGCGGGCGCGCAGGCCACGGAGCCGGGCCTGCGCCTGCCGCTGGATGCCTCGCTGCAGTCCCTGGCCTCGGGGCCGGTGGCCGTGGTGGTGCAGCCGCGTGGCGCCGATGCGCTGCGCACCAGCGCCCTGCTGCTGCTGGAGCTGCAGCCGCTGCGCCAGCCGGGCGGCGCCATGGCGTCGCCGGCCGGCCTGGCCTCGGTGGCTTCGCTTTCGCCTGCGCTTGCGCAGGAGGTGCAGCAGATGCTGCAGCAGCGCAACGATCCCTGGCTGCACATGGCGGCGGCCCAGGCCTCGGGCGCCTTGCCGCGCGAGCGCCGCGCCTTCGAGCACCAGTCGCATTTCTGCACCACCGAAGGCTGCCAGTACGAGGGCCGCGCGCCCTGCGCCCAGCCTTTTTGCAGCGAGATGAACCGTCTCTGGGACGTGTCGCGCACCGAGCGCAGCCGCTGACGACCTGGCCCCGGCCCGGGGCCGCCACGCTACGAAACTGACCGGGCCTGACGGTGGCGTGGTCATCGCCGGCCCCAGCTTTCATAATGCCGGCTGTCGTTCGCCATCTGCGCGGATGACGTCTTTGGCCGGGATGTGCAATGAATGTGCAGCGATCATGCTGCGATCTGCATCCTGGCTGCCTCCAAGTCGCTGCAGGCCACCAGCCCGCCGCGCACCTTCCAGCCACCTCTGTCGTGGCAACCCCCGTCGCCGTTTGCGCATGCCCCCGGGCCGCGCCGGTGTTGTGCCATCTTTCATTTCCAGGAACCCGTTCAGGATGCGTTGTACCTCCCGCTTGACCCTTGCTTCTCTCGCCGTTGCGGCTGCCCTGCCGGTGGCTGCCCAGTCATCTGCCACAGGCTCCAACGTCACCATCAGCGGTTATCTCGACGCTGGCGTGTTCCGGGATTTCGACAAGACCAGCAAGCTGGGCACGATTCAGCGCAGCAACCTGGCGATTGCCGGTTTCGAGGACCTGGGCGGTGGCCTGAAGGCCACCTTCCGGCTGAGCACGCGCTTCGACCTGGACACGGGCCTGACCGAGGACTATCCGAAGAAGCCCTTCTGGCATGACGAGTCCACCGTGGGCCTGCAGGGCAGCTGGGGCCATCTGCGCCTGGGCCGCGCGCTCAGCGCCATGTGGAGCCAGGAGTGGCAGTTCGATCCCTGGGGCAACTTCAACCGCATCGCCTCGCCGGCCTGGCACATGGCCCACTACCTGACGCCGACCGACCGCGCCAGCAACAACGGCTCGCCCGAGTACGGCCGCATGTCCAACGGCGTGTTCTACGACTCGCCCAAGTTCGGCGGATTTTCGCTGCACCTGAGCGCCTCGCCCGAGCGCACCGAGGCGCCGGGCCGCCAGGGCCGTGCGCGCTCGGTGTCGGTCAACTACGACCAGGGCGCGGTGGCGGCCATGCTGGCGCATGAGCGCAACGGCAGCGGCGACACCGACCTGTACATGGGCGGCAAGTACCGCATCGGCACGGCAGCGGTGATGCTGGCCTATGACCGCAGCAAGTCGGGCACGCCCGGCACGGGGCCCGACAAGTCGCGCATGGTCTCGCTGGGCACCACCTACGGCATCGGTGCGACCACGCTCAAGGCCAGCTATGCACGCCAGCGCCTGGACCGCGATACCAACAACATGCTGTCGCTGGGCGCCGAGTACGCGCTGTCCAAGCGCACCATGCTCTACACCAGCCTGGGACACCAGCGCTACGAGAACCAGAGCTCGCGCACCGCTTTCGGCGTGGGCATGGCCCATTCCTTCTGATCAATGCGCTTCCCAGCGGCCTGACTGGGCAGCGCTGGTGATCCTGGCCAGGCCTGGAGCCGGCATGGGCTGAGGGGTGGCGGGCAGGGCGGTGAGTTCCAGGCCTTGCTCCAGCTTGAAGACGCTCACGGCCTGCTGCAGGCCATAGGCCTGCTCCTGCAGGGACTGGGCGGCGGCGGCGGCTTCCTCGACCAGGGCGGCGTTCTGCTGGGTGACCTGGTCCATCTGCGAGATGGCCTGGTTGATCTGCTCCAGGCCCGCCGTCTGCTCGACGCTGGCGGCCGTGATCTCTCCCATGATGTCGGTCACGTTGCGCACGCTGCTGACGATGTTCTGCATGGTCTGCCCGGCCTGCGCCACCAGGGCCGATCCGGTGCTGACCTTGCCGTTGGAGTCCTCGATGAGCAGCTTGATCTCCTTGGCCGCATCGGCGCAGCGCCGCGCCAGGGCGCGCACTTCGGCAGCAACGACGGCAAAGCCCCGGCCCTGCTCGCCGGCACGCGCGGCTTCCACGGCCGCGTTGAGCGCGAGGATGTTGGTCTGAAAGGCGATGGCGTCGATCACGCCGATGATGTCGGCGATCTTGCGCGAGGAGGCATGGATGGCGCCCATGGTGTCCACCACCTGGGAGACCACCTCGCCGCCTTGCTGGGCGACGGCCGAGGCCGAGGCCGCCAGCTGGTTGGCCTGGCGCGCGTTGTCGGTGTTCTGACGCACCGTGACGGTGAGCTGCTCCATGGAGGCAGCGGTTTCTTCCAGCGAGCTGGCCTGGTGCTCGGTGCGCACCGAAAGATCGTTGTTGCCCGAGGCGATCTGGCTGGAGGCCGTGGCGATCGAGTCCGTGCCACTGCGCACCTGCCGGACGATATGGATGAGGCTCTGGTCCATGCGGTGCAGTGCGTGCAGCAGCTGGCCTGTTTCGTCGGTGGTGGTGGCCTGGATGCGGCGCGTCAGGTCGCCTTCGGCCACGGCCTGGGCCACGCCCAGGGCCTCGTTCAGCGGACGCGCCACGATGCGCGCCAGCGTGAGCGCCAGGGCCAGCCCCAGCAAAATGCTCGCGCCCAGCAGGCCGACCACCCAGATGCGTGCGCTGCGGTAGAGGGCATTGGCGTGGTCGTTGGCCTGCTGTCCGCCTTCGTGGTCGATCTGCACCATGCGGTCGATCTGGTCATACAGGCGTCGGCTCAGCTCCAGCGATTCGCCCTGGGCCAGCACCAGGGCTTCGTCCTTGCGGTCATTGCGTGCCAGGGCCATGACCATGGCGTGCTCCTTGGCGTACTCGTTGCGCAGCCGGCCCAGTTCGTCGTAGGCGGCCTTCTCCGGCGCGGAGCTGATGAAGCTGGCGTAGTTGTCGTAGCTGGTCTGGGTCTTCTTCCACAGCTCGCCCATGATCCTGTCGAAGGCACCGATGTCCTGCTCGCTGGTGGATATCAGGTACTGCAGCTCGTTGACGCGGTAGCGGGCCGTGGTGGCGCGGATGTCGAGCAACATGCGTGATGAAGGCATCCAGCGCGTGGCGATATCGATGGACGCCTGGTTGATCCGGCTGAGCTGCAGCACGGCATAGAGGCCCACGAAGGTGGTCAGCGCCAGGACGGCCACGAAGGCCAGCAGCAGCTTGGAGGAGATCTTGAGATTGCGAAAGGCTTGCATGGCGAAGTCCTGTAGGCGTGTCCCTTGAACGGCAAGGGGAAAAAAGGCGTGCAGCAGGGCGCACCTTGCCTGCCGTGCAGAGCAAGGTGGAACGGGTATCAGCGAAAGAGAAAACGAGGGCCGCAGTGCCCGCTCAGGGTGGGAACCAGCCCGAGGTCCGGCAGATGCGGCCCTTGATGCGGGGCCTCATGGCGCAGGCCCTGTCCGTGTGCCTGCGCTGCGGCGGGCGCTTCGCGGGCATGCCGCAGCAGCGGGGAAGATGCAGAGGATTGCGAACCATCCGCCTGCACCGTTTGGCAAGCGGATACCCGCTGCAGCCAGGCGTTCGGCGGCGGCTGCCGCGCGCTGCGGGCGGGCATTGCGGGTAGTTGTCCTAGGGACTTCGGACAGGGAAAAAGTGGCTATCTGCATCTGTGGTGGGGATTATTTCCGCACCGTCTGAGGATGAGGATGCCCACCATCTGATTTTGGATAGGACGTGTCCTAAAAGCCGTTTGCAGGCCCGCAGCCAAGCCATCCGCGTCTGCGGATGGCCGGTTTCAAGGCATCGGAAACTTCAGCGCATCAAGGCGACCGGCGTCTGTCGCCAGTCGCTCAGACCACGCCCCTGCCGCGCAGGGCCTGCAGCTGCTGCGCGTCCAGGCCCAGGCGCTCGCGCAGCACCTCGTCCGTGTGCTGGCCCAGGGCGGGCGGCGCATGGCGCAGCGTGGTGGGCGTGTCCGACAGGCGCAGCGGGCTGGCCGTGGTCACCACGCGGTTGATGGTCTCGCCCGCAGGCGGCGTGGCGCCCGGATAGCGCTCCTGCTCCACGCGCAGGCCGCGCGCGCGCACCTGCGCATCGTCGAAGGCCTGGCCGATGTGGTTGATGGGGCCGCAGGGCACGGCCTTGTCCTCCAGCAGCGCGATCCACTCGGCCGTGGGCCGGCCGCGCGTGAGTTCGGCCATCAACGGGATCAGCGCGTCGCGGTGGATGACGCGGCCGGCATTGGTGGCAAAGCGCTCGTCGCGCGCCCAGTCCACGCCGGCCGCCCCGCAAAAGCGCGCGAACTGGCCGTCGTTGCCTATGGCCAGCAGCATGCGGCCGTCGGCCGTGGGGAAGTCCTGGTAGGGCACGACGCTGGGGTGGGTGTTGCCCTGGCGGCCCGGCACATGGCCGGTGTTCAGGAAGCCCGCGCCCTGGTTGGCCAGCACGGCCATGGCCACGTCCAGCAAGGCCATGTCGATGTGCTGGCCCCGCCCCGTGTGGTGGCGCGCCTCCACGGCGCCCAGGATGGCCGTGGTCGCATACATGCCGGTGAACAGGTCGATCACGGCCACGCCCACGCGCAGCGGGCCGCCGCCGGGCTCGCTGTCGGTGCGGCCCGTGATGCTCATGAGGCCGCTCATGGCCTGCACCAGCAGGTCGTAGCCGGCGCGCGGCGCATAGGGCCCGGTCTGGCCGAAGCCCGTGACCGAGCAATAGATCAGGCGCGGGTTCAGCGCGCTCAGCGAGGCGTAGTCCAGGCCGTAGCGCTTGAGGCCTCCGGTCTTGAAGTTCTCCACCACCACATCGCTTTGCATGGCCAGCTCGCGGATCAGCTGCTGGCCCTCGGCCGTGGCCATGTCCACGGTGACCGATCGCTTGTTGCGGTTGCAGGCCGCGAAGTACACGGCGTTGTCCGAGGGATTGCCTTGCGCATCGGGAAAGAAGGGCGGGCCCCAGTGGCGCGTGTCGTCGCCCTCGCCGGGCTTTTCGATCTTGATCACGTCGGCCCCCATGTCGGCCAGGTTCTGGGTGCACCAGGGGCCGGCCAGCACGCGCGAGAGGTCGAGCACGCGCAGATGGCCCAGCGCTCCTGCGGTCTGGGTGGCCGTGTTGTTGATGGGGCTGGGGGAGGGGGTTTCTGTGTGGTTCATGGGCTGAGGCGGCTATCCCGGGCAGATGGGCCCATGCTACGGCGCGCGGGCCTGCTGCGGCTTCGCATTTGTGAAAGCGCGCGTTCGCGCACGGGCCGGCACTGCGGTTTGTACTGACGCGCGCGGCTCAGTGCCGGAGCCTGCGGCTTTCTACAATGCCGGATGGCCATGCATTTCGATCTTGTGGATCTGCGCCTTATGGTGCACATCGCCGACGCCAACAGCATGACGCGTGGCGCGGAACTTTCCTTCATCTCCCTGCCGGCGGCCAGCACCCGCATCAAGAACCTGGAGGAGAGCATCGGCACCAAGCTGCTGTACCGCACCAGCCAGGGCGTGACGCTGACGCCGCCGGGCCAGGCCTTCGTCACCCATGCGCGCATGGTGCTGGGCCAGATCGAGCACCTGCGCGGCGACATGCAGGAGTACGTGCGTGGCATCAAGGGCCATGTGCGGGTGTTTGCCAACACCACCTCGCTGGGCGAGTTCCTGCCGCCCGTGCTGCGCCATTACCTGCGCCGCAATCCCGACGTGAACATCGACCTGCGCGAGCGCCTGTCGCACGACATCGTGCGTGCCGTGACCGAGGGGCAGACCGACATCGGCATCGTCGCCGGCCTGGTGCGCACCGAGAACCTGGAGACCCTGCCCTACCGCCGCGACCGCCTGGTGCTGGTGGTGCCGCGCGGCCATGCGCTCGATGGCGAGATGCAGATGGCCTTTGCCGACACGCTGGACCTGGACCATGTGGGCCTGCACGAATCCAGTGCCATCCACGCCTTCCTGCGCCAGGCCAGCGACCAGCTGCACCGGCCCATCAAGCAGCGCATCCAGGTGGGCAACTTCGAGACGGCCTGCCGCATGATCGAGTCCGGCGTGGGCGTGGGCGTGCTGCCCGAGTCGGCCGCCAGCCGCCATGCGCATTCCATGGACATCGCCATCGTGCCGCTGTCCGATGCCTGGTCGGTGCGCGAGATGCAGATCTGCGTGCGCAGCCTGGAGGCCCTGCCGTCCTTCGCCCAGGAGCTGGTGGAGCTGCTGGTGGCCGACGCACAGGGCCGGCTCACGCTGGAGTAGCCGCCGGCCAACAGCAGCCCGCCGACCGCCGCCTGCTCAGTCGGCCTGGGCCGTGTCCCGGTCCAGCGTGGTCGGTGCCAGCCAGTATTTGAAGGTGCCGGTGGCCGTGGCCACGAGCTTTCCGTCTTCATCGAGCAACTGCGCCGCGCAGCTGCACAGGCTGCGGCTGGCATGCACCACCCAGCCTTCGGCCAGCAGCGCGCCCTTGCCCGGGCGGTGGAAGCGGCTGCTCATCTCCACCGTCACGGCGGTCTGCGATGGCGCACCGGGCAGCTCGCCGGCGGCGCGCGACATCACGGAGTCCAGCAGCGTCATGAGCACGCCGCCGTGCGCGGCGGGCAGCTGGTTGAGCAGTTCCTTGCGCATGTGGGGCAGGCGCACATGGACCTTGCCGGGCGGCGCGGGCACCTGCGAGGCGCCGATCAGCCGCATGAAGGCATTGCGGTCGGGGGCCGGTGCGCTCATGCGGCTCATGCGGCGCGCGCCTCGCGCACCATGTTGCGCGCGATGATGACCTGCTGGATCTGGGTCGTGCCTTCGTACAGGCGGAACAGCCGCACGTCGCGGTAGAAGCGCTCGATGCCGAACTCGGCCAGGTAGCCCGAGCCGCCCAGGATCTGCACGGCGCGGTCGGCCACGCGGCCCACCATCTCGGTGGCGAACATCTTGCAGCACGAGGCCTCGGTGGAGACGTTGCGGCCCTCGTCGCGGCGGCGCGCGGCGTCGATCACCATGCACTCGGCCGCGTACAGCTCGGCCTGGCTGTCGGCCAGCATGGCCTGCACCAGCTGGAACTCGCAGATGGGCTGGCCGAACTGCTTGCGCTCCAGCGCATAGTTCAGCGCGTCGCGCAGGATGCGCTGCGCCACGCCCACGCTCACGGCCGCGATGTGGATGCGGCCCTTGTCCAGCACCTTCATGGCGGTCTTGAAGCCCTGGCCTTCCTTCAGGCCGATGAGGTTGGCCGCCGGCACGCGCACGTTGTCGAAGAACACGTCGCAGGTGTGCGCGCCCTTCTGGCCCATCTTCACGTCGTTCTTGCCGAAGCTGATGCCCGGCGACTTCGCATCGACGATGAAGGCCGAGACGCCGCCCGCGCCCTTGTTGGCCGGGTCGGTGCGCGCCATCAGCGTGAACATGCCCGCATGCGGCGCATTGGTGATGAAGCGCTTGTTGCCGTTGACCACATAGTGGTCCCCGTCCCTGATGGCGGTGGTGCGCAGCGAGGCCGCGTCCGAGCCCGCCTCGGGCTCGGTCAGCGCGAACGAGGCCATGATCTCGCCCGTGGCCAGCTTGGGCAGCCAGGCCGCCTGCTGCTCGGGCGTGCCGTCGATGAGGATGCCCTGCGAGCCTATGCCCACGGTCGTGCCGATCACCGAGCGGAAGGCCGGCGCGGTCTGGCACAGCTCGAAGAGCACGCGCACCTCTTCCTCCATGGTCAGCTCCAGCCCGCCGAACTGCTCGGGGATGGTCATGCCGAACAGGCCCAGGTTGCGCATCTCCTGCACGATGGACTCGGGAATCTCGTCGGTCTCGGCCACTTCGTTTTCGGCGGGCACCAGGCGCTCGCGCACAAAGCGGCGCACGCTGTCCAGCAGGGCTTCGAGGGTTTCTTGGTCGCGGATCATTGCGGTGTTCTTTCTTCTCTCTACGGAATCAAAGCGCCTCGGCCGTACCCAGCACAGCCGTGGACTGGCTGGAAAGGGTGCCGCCATTGCCATGGACCACGGCCGTGCGGTGGCGTCCCAGCTGGCGCTGGCCGGCCTCGCCGCGCAGCTGGCGCACGGCCTCGATCAGCGCAAAGATGCCGTACATGCCCGGGTGCACGCAGGACAGGCCGCCGCCGTTGGTGTTGACGGCCAGCCGCCCGCCGGGCGCGATACCGCCCTTGGACACGAAGGCGCCGCCCTCGCCCTTGGCGCAAAAGCCCAGGTCCTCCAGGAACAGCAGGGTGTTGATGGTGAAGGCGTCGTAGACCTGGGCCATGTCCATGTCGGCAGCGGTGAGCCCCGCCATGGCAAAGGCCTGGGCGCCCGACTGCGCGGCGGCCGTGGTGGTCAGGTCGGGCATGCAGGAGATCTGGCGGTTCCAGATGGCCGTGGCGTTGCCCAGCACGTAGACGGGGGGGCGCGGCAGGTCGCGGGCGCGCTCGCCGCGCACCAGCACGATGGCGCCCGCGCCGTCCGTCACCAGGCAGCAGTCGCGCACGCTCAAGGGGCTGGCGATGGGGCGGGCCGAGAGCACGTCCTCGATGGTCAGCGGGTCGCGCATGAAGGCTTCGGGGTTGAGCTGGGCCCAGGCACGCGCGGCCACGGCCACCTCGGCCAGTTGCTCGCGCGTGGTGCCGAACTCGTGCATGTGGCGCGCGGCCGCCAGCGCATAGGCGGTCACGGGCAGCACGGGCTCGTAGGGGAACTCGTAGGGCTGCGGGTCCAGGAAACGCCGCGCCGCCTGGCCTTCCTTGCGGCCGAAGGTGGCCGAGCGCTGGGCGCTGCCGTAGCACACCAGCACGGCCTTGCACTGGCCGGCCTCCAGCGCGCGGATGGCGGGCAGCAGGTGGGCGATGAAGCTGCTGCCGCCGATCATCGTGCCGTCCACATAGGTCGGGTTGATGCCCAGGTGCTCGATCACCGGCATGGTCCACATGCTGGCGTTGACGCTGCAGGTGGCCAGGCCGTCGATGTCCTGCATGGTCAGGCCCGCATCGGCCACGGCCGCATGGGCGGCGCGCACCAGCAGGGTCATGTCGTCCATGCCGGGCGCCTCGCCGCAGCCATAGGTGGCGGCGCCGGCAATGGCCACGCGCCCGCGCAGCGGGCGGTTCACGGCGGCGGCGTCCAGGGTGGATTGGGGGATGCGGGTGTTCATGCTGCACCTCCCTGCGATCCCTGTGCTGCCTGTCCGAGCGCGGGCTGGAACAGCACCAGGCCGCGTCCGTCCTTGCTCGCCACATGGGCGCTCACGCGCTGGCCTATGCGCACGTCGGCCGGCGCAATGCCTTCGACGCGGCCCATCATGCGCACGCCTTCGTCCAGGTCGATCAGGGCCACGTTGTAGTCGCCACCGGCATCGCTCTTGCGCGCGACGGTGCTGGTGGAGTAGACCGTGCCCTGGCCGCTGGCGCGCACCCAGCGCAGCGGGCTGGCGCCGCAGTGCGGGCACAGCTCGCGCGGGGTGAAGACATGGCGCGTGCATTGCGTGCACTGCTGTATGCAGAAGCGGCCGGCATCGAGTTCGGCCTGGTAGTGGGTCTGTGCGCTCAGGTGCATGGGCGGTGTTTCCGTTCTCGGTGTTCTTGGCGCTGCACCCGGCACGCGGGCGCAGCGGCTGTCCGCCAGCATGCCCGCATCGCGGGGCCGCTTCAATTCGCCAATCTGGAAGGGTGGCTTCACCAGTGCCGGCGCCCGGCTGTCAACCCAGGGTTGCTGCCTAGGCGGGCCGGCGGGCACGGCTGCTATGGTGTTTATGCATTCCCGGCCTTTTCTTCATACCCGCCCTGCGCCGCCTGCCGGCGCACCGAGGGCGCGCCGCCGCTTTGGCACAGTGTGGCGCCACAGGAAGGCCGGCAATGGCGCGCCGCACCCCGGCCCGTTCTCCGCTGTCGATCCCCACCCACCCAGGAGGTTTTTGCACATGACGGATACGCTGATCAAGGTGGACCTGAACCGCCCGCCCACCGACAACGAAAGAGTCCACAACCGCTGGCACCCGGACATTCCCATGGCCTGCTGGGTCCAGCCCGGCGACGACTTCATCCTGGAGACCTACGACTGGACCGGCGGCTTCATCAAGAACAACGACAGCGCCGACGATGTGCGCGACATCGACCTGACCACGGTGCACTACCTGTCCGGCCCCGTGGGCGTGAAGGGCGCCCAGCCCGGCGACCTGCTGGTGGTGGACCTGCTGGACATCGGCGCCAAGCCCGACAGCCTCTGGGGCTTCAACGGCTTTTTCTCCAAAAACAATGGCGGCGGCTTCCTGACCGACCATTTCCCCTCGGCCCAGAAATCGATCTGGGACTTCAAGGGCATGTTCACCAGCTCGCGCCACATACCAGGCGTGAACTTCCCCGGCCTCATCCATCCCGGCCTCATCGGCTGCCTGCCTGACCGGCCCATGCTGGAGATGTGGAACGAGCGCGAGCGCGCCCTCATCGCCACCGACCCCGAACGCGTGCCCGGCCTGGCCAACCCGCCGTCGGCCGGCACGGCCCACATGGGCCAGATGCGCGGCGAAGCGCGCGACAAGGCCGCCGCCGAAGGCGCGCGCACCGTGCCGCCGCGCGAGCATGGCGGCAACTGCGACATCAAGGACCTCTCGCGCGGCGCCAAGGTGTTCTTCCCCGTCTATGTGGACGGCGCCGGCCTGAGCGTGGGCGACCTGCACTTCAGCCAGGGCGACGGCGAGATCACCTTCTGCGGCGCCATCGAGATGGCCGGCTGGGTGCACATGAAGGTCAGCCTCATCAAGGGCGGCATGGCCAAGTACGGCATCAAGAACCCCATCTTCAAGCCCAGCCCCATCACGCCGCGCTATGACGACTACCTGATCTTCGAGGGCATCTCGGTGGACGAGAGCGGCAGGCAGCACTACCTGGATGTCAACGTGGCCTACCGCCAGGCCTGCCTGAACGCCATCGAATACCTGAAGAAATTCGGCTACAGCGGCGCCCAGGCGTATTCCATCCTGGGCACGGCGCCCGTGCAGGGCCATATCAGCGGCGTGGTGGACGTGCCCAACTCCTGCGCCACGTTGTGGCTGCCCACGGGCATCTTCGACTTCGACATCAACCCCAACGCGGCGGGGCCGGTCGTCCAGTTCGACGGCAGCATCGACATGCCCCTGTCCCCCGACCTGCGCTGACGCCAAGGAGTCCGCCCATGCCCACCTACGACTATGACTGCGTGCAATGCGGCGGCTTCGAGGCCCTGCGGCCGCTGCGCCTGCGCGACGAGCCTGCGGCCTGCCCCGGCTGCGGCACGGCTGCTGCGCGCGTGCTGGCCGCCGCGCCCCGGCTGGCGCTGATGGCCGACGGCACGCGCCGCGCCATGGACACCAACGAGCGCGCGCGCCACGAGCCCGCCAGCTCGCGCGACTATGACCATGGCTATGCGCGCTTCAAGCACCCGGCAGGCTGCGGCTGCTGCGGATCGGGGCGGCGCAGCGCCACGGTGACGGCACCCAACGGCGCAAAGTCCGCGCCCTCGCGGCGGCCCTGGATGATCAGCCACTAGGCTGCATCGGAGTGGACCGCTTCCCAGGGTTTCCACCGCTTGGGAGCCCTGGAAGCGCGCCTTCCACATTCGCGAAACACGGCGCAGGCCGGCTTGCCCAGAATGGGCCGCGCGGCAAGCCGCCGCCCGTTGCCCGGAGTTTCGCCATGCCCCCGTCTTCCCTCCCATCCTCTTGCCCGTCTTCCTTTTCGTCGCAGCGCCGCCGCCTGCTGTCCGCCGGCGGCGCGCTGGCTGCCAGCAGCCTGTTTCCCGCAGCCCGGGTGGCCCATGCGGCTGATGCCTGGCCCACGCGGCCCGTGCGCTTCATCGTGCCCTTTCCGCCCGGCGGTCCCGTGGACACCACGGCGCGCGCCTTCACCCAGAAGCTGGGCGAGATCTGGCAGCAGCCCAACCTGGTGGACAACCGCGCGGGCGCCGGCGGCATGGTGGGCGCGGCCCTCGCAGCCAAGGAGCCTGCCGACGGCTACACGCTGTTCGTGGGCTCCATCCACCATGCGGTGAACCCGGCGCTGCAGACGAAGATGACCTACGACATAGAGCGTGACTTCGCTCCCGTGAGCTTTGCGGCCATGTTCCCGGTCTTCCTGGTGGCCCATCCCTCGGTGCCCGCCAGCAATGTGCGCGAGCTGATCGCGCTGGCCAAGTCCGGCAACGGCCTGAGCTTCGGCTCCTCGGGCAATGGCGGCGGCACGCACCTGGCCGGCGAGCTGTTCAACATGCATGCAGGCATCAAGCTGCAGCACATTCCCTACAAGGGCAGCGCGCCGGCCATGAACGACCTGCTGGGCGGCCAGGTGCAGCTGATGTTTGCCGATGCGCCCAGCGCGCTGCAGCACATCAAGTCCGGCCGCATCAAGGTGCTGGGCGTGGCCAGCCGCCAGCGCTCGGCCATGCTGCCCGAGGTGCCCACCATTGCCGAGTCGGGCCTGCCCGAGTACGAGGCCTATTCCTGGGCCGCGCTGTTTGCGCCGGCCCGCACGCCGCCCGCCGTGCTGGCGCGCATCAACGCCGACTTCAACACCGCGCTGCGCGATGCCGCCGTGCGCCAGCGCCTGCTGACGGCGGGCGCCGAGGCCGACCCCGGCACCCAGCAGCAGATGCGCGAGCGCCTGAGCAGCGAGCTGCGCAAATGGGCCCAGGTGGTCAAGGTGGCCGGCATCCAGGCGGACTGAGCGCGGCGGCGGGCCGGACTCGGGACAAACCCGGCTTCGCAGCGCTGCAACCCCGCCTTTCGCAATCGCGCATAGGCGGGCCGCTATGGCCTGCTTAGGCTTGCCTTCGGTATCCAGAAAAACAACCCCGAGACAAGGAGACGGATATGCGGAAAGGCTTGATGCGAGGCGGCTTGACCAAGGCGCGCGCTGCCGGCTGCGCGCTGGGCGCTGGCCTGCTGTGGGCGGCGGCGGCGCAGGCGCAGCAGATATCGGACGATGTGGTGCGCATCGGCGTGCTCAGCGACATGTCGGGCCTGTACGCGGACACGGCGGGGCGCGGCTCCGTCGAGGCCGCGAAGATGGCCGTGGCCGACTTCGGCGGCCAGGTGCTGGGCAGGAAGATCGAGGTGGTCTGGGCCGACCACCAGAACAAGGCCGACGTGGGCGCCACCCATGCGCGCACCTGGTTCGACCGCGACGGCGTGGACCTGATCGTGGACATCAACAACACGGCCGTCGCCATCGCCGTCAACAACCTGGCGCGTGAGCGCGGCAAGATGGTGATCAACACCGGCGGCGCCTCGGACATCCTCACCAACGAGCACTGCGCGCCCACGGCCATCCACTACACCTACGACAGCTATGCGCTGGCCAATGGCGCGGTGCGCGGCATCCTGGCCCAGGGCAAGAAGGACTGGTTCATCCTGGGCGTGGACTATGCCTTCGGCAAGGCCATGACGGCCAATGTGACCGACTTCCTGAAAGACGGCGGCGGCAAGCTGGTGGGCACCACCTTCCATCCGCTCAACGCCAGTGATTTCTCGTCCTTCCTGCTGCAGGCCCAGGCGTCCAAGGCCTCGGTGATCAACCTGGCCAATGCCACCAGCGACACGGTCAACGCCATCAAGGCCGCGCACGAGTTCGGCATCGCGCCCAGGCAGACCCTGGTGCCCAGCCTGCTGTTCATCAACGACGTGCATGCGCTGGGCCTGCGCTACGGCCAGGGCATGGTGCTGACCACGGGCTTTTACTGGGACCGCACCGAGGTCACGCGCGTCTGGTCGCGGCGCTTCTTCGAGAAGATGAAGAAGATGCCCTCCATGATCCATGCGGGCGCCTACTCGGCCGTCACCAACTACCTCAAGGCCGTGCAGGCCACCAGGGGCGACGACGGCAACGCGGTGGCGCGCCAGCTCAAGCAGATGCCCATCGAGGACTTCTTCGCCCAGAACGGCAAGGTGCGCGAGGACGGCCGCATGGTGCACGACATGTACCTGGTGCAGATCAAGAAGCCCGAGGAATCCAGATACCCCTGGGACTACTACAAGGTGCTCTCCACCATCCCCGGTGACGAGGCCTTCCGCCCGCTGTCCAAGAGCAGCTGCAAGCTGGTGAAGACATCATGAAGACACGCGCCGCCGTACTCACGAGAACGGGCGCAGCCGCGCCCTATGCCGACAGCCGCCCGCTGGAGATCTGGGAGGTGGACCTGGCGCCGCCCGGCCCCGGCGAGGTGCTGGTCAAGGTGGCCGCCGCAGGCGTGTGCCACTCCGACCTGTCCATCATCAACGGCGACCGTCCGCGCGACACGCCCATCGTGCTCGGCCATGAGGCCGCAGGCGTGATCCAGGCGCTGGGCGAGGGCGTGACCGACCTGGAGGTGGGCGACCACGTGGTCATGCTCTTCGTGCCCGGCTGCGGCAACTGCCAGCCCTGCGCCGAGGGCCGGCCGGTGCTCTGCGAGCCCGCAGGCCAGGCCGGCGTGGCGGGCACCCTGCTGTCGGGCGCCAGGCGGCTGTCGCGCAATGGCCAGCCCATCTCGCACTTCGTCGGCGTCTCGGCCTTTGCCGAGCATGCCGTGCTCTCGCGCCGCGGCGTGCACCGCATCGACAAGTCGGTGCCGCTGGAGCTGGCCGCGCTATTCGGCTGCGCCGTGATGACCGGCGTGGGCGCGGTGGCCAATACCGCCAGAGTGAGCCCCGGCCAGAGCGTGGCCGTGGTGGGGCTGGGCGGCGTGGGCCTGTCCTCGGTGATGGGCGCGGCGGCGGCGGGCGCGGCCCGCGTGGTGGCCGTGGACCTCAATGCCGACAAGCTGGCCATGGCGCGCGAATTCGGCGCCACCGATACCGTCAATGCCGGCGACGAGGATGCCGTCAAGCAGGTGCGGGCGCTGACGGGCGGCGGCGTGGACCATGCCTTCGAGATGGTGGGGTCGGCCAAGGCACTGGAGATGGCCTACCGCATCACGCGGCGCGGGGGCCAGACCGTGACGGCGGGCCTGCCCTCCAGCGCCCAGGCCATCAGCCTGCCGGTCTGGCACCTGGTGGCCGAGGAGCGCACGCTCAAGGGCTGCTACATGGGCAGCTGCGTGCCGCGCCGCGACATCGACCGCTACCTGGCCCTGCATGCGGCCGGCAAGCTGCCGGTGGACCGCCTGGTCACCGGCCACCTGACGCTGGACCAGATCAACGAGGGCTTCGACCGCCTGGCGCGGGGCGAGGCCATACGCCAGATCATCCGCATGGAGGCCTGACAGGAAGTCAGGCCGATCAGCGGGGACGGGGGCTGCTGCTGCGGCTGAGCCCAAGCCAAGCACGGCGGTCAGGTGCCGTCGGGCAGCAGCTGGTTTTCCCAGCCGGTCAGCCGCTCGATGGCCCGGGCCACCTGCAGGAGGCGGGCCTCGTCGAAGTAGCGTCCCACCACCTGCACGGCCAGCGGCAGGCCTTGCGGCGACAGGCCGACCGGCACGCTGATGGCCGGGTGCCCGGTCACGTTGAAGGCATGGGTCTGCACCGGCCAGTGGCGGAAATGCGGCATGGGATCGAAGCGCGGCGCCGTATCCAGGGTGATGGCGGTCAGCAGCACGTCGCAGCGGTCCAGGGCTGCGTCCACGCGGGCCGCCAGCATGCGGCGCACGCGCAGGGCGTTCAGGTAGTCCTCCGAGGACACGGTGGCGCCCAGCAGCAGCCGCGCCGCCGTGAGCTCGCCATAGTCCAGCGGGCGCGAGCGCAGGTCCTGCGCATGGATGGTGAACATCTCGGCACTGAGGATGACGCGGCCGGCCGCCAGGAACTGCTGGCTGTGGGGCAGGCTCACGTGGATGGGACGGGCGCCGGCCTCGGCCAGCAGCGCGGCCGTGCGGTCGAAGGCCGAAAGGAACGTGGGCGACGCCTGGGGCGAGGACTGGAAGTGGTCCTGCGGCACGCCGATGGTCAGGCCCTTCACGCCCTGCTCAAGCCCCGTGCAGTAGTCGTCCACGGGTTCGGTGGAGCTGGCCGGGTCCAGCGGGTCGTGACCGGCCAGCACCTGCAGCGCGATGGCCGCATCCTCCACGCTGCGCGACAGCGGGCCGCAATGGTCCAGCGTCCAGGCCAGCGGAAACACGCCGTGCTTGGAGACGCGGCCGTAGGTGGGTTTCAGCCCTACGGCGCCGCACCAGGCGGCCGGTATGAGGATGGAGCCGCCCGTGCAGGTGCCCAGGGCCAGCCGCGTGAAGCCTGCCGCAATGGCGGCGCCCGAGCCCGACGACGATCCGCCCGGGATATGGGCCAGGTCCCAGGGATTGCGGGCCGCGGGAAACGGCAGGTCGGGGCTGGGCGCGCCGATGGCGAACTCGTGCGTGGCCAGCTTGCCCAGGATGATGGCACCCGCATCGCGCAGGCGCAGCACCGGCGTGCAGTCTTCCTCGGGCACATAGTCCAGGCTCAGCCAGGACTGGCAGGTGGTCGGCAGGCCGGCCACGTCGTAGACGTCCTTGATGGCCACGGGAATGCCGTGGAGCAGCGGCAGGTCGGCGCTTTCGGCGCGCGCCATGTCTGCGCTGCGCGCAGCCTCCATGGCACCGCTGGCATCGAGATTGGTGAAGGCATGGATGTCGATGTCCATGGCGCGGATGCGTCCCAGCGCCGCCCGGGTCAGCATCTCCGAGGTGGTCTTGCCGGCGCGCAGCGCGCTGGCCATCTGCCGTATGGAAAGTTCAGGACTGCCGCGCATGGTTGCTCTGACGGGAAATGGTGGTGTGGATGTGCGAGGGACCCGCCTCATGCGCCAGTTCGTTGACGAGGCCGCGGTGCTCCATCAGCAACTGGTGCTCCGCCAGGATGGGTCCCAGCCGCTCGAAGGGGATGTCGATGCCGTGCTTTTTCAGCGCATTGAGCAATTCGTGCAGCGCATTGACATCGGGCCCTGCCAGTTTCTGCGGCGAAGGGGGTATTTCAGATTTTCGCGATGCCGGCATCACTGACCACCTTTCTCCATTTTCTGGCGTCGTCGGATACGAATGCCTTGGTGCTGCCCACGGATTTCCAAAGGGGAATGCTGCCAAGCTCCATGAATTTCCGCTGCACCTTTTCATCGGCCAGGATATTTTTCATCTGTGCATTGATGGCGTTCACTATCGCGACCGGCGTGCCCTTGGGTGCCATGAGCACATTCCATGCGGTCTCGTTGAAATTGCCGAGCCGGGCCGGGCTTTGCTCGCTGAGCGTCTGCCAGTCGGGCATGAGGGGCGAGCGCTCGCGCGTGGCCACGCCCACGCGATTGACCTTGCCCTGGTTCACATACTGCTTGGCCGTGATCAGCAGGTCGAAGGCGATATCGACCTGGCCGCTGACCAGGTCGGCCATCATGGGCGCGGCGCCCTGGTAGGGGATGTGCAGCATGCGTATGTCGGCGGCCAGACTCAGGGCCTCGGCCGCCATGTGGCCCGCGCTGCCATAGCCCGGCGTGGCATAGGTCAGCTTGCCGGGGCTGCGCCGTGCCAGCTCGATCAGCTCCTGCACCGACGACAGCTGCAGGCCCGGGCGTGTGATGAGCACCAGGGGACTGTCGTTGATGGTGGAGATGGCTTCCAGGTCGCTGGCCACGTCATACCCGGCCTGCGTGTACAGCGCGCCCGAGATGGTCTGGGCCGTGGTGCAGATCAGCAGCGTATATCCATCGGGACTGGCCTTGGAGACCTGGCGCGCGCCGATGTTGCCCGAGGCGCCAGGGCGGTTTTCCACCACCACGTTGACGCGCAGGCGTTGTGCAAGCTCCTTGGCGATGATGCGCCCCACGACATCAGTGCCACCGCCTGCCGGGAAAGGTACAACCAGCGTGATCTGCCGGTCTGGCCAGGCCGCATGAACCAGGCTGGCAGCGACCAGGAAAATACCTCCGAGAAACAGGCTGAGGATTCTTTTCATGGGCTTGATTCATGTGGTTGCGGGGGAGAGGATGCATGCCCTGTGCAGATCCGGGCCGACACGCCGGGATGCATCTCACGATGGATCCGGTAACTGCAGCCAAGGCCAAGGCAGGCGAAAAAATAATGAATTTGTTAAAACTATTGAAACATTGAGTGCCATAGTTTTACATCATGAAGGATGGGGTGCAAGGCCTGCGGATGCGCAATGTAGGGGTGTTGCGTCCATGCTGCAGAGGCCGGTTCCGGAAGGCGGTGGCGCGTGCGTACATCCGGACATGGGGCAGGGAAGGGGCAGGGCAAGACAAAGGTTGCACCGGCAGCGGTGGCCGGCGCAACTGCTGTGCGGCCCGGGCTCAGGAAACGCGCAGCGCCTGTTCCTGCAGCAGGCGCTTGAGCACCTTGCCGTTGGGGCTGGTGGGCAGCTCGGCCAGGGGCACGATGCGGGCGGGCAGCTTGTAGGGCGCCAGCCGTTCGCGCAGGTGGGAGCGTGCTGCGGCGCTGTCCAGCGTGGCGCCGGGCTGCAGCTCGACAAAGGCGATGACCTCCTCGTTGCCATCGCCCTCGGGCCGCCCGACTACGGCGCTGCGCTGCACGCCGGGCAGCTCGTTGAGCGCCAGTTCCACCTCGGCCGGATAGACGTTGAAGCCCGAGCGGATGATCATTTCCTTGAGCCGCCCCACCACGAAGAGCGCGCCGTCGGCATGCAGCTCGCCCAGGTCGCCGCTGGCGTACCAGCCGCCCTCGCGCATCACGGCGGCCGTGGCCTGGTCATCGCGGAAGTAGCCGTGCATCAGGCCGCGCCCGCGTATCCACAGCTCGCCGCGCTCGCCCACCGGCAGGCTGCGGCCCGTGGCCGGGTCCACGGCGCGCACTTCCGCGCCTTCCACCACGTAGCCCGCGCTGGTGTCGGGCCGCTGCTCGCCCTGCCGTGTGAGGTGGACCGACCCTGCGTATTCCGACAGGCCGTAGCCATGGTGCAGCGCCTGGCCGAAGGCGGCCTCCACGCGCTTTTTCAGCGTCAGGTCCAGCGGGCCGGCGCCGGTATAGACATAGCGCAGCGCAGGCGCCTGCGGGTGGGCAATGCCCTGCTCCTGCAGATAGGCCAGCAGGCGCGCGTACAGCGCGGGCGGCCCCTGCAGCTGGGAGATGCCGTGGCGGGCCAGCGCATCCAGCAGGTCGGCGGGGTCGAACTGCGGGCGCATCACCATCTGCGCGCCCGCATGCAGCGAGGCCAGCAGCACCGTGCCCAGCCCGAAGATATGGGTCATGGGCACGAAGGCGTAGCTGCGGTCCCCGGGGCCCAGACCGCGCGATGCGGCCGAGACGCGCGCGAACAGCGTCAGCGCGTCATGCCCCACCATCACGCCCTTGGGCGTGCCCGTGGTGCCCGAGGTGAAGATCAGCGCCGCCACCTCGTCCTGCAGCGCACCGGATTCGGCCACGGCCTCTGCGCGCACCGGGCTGTGCTGCATGCCGGCCAGGGCCGAGTCGCCTGCGCCAAAGCGCCGCGCGTGGCCGCTGGCGCTGTCCGATGCGGCCGAGGTGAAATACACCACGCGCGCATCGGCCTTGGCAGCAAAGGCATCGATCTCGCCGGGCGCCATGCGCGCATTCACGCCGCAGGACCAGGCGCCCACGCGGCTGCAGGCCAGGATCAGCGCCGCATGCTCGGGGCAGTTCTCGGCCACCACCAGCACGCGGTCGCCGGGCCGCACCTGCAGCGCGCGCAGCTCGGCCTCGGCCGTGTCCGCCAGCGCGCCCAGGTCGGCAAAGCTCAGGCTGCTGCCGTCGGGCAGGTGGATGAAGGGACGCTGCGGCGCTTCGACCAGCCAGCGGTCCAGCAGATGGTGTATTCGTTGATTCATGCTCCGCGTATCCCTCAGTCCACCACAATGCCTTGGGTGACGGTGGCCCACATCGCGCGTTCTTTGGCACCGCGCTCGGCCAGTTTCTGGGGTGCGCCGGTCCACTCTTCGTAGCCCAGTTCCTTGAGGCGCTTGCGCAGCTCCGGCTGGGCCAGGGCGGCGTTGATGGACTTGTTCAGGCGGGCCACGAGTTCAGGCGACATGCCCTTGGGGCCGTAGACGCCATACCAGCCGCCCACGTCGAAGCCCTTGAGGCCTTCGATGCCGGACTCGGCAAAGGTGGGCACATCGGGCAGCGAGGCATTGCGCTGCGGCGAGGTCACGGCCACGGCGCGCACCTTGCCGCTCTGGATGTAGGTGCTGGCGGTGCTGATGATGTCCAGCATCATGCTCAGCTGGCCGCCGATCACGTCGGTCATGGCCGGTGCGTTGCCCTTGTAGGGGATGTGGTTCATCTCGATGCCGCTGCGCCGCGCGAACAGCAGCGCGCCCAGGTGGTTGGAGCCGCCCACGCCGGCCGAGCCGTAGTTGAGCTTTTGCGGATGGGCCTTGGCATAGGCCACGAGCTCGGCCGTGGTCTTGTAGGGCTCGTTGTTGTTGACCACCAGCACGTTGTAGTAGCTGAGCACGGGCGCCACGGGCGTGAGGTCACGGGCCGGGTCGAAGGACATCTTGCTCATCACGTTGGGGCTGATGGTGATGGTGGGGCTGGCCGCGAACCACAGCGTGAGGCCATCGGGCCTGGCGCGCACGACCTCGCTGCCGGCCATGGTGGCGTTGGCGCCTGGCTTGTTCTCCACCACCACCGAGGCGCCCAGCTCCTTGGTCAGCGCCACGCTGAGCAGGCGGGCGCCCTGGTCCACGGGACCGCCGGCCGAGTAGCCCACGATGAGGCGCACGGGCTGCGCGTCCTGCGCGGCGGCGGGGAGGGCGGTCAGGGCGCTCAGGGTGGCCAGGGCGGTCACCAGGGGCGCCAGAAGCGGGGCATGGGCCAGGGTGGCCAGGGCCTTGCGGCGGTGTTGGGCGGGCATGTGCATGTCTCCTGCAAAAAATGAATGAAGCGCTGCCGTGGCCTGCACGGCGGCGCGCCCGGTCTGCGCCGGACATGCAGGCAATGGTGCGCACGCCGGCGCTTCTTGGGAATCTGCTTTTGCCTAAGCCGGGGTTTGCCGGCTGTTAGGACGTCCTAGGAAGACAGGTCCGCGCCCGCCTCCTCGGCGCCCGCCTGCCAGCTGGGTGCGGCGGTGACGATGGCCTCGCGCAGGAACTGCTGGAAGGCGCGGGCCGCCATGGTGGGCTGGCGGTCGGGCATGCGCACCAGGTACATGGCATTGCCCAGGCCGGAGAACACCACCTGGTCCAGCACGGCCACCAGGGTGCCGCCGGCCAGCGCGGCCGAGGTCACGTAGTCCGGGAGCAGGGCCAGGCCCAGGCCGTCCAGCACGGCGTCGTACAGCAGGCGGTAGTCGCCCGATTGCAGCGAGGGCAGCACATCAAGGGCAGCGGCGACGCCATCGTCGCCGCTGCCTGTAAGCCAGGCCAGCCTGCCGCCCATGGCCAGCGGCAGGATGAGGCGGGCCTGCAGCAGGTCGGCAGGCGCGCGCAGGGGCCGGCCCAGCGACTGCTCCAGCGCCTGCAGGCAGGCGGGCGTGGCCACGAAGTTCCAGCGCACATCGCACAGCCGCGTGGCCACCAGATCGTCCAGCGGCGCGGAGGTGATCTGCACCGCCAGATCGACCTTGGAGGCCACGAGGTCGGCCATCTGGTCGTTGATCAGCAGGCGCAGGCGGATGTCGGGATGCTCGCGGCAAAAGCCCAGGATCAGCGGCTTGAGATAGAAATGCCCGAAGCCGGTGGGCACGCGCACGCCCACCTCGCCGCTCACGGTGGAGCGCAACTGGTGGATGGCATCGCGGGCACGCTGCAGCTCCTCCATCATGGCCAGGCAGCGCCGGTACAGCAGCTGGCCGGCCTGGGTGAGCTCCACATTGCGCGTGGTGCGGCGCAGCAGCTGCGCGCCCATCTCGGTCTCCAGCGCACGCAGCCGGCGCGAGACGTTGGAGCGCGTCATGCCGCCGCGCTCGGCCGCCCGCGTGAGGCTCTTGGTCTCGGCGATGTCGATGAAGACGCGGCACAGGTTCAGGTCCATCTCGGCATTCTTTGCGGGGCCGGGGCCGGCCATTGTTGATCGGGAGTCACCAGGCCTGGCCTGCTGGCGAGGATTGTGGCGCCTGCCCTGCCTCCCTAGCATGGAGGAAACCATGGCGAAAGGCCGCAGACCGTGAACCAAGAAGCTTTGCAAACCGCGCCGCCGGCGCCCCTGGCGCACTACCGTGTGCTCGATCTGAGCCAGGGCGTGGCCGGCCCCTACTGCACCCACCTGCTGTCGCGCCAGGGCGCCGAGGTGATCAAGGTCGATCCGCCCGAAGGCGACTGGGCGCGCCACGTGGGCATCTCGCGCGATGGGCACAGCAGCCTGTCGGCCACCTACAACGCGGGCAAGCGCAGCATTGCCGTCGATGCGCGCCAGGCCCAGGGGCGCGCGCTGCTGCTGCGGCTGGCGCGTGAGGCCGACATCGTGGTGCAGAACTTCCGCCCCCAGGTCGTGCAGCGCATGGGCGTGGACTACGACAGCCTGCGCGCGGCCGGCCTGGACCCGGTGTACGTCTCCATCAGCGGCTACGGACCCACGGGGCCGTATGCCGACCGGCCCGCCACCGACTCCGTCATGCAGGCGGACACGGGGCTGATGACCAGCAACCGCGACGCGCAGGACCAGCCCCAGCGCGTGGGCCTGCTGCTGGCCGACATCGCGGCCGGCGTCTACGCGGCACAGGCCTGCACGGCGGCCCTGCTGGGCAAGGCGCGCAGCGGGAGCGGGCGCCATGTGGAGCTGAACCTGTTCGAGGTCTGCTGCGCCCTGCAATCCACGGTGCTGGCCGAAGACACGCTGCGCGGCGGCCTGCCCGCCGAAGGCGTGAGCGCCCCCAACGGCGTGTTCGCCACGGCCGATGGCTTCATCACCGTGCTGGCCCTGAACAACGACCAGTTCGAGCGGCTGTGCCGCGCGCTGGACCTGCCGCACTGGCTGCAGGACGCGCGCTTTGCCTCCAATGCGGGCCGCATGGCCCACCGCCATGTGCTGCATGCCGGGCTGCAGGCCTTGCTGGCGCAGCAGCCGCGCGCCCACTGGGAGCAGCGTCTGGCAGCGCAGGGCGCCCTGCATGCGGGCGTGCGCACGCTGGCCGACGTGGTGGCGCACCCCCAGGCCGTGCACCGCGCATCGTTCGCCACGCTGGCGCAGCCCGGGTTCGGGCCGCTGCTGTATGCGGCATCACCCTGGCCGGCAGACGCAGCAGCCTGCGGTGCATCCCTTGGCGCCGCGCCGCGCACGGGCGAGCACACGCGCCAGATCCTGGCAGAGGCCGGCTGCACGCCGCAGGAGATGGAGCAATGGATGGCCAGTGGCGTGGTGCACCAGTGCGCGCAGGAGGTCATGGCATGAGCGCTTCCATATCCACGTTCACACCCACCTCCCCGGTCACCTCCATGCAGGCCCTGGTCTGCCATCAATTCGGCGCGCCGCACGAGGTGGTCAGCCTGCAGTCCATGGACCGGCCCGGCCAGCCGCTGGGCGCGCACCAGGCGCGGATTGCCGTGGCCTACGCCAACGTCAGCCACGCCACGGGCCTGCTGATCGAGGGCCGCTACCAGCGGCGCCCGCCGCTGCCCTTCGTGCCCGGCACCGAAGGCGTGGGGCGCGTGCTGGAATGCGGCAGCGCGGTGCAGCACCTGCAGCCCGGCGATGCCGTGGCCTTCATTGCCGACTGGGGCGCCTTTGCGCAGGAAACGGTGGTGCATGCATCCACCGTCTACCGCCTGCCTGCGGGCATGCCCTGGCTGCAGGCCCTGCCCATTCCTCTGTCCTACGGCACGGCCTACACGGCGCTGCACTGGCGTGCCCACCTGCGCGAGGACGACGTGGTGCTGGTGCTGGGCGCCGGGTCCGGCGTGGGCGCCGCGGCGGTGGAAGTGGCCCGGCAGACGCCCGGCGTGCAGGTCATCGCCTGCGCCAGCACCGAGGCCAAGCGCGCCGATGCGCTGCGCCGTGGCGCGCACCAGGCAGTCACCCCGCAGGACCTGGCCGCCCAGGTCAAGCAGGCAACCCAGGGCCGGGGCGCCTCCCTGGTCTTCGACCCCGTGGGGGGCGATCTCTTGCTGCAGGCACTGCGCGCGGCCGCGCAGAACGCGCAACTGCTGAGCGTGGGCTTTGCCAGCGGCGCCATTCCCGCCGTGCCCATGAACCTGGCCCTGGTCAAGAACCTCACGCTGCACGGCTTCTTCTACGGCCGCTACATCGGCTGGACGCCGGCCGATGAGCGCCAGGCCTTCGCGGCGCAGCTGCAGCCCGTCATTACCACGCTGCTCGACTGGGCGGCCCGGGGATGCATCCATCCCCAGGTCAGCCAGGTCTATGAAATGCATGAACTGCCGGCTGCGCTGGATGCGCTGCACGGCCGCAACGTGACCGGCAAGCTCGCACTCGCCATTCAAGGAGACAAGGTATGACAACGCAACGCACAGGCCCCGCGCTTTCCCGCCGCACCCTGCTGGGCGCCGCTGCGGCGCTGGCCGCATGGAGAACGGCAGGCGCGCAGCCATCCGCCGGGGCCCAGGGCTATCCCAAGGCGCCCATCCGCGTCGTCGTGCCCTATCCACCGGGCGGGCCTACCGATGTGGTCGGGCGCGTGGTCACCACGCGGCTGGGCGAGGCGCTGGGCCAGCCGCTGGTCGTGGACAACAAGGCCGGCGCCAGCGGCATGGTCGGCGCGGCCCTGGTGGCCAAGGCGCCGGCCGACGGCTACACGCTGCTGGTCAATGCCTCCATCCACGTCATCAACCCCTACGTCTATGCCAGCACGCCCTATGACGCCTTCCGCGATTTCGAGCCGGTCACGCAGCTGGTCGATGTGCCGCTGGTGCTGGTCGTGGGCAGCCAGCTTCCGGTGCGCAATGTGCAGGAGCTGATCGCCTGGGCCAAGGCCCATCCGGGGCAGGTGAACTTCGGCTCGGCCGGCAATGCCTCGTCCCAGCACCTGTCGGGCGAGCTGTTCCGCCTGAAGACCGGCGCGCAGATGCAGCATGTGCCCTACAAGGGCAGCTCGCCGGCCCTGACCGACCTGATGGGCGGGCAGATCCAGCTCATGTTCGACTCCATGCCCTCGGCCATGCCCTTCATCGCCTCGGGCCGGCTGCGCGCGCTGGCTGTTACCTCGGCCAGTCGCTCACCCTCCCTGCCCGATGTGCCCACCATGGAAGAGGCCGGCATGCCCGGCTTTCGCACCAGCACCTGGTACGGACTGTGGGCGCCGAAGAACACCCCCCAGGACGTGGTGCAGAAACTGTGGACCGAGTCCCGCCGCGTGCTTGCCGAACCCCAGATCGCCGCGCAATACCGCCGCCTGGGCGCCGAGCCCGTGGGCTCCACGCCCGCCGAATTCGCGCGCTACATCCAGGCCGAAGCCCGCAAGTGGGAAGAGATCGTGAAGGCTTCGGGCGCGCGGGCGGATTGAGGCGGGAAGCTCACACCCGCTCGAACACCGCCGCAATTCCCTGGCCACCGCCTATGCACATGGTCTCCAGCCCATAGCGGCCTTTGCGGCGCTCCAGCTCGTGCAGCAGGGTGGCCAGGATGCGCACGCCGGTGGCGCCTATGGGGTGGCCCAGGGAGATGCCGGAGCCGTTGACGTTGAGCTTGTGGTCTATGGCGCCCTGGTCGTTCCACTCCCAGCCCTTGAGTACGGACAGCACTTGGCAGGCAAAGGCTTCGTTGAGTTCGACCAGGTCCATCTGGTCCAGCGTGAGGTTCAGGCGCGCCAGCAGCTTCTTGACGGCGGGCACGGGGCCTATGCCCATGTGCGAGGGCTCGCAGCCTGCGGCGGCCCAGCCCACCAGGGTGGCCATGGGGGTGAGGCCCAGCTCGGCCAGCCTGTCCTCGGCCACGATCAGGCATGCGGCGCTGGCGTCATTCTGCTGGCTGGCGTTGCCTGCCGTGACCGTTCCATTGGGCATGAGCACGCGCAGCTTGCCCATGCTGTCGGTGGTGGCGTCGGCGCGAAAGCCTTCGTCGCGCGTGAACAGCACGGGGTCGCCCTTGCGCTGGGGCACCTTGACGGGGACGATCTCGTCGGCGAAGCGGCCCGCCTCCCAGGCGGCGGCGGCGCGCTGGTGGCTGCGCACGGCATAGGCGTCGGCGGCCTCGCGGCTGATGCCGTAGTCACGCGCCAGGTTCTCGGCGGTCTCGATCATTCCCGAGATCTTGCCGAAGCGCTCCACGGGCTGGGAGCGCTCGCGGCCGCGGTCCAGCCGATCGTAGAAGCGCACATTGCCCGAGCGCGCGCCCCAGCGCATGTCGGTGCTGTAGTACTCGATGTTGCTCATGCTCTCCACGCCGCCTGCGATCACCACGTCGGCGGCGCCGCTTTGCACCATCATGGCCGCCGTGGCCACCGCCTGCAGGCCGCCGCCGCAGCGCCGGTCCAGCTGCATGCCCGGCACCGTCACCGGCAGGCCGGCCTGCAGCGCGGCCCAGCGGCCCACGCAGGGCGTCTCGCTGCTGGCGTAGGACTGGGCGAAGACCACGTCGTCGATGCGTGCGGGGTCGATGCCGCTTTTCTCGACCACGGCGCGCACCGTGGTGGCGGCCAGCTCCTCGACCGATACCGGCCGCAGGCTGCCGCCGAAGGTGCCCACGGGCGTGCGAAGGGGGGTGACGATGGCGGCTCTGCGCATGGTGTTGTCTCCTTGGGAATCAGTGGATCAGTGGATCAGGAAAAGGCTGCGCCGCATTGGCGCAGCAGGGTATGTGCCTGTTGTTCCAGGTCGGCGCGGTGCTCCGGCGCCGCGATGTCGATCAGCCGTTTCACGCGGCGCGACAGCGTCTGGCCGCGCAGGTCGGCCACGCCGTGTTCGGTGACGATGAGTCCGGCATCGCTGCGCGGCGTGCTGACGGGGCCGGACAGCCGCGCAACGATGCGCGTGGCACCCCTGGCCGTGGCGGGCAGGGCGATGATGGGCAGGCCGCCGCGGCTGCGTGCCGCGCCGCGCAGAAAGTCCACGGCGCCCCCCACGGCGCCCACGTAGACGCCGCCCGCTACTTCGGAGTTGATCTGGCCCGTGAGGTCCACTTCCACCGCCGAATTGATGGCGGCCAGCCGGTGGCTGGCCGCCAGCACCTCGGGGTCGTGCGTGTAGCGCGTCTCGCGCAGCTGCAGGGCGGGGTTGCGGTGGGCCCAGCGCCTGAGCGATTCGCCGCCCATGAGGATGCCGCCGATGCCCACGCCGCGGTCCTGGCTCTTGCGCGCGTGGGTCAGCACGCCGGCTTCGGCCAGGGCTGCAATGCCGTCGCCCACGGCGCCGCTGTGCAGCCCCAGGTCGCGGTGGCCGTGCAGGGCGGCGAGCACGGCCTCGGGCAGGTTGCCCACGCCCACCTGCAGCGTGGCACCGTCTTCGATGAGGGCGGCCACATGGTCGGCAATGGCCTGCTCGGCAGGGCCGGGCGCGCTGCGCGCCTGGTCCAGCGGAGGGTGTTCGGCATCGACCAGCAGGGCGAAGTCGCCGGCCTGCAGGTGCAGGCTGCCGTGCGTCCACGGAATGGCGGGGTTGACCTCGCCGATCAGCACGCGCGCCTTGCGTATGGCGGCCGGCAGGTATTCATGGACCAGGCCCAGGCTGTAACGGCCTTGTGCATCGGGTGGCGAGACCTGGAGCAGCACCACGTCGGCAGGCAGCAGGCCCTCGTCGATCAGGCCGGGCAGGTGGGAGTAGTGGCTGGGCAGGATGTCCAGCACGCCCGCCTGGGCCAGCGCGCGGTGGGGGCCGCCGGCCGCGTAGCCGAAGAAGTCGATGGCGTCGGCATGCACCGGTTGCAGCGTGTCCGATGCGCCCATGCCCACGAAGACGCGCAGCCGGCCCTGGCCACCGTGCCGGGCCAGTGCATGGCGCTGCGCGACCACGGCGCGCGTGAGCGTCAGCGGCTCGGCCGTGGCCTGGCCCCACCACAGGGTGTCGCCGGGGCGGATCAGGGCCTGCAGCCTTTCTTGCAGGGCGTCCGGCGACAGCACGCTCATGGCGCGCGGTCCCAGTCGAAGCGCGTGGGCTGCTTGTCCTTGAAGCGCTGCACCGCCTCCTGGTGGTAGTCGGAGCCACGGCACATCGTCTGGGCATAGGCTTCCAGCTCGGCCATGGCGCGTGCGTCCAGCTCGAAGGCCTGGTTCATGGCCGTCTTGGCCATGCCGATGGCGGCCGTGGATGCCTCGCCGAAGCGCCGCGCCAGTGCCACGGCGGCGGCCTGCAGGGCCTCGCCGTCTTCCACGATCTCGTAGACCATGCCCAGCGACCTGGCTTCCTCGGCCTGCACGGTGCGCGCGGTGAAGACCAGCTCCTTGGCCTTTTGCAGGCCCACGATGCGCGGCAGCATGTGCATGGCGCCCAGGTCGGGCACCAGGCCGATGCGGCCGAACACGGCGCAGAACTTCGCGCGCCGCGTGCACAGCACGAAGTCGGCGGCCAGCGCCAGGCTCAGGCCCGCGCCGAAGGCCGGGCCGTCCACGGCGGCGATCACGGGTTTTTCGAGGTTGACCAGCTCGGGGAACCACTGGTGCAGGCTGCGCATGCGCTGGCGCCAGGGCAGGCCGGCCTGGCTGGCATCCATCATCTGGCTGATATCGCCGCCCGAGCAGAAGGCGCCGCCCGCGCCCGTGAGGATGACGGTGTGCACCTGCGCGTCATCGCGCATCTGCGCCACGGCGGCGGCCAGTGCCGGGCGCATGGCCTGGTTGAGCGCGTTGCGGGCTTCGGGCCGGTTCAGCGTGATCGTGCCTATGCCGTCCTGGACGGAGGTCAATACGGGGGAGGTTTCAGGTGATGTAGTCATGGTGCCGAGGTTGGATTCTTTGAGATCAAAAGCTGGAATGTCTTGCTTGCTCCTATGCGCACCTTTGACGAGGCGTCCAAATCGGCATGTCCCAAGCCAGGGACACCGAGCAAGGGCCTGGGCCGGCCGCGCCGCCCCGCAGCGAGGGTGTCGTCCCCCTCCCGCGAAGCGAGAGAGGGGGAAGGCGCACAGCGACTCAGGGGGTGATCCATTCAAGCGAGTTCGGCGTAGCCGTGGCTCAGCACGATCTTGTCGCGTTCCAGCACGCGGGCGCGCAACTGCAGCTGGCAGGGCTGGTCGGGCGTGCGCCAGATCTCGGTGACCAGGGTTTCGCCGGGATAGACGGGCGCGGTGAAGCGCACATCCAGCGCCTTCAGGCGCGCGGGATTGCGGTCGCCGCATTGGCGCAGCACGGCATGGGCCACCAGGCCGTAGCTGGCCAGGCCGTGCAGGATGGGCCGCTCGAAGCCGGCCTTGCGCGCCACGGCCGGGTCGGCATGCAGCGGGTTGTAGTCGCCCATCAGGCGGTACAGCAACGCGGCCTCGGGGCGTATGGCCTGGGTGTCGGTGAAGTCGGGAGCGCGGTCCTCCGGCGTGGGGCGCAGCGGCGCCAGGGGCGCGTCGCTGGGCTGGCCGCCGTCCAGCAGGCTGTAGCCGCCATCGCCGCGCAGAAAGCTGACCTGCTGCACGGTGGCCAGCAGCTCGCCCCCGGCGGTCTCCAGGCGCCGCTCGGTGACCATGATGGCGCCCTTGCCTTCGCCCTTGTCCGTCAGGTGCGTGATGCGGTTGTGGCCCACCACGTCGGCGCTGGCCGGCAGCGGGCGGTGCAGCCGCATGCGCTGCTCGCCATGCAGCAGCTTCACCCAATCGATGCCCGTATCGGCCTCGCGCGCCCAGAAGCCCGGGTAGCCCAGCACCACGGCCTGCGAGGGCAGGGCGCGCAGCCCGCCCGGCGCCCCTTCGTAGAAAAAGGGCAGGGCCGCATCCGACAGCGGATCGCTGCCCAAGCCCAGGCTCAAGGCATAGAGCATGGTGTCGCGCTCACCATAGTGCTGGCGCACGGGCTCGAAGGGGCGCTGTTTCAGGTGCTGATAGCTGATGGCCATCACGGTTCCTCTCAGTGTTTGATTGCGCTGGCGCGCTTCAACCCTCGCAACTGGCGCGGCCCGACTCAGGGACACCGAGGAAGGGCCGCCCCGCACCGAGGGTGTCGTCCCCCTCCCTCGCGAAGCGAGTAGAGAGGGGGAAGGCGCGTAGCGCCTCAGGGGGTGTCGTTCAAACAGGGTCCCAGCTGAAGACATCTGCCGAGCGGTCCAGGGGGACGAACGATGCCTTGAGCGCAGGCATGCCGTGCTCGGCAATGAACTGGGGAGACCAGCCTTCGCTGCGGTGCACCGAGCGCAGCGGGCGCGGCTGGCTCATGACGAAGATCTCGTTGTTGCGCACGGCGAAGACCTGGGCGTTCACGTCGCGGGCCGCGTCGGACAGCAGGTAGACGGCCAGCGGGGCGATCTTGTTGGGCGTCATCTGCTGGATCTTGGCCACGCGCGCCTGCTGCTCGGGCGTGTCGGTGGGGATGGAGCCGATCATGCGGCTCCAGGCGAACGGCGCGATGCAGTTGGAGCGCACGTTGAACTTCTGCATGTCCAGCGCAATGGACTTGGACAGGGCCGTCAGCCCCAGCTTGGCGGCGCTGTAGTTGGCCTGGCCCAGGTTGCCGATCAGGCCCGAGGTCGAGGTCATGTGCACGAAGGCGCCGCTTTCCTGCTCCTTGAAATGGTTGGCGGCCGCGCGGCTCATGTAGTAGCTGCCGTACAGGTGGACCTTGATGACGGCGTCCCACTCGTCCAGGCTCATCTTGTGGAAGAACCGGTCGCGCAGGATGCCGGCGTTGTTGACCACGCCGTCGATGCGGCCGAAGCTGTCCACGGCGCACTGCACGATGCGGGCCGCGCTGGCGGCCTCGGCCACGCTGTCGGTGTTGGCCACGGCCTGGCCGCCTGCGGCCTTGATCTCATCGACCACCTTCTGCGCCGGGCCGGCGTCCGTGCCCTCGCCCGTGGTGGAGGTGCCGATGTCGTTGACCACCACCTTGGCGCCCTCGGCCGCCATGGCCAGCGCCATGTCGCGCCCGATGCCGCCGCCGGCACCCGTCACCACCACTACCTTGTCCTGCATCATTTTCTGCGCCATGGCCTGTCGTCCCCGTTCAGTGTTCGTTGGAAAGAAGTCGGAACCAAGGATGCCGGCAAACGCCGCACCGCGCCATTCGCCAATCACAAGGGCGGACTTCGCGGGAATGAAAGCAGCGGCGGACAGGCCGCGCCGGCCCAGCCTTCAGCGCGGCCAAAGGCTTGCTTAAGAAAACGCGGATTGCGGGCCGCCGCGCTTGCACCGACCATGGCGGCCATGACAGACAAGCAAGCTACCGACACCCTCGACGCCGCCGCGCTGGCGCATCTTCAGTCCTGGCAGGGCCGCAGCGAAACCCTGGCAGACAGCATCACGGCCGCGCCCGTGGCCGCGCTGTCGGCCACGCTGGACCGGGAAGACCCTGAGCCCGCCGACGGCACGGCGCTGCCGCCGCTGTGGCACTGGATGTACTTCCTGCCCCATGCACGCCAAAGCGAGATCGGCCCCGACGGCCACCCGCGCCGTGGCGGCTTTCTGCCGCCCGTGCCGCTGCCGCGCCGCATGTGGGCCGGCGGGCGCCTGCGCTGGGAGGCAGGCAACGCGCTGCAGGTGGGCCAGAAGGTGCAGCGCCGCTCCACCATCGGCTCGGTCAGCCACAAGAGCGGCCGCTCGGGCGAGCTGCTGTTCGTGCTGGTCGAGCATGCCTACAGCAACGACCAGGGCCTGGCGCTGACCGAGGAGCACGACATCGTCTACCGCGCCGCTGCCCAGCCCGGCGATCCCGCGCCCACGCCGCAGAAGCCGCCGCTGGACGGCCAGCAAACCTGGTCGCGCACCATCGTTCCCGACGACGTGCTGCTGTTCCGCTACTCGGCCCTGACCTTCAACGGCCACCGCATCCACTACGACCGCCGCTACGTCACGGGCGTCGAAGGCTATCCGGGCCTGATCGTGCACGGCCCGCTGATCGCCACGCTGCTGCTGGACCTGCTGCGCCGCGAGCTGCCCCAGGCGCAGGTGCTGTCCTTCGAGTTCAAGGCCGTGCGCCCCACCTTCGACCTGCATGCCTTCAGCGTGCATGGAAAGCCTTCTGCGGACGGCAAGACCATTGAACTCTGGGCCCAGGACCACGAAGGCTGGCTGACCATGACCGGAAAAGCCACCCTGGCCTGAGACCCCTGAACACCGAGCCTTGAGACCACCATGATCGAACACACGCTTTCCAACAATTTCCCCGAAATCCGCGACGCCATCCGTGCGTTGTGCGCCGAGTTCCCTGACGAGTATTTCCGCAAGATCGACGAGCAGCGCGCCTATCCTGAGACCTTCGTGGACGCGCTGACCAAGGCCGGCTGGCTGGCCGCGCTGATCCCGCAGGAGTACGGCGGCTCGGGCCTGGGCCTGACCGAGGCCAGCGTGATCATGGAAGAGATCAACCGCTGCGGCGGCAACTCGGGCGCCTGCCACGGCCAGATGTACAACATGGGCACGCTGCTGCGCCACGGCTCGCAGGCGCAAAAGGAGAAATACCTGCCGCGCATCGCCTCGGGCGAATGGCGCCTGCAGTCCATGGGCGTGACCGAGCCCACCACGGGCACGGACACCACCAAGATCAAGACCAGCGCCGTCAAGAAGGATGGCCGCTACGTGGTCAACGGCCAGAAGGTCTGGATCAGCCGCGTGCAGCACAGCGACTGGATGATCCTGCTGGCGCGCACCACGCCGCTGGCCGAGGTGAAGAAAAAGAGCGAGGGCATGTCCATCTTCATGGTGGACCTGGCCGAGGCGCAAAAGAGCGGCCTGACCGTGCGCCCCATCCCCAACATGGTCAACCACGAGACCAACGAGCTGTTCTTCGAGAACCTGGAAATCCCCGAGGAGAACCTGATCGGCGAGGAAGGCAAGGGCTTCAAGTACATCCTCGACGGCCTCAACGCCGAGCGCACGCTGATTGCGGCCGAATGCATTGGCGACGGCTACTGGTTCCTGGACCGCGTGACCAACTATGTGCGCGACCGCAACGTGTTCGGCCGCCCCATCGGCCAGAACCAGGGCGTGCAGTTCCCCATTGCCGATGCCTTCATCGAGGTCGAGGCCGCCAACCTCATGCGGTGGAAGGCCTGCGAGATGTTCGACGCCAACCAGGCCATGGGCGCCCAGGCCAACATGGCCAAGTACCTGGCGGCCAAGGCCAGCTGGGAGGCGGCCAATGCCTGCATCCAGTTCCACGGCGGCTTCGGCTTTGCCTGCGAATACGACGTGGAGCGCAAGTTCCGCGAGACGCGCCTGTACCAGGTGGCGCCGATCTCGACCAATCTCATTTACTCCTACGTGGCCGAGCACATCCTCGGTCTCCCGCGTTCTTTCTGAAATGAAGTACCCCCTGAGTCGCTACGCGCCTTCCCCCAAAGGGGGACGACACCCTCGGGGCGGGGCGGCCCTTCCTCGGTGTCCCTGGCCTTGGGCCGTGCCAGTTGCACAGGCGGCGCCAAAGTGCAATGGATTTCCAATATGAAAAAGCAAAGTCTTCGGCCGCTTGACGGCACCACCGTCGTCTCGCTGGAACATGCGGTGGCCGCACCGTTTTGCACGCGCCAGCTGGCCGACCTGGGCGCGCGCGTGATCAAGGTCGAGCGGCCCGGCAGCGGCGACTTTGCACGCGGCTATGACCAGCGCGTGCAGGGCCAGTCCTCGCACTTCACCTGGATCAACCGCAGCAAGCAGAGCCTGGCGCTGGACCTCAAGCAGGACGAGGCCATGCAGGCGCTGCTGCAGCTGCTGGAGGGTGCCGACGTGCTGGTGCAGAACCTGGCGCCCGGCGCGGCCGCGCGCATGGGCCTGTCCTATGCGGCGCTGCGCGAGCGCTTTCCGCGCCTCATCGTCTGCGACATCAGCGGCTACGGCGCAGACGGCCCCTACCGCGACAAGAAGGCCTACGACCTGCTGATCCAGAGCGAGGCGGGCTTTCTCTCGGTCACGGGCACGCCCGAGGTGCCGTCCAAGGCCGGCATCTCGGTGGCCGACATCGCGGCCGGCATGTATGCGTACACCAACATCCTGTCGGCCCTGCTGCTGCGCGGGCGCACGGGCGAGGGCAGCCATATCGACGTGTCCATGCTGGAGGCGCTGGGCGAGTGGATGGGTTACCCCATGTACTACGCCTTCGACGGCGCACCGCCGCCGCCGCGCACCGGCGCCTCGCACGCCAGCATCTATCCCTACGGGCCTTTCGAGGCCGGTGACGGGGGGACGGTGATGCTGGGCCTGCAAAACGAACGCGAGTGGAAGCTCTTTTGCGAACAGGTGCTGCTGCAGCCCGCGCTGGCCACGGATGCGCGCTTTGACAGCAATGCGCGCCGCAACGCCAACCGCGAGGAGCTGCGTGCGCTGATCCTGGGCGTGTTCAACGCGCTCGATGCTGCCCAGGTCGTGCAGCGTCTGGATGCGGCCGGCATTGCCAATGCGCGCGTCAACGACATGGCCGGCCTGTGGGCCCATCCCCAACTGGCCGCACGCCAGCGCTGGTGCAGCGTGGACACGCCGGCCGGACCCGTGCAGGCCCTGCTTCCCCCCGGTGCCAACAGCGCCTTCGACTACCGCATGGAGGCCGTGCCCGCCGTGGGCGAGCACAGCGCCGCCATTCTGGCCGAGCTGGGCTGGAGCGCCGAGCGCATCAGTGCCCTGTGCCCGACCCCGGGAAAAACCGCCCCCTGAAACCAGGGCGCATGCCCAAGAATGCGCCGGAGACCCAACCCATGAAAAACGACACCCAAGTGAGCATCCATCCGCTGGCCCAATTCGCTGCCTCGCTGCGCTGGGACGACGTTCCCGCCGCCGTTCAGCAGCGCGCCGAAGACCTCTGGGTGGACTGGTTCGGCTCCGTGCTTGCAGGCCAGGGCGCGCGCCCCGTGCAGAGCATCACGCGCTTTGCGCTGTCCCAGGGACCGGCGCAGGGGCCTAGCGAGATCCTGGGCAGTGCCGACACCACCTCGCCCATGATGGCGGCCCTGGCCAATGCTGCGGCCTCGCATGTGGCCGAGCAGGACGATGTGCACAACGGCTCGGTCTTCCATCCCGCCGCCGTGGTCTTCCCGCCCGCGCTGGCCGTGGCACAGAGCATCGGCGCCAGCGGCGCCGAGCTCATGGCCGCCTGCGTGGCCGGCTATGAGGTCGGCATCCGCGTGGGCGAGTTCCTGGGCCGCAGCCACTACCGCATCTTCCACACCACGGCCACGGCCGGCACCCTGGCCGCCGCGGCCGCCGTGGGCCGGCTGCTGGGCCTCACGCCTGCGCAGATGCAGCATGCCTTCGGCTCGGCCGGCACGCAGTCGGCAGGGCTGTGGGAGTTCCTGCGCACGGGCGCCGACAGCAAGCAGCTGCACACGGCGCATGCGGCCGCTGCGGGCCTGATGTCGGCCTACCTGGCCCGGGACGGATTCACCGGTGCGCAGGACATCTTCACCGGGCCGCAGGGCCTGGCGGCAGGCATGTCCACGGACGCCGATCCCACGCGCCTCACGGACGGCATCGGCACGCGCTGGGCCACGGCCGAGACCTCGTTCAAATGGCATGCCTCCTGCCGCCACACGCACCCGGCCGCCGACGCGCTGCTGCAGGTCATGCAGGACCACGGCCTGACCCCCGCCGACCTGGCGCAGGTTACCTGCCACGTGCACCAGGGCGCCATCGACGTGCTGGGCCCCGTGGTCGATCCCGGCACGGTGCACCAGAGCAAGTTCTCCATGGGCACGGTGCTGGCGCTGGCCGCGCGCCACGGCCATGCGGGCCTGGACGAGTTCGACAACGAATACCTGGCCGCCACCACGGTGGCCCTGCGCGAGAAGGTGGGCATGGTGCTGGACCCCGAGGTCGATGCCGCCTACCCCCAGCGCTGGATCGGCAAGGTCACCGTGCTCACCACCGATGGCCGCACGCTGCACGGCCGCGTGGAAGAGCCCAAGGGCGATCCGGGCAACACGCTGTCGCGCGAGGAGATCACGGCCAAGGCGCTGCGCCTGATCGCCTATGGCGGTGCCCTGCAGGACGACCCCGCCCAGGCCGCTGTAGCGCGGCTGTGGCAGATCGCGCACTGGCCGCGCGTGCAGCGCCTGCTTGACTGAGTTTTCGCGCCGGCCCCGGCCGGCGAATCCATGGGAAAGGCGCCACCACAGAGCGCCTCCCGCTTCCACCAAAGTGCACAGGAGACAAACCATGCAACGCACCACTTCTTTCCGCCGCCGCCTCGTTTACGCAGCGGCCGCCGCCTGCGCCCTTGCCGCCGGCGGGACGACTACCGGCGCCCTGGCCGCGGCCTGGCCCGACAAGCCCGTCGTCCTCGTCGTGCCCTACAGCGCTGGCGGCCCCACCGATGTGGTGGCGCGCCTGCTGGCCGTGCCCATGGGCCAGGTGCTGGGCCAGAGCGTGCTGGTCGAGAACACCGTGGGTGCGGGCGGCACCATTGCGCCCAACCGCGTGGCCAAGGCCAAGGCCGACGGCTACACCATCCTCATCCACCACATGGGCATGGCCACGGCGCCTGCGCTGTACAAGAAGCTGCCCTATGACCCGCTCAAGGACTTCGAGTACATCGGCCAGGTGCTGGACGTGCCCATGACCCTGCTGTCGCGCAAGGACTTCCCGGCCAACAACTTTGCCGAGCTGCTGGACTACGTGAAGAAGAACCAGGAGAAGGTCTCGCTGGCCAATGCCGGCATCGGCGCCGTCTCCCAGCTGTGCGGCATGCTGTTCATGCACCAGGCGGGCGTCAAGCTCACCACCGTGCCCTACAAGGGCGCAGGCCCGGCCATGAACGACCTCATGGGCGGCCAGGTGGACCTGCTGTGCGACCAGACCACGCAGACCGTGCCCGTAATCAAGGACGGCCAGCGCGCCAAGGTCTTCGGCGTGACCACGCCCAAGCGCCTGTCCTCGCTGCCCGACATCCCCACGCTGGACGAGCAGGGCCTCAAGGGCTTTGACGTCAAGGTCTGGCACGGCATGTACGCGCCCAAGGGCACGCCCAAGGAGGTGGTCATGGCCATCAACAAGGCGCTGAACGTGGCCATCAAGGACGAGAACGTCAAAAAGCGCATCGCCGAACTCAGCTCCGACCTGGTCACGCCCGACAAGGCCACGCCGGAAGGCCTGCGCACCCACCTGCAGGCCGAGGTGGCGCGCTGGGACAAGGTCATCAAGGCCGCAGGCGTCTCGGCCGAATAAACCGCTCTCCCAAGGACATCCGCATGCACGATCTGGCGCGACAGGCCACTTCCTTTCTCTTCGTCCCCGCCACGCGGCCCGAGCGCCTGGGCAAGGCCCTGGACAGCGGCGCCGACATGGTCATCGCCGACTGGGAGGACGCCGTGGCCCCGGCCGACAAGGACGGCGCCCGCCAGGCGCTGGCCCAGGCCGTGGGTGCGCTGGAAGGCCCGGCCCGTGCCCGCCTGCTGGTGCGCATCAACGCCGAAGGCACGCCCTGGCATGCGGATGACCTGCGCGCGCTGGCGCAGCTGGTGGAGCAGGGCGTGGCCGGCGCCATGGTCTCCAAGGCCGAGCGCGCCCAGACACTGCATGCGGTGGCCCAGGCTGCCGGTGCACGGGCAGCCGTGCTGCCCCTCATCGAAAGCGTGGTCGGCCTGGACGCGGCCGACGCCCTGGCTGCCGCGCCCCAGGTGGTGCGGCTGGCCTTCGGCCACCTGGACTTCCAGGTCGATGCGGGCATGGCCTGCGAGCAGGGCGAGGAAGAATTGCTGCCCATGCGCATGGCCCTGGTCCTGGCCTCGCGCCGCGCCGGCATCGGCGCGGCCGTGGACGGCGTGACGGTGGACACGCGCAACCCCGAGCGGCTGGCCCAGGACGCGGCACGCGCGCGGCGCATGGGCTTTGGCGGCAAGCTGTGCATCCACCCGGCCCAGGTCCAGCCCCTGCACGCCGTCTTCGACCCCGATGCAGCGGCCGTGGCCCACGCGCAGCGCCTGCGCCAGGCCCTGGCCGAGGCCGGAGGCGGCGTCTGCGTGCTGGACGGCCGCATGGTCGATGCGCCCGTGCTCAAGCAGGCCGAACAGGTGCTGCTGCGCCATGCCTGGGCGCAACAGAGATCTGCGGCACGGTCTTGATGAAAATGAGACTGATAGGCCGTTTTGCGCCAAGAGTTTTCTGATTCTGTTGCAAATAGTCCAATGATTTCCCTGATGGTGAATCCATCTGCCTCGAATACGCTTGGCTAACTCGATTGATTTCGAGACGGCGGTTTCTTGATCCGGTGTCTCCACCCATGGAGGCACCCAGGCAAAGGAGCGTGTGATGGCAGTGATCTCGGGGACGGCATCGAACAGCGGATTCAACGGCCAATTGAATGACCGACTTGAAGACCGAATGGATGACCGACTGAACAACCGATTGAATCGGCGCCAGGCGCTGGCCCTGGCGGCCGGCGCCGTGGCGGCAGGGCCCGCCAGCGTGCTGGCGCAGGCCGGCTTTGCCACACGGCCCGTGCGCATCGTCGTGCCCTTTGCGGCGGGCGGCGCCACCGACGTGATTGCGCGCATCCTGGGCGAGCGCATGGCCCAGCAGCTGGGCCAGACCGTGGTGGTGGACAACAAGCCCGGCGCGGCCGGACTGATCGGCGGCGAAATGGTGGTCCGCTCCGCGCCGGACGGGCTCACCCTGCTGCTGGGCACCACCTCCACCATGCTCACCAACAAATACCTCTACAAGAAGACCGCCTACGACCCGCTGACCGACCTCACGCCCCTGTCGCGCGTGTGCATGGCGCCCATCGCCCTGGTGGTCACGGCCGACGTGCCCGCCACCAACCTGCGCGAATTCATGGCCTGGGCCCAGGCCAACGCGGGCAAGCTCTCATATGGCTCCTACGGCATAGGCTCGCACGGCCACCTGGCCTGCGCCGTGCTCAGCGACATGGCCGGTGCCGGCATGGCGCATGCCGCCTACCGGGGCGAGGCGCTGATGGTGCAGGACATGCTGGGCGGGCGCATCCCCATCGGCATGGGCAGCCTGCTCACGCTCAAGCCCCACATCGATCCAGGCAAGCTGCGCGCCCTGGCCGTCACCGGCACGCGCCGCGTGCCCCTGCTGCCCGAGGTGCCCACATTTGCCGAGGCCGGCTACCGCCACGAGGCCATGGAACTGTCCGGCTGGCTGGCCATCGCCGGCCCCAAGGGCCTGCCGGCCGACCTCACGCGGCAATGGGGCGAGATCTCCAACCGCGCCGTGGCCAGCCGCGAAGGCACGGCCCGCATCATCGCCGCCGGTTTCGTCCCTGTTGATGACGACAGCCCTCAGCGCTTCGGCAAGGCCTGGGCGCAAGAGGCTCCGGTCTGGGGGCGGCTGCTGCAGGCGGCGGGGGTGCAACCCGGTTGATGGCGCACAGCGGCCCTGGTTGCCCACGGCTGCACTCATGCCCTGTGCTGTAATCGCCCCTCCTCAGGCGGCCCCGGTGGTGCAATGCCATGACGGGACAGCCCGTGGTTTCTCAAACATTCAAGAGAGGGTATTACCGTGAGTGCATTGGTCATCAAGGCCTGGAAGGCCAGCGAGCAACCCATAGACGACAAGGGCAACCACATTGCCATCACAGGCCGCGAAGGCGGCCTGGTCGCCTGGATCCTGTCCAAGGTCAACATCGATCCCACCACCACCATCCGCGTGGGCAGCGAGCGCCTGGAGTTCAGCAGCGCCTCGCTGTCGGGCACCCAGTCGCGCCTGATCCCGCTGCAGGGCATCTGCTCCACCTACTACGGCTATCACAAGCCCTGGAAGACGGCGCTGGGCATTGGTGCCCTGTCCCTGTTCATGGGCGGGTCCATGATGGCCCAGAGCTTCTTTGCAGGTCTGGTGGTCATGCTGATCGGCTGGGGCATCGCCGCCGTCATCTACTTCCTGAACCGCACCCTGACGCTGGGCTTCATCGAGAACAGCGGCGCAGTCAACGGCATCCAGTTCAAGCGCTCGGTGATCGAGAACATCGACATCACCCAGGAGCAGGCCAGGCAGGTCTGCGAACTGATGCAAAAGCTGATCGAGGCCAAGGAAAAGCGGCTCTGACGACGCGGCGGCACGCAAGTGCCGTCCGGCGCCATCCGGCGCCGCGCGTGCCCTGCGCTCAGGCCTGTGCCGGGCTGCGCGCCATCAGCTTGAACGTCCCCGTGGCCAGGGCCACCAGGGTGCCATCCTCGGAACGAACTTCGCCGCGCGCGAAGCTGATGGAGCGGCCGCGCCGCTCGCAGTGGGCGGTGGCGATGAGATCGCCGCTGCCGGCCGAGACGTAGTGCAGCGTTAGGTCGATGGTGGCCACGCCGAAGGCCGTGGGGTCATGCGAGCGGCAGGCCGAGGCCAGGGCGCAGTCCAGCAGCGAGGCGATGGCGCCGCCGTGCACGTCGCCGCGGCTGTTGGCCTGATCCGGTTGAAAGCCCATGCGGATCTGGGCGCGGTCCTCGCCGATGCGTTCACCGCTGAGCTTCATGGCGCGGGCCATGGGCATGGGCAGGCCGAAGAGGATGCCGGGCGCCTCGCCTTCGAAGGGGTTGGCCGGGTGTTCTTTGATGGGTGTATTCATGGACATGATCATCGCATTGGGCGCGGCGCTCGAGACTGGCGTGTACCGACTCCGGGGCACCGAGGAAGGGCCGTCCCGCACCGAGGGTGCCGCCGGTTGCCCGGATGCCCCCCTCCCGCGAAGCGAGAGAGGGCGCCGTGCACACGGGGGAAGCGGCGCAGCCGCTCAGGGGGTGACTTTCAATCCACCCGTGCACCTGTCGATTTGACGACAGTGGCCCAGCGCGTGATTTCCTTGTCGATATGCGCCTGCAGCGCCTCGGGCGTGGAGCCCACGGGTTCGTAGCCGCCGGCGGCCAGCTGGGCCTGCAGCGCGGGCTGGCGCAGGGCGGTGGCGATCTCGCGGCTCAGTCGCTGGGTGGCTTCGGCGGGCGTGCCGGCCGGCGCGATGACGGCGTACCAGCCGGTCACGTCGAAGCCTGCGATGCCCTGCTCCTGGATGGTGGCTACCTCGGGCGCCAGCGCCGAGCGCTGCGGGCTGGTGACGGCCAGCGCGTGCATGCGCCCGCTGCGGATGTGGGGCATGGAGGTGGAGATGCTGTCGAAGGTCAGGTCGATGTCGCCGGCCAGCATGGCGTTGACCACGCCCGCGCTGCCTTTGTAGGGCACATGGGTCATGCGCACGCCTGCCATGGAACCGAAGTACTCGGCCGCAAGATGCCCCGTGTTGCCGTTGCCCGCCGAGCCGAAGGTGAGCTTGCCGGGGTTGGTCTTGGCGGCCTGGATGAGTTCCTGGATGTTCTTTGCCGGCAGCTTGCTGCTGGCCGCAACCACCATGGGCAGGTTGGCCACCAAAGACACGGGCGCGAAGTCGCGGCGGGTGTCGTAGGGCAGCTTGGGATAGAGGCTGTCGTTGATGGCATGGGCGGCCAGCACCATGAGCACGGTGTAGCCATCGGGCCTGGCGCGCGCCACGTATTGCGAGGCCAGCGTGCCGCCTGCGCCGGGCTTGTATTCGAGCACCACGGGCTGGCCCAGCTGCTGCTGCAGTTGCACGGCCAGAGGGCGGCCCAGGAGGTCGGCACTGCCGCCGGGTGGATAGGGAATGACCAGCTGTATGGGCTTGGCAGGCCAGGCCTCGGCAGCATGGGCGAGATGGGCGGCGGGGGCCAGCAGGGCGCAGGTCGCCAGGGCCAGGCAGGACAGCAGGCGGCGGCGCGGGAGTGGGGGCATGGGCATGGGCATGAGGGGACTCCGTTTCATGAAGAGGACAGGGCGCCGGCCTGGTACTGCTCGCGCAGCGCGCGCTTGAGCACTTTGCCGATCTCGCTGCGCGGCAGGCTGGCGGCCAGCCGCAGCTCGGCCACGCGCTGGGTCTTGCCCACGCGGGCGTTCAGCCATTCGCGCAGCTCGGCGGCCGAGGGCGTGGCATCGGGGCGCGCCACGGCGTAGGCCACGGGGGTCTCGCCCCATGCATCGGAGGGCACGCCGATCACCGCGCATTCGGCCACCTGCGGGTGCTGCAGCAGCACGGACTCGATGTCGCTCGGGTAGACGTTGAAGCCGCCCGTGATGATCATGTCCTTCTTGCGGTCGCCCAGCACGATGAAGCCGTCCTCGTCCAGACGGCCCACGTCGCCGCTGCGGATGAAGCGCAGGCCCTGGGCGTCGAACCATTCGGCCTCCTGCGTCTTGTCGGGCAGGCGGTGGTAGCCGCTCATCATTCCGGCCGAGCGGCCCACGATCTCGCCCTGCTCGCCGGGCGGCAGTTCGCGGCCCTGCTCATCGATGAAGCGGATGTCGGCGCCCGGCCCTGGCCTGCCCACGGTGTGCAGCTTGTCGGGGAAGTCATGGCAGTGCAGCTCGCAGCGCACGCCGCCTTCGGTCATGCCGTAGTACTCGATGAGCCGTCCGGGCCAGCGGCGCAGCACCTCGGCCTTGAGCGCGGGATGGAACGGCGCGCTGGTGCAGAACTTGTGCCGCAGACGGCTCAGGTCGGCGCCGTCGAACCCCGGGCACTGCATCAGCCGTTGGTACTGCACGGGCACGAGCATGGTGTGGGTGGCACGGTGGCGCTCGGCCAGTTCCAGGTAGTGCGCCGCGTCGAACTTGCGCATCAGCACCAGGGTGCCGCCCAGGCCCAGCGTGGGCAGGGCCGCGACCAGGGTGGTGTTGGAGTACAGCGGCGTGGCGCACAGCGAGACGGCATCGGGCCCGTAGCCGTTGTGGATGGCGCGCTGCACATGGGCCCAGCGCATGGCCCAGGACTGGACGATGCCCTTGGGCACGCCCGTGGTGCCCGAGGAGTAGATGACGTTGAAGGGCCAGTCGGGCTGGGGGTGGATGGGCGTGGGTGCCGTGCCATGGTCCGTTTCGTCCGCAGCCAGCCATTGCGACCACGGCATGCCGGCTTCGACAGCGCCGTCCAGAGCCACGCATTGCAGATCCTGTCCGGCCTGCAGCGGCCATTGCGCGGCGGTGTCCGCGTCGCGCAGCACCAGCCGGGCGCCGCAGTTGTCCAGCATGGCGCTCAGGTGGCCGGCGGTGGCCGACGGGGCCAGCGGCGCCACGGCCACGCCCGCGCGCAACGCACCCAGGAAAGCCAGCACGTACTCGGGCGAGCTGCCCGCGCAGATGGCCACCACGTCGCCGGGGCCCAGGCCCTGGCGTTGCAGGCGCAGGGCCACGCGGTCCATGCCCAGGCGCAGCGCGGCGTAGTCGAGGCTGCGGCCGTCCATGGCCAGGGCGGTGTGGCTGGGGTGCTGGCTGGCCTGCAGCGCGACGAGTTCGGGCAGCGAGCCAAAGGGCTGGCGCAGCAGGGCGGCGATGTCTTCTTGCATGGGAGGGGAGGGACGGACGGGAGGGGAGAACTATTCCAGCGACAGGCCTGCGGCCTTGACGATCTGGGCCCAGCTCTTGCGTTCCTGGGCGATGAAGGCGTCGTACTCGGCCGGTGTCTCGCCACCGGGCACGCCACCCAGGTCGGCAAAGCGCTGGCGCACTTCGGCCGTCTGCATGGCGCGCCGGGCCGACTGCTGGATGCGCTCGACCACGGCATCGGGCGTGCCGGCAGGGGCCAGCAGCCCGAACCAGGCCGTAACCTGCATGGGCACGCCGGCCTCGGTCATGGTGGGCACCTCGGGCAACTGGGCCGAGCGCGTGGCGCTGGTGATGGCCAGCGCGCGGAACTTGCCGCTCCTGATGTGCGGCATGGAGCTGGGCAGGTTGTCGATCATGTAGTCCACCTGCTGGCCCAGCAGCGCCGTGACCGCAGGCGCGGCGCCGGGAAAGGGCACGAGCGTGACCTCGATGCCGGCCTTCTGGCGGAACATCTCCGAGGACATGTGCGGCGACTGGCCCACGCCCGACGTGGACACGTTCAGGCGCCGGGTCCTGGCCAGCTCCACCAGCTCGCGCACGCTGCGCACGGGCGAATCGGCATGGACCACGAGGATGTTGGGCACGGAGATCACATTGGTGATGCCGCGCAGATCGCTTTCCTTGTAGCTGAGCTGCTTGTATAGGCTGAAATTGATGGCCACCGGGCCGATGTTGCCCATCAGCAGCGTGTAGCCATCGGGCCTGGCGCGCGCCACCTGGGCCGTGCCGATGCTGCCGCCGCCCCCGCCCTTGTTCTCCACCACCACCGAGGTGCCCAGGTCCTTGCCCATCTTCTCGGCCAGCACGCGCGCAGCAATGTCCGTGGTGCCGCCAGCGGCGGCCGGCACCACGATGGTGATGGGGCGTTCAGGCCAGGCCGCCGCCAGCGCGGCGGCAGGAGCCAGGGAGAAAAAAGGCAAAGCGGCCAGCAAGGCCAGCAGGCTGCGTCGGACGGTCATGGGCAGTCTCCAGTTCACTGCCCGCAACGATAGAAAACCCTGGGCCCCAGGGCACCAGGGTTTGACTGGAGATCCGCTTCGCCATTCGGAAACCCGCGCTTAGGCCCACTGGAACGCGTGCTAACCCGTTGCCGAAAAGGCGGCCACAAGAAAAAAAGGCGCCGAAGCGCCTTTCATTGACCGTGTGGTGCACAGCGCCAAAAACTGGCGCGGCCCAAGTCAGGGACACCGAGCAAGGGCCGCCCCGCCGCGAGGGTGTCGTCCCCCTCCCTTGCGAAGCAAGCAGAGAGGGGGAAGGCGCGTCAGCGCCTCAGGGGGTGATCAGGGATACAGTCCCCGCATCTCGCGCGCATGCAGGATGCGCTGGCAGGCCACGATGAAGGTGGCGGTGCGCAGCGTCACGCCGTGCTGCTGGGCGACCTGCCAGATGGCCGCGAAGGCGTCCTGCATGATGCGCACCAGGCGGGCGTTGATCTCGTCCTCGCTCCAGAAGAAGCTGGAGAAGTCCTGCACCCATTCGAAGTAGCTCACCGTCACGCCGCCGGCATTGGCCAGCACGTCGGGCAGCACCAGCACGCCCTTTTCGGTCAGGATGTCGTCGGCCTCGGTGGTGGTGGGGCCGTTGGCGCCCTCGATCACCATCTTGGCCTTGATCTTGCCGGCGTTGTCCTTGGTGATCTGGCCTTCCAGTGCGGCGGGGATCAGGATGTCGCAGTCCACGCTCCAGAAGTCGGCAGCGTCCATGGCCTCGGCGCCGTCAAAGCCGCCCACGCCGCCCTTGGCGGCCACGTGGGCCAGCAGGGCCGGCACGTCCAGGCCATTGGCGTTGTGGATGGTGCCGGTGTGGTCCTGCACGGCCACGACCTTGGCGCCCACGTCGGCGAACAGCTTGCCGGCCGTGCCGCCCACGTTGCCGAAGCCCTGCACGGCGATGCGCGCCCCCTGGACCGACAGGCCGGTCAGCTTGGCCGCTTCCACGCCCACGGTGAACACGCCGCGGCCGGTGGCCTCGACGCGGCCCAGCGAGCCGCCCAGGTCCACGGGCTTGCCCGTGACCACGCCGGTGGCGGTGGCGCCGGTGTTCATGGAGTACGTGTCCATCATCCAGGCCATGATCTGGCCATTGGTGTTGACGTCAGGCGCGGGGATGTCCTTGGAGGGGCCGATCAGCAGGCCGATCTCGCTGGTGTAGCGGCGCGTCAGGCGCTCCAGCTCACCGCGCGACAGCGTCTTGGGATCGACACGGATGCCGCCCTTGGCGCCGCCGTAGGGCACGTTGACGGCAGCGTTCTTGACCGACATCCAGGCCGACAGGGCCATGACTTCGGACAGGGTCACGTCCTGGTGGAAACGCACGCCGCCCTTGCCGGGACCGCGGCTCAGGTTGTGCTGCACGCGGTAGCCTTCGTAGTGGGCGATGGTGCCGTTGTCCAGCTCGATCGGCACATCAACGATCAGGATGCGCTTGGGGCGCTTGAGGGTTTCGACCCAGCGGGCGAGATGGCCCAGATAGGGCGTGACGCGATCGACCTGCTGCAGGTAGTTGCCCCAGGGGCCGAGGTGATCGGCCTGCAGGTAGGAAGGGATGGCGTGGTTGGTAACGCCGGCCGAAGCGGGTTGCTGCATGGTGGTTCCACACAAGAGTTGTCTGAGGGTTTTGAGCTTATTCCCGGGGCTATGCGCTGTCCAACGCCTTATGAGCGAGAGCCTTATGCATTTAATGCATAACCCTGGGAGCGCCTTGTCCAGCGGACAATCGGGGCCGCTTGAGACCCACCGATGCACTCCAGGAAAGCCGCTCCATGACGAACACGCCCCGCACTCCCACAGCCTTGGCCCACGCGCTGCTCCAGGCACGCCACAGCGGCGAATTGCTGGACGCCGACGATTGGGCCGACGTGGTGCGCACGCCCGCAGATGCACAGGCCGTGCAGGCCGCCATTGCGCCCGCCCTGGGCTGGCGCGTGGCCGGCAGCCCGCAGGGGCCGGGCCGCGTTCCGGGCTATTGGAAGTCTGGCGCGCCGCGCCGCGATGCCCCGCTGACCCATGCGCCGCTGCCCGAAGAAGGCGTCTGGGCCAGCCCCTCGGTCGCTGGCGGCGCGCCGCTGCACCTGCGCGGCATCGAAGCCGAGATCGCTCTGCGTCTGGGCCGCGATGTCACGGCCGCGATGGCCGCCGCCCTGCAGCCCGGCGAGGGCCTGGAGCTGATCGACGGCATCACCGCCGCCATCGAGGTGGTGGATACGCGCTGGCGCCAGCACCTGAAGGCACCGCCGCTGCTGCTGGCCGCCGACGGCCTGTGCCATGGCGCCCTAGTGCTGGGACCTTGGCAGGACGCTTCGCGGCTGCTGCCACGCGAGTCGCCGCGGGACTGGTCAGCCCAGGTCTGCCGGCTGCGCGTGGGCGCGGCGCCGCTGCAGGCGTTCACCGGAACGCATCCGCTGGGCGACCCGCTGTGGCTGCTGGCCGGCTGGCTGCAGGAACTGGTGCGCCGCTATGGCAGCGTGCCCGCAGGCACGGTGGTGACTACGGGCACGTGGAATGGACTGGCCTTTGCGCAGGCCGGTGACCTGGTGGTGGCTGAGCTGGACGGCATCGCCGAGGCCCGCCTGCAGCTGTGAGGCTTCAGGCAGGCCATCGAGTGATCAGGTGATCTTGTAGTCCTTGAGGGCCGGATCGCCCTCGGGAAAGCGCAGGTCCAGGTTGCGCATCACCTCGCGCAGCAAGGTGGCGATCATGAGGTTGCGGTGCGTCTTGGAATCCGCGGGCACGATGGTCCAGGGCGCCCAAGGCGTGTGCGTGGCGCCCAGCAACTGGCCGTAGGCCTGCTGGTAGTCCTTCCACTGCGTGCGCACCTTCATGTCGTTCTCGTCGAACTTCCAGTGCTTGGCCGGGTCGTCCAGGCGCTCCTGCAGGCGCGCGCGCTGCTCGTCGGCGCTGATGTGCAGCAGGAACTTGACGACCACGGTGCCCGTCTCGCTGAGCATGCGCTCGAAGTCGTTGATGTGGGCAAAGCGCTGGCGCTGCTGCTCAGGCGTGATCCAGCCGTTGACCACGGGCACCAGCACATCCTCATAGTGGCTGCGGTTGAATACCGTGATCTCGCCTGCGCCCGGCACGCGCTGGTGGATGCGCCACAGGTAGTCGTGCGCGCGCTCTGCATCGGTTGGCGCCTTCCAGCCCACGGCGTTCATGCCCAGGGCGCTGGTGCGGCCGAAGACGCCACGGATGGTGCCGTCCTTGCCCGCCGTGTCCGTGCCCTGCAGCACGACCAGCAGCTTGTAGCGGCGGTCGGCGTACAGCAGGTTCTGCAGCGCGTCGATCTCTTCGGCCAGGGCCTCGACGGCGGCCTTGTCCTCGGTCTTGCCGTTGCCGTTGGAAAAGGGCTTGGCGCCGGGGTCGAAGTCGGCCAGGGCAATCGGCTTGTCCTTGTCGGACTTGGCGGAGCGCGGCTGCCACTGCTCCCAGAGCTTTTGCACGTCCGCATCGCGGCTGGAGAAAGGGTTGAAGGCGTCCATGGCTTGAGCGGTGGGTGAGCGGAGAAGGTCAGGGCTGGGCGCGAATGGACTGCACCTGCAGTTGCGGCGACACCATCGAAGGCGCGGCGCCAGCGGCGGGCCTGGGGCCGGGCTGGCCCCGGACCTCCACGTTCTGCCGCTGCCACTGCGTGACCTGCTCGGCGCTCAGGCCCTTGAGCTGCCAGGTCTCGCCGGAGGCGGTCTGCAGCACGGGCTGCTCATGGGGCGCATTGCCACGCAGCACCAGACGGCCTTGCAGGGTCAGGGGCTGGCCGGCATCCGGCGCGGCGGGCGCGGCCGATGCCGAAGCGGGTGCCGGTGCGGTTGCAGGAGGTGGAGGTGGCGCGGCGCAGGCCGTGGCCAGCAGCGACAGGCTGCTGGCCAGCAGCAGGGGCAGGGCCCGGGCGACTGCGGTATGGGATGTCTGGGTCATGGCGGTCATTGCACGATGGCGGTGAGGGTGGTGCCGGCGGGAACGCGCAACTGCTCCTGGTACAGGCCCTGGGCGTCCGGCTGGCGTACGAAGGGGAAGTGGCCGCGCGCCGCGAGCTGAGCGGGCACGGCGGCGGGCAGGCGGCGTGCAGCCGCATAGCGCTGGCCGTCGATGCCCACCAGGGTGAAGCCCTGGTCCGTGCGTGCGGGCCAGCCGTAGCCGGCCGGGCCGCTGGAAGGCAGCAGGGCGATGTTGGCACCCCATCGCTGCAGCGTGACGGGCAACGAGGGGCCACCGGCCTGTGCAATGGCGTTGCCTAGCACCTGCAGCGAGTCGGGCGAGGAGGTGTTCCTCAGCATCTGCTGGTAGAAGCCCACGCCGTGCTGGCGCAGCAGATAGGCGCCCAGGCTGCCCGTGACGTTGTAGCCGAAGCAGGTGGCGTTGACATCCGAGGCCCAGCTGGCCAGGTCGCAGTTGAAGCCGGGCTTGGACATCCAGCCGGTAATGCGGCCGTCACGCATGGGATTGGTGCCGGGTGTGAGTCTTTCGGCCAGGATGTCTTCGGACATCAGGGCCGACATCTCTTCCAGGAAGGTGTCGAACATGTAGTCCGAGCCCTTGAGCGCGCCGCGCTGGTAGAAGTTGATCATGTGGATGAACTCGTGCGACAGCGTGCTGATCTGCGTGGTCAGCCCGTTGGCGCCGCCCAGGTACAGCGTTTCCGTGTCCATGTAGAACGACAGCGATTCGTTGCTGTACTGGAACTGCGAGTTGCCGGCCGTGCGCTTAAAGTTGTTCACGGCCCAGAAGTAGCCCAGCAGACCGTAGGGCTGGCTGTCGGGCGTGAAGTTCACGAACACGATGTCGATCGGCTGGTCGGCCGCGATCAGCTCGCTGTGGGCCTGGGGCCCCCAGGGCTGGCCTGCCAGCCCCGTGACCAGGGCGTGCACGGAATCCGGCCCGCTGGAAAAGCGCTGTATCACGGTGTCCAGCAGGGCGTCGCTGACCTTGGCGCCGCCGTACTCGCTGTCTTCCAGCCACAGATTGATGGTGCGGGTGCCCGTGGGCGTGGGCGCCGTGGTCTGGCGCCGCAGCGTGGCGCTGCGCGTCTCGACCGTGGGGCTTTCCGTGTTGACGAACCAGCTGCGCTGGCTGCCCACGGGCAGCACGGCCGCCGACACCGCGCGCGAGGGCTGCACGCTCTGCCCTGAAACCGGGGCGGGCAGGCTCGGCTTGAAGTCACGTACGCGCTGGGGGATCTGGTTGACCAGCTGCGCAGCGCTCAGCGACTGTTGCGCCGCAATGCCCTGCGCCGCTGCGGCTGGCGGCGTGAGCGTGATGGGCGGCAGGGCCACGGCGGCATCGCCGGTGTTGGTATAGATCAGCGTCACGGGCCGGGTGCCCAGATTGCGCAGGCCCACGGCAACGGGCTGCTCTGCGGCGGTGGCGTTGGTGTAGCTCCAGACGCCGACGCCCTGGCCGGAATAGGTGGTGGCGTCGGTCGCGCCGCACGAGGCGCCCGTGCAGGCGGGGCTCAGCTGTGTCGTGATGGAGTCGCCCGGCGTGGAGCCGCCGCCCCCGCCGCCGCAGCCTGCCAGTCCCGCACCCAGTGCCAGTGCAACAAGGGCCTTGCCCCCAAAGTGATCTTGAAACATGGGTTCCTCTCGATGGTCCATGTCCAGCCAGAAGAAGAAGGAGGCGGCCGGACGCTTGCGCAACTATCCCAGGCCTGCCTGCAGGCGGCAAGCACCGGCCGGTTTCCCGCGTGTAGGCGCAGGGCTTGCCTGCAGGTCGCAAGCCGCAGGCCTCACCTGGGCTCCAGCCGCACCGGCACCTGCAGCTGCTCCACGAACCGCCGCGCCGCCAGCCCCAGCGGGCGCTCCTTGGACCACACCCAGTCCACGAACAGCTGGGTGCCGTTGCTGATGTTGCACAGCGGGATGCGCAGCAGCGCGCCCGTTTGCAGCAGGGGCTCGGCGACGCTGAAGGGCAGCCACCCCCAGCCCAGGCCGGCCGAGACCAGCGACAGGGCCGCCAGATGGCTGTCCGTGCGCCACAGCTGGTGCGAGATCACGAAGCGCGGATCGGTATGGGCCAGGTCGCGGCTGGCCAGCAGGATCTGGCGTGCGCCGGCCAGCTGGCCCACGTCCAGGCGCTGCTGCCCGTCCACGCCCAGTTGCCGGGCCAGCGGGTGCCTGGCCGCCATCACGGCGACCATGGTTTCCTGGCCCATCTCCTGGAAATCCTCGCGGCCGTCGATGGCCGGGCGCTCGAAGACCAGGGCCAGATGCGCGCGGCCCGAATGCAGTTCCTTGAGCGCATCGACCTGGGCGGCCACCAGCACCTCCACCTCCAGCCCCGGGAATTCCTCGACCAGCGGCTGCAGCGGCGCGGCCCAGGCCGTGGACAGCAGCTCGGGCGCGATCACCAGGGTCAGCCGCTCCTCCAGTCCCTGGTGCAGGGCCAGCGCCTGGTGGTTGAGCTGCTGCAGCTGGGCGGCCAGCAGCCGGGCCTGGGGCTCCAGTGCGCGCGCCGCCGCCGTGGGCCGGGGCTCGCGGCCGCTGCGGTCGAACAGCTGCAGGTCCAGCTCTGCCTCCAGCTGGGCGATGGCCATGCTCACGGCCGAGGGCACCCGCCCCAGCCGGCGTGCGGCGGCAGAAAACGAGCCGTGGTCCAGCACGGCAAGGAACAGCGGCACCTGGTCAGCGGGGAAGGACATGGCGGGAACCTGTCAGTTTTATTGAAAGAATCTGACTTTAACGTTCAATTCCGGACAAATAAACTGCGCCCCCTATGACCTTGCAGACACACAAAAAGGGCCTCCAGGGGCCCAAGCGCAAAGTGGTCTTCGTGACCCTGTATGAACTGATCGCCATCGCGGCCTCCAGCCTGCTGTTCATGGCCATCGGCCAGAGCGCCGGGCATTCGGGCGGCATGGCGATTGCCGCCTCCACGCTGGCCATCGTCTGGAACCTGACCTTCAACCACCTGTTCGAGCAATGGGAGGCGCGCCAGAGCGTCAAGGGCCGCTCGGTGATGCGCCGCGTGGTGCACGCCCTGGGCTTCGAGGGCGGGCTGGCCATGGTGCTGATCCCGCTGATGGCCTGGTGGTTCGGTGTCACGCTGTGGGAGGCCACGGTGATGGAGGCCGGCCTGCTGGTCTTCTTCCTGGTCTACACCTATGTCTTCAACTGGTGCTTCGACCATGTGTTCGGCCTGCCGGCCTCGGCCTCGGCGTCCGCTGCGGTGGCCCCGCGTGCTCAGGGCGAGCCGGCCTGCAGCAACTGACCGGCCACGGCGGCGGCGGCCGTGCGGGTCTCCACGCCGAGTTTCTCGAAGATGTGCTCCAGGTGCTTGTTCACCGTGCGCGGGCTCATGCCCAGGATGTCGGCGATGTCGCGGTTGGTCTTGCCCTTGCTCAGCCATGACAGCACCTCGGTCTCGCGCGGGGTGAGCGCCACCTGCTGCAGCCGGCGCGCGGCCGGCGTCTGCGGCGCCTCGTGGCTGAGCAGCACCATCGACTCCCCCAGGCCGCTGGCGCCCATGTGGCGCGCCAGCAGCTGGCGGCCATCGGCCAGGGCCAGCGCCAGATCCTGGGGAGCGGGCTGGCCCTCCTGATCCGCCTGGCCGGGCTGATCCGCTTTGCCGTGCTCATCCGGCTGGCGGGCGCCGGCCAGCCAGTCCCCGGCCGCCTCCAGCGGGAAGGGCTGGTCCGCAAAGGCCTCCTCCAACCAGCGCGATGCCTGGGGCGAACGCCAGGCCACGCGGCCCTGGCCGTCGAGCACCACCACGCCCAGCCCAGCCACGTCCACGGCCTCCTGCGCCTGGCGCGTGGCGCGGGCATTGCGCACATGGGTGGCCAGGCGCACCAGCACCTCGGGGATGCGCAGCGGCTTGACCACGTAGTCCACGCCACCGCTGGCAAAGCCGCGGATGATCTGGTCCGTGTCCGACAGGCCGGTCATGAACACCACGGGCACATGGGCCCAGGCCGGCGTGGCCTTGAGCGTGCGGCACAGCGTGAAGCCGTCCATGCCGGGCATGACGGCGTCCAGCAGCACGCCGTCGGGCACGGTGAGGGCGAAGCGCTGCAGGGCCTCGTCGGCGTCGCGGGCGGCGAGCACCACGTAGCCTTCGGCGGCCAGCGCGTCGCACAGCATGCGCAGGCTGTCCAGCGCGTCGTCCACCACAAGGATGACGTGGGCGTTGTGAGGGGGGGGGCTGGGGTGGCTGCTGCTGTCGGCGGTCGTCATCTGTGGCCTTTGCGGGTTCTCATTCATCGGTCTCCTCTCTTTCTTCGTCTTCTTCATCCTCTTGCTCGGGCCGCGGCAGCATGCGCGCCAGCGCATCGAAGTCGAAGCGGTTCGCGCAGGCCTGCAGCGCATCGAGCAGCGCGGCATGCGCGGGCGCCTGCTGGCGCGCCTGGCGCAGGCGCTCGCGCAGGGCAGTGGCCTGGCCCGATCGCGCCAGCCGGGCCAGGTCTTCACGCAGATCGGGCGGGAAGGGGGCGGCTGCTGGCGCCTCCGCTGCCTTGGCCTCTGCCTGCTCTGCACGCGGCGCCGGCAGCAGCAGCGGGCGGTTGTCATGCACCCATTCCAGCCGCAGCACGCGCTCGAGCACCTGCAGCAGCTCGGACTCGGTCACGGGCTTGGCGACGAAGCCCTGGCAGCGCGCATCGGCCAGGCGCGGCGGGTCGTTGTCGAACAGGTTGGCCGAGACGAAGACCACGGGCAGCTGCTGCGCTTCCCAGCGCGCGCGCAGCAGGGCGGCGGTCTGCCAGCCGTCCAGGTCGTCCATGCTGATGTCCAGCAGCACCAGGTCGGGCGGGCTTTGCTCCACGATCTCCAGGCACTCGCGGCCGCTGGCGGCCTCGCGGATCTCGAAGCCCAGCGGCAGCAGCAGGCCGGCCAGCAGCTGGCGCTGCAGCGGCTGGTCGTCCACCACCAGCAGGGTGCGCCGGGGCGGCAGATAGCCGATGACGGTGTGCAGCGTGGCGGCGGCGCCCGGAGGGACCCAGGACGCGTCGGGCGCCATCTCGGGCAGGTACAGGCGCACGGTGAAGCAGCTGCCCTCGCCGGGCGTGCTGCTCAGGGTGAGCTGCCCGCCCATCAGCTCGGTCAGCAGATGGGTGATGGTCAGCCCCAGGCCCGTGCCCGCCTCGCTGACGCGCCGCCCCGCGCTGCCGCGCTCGAAGGGCACGAAGATGCGCTCCATGTCCTGCGGTTCGATCCCGATGCCGGTATCAATGACCTCGATGCGCGAGACATGGGGCCTGAAGTCCATGCGCAGCCGCACCTCGCCGCGTTGGGTGAAGCGCACGGCGTTGGACAGCAGGTTGATCAGGATCTGGCGCAGCCGCTTGGCGTCGGCCCGCACCCAGCGCGGCATGGTGCCCAGCGTCTCGACCGAGAACTGCAGCCCCCTGGCCTGTGCCTGGGGCCGCATCATGGCCTCGATGCCGTCGATCAGCGCGGGCAGGGGCAGGGGGGCGAGGTCCAGGCGCAGGCGGCCGGCCTCGATGCTGGCCAGCTCCAGCGATTCGTCGATCAGCGCGCGCAGGTGCTGGCCGCTGTGCTGCATGGTGGACAGGGTCTCGCGCACCCAGCCATCGACCTGCGGGCTCTTGAGCAGGATCTGCGTATAGCCCAGCAGGCTGTTGAGCGGCGAGCGCAGCTCGTGCGTCATGCCGGCCACATAGCGCGTCTTGGCCTGGCTGGCCTGCTCGGCATGGTCCTTGGCGGCCTGCAGCTCGGCATCGGTGCGCTTGTGGGCGGCAATCTCCTGCAGCAGCAGCTGGTTCTGGCGCTCGGACTCGTCCTGGGCCATGCGCCGGCTGTCCGTGCTCAGCACCACCCACCAGGCGGCCACGGCGCACAGCAGGGCCAGCAGCGCGAAGACCTTGAGGAAGGGGATGCGCAGCGCGCCGCCATCGACGCTGCCTGCCTGCAGGCTTTCCTGCATGTAGACCACGCCCACCATGAAGGCCGTCACCGCGCACAGCGACAGCATCACCACCAGGTACTGGCCCGCGCGGAAGTTCACCTTGGTCGCCCAGCGCGGCGGCAGCAGGGCTGAGGCCAGCGCATGCAACTGCTCGCCCGCGCGCGATCCGGTCTTGCAGCGGTCATGGCAGCGCGACTCCAGCGAGCAGCACAGCGAGCAGATGGGCGCGCCGTAGGCAGGGCAGTGCGCCATGTCCTCGGATTCGAAATGCTTCTGGCAGACGGCGCAGCGCACGGTCTCGCCGGGCTTCCACAGGTTGCCTGCGGGCCGCGCCAGGTAGTAGCGCCCGCCCGTCAGCCAGGCCAGCAGCGGCGACAGCAGCATGGACAGCGCCAGCGCGATGAAGGGCGAGAACGCGGCCGCCGTCTCGCCCAGCAGGCCCGCATAGGCGCAGCAGGCCACGGCGGCGGCCAGCAGCATGGCGCCCGGGCCCACGGGATTGAAGTCGTACAGATGGGCGCGGCGGAACTCGATGCCCGGCGGGCTCAGTCCCAGCGGCTTGTTGATGACCAGGTCGGCCACCAGCGCACCCACCCAGGCGATGGCCACGTTGCTGTAGATGGTCAGCACCTTCTCCAGCGCGCCGAACACGCCCAGCGTCATCAGCAAGGTGGCGATGACCACGTTGAACACCATCCAGACCACGCGCCCCGGATGGCTGCGCGTGATGCGCGCGAAGAAGTTGGACCAGGCAAGCGACCCCGCGTAGGCATTGGTCACGTTGATCTTGACCTGCGAGATGACCACGAAGACCACGGTCACCGCCACGGCCAGCCCCGGCAGGCCCAGGGCCTGCAGCACCTGCTGGAAGCCCACCAGGAACATCTGCGTGGGCTCGGCCGCGCGCGAGGCGTCCACCCCCTCCAGCTGCATGGCCGCGAAGGCGAGAAACGCGCCGCCCGCCATCTTGAGCATGCCCATCACGGCCCAGCCCGGCCCTGCCACCAGCACCGCGCCCCACCAGCGCAGGCGGTTGGCCCGGGTGCGCGGCGGCAGAAAGCGCAGGAAGTCCACCTGCTCGCCGATCTGCACCACCAGCGCGAAGATCACGGCCGCCGCCGCGCCGAACATCAGCGGATCGAACCGGCTGCTGCCCGAGCGCAGGCCGGTGAGGCTGGCGAAGTCGCGGTACAGCTGGGGCTGGGACAGCGCCATCCACACGAAGGGCAGCACCAGCAGGAACAGCCACAGCGGCTGCGTCCAGGCCTGCAGGCGCGAGATCAGCGTGATGCCGCGCATGGCCAGCGGCAGCACCACCAGGGCCGACAGCGCATAGCACCACTGCAGCGGCCAGTCCACCACCAGCTGCAGGGCCAGCGCCATGATGGCCGCCTCCAGCGCAAAGAAGATGAAGGTGAAGACGGCGTAGATCAGCGAGGTGATGGTCGAGCCCAGGTAGCCGAATCCCGCGCCCCGCGTCAGCAGGTCCATGTCCAGCCCGTAGCGTGCCGCGCAGACGGCGATGGGCAGCCCCGTCAGGAAGATCACCAGCCCCACGGTGACGATGGCCCACATGGCGTTGGCAAAGCCGTAGTTCAGCGCAATGGCGCCGCCGATCGCCTCCAGCGCCAGGAAGGACAGCGAGCCGAAGGCCGTGTTGGCCACGCGGAACTCGCTCCAGCGCCGGAAGCTGCGCGGCGTGTAGCGCAGCGCGTAGTCCTCCATGGTCTCGTCGGCCACCCAGGCGTTGTATTCGCGCCGGAACCGAAAGATGGTCTGCGGCGCGGGCGAGGTGCTGGCGGGGCTGTCGGGCGGGGGTGCGGAGTGCATTCCCAGGTCTAGCAAGAAACGTGCGGGGCCAATGCTGGCGCGGCTTTCAAGAGGAGTGCGCGGGGTGCGTACGCAGATGGCTACGTCAATTGACGTATGGGCGGTTTCAAGGGTTCTTCCTAATCTTGGACCCAGCGCGGAAACAAGCCGTAACCGCAACGCCAGTTTTCAGCCACTTGCAGATCACCCAACCGATCCTTACAGGAGAGTCACCATGAGCCACCCCTCCGACCCCCGCACACCTGGTTCCCCCGGCACGGAAATGGGCCGCCGCCGCGTCCTGCAGGCGCTTGGCGCCGCCTCGGTGGCCGGGCTGCCGGCCTGGTCCTTCGCCCAGCCCACGGCCCAGGTCAACACCACCAAGCTGGCCGTGACCGATACCGAAGTCGTCGTGGGCCAGCTGCACTCGGCCACGGGCACCATGGCGATCTCCGAGACCGGCTCCATCCAGGCCGAGCAACTGGCCATCGACCAGATCAACGCCATGGGCGGCATCCTGGGCCGCAAGATCCGCGTGATCAAGGAAGACGGCGCCTCCGACTGGCCCACCTTCGCCGAGAAGTCCAAGAAACTGCTCATCAACGACCGCTGCGCCGCCGTCTTCGGCTGCTGGACCAGCGCCTCGCGCAAGGCCGTGCTGCCCGTGTTCGAGAAGGAAAACGGCCTGCTGTACTACCCCACCTTCTACGAAGGCCTGGAGCAGTCCAAGAACGTGATCTACACGGGCCAGGAAGCCACGCAGCAGATCCTGTACAGCCTGGACTGGGCCAAGGCCGAGAAAAAGGCCAAGACCTTCTTCCTGATCGGCTCGGACTACATCTGGCCGCGCACCTCGATGAAGATCGCGCGCAAGCACATCGAGAACTTCCAGAAGGGCAAGGTCGTCGGCGAGGAGTACTACCCGCTGGGCAGCACCAACTTCGGCTCGCTGGTCAACAAGATCAAGCTGCAAAAGCCGGACTGCATCTTCGTGGCCGTGGTGGGCGGCTCCAACGTGGCCTTCTACAAGGCGCTCAAGGCCGCAGGCATCACGGGTGACAAGCAATTGCTGGTCACGCTGTCGGTGACCGAGGACGAGATGACCGGCGTGGGCGGCGAGAACTTCACGGGCTTCTACTCCTCGATGAAGTACTTCCAGACGCTGGACAACGAGAACAACAAGAAGTTCGTGGCCGCCTTCAAGGCCAAGTACGGCCCCAATGCCGTCATCGGCGACGTCACCCAGGCCGGCTACCTGGGCCCCTGGCTGTGGAAGGCCGCCGTGGAAAAGGCCAAGAGCTTCGACGTGGACAAGGTGGTGGCCGCATCGCCGGGGCTGGAACTCAAGACCGCGCCCGAAGGCTACGTGAAGGTGGACGCCAACCACCACCTGTGGAGCAAGTCGCGCATTGCCGTGGGGCAGCCGGACGGCACGTTCAAGGTGGTCTCGGAGTCGCCTGAACTCATCAAACCCGATCCCTTCCCCAAGGGTTACCAGTAAGTCCTGATCCGTTCAGGCAGGTGATGCGTGGCGGCCTGCGGCCTGGTGGGCGGGCCGCCGCGTGAACCGTTTCCCCCTCTCCCGATTGGCTTGCGCGCAGGAGCAGCACCATGAGTTTTTCCGACATGATGAACATCGGCCTGATGCAGGGCTTCGCGGGGCTGAGCCTGTTCGCCGTGCTGCTGCTGATGGGCCTGGGCCTGGCCATCATCTTTGGCCAGATGGGCGTGATCAACATGGCGCATGGCGAGTTCATGACCATTGGCGCCTACACCATCTACCTGGGCTCCACGCTCACGGCGCAGCACGCGCCCGAGTTCATGCCCTACTACTTCCCGCTGGCCATCGTGGCCGCCTTCCTGTTCGCCTTCGCGGCCGGCTGGCTGGTGGAGTGGGGGCTGATCCGCCACCTCTACAAGCGCCCGCTGGACACGCTGCTGGCCACCTGGGGCGTGAGCCTGGCGCTGCAGCAGTGCTTTCGCACCTTCATCGGCCCCAAGGAAGTCAGCCCCACCCTGCCTGACTGGCTGATGGGCTCGTGGGCGCCGGCCGAGGGGCTGGACATTCCCATCAACGGCCTGTTCGTGCTGGCGCTGACCGCGGTGGTCACGGCCGGCGTGCTGATCGCGCTGCACAAGAGCCGCTGGGGCCTGCGCGTGCGTGCCACGGTCAGCAACCGCGTGATGGCCAACGCCATCGGCATCGACACCAAGAAGACCGACCGCCTGACCTTTGCCATCGGCTGCGGCATCGCAGGCGTGGCGGGCGCGGCCTTCACCACCATCGGCTCCACCGGCCCCACCTCGGGCTCGCTGTACATCGTGGACGCCTTCCTGGTGGTCACCTTCGGCGGCGCGGCCAGCCTGCTGGGCACCGTGGTCTCGGCCTTCGGCATTGCGCAGACGCAGTCCATCACCGAGTTCTTCCTCGCGGGCTCCATGGCCAAGGTGATCACGCTGTCGCTGATCGTCTTCATCCTGATGCTGCGTCCCCAGGGCCTGTTCGCGTCCAAGGTGCGGCGCTGATCCCGGCGCCGGCCCTGTCCACGAGTTCCGCCGCGTTCCCCCGATTTCCCCTGAGTTCACCGGAGTCATTCCATGCAAGCCCTCAAAGCCTGGATACAGCGCTACCAGCTCGCCAGCCTGGTGCTGCTCACCGTCCTGCTGGCGGTGGTGCTGCCCCTGGCGCTGGACATCTTCCGCCTCAACCTGGTCGGCAAGTACCTGACCTATGCCTTCGTCGCCATCGGCCTGGTCATGGTCTGGGGCTATGGCGGCGTGCTCAGCCTGGGCCAGGGCGTGTTCTTCGGCCTGGGCGGCTACGCCATGGCCATGTTCCTGAAGCTGGAGGCGTCCGACCCCATCAGCACCAAGATCCAGTCCACGCCCGGCATCCCCGACTTCATGGACTGGAACCAGCTGACCGAGCTGCCCTCGTTCTGGCTGCCCTTCAAGAGCCTGCCGTTCTCGCTGGCCGCCGTCATCGCCGTGCCCACGCTGCTGGCCTGGCTCATCAGCTTCGCCATGTTCAAGCGCCGCGTGGGCGGGGTGTACTTCGCCATCATCACGCAGGCCGTGGCGCTGATCGTCACCGTGCTCATCATCGGCCAGCAGGGCTACACGGGCGGCGTCAACGGCATGACCGACCTCAAGACCCTGTGGGGCTGGGACACGCGCACGGACAGCGCCAAGTACATCCTCTACTACGTCTGCGTGGCCCTGCTGATCGGCGCCATCGTGCTGTGCCGCTGGATTCAGACCGGCAAGGTGGGCACCCTGCTGCTGGCCATGCGCGACAAGGAAGACCGCGTGCGCTTTTCCGGCTACGACGTGGCCAACTTCAAGGTCTTCGTGTTCTGCCTGGCCGCTGCGCTGTCGGGCATAGGCGGCGCCATGTTCACGCTGCAGGTGGGCTTCATGTCGCCCAGCTTCGTGGGCATCGTGCCCTCCATCGAAATGGTCATCTACGCCGCCGTGGGCGGGCGCATGAGCCTGGTGGGCGCCGTGTACGGCACGCTGCTGGTCAACGCGGGCAAGACCTATTTCTCGGAAAGCTTCCCGGACCTGTGGCTGTTCCTCATGGCGGGCCTGTTCATCGGCGTGACCATGGCCTTCCCGATGGGGCTGGCCGGCCTGTGGGAAAGCCGCATCGTTCCGTGGTGGAACAGCCGCCGCAAGGGCACGGCACCTGGCGCAGCACCTGCCGCAGCGCAGGGAGCCCAGGCAGCACCTGCCCCGGCCCCGGCCGCCACCAAGCCCACGTCCGCCCTGTCCGAAGGCATGGGCCGCCAGGGCGCCTGAACCACAGCGGGAGCACACCATGAGCAATACCGACTTCACGCTGGCCGTGGAAGACCTGACGGTCTCCTTCGACGGCTTCAAGGCCATCGACGCGCTGAACCTGTACATCGACAAGAACGAGCTGCGCGTCATCATCGGCCCCAACGGCGCGGGCAAGACCACGCTGCTGGACCTGATCTGCGGCAAGACCCGCGCCACGGCCGGCAGCATCAAGTTCAAGAACGAGGAACTCACGCGCATGGCCGAGCACAAGCGCGTGCGCCTGGGGATCGGGCGCAAGTTCCAGACGCCGTCCATCTACGAGAACCTGTCGGTCTTCCAGAACCTGGAGGTCTCCTACCCGCAAGGCCGCTCGGTCTTCGGCGCGCTGGCCTTCAAGTGCACGGAGGCGGTGCGAGATCGCGTGCAGGCCGTGGCCGCCGACATCGGCCTGGACGAGCGCCTGGACACCGAGGCCGGCCTGCTCAGCCATGGCCAGAAGCAGTGGCTGGAGATCGGCATGCTGCTCATGCAGGAGCCCGAGCTGCTGATGCTGGACGAGCCCATCGCCGGCATGAGCGCCCGCGAGCGCGAGCTGACGGCCGAACTGCTGCAGCGCATCTGCAAGAACCGCTCCGTCATCGTCATCGAGCACGACATGGAGTTCGTGGCGCGCATCGCGCACAAGGTCACCGTCATGCACCAGGGAAAGATCCTCGCCGAGGGTCCCATGGACAAGGTGCAGGCCGACCCCAAGGTCATCGACGTCTACCTCGGCCACTGAGGCACGCACAAGGAATTCACATGCTGCAAGTCAAGGATCTGTACGTGGCCTATGGCCAGAGCGAGGCGCTGCACGGCATCAGCTTCGAGGGCCGCGAGAACGAAACCGTGGCCATCATGGGCCGCAACGGCATGGGCAAGACCACGCTGTTCAAAAGCCTGATGGGCGTCATGCCCGCCAAGAGCGGCCAGATCACCGTGGCCGGCCAGGACGTCACGAAGGACGAGAGCTTCCGGCGCGTGGCCAAGGGCATTGCCTACGTGCCCCAGGGCCGCATGATCTTCCCCACGCTGACCGTGGAAGAGAACATACAGACGGGCCTGGAGAACGCGAAGACGCGCCAGGTGCCCGACGACATCTACGCCCTGTTCCCCGTGCTCTGGGACATGCGCCGGCGCAAGGGCGGCAACCTTTCGGGCGGGCAGCAGCAGCAGCTGGCCATTGCGCGCGCCCTGGTCACCGACCCCAAGGTGCTGCTGCTGGACGAGCCCACCGAGGGCATACAGCCTTCCATCATCAAGGACATCGCCAAGGCGCTCAACGAGATCCGCAAGCTGCGCCGCATCACCATCGTGGTCAGCGAGCAGGTGCTTTCCTTCGCCATGGATGTGGCCGACCGGCTGTTCGTCATCGAGGGCGGCCGCCTGGTCCATGAGACGGCCCGTGCTGATACGGATGAACAGCGCATCAAGTCCTACCTCTCCGTCTGATCCGTTTTTTCCCACTGCCATCGCAAGGAGCACACCATGGCCGAAACCCTGATCAAGGTCGATCTCAACCAGTCCCCCTACGACAACCCGCAGGTGCACAACCGCTGGCATCCCGACATTCCCATGGCGGTCTGGGTGGAGCCGGGCGCGGAGTTCAAGCTGGAGACCTATGACTGGACCGGCGGCGCCATCAAGAACGACGACAGCGCCGAAGACGTGCGCGACGTGGACCTGTCCACCGTCCACTTCCTGTCCGGCCCCGTGGGCGTCAAGGGCGCGCAGCCCGGCGACCTGCTGGTGGTGGACCTGCTGGACATCGGCGCGCGCGACGACAGCCTCTGGGGCTTCAACGGCTTTTTCTCCAGGCAGAATGGCGGCGGCTTCCTGGACGAGCATTTCCCGCTGGCCCAGAAGTCCATCTGGGACTTCCACGGCATGTTCACCAAGAGCCGCCACATCCCCGGCGTCAACTTCGCAGGCCTCATCCACCCGGGCCTGATCGGCTGCCTGCCCGACCCCAAGATGCTGGCCAGCTGGAACGAGCGCGAGACCGGCCTCATCGCCACCGACCCCGACCGCATTCCCGGCCTGGCCAACCCGCCCAACGCCACCACCGCCCACATGGGCCAGATGCAGGGCGAGGCGCGCGACAAGGCCGCCGCCGAAGGCGCACGCACCGTGCCGCCGCGCGAGCACGGCGGCAACTGCGACATCAAGGACCTCTCGCGCGGCTCGCGCGTGTTCTTCCCCGTCTACGTGGACGGCGCGGGCCTGAGCGTGGGCGACCTGCACTTCAGCCAGGGTGATGGCGAGATCACCTTCTGCGGCGCCATCGAGATGGCGGGCTGGGTGCACATGAAGGTCTCGCTGATCAAGGGCGGCATGGCCAAGTACGGCATCAAGAACCCCATCTTCAAGCCCAGCCCCATGACGCCCAACTACAAGGACTACCTGATCTTCGAAGGCATCTCGGTGGACGAAAAGGGCAAGCAGCACTACCTGGACGTGACCGTGGCCTACCGCCAGGCCTGCCTGAACGCCATCGAGTACCTGAAGAAATTCGGCTACAGCGGCGCCCAGGCCTACTCGCTGCTGGGCACGGCGCCCGTGCAGGGCCACATCAGCGGCGTGGTGGACGTGCCCAATGCCTGCGCCACGCTGTGGCTGCCCACGGAGATCTTCGACTTCGACATCAATCCCACGGCCGAGGGACCACAGAAGATCATCACGGGCGGGGTGGATCTGCCCATCGCCCAGGACAAGTAAGCCCGACATACGACACCCGCCATCCACCATCCGCCAGAGGCCGCCCATGCCCACCTATGACTACCACTGCACCGCATGCGGCGGCTTCGACGCGCTGCGCAGCCTCTCGCAGCGCAACGAGCCCGCGCCCTGCCCCAGCTGCGAGGCGGCCTCGCCCCGCGTCTTCGTCAGCGCGCCGCGCCTGGCCTGCACCAGCCCCGAACAGCGCCGCGCCCACGACACCAACGAGCGCGCCCGGCACGAGCCCAGGCGCTCACGCGATGTGGCCGAGGGCAGCTACGCGCGCATGCGCCACCCTTCGGGCTGCGGCTGCTGCAGCGGCGCCAGCAAGCGCGGCTCCACGGTCACGGCGCCCAACGGCGCCAAGACCTTCCCGACCAAGCGGCCTTGGATGATCAGCCACTGACCGCGGCCCCTGCGCCGCACCGATGCAAAAAAGGCCCGCGACGCGGGCCTTTGTCCTGCCTGGCCGTCCCGCTCAGTGCACGGCGCCGATGAAGCCCGCCAGCTCCGGCGTCTGCGGGTTGGCGAACAGCTGCTTGGCCGGGCCGCTTTCGTGGATCAGGCCCTGGTGCATGAACACCAGCTGGTCGCCCACGTCGCGGGCAAAGCGCATCTCGTGCGTGACCATGATCAGCGTCATGCCCTCGGCGGCGAGCTGCTTGACCACGGCCAGCACCTCGTTGACCAGCTCCGGGTCCAGGGCCGAGGTGATCTCGTCGCACAGCAGCACCTTGGGCTGCATGGCCAGCGCGCGTGCAATGGCCACGCGCTGCTGCTGGCCGCCGCTGAGCTGGTCGGGGTAGCTGTCGTACTTGTCGCCCAGGCCGACTTTGGCCAGCATCTGGCGCGCCAGCGCCGCCGCCTCGGGCTTTTTCACGCCCTTGACCACGGTGGGCGACAGGGCCACGTTCTCGCCCGCCGTCAGGTGGGGGAACAGGTTGAACTGCTGGAACACCATGCCCACGTTCAGGCGCAGCGCGCGCAGCTGGGCGGGCGAGGGCGCGCTGCCCTCCGAGCCCTTGAGCACGGCGTCGTCCACCACGATCTGGCCGGACTGGATGGCCTCCAGCCCGTTGATGGAGCGCAGCAGCGTGCTCTTGCCCGAGCCGCTGCGGCCGATGATGGCGACCACCTGGCCGCTGTCCACGCTCAGGTCCACGCCCTTGAGCACATGGTTGTTGCCGTAATGCTTGTGAACGGCGCGCACATCAACGAGCGGCATAGAGTTTCTTCTCCAGATGGGATGCGTAGAGGGACAGGGGCCAGCACAGCAGGAAGTAGCCTGCGGCGACCAGGCCGTAGATGAGGAAGGGCTGGAAGGTGGCGTTGGCCAGCATGGAGCCGAGCTTGGTCAGCTCGCTGAAGCCGATGATCGAGGCCACGGCCGTGCCCTTGATGATCTGCACCGAGAAGCCGACCGTGGGTGCTATCGACAGGCGCAGCGCCTGCGGCAGCACCACATGGCGCATCTGCTGCAGGTAGCCCATGGCCAGGCTGGAGGAGGCTTCCCACTGGCCGCTGGGGATGGACTCCACGCAGCCGCGCCAGACCTCGGCCAGGTAGGCGCTGGTGTACAGCGTCAGGCCAATGGCGGCCGCCGTCCAGGGCGAGATGTCCAGGCCGGCCATGGACGAGCCGAAGAACACGATGAACATCTGCATCAGCAGCGGCGTGTTCTGGAAGGCCTGGATATAGGCCTTGGCCAGGCGGCGCAGGTTCTGGCTGCGGCCCACGCGGGCGAACAGCACCAGCAATCCGGTGGCGCCGCCCAGCACGAAGGCCAGCAGCGACAGCGCCAGCGTGGCCAGCAGGCCCTCGGCCAGCTTGGCCAGGATGGGCAGCAGGGGAATGTCGGCAATCATGCGGCGTCTCCGGCAGTGGTTGCAGGTGCAGCAGGTGCAGCGGGCCGGGCTGCACGCGGCGTGCGGCGGCCCACCACGAAGCGCTGGCCTATCCAGGCCAGCAACTGGCGCAGTGCCAGGGCCAGCAAGAAGTACGCCGCCGTCACCACCAGGTAGGTCTCGAACGCGCGGAAGTTGCGCGACTGGATGAAGTTGGCCGCAAACGTCAGGTCCTGGGCGGCGATCTGCGAGACCACCGAGGTGCCCAGCATCACGATCACGATCTGGCTGCTCAGCGAGGGCCAGACCCGCTGCAGCGCAGGGCGCAGCACCACATGGCGGAAGACCGCCCAGCGGCCCATGCCCAGCGCGCCAGCGGCTTCCAGCTGGCCGCGCGGCGTCTCCTGGATGCCGGCGCGCACGATCTCGGTGATGTAGGCGCCCAGGTTGATCACCGTGGTCAGCAGGCAGGCCTGCCATTCGTTGATCTGCACGCCCAGCGAAGGCAGGCCGAAGAACACGAACATCAGCTGCACCAGGAAGGGCGTGTTGCGTATGCCCTCCACGTACACCTTGAACAGCCAGTGCAGCGGCGCAATGCGCCAGGCGCGGCTGACGCCGCCGGCCACGCCGATGGCGCCGCCCAGCACGGCGCCCGCTGCCGTCAGCGCCAGCGTGAAGCCTGCGCCCTGTGCCAGCAGGCCGCTGTAGTCGAACACGGCGCCGAAGTCGAATTGATAGGCCATGGAAGGATTTCCGGAAACAGGGGCGCAGCGGTTACAGGGTGGCGGGCAGCGGCATCTTCATCCAGCGCTGGGACAGGCCGGTCAGGCGGCCGTCGGCCTTGAGCTTGGTGATGATGGCGTCCACCTTCTGCAGCAGCGCCGGCTCGCCCTTGGCCACGCCGATGTAGCAGGGCGTGTCCTCGACCGCGAACTTCACGTCCAGCTGGCGCAGCCTGGTGCGCTCGTTGACGGCGTTGGCCACGATGTTGCCCAGCGTCACCAGCTGCACCTGGCCCGTCAGATAGCTTTGCGCGGTGGCGTTGTTGTCCTCGTAGCGCTTGATGGTGGCCGAGGCCGGCGCCACCTGCGTGAGGGCCAGGTCCTCGGTGGAGCCGCGCGTCACGCCCACGGTCTTGCCGGCCAGGTCGGCAGGGGCCTTGATGCTCACGTCCTTGGGGCCGTAGACGCTCTTGGGGAAGGGCGCATAGGCCTGGGTGAAGTCGATCACCTTGGCGCGCTCGGCGTTCTTGCCCAGGCTGGAGATGACGATGTCGGCCTTGCCCGTGGTCAGGAAGGGGATGCGGTTGGTGCTGGTCACGGGCACCAGCTCCACCTTCACGCCCAGCTCCTGGGCGACCAGGGCGGCCATGTCGATGTCATAGCCCTGCAGCTTCAGGTCGGTGCCCAGCGAGCCGAAGGGCGGGAAGTCCTGCGGAATCGCCACGCGCAGCACGCCGGCCTTCTGGATGTTGGCCAGCATGTCGGCATGGGCTGCGCCGCCCAGGCCGGCAGCGGCCAGGGTGGCGGCCGCCAGGGCGGTGCGGATGAATGCGCGGCGGGGTGTCAGGGGGGAAGTCATGCGAAAGCTCCTTCGGAAGGTGGGGTGAGGCGAAAGGAAAGCGGGTCAGGGTCGGGCGCAGATGTATCGGGCGCCGTTGCGTCGGGCGCCGTCGCGTCGGGCGCCGCCGCGTCGTCCGGTGTGTCGAGATCGATGCCGCTGCGCCTGGCGGCCGACAGCAGGTGGGCGCGCATGGCGCCCGCGGCACCCGGCGCATCGCCCGCGCAGACGGCCTGCACGATGGCGTCGTGCTCGCGCACGGGCTGGTCGTCGGCGCCGCTCCAGGCAAACGGCAGGCGCAGGCTGTGGCTGATGGCCAGCTCCAGCTGGCGCGCCATGGCCACCAGGCCTGGGTTGCCCGACAACTGGGCCAGCAGCAGGTGGAACTGCAGATCGGCGTCGGCGGCGGCCAGCAGGTCGCTGCGGGCCAGTGCGTGGGCCAGCTGGGACTGGGTCCATTGCAGCTGGCGCAGGCCGCTGTCGTCGGCGCGCACGGCCGCCAGCGCGGCCCAGCCAGGCTCCAGCACCAGGCGCAGCTCGATCAGCTGGCGCGGCGACAGCGTGCCCAGCGCCGGGGTGGCATAGGCGCGGTGCATGCGTGCACGGCCGCTGTGCGGGCCGTTGATGCGCACGCCCTTGCCCGGCTGGATCTCGACCAGGCCCAGGGCCTCCAGCATGGACAGCGCCTCGCGCAGCGAAGCGCGGCTGATGCCCAGCTGCCGGGCCAGCTCGCGCTGCGGCGGCAGCTGGCTGCCGCCGGGGTAGTGGCCGCTCAGGATGTGCTGCTGCAGCGTCTGGGCCATCGAGATCGGAATGCTTTGCATGGGCTGGCGCGGGTGGAGGGTTTTGGCCTGACTGGTCAGACCACGTACCCAGCAGATAGCGAATTGCGTGCCAGATGCAAAAAAAGGAGCGTTGTCCTCAGGCACTGCAAGGAATCCGGGGCGATGGGGTATCGACAATTCGCCCCGAAGGCGCCGCCGGCGGCCCGCGCTGCCGCGCTTTGGTGCAGTGCCGCATGGCTTTGTGCAGGCCTGCCCCGAATGCGGGCGTAAAACCCGCACTGCAGGCCGCCGCCAGCCGCCGTAGAATCCCGGGCTTTGGCCCGAGGAGCGTTGCAGCGCGGCACCCGCCCATCCGTACACCGGATCGCGTGCCGCGTCAGGCTTGGGCCAGGTGCAGGTTCCCGGCCGGACCGCGCCCACGGTGCCAACGACGCTCACCTGTTGCCATGCCGTTTTTGCAGGTGAGCTTGATGTCGTCCTCTTTCACTCCCCCTCCCATGCGTCTGTCGGGCCTGGAGCCTGTCTCCATCGGCGAGGGCACGCTGTTCGTCAACGTGGGCGAGCGCACCAACGTCACAGGCTCCAAGGCCTTTGCGCGCATGATCCTCAACGAGCAGTACGAGGAAGCGCTGTCCGTGGCACGCCAGCAGGTGGAAAACGGCGCCCAGGTGATCGACGTGAACATGGACGAGGCCATGCTCGACAGCAAGGCCGCCATGGTGCGCTTCCTGAACCTCATCGCCTCCGAGCCCGACATCGCCAAGGTGCCGGTCATGGTGGACAGCTCCAAGTGGGAGGTCATCGAGGCCGGACTGCGCTGCCTGCAGGGCAAGGGCATCGTCAACTCCATCTCCATGAAGGAAGGCCTGGATGAATTCAAGCGCCAGGCCCGGCTGATCAGGCGCTACGGCGCGGCCGCCGTGGTCATGGCCTTCGACGAGAAGGGCCAGGCCGACACCTACCAGCGCAAGATCGAGATCTGCGAGCGCGCCTACCGCATCCTGGTGGACGAGGTGGGCTTCCCGCCCGAGGACATCGTCTTCGACCCCAACATCTTCGCCGTGGCCACCGGCATCGAGGAACACGACAACTACGCCGTGGACTTCATCGAGGCCGTGCGCTGGATCAAGAAGAATCTGCCCGGCGCCAAGGTCTCGGGCGGTGTCTCCAACGTGAGCTTCAGCTTCCGCGGCAACGACCCCGTGCGCGAGGCCATCCACACCGTCTTCCTGTACCACGCCATCTCGGCGGGCATGGACATGGGTATCGTCAACGCCGGCATGGTCGGCGTCTATGACGACCTGGAGCCCCAGCTGCGCGAGCGCGTGGAAGACGTGGTGCTCAACCGCCGCCCTGACGCCGCCGAGCGCCTGCTGGAGATTGCCGACGCCGCCAAGGGCGCCGCCAAGGACGACAGCAAGAAGCTCGAATGGCGCGGCACGCCCGAGAACCCGAAGACCGTGGGCGAGCGCCTGTCGCACGCCCTGGTGCACGGCATCACCGACTTCATCGTCGCCGACACCGAAGAGGCCTACCAGCAGATCGTGGTGCAGGGCGGCGGCCGCCCGCTGCACGTGATCGAAGGCCCGCTCATGGACGGCATGAACATCGTGGGCGACCTGTTCGGCGCCGGCAAGATGTTCCTGCCCCAGGTGGTCAAGTCGGCGCGCGTGATGAAGCAGGCCGTGGCCCACCTCGTGCCCTACATCGAAGAGGAAAAGCGCCAGCAGGAAGCGGCGGGCCTGGACGTGTCCAGCAAGGGCAAGATCGTCATCGCCACCGTCAAGGGCGACGTGCACGACATCGGCAAGAACATCGTCACCGTGGTTTTGCAGTGCAACAACTTCGAGGTCATCAACATGGGCGTGATGGTGCCCTGCCATGAGATCCTGGCCCGGGCCAAGGCCGAGGGCGCGGACATCATCGGCCTGTCGGGCCTGATCACGCCCAGCCTCGAAGAGATGCAATACGTCGCCGGCGAGATGCACAAGGACGACTACTTCCGCATCAAGAAGATTCCGCTGCTGATCGGCGGCGCCACCTGCTCGCGCGTGCACACCGCCGTCAAGATCGCGCCCAAGTACGAAGGCCCCGTGGTCTACGTGCCCGATGCCTCGCGCAGCGTCAGCGTGGCCCAGAGCCTGCTGGGCGAGAACAAGGGCAACTACCTGGCCGAGATCCAGGCCGACTACGACAAGGTGCGCACCCAGCACGCCAACAAGAAGAAGACACCGCTGTGGCCACTGGCAAAGGCGCGCGCCAACGCCACGCCCGTGGACTTTTCCCAGGCTCCCGTGGCGCCGCGCGCCCTGGGCCGGCGCGTGTTCCGCAACTTCGACCTGGCCGAGATCGCCGAGTACATCGACTGGGGCCCGTTCTTCCAGACCTGGGACCTGGCCGGCCCCTATCCGGCCATCCTCGACGACGAGATCGTCGGCGTCGAGGCGCGCAAGGTGCTGGCCGACGGCCAGGCCATGCTCAAGAAAATCATCGAAGGCCGCTGGCTGCAGGCCAACGGCGCCATCGGCCTGTTCCCGGCCAACCGCGTGGGCGATGACATCGAGTTCTATGCCGACGAGTCCCGCAGCCAGGTCCTGATGACCTGGTACGGCATGCGCCAGCAAACCGAAAAGCAGATGGTGGAAGGCCCGGATGGCCAGCCCTTGATGCGCCCCAGCCGCTGCCTGTCCGACTTCGTGGCCACCAAGGAATCGGGCATCCAGGACTATGCGGGCCTGTTCGCCGTCACGGCCGGCATCGGCGCCGAGAAGAAGGACAAGGAGTTCGAAGACGCGCTGGACGACTACTCCGGCATCATGTTCAAGGCCCTGGCCGACCGCCTGGCCGAGGCCTTCGCCGAATGCCTGCACCAGCGCGTGCGCAAGGACCTGTGGGGCTATGCGCCCGACGAGGACCTCAGCAACGAAGCGCTGATCAAGGAACAGTACAAGGGCGTGCGCCCCGCGCCCGGCTACCCGGCCTGCCCCGACCACAGCGCCAAGACCGACCTGTTCGCCGTGCTCAAGGCCGACGAGATCGGCATGACCCTGACCGAAAGCCTGGCCATGAACCCGGCCTCCAGCGTCAGCGGCTTCTACATCGGCCACCCCGACGCCGTCTACTTCAACGTCGGCGAGATCGGCGAGGACCAACTGGCCGACATGGCCGCGCGCCGGGGCATGGACATCGAGGAACTGCGCCGGTTGCTGGCGCCGAATCTGGGGTGAGAACGTTTGTCCGCGCGGACTGGTGCCGCGCGTTGCAAGAAAAAAGCCAGGGCATGCCCTGGCTTTTTTATGGACGCCGCCGCAGCGGCATTCAGCGCTCGATCAGAGCCCGATTTCCTTGTTGTAAGCCTTGCGCGCCGTCACGGCCGTATCCGTGAAGTCGGTGAACACGCCGTCGATGCCCAGGCGGTAGTAGGTCAGGTATTCCTGCACGGGGTCGCCCTTGTACAGGCCGGCCAGGCGGCCCGGCTCGTTGCGGAAGGTGAAGCTGTGCACGATCAAGCCGGCCTTGTGGGCGTCGCGGATCAGGCCCGTGTCCTTGACGGTGTTCACGTCCTTGAGTCCGGCGCCGTCCTTGTAGGGCACGACGGAGTGGGCCAGGACCTGGGGCTTCCAGGGGCCGATGCCGTCGGCATAGGTCTTGATGTCGGCCAGGCCTGCGGGCGTGAGCATGGCGGCGAAGGTGCGGGCGTCGCCGGCCAGGGTCCAGCTGTAGGGGCGGCCGCTGATGAAGGTCCACTCATCGTTGGTGATGTAGACCATGGAGCCGTCGCGCAGGCTGAAGTCGTTGCCGTCGATCAGCTGCACGCCCTTGGCCTTCATGCCGGCCTGGCGCAGGTACTTGAGGCTGGCCGGGTCGAAGCTCTGGATGTAGATGGCCGAGTCCTTGGCGTTGAGCTTGTTCTGGTCCAGCAGCTTGATCACCGCGTCTTCAAACGGGCGCGAGCCGGGTGCGCCGCAGCCGTTGGCGATCGCCTGCTGGTTGTTCCAGTAGGGGTTCTTGGTCTCGGCGTAGACGGGGATGGTGCGGCCCAGGGCCTTGCCCTTGGCGGCGGCGATGTCCAGCACGTCCTGGGCGCTGATCAGGGGCAACTTGCCGTTCCACTCGGTGGGGCGCTCGCTGCGGTTGTCCAGGATGGTGCCGGTCAGCCAGCTGCGCAGCTCCTGCAGCGTGAAGTCGCTGATGGACCAGTCGTTGCGATGGTCCTCGCCATCGACCACCAGGGCCTTGAGCACGGACTTGGGATCGTTGGCATCGAGCTGGTCGCTCAGGTATTGCGAGGGGCCGTTGGCAGGCACGGCGGGGTACTTCACGTTGACCAGCACGCCGGCCGTGGTGCGCTGGCGGCGTGCCACTTCGGCATTGGTCTTGGCCACGTCGGCCACGTTGGTGCTGTCGCTGAGCCAGGCGTTGTGGCGGGCGACCAGCTGGCAGTCCTTCGTCATGTGCATGTCGAGTTCGAGCATGTCCGCGCCTGCATCGGCGGCGGCCTCGTAGGCCATGCGCGTCTGCTCCGGGAACTTGCCCGAGAAGCCGCGGTGGGCGATCACCTGGGGCTGCTTTCCGTCGAGCGTGAGGTAGAACGAGCCGCCGTCACCGCCGCAGGCCGTGAGGACTGCAGCCGCGCACAGGGACGCGAGCAGGGGAGTGCGGGAAAAGGACATAGGACGTTGGGTCATATCCGAGCAGTGGTGGGTTGATGAACGGCGCGCAATGCGCCAACTCAGCAGCGTATGCAGTCAGCCGTGTCGGCACCATGACAGTGCGTCCCCTATGACCCAGATTGGCGTTTTAGCGACGGTCGGTGGAAATTTGCCGACCCTCCGACACAGGGTTATCCCCCGAACAGGGGCGCCAGCGTGGCGCGCAGGCGGTCGCTGGCGTCGGGGGCTTCGGGCGGGCGGATCTCCAGCGAGCGTTCCACCGTGCCGATGTGCTCCAGCAGCAGGGCCTTGGCGCCCTCGGTGTCGCCGCGCTCCAGCGCCTCGACGATGCGTTCGTGCTCGGCGCAGGACTGGCTGGCGCTGTGCGTGGACTGGAACAATGTGGCCGCCAGCGTGGTGCGCGCCGTGAGGTCGCGCAGGGTGAGCGCCAGCAGGCGGTGGCCCATCTGCTCGGCCAGGCAGACGTGGAAGTCGGCCAGCAGGAAGGCGCGCGTGGCCGCGTCGGCGCCGGCAATGGCGTCCTGCTCCTGGGCGATGTGGCGGCGCAGCTGGCCGATCACGCTTTGCATCGGGCGGCCGGCCTCGCCCAGGATGCCGGTCTCGATGATGCGGCGCGCCGCGAAGGCGTCCTGCGCCTCCTCGGCCGAGGGCTGGACCACGTACCAGCCGCGCCGGGGCTGCACCTGCACGAAGCCGCGCGCCTGCAGTTGCATCAGCGCCTCGCGCACCATGGTGCGGCTGACCGCGAAGTTGTCGGCCAGCTCCTGCTCCCCCAGCCGTTCGCCGGGCGCCAGTTTCTGGGCCAGGATGGCTTCGACGACGCGCTCGGCGATGTGCTGGGGGCTTACAGGTGTCATTGCGTTGCAGGGTGGGCAGGAGTCACGGTTGCGGGGACGGCGGCGGCGCCGGAGGGCTCGGCGTCGGGCCCCTGATTGTCGGCCAGGCCGTTGAGCACGGCATGGGCGCGCTCGCGGTCGATATCACCCTCCCAGGCTGCGATGGCCACGGTGGCCACGCAGTTGCCGATCAGGTTGCCCAGCGCGCGGGCAATGCCCATGAACCAGTCCACCGACAGCACCAGCACCAAGCCGATGGCGGGGATGGCCGGAATCGCATGCAGCGTGGCCGCCAGCACCACGATGGCCGAGCCCGGCACGCCGTGGGCGCCCTTGGAGGTCACCAGCGCAATCGCCAGGATGGTCAGAAGGTCGGCCATGCCGATGGGCGTGTTCGTGGCCTGGGCGATGAACACGGCCGCCAGCGTGATGTAGATGGAGAAGGCGTCCAGGTTGAACGAGTAGCCCGTGGGAATCACCAGGCCCACGGTGGAGTCGCGCACGCCCATGTTGCGCAGCTTGGCCATGATCTGGGGCAGCACGCTGTCCGAGGAGGTGGTGGCGAAGACCACCATCAGCTCCTCGCGCAGGTAGCGCAGCAGCTTGATCAGGCTGAAGCCCGAAAAGCGCATCACCAGCCCCAGCACCACGAAGACGAAGAAGATCACGGCCACGTAGAACAGCAGCACCAGCATGCCCAGCTGCTTGAGCGAGCCTATGCCGTACTGGCCCACGGTGAACGAGATCGCACCCAGCACGCCCAGCGGGGCCAGCTTGATGAGGATGCCCATGATCTTGAACAGCACGTTCGACAGCGTGTCGATCAGCGCATGCACGGGCGCGCCGCGCTCGCCCAGCATGGTCAGCGCGCAGCCGAACAGCACGGCGAACAGCAGCACCTGCAGCACGTCGCCCGTGGCAAAGGCCTGCACCACGGTGGTGGGGATGAGCTTCATCAGGAAGTCCACCGTGCCGCCACTGGTCAGCTTGTCGGCGTTGCTGGCGTAGGCGCTCATGGCCGAGGCGTCGAGCTTGCTCGGGTCCACGTTCATGCCCGCGCCGGGCTGGAACACGAAGGCCAGCACCAGGCCCAGCACCAGGGCGATGGTGGTCAGCACCTCGAAGTAGATCAGCGACTTGACGCCGACCCGGCCCACGCGCTTGAGGTCGCCTGCGCCCGCGATGCCGTGCACCACCACGCAGAACACCAGCACGGGAATGATCATCTTGATGAGCTTGATGAAGCCATCGCCCAGGGGCTTGAGCTTCACGGCCCATTCAGGGGCCAATATTCCGGCGAGCACACCCAGGATGAGTGCGATCACCACCTGTCCGAACAGTGATCTGGCAAAGCGGCGCATAGTCGTCTTTCGCAAGTTGTGGAATCTTGTATGCAAGTGGATTTACAACTTGCATGCAAGAATGTAGACAAGCGAAACGCGTGCCAGCAGAGGGTATTCCCTGCAGATTTGCGGCACTCCAGAGAGCATCAGCCCTGACTTTTTCTGCATGAAATCCGCCGATGCGGGCGGGCCTCCCCGCCGTGGTGCAGGGCGGGTGGCCGTCATGCCCGCGCATGGTGCGCAGGCGGGTGCGCGGGCGGGGCGCAGGCCCCGTGGCGGGGCATGCGCGGGCGCGGTGCCTTGCGCACCGCACCGGGATCAGCGCAGGTTGCGCTCCAGAGCGCGGTCCTTGATGAAGAAGGCCGCGAACAGGCCCAGCGTCACGCCGAACATCACATAGAAGGCCGGCGCCATGGGCGAGCCCGTGGAGCGGATCAGCCAGGTCACGATGAACTGCGCAAAGCCGCCGAAGATCATCACCGCCACGTTGTAGGCCATGGACATGCCGGCCGAACGCACCTGGGGCGGGAACAGCTCGGCCATCACCGTGCTGAACACGCCGAAGAACACGGCCACGAACACGCAGACCACCAGCTGGGTGATCAGCAGCTTCTGCACCGTGGGGCCGTCCGTCAGCCAGGCATACAGCGGGTAGAGCACCACCAGGTAGCCGATCAGCGAGCCGATGGTCAGCATGCGGCGGCCCACGCGGTCCGACAGGGCGCCGAAGAACGGCATGATCACCACCATCAGCGCGGCCCCGGCCATCTGCACCATGAAGGCATCGCGCATGGGCAGCTTCAGCGTCACCGTGGCATAGGTCACCAGATAGGTGAAGGTGATGTAGATGGACACCGTGGCCGTGACCACCAGGCCCATGCCCACCAGCGTCTCGCGCGCATGCGTGCGCAGCATCTCCATGATGCCGATCTGGCGCGCCTTGCCGCTGGCCTGAGCGGCCTGCATTTCCTTGAAGACCTCGGGCTCCTCCACATGGCGGCGGATGTACAGCGCCACGGGAACGATCAGCAGGCCCACGGCGAAGGGCACGCGCCAGGCCCAGGCCATCAGTTCCTCCTCGGTGAAGATCTCGGTGATCAGCGTGCCCGTGGCCGCGCCGATCAGCAGGGCCAGCATCTGGCCGGCCATCTGCCAGGAGCCATAGAAGCCGCGCTTGCCGGGCGGTGCCAGCTCGATCAGCAGTGCCGTGGACGTGCCGAACTCGCCGCCGGCCGCAAAGCCCTGCAGCAGCCGTGCCAGCACGATGAACAGCGGCGCCAGGATGCCCACCGCCGCATACGTGGGCGCCAGCGTGATCAGCGCGATGGCCACGGCCATCAGGCCCGTCACCATCACCATGGCCGCCTTGCGGCCCTTGCGGTCCCCGTACAGGCCCAGCAGGATGCCGCCCACGGGCCGCATGAAAAAGCCCACGCCGAACACGGCCGTGGTCATCAGGATGCGGTTGATGTTGTCGTCCGGATTGTCGGGATTGCTGGGAAAGAACAGCTTGGCGACGATGGGTGTCATGAAGGCGAACACCAGGAAGTCATACCACTCCAGCGCGTTGCCGATGACGGCAGCCACGATGTTGCGGGTCGAGACGGTTTGCTTGGTCAAAGCAGGGTCCATTTCCGAAAAGGGATTGAAAAGACGGCAGTCACGCCCGGGGCATGGGTCGGCGTGCCTGCCCGGGCCGCAACCCGGGCGTACACTGCTTCGCCATATGCAATGCCTATGCCATGGCCTGCGTCGTCCACGAAGGGCGGCGCAGGCCATGGCGCAGATGGAACCACATGACTACCTGGAAAAACACCCGCGACTGGCTGGAAACACTGGTCGCATTCGACACCACCAGCCGCAACTCCAACCTGGCACTGATCGAGTGTGTACGCGATGAGTTGGCCACGCTGGGCGTGAGTGCCCGATTGTTCCACTCTCCGGACGGCGCCAAGGCCAATCTCTTCGCCACTTTGCCGGCCCACAACGGCGAAACGCAGGGTGGCATCGTGCTGTCCGGCCATACCGACGTGGTCCCGGTCGATGGCCAGCAGTGGAGCACCAACCCCTTTGCGCTCACCGAAAAGGGCGGGCGCCTCTATGGGCGCGGCAGCTGCGACATGAAGGGCTTCATCGCCGCCTCGCTGGCGCTGGTGCCCGAATTCCTGGCCACGCAGCGCGCCAGGCCCGTGCACCTGGCCTTCTCGTACGACGAGGAAATCGGCTGCGCGGGCGCACCCGTGATGATCAACCAGCTCAAGGCCGAGGGCGCGCGCTTCGACGGCTGCGTGGTCGGCGAGCCCACCAGCATGCAGGTGGTGGTGGCGCACAAGGGCATCAACCTCTACCGCTGCCGCGTGCACGGCAAGGCCGCGCATTCGTCGCTCACGCCGCGCGGCAGCAATGCCATCGAGTACGCGGCGCGGCTGATCTGTCGCATCCGGGACATCGCCGACCACTTCAAGGCGCACGGCCCCTACGACGAATTCTTCGACGTGCCCTTCACCACCATGACCACCAACCAGATCCAGGGTGGCATCGCGGTCAACACCATCCCCGAGCTGTGCGAATTCGCCTATGAATTCCGCAACCTGCCCGGCATGTCGGTGGATGGCATCCAGGCCCAGGTCGAGTCCTATGTGCGCGACGAACTGCTGCCGCGCATGCGCGCCGAGTTCGCCGACGCGCGCATCGAGATCGAGACCGGCGCCAGCGCGCCCGCGCTGGAAGCCTCGGAAGAAGCCGCCATCACCCAACTGGTGCGCGCGCTGACCGCCGACCAGGAAAAGCGCAAGGTGGCCTACGGCACCGAGGCCGGCCTGTTCCACAACGCCGGCATTCCCACCGTGGTCTGCGGCCCCGGCTCCATCGAGCAGGCGCACAAGCCCGACGAGTTCGTCGAGCTGGCCCAGCTCGACGCCTGCGAGCGCTTCCTCAGCAAAATGGGCACGAGTCTGTGATCACCCCCTGAGTCGCTTCGCGCCTTCCCCCTCTCTTCGGAGGGGGACGACACCCTTGCTGCGGGGCGGCCCTTGCTCGGTGTCCCTCGCCTTGGGGGCGCGGGAGTTTCGAGGTCAAGCTCAAGAAATCTCGTCTTGCCCCGCTCAGCGCACAGGAATGGCGATGGGCCGCAGCGGCGCGGCGTCGCCGCCGCGGATCTTGAGCGGGCCGCCGATGAAGGCGAACTCGTAGACCTTGTCGCGCGACAGATCGTCCAGCGCCACCAGCTCCATGATGGGCACGCCCTTTTGCGCCAGCAGGTAGCTGTGCAGCGGTACGTAGTCGTCGTCTACCTCGGACGGGAACGTCTCCAGGCTCAGGTTGTCGGCGCCCACGATCATGGCGCCGCCTTCCTCCACCAGAAAGCGCGCGGCATCCAGGCCCAGGCCCGGCGGCTTGGCCATGTAGGCCTGGGGCTGGCCGTACAGCTTCATGCGGCCCGTGCGCACCAGCACGATGTCGCCCTCCTGCAGCGTCACCTTCTGGCGTGCCAGCGCATCCTTGAGGTCCTGGCGCGTGATGCGGTACTGGTCGGGCAGCATCTCCAGGCCCTTGGCGGCCGCCACGTCGATCAGCACGCCGCGCGCTACCAGCGGCGGGAATTTCTCGATGCCCGTGCGCTGCCAGCCCCGGTCGCCCAGATGCTGGTCTGCGCTGAAGCCGTTCCAGATCCTGCCGCGGATGCCGAAGTGGTTGAGCGCATCGATGTGCGTGCCCGTGTGGCTGTACATGGAAAACGCCGTGCCCGTGTAGCTGCGCGTGGCGTTCATGTCCTTGCCCACGTTCATGGGATCGTCCACCACGGTGCCGCGCGGCGTGTGCGTCATCCAGAACTGGTAGTGCGGATCGCCCGCGTCCTGCCAGCTGGGCATGCCCACGTAGTACTCGGTGGCCAGGTCATAGACCTGCCCGCCCGTGATGCGCTGCAGGATGGCCGCGCGCGAGGCCGGCGTGATCAGGTTCAGGCGGCCGATCTCGTCGGCCGGCCCCCAGGGGCTGGTGCCCACGTCCTGGCGTGCGCCGGCCGGGGGCTCGTGGCCGCCATGGGCCTGGGCCGCGGTGCCCGCGAAGGCGGCGGCCAGGGCGATCACGAGAGAGTGCAGCGCCATGCGGCGAGCGAAGCGTTGGAGAGTCATGCAAGAGTCCTTGGTCTGCTGAAAAAGGGCGCGCATGCCGCGCGCGAGGGAAGGCGGAAAAACGCCGATGAAAAAAGCAAAGACGGGGGCGCTCAGGCCGCCAGGAAGTGCAGCCGTTCGCGCAGCGCAGCCAGCGACTGGGTCTGCAGCGGCGGCAGGCGCGGCGCGATCAGCGTGGGAATGGAGCGCAGGCCCATGCGCTGCGCCAGCGCGCGGTCCTGGCGCACCTGCTCCAGCGCCTGGGCGCCTTCCATGCAGCCCGCGAAGGCATTGCGCTCGAAGCCCGTGCGCGTGGCGATGTCCAGCAGCACTTCGGCGTCGCCGATGTTGCGGTGCTCGCTCATGTGGGCGTGCTGGATGGCGTCGAACAGATCCCAGTGCGCGTCATCGCCGCCCAGGATCTGGGCCGCCTGGCAGGCCAGTGCGCCGGCCATGCCGCTGGGGTACTCGAAGGCCTCGCGGCGCATGCCCTCGATGTCGATGCGGTCCTCGTCGTCATGCTCCGCGCAGGCCTGCCAGTGCTCCAGGATGACCTGCTTGGCGCGCTCCATGGAGCCGAAGGCCGCCACCATCTCGGCGCGCGAGGCCTGCAGCACGAAGCTGCGGTGGCGCACGCGCAGGCCCAGCTCGCGCGCCACCTGGCGCAGGCGTGGCGACATCACGTAGCACCAGCCGCAGACCACGTCATGGAAGAAGTCGATGGCGGGGGCGACCGCAGGCGCCGCTGCGGGCGCCGCCTGCAGGGCCTGCTGCGGCGAGGGCGCCGCCGCATCCTGCGCGGGCAGGGCGCAGGAAAAATCATTGCATTGCGTCATGCTTGTGTCCTTCATGGCTGTGATGGACGGCAAGCGTAGGCCGCAGGCCCGGCGCGAAAAAGGGGCGTGCGCTTGAGGAACTCTTAACGCGGCGTCAACAATCCTCGCCCATGGCGGCAGGCAGCTCCTCGGCCAGGAAGTCCACGAAGGCGCGCACCTTGGGCAGCAGGTGGCGCTGCGTGGGATAGACCGCGTAGACATGGCGGGCCTGCGCGGCCTGGTCCGCAAGGTCCAGTGCGACCAGCTGGCCTGCCGCAATCGCCGGCCGCGCCAGGAACGAGGGCAGGGCGCCAATGCCCAGGCCCGCCACCAGCAGGTCGCGCAGCATCAGGCTGTTGTTGACGTTGGCACGCGCCTCGGACGGCGCCTGGGGACTCTCGCCCGCTTCGCGGGGCGCATGCGCCAGGCTGTAGTTCAGCAGCGCATGGCCGCGCAGCGCGGCGGCACTGGCCGGGCGGCCATGCGCCTGCAGATAGGAAGGGGCCGCGCACAGCATCTGCGACAGCGAGGCCAGGCGCCGCGCGATCAGCGAGGAGTCCGCCAGCTCCGCGCTCAGGCGGATGGACACATCGAAGCCCTGGCCCACCGCATCCACCAGCCGGTCTTCCATGGACAGGTCGATCTGCAGCTGCGGATGGCGCTGCATGAAGCGCGCCAGCAGCGGCGACAGCGTGCTCAGCGCAAACGACAGCGGCGCATTCACGCGCAGCCGGCCGGCCACCTGCTGCGCCTGCGCGCGCACCGACTGCTCCAGCGCATCGAATTCATCGAGCAGCCTGCAGCACTCTGCGTAGTAGGCCTGGCCCGTGTCGGTCAGGCTCATGCGGCGCGTGGTGCGCTGCAGCAGCACGGCGCCCAGATGGGCTTCGAGCGCGCGCAGCTGCTTGCTCAGCGCGGCCGAGGACAGGTCCAGCGCGTCGGCCGCCTTGGCGATGGAGCCCAGTTCTACGATGCGCCGGAAGGCGCGCAAGGGGGTCAGCGTATCCATGGGGAAAAAGCAAAGAATGGCGCGCAGCGTAGCAGGCCGCTCGGGTTTGCCGGGGCATGCCTGCGGGGGCAGGGGCGACAATCGCCAGGTACGGCGCGCCCGCCGCGCCTCTTTGTCTTCACCGAATCTGTCCATCCCATGCCCCAGACCACTCCCGCCTGCCCCCAGTGCGGCCTTGAAAACACCTATCCCGACGCCACCAGCTACATCTGCCCCGACTGCGCCTTCGAATGGCCCATGCAGGCCGAAGAAGAGTCCGGCGAAGCCGCCGCTGGCGACGGCATCGTGCGCGACGCCAACGGCAATGCGCTGGCCGACGGCGATGCCGTGATCCTGGTCAAGGACCTCAAGGTCAAGGGCTCGTCCACCGTGCTCAAGAAGGGCAGCAAGATCAAGGGCATCCGCCTGGTCGATGGCGCCGACGGCCATAACGTGGACTGCAAGACCGAACTGGGCTCCATGCTGCTCAAGTCGGAGTTCCTCAAGAAGGCCTGAGCATGCTGGCGCTGTCGCTTGCGGTATCGGCGGTCCTCGGGCTGCTGGCGCTGTGGGTGTTTGCGCCCCTGTTCATTGCGCTGACCGCTGGCGCGGTGGTGGCCCTCATGCTGCTTGCGGTGGCGGGGCGCATAGGCCACACAGAGCACACCGCGCGCACCCTGCCCGTGGCCGGCTGGTGGGCTATCGCGCTGTGCGCCGGCGCGGCCTGCGTGGCCATGCTGGTGCTGCTGCCCGACCGGCTCGATGGCGCACCCTTCCTCGCCTTCGGCATGGGCCTGCTGGCAGCCACCTGCGCGGGGGCGCTGGTCTGGTTGACGGGCTGGCTGATCGCCGGGCGGCAGCCTGTGCAGGTGTCCTGGTGGACCGGCTCGGCCCTGGCCGGCCTGGGCGCCTTCCTCGCCCTGCTGCTGGGCGGCCCCGACACGGCGGGCTGGATGGCCTGGCGCGACCAGCTGCGCGGCTACGAGGCCGTGCCGCTGCGCATCACGCTGGCCGAAGCGCCCACGGCGCAGCGCGAGCAGGCCCTGGCCGAACTGCTGCAGCCCTTGCTGGAGCAGGGCAGCCGTGCCGTCCGCCATCGCCAGTCCACGCGCTTCGGCAACTCGGTAGAGCACGCCGTGGTGCCCGCCCGCTGGCGCATCGATGGCAAGCTGCTGGAGGTCATGCTGGCCGAGAAGCCACCCGCGCCCCTGCTCAGCGCCCATGTCGCTTTGCTCGAGCAGTTCGCCGCCAGCGGCCCCGCCCAGGCGGGCCAGGCACCGTCCTGGCTGATGCTGGCCAGCGCCCAATGCCTGCCGCCACCGCGCCTGCGCGAACTGTCGCGCCTGCTGGGCCAGGGCAGCGAGCTGCTGGCCCGCGCGCGGCGCTGCACGCAGCAGCGCTCGGCGCAATTGCAGCGCCTGTGGCCGCTGCTGGCCGGCAGTGTGGAGCGTGTGGAAGTGGGCGAGGCGCGGCGCTTTCATCCGTGGCTCGGCCTGCAACGCTGGCAGGCTGTGGCACTTCCCGACAATCCGGAGCCTTAGGCGGGCTCCACGTCCTTCCACTGGCCGGGCTCCAGGCCGTCCAGCGTGTAGGGCCCGATGGCCGCGCGCACCAGCCGCAGCGTGGGGTGGCCAATGGCCGCCGTCATGCGGCGCACCTGGCGGTTGCGGCCTTCGCGGATGACCAGTTCGATCCAGCAGTCGGGAATGTTCTGGCGCACGCGGATGGGCGGGTCGCGCTGCCACAGCACGGGCGGCGGCTCCAGCCGGCGCGCCTGCGCGGGCAGCGTCATGCCGTCGTTGAGCTGCACGCCCTGGCGCAGCGCCTGCAGCGCGGCCTCGTCGGGCAGGCCCTCGACCTGTACCCAGTAGGTCTTCTCCATCTTGAAGCGCGGATCGGCGATGCGCGCCTGCAGCGGCCCGTCATTGGTCAGCAGCAGCAGTCCTTCGCTGTCGGCGTCGAGCCGGCCTGCCGCATGCACGCCCGGCACGTCGATGTATTCCTTGAGGCCACGCCAGCGACCCTCGGGGGTGAACTGGCTGAGTACGCCGTAGGGCTTGTTGAAGCACAGCAGGCGTGAGGGGCCGGTGTCGGGCCGGTCGACGAAGGCGGGCCGGGCGCGCAGGGCCGGACCTGCAAAAGGGCGCAAGGGTGGGCGTTTTCTGGGTTGCATGGACTCAGCGATTGTCGTCGGGATAGACCGCACGCACGCACTCCAGCCAGGCCCTCGCCGCGCGCGACAGATAGCCGCTGCGCCACAGCTGCACCACGTCCCAGTGCAGTTCAGGCCCCACCAGCGGGCGGCTGGACACGCGCCGGGGGTCGAACCGCGCGATCACGTGCTCGAACATCACGGCCACGCCCACGCCTTCTGCCACCAGGTCGCCGATGAAGTCCCAGTAGCGCGTCTGCAGCCGCACCTGTGGGCTGAAGCCTGCCGCCGCGCAATGCTCCAGCACGGCCTGGTGCAGGGCGAAGTCCGAGGTGTAGAACACAAAGGGCCGCTGGGCCAGCTCGCTCCAGTGCACGGGTGCGTCCGGGTCGGGCACCTCGTGCGCGGCAAAGGCCACGCGTGTCTTCTGGTGGGCGATGGTGCAGTACTCCAGGCCCTCTCCGGCCAGGTCGCCACCCGCCTCGCCCGCGCCGTGCAGGCCCAGCGCCATGTCCAGCTTGCCGTCCAGCAGCAGCTGGCGCTGGGCGCGTGCGCCCTGCTCCTGCACATGCAGTTCCACGCCCGGATGCAGTTGCTGAAAGCGCGCGATCACGGGCGCCATGTAGTGCCCGGCCGTGGGCATGATGCCCACGCTCAGGCTGCCGCGCGCAATGCCGTCCACCTCGGCCACCTCCTGCAGCAGCTGGCGTGACTGCTCCAGCACCTGCAGGCCGCGCGCATGGACCACCTGGCCTGCGTCGGTCAGTTGCACACCGCGCCCCTCGCGCAGCAGCAGCGGGCCGCCCAGCTCCTCCTCCAGCGCCCGCACCATCTTGCTGATGGTGGGCTGGGTCACATGCAGCGCCTCGGCCGCACGCGTGAAGCTGTTGCAGCGCACCACCTCGACAAAGTAGCGCAGCGCGCGCAGGTCCATGAGGATTCCTTTTGTGCATGGGAAAAATGGAGATTATTCATTTTACGAATCTGAGTGCAAACCCTAGGATTGCCCCATGTCAAAGATTTCCGCCATGCCCGTCCTGCGGCCGCAGGTGTTTCAGGGTCTGCTGCACCGCTGCTGGCCGCTGCTGCGCGGCGCGCTGCAGGTGGGGCTGCTCAGTGCGCTGTGGGTGGCCATGGAGGCCGTGCGCGCCCATTTCGGCTGGGGCATGCCGGCCGGGCTGATCGGTTTCGCGCTGCTGGCCACGGGCCTGTTCAGCGGGCTGGTCAAGGCGCGCTGGCTGCAGGGCGGCACCAACTGGCTGCTGGCCGAGATGCTGCTGTTCTTCGTGCCCGCCATGCTGGTCGTCACCGAATACACCGACCTGATCCAGCACCAGGGTCTGCGCATCCTGGGCGTCATCGTGGCCAGCACGGCCTGCGTGATGGCCGCCACGGCGCTGGCCGTGGACCGCGTCTACCGGCTGGAGCTGTGGCTGGCCCGGCGCCGCTCCACGCGCGCCGGGCTGCACAGGGAGCAGGAATGAACGCCATGTCCGACCAGGCCATAGGCCTGCTGTCGCTGCTGGCCACGCTGGCCTGCTATGCGGCCAACAAGCGCGTGTACCGCCGCCATCCGCATCCGCTGCTCATGCCCATCGTCGCCACGCCCATGGTGCTGATCGCGCTGGCGCTGCTGACCCATGTGCGCTACCCGCAGTACATCGCCCAGACGCACTGGCTGGTCTGGCTGCTGGGCCCCACCACGGTGGCCTTTGCGCTGCCCCTGCACGAAAACCGCCACTTGCTGCGCAAGCACTGGATGTCGATCGCCACCGGCGTACTCGTGGCCAGTGGCGTGTCCATTGCTACCACCATCTGGTTCGCACAGGCCTTCGGACTGCCCGTGGACCTGCAAAAGGGCCTGGCCGTGCGCTCGGTGACCACCCCCTTCGCCATCGAGGCCGAGCGCGTGCTGGGCGGGCCCACCGACCTGGCCGCGCTGTTCGTGCTGCTCACGGGCGTCAGCGGCATGCTCATGGGCGAGACCATCCTGCGGCTGCTGCCGCACGTGCGCAGCAAGCTGGCTGCGGGCGCCATTCTGGGCGGTGCCGCCCATGGCAGCGGGGTGGCGAAGGCGCGGCAGTTTGGGGATGTGCAGGCGGTGGTTGCTTCGTTGGTGATGATGATTGCGGGGGCGTTGAATGTGGTGGTGGCGCCTTGGGTGCGGGTGCTGTTTTTCTGAAGTGCTTTTCTGAAGTGATGCGGGAGCTGCCATCCTTGGCCGGGGTTTGATGGCTGGGGCTTTTGGGGGCCTGGCTGTCTTTGGGTTTGGGGCGGGATGGGGCTACCCGTAAGGGCGTCCGCATGCCTTGCACATGTTCTTAACTCCCGCCCACCTTGTTTGTGCCTCGATTGCTTTTGGCTTAGGTGCAATCTTTTGCCCCTGCCGGGTGGTTGTTTTTCGAGGCCGGGTCTCGGCCCGGCGGCCGACTCACTTTCTTGTCTCGCTACAAGAAAGTGAGCAAAGAAAAGCGCCCGAATGTCCGCGACCCCTTCGCTGCGCTGCGGGGCAACCTGCGCCGTGGCGGTTGCGGGGTTCGCCGTGAAACTCACTTCGCGCTGCGCGCTACGTTCAAACAATCACGGCGAGTCAGATGACGAAGCAGTCCTGTCCTTCGGCAGGACTGCAACCCCGCAACCGCCACGGCGCAGGCGCGGCCATACGGGGAGTGGGCGCGGGCCTTCGCTTCGCTCGGCCTGGAGTGCTGGGGCGCTTGCCCTCTTGAAAGCCTCTATCATCGCGGTAACCCCCTGTTCCGGGGCCGGTGCGTAAGAACACCCAAAACGAAGCGGTGCGGCCTCGCCGTCAAGGAGGCCTTGTCACGTCTGATTTCCGGAGCGTGGGCGCAAGCCTGCGTTCCTGCGGTTACGGACGGGATGGGGCTACCCGCAAGGGCGTCCGCACGGCTTCGTTCGTGTTCTTAACATCCCGTCCACCTGTCTGTGCGTAAGAACACGGGCCGGTGGTTTTTGTTCTCACGAAGGAGTACGAAACCATGCACGGCATTTCTTCTTTTGCATTCCCCTCTGCCACCCATGCGCCTCACTCTGGCGCATCTGCCGTGGGAAGGGTTGCGCCATGAGTACCGCTTCCACAACCCTGACCCAGCCCAGCCCGCAGCAGTTGAGCCATGCCGTGACCGAGATCGGCCGGCTGACGCTGCAGGGCAGCAGCGAGGTGTACTCGCTGGGCCAGCTGGCGCTGGCCTGGCTGGAGCGGCCTGAGGGCCATCGCAATCTGGAGGTGGTGGCCAATGCGCTGCAGGCCATTTGCGGTGCTGCGCAGCGGATGGAGGAACTGGTGGAGGACGAGGTCAACTACGTGCATTGCCTGCAGGAAGACCCGGCGTATCTGCGGCGGATAGCGGCTGCTGCGGTGGCGTTCCAGCGCTGATTCGCTGGTCCGCTTGCCAGGGCGCCCCGGGCTGCTGACACCCGGAATCCGCCCAATGAAAAAGCACCTCGAAAGGTGCTTTTTTCTCGTCAGCCGGATGCTGTTCAGGCCAGCGTGTAGGCGGTCTTCACCGTCGTATAGAACTCCTGCGCATAGCGGCCCTGTTCGCGCGGGCCGTAGCTGCTGCCCTTGCGGCCGCCGAAGGGCACGTGGTAGTCCACGCCGGCCGTGGGCAGGTTGACCATGACCATGCCGGCCTGGCTGTGGCGCTTGAAGTGGGTGGCGTGCTTGAGGCTGGTGGTGGCAATGCCTGCGGCCAGGCCAAAGGGCGTGTCGTTGGCCACGGCCAGGGCTTCCTCGTAGTCCTTCACGCGGATGACGCTGGCCACGGGGCCGAAGACTTCCTCGCGGTTGATGCGCATGGCGGCTTGTGTGTCCACGAACAGGGTGGGCGCCATGTAGTAGCCCTTGTTGCCGCTGCCGGTGTGGCAGGCGGCGGCTGTGCCGCCCGCAGCCAGCACGGCGCCTTCGGCCTTGGCGATTTCCACGTAGCTCAGGTCCTGCTCCAGCTGGGCCTGGCTGACCACGGGGCCCATGTCGGTGCCTGCGGCGCGGGCGTCGCCCACCTTGATCCTGGCCATGCGGGCCTGCAGGGCCTCGATGAAGGCGGGGTAGATCCTGTCGGTGACGATGAGGCGGCTCGATGCCGTGCAGCGCTGGCCCGTGGAGTAGAAGCCGCTTTGCGCGGACAGCTCCACGGCTTGGGTGAGGTCGGCGTCGTCCAGCACGATTTGCGGGTTCTTGCCGCCCATCTCCAGCTGCACCTTCTTGCCGCTTTCCACGCAGGCGCGCGCAATGCCGCGGCCCACGCCGACGGAGCCGGTGAAGCTGATGGCGGCCACGTCGCTGTGGCGCACCAGGGCATCACCGATGACGCGGCCCGGGCCCATGACGAGGTTGAACACGCCGGCCGGAATGCCCGAGCGGTGAATGATGTCGGCCAGCGCCCAGGCGCTGCCGGGCACGAGGTCGGCGGGCTTCAGGACCACGCAGTTGCCGAAGGCCAGGGCCGGGGCGATCTTCCAGGCGGGAATGGCGATGGGGAAGTTCCACGGCGTGATCAGGCCCACCACGCCGACGGGCTCGCGCGTGATTTCCACGCCGATGCCGGGGCGCACGGAGGGCAGGGTTTCGCCGGCCAGGCGCAGGCATTCACCCGCGAAGAACTTGAAGATCTGGCCTGCGCGGCCGACTTCGCCAATGGCTTCGGTGCGGGTCTTGCCTTCCTCGCGCGCCAGCAGGTCGCCCAGCTCTTCCTTGCGGGCCAGGATTTCGTTGCCGATCTTGTCCAGGGCGTCGTGGCGGGCCTGGATGCCCGAGGTGCTCCAGGCGGGAAAGGCCGCGGCCGCCGCGGCGATGGCGGCTTCCACGTCGGCGGCATTGCCCTGGGCGTACTCGCCGATCACATCGGACAGGTCGCTGGGGTTGGTGTTGGCGCTGTAGCCGTCGGCGGCCTTCCATTGGCCGTTGATGAGGTTGTCGTAGCGGGACATGAGGTGCTCCGGGAAAGGGGTAACGGAAGGAAGGGGTCAGCGGACCATGCAGGGGCGCTTGTTGTCGAAGGTCCAGCCGGGAATCAGGTACTGCATGGCCATGGCGTCATTGCGCGCGCCCAGACCGTGCTCCAGGTACAGGGCGTTGGCGCGCTGCAGCGCGGCGCGGTCCACGGTGACGCCCAGGCCCGGGGTCTTGGGCACCTCGACGAAGCCGCCCTTGATCTGCAGCGGGTTCTGGGTGAGGTACTGGCCGTCCTGCCAGATCCAGTGCGTGTCGATGGCCGTGACCTTGCCGGGCACGGCGGCGGCCACGTGGGTGAACATGGCCAGCGAGATGTCGAAGTGGTTGTTGGAGTGCGAGCCCCAGGTCAGGCCCCAGTCGCGGCAGGTCTGGCCCACGCGCACGGAGCCGGCCATGGTCCAGAAATGCGGGTCGGCCAGGGGGATGTCCACGGACTGCAGCGACAGCGCATGCACCATCTGGCGCCAGTCGGTGGCGATCATGTTGGTGGCCGTGGGCAGGCCGGTGGCGCGGCGGAATTCGGCCATGACTTCGCGGCCCGAGAAGCCGTTCTCGGCGCCGCAGGGGTCTTCGGCATAGGCGAGCACGCCGTGCATGTCGCGCATGAGGCGGATGGCGTCCTTGAGCAGCCAGCCGCCGTTGGGGTCCAGCGTGACGCGCGCCTGCGGAAAGCGCCTGGCCAGCGCGGTGACGGCCTCCACTTCCTGCTCGCCGGCCAGCACGCCGCCCTTGAGCTTGAAGTCGTTGAAGCCGTAGCGCGCGTGCGCCGCCTCGGCCTGGCGCACGATGGCGGCCGGGTCCATGGCGGTCATGTGGCGCACCTGCGTCCAGTCGTCGATGCCGCTTTGGTCTTCGCCGGGCTGGACGTAGGGCAGGTCGGTCTTGTCGGTGGGGCCGGTGAAGAACAGGTAGCCCAGCATCTCTACGCGGTCGCGCTGCTGGCCTTCGCCCAGCAGGGCTGCCACGGGCACGCCCAGGTGCTGGCCCAGCAGGTCCAGCAGGGCCGATTCCACGGCGGTGACGGCATGCACGGCAATGCGCAGATCGAAGGTCTGCAGGCCGCGCCCGCCCGTGTCGCGGCCGGCCAGGGCCTGCTGCAGGTTCTGCAGCAGCTTGAGGTGGTTGCCCACGGACTGGCCGATGAGCAGCGCCTTGCTGTCCTCCAGCGCCTGGCGTATGCCTTCGCCGCCAGGCACTTCGCCCACACCGGTGTGGCCCGCGCTGTCGTGGACGAGCACGATGTTGCGCGTGAAGTAGGGCGCATGCGCGCCGCTGAGGTTCATGAGCATGCCGTCGCGGCCGGCGACGGGAATGACTTCGATCTCGGTGATGGTCGGGGTGGAGGACATGGCGTGCTCTTGGATCGTTTGGATCGGTCTCTGGGAAAAAACGGCTATGCGGCGGCGGTGGCCGCCTGCTGCGCGGCGGACCACGGCACCTCGGCCTCGGGCCGGCCCGTGGCGATGAACTGCGCCAGGTTGCGCAGCACGAGGTCTGCCATTGCGCGGCGGGTTTCATGCGTGCCGCTGGCGATGTGAGGCGCAAGCACCACGTTGTCCTGCGACAGCAGCTCGGCATGGGGGCGGGGCTCGTCCTCGAACACATCCAGGCCCGCGCCTGCGATGCGGCCCTGCTGCAGGGCCTGGACCAAGGCGGCCTCGTCGACCACGCTGCCGCGCGCCACGTTGATCAGAAAGCCCTGCGGGCCCAGCGCGTCCAGCACCTCGGCGTTGACCAGGTGCTGCGTGCCGTCGCCGCCTGCGGCCGTGATGACGAGGAAGTCGGCCCAGCGCGCCAGCTCCAGCAGCGAGGGCTGGTAGAGGTGGGGCGATCCTTCGACCGGGCGGCGGTTGTGATAGGCCACCTCCATGTCGAAGCCGGCCGCGCGGCGCGCCACGGTGGAGCCGATGCGGCCCATGCCGAAGATGCCCAGGCGCTTGCCGCTGGCGCGCGTGCGGATGCCGAAGCGGCCTCGGCTCCAGTCGCCCCGGCGCACGAATCGGTCGGACTCGCTCAGGCCACGCGCCGCATCCAGCAGCAGGGCGAAGGCCATGTCGGCCACGCAGTCGTCCAGCACGCCGGGCGTGTAGCCCACGCGGACGCCCTGGCGCAGCAGGGACTCGCGGTCCAGCGCGTCAAAGCCCACGCCGAAGCTGCTCACGAAGCGCAGCCTGGGCAGGGCCTGCACCACGCTCGCGGGCACGCCCATGGCGGCCGAGGTGACCAGGTATTCGAACTGCGCGCCGTGCTCGGCGAGGAAGCGCTCGCGGTCGGGCTGCTCGGACAGCAGCGTTACCTCATAGGCCTGGGCCAGCTCGGCATCGAGCTGGGGCAGCGGCATCTTGCCGAACTGGAGAACGCGTGGACGGGAGGTCGCCATGCCTTGGAATCCTTGGAACTTGCGGGGGCTGGAAGCCCCGGTGAAAAGGGCCTGCGGTGCGCAGGCCAGCGGGAACGGCCCTGGGGCCGGCCCGTTGTTTCTAGCTCAATCAGCGGTGATTTTTCGGGTCTGGATCAGTTGCTTCCAGCGCTCCGATTCCTGGGCCTGGTAGCGCGTGAATTCCTCGGGCGTGTTGCCCACGATCTCCAGGCCCTGCTCCACGAAGCGCTTGCGGATGTCGGGCTGCTGCACGGAGGCGATGGCGGCCTTGGCCAGCTTGGCCTTCACATCGGCGGGCAGTCCCTTGGGCGCGGCCAGGCCTTGCCAGGAGTAGACCTCGGCACCCTTGACACCGGCCTCGGCCAGCGTGGGCACATCGGGCAGCACGGGCGAGCGCTGGCTGCCGGTCACGGCGATCGCATGCAGCTTGCCGCTGCGCAGATGGGGCAGCACGGCGTTGACGTTCTGGAACGAGAAGTCCACCTGGCCGCCGATCAGGTCCGTGATGGCCGGGGCGCCGCCCTTGTAGGGAACGTGCATGCCTTCGGTGCCGCTTTGCTGCCAGAACAGCTCGGCCGACAGATGGTCCGATGAGCCGTTGCCCGAACTCGCGAAACTGATCTTGCCGGGGTTGGCCTTGAGCGCGGCGATGACCTCGGCCACGGTGCGGGCCTTCTGCGCGGGGCTGGCCACGAGCACGTTGGGTGCCTGAACGGGGATGGTGATGTAGTCGAAGTCCTTGCCTGCGTCATAGGGCACGTTCTTGACCAGGTGCGGCGTGACCACGAAGGGGCCCAGCGAGGCCACCAGCAGGGTGTAGCCATCGGCCGGTGCGCGCTTGACGGCGCCCGCCCCGATGGTGCCGGTGGCGCCCGGGCGGTTTTCCACCACGAAGGGCTTGCCCAGCTGCTCGCCCATGCTCAGGGCCATGGCGCGCGCCACGGTGTCGGTGGAGCCGCCGGCCGGGAAGGGCACGATGATGTTGACGGCCTTGTCCGGAAAGCTGCCGGCCGCCTGCGCCGTGAGGGCCAGTGCGGCACCCAGCGTGATCAGAATCTTCTTCATGTTCTTGTCTCCTGGGGGGCGCAAGGGCCGGACTGGCCCCTGCGTCCGGTCCTGTGGCTTATTGCGGGCCGAGCTTGTCGATCAGGGCCTTGAGCTCTTCCAGCTCGGAGGGCTTGAGGTCCGTCAGCGGGGCGCGCACGGGGCCTGCGTCGTGGCCGACCAGCTTGGCGCCGGCCTTGATGATGCTCACGCCGTAGCCTTCGACGCGGTTGCGGATCTTCAGGTAGGGCATGAAGAATTCCTTGAGCAGCTTGTGCTGCGTGGCCATGTCGTCGGTGCGCACGGCTTCGTAGAACGCCATCGCCGTCTTGGGGATGAAGTTGAAGACGGCCGAGGAGTACACCGGCGTGCCCAGGGCCTTGTAGGCGGCCGCATAGACCTCGGCCGTGGGCAGGCCGCCCAGGTAGGCGAAGCGGTCGCCCATCTTCATGAAGATGGCGGACATGGTCTCGATGTTGCCCATGCCGTCCTTGAAGCCCACCAGGTTGGGGCAGCGCTCGGCCAGGATGGCCAGCGATTCGGGCGTGAAGCGGGTGCGGTCGCGGTTGTAGACGATGACGCCGAACTTCACGCTCTTGCAGACCTGCTCCACATGGGCGATCAGGCCTTCCTGGCCGGCTTCGGTTAGGTAGTGGGGCAGCAGCAGGACGCCGTGGGCGCCCAGGCGCTCCGCTTCCTGGGCATGGGCAATGGCCGTGCGCGTGGGGCCGCCGGCGCCCGCGATGATGGGCACCTTGCCGCGGCAGGTGTCCACGGCGGTCTTGATGATCTGGCCGTATTCCTCGCCGTACAGCGAGAAGTACTCGCCCGTGCCGCCTGCCGCGAACAGCGCGCTGGCGCCGTAGGGGGCCAGCCATTCGAGGCGGGCCGCATAGCCCTTGGCATTGAAGTTGCCGTTGCTGTCGAAGTCCGTCACGGGGAAGGACAGCAGGCCGGAACTCATCACGTCTTTGAGGTCTTGGGGGGTCATGGTGCTCTCGGGAATAAGGGTGGGGAAGAAAGAAAAAAGGGTGGAATCAGTCGAGCTTCAAACCGGCTGTTTGAACCACTTTTTGCCAGCGCTGGCGTTCGGTGGTCAGGAAGCGCGCGGTCTCGGCGGGGTTCATGGTCACGACCTCGGCGCCCTGGCCCGTGAGGCGGGCGCGCACCTCGGGCGAGCGGATGGCGGTGATCAGGGCCTCATGCAGGCGCTGGACCACGGCCTCGGGCGTCTTGGCCGGAACGACCACGCCTTGCCAGGTGCCGGTCTCGAAGCCGGGCACTCCCTGCTCGGCGATGGTGGGCACGTTGGCGGCCAGCGGCATGCGCGTGCCCTTGGACAGGCCCAGCAGCTTGAGCTTGCCGCTTTGCACATGGGGGTAGGTGGCCAGCATGCCGTTCATCAGCACCTGGGTCTGGCCTGCCACCGTGTCCTGGATGGACTGCACGCCGCCCTTGTAGGGCACGTATTCCCAGCGGGCGCCCGTGGCGCGCGCCAGTTCCACGCCGGCCAGGTGCGGGGCGCTGCCCGTGGCAGTGACGGCAAAGCTCAGGTCTTCCTTCTTGGACAGGGCCACCAGCTCCTGCAGGTTGTTGGCCGGCACCGAGGGGTGGACCACCAGCAGGTGGGGCGAGTAGGCCAGCATGGCCGTGCCGCGCAGGTCCCGGGACAGGTCGAAGGACAGCTTGGTGTAGAGCGAGGGCGAGATGGCCAGCGCACCCAGGTCGCACAGCATCAGCGTGTGGCCGTCGGGCTGGGCCTTGGCCACCATGTCGGCACCCAGGTTGCCGTTGGCGCCGGGCTTGTTCTCGATGACCACGGGCTGCTTGAGTTCTGCCGACAGCAGCGGGCCGATGGCGCGCGCAATGATGTCCGAGCTGCCGCCCGGCGGGTAGGGCACCACCAGGCGCAGCGGGCGCGTGGGCCAGTTGCTCTGGGCCAGCGCACCGGCGCCGGTGGCTACGAGGGCGGTGGCGCCAGCGGCGCGCAGGAACTGCTTTCGGCTCAGGGTCATGCTCTTGTCTCCGGATTTTATGTTGTCAGTTGTCGTACAACTGAAACCGATTTTTAACCGAGATCTGCAAGCAGTGATAAAGGGTTTTCCCTTGGTTGTCTGAATTCCCGTGGCAACGCCATCGGCCCCGAAAGGCCCATGGGAGCACTCAGGCGGCGCTGGTCTTTTGTGCCAGGCGCAGGCGTTCGCGGCTGTTGGTCAGGTGGATGCGCATGGCCGCGCGGGCCGAGTCGGCGTCCTGGCGCTCGATGGCGGCGAGGATTTCCTCATGCTCGCGGTTGACGCGGCGCAGGTAATCGGGGTCGCGCTGTGGCTGATGGATGGAGGCGATGCGCGTGCGCGGAATCAGCTGCGCGCCGAAGTGCCGCAGGATGTCGCCGAAGTAGCGGTTGCCCGTGGCCTCGGCGATCTGGGTGTGGAAGGCCAGGTCATGGGCCACCGTGTCCTCGCCGCGCGCAAAGGCGATCTCGAAGGCCTGCAGCGCCATGCGTATGCCCTGAAGCTGCTCGGGGCTGCGGCGCAGCGCGGCCAGGCCGGCGCTTTCGGTCTCCAGGCTGATGCGCAGCTCCAGTACGGCCATCACGTCCACGGCGGCCGTCAGCTCGTCGGCATTGAGCATCAGCGTGGATGCGGGCTGGGCGGCGCGCACGAAGGTGCCTATGCCGTGGCGCGTCTCCACCAGGCCCGAGGCCTGCAGGCGCGACAGCGCCTCGCGCACCACGGTGCGGCTGACTTCGTAGGTCTGCACCAGCGACGACTCCGTGGGCAGCTTCTCGCCTTCGGCCAGCAGGCCGTTGCGGATCTTGCTCGCGAACTCGTCGAACAGCAGGGCGGCCAGATTGCGGCCGCTGCGACCGGACTTTCCTCGCAGGGGAAGCTCGATCGTTGGGGGTGATGCGGGAAATCCCTTTGCCGAACTTTCCATGGTGCTGATCATAATCGCTCCAAGTTGTACGACAACGTATCACAAGACGTCCACGCCATCGAGTTTTTTTGATCCTCCTGAACCCGCATTCCAGATGAGCACCACCCACGCGACCCACGCGATCCGCCGCATACGCATCACGCCCATTGCCTTCCGCGATCCGCCGCTGCTCAATGCGGCCGGCATCCACGAGCCCTGGGCGCTGCGCTCCATCATCGAGATCGAGACGGCATCGGGCCTGGTCGGCATCAACGAAAGCTATGGTGACCAGCCCATGCTCGATGCGCTGGCCAAGGCCGCGCCCGCGCTGGTGGGGCTGTCGCCCTGGGCGCTCAACGAGATGGAGGTCCGCGTCGCGGCCCTGGTGGCGCCGCCTGCGCTGACGGCTTCCGAATTCCTGGGCCAGCAGGTGTCGCTGGCGCCGGGCACGCATGTGTCCAAGACGGTGGCCAAGGTGGTCAGCGCCTTCGAGGTCGCCATGCTGGACCTGCAGGGCCAGATGGCGGGCGCCCCCATCGTGGACCTGCTGGGCGGCGCCGCGCGCGACAGCGTGCCGTTCTCGGCCTACCTGTTCTACAAGTACGCCGAGCACATCGACAGGCCCTATGGACCAGATTCTTCGCCCGACGCCTGGGGCGAGGCCCTGGCGCCGCAGCAGCTGGTGGAGCAGGCGCGGCGCATGATTGCGCAGTACGGCTTCCAGAGCATCAAGCTCAAGGCCGGCGCGCTGCCGCCCGAGCAGGAGGCGGCCGGCATCCTGGCACTGGCCGAGGCCTTTCCGGGCACGCCGCTGCGCATCGATCCCAATGGCAACTGGACGGTGGAGACCAGCCTGAAGATCGTGCAGCAGCTGCAGGGCGTGCTCGAGTACTACGAGGACCCGGCGCCCGGCCTGGACGGCATGGCCGCCGTGGCACGCGAGTGCGATGTGCCGCTGGCCACCAACATGGTGGTGACGGACTTTGCCGAGTTCCGCCGCAACGCCGACATGGGCTGCCCCGTGAAGATCGTGCTCAGCGACCACCATTACTGGGGCGGGCTGCGCGCCACGCAGCGCCTGTCCACCCTGTGCCGCACCTTCGACCTGGGCCTGTCCATGCACAGCAATTCCCACCTGGGCGTGAGCCTGGTGGCCATGACGCACCTGTGCGCCAGCGTACCCCTGCTGACCTATGCCTGCGACACGCACTACCCCTGGCAGGACGAGGAAGTCGTCGAGGGCGGCCGGCTGCAGTTCGAGCAGGGCAGCCTGCGCGTGCCCACGGCGCCCGGCCTGGGTGTGCGGCTGGACCGCGAGGCCCTGGCCCGCCTGCACGACAACTACCTGCACTGCGGCATCCGCAACCGCGACGACCTGGGGCAGATGCGCAAGTACGACCCCGCGTTCACCGGCCACCAGCCGCGCTTCTGAACCCGCTTTCACACCATTCCAACGACAAGCCCTTCCCGGAGACAAGCACCATGCAACGCCGCACACTCATCCAACATTCCCTCGCCAGCGCCCTGCTGCTGGGCACGGCCCTGGCCGCCATGCCCGCCGCCGCGCAGGGCAACTGGCCCACGGGCAAGCCGATCACCTACCTGGTGCCGTTCCCGCCTGGCGGCAATACCGATACGCTGGCGCGCGTGATCGCCCAGCCGCTGAGCAAGGCCCTGGGCACGCCCGTGGTGATCGAGAACAAGGGCGGCGCGGGCGGCAGCGTGGGCTCGGCCATTGCGGCGCGCGCACCGGCCGATGGCTACACCATCCTGGGCGGCACCATCAGCTCGCACGCCATCAATGTGAGCCTGTACGCCAAGCTGGACTACGACCCGGTCAAGTCCTTCACGCCGGTGGCCATGCTGGGCTCGGGCCCGCTGGTGCTGGTGGTGCCGGCCTCCAGCCCCTACAAGACGCTGGCCGACGTGCTGGCCGCCAGCAAGGCCAAGGCAGCAGCGGGCGGCCTGACCTCGGCCTCGCCGGGCAGCGGCACCTCCAACCACATGGCGCTGGAGCTGCTGGGCTACCAGACGGGCGTGAAGTTCACCCACGTGCCCTACAAGGGCAGCGGCCCGGCCGTGCAGGACGTGATCGGCGGCCAGGTGGACATGATGTTCGACACCGCCCTGGTCGTCGGCCCCCACGTGCAGGCCGGCAAGCTGCGTCCCATTGCCGTGACCAGCTCGCGGCGCCTGGAGTCCCTGCCCGATGTGCCCACCATCGCCGAGGCGGGCGAGAAAGGCTTCGACATGGGATCGTGGCAGGCCGTGTTCGCGCCCGCTGGCACGCCCAAGCCCATCGTGGACCGGCTGCATGCGGAGATCATGAAGATCGTCGCCACGCCTGAGGTGCAGGCGCGCCTGAAGAACTTCGGCATGCTGCCCTCGCAGATGACGCCGGCCGAGCTGGGCGAGTACCAGAAGGCCGAGGTGGTCAAGTGGGGGAAGGTGATCAAGGCTGCTGGAATAAAGGCAGAGTGACCCCCTGAGGCGCTTCGCGCCTTCCCCCTTCTCGCTTCGCGGAGGGGGACGACACCCTCGCTGCGGGGCGGCCCTTGCTCGGTGTCCCTCGCCTTGGGCCGCGCCGGTTGCGTGGGCTGTGCCAGCTGCTTTACTGCTGTAGTGCCAGCCCTTTAGAAAATTGAGACATTGCCATGAGTACCCCACTTCCTCTTTCCATCAGCATGCATCCGGCCGACAACGTGGCCATCGTGGCCAATGACGGGGGGTTGCCTGCGGGCACGGTGATGCCCGGGGGGCTGGTGCTGGTCGACAAGGTGCCGCAGGCGCACAAGGTTGCGCTGGTGGACATTGCCGAGGGCGGCGAGGTGCGCCGCTACAACGTGGTGATCGGCTATGCGCTGCAGGCCATTGCCGCGGGCAGCTGGGTGCATGAGCGGCTGCTGCGCATGCCGGGGGCGCTGTCTCTTGAGGGGTTGCCGATCGCCACGGTGCAGCCGCCCGAGCTGCCGCCGCTGACAGGCTACACCTTCGAGGGCTACCGCAATGCCGATGGCACGGTGGGCACGCGCAATATCCTGGCCATCACCACGACGGTGCAGTGCGTGGCCGGGGTGCTGGATTTCGCGGTGGGCCGCATCAAGGCCGAGCTGCTGCCGCGCTATCCGAATGTGGACGATGTGGTGGGCCTGGAGCACAGCTATGGCTGCGGCGTGGCCATCGATGCCGTGGGCGCCGAGATTCCGCAGCGCACGCTGCGCAACATCAGCCACAACCCGAATTTTGGCGGCGAGGTGATGGTGGTGAGCCTGGGCTGCGAGAAGCTGCAGCCCGAGCGGCTGCTGCCGCCGGGCTCGTTTCCCATCGTCGATGAGCGCGAGCCCGCGCTGGACGTGGTCTGCCTGCAGGACGAGGCGCATGTGGGCTTCATGTCCATGGTGGACTCCATCATGGGCAGCGCCAGGGTGCATCTGGAGCGGCTGAACGCGCGCCGCCGCGAGACCGTGCCGGCCAGCGCCCTGGTGGTGGGCGTGCAGTGCGGCGGAAGCGATGCGTTCAGCGGCGTCACGGCCAATCCGGCCGTGGGCTTTTGCACCGATTTGCTGGTGCGCGCAGGCGCCACCGTGATGTTCAGCGAGGTGACCGAGGTGCGCGACGGCATCGACCAGCTCACCTCGCGCGCCTCCAGCCCCGAGGTGGCCCAGGCCATGATCGAGGAGATGGCCTGGTACGACGCCTACCTGGACAAGGGCCGCGTGGACCGCAGCGCCAACACCACGCCGGGCAACAAGAAGGGCGGCCTGTCCAACATCGTCGAGAAGGCCATGGGCTCCATCATCAAGAGCGGCACGGCGCCCATCACCGGCGTGCTGTCGCCGGGCCAGCGTCTGGCCGACCGGGGCATCCAAAGCGGCCTGGTCTATGCAGCCACGCCGGCCAGCGACTTCATCTGCGGCACGCTGCAACTGGCCGCCGGCATGAACCTGCATGTGTTCACCACGGGCCGGGGCACGCCCTACGGCCTGGCCCAGGTGCCCGTGATCAAGGTGGCCACGCGCAGCGATCTGGCGCGGCGCTGGCATGACCTGATGGACGTGAACGCGGGCCGCATCGCCGAAGGCCAGGCCAGCATCGAGGACGTGGGCTGGGAGATGTTCCGCCTGATGCTGGACGTGGCCAGCGGCCGCAAGAAGACCTGGGCCGAGCAGTGGAAGCTGCACAACGCCCTGGTGCTGTTCAATCCAGCGCCCGTGACCTGAGCCGCGCCCACAGGCCCCTGTCGGCACAGGCTGACAGGGCGCTGGTGCGCCGCTGCGCACAATGGGGGCCATGCCCTCAGATACCCCGGAAACTCCCCCCGCCTCGTCCTGGTCCGCACGCCTGCAGCGCCTGATGGAGCTGAACCCGCTGCGCGCCATGTGGAATGCCGTGCAGCTGTGGCTGGACGCCGATGGCCTGCGCATGAGCGCGGCCATGTCCTTCTACGGCATCCTGAGCCTGGCGCCGCTGCTGCTGCTGCTGGTCGGCCTGCTGGGCTGGTGGGTGGACCGCAGCTATGTGGAACACCAGTTGATCGACCAGGTGCAGGACGTGATCGGCGAGCGCGGTGCCCAGGTGGTGCGCGGTGCGCTGGAAAGCGCCCAGCGGCCCGACGAGGGGCGGCTGGCCTCGCTGTTCGGCTTCATCCTGCTGATGTCGGGCGCCACGGGTGTGTTCGTGGAGCTGCAGTCCGCGCTGGAAAAGCTCTGGACCTCGAACGGCGAGCCACCGCCGCCCAAGGCCGTGTGGTGGCGCATGGCCGCGCTGCGGCTGCGCGGCCTGACCTATGTGCTGGCGCTGGGCTTCTTGCTGCTGGTGTCCATGGCCCTGTCCACGGCCATCCAGCTGATCACCAACTGGGCCGGCACCAAGTTGCAGATGCAGCCGCTGGGGCCGCTGATCAGCCTGATCAACGAATGCGTGTCCTTCGGCATTGCCGTGCTGCTCTTCGTGGGGCTGATGCGCATCGGCAGCGGCCCCAAGCCCCGGCTGCGCTATCTCATCTTCGGCGCCATCGTCGGCGCCCTGCTGTTCACGCTGGGCAAGCAGGCCCTGGCCTGGTATCTGTCCACGGCGGCCGTGGTCTCGGCCTATGGCGCGGCGGGTTCGCTGGTGGTGCTGTTGATGTGGATCTATTTCTCGTCGGCCATCCTGCTGCTGTCGGCCGCCACGGCCAAGGCCTTCAGCGACGCCGAGGTGCGCTTCACCCACCCCATCCGCTGGGCGCCGCCCGCCGGTCCAGCGCAGGCCAGGGACACTTCGGACGGCAAGGGCTGAGCGGCTGCATTTCGACGAAGATGAACGCCTGCGCCGCGGCCCGCAAAGCCGCGGCGCAGGGCGTTTGGGAGTGGAACAATGCAGCGAAAGTCCCCGGGCACCGAGGCCCGGGGCCAAGGACAACATGGACCGATTGCAGACCATGCGGGTGTTTCAGACCGTGGCCGACGAGGCCGGGTTTTCGGCGGCGGCGCGTCGCCTGGACATGTCCGTGCCCACGGTCACGCGCCTGGTGGCCGACCTGGAGCAGCACCTGGGCACGCGGCTGCTGCAGCGCACCACGCGCAGCGTGTCGCTGACCGAGGCCGGCGAGGCCTATCTGGAGCGCGTGCGCGGCATCCTGGCCGATGTGGAGGATGCCTTCAGCCTGGCGCAGGCGCACACGCTGGAGCTGTCGGGCGCCGTGCGCGTGCTCACGCCGCCCGTGTTTGCCGAGCATGTGCTGGCGCCGCTGGTGGCGGACTTCCACCGCCTGCATCCGCGCATCTGCATCGAGGTCTTCGTGGAGTCGGCCAGCGAGGCCGCCGTGGGCGAGTACGACATCACCTTCCTCAACGCCGAGGAGGGCTATGACGGCAACGTGGTGGCGCGGCCCATCGTCACCACCTGCGGCCTGGCCTGCGCCTCGCCCGAGTACCTGGACGCCCATGGCGTGCCCGCCGTGCCCGAGGATCTGGCGGGCCACCAGTGCCTGCTGCGCCGCCGCGCCCAGGGCCGCTCCGACGTGCTGCGCCTGCGCCGGCTCGATGGCAACGCGGGCGAGGCCGAGGTGGCCGTGCAGCCCGTGCTGGTGGCCAACCACACCGGCACGCTGCTGCGTGCCACGCTGGACGGCGCGGGCATCAGCACCCAGCCGCTGGACCTGATCGCGCGCCACCTGCGTTCGGGCCGGCTGCGCCATGTGTTGCCCGAATGGACCACGGGCCATTTCACGCTCTACGCCACCTTGCCCACGCGCAAGTTCATGCCGGCGCGCGTGCGCAGCTTCCTGGACTTCGTGGCCGAGCACACGCAGCGCTCCATGCAGGGCCTGCCCGCCAACTTGCCGGCCCTGTCCATCTGAGCGCGGCTGTCATCTAGGTTACTGGCGGGGCCCTGAGGGTCTCGGGGTTTCCCAGGTGAATTCCGCTGTGCGGAATCTTCGGGTTGATCGTGGCGCCGCCCCCCTCCTAAGCTGGCCTTGCCTGTCTGCCGCATGCGTTGTCGCGCCGCGCCGGCCGGCCATGCAAAGGAGACAAGACAATGCAAGCACAGACCCTGGCCGGGCGCCGAGCCGCGCCTTTCCGCAGGAGGCGTTGAATGGACGTTTTTCTGCAGCAAGTGCTCAACGGCCTGACCCTGGGCGGCATCTACGGCCTGGTGGCCCTGGGCCTGACCCTGGTCTACGGCATCCTGCACGTGCCCAATTTCGCGCACGGCGGCTTCTACATGATCGGCGCCTTCGTGGCCTTCCAGGCCATGGTGGCCTGGAGCTGGGGCTACTGGGCGGCCATGCTCACCGCAGCCATCGCGGTGGCGGTGCTGGGCATAGTCAGCGAGCGGCTGATCTTCCATCCGCTGCGCAAGGCCTCGCCCCTGCATCCCAAGATCGCCTCCATCGGGCTGCTGCTGTTCCTGGAGGCGGGTGCCCAGGCGCTGTGGGGCGCGGACTTCCAGCGCATGCCCACGCCCTACACCTCCATCGTGGAGATGGGCGGCATCACGGCGCCCGCGCAGCGCCTGCTGATCATCGGCGCGGCCTTTGCGCTGATGGTGGCCCTGCACCTGTTCCTGACGCGCACCATCACGGGCGCGACCATCATCGCCATGGCGCAGAACCGTGAAGGCGCATCGATGGTGGGCATCGACGCCAACCGCGTGTCCATGCTGACCTTTGCCATCTCGGGCGTGCTCGCGGCCGTGGCGGCCACGCTGTATGCGCCCATCAACCTGGTCTATCCGGCCATGGGCCACCTGGTCATCACCAAGGCCTTCGTGATCATCATCCTGGGCGGCATGGGCAGCATCCCGGGCGCCGTGCTGGGCGGGCTGATCATCGGCTTTGCCGAGAGCTTCGGCGCCTACTACATCTCCACCGACTACAAGGACATCATCGCCTTCGTGCTGCTGGTGGTGATCCTGTCGCTGCGCCCGCAGGGCCTGTTCGCCAAGAGGAGTCATTGAATGAACGGATTCATCGACTCCCGCGTTGCCTGGGGCCTGCTGCTGGCCGCCGGCATCGCCTTCCCCTGGCTGGCGGGCAACGACTACCACCTCACGGTGATGAGCACGGCCTACATCTTCGCCATTGCCACGCTGGGCCTGAACCTGATCACGGGCTACACGGGCCAGCTCAACCTCGCGCATGCGGGCTTCATGGCCGCGGGCGCCTATACCGTGGGCATCCTCACGGTGGACCATGGCTGGCCGTTCTGGGGCGGGCTGGTGATGTCGGGCGTGGTGTGCGCGGTGCTGGGCTACCTGATCGGCATCGTCTCGCTGCGCCTGAAGGGGCATTACTTCTCGATCTTCACGCTGTGCGTGGGCTACATCATGTTCCTCGTGATCGAGAAGTGGGAGGGCCTGACCCACGGCACGGTGGGCATCATGGGCATCCCCGCGCCCGAGGCCCTGGGCGCGCTGAGCTTCGAGTCGCCGCTGGCGCTGTACTACCTGGTGCTGGCCTTCCTCGTGGCCTCGGTCTGGGTGATGCGGCGCATCGTCCGGTCGCTGCTGGGCCGCACCTTCATGGCCATCCGCAACAGCGACGAGCTGGCCGAGGCCCTGGGCATCAACCTCATGCGCAACAAGGTGCTGGCCTTCATGCTGAGCGTGGTCTACGCGGGCGTGGCGGGCGGCCTGTACGCCGGCTTCGTGCGCTTCATCGGTCCGGACATGGCCGGCGTGCACCACACCTTCGACATGATGATCTTCGCCATGGTCGGCGGCATGGGCACGGTGCTGGGGCCGCTGCTGGGCGCCATCGGCATGCCCTGGATCACGCAGTACCTGCAGTTCCTGCAGGAGTACCGCTTCATCGTCTTCGGCCCGATTCTCGTGATGCTGGTGATCTTCATGCCCTACGGCGTGGTGGGCAGCTTCACCGCATGGCGCGCGCGCCGCAATGCCAAGGAGGGCAAGCCGCATGCTCAAGATTGACCACCTGACCAAGACCTTCGGCGGGCTGGCCGCCGTGAGCGATGTCAGCACCGTGATCGAGGAAGGCCGCATCAACGCCATCATCGGCCCCAACGGCGCGGGCAAGACCACGTTCTTCAACCTGATCAGCTGCGTGCACAAGCCCACCTCGGGCACCATCACCTTCAACGGCCAGGACGTGACCTCTCTGCGCACCGACCAGGTGGCGAAACTGGGCGTGGCGCGCACCTTCCAGACCACGGCGCTGTTCGACCGCGCCACGGTGCTGGACAACCTCATCGTGGGCCACCGGCTGCGCACGCGCTCAGGCCTGTGGGACGTGCTGCGCGGCTCCAGCCGCCTGCGCGAGGAAGAGCGCGTGTGCCGCGAGAAGGCGCGCGACGCGCTGGACTTCGTGGGCCTGTCGCATGTGGCCGGCCGCATTGCGGGCGACATCACGCAGGAGGAGCGCAAGCGCGTGGCCTTCGCGCTGGCCCTGGCCACCGACCCGAAGCTGATGCTGCTCGACGAGCCTGCCGGCGGCGTCAACCCCGAGGAGACCGAGGGCCTGGCCGAGCTGATCCGCAAGCTGGTGCGCCACGGCATCACGGTGGCGCTGATCGAGCACAAGATGGGCATGATCATGAGCCTGGCCGACAAGATCCTGGTGCTCAGCTACGGCGAGAAGATCGCCGAGGGCACGCCCGAGGAAATACGCCGCAACCCCGCCGTCATCGATGCCTACCTGGGGAGCGAGCATGCTGAAGTTTGAGAACGTGTCGCTGCGCTACGGCAGCTTCCTGGCGCTGAACGGGGTCAGCCTGCATGCCGACCGGGGCGAGCTGGTGGTGCTGCTGGGCGCCAACGGCGCGGGCAAGAGTTCGCTGTTCCTCACGGCCAGCGGCATCCACAAGGCCGCAGGCGGCTCCATCGTCTGGAATGGCAAGGAGCTGGCTGGCAGCAAGCCCTCGGCCATCGTGCAGTCCGGCGTGGTGCAGTGCCCCGAAGGGCGCAAGCTGTTTCCCCAGATGTCGGTGCTGCGCAACCTGCAGCTGGGCGCCTACGTGCACCGCCGCGACCCCGGCCCCAGCCAGAAGACGCTGCAGGAGGTGATGGAGCTGTTTCCCATCCTGCGCGAGAAGCAGCACGACCCGGCCGGCTCGCTGTCGGGCGGCCAGCAGCAGATGGTGGCCATCGGCCGCGCCATGATGGGCCGGCCCCAGGCCCTGCTGCTGGACGAGCCCTCGCTGGGCCTGGCGCCCTTGGTCATCAAGCAGATGTTCGAGGCCATACAGCGCATCAACGCCGCTGGCACCACCGTGCTGCTGGCCGAGCAGAACGCCTATGCGGCGCTGAAGATCGCGCACCGCGCCTATGTGATGGAAAGCGGCCGCATCGTGCGCGAGGGCAAGCCGGCCGAGCTGCTGGCTGACGACTCCATCCGAAAAGCCTACATCGGTGCATGACATGACACTGCACCCCCTGAGCCGCTGCGCGGCTTCCCCCTCTCTCTCGCTTCGCGAGGGAGGGGGACGACGCCCTCGCTGCGGGGCGGCCCTTGCTCGGCGTCCCTGGTCTGGGCTGCGCCGGATTTATGCGTTGCGTCAGCAGCGATTCGTTCTTCACTATCCAAGGAGACAGACATGACAGCATTCGCACCATTGACCCGCCGCAGGGTGGGCACGCTGGCCCTGGCCTGCGCCGCCGTGGCCGCCGCCGGCCCTGCGCTGGCGCAGGAGGTGGTCAAGATCGGCTACTCGGGCCCGCTGTCGGGCGGCGCTGCCCAGTACGGCAAGAACGTGCTCGACGGCATGCAGATGGCCGTCTCCGAGATCAATGCCGCAGCGCCCGAGATCGGTGGCAAGAAGGTCAAGATCGAGATCGTGCCGCTGGACGACAAGTACAACCCGTCCGAGACCGCGATCAACGCCCAGCGCCTGGTGCAGCAGCACAAGACGGCGGCCATCCTGGTGCCGCATTCGGGCGGCATCTTCGCGCTGCAGACCACCAACGAGCGCAGCAACTTCATCGTGCTGGCCTACAGCTCGGTGCCGCAGATCACCAACCGGGGCAACAAGCTGACCCTGCGCATCCCGCCCGAGTTCACCTCGTACATCGACCCGTTCTCCAAATACGTGATGGGCCGCTTCGGCAAGAAGGTGGCCCTGGTGGGCGCCGACCACGACTACGCCAAGGCCTGGGTCGCCGCCTTCAAGCCCGGCTGGGAAAAGCTGGGCGGCACCGTGGTGGCCGAGAACGCCATGAGCTACAACCGCGCCACCGACTTCTACAGCGGCGTGAGCAAGGCCCTGGCCGAAAAGCCCGACGTGCTCTTCGTGGGCGGTGCCTCCGAGCCCACGGCCCTGGTCGTCAAGCAGGCGCGCGAGCTGGGCTTCAAGGGCGGCTTCGTGGTCATGGACCAGGCCAAGCTCGACGAAATGGCCCGCGTGGTCGGCGGCTATGCGCCGCTGGAAGGCGCCATCGGCGTCATGCCCGTCTCCGAGGACACCAAGCCCGAGAACAAGGCCTTCGTCGAACGCTTCGGCAAGGTCTACCCGGGCCGCATCCCCGGCTCGGAGGCGCAGTGGAACTACACGGCCGTGCACGCCACCGTCAAGGCCATGCAGCTGGCCGGCTCGGCCTCGGACACCAAGGCCATCCACGCCAAGCTCGACGAGGCCTACAAATCCCTGCGCCCCGACGTGAACCCCGGCGGCGTCAAGGGCGTGGATGACCGTGGCGGCACGTTGACCACGGAGCGCGGCGCCGCTGTGCGCGACGGCAAGATTGAGGCGGTGATGACGGTGGCGAACAAGTAGAGCGCCGCGCATTCCTCAAAAGACAAAGCGCACCCTTGGGTGCGCTTTGTCTTGGAGTTGCCCTCAAAGAAGGCTGGCTCCACCATCCAGCACCAACGCCTGCCCCGTCATGTGCCGAGACGCATCGGACGCCAGGTAGACCACGGCGCCCTTGAGGTCCTCCTCGCCGCCGATGCGCCGCAGCGGGGCGCGGGCGATGAGCTGGTCGCCGAGCTTGTCGATGAGGCCGTTGGCCAGCTTGCTCGGGAAGAAGCCCGGGCAGATGGAGTTGACGCGGATGCCGTAGTGGCCCCATTCCGAGGCCAGGGTGCGCGCCAGGTGCACGGCGGCCGCCTTGGAGGTGTTGTAGGCCACGGTGTTCATGCCGGGCGGCGTGCCCTTGAAGGCCGCGACCGAGGCCGTGATGATCACGTTGCCCTGGCCCTTGGGGATCATCACGCGCCTGGCCACTTCGCGGGTGAGGAAGAAGGGCGCCGAGACGTTGAGGTTCATGACCTTGTTCCAGGCCTCGTCCGGGTATTCCTCGGCCTTGGCGCCCCAGGTGGCGCCGGCGTTGTTGACGAGGATGTCGATGTCGCCGCAGCGCGCCAGCACGTCGTCGACCAGGGCGGGGATGGTGTCGAACTTCTGCAGGTCGTTGGTGAAGGTCTCGACCTGGTAGCCCAGGCCCTGCAGGTGGGCCTTGGCTTCGGCCAGTTCGTCGGACTTGCGCGCCGTGATGGCGAGGCGGGCGCCCATCTCGCCCAGCGCCTCGGCCATCTGCAGGCCCAGGCCGCGCGAGCCTCCGGTGATGAGGGCGGTCTTGCCGGTGAGGTTGAACAGTGCTTTCACGCTCATGCTGGGTGTCTCCTGCCTTGGTTTCCTGATGGTTGAGCAACGCCCTCCATGCTAGGGCGGCAGTGCGGCGCGCGCTGTCGTCTTGGCTACTGTGCGGGCGCCTGCGGGACAGCCGGCCAGGCCCGGTCTGCGGTCAGGCGCGGTCTATGTCCTGCTGCAGCCGCCGCACCATGCGCTGCAGCGCAGGCACGCCGTCCTGGCGCAGCGCATCGGCCGTGACGAAGCGCGAGGGCCCGCCCAGGCTGACGGCCATCAGCGGCAGGCCACGCCCCGGCGAGAAGGCCAGGGCGATGGCGTTGACCTCGGGCTGCCAGTCGCCGAACGAGCACGACAGCCAGGGTTGCGGATGGGTGCTGGCGCCGGGCCATAGCGGCAACTGGGCCTGGGCGGCGGCCCATTGCTCGGGGGCGTGCGATTGCAGGTAGTCCAGCGCGCGCTGGCGCTCGGATGCGGGGCTGGCGGCCAGCCAGGCGCGGCCCACGGCCGTGGTGGCCAGGGGGATGCGCGAGCCCATGTCCAGGTCGCGGTGCGTGAAGCGCGCGCTGGGGCAGTGCTCGATGTAGACCATGTTGTGCCGGTCGCGTGCGGCCAGGGCCACCTCGGCATCGGTGGTGGCGGCCAGCTTTTGCATCAGCGGGCGCGCGATCTGGCGCACGTCCAGGCGCGAGAGCATGGCGCTGCCCAGGGCCAGCGTGGCTGTGCCCAGGCGGTATTTGCCCTCTTCGGGCACGTGGATGAGGTAGCCCAGCGTGGTCAGCGTGTGCGTGAGGCGCGAAACCGTGGACCTGGGCAGTCCGCAGCGCCTGGCGATGTCCTGGTTGCCCAGCAGCTTTTCGCCGGAGCGAAAGCAGGACAGGACATCAAGGCCGCGCGCCAGGGCGACGATGAAGTTGCGGTCATCGTCGCCGGGCTGGGGCGGCGGGGTGCGGGAGGGCGGCATGCGCCGATTATCGGCAGCCGCCCCGCCACGGGGTGTCGTGGGCTTTACTTCTCGACGAAGGCGCGCTCGACCACGAAGTCGCCGGGCGTGGTGGTGTTGCCTTCCTTGAAGCCACGGTGCTCCAGCAGCTCCTTGAGTTCGTTCAGCATGGCGGGGCTGCCGCACAGCATGACGCGGTCGGTCTCGGGGTTGAGCTCGGGCAGGCCGATGTTCTGCGGGAAGGTGCCGGCCGTGATCTGGTTGGAGATGCGGCCCTGGTTGCGGAAGGGCTCGCGCGTCACCGTGGGGTAGTAGACCAGCTTGTCCTTGACGATCTCGCCGAGGAATTCATGCTCGGGCAGTTCCTTCTCGAACAGCTCCTGGTAGGCCAGCTCGCTGGCGTGGCGCACGCCGTGCACGACGACGACCTTCTCGTAGCGCTCGTAGGTCTCGGGGTCGCGGGCCACGGCCAGCCAGGGGGCCAGGCCCGTGCCGGTGCCGATCAGGTACAGGTTCTTGCCGGGCAGCAGGTAGTCGATCAGCAGCGTGCCCGTGGGCTTCTTGCCGACGAGGATGGTGTCGCCGACCTGGATGTTCTGCAGGCGCGAGGTCAGTGGACCGTCGGGCACCTTGATCGACAGGAACTCGAGGTGCTCCTCGTAGTTGGGGCTGGCGATGGAGTAGGCACGCAGCAGGTTCTTGCCGTCGACCTTCAGCCCGATCATCGTGAAATGGCCGTTGGAAAAGCGCAGCGCGGTGTCACGGGTGGTGGTGAAGGAGAAAAGGCGGTCGGTCCAGTGGTGGACGGACAGCACGCGTTCTTCAAGAAAAGCACTCATGTTGGCAATACGGTGAATTCGGGGCAGGCAGTGCCCGCCGGGACGTTGCAATGAGAGGTCAGTGCCATTCAGGCACGCGGTGGCGGGAAGCACAGGGGGCAGGCGCGGTGTGCGCGTTGCCGCTGCTTCGTGGCGGCCGGTGACCGGGGCAAGGTCGCTATTGTCCGGTAAATGGCGTCAAAAGGGGCAGGCGCGAACCTTTGTCTTGATACGGATTAGTGATAAGCAAAATGACGCTGGCTGAATCGCTGCAGCGCTCGCTAGGGCTTTTCGGCCGGGCCAGCGCCAAGCGTCCAGGGCAGGACCGCTTCGGCCAGCCAATCCATGAGCACGCGCACGCGGCGCGGCAATTGGCGGCGCTGGGCGTAGATCAGGTGCAGCGGCATGGGCGGCGGCGGGTGGCGGGGCAGCACCTCGACCAGTTCCCCTGCGTCCAGCAGCGGCTGCACGGCCAGGCGCGGAACCTGGATCAGCCCCAGGCCGGCCTGGCAGGCCGCGAGATACGCCTCGGCGTTGTTCACGGTGAGCGCGCCCGCCATCGGCAGGTACCGGGGCTGGCCATCCTCCTCGTACTCGAAGCCCAGCGGCCGCGCGCCCAGCGTGCGCTGGTAGTGCACCAGCCGGTGACCGCCCAGATCCTGCAGCGTGGCGGGCAGCCCGTGGGCCTGGACATAGCCGGGGCTGGCGCAGGTGGCCAGCGCCACCAGGCCCAGCGGGCGTGCCACCAGGCCGGGCTCGTCCACGGGGCCCAGGCGCAGCACGCAATCAAAGCCTTCGCGCACCAGGTCCACGCGGCGCTCGGTGCAGCTCAGTTCCAGCTCCAGCGCCGGATGGCTTTGCAGCAGTTGCGGCAGCAAGGGCATGACGACGTGGCGCGCCAGGCCCGTGGTCATGTCCAGCCGGACCTTGCCCTGCAGCGGCGCGTCGCCGGCCTGCTGGAACTGGCCCTGGAACTCGTCCACGTCGGCCAGCAGGTCCTGGGAGCGTTCGTAGCAGGCCTGGCCGTCCTGGGTGAGCTGCACGCGCCGCGTGGTCCGGTGCAGCAGCCGCGTGCCCAGCCGCGCCTCCAGTTGCTGCACGGCCTGGGAGACGCTGGCCTTGGGCAAACCCATGCTGTCGGCCGCACGCGTGAAGCTGGCCATCTCGGCCACGCGGCTGAAGATCTGCATCTGCTCCAGAAGCTTGATTGTTTGCATGGGGCGAACAAATAAATCAGAAACAGCCAATTTATCCAAAAATCGACCTTCAATACAGTCGCTGTCATTGCAAACCACCTAACGAGGTCCGCCATGACAGCTTCTCCTTCGACCGCTTCTTCCCCTGCCGCCCGCCGCATCGTCCTCGTCACGGGCGGCAGCCGCGGCCTGGGCCGCAATACGGCCGAGCACCTGGCGCGCCAGGGCCTGGACGTGGTGCTGACCTACCGTGAGCGTGCCGACGAGGCCCAGGCCGCCGTGGCCGCCATCGAGGCGCTGGGCGGGCGGGCCGCCGCCCTGCAGCTGGACGTGGCGCGCAGCGCGGGCTTTGCGGACTTTGCGGCCCGCGTGCGCCAGGCGCTGGCCGATACCTGGCAGGCCGACCGCCTTGATGCGCTGGTGCACAACGCCGGCATCGGCATCAACGCGCCATTCGCCACCACCACCGAGGCGCAGTTCGATGAATTGGTCGCCATCCACCTGAAGGCGCCGTTCTTCCTGAGCCAGCACCTGCTGCCCCTGCTGCGCGATGGCGGCAGCATCATCCATCTGTCCAGCGGGCTCACGCGCTTCACCCAGCCGGGCTATGCGGCCTATGCATCCATGAAGGGCGGGGTGGAGGTGCTGACGCGCTACCTTGCGCGCGAACTGGGGGCGCGCGGCATTCGCGTCAACACGGTGGCGCCGGGGGCGATTGCCACGGATTTTGGCGGTGGCCGTGTGCGCGACGATGCGCAGATGGGCGCGGCCCTGGCCAGCCAGACGGCACTGGGCCGCGTGGGCCAGCCCGACGACATCGGCCCCGTGATGGCCGCCCTGCTGCAGCCCGGCATGGGCTGGGTGCAAGGCCAGCGCATCGAGGCCTCGGGCGGCATGTTTCTCTGAAGGCGCCGGGAGGGCCGTCAGCGCAGCCGCTCGCGCGCCACCATGGACAGCAGCACGATGGCCGCTGCGGCGGCGATGTGGCCGAACCAGGCCACCAGCCCCAGCGACCAGGGCTCCACCTGCAGCGCTGCCCACAGCGACAGCGCCAGCAGCACCCAGCCGGCCGCGCGCAGGCGCCGTGTGTGGGCAGATGGCAGTTCCTTGCCGAACAGGTCGCTCTGGTGGCGGTCCATGGCCAGGGCCAGGCAGGCGAAGGCGCCCAGGGCCAGCAGCTGACAGAACAGATGGGCCATGCTCATGCGCTGGTCTCCGCTGCGGCGGCCGCTGCTGTGGCGGCTGCTGCAGTGGCAGCCTTGGGCGCGGGGCGGGCGGCGCGCACCGGTTTGGCCTTGGGCTGGTGGCGCTGGGTGCGCACGGCCAGATGGGCATGCAGTGCGGCCAGGGCCAGCAGCATGAGGTCCATGCCAGCGAACACCCAGTCGCCCGCGCGCAGGCTGGCCAAGAGGCCGCGATCCGTGGTCAGCGCGTTGACCACTGGCAGCAGGGCCAGGGCGGCGGCGCCGGCCCACAGCAACTCGATCCAGGCCCGCTTGGCGGGCCGGCCCATCGCCCAGAACAGGGTGGCGCCCCAGGCGATGAACATGGCGTGCACCTCCCACTCGGCGCGCTGCGCCATCTCCACCGGCAGCAGGCGGTTGGCCCAGAGCATGCCGGCCATGCCGATGGACAGGCCGGCGATGGTGGCGATGTTCAGCCGTTCCACGAGCCGGAAGCCGAAATGCGGCCTTTCCGGGTCGGGCAGCTTGCTGCGCCGCTTCACGTTCCACAGCACCAGTCCCGTTCCCACCATGGCCGTGCCCGCAAGGCTGACGATGAAGTACAGCCAGCGCGTGGGCAGGTCGCCGAAGCGGCCCATGTGCAGCGCATAGAGCACGCCGCGCGTCTCGGCGGCGGCGCCCACGCTGTCCTGTGCCTGCAGCAGCTGGCCGCTGACGCCGTCGAACATCATGAACTGCGGGCTGATGGAGACGCGGCCGTTCTCGCCGCGGATGGCGGTCACGCGCGCATTGGCATCGCCGGGCAGGTTGACGTTCAGGCGTTCCACCTGGCCCGCGCCCCAGCGCTGCTCGGCCTGGCGGACCATGTCGGCCAGCGGTGCCAGGGGCGCGGCCTGGCCCGAGGGCTTGCCTGCGGGAACAAAGGCACTGAGCTGCTGGCCGGCCACCACGCGCTGCTCGGGCGTCATGGTCGTGGCCAGATTGGCCCAGGGCATGTACATCAGGGCCAGGGTCACCAGGCCGGTGTACGTGATCATCAGGTGAAAGGGCAGGCCCAGCACGGACAGCGCGTTGTGCGCGTCCAGCCAGGAGCGCTGGCCCTTGCCCCAGCGGAAGGTGAAAAAGTCGGCAAAGATCTTCTTGTGCGTGATCACCCCGCTGACGATGGCCACCAGCATGAACATGGCGCACAGCCCCGCCAGATAGCGGCCCCAGAGCACGGGCATGTAGTGGAACTGGAAGTGGAAGCGGTAGAAGAACTCGCCGCCGCGCGTCTCGCGCACCGGGCCTTCGAGGCGCGTGCCGGTGGCCGGGTCGAAGCGGCCGTTCTCGAAGCGGCGCTTGCCCTGGCCTTCGGGAGGGCTCCAGAACACCGTGGCCACCGTGCTGCGTTCATCGGGCAGGTTGATCAGCCACCGAGGGCTTTGCGGTGCCAGGCGCGCCATGGCGTCACCCACACGCTGGGCCACCAGCGCGGGCTCGCTCGCCTGGCTCTGGTGCGGCTGCTCGGGCTGCATCCACTGCGTGATCTCGTTCCTGAAATAGCTCACCGTGCCCGTGAGGAACATGGCGTAGAGGAACCAGCCCAGCAGCAGGCCGACCCAGGTGTGCAGGTCGGACATGGTCTGGCGGATGCCGGGCGCCTTGGCGGCTTTCCCAGGCTTGGCGGCTTTCGCGGGCTTGGCAGACTTGCCGGCCGTGTCCGTGGTGTCCGTGGTGTCCGTGGTGTTCGTGTTCATGCGCCCAGCCCCTTGCCCCAGGTCCACCACGCGGCAGGCGCCAGCACCAGGGCGGCGACCAGCAGGCCGGCCCAGGCGCGCGTGGCGCTGCGCACGGCAAACACCCAGATCACCGCACCCGCGTAGACGGCAAAACTCAGCAAGGTGCCCGAGATCGCCGCCTGCGTGCGGTCTGCGGGCAGGGCCAGCACGGCCACGCTGGCCAGCGCCGCCACGGCGTAGCCGCCAAACAGCGCGGCGAGGATGCGGGAAATCAGCGGCCCGTAGTCACGGAACCAGTCACGGAACCAGTCATGGGTGCGGGCAAGAGTGGGAGATGGCATGGCACGGGGGGCCTGGAAAGGCTCGAAAAACGCCGGCCGGAGGGGGCGGCGGTGGCGCGGATGTTATTTGAGAATAAGTCCCATTACAAGCGGTGCAGTCAAGTGCGCCGCCACATCCAGCGCTGCCGCGCGCCAAGCGCCCCGGCGCTCAGCCCGCCGGCTGCCGCATGCGGGCCTGCAGGTTCTCGAAGATCTGGCGTGTCACGGGGCTGATCACATGGCTGCGGATGTACAGGCGGTAGACCAGGTCCGGCAGCGGCGGCATGCCGTCGCCCGCGCCCAGCACGCGCAGGCCCGGGTCGAGCTGCTCCACGCCGCGTGCCGTCACGCCCAGGCCGGCGCGCAGCGCCGCGCGTATGCCGACCAGGCTGGTGCAGGTGTGGCGCGGCGTCCAGGCGATGCCGGCCGCATCCAGCGCATCGCAGCCCAGGCGGCGGAAGATGCTGGGCCCGTCGGCCATGACCAGGGGCACGGGCTTGCCCGGGTCATGGGCATAGCCCGCGCCGCACAGCCACACCGTGGGTGTGGAGCGCAGGGCAAAGCCCTCGAAGCCTTCGTCCTCCCGGTTGGAGATGGCCAGGTCCAGCTCGCCCTGCTTGAGCGACTCCATCAGGAACGGGCTGCGCCCCACATGGATGTCGATCTGCATGCCCGGAAAGTTCAGCGCAATCTCCTGCAGCACGGGCGGCAGCATGTTGTCGGCCGCGTCGTGGGGTGCGCCAATGCGCACCAGGCCTTGCACCTGGCGGTGCTGCAGGTTGCGCAGCGCCTCGTCGTGGATGGCCAGCATGTGGCGCGCATAGCCCAGCAGGCGCTGGCCATGGTCGGTGAGGCGTTTTTGCCGGCCCTGCTTCTCGAACAGCGCGTGGCCGATCTTCTCCTCCAGCCGCTGCATCTGCTGGGTGATGGCCGATTGCGTGCGCCCCATCTGCACGGCGGCGGCGGCAAAGCTGTCGTGGCTGGCAATGGCGGCCAGGGTGCGCAGCAGGTCCAGGTCAAGCGTCTCCATACTTCAATTTTATTGAAGTATTTATTGGGCATGCGTGGATTGTTGCGGGCCGGGCGCCTCACTACAGTGGGCTTCAACGACGACAAGGAGCCCCCTTTGAACACCATCACCGAACAGCGCAGCGCCGCCGTGACAGCGGCCATCGACCACATGAAGCAGGCCATTGGCGAGGACGCGGCCACGCGCGCCAGCCTGGACGCCGTGCTCCAGCAACTGCTGGGCCTGGCCGCGCGCCGAGACTTCTGGCAACAGGCCGACTACGCCGCACCCGAGCAGGGCGAGCACCAGGCGCGCTACCTGATTGCCGAGGACGCCGACCAGAGCTATGCGCTGTACCTCAACGTCATGCGCCCGGGCAAGCGCATCGTGCCGCACAACCATACGACCTGGGCCTGCATTGCCGCCGTGGAAGGCACGGAGCACAACCGCGTCTACGAGCGCACCGACGACGGCTCCGTCCCCGGCAAGGGCACGCTGCGCGAGACGGAACTCGTGGTGGTGGCGCCAGGCCAGGGCATCGCCCTCATGCCCGAGGACATCCACTCCGTGGAGATCCAGGGCGAGCAGGTCATTCGCCACCTGCACATGTACGGCCGCGCGCTGGAGACGCTCAACGAGCGCACCAGCTACGACCTGGCCACCGGCACCTGCCAGACCATGGCCATCGGCGTGCAGACGCGCCGCTGAGCCCCGGCCTCCCGGCCGCTACCTCCCGCTTCCTGCCTTTTCACTGTCCATGCCGCAGCGCGCCCCACGGGGCGCGCGTGGCAGGGCTTTGCCCGAAATTCCTTGCCGATCTTTTTCCCGGACCGCATGCAATGACCGCATCCATTGACGCCCACACCCTCAAATCCTGGCTGCACGACGGCCATGAGATCGCGCTGCTCGACGTGCGCGAGCACGGCCAGTACGGCGAGTCGCACCTGTTCTACGCCACGCCCCTGCCCTACAGCCGGCTGGAGCTGGATGTGCCCCGCCTGGTGCCGCGCAGGCAGGTGCGCGTCGTCACCTACGACGGTGGCGAGGGCGATGCCAGCGCGGGCGTGGCCGAGCGTGCCGCGCGCCGCCTCGAAGCCCTGGGCTATACCCAGGTCGCCGTGCTCGAAGGCGGTGCCAAGGCCTGGAGCGCTGCGGGCTACACGCTGTTCGCCGGCGTGAACCTGCCCTCCAAGACCTTTGGCGAACTGGCCGAACACGCCTATGGCACGCCGCGCATCACGGCACAGCAGCTGGCGGCGCGCCAGGCGGCGGGCCTGCCCCTGGTGGTGCTGGACGGCCGGCCCGTCTCCGAGTTCCACAAGATGAACATCCCCGGCGCCATCTGCTGCCCCAATGGCGAGCTGGCGCTGCGCGTGAGCCGCCTGGTGCCCGATGCGGCCACGCCCATCGTGGTCAATTGCGCGGGCCGCACGCGCTCCATCATCGGCGCGCAGACCTTGATCAACCTGGGCATTCCCAACCCCGTCTACGCGCTGGAGAACGGCACCCAGGGCTGGTACCTGGCCGACCTGCCGCTGGAGCACGGCGGCACGCACCGCTATGGCGACGACTCGGCCAGCAGCGCGCTGCAAGCCCAGGCCCGTGCCCTGGCCGAACGCTTCGACGTGCCCGAGGTCGATGCCGACACCGTGCGCGCCTGGAGCCAGGATGCTGCGCGCACGCTGTTCCTGTGCGATGTGCGCACGCCCGAGGAATTCAAGGCCGGCTCGCTGCCCGGCGCCCAGCACACGCCCGGCGGCCAGCTCATGCAGGCCGGCGACCAGTACGTGGGCGTGCGCGGTGCGCGCCTGGTGCTGTTCGACAGCGATGGCGTGCGCGCCCCCGTGGTGGCCAGCTGGCTGCGCCAGCTCGGCCATGACGCCTGCGTGCTGCGGGGCGGCCTGCAAAGCGGCCTGGACCTGGCACCGGCCCAGCCGCCCCAGGTCCCCGCACTGGCAGGCATCACGGCGCAGTCCCTGCACGAGCGCATGCGCCAGGGCGAGGTGGCCGTGGTCGATCTGCGCGCGGGCATGAAGTACCGCGCAGGCCACATCGCCGGGGCCCGCTGGTCCATCCGCCCGTGCCTTGCCAGCGATCTGGCCGGCGAGACGCGCCAGATCGTGCTGGTGGCCGACGAGCCCGGCATGGCGCAATGGGCCGCGCTGGAGCTGCAGGGCGCCGCGCCGCTGCTGCTCGAAGGCGGCCTGGCCGCATGGCAGCAGGCCGGCTTGCCCGTCGAGGCCACGCCCGACAGCCCCACCGACGCCGAGTGCATCGACTACCTGTTCTTCGTGCACGACCGCCACGACGGCAACAAGGAAGCGGCACGCCGCTACCTGGCCTGGGAGACGGGCCTGGTGCCCCAACTGGACGCGCAGGAACTGGCCGCCTTCCGCCTGCCGAGTGCATGAAGCTCCCCCTGAGCGGCTTCGCCGCTTCCCCCTCTCTCGCTGCGCGGGAGGGGGACGGCACCCTCGCTGCGGGGGCGGCCCTTGCTTGGTGCCCCTGGCCAAAGTCACGTCAGTTGCAAAGGCAGCGCCATATATCGCTGACTTGCCGTAGAGCGACATAAATCAGATCACATAACGACAGGAGACAAGACATGTTCGCAATCCCCACCCTGGCCAGGATGCTGGCCGCCAGCCTCGCGGCCCTGGCCATGCTCTCGCAGGCCACGGCCGAGCCGCTGGCTGCGCGCAACGGCTATCCGGCCCAGCCGATCCGCTTCATCTCGCCCTTCCCGCCGGGCGGCGGCAACGACGCCAGCACACGCTGGGTCACCACGCGCCTGACCGAGGCCACGGGCCAGCCCTCCGTGGTGGAAAACCGGGGCGGTGCAGGCGGCAACATCGGCGCCAAGGCCGTGGCCGAGGCCAAGCCCGATGGCTACACCGTGCTCACAGGCCAGGTCTCGCTGATGGCGGTGAACCCCGCGCTCTACAGCGCGCCGGGCTTCGATCCGCTCAAGAACTTCGTGCCCATCACGCAGATCAACGCGGCGCCGCTGGCCATCGTGGTCGCCTCGGCCTCGCCCCTCAAGAGCTTTGCCGACCTGGTGGCGCGCAGCAAGGGCGAGCCGGGCCGCGTCACCTATGCCACGCCCGGCAACGGCACGCTGTCGCACCTGGTGGGCGTGGTGCTGTCCAAGGAAAACGGCGTGCCCATGACCCATGTGCCCTACAAGGGCGCGGGGCCGGCCATCAACGATCTGCTGGGCCAGCAGGTCGATGTGCTGATCACCTCCACCTCGTCCGTGGCCGGCATGATCCAGGCGGGCCAGGTGCGTGCGCTGGCCGTCACCAGCCCGCGCCGCATCGGCGTGTTCGGCAAGGTGCCCACGCTGGAGGAACTGGGCCTGCGCAATGCGCGCTTCGAGGACTGGTACGGCTTCTTCGCACCCGCCGGCACGCCGCCCGAGCGCGTGGCCTATCTGCACGACGCCATCGTGCGCACCCTGCAACTGCCGGAAGTGACCAAGCTGGTCGTCGATGGCGGCAGCGAAGTCGTGGCCAATACGCCCGAGGCCTTTGCCGCCCAGCTGCGCCAGGACATGGAGCGCTGGTCGCGCGTGGTCAAGCTCTCGGGCGCGAAGATCGACTGATGGCTGCCGCACACGCCCCCGTGCCTGGATCATCGGCCCCTGGCGCCCCCGCGCTGGACCTGCAGACCCGGCTGCTGCATGCGGGCAAGCGCCCGGCCTATGCCGGCGGCACGGCCGTCAACCCGCCCCTGGTGCGCGCCAGCACCGTGCTGTTCGAGAGCACGGCACAGCAGCGCGAGATGCGCGAGCGCCGCGCCGGCGAGCGCATCTTCAGCTACGGCGCGCGCGGCACGCCCACCGGCTTTGCGCTGGAAGACGCCGTCAGCGAGCTGGAAGGCGCCCACCGCACGCGGCTGCTGCCCACCGGCCTGGCGGCCATCGGCATGGCCCTGCTCAGCTACCTGCGACCCGGCGACCATGTGCTGCTGACCGACAGCGCCTACCAGCCTGTGCGCCACCTGGCCGGGCAATGGCTGCGGCCCTACGGCATCGAGTACGACTTCTTCGCGGCCGATGGCAGCGACGCCCAGGCGCGCATGCGCCCCAACACCCGCATGGTCTATGCCGAATGCCCGGGATCGCTGGTCTACGAGATGTGCGACCTGCCCGCGCTGGCGGCCATGGCCCATGCGCGCGGCGCCCTGGTCGTGGCCGACAACACCTGGGGGTCGGGCTGCCAGTACCGGCCGCTGGCGCTGGGGGCCGATGTCTCGGTGATGGCAGCCACCAAGTACCTGTCGGGCCACTCCGACGTGATGATGGGCACCGTGGCCACCACCGAGGCCGCCTGGGAGCCGCTGGCCGCGCGCTGCGATGCCTTCGGCATGGCGGTCAGCCCCGACGATGCCTGGCTGGTGCTGCGCGGCATGCGTTCGCTGGCCGCACGGCTGCAGATGCACGAGGCGCATGCGCTGGAGGTGGCGCACTGGCTGCAGCAGCACCCGGCCGTGGCCACCGTGTTCTGTCCCGCGCTGCCCACGCACCCTGGCCATGCGCTGTGGCTGCGCGACTGCCAGGGCACCAACGGCCTGGTGTCGCTGGAGCTGCAGCCCGGCACCGCCGAGGCCGCCGTGGACCGCTTCATCGACGGCCTGCGCCTCTTCGGCATCGGCGCTTCCTGGGGCGGCTACGAAAGCCTGGCGACGGCCGCGCACATGGCGCAGGCGCGCAGCGTCACCGACTGGAGTGCGCGCGGGCCCGTGGTGCGCCTGCACATCGGCCTGGAGTCGCCGCGCGACCTCATCGCCGACCTGGAGCAAGGGCTGGCGGCACTTTAGTGGATAACACGCTCTAGCGGCCTGCCTGAGCACTCGCCAGTTCGCCGGCCAGCGTCTGCACCAGCGCGGCAGCCGGCATCTCGCGCGCCAGCGGCGCACCCTGGCCGGCCCAGTGTGCTGCGTAGTCGGAGCTGCCTTGGGCGGACGCCGCCTGGTGCAGCGCCTTGCCCGCGTCGTAGACGCGCGGGTAGTCGGGCAGGGGCTGGCCATGGCTGGCGCCCAGCGCATGCAGCCGGTTGACCATGCCGCGCGCAGGCCGGCCCGAGATGGCTGCGGTGATGCCTGTGTGGTGGGCGCGTTCGCTGCGCAGCTCGGCACGGTAGGCCGGGCTGGCGGACGATTCAGGGCAGAGGATGAAGGCCGTGCCCAGCTGCGCCGCACAGGCGCCCAGGCCCAGCGCGGCCGCAATGCCCTCGCCATCCATGATGCCGCCGGCCGCGATTACGGGCAGTGCCGTGTTGCGGGCCAGCACGCGCACCAGGGCGAAGGTGCCCATCATGCGGTCCTGCGCGGGATCGAACGTGCCGCGGTGCCCCCCGGCCTCCACGCCCTGGGCCACGATGGCATCGACACCGGCCTGCTCCACCTGGCGCGCCTCGTCCAGCGACGTGGCGCTGGCCAGGGTCACGACGCCGGCCGCGCGCAGCGCGTCGATGAAGTCCTGCTCAGGCAGCCCGAAATGAAAGCTCACCACGGCGGGCCGCTCCTGCAGCAGCATGGCCTGCAGCGCCGCGTTGCCGACGGCGGTGGCGTAGATCTCGTTCAGGCCGGCCGGCGGCTTGGCGCCGAAGCGCGCGAACTCGGGCGCCAGATGGGCCAGCCAGGCGGCCTCGCGCTGCGCATCGGCCCGGGCCGGCCGGTGGCAGAACAGGTTCACGTTGAAGGCGCCCGATGTCAGCGCGCGCGTCTGCACGACCTGCTGGCGTGCCTGCTCCGTGCCGCTGGCGCCAATGCCCAGCGAGCCCAGGCCGCCCGCATCGGTGACGGCAGCCGCCAGCGCGGGCGTGGACGTGCCGGCCATGGGGGCCTGGATGATGGGATGGCGCATGCCAAGGCGGGCCATCCACGCGGTCTTTGCGGTGCTCATACGACTCCTTGTTTCCTGTCTCGAATCCGCGCACTCATGCGGCAGCCTGCCGGCGCGCGCTGGCGCGGCTGGCGGCGATCATGAGCGTGCCCAGCAGCAGCGACACGCTGCCGATGACGAACAGGCGCTGGTACGAGCCCAGGCCCGCATAGCTCCAGGCCATGAAATACCCCGACACGGCCTGCATCAGCGCAAAGGCCGCCGTGGCATAGCCCCACATGCGCTTGTGCTGCGCGGGGCCGATCAGCTGCATCAGGTAGCCCGAGGTGATGGCCGCCATGCCCGGCGACAGGGCGCCCACCAGGAAGGACGAGGTCGCATGCCCCGCAAATCCCACCCAGAACAGCGGCATGGCAATGGCCAGGGTCTTGACCGCATAGGCGCCCGTGGTCGTGCCCCACCAGCCAAAGCGCGTGGCGCACAGCGAGGCCACCAGCGGCCCGGCAATGGCGCCCAGGCCGAACACGGCCCACTGCGTGGAGGCATAGGCATCGCCCAACTGCAACTCGCGCGCCAGGTAGTCCACCCAGAACACCGTGTGCGGCACAAAGCCGAAGGCGTCCGTCATATAGGCCAGCATCACCAGCACCACGGGCAGCGTCCACAGGGGCGCGGCGGGCACGTGCCGGGCATGGGGCGTGATGGCAATGGGTGCAGGCACCGGCAGCCGCCGCACATGGCGCCAGCCCAGCCAGCCGGCCCAGGCGCAGACCGCCGCCAGCGCCCACCAGACGGCGCCCAGGCTCTGGCGCGCCAGCAGCGGTATCAGCGTGGCCGACAGCAGGGCGCCGGCACCTATGCCGCAGAACATCAGCGGCCCCAGGGCCGCGCGCCGCTGCACGGGCGTGGCCGCCAGGGCCACGGAGGGGCCCAGCACCATCAGGATGGCGCCGCCAATGCCCGAGATGCAGCGCCAGGCAAAGAACCAGGGCATGGGCAGAGGCCAGGCGCAGGCCGCAAAGCTCAGCGCCAGGGCCACCCAGCACCACAGCAGCACGCGCAGCGCGCCCAGGCGTTCGGCCAGCGGCGCGGCGGCCAGAGCGCCGATCAGATAGCCCAGCAGATTGGCCGCGCCCAGGTAGGCCACCTGCTCGCCGCTGAACCAGCCGGCATGCACCATCTGCGGCATCAGCGCCGTGTAGGCAAAGCGCGCCAGGCCGACGCCGCTGAGCGTGGCCATGAAGCCGGTCAGCAGCAGGGAAGTTTCGTTGCGTTGGATCACGGGAGTGGGCGCCATGCGGGGAGGATGGGCATACATTAGGCGTTGCCGCCCATCATGTCCAATGATTCAAAATGATGGCATCGATCTCGATTGAAGATGGATGTCACTGGAGCCGCGATGCAACTGAAGTCCCTGCGCATGTTCCTGGCCGTCTGCGACAGCGGCAGCTTCGGCGCCGCCGCGCAGCAACTGCACACCGTGCAGTCCAACGTGACGGCCCATGTGAAAAAGCTCGAGGACGAGGCCGGCGTGCAACTGCTGGAACGCAGCGCGCCCGTGCACGCCACGCCCGCAGGCCGCCTGCTGGAGCAATACGCGCGGCGCATGCTGGCCGACCATGACGAGGCGCTGGCCCTGCTGCAAGGCAGCTCCCGGGCCGCCGGCGCGCTGCGCATAGGCTCCATGGAAACCACGGCCGCGCTGCGCCTGCCGCCGCTGCTGGCACGCCTGCACCAGGCCCAGCCCGGCCTGGACCTGGAGCTGCGCACGGCCACCACGGCCGAGCTGCTGGCCGATCTGCTTGCCGGGCGGCTGGACTGCGCCTTCGTCTCCGGCATGCCGCCCCAGTCCCGCCTGCAGGGCTGGCGCGTCTTCGAGGAGGAGCTGGTGCTGGTCACCGCCTTCGCGCTGCCGCGCTTTCCCGATGCCGCCCAGCTCAGCGCCGTGCCCTTCCTGGCCTTCCGCCAGGGCTGCAGCTACCGCCAGCGCATCGAACTGCTGCTGGCCGCGCGCGGCGTAGCCGCACGCATCATGGAAATGGGATCGCTGGACGCCATCCTCGGCTGCGTGGCCGCCGGCATGGGCTACGGCCTGCTGCCGCGCAGCGTGGTCCAGGCCCAGCAGCACCGCTTCGGTGTGCACATCACGGCCCTGCCCGGCGCACTCGCCCAGGAAGTCGCCCGTGTGGAAACCTGGTTCGTCGTGCCCGCGCGCCAGGGCTGGTCGCCTGCGCTGCATGCGTGCGTGGAGGTGTTGGGGATCGACCAAGAGGTTGCGGCTGTCGATGCGCAAGGCCTGGTGCCCGCCGGCTCATGAAGGCAACCGCAACACCCTCCGATACTGCATGGCCTCGGCCACATGCCCCGTCTCCACTGCCGCGCTGCCTGCCAGATCCGCAATGGTGCGCGCCACCTTGAGCGCGCGGTGGGTGCTGCGGGCCGACCAGCCCAGGCGTGCGGCGGCCTTGTGGGCGAAGGTCAGGGCCTCGGGCGACAGGCCCAGGTGGTCGTCCAGGGCTTGGCCCTGGAGCTGGTGGTTGGCGCTGCCCTGGCGCTGCACGGCCAGCGCGCGGGCCTGGACCACGCGCTCGCGCACGGCCTCGCTGGTTTCGCCCGAGCGCGCGGCCAGCAGCTCCTGCGGGGGCAGGGCGCCGACTTCCACATGCAGGTCGATGCGGTCCAGCAGCGGGCCGCTGATGCGCGCCTGGTAGCGCGCCACCTTGTCGGGCGTGCAGCGGCAGCGCTGCACCGTCGACCCCCAATGGCCGCAGGGGCAGGGATTCATGGCCGCGACCAGCTGAAAGCGCGCGGGGAATTCGCAGCGCTGCGCGGCTCTGGCGATGGTGATCTGGCCGGTCTCCAGCGGCTCGCGCAGCGCCTCCAGCGCGCTGCGTGCGAACTCGGGAAATTCATCCAGAAACAGTACTCCCTGATGGGACTGCGAAATCTCGCCGGGGCGCGGTGGCGAGCCTCCTCCGACCAGGGCCACGGCACTGGCCGTGTGATGCGGGCTGGCCGTGGGACGCTGGCGCCAGCGCTCGGGCGTGAAGCGGCCGGCCAGGCTGGCGATGGCGGCGGCCTCCAGCGCCTCGTCATCGCTCATGGGCGGCAGCAGGTCGGCAAAGCGCTGGGCCAGCATGGACTTGCCCGAGCCCGGCGGCCCCACCAGCAGCAGGCCGTGGCCTCCGGCCGCAGCGATTTCCAGCGCGCGCCGCGCCTGGGCCTGGCCGCGCACCTCGGCCAGGTCCAGGCTGCTGCGCACTGGGGCGGCGGGCTGCGGCTGCACCGCATGCCAGCCCGGGCCGGAGCATGCCTGGGTGTCGCCTGCTGCCGGCAAGGCGTCGGTTTCGTCGGTCTCGCCGGTGTCCTCGCTTTCGTCGCTGCAGCAGGCACTGTCCGTGTCCTGCTTCGCCTGCACCAGGGCATTGGCCGAGCGTGTGATGAAGCGGCGCACCACGTCCAGCAGGTGGTGCGCGCAGAACACCTGGGCCGATGGCACAAAGGCCGCCTCCTGCGCGCTGCCCGGCGGCAGGACCAGGCGGGCGCCGTCCTGCTGGCGGTGCAGGGCCAGGGCCGTGGCCAGCGCGCCGCGCACGGGCCGCAGGGCGCCCGACAGCGACAGCTCGCCCGCGAATTCGTAGTCGCCCAGCGCATCGCCATTGATCTGGCCGCTGGCCGCGAGAATGCCCAGCGCAATGGGCAGGTCGAAGCGCCCCGAATCCTTGGGCAGGTCGGCGGGTGCCAGGTTGACGATGATGCGTTTGTTGCTCGGGAACTCCAGCCCGGAGTTCAGCAGTGCCGAGCGCACGCGTTCACGCGCTTCCTTGACCTCGACATCGGCCAGGCCCACCAGCGTGAACGACGGCAGGCCGTTGGCCAGATGCACTTCCACGGTGACACGCGGGGCGGCCAGCCCCAGCAGCGCACGACTTTGAACCAGGGCCAGACCCATGGGCACCTCGCAGGAACGACAGACACAAAGCCACACAAAGGAAGAAGCCGCCTGCGGAGCGGCGGCCTCGGTGACCCAGTATGGCAACGGCCTTGGGCCTTGTGGGCGGCGGGTGCGGCGCTGCCCCCAAATCTCAGAATGTTCTGACCCTTGCGGCGCAAAAATCAGAACAGCTTCACCAGCGCCGGAACGCTTAGCACGGCCGTGTAGTAGCCCATGAACTGCACGCCGGTGTTGAAGCCGAAGCCGCGTGACAGCAGGCCGCCGAGCAGGCCCATGGTCAGGATCACGAGCAGGCCCAGCAACTGGCCTTCCCAGACGCTGATGACGATGATCAGGCCCACGAAGGTGGCGATGATGGCTTCGTGGCTGACCCGGCGCGAGACGAACAGCGCCGCGCTGCGCGCGAAGTTCATGGCGAAGGGGTAGGACACGAGGGCCGCCAGCAGCACGGCCAGCATGCCGTAGCCCAGGAACTCCCAGTGGCTGAGCAGGTTGTGCAGGTTGTTCACCTGGCCTGTGGCGGCATCGACGGTGAAGCGCGGCGGCGCATTGAACAGCGGCGCGGCGGGGCCGGCGGCCACGGGGCTCAGCGGCAGGCCGAAGGCGATCAGCGGGATCAGCGCCTCGGCGATGTAGGTGGCCTCGGTCACGCCGTTGCGCGCGCTCAGCACCGTGGTCAGGCGGTGGTAGGCATGCTTGATGCGCGAGCCCACCAGCTCGCCCAGCACCACGGTCATGGCCACGGGGCTGAAGACGAAGGTGGCGCTGGAGATGGTGGCCGTGGCCAGGGTCCAGCGCGTCTGCACGCGGTCCAGCACCTTGAGCGGGTTGGGGAAGTAGCCCGACCAGCCCTTCACGTCGGGCGCCAGGTTGAACTGGCGCACCTTGTCGCGCAGCATGCGCTGGCGGCCGGCCGGCGAGATCACGGTGAACAGGTCGGCGATCAGCGGCCCGATGGCAATGCCCAGGAAGTAGCTGATGCTGAGCTTGACCTCGTATTTGGCGGTGAGGCTTTGCAGCGCAATGATGACGACCACGAACGGAATCAGCAGCATCACCGAGGCCCAGCGCCCCGCCGAGAAGTAGGCGATGAGGAGGGCGGCGGCCAGGAAGATCCAGGGCGCCGTCTTGGTGATCATGCTGCCGAAAGGCGCCAGCATCACGGCGAACAGCACGGCCAGCGGCACGGCGACAAAGGCCGCGACGATGCCGCCCGAGACCATCTTGCGCAGCGCGATATGGGGCACGCCCAGCTTGCGCAGCATGTTGGCGTCCTGCAGCAGCGGCGTGGCCAGCGTGTCGCCGGGAATGCCCAGCAGCGCCGTGGGCACGGCATGCGTCATGTGCTTGGCCACGGCGCCGGCCAGGAAGAAGGTGAACACGCCGGCGGGCGGCACGCCCAGCAGCACCACCAGCAGGGTGAGCGGGGCCAGCGTGGTGGTCTCGTCCGTGCCGGAGACCAGGCCGATGGCGGCGAACACCACGGCGCCTATCAGTCCCATGGCGGCTGCGACGGCGATATCATTGGTCAGCAGGGTTTCCATCTCATGCCCTCCCGGCCTTGTCGGCGAACAGCTCGTAGAGCTTGAGCTCCTTGAGTTCCTGCACCACGGCGGGCGGCAGGTCCTGCACCGTGCCCAGGCCTCCGGGCTGGCGGGCCAGTTCCTCCAGCACTTCGCGGCGCCATTCGGGGTCGTTCGAGGTGTCCAGCTCGGTCACTTCCCGCTTGGGCGGAAAGGCACGTGCGCAGATCACGCCGGCGATCACGCAGCCGGCCAGGCCCGCGAGCATGGCGTAGGCGTGGGCCAGCTGGCGCGACTCGACCACCGTGGCCAGCCAGCGGCTGGCCAGGTAGAAGCCCAGCACGCTGATGCCGGTGCCGATGGCAATCGCCCAGGCCAGGTGGCGCAGGTCCACGGTGTCGCCCCAGACCTCGGCCAGCCGCCAGTCGGCGGGATCCTTGCTTGTCATGTGTGTCTCCTTGGGTTTTTGTTTGTGTAGCCGCGCGCTGGTCAGGCCCTGGTGCGCAGCGCGGCCAGCACTTCCAGTGCGCGGTCGGTGCGCACGTCGTGCTCGGCGGCCAGCTGGCGCGCCACGGCATCGACCTCGTCGCCCGTGGCACCGGCCACCAGGGCGATGTTGCGGGCGTGCAGGGCCATGTGGCCGCGTTGAATGCCTTCGGTGGCCAGGGCGCGCAGGGCGCCCAGGTTCTGCGCCAGGCCCACGGCGGCGGCGATCTCGCCCAGCTGCTGGGCGGACTGCAGGTCCATGATCTTCAGCGCCAGGCGTGCCAGCGGATGGGTCTTGGTGGCGCCGCCGACAAGGCCCACTGGCATGGGCAGCTCGATGCTGCCGACCAGTGCGCCGCCGGCATCCTTTTCCCAGCGCGTGAGCGAGGTGTAGCTGCCGCTGCGGCTGGCATAGGCATGGGCGCCGGCCTCGACCGCGCGCCAGTCGTTGCCCGTGGCCACGATGACGGGGTCGATGCCGTTCATGATTCCCTTGTTGTGCGTGGCCGCGCGGTAGGGGTCGATGGCCGCGAAGGTATAGGCGTCCAGCACGCCTTCGATGATCTCCTCGCCGCTGCGCTCCTGCGTGGCCAGGGTCTGCGGCGTGAGCCGCACGCGGGCGCGGGCCAGCCGCAGGTCGGCCAGGTTGGACAGGATGCGCAGCCGCACGCTGCCGCCCGTGATCTGCTCGACCAGGGGCGCCACCGATTCGGCCATGGTGTTGACGGTGTTGGCGCCCATGGCGTCGCGCACGTCCACGATCAGGTGGACCACCAGCATGGGGCCGCGCGGCGTGTCGGGGAAGACGTGGACCTCGATGTCCTTGCAGCCGCCGCCCAGGCCGATCAGCACCTTGTCGCGGCTGTTGGCGCGCTCGATGATCTGCGCACGCGCCTGCAGCACGGCCAGGCGCGCGCCGTGCGGATCGGTCACGCCCAGCACCTGGACCTGGGCGCGCATCAGCGGCAGCGTGCTGGAGGTCTGAAAGCCCCCGTCCTCGCGCGCCAGCTTGGCCATGTACGAGGCGGCGGCCACCACCGAGGGCTCCTCCACCGCCATGGGCACCAGCACGTCGCGGCCGTTGACGCGGAAGTTGCCCGCTACGCCCAGCGGCAGCTCGAAGCTGCCGAACACGTTCTCGATCATGCCGTCGGCCAGCGCCAGGGGCAGGGCGCCGGGGGCGGCGAGCAGGGCGCGCTCGGCATCGGACAGGCCGCAGGCATCGGCCAGGAAATCCCGGCGCTGGGCCGGTGTGAGGGCACGGAAATTGGGCAGGCGCGAATCGGCAACCATGGAAGACATCTCCTCGGATCAAAACTCTGGTCGCCGGACTGTAGGAAAACTGTACCGCTTTCAAAAGGTACAGTTTCGGGGAACAGTACCATCGCACTGCAACATGAACGGAGGGCGCATGGCAGACACCAGAGGGCGCTCGGCCCCCATTGCCGAGAAGCTGGCCGACCTGATCGGCCAGCAGATCGTCGACGGCGTGTACCGCCCTGGCGACAAGCTGCCCTCGCTGCGCGAGCTGGCGCAGCTGCACCGCTATGCCAAGAACACCGTGGTCTCGGCCTTTGACCTGCTGGTCTCGCACGGCATCGTGGAGCCGCGCCGGGGCTCGGGCTTTTACGTGCTGGGCACGGGGCGCGGTGCCCAGCGCACCGATGAGGACGCGGGCCAGCTGGGTCGGGCCATGGACATCGTCTGGCTGATGCGCGAGCAGCTCAAGACCCAGCCCGACTGCGTGGGCGTGGGCGACGGCTTTCCGCCCGTGGAATGGCTGGCCGACATGCGGCTGGACCGCTACCACCAGAAGGTGGTGCGCACGGGGCTGGGATCGCTGTTCCGCTACGGCAGCCGCTACGGCTATGCGCCGCTGCGCGACAGCCTGGTGCGCAAGCTGGGTGACTTCGGCCTGCAGGCCACGCCGGGCCAGCTGGTGCTGACCCATGGCGCCAATGAGGCCATGGACCTGGTCATCCGCTACTTCGTGCCGCCGGGGGCCACCGTGCTCGTGGACGAGCCCGGCTACTACCCGCTGTTCGGCAAGCTCAGGCTGGCCGGCGCCCATGTGGTCGGCGTGCCGCGCCTGGCCGACGGGCCCGACGTGGCCGCGCTCGAATCACTGCTGGCCCAGCACCGGCCGCGCCTGTTCTTCACGCAGTCGCTGGCCCACAATCCCACGGGCTCGGACATCTCGGCCGCCAAGGCCTACAAGGTGCTGCAGCTGGCTGAGCGCCACAACCTGCTCATCGTCGAAGACGATCCGCTGGCCGACTTCAAGCCCACCTCGGCCGTGCGCCTGTCCACGCTGGACCAGCTGGAGCGCACCATCTACATCGGCAGCTTCTCCAAATCCTTCTCGGCCGCGCTGCGCGTGGGCTTCATCGCCTGCAACGACGCGCTGGCCAGCGACCTGGCCGACCTCAAGGCGCTGATCCACGTCAGCGGCTCCGAGTACTGCGAGCGCATGGTGGACGTGATGCTGCGCGAGGGCCACTACGAGCGCCACCTGGTGCGCCTGCGCCACAAGCTGGGCCAGGCCACGGCCCAGGCGCTGGGCTGGCTCGATGCCCACGGCTGCGAAGTCTTTGCGCGCAGCCCGCAAAGCCTGTACCTGTGGGTGGCCTTCCCCGGTGTGCAGGACTCGCTGCGGCTGGCCGAGCAACTGGTGCCGCGCAAGCTCAGCATGGCGCCGGGCCGTGTTTTCCATGTCGATCCCTCGGCCGTCTCGCGCTGGTCGCGGTGCAACGTCAGCGCCATGCTGGATCCGAGGTTCCAGGCCGCGATGGGGCAGGTGCTGGCAGCAGACGGCCGAGTACAGTAACGCGTTGCCCGAGGAACAGGCCAAGCTGCGCCCGGATCAGGGTATTCGTATTGATCAGGTGGATGACTGGACGGAAAGATGCACGGAAACCCATATTTCTTGCTGCTGGCCTGGCTCCTCGCAGCCTGTGCAATGGCTCCAGTCCAGGCGGGCCAAACGGACTCATCTTCAATATTGCAGCCCCTGGCGCGCCAGCAAGAGCCATTGGTGGGCAGCTACATGCATGTACTGGTCACCATGGAGGTGGCAGGTTCGAGCCAGGTTCTCAAGAAGGGTCCCGAGCCGGTTTTCAGGAGCCAGCAAGAAGAGATTCTTGCTGGGATCGAGGGCGAGTACATCCCTGCGGCGGTTTGGCGTGGTGCTGCGGGTCAGATGGCTCTCTATGTCACGGATTCCGGACTCAAGAAGCTGTCTGAAAGTGGCTTGGTCAGTGCGATAAAGCCGGTGGTGGGCAACTTGGATATCTTCGATCCCGGTGAGGAGCTCAAGAAGATCGAGCGGGAAATCAGGAAAAAGGGATCTGCCCTGATCAGCGTGGTGCCCGCATGCGTACAGGGCAAGGAGTCCGCGGGGGGCGCCGCTGGGCCTGACCCCTGCGGAGATATCGAAGTGAGGAAGCGCGCATTCATTGGCTCTTTGCATCCTGGGCACTTCAAGGGCTTTTGGATGGAGGGAACCATGGCCATGGGCCAGATGTGGGGCAAGGCCTATCCGCAGGGAAATCCGTCCGTCGACCTGGATGCAAGAATCGAGGGGCTGTACGAACTGAAAAGCAGAAAGGATGTCCTGAGCCTCAATCTGGTCGACAGGGATTTGAAGCGTCTGGATGCCGACGTCCATATTCCCCGTGTTGCCTGGCATACCGCCGCTCTGGACTCCTTTCCGCATGGTGCGGGCGCCGTCGTCCGTATCGGCTTGAGGTCCTATCCTGGTTATGCACCAAGGATTTCCATGCTCACGGGAACGGAGCTCAGGGAACAGGAGGCGAGCGTACGCCGGGTGTTCATCGAGATCATGGAAGATCTTGAGCCCGGGTCCACCGAAGCGCTTGACCTGAAACCTCAGATGTCTGGCCTTCTTCCGGTCGCAGAAGTACGTCTCAAGCGAGAGTCTTTCTTGCGCATGCATGCACATCCGGACCCTCGAATTGCGCGCGTTGACTGGGGTACCTGGGTGCCCTTTCCCTGAGGCGGGTTTGTCATTGCAACCGGCTCGCCAACTCAGTGTCCGCTGGCCTGCGCGCGCAGCAGCGCGATGAAGCGCTGCTGCTCCTGCGTGGGCGCGTCGTCGGTGCGCGTGAGGATGCCGAAGGGCGCCATGGGCACGTCGATGCAGACCGGCAGCGCCCTGACCAGGCCCATGCGCAGATAGTCCTTGAGCGCGGATTCGGACAGCAGCATCACGGCGTCGGTCAGTTGCACCAGTTGCTGCATGGAGTACACCGAGCTGCATTCGATGATGTCGGCGGGCGCGGGCAGCTCCAGGCGCTGCAGCAACTGGTCGAGCGCGATGCGCGCGGGGCTGGTGGCCGGCTGCAGGATCCAGGGCCAGTCGCCGACAAGCTCTTGCCAGCCCAGCTTGCGCCGGCGTGTCAGCGGATGGCCGCTGCGCACGACGACCAGCAGCCGCTCGTTGCCCAGTTCCTCGAAGCTGTAGCTGCTGCTGTGGGCCGCAGGGCTGCGCCGCGCAATGGCCATGTCGATGCGCCGCTGGTCCAGCAGGCGCAGCACCTGGTCGCTGGTGTCGCCCATGATGCGCAGGCGCAGCTGGGGGCTTTGTGCCTTCATGCGGGCCACGGCCGTCATCACTAGGTCGGGTGCGGCGCCCATGATGGTGCCGATGGACAGGTAGCCGTAGCCGCCCTGGCGGCGCGCGGCCAGGTCTTCGGCGCAGCGGTCCAGGCTGTTGAGCGAGGCCTCGGCAAACCGCACCAGCTGCGCGCCCAGCGCCGTGGGCCGCATGCCGCGCGGCAGGCGCTCGAAGAGCTGGCAGCCGAACATGTCCTCGATCTCGCGCAGCATGCGCGTGGCCGCAGGCTGGGACATGGCCAGGCTCAGCGATGCGCGGTGCAGGTTCAGGCTCGATCCCAGCGCCACCAGCATGTGCAGGTGCTTGTAGCGCAGACGGTTGAGCAGGCTGCGGTGCAGCACGGGCGGGTCGGATTCGGGCGTGTTCGCAGGCATAAGTACAAGGTATCGGATGTGACCGAAATTCGATTTGTTGAGCATCGATCATGCGCCGTACATTGGCCCTGCGACAAGAAAAAACAGACCCAATCCAGGAGACAAGACATGCACAGCCCATCGCCTGTTTCATGACGCGCTGACGCGGCCGGCACCCAAGCCGCAGCCGCCTCTCGCCTTCCGAAAAAGCACGCCTTCAGCGCCCCCATTTTTGTGGGCGTGATGGCTCTCCATCGCCTTCAGGACCGTCATGAAAAAACTCCCCGCTCCCCTGCTCGCCAGGATCTCCTGGCGCCTGCTGCCCTTTCTTCTGCTCATGTACATCATGGCCTTCCTGGACCGGGCCAACGTGGGCTTTGCCAAGGTGGCCTTCCAGGCCGACACCGGCATCAGCGATGCGGCCTTCGCCTTTGGCGCGGGCGTGTTCTTCGCAGGCTATGCGCTGCTGGAAGTGCCCAGCAACCTGATCATGCACCGCGTGGGCGCCCGCATGTGGATGTGCCGGATCATGGTCACCTGGGGCCTGGTGTCGGCGGCCATGATGTTCGCCCACGACCAGACCACGTTCTACGTGCTGCGCTTTTTGCTGGGCGTGGCCGAGGCGGGGTTCTTCCCCGGCGTCATCCTGTATCTGACCTACTGGTTCCCGGCAGCGCACCGCGCGCAGGCCATGGGCTTTTTCTACTTCGGCGCGCCGCTGGCCTTCATCTTCGGTAGCCCGCTGTCGGGCCTGCTGCTGGAGCTGGACGGCATGGGCGGCTGGCACGGCTGGCAGTGGCTGTTCGCGGTGGAGGGACTGATGGCCGTGGCCGTGGGCATCTGGGCGTATTTCCACTTGGACAACCGCCCCGCCGACGCCACCTGGCTCAGCCGCGAGGACAAGGCGCTGCTGCAGGACATCCTCGACAGCGAAGAGCGCGCCAAGGGCAGCCACGGCCACAGCCTGCTGGCCGCGCTGTGCCAGCCGCGCGTGCTCTACCTGGCGCTGATCTATCTGTTGATCCAGGCCAGCGTCTATGGCGTGGTGTTCTACCTGCCCAGCCAGGTGGCGGGCCTGCTGGGCACCAAGGTGGGCCTGCTGGTGGGCGTGGTCTCGGCCATTCCCTGGCTGTGCGCGCTGCTGGCCGCCTGGTGGATTCCGGGCCATGCCGAGCGAACAGGCCAGCCGCGCGGTATCGCCAGCCTGACGCTGGTGATGGCTGCCGTGGGCATGGCTGCATCGGTGAGTTTCTCCAGCCCCCTGCTGGGTGTGGCCGCGCTGTGCCTGGCGGCGGCCGGCTTCATCGCCGTGCAGCCCGTGTTCTGGACCTTTCCCGCCAACACGCTGGCCGGCGCTGCGGCCGCTGGCGGCATCGCCTTCATCAACTCCCTCGGCGCCGTGGGCGGCTTCATCGCCCCCATCGTCAAGAACTGGGCCGAGGGCTTTTTCCACTCCCCGGCGGCGGGCCTGTACCTGCTGGCCGGCACCACGCTGCTGGCTGCGGCCCTGGTGCTGGGCGTGCGCGCACGCCTGGCGCCGGGCCTGGCCGCACCGTCGGCCGCCTGAACCCCTTGCACACGGAGCAGAACCATCCCATGACACAGATCCCCACCATCAAGCAGGTGCGCGCCTTCACGCTCAAGGGCGGCGGCGCCGACTACCACGACCAGTCCGACGGCCACTGGATCGACGACCACATCGCCACGCCCATGGCCAAGTACCCCGAGTACCGGCAAAGCCGCCGCAGCTTCGGCATCAACGTGCTGGGCACGCTGGTGGTGGAGATCGAGGACAGCGCCGGACGCGTGGGCTTTGCCGTGACCACGGGCGGCGAGCCTGCGGCCTACATCGTCGAAAAGCACCTGGCCCGCTTTCTCGAAGGCGCCCGGGTCACCGACATCGAGCGCATCTGGGACCAGATGTACCTGTCCACGCTGTACTACGGCCGCAAGGGCATCGTCATCAACACCATCTCGGGCGTGGACCTGGCGCTCTGGGACCTGCTGGGCAAGGTGCGCGGCGAGCCCGTGCACCAGCTGCTGGGCGGCGCCGTGCGCGACGAGCTGCAGTTCTACGCCACGGGCGCGCGGCCCGACCTGGCGCAGAAGATGGGCTTCATCGGCGGCAAGATGCCGCTGCACCACGGCCCGGCCGAAGGGGAGGAGGGCCTGCGCCGCAACCTGCAGGAGCTGGCCACCATGCGCGAGCGCGTGGGCCCGGACTTCTGGCTCATGCTGGACTGCTGGATGAGCCTGGACGTGAACTACGCCACGCGCCTGGCCCAGGGTGCGCAGGCCCATGGCCTCAAGTGGATCGAGGAGGCCCTGCCGCCCGACGACTACTGGGGCTACGCGGCCCTGCGCAAGAACGTGCCCACCGGCATGCTGGTGACCACGGGCGAGCACGAGGCCACGCGCTGGGGCTTTCGCCAGCTGCTGGAGATGGGCTGCTGCGACATCATCCAGCCCGACGTGGGCTGGTGCGGCGGCATCACCGAACTGCTCAAGATCTCGGCCCTGGCCGATGCCCACCAGGCCCTGGTCATCCCGCATGGCTCCAGCGTCTACAGCTACCACTTCGTGGCCACGCGCCACAACAGCCCGTTTGCCGAGTTCCTGATGATGGCCCCCAAGGCCGACGAGGTCGTGCCCATGTTCCATCCGCAACTGCTGGGCGAGCCCGTGCCCGTCAACGGCCGCATGCGCCTGTCGGCGCTGGACAGGCCTGGCTTCGGCGTGGAGCTCAATCCCGAGTGCGCCCTGCACCGCCCGTACACGCACTGAAGGAGCCCGCCATGCAACTGCCTGCCAACCCCTTCAAGGCCGCGCTGCGGCGCGCCGAGCCGCTGTACGGCATCTGGGCCGGCCTTGCCACGCCCTATGCGGCCGAGATCATCGCCACCACGGGCTATGACTGGATGCTGGTCGATGGCGAGCATGCCCCCAACACCGTGCCCACGCTGCTGGGCCAGCTGCAGGCCGTGGCGCCCTACGCCACGCACCCGGTGGTGCGCGCCGTGCAGGGCGACACCGTGCTCATCAAGCAACTGCTGGACGTGGGCGTGCAGACGCTGATGGTGCCCATGGTGGAGACGGCCGAACAGGCGCGCGAACTGGTGCGCGCCATGCGCTATCCGCCCCACGGCGTGCGCGGCGTGGGCGGCGGCCTGACGCGGGCCACGCGCTGGGATGCCGTGCCCGACTACATCCGCACGGCGCATGAACAGCTGTGCCTGATCGTGCAGATCGAATCGCCCCGGGGCGTGGCCCATGCGGCCGAGATTGCGGCCGTCGATGGCGTGGACGCCGTCTTCATCGGCCCCGCCGACCTGTCCACGGGCATGGGCCATGCGGGCGACGCCAGCCAGGGCGAGGTGCAGGAGGCCATACGCCGCACCGTCGAAGCCACGCTGGCTGCCGGCAAGGCCTGCGGCATCCTCGCGCCGCGCGAGGAAGATGCGCGCCGCTATGCGGACTGGGGCTGCCGCTTCATCGCCGTGGGCATAGACATCAGCCTGCTGCGCCAGGCTGCGCTGGCCAACCTGGGGCGCTATCGCGCCACCCAAGCCACGGACCAGGCAGCCCCTGCATCCCGCACCTACTGAACCCAAGGAGAACTCCATGGCATCCCCTACCGTGCTGCGCAATTTCATCGCCGGCAGCTTCACCGACAGCTCCGAACTGCATGAGGTGACCAACCCCGCCACGGGCGCGGTGCTGGCGCGCTCGCCCCTGTCCAGCCAGGCCGATGTGGACCGCGCCATCGCCGCTGCGCGTGGCGCCCACAGGGCCTGGGCACGCCGCCCTGCCGTGGAGCGCGCACAGTACCTGCGCCGCGTGGCGGCCCGCATCCGCGACAACGCCGCGCGCATTGCGCGCACCATCACCGAGGAGCAGGGCAAGGTCCTGGGCCTGGCCGAGGTCGAGGTGAACTTCACCGCCGACTACCTGGACTACATGGCCGAATGGGCACGCCGCATCGAGGGCGAAGTCATCACCAGCGACCGGGCCAACGAGCAGATCTTTTTGCTGCGCAAGCCGCTGGGCGTGGTCGCGGGCATCCTGCCCTGGAACTTCCCCTTCTTCCTGATCGCCCGCAAGATGGCGCCGGCCCTGCTCACGGGCAACACCATCGTCATCAAGCCCAGCGAGGAAACGCCCATCAACTGCCATGCCTTCACCGAGCTGCTGGCCCAGTGCGAGCTGCCGGCCGGCGTGTTCAACGTGGTCTATGGCCAGGGCGGCACGGGCGCTGCGCTGGCCGGCCATGCGGGCGTGGACATGGTCAGCTTCACGGGCAGCGTGGCCACGGGCGAGCGCATCGCCGCAGCCGCCGCGCCCCACATCACCAAGCTCAACCTGGAGCTGGGCGGCAAGGCCCCGGCCATCGTGCTGGCCGATGCCGACCTGGACCTGGCCGTGCGCGCCATCCGCGACTCGCGCATCATCAACACTGGGCAGGTCTGCAACTGCGCCGAACGCGTCTACGTGCAGCGCCAGGTGGCCGAGGAGTTCACGGCCCGCATTGCCCAGGCCATGGCCGCCACGCGCTATGGCGACCCGATTGCGCGGCCCGACGTGGAAATGGGCCCGCTGATCAACCAAAAGGGCCTGGACAGCGTGCAGGCCAAGGTGCGCCAGGCCATCGCCGACGGCGCGCAACTGGTCACGGGCGGGCAGGCCGCAGACCTGGGCGCGGGCTTTCACTTCCAGCCCACGGTGCTGGCCGGCTGCCATGCCAGCATGGAGATCATGCGCAAGGAAATCTTCGGCCCCGTGCTGCCCATCCAGGTGGTGGAGGACCTGGACGAGGCCATCGCCCTGGCCAACGACTGCGAATACGGGCTGACCTCGTCGCTTTACACGCGCGACCTGTCCAAGGCCATGCAGGCCATGCGCGAGATCGACTTCGGCGAGACCTACATCAACCGCGAGAACTTCGAGGCCATGCAGGGCTTCCACGCGGGCGTGCGCAAGTCGGGCGTGGGCGGGGCCGACGGCAAGCACGGCCTGTACGAGTACACGCACACGCATGTGGTGTATCTGCAGGGGTGATTGACCTCCTGGACCTTGGCTTCAGGGCGCTGCCGGTTTCTTGCGATTGCGCGGCGCCTTGGGCGGCGGGCTGCTGGCCTCCAGCTCCCGCGCCCGCGTACGGATGCGGGCAAAGGCGCTGGCCATGGCCTGCAGCTCGGGCTCGGGCACGGCGTCCATGAGCTCGCGGTTGATGGCCTGCACCTGCGGGAACAGCTCGGCATGCAGGGCGCGGCCCGTGTCGCTCAGGCGCAGCAGTGCGCGGCGCGCATCGCCCACCTGGCTCTCTTTCCACACCAGGCCCTTGGCCAGCAGCGCCGTGACGGCGCGCGAGGTGCGCGTGCGGTCCAGCTGCGCCTGCTCGGCCAGCTGCGAGGGCTGCAGCTGCCCGGCCTCGGCCAGCAGGCAGACCATGCGCCACTCGCGCCGCGTGATGCCGTAGCGGCCCTCGCACAGGCGCACCACGCGGCTGCCAGCGGCCGCCTGCAGCCGCGCCAGGTGGTAGAGGAACATGTCGTCGAGCACGGCGGGGTGGCGCCAGCGGTGGAGGTCGGTCATGGGCTCGCGGGCCGGTTTCGGGTTTACGCTAGGGATGATGGATTAGATGCATTGTCTGCGGCCTGCGTACATTGGCCGCAAGACAACGACAAGGAGACAAGTATGCCCAGCCCCCTCGCAGCCCTGGCGCGTGCCGCCGTGGCCCTGACCTCCGCCGTGCTGTGCGCGGCGCCCGCCCTGGCCCAGGAATGGCCCAAGGCCAGGCCCATACGCATCGTCGTGCCCAATCCGCCGGCCGGCCCCTCCGACATCTCGCTGCGCCCCGTGGCCGCTGCCATGCAGGCCGCGCTGGGCCAGGCCGTGGTCGTGGACAACAAGCCCGGCGCCAACGGCAACATCGGCGCGGCCGAGGTCGCACGCTCTGCCGCCGATGGCTACACCTGGCTGTGGGCCATGGACCCGGTGCTCACCGTCAACCCCCATGTCTACAAGAACATGGGCTACAAGGCCGACGCGCTGGAAACCCTGGTCGTGGCCGCGCGCTTCTCGCAGACCCTGGTCTGCGGCCCGGGCACGGGCTTCAAGTCCGTCAAGGACATGGTGGCCGCCAGCAAGACGCGCGAGCTGACCTATGCCTCGGGCGGCGCGGGCTCGCCGGGCCACCTGGTCATGGAATCGCTGCTGGCCACTTCGGGCGCCAAGATGGTCCACGTACCCTACAAGGGACCGGCGCCGGCCATGCAGGACCTGCTGGGCGGCCAGGTGGACTGCGGCTTCCTGGCTGGCCCCACGGTCTTCCCCCAGGTCCAGAGCGGCAAGCTGATCGCCCTGGCCACCTCGGGCAAGACGCGCTCGGCGCTGGCGCCCGAGCTGCCGACCATTGCCGAATCGGGCTTTCCCGAGTTCGACGGCACCTTCTGGATCCTGCTGGCCGCGCCCAAGGGCGTGCCGCCCGCCGTGCAAAAGCGCTTTGTCGATGCCATGAACGAGGCCATCCGCGCGCCCGAGCAAAAGGAACGCGCCAAGGCCCTGGACATCGAGATGGTCGGCTCCACCGTGGCCGAGGCCCAGGCACGCGCCAAGGGCCAGTCCGCGCAGTGGGCCGCCCTGGTCAAGCGCATCCACCTGACCAACGACTGAAGGCGCCACCAGGGCCTGTGGCCCTGAGGCACCGCCGTTTTGGCGATACTCCCTTTCCCAACGCATCCACTGTCTCCTGGCTCCCATGGCAACCCAGCGCCCCAATCTGATCTTCATCCTGGCCGATGACCTCGGCTACGCCGACCTCGGCTGCACGGGCGCGCGCGATGCGCACAGCCGCGCCACCGATGTCTCGCCCCGCCTGGACGCCATGGCCGCGCAGGGCATGCGCTTCACGCGTGGCTATTCCAACTCGGCCGTGTGCTCGCCCACGCGCTTTGCCCTGGCCACGGGCCGCTGGCAGTACCGCCTGCGCGGCGCGGCCGAGGAGCCGATTGCCAGCGTCCACGGCGACAAAGTGCTGGGCCTGCCGCCCGACCATCCCACCGTGGCCTCGCTGCTGCGCGACGCCGGCTACGCCACCGCCCTGGTCGGCAAATGGCACCTGGGCTACCCGCCGCATTTCGGCCCGCGCATGTCGGGCTACGAGGAGTTCTACGGCTTTCACGCAGGCGGCGCCGACTACTTCGCCCACTGCGACCCGCGTGGCCGCCCCGACTTCTGGATCAACGAGGAGCCGCACGAGGAAGAGGGCTACCTCACCGACCTGCTGAGCCGCCGCGCCGTGGACTTCGTCGAGCGCCAGACGGCCGACAAGCCCTTCTACCTGTCCCTGCACTACAGCGCCCCGCACTGGCCCTGGCTCACGCGCGACGACCTGGAGGAATCGCGGCGCATCGGCGGCTTCGGCAAGCACACCGACGGTGGCACCATCGAGACCTACCAGCGCATGATCCACCACATGGACGAAGGCATTGGCTGGGTGCTGGACGCGCTCGAGAAAAAGGGCATGGCCGAGAACACGCTCATCGTCTTCACCAGCGACAACGGCGGCGAACGCTTTTCCAACAACTGGCCCTTCATCGGCCAGAAGATGGACCTGCTCGAAGGCGGCATCCGCGTGCCCCTGGTGGCGCGCTGGCCTGACCGCATGCCGGCAGGCGCCGTCAGCGACACCCCCAACCTGACCATGGACTGGTCGGCCACCTTCCTGGCCGCCGCCGGCGTGCACGGCCACGCCGACTACCCGCTGGACGGCATCAGCCTGCTGCCCCTCATGGACGATGGCGCCTGGAATCCCGAGCGAGACCTGTGCTGGCGCATGAAGCACCGCGCCCAGCGCGCCCTGGTGCGCGGCGACTGGAAATACCTGCAGATCGAAGGCGTGGAATACCTCTTCAACGTCGCCCAGGACCCGCGCGAACGCGCCAACCTGCGCGACCGCGAGCCCCAGCGCCTGGCCGAGCTGCGCCAGGCCTGGCAGCAATGGGATGCTTCACTGCCGCCCATTCCGGAAGAAGCCAAGGTGTCGCTGGTGTTCAGCCGGCAGGATCTGCCTTCGGCGACGTTTTGAGGGTGTGTGTGCCCGCAGGCTGTGGGCGATAAAACAAGGCAGGCCTTTGGGCCTGCCTTGTTTCCTGATTACTGGTACGTCCTGACCATGCCCGCCCGTGCGGCCTCCGAGTTGTCGCACATGTCCTTGGCCTGTTTGTAGAGGGCCTGGGCCTTGCTCTTGTCCTTGTCGACGACTTCGTAATGGCTGGCCTTGGCAAGCACCAGGTTGTATTGGAGATAGCTGGCGCTGGCCGATGGCAGCGACTTCACGGCCTGTGACACCATTTGGTCCAGGCCCTCCAAGGACCCGCCCCAGCGCGGGCTCAGGTAATTGAGGGCATTGACGCGGGCCGCCAGGTTCTTGGGATCGGCCTGATCGGCCGCCTGCAGCCACTGCGCCGCAGTACGCCCACCCACCTGGTTTTCCATCGCGGCCAATCCAATCAGCATCGTCTGCGGCAAGGCCGAGCGGGCATCCAGCGCCATGGCCTTTTGCAGATACGGCTGGGCCTTCGCGCTGAGCTGCTTGACACTGTTCCACTGGCTGCCCGTCACACTGGAAGCCGGCGCGTTGCCGCGGGCGCCAAATGCCTTGTTGCCGTAATAGAGGCCCGCATTGAGCTGGGCAAAGAACGACTTGGGCTGCTGATCCGCCCACATGCGCATCACGTTCTCTTCTTGCAGGCTCAGTTGCTGCAGTCCCAGCAGATCCCGCATGGTCAACAAGTCCCCGCCCGAGGAAGAAAGATTCTTCTTGTGCTTGCGGGCCAGTTCCTTGTCCAGCGCCTCGAACTTGAACTCGCTGAGCAGTGCAGCCCTCTCGGACTCTTCCAGAGTGGCATTGCCATCGGGAATCAGCGGGCACTGCGCGGCATAGGTGGCAGTGGCTGCGGAGAGAGACAGGGTTGCGAGCAGGATGCGGATCAGGGTTTGGGTGGTTTTTGCGGTCATGTGTCCCTCTTGGAAATGGAATGTGTTATTCAGAATTGCCAGAATAAATTGACAAATATATTTGATTATTTCCAGAAAACTCCTTTCAATAAAAGTTCATCATTAAATAGTAAATGTTGAAATCCATAAAAAATCTTTATAATAACGCTGCAATGAGATTATTTGGGAAATTTATTGAGCATTATTCTGATAATAAATTTTCTCAAAGCAACTGTATGACTGCGATTCATCCGGAGTTTGCATGGTCATCCTGCCATGCGTGGGCATGTTCGAAAAAAGAACATCTTTCCCCTTCTCGCTCCTGGAGTAAAGGGCTTTTTACTCAGTAGCAGATGAATCTGGATATTTTTCAAATCCTCGGAAATTTTTCTTCTAACTGACTTGTCTTTGCTGTTGATGTAAATAATGCCACTGCCTCTTATTTCATCCAACAAAGCCTGAAGTAAAATTGCTTGCCCTTTTTTGCATATTCATTTCTATGTCCTAGGGGAAATGCAAATTTTTCCAGTAGGCATGCCCTATTTTTATAGGAAAACGTAATTTATTTTGTTCCATCTGCAATATCATTGATCACGAAGTTTATTTATATTCCACGGCTAAAATCTCCAAGTATCAATAATAATATACACAATGCTAGAGCTATATATATTATTACTCTAATAATCAATTTATTTTTCACCATTTATAATGCTTTTGTATTTATTTATGGTGGATTGATACATAATATCTGCATTATGATCAATAATATCTTCGATGCTAGAAAATTTTGGCGAAATTCTGTTCAGTAGCTGACCCGTACTTAATCCAATTCTATCAAAACACTCTCGTTTAAATGCTGCATTTCATGCGCCATTGTTTGAAGAAAATCATCTAATTTACTATCACACATGGAAGCGCCGTCTTCGCCATAAATATCTGCGTTGTATTGAATATTCCCACTAAGATCTGTTCTGCCGGCAAGAACTTGCCCAAGCGTTCCAGATAAACCTACAACGCCAGTAACTGATTTCGGTGTTTTTAGTATTTCGGGGAATTGCCCCTTCAGCACGTTAACCGCTGTATCAACTTGCTCCTTTGTGGCGAGTCCGACTGGATCGAAATAATTCAAGGGAGAACCTTCTGAATATCCAGATAAGTTCCATCCACCCATCAAACCAATCGGATCCTGATTGATATAACTCCCCACCACCGGATCGTAATACCGATGCCGGTTGTAATACAGCCCCGTTTCCCTGTCATGGTGCTGCCCCGGCAGCCGGATCGCCTGGTGCAGGCCCTGCGGGTTGTACTCCTGCAGCACATTGCCCCAGGGGTCCAGCTTTACGGCCTAGGTCACCTGGCCGGTCTGGTCGGTCAGGGCCATGGGTGTGCCCAGGTGGTCGCAGCGGTAGTGATAGATGGCGATGCGCTATTGCTGTTCTCTTTTTTCTCTGCAGTTGCATCTACATATATTGCATGAATGTGCGTGGCACATTGGAACTGCTAGCCCCAGCAGGGCCAAGGTGTCTGCAGCTACGATTCTGGGTGTAGTGCAGGCATATTTTGCTACTACTTGAATAAAAATATCATTGCACGCTTATTAATATTTTGAATTATTCGCGGTTTTTAAGCATTATTAAATAATGCAAAATATAAACAAAATACACCAGAGAAAAAATACGGAATTAAATAGAATAAAAAGAAAATGAAATAACCTCTAGTATTTTTTCTTCTTAGTTCCCTTGAGCCTGCGCCAAATATATACAATCCACAAAAAATGTAAAACAAGAAACTAAATAATAAACTTACACTATTCTCGAATAAATTAATAACTAACATTAAATTCATCAGAATAGATAAAAGTCCAGCGTATATATCTGAATATTTTTCAAAATGCACTAAAGATGATTTATGGTCTATTTTCATTGATTTCTATTTCTTGCAAATGGACGACCCGGAGTTCATCATGCTTTGCGCAGCAGTCGCTCCTTGCAATACATCCAGAGCAGTGTTTTGCCGGGGAGTGAACATACTGCTGACAGGCTGTTTCCATGGTGGGTCCACATCCATGCCCCATTTTATTGGTAGTTTTATTTTATTATTAACTGGAATCTTTCCAACAGCTAAATCCAAACTTAAATCCATCACATCTGCAACCCCTCTGCCTGCATCATTGCATCCAGCAGCACAAACGAGTGCACGAGGCAATGAAGATTGATCGCTCGGTATATCGTAGCTTGGGTCATCGCTCAAGGCTCTTGTAAATCCATACCAGCTTGCACCAAAACCATATACAGATTTTGAAAGCACGGCAGATCCAGCCACTTTTGTTACCAGGGTTGGTTCTGGTGCCGCCAGCAAGGCGCCGCCAACGATTGCACCGCCCGCGTTCCCTAAAATTCCTAACCCATTATTCACTGCATCAGCCCACCTCACTAATCCCAGTGGATCAATCCATTGCAATGGATCTGGCGCATACACTGATATGTTCGTTCCTCCATTCAACCCAATCGGATCCTGATTGATATAACTGCCCACCACCGGATCGTAATACCGATGCCGGTTGTAATACAGCCCCGTTTCCCTGTCATGGTGCTGCCCCGGCAGCCGGATCGCCTGGTGGATGCCTTGCGGGTTGTACTCCTGCAGCACATTGCCCCAGGGATCCAGCTTGGCGGCCCAGGCCACCTGGCCGGTCTGGTCCGTCAGCGCCATGGGTGTGCCCAGGTGGTCGCAGTGGTAGTGGTGGATGGCGA
>NZ_JACVAZ010000006.1:0-332472 GCF_014852125.1 Delftia sp. DLF01
GCTGCAGGCGTTCGGTGTGGATGAGGCGGTCGCCGTCCCAGCCGTAGTAGTGGGTGCGGGTGGATTCTGTGGAGTCCGCGCTTTCCACTTGCTGCTTGAGCCTGCGGCCCAGGGCGTCGTAGGTGTAACGGCCGTGGTGGCGCAGTTGCTCTGCGTTGCCCTGGATCTGGCTGCTGCGCACCGCTATGAGCTGGTGGGCTCCGTCGTAGTGCAGTTGCTGCTGGCTGTGGTCTGCCTGCATTTGCGCGATGCGGTTGCCGCAGGGGTCGTAGCGCCAGACGCGGTCTTCAGTGAAGCCTATGCGGTTGTCTTCCCAGCGCTGCACGGGGCCTTGGCGCTGGCCTGCAAGGTGGCCCAGGCCCATGAGGTTGAAGTCGGTGTGCCGCCAGTGGGCGTGGACCTGGGCAGCCCAGTTGTCCTGAGGGCTGGCCTGACCAGGGGCGCCGGGTGCTGGCAGGCGGTTGCCTGCAGGGTCGATCTGCCAGCGGGTGGTGGTCTGGGGCTGCTGGCTGTCGGTGGCCGCTCTCAGGCGACCGGCGCTGTCGTAGCCGTAGCGCAGCAGTTGCGCGGCCTGGCCCGGGGCGCCGGCCTGTTCGATGGCGACGAGCTGGCCCAGGCTGTCGTAGTGGTAGCGGCGGCCGAGGATCTGGCCGATGAGGGGCTGGACGAGGTGTTCCCTGCCTTCCATGCTTTGCAGGCCTGTGGTGCCCAGGGCCGTGAGGCGGCCCAGGCTGTCCCATTGGCGTTGCACCTGCAGGGGGTTTTGCGCATCTGCTGCGGGGTTGGGTTGGTGCAGGCTGCGGCGGACTTCGCGGTGCAGGCTGTCGCGTTCGAAGTCGATGAGGCTGGCTCCGTTGAGCTGCAGTCCGTGCACATGGCCTGAACCGTAGGTGAGCCAGGCGATCTCTCCCAGGCCTTGCAGCTGGCTGTGCTGGCGTGCGCCCAGCGCGTCCAGGCTGTGGGCGATGCGGTGTTCGTATTCGATCTGGTCTGCGCCCCCGTTCCCGCCCCCGTCCTTGCCGGTCCGGTACAGCTGCTGCACTTCTGCGGTGATGCGGCCAAGGGCGTCGCGCTCCAGTGCTATGCGGCTTTGCAGTTGGGCGATGAGGCCGTTGTCGTTGTCTGCGGTGCTGTGCTGCCAGACGCTGGCGGCCGTGAGGCGCCCTGCTGCATCCCATTCGTAGCGGTGGGTTTGTGCGGGCGCATGGGGCGTGGCGGGCAACTGCCGTTCGGCGAGGCGCCCGCCTTCGTCCCAGCGGTAGTGGCTGCTGGTTTGCTGTGCGGCGTTGCCGTCCGTGGCTTCCATGAGCTGGCCTGCCGCGTCCCAGCGGTAGCGCTGCAGCCGTTGGTCAAACCCTTCTTCCTGCACGAGCCGGTCCAGCGCGTCCCAGGCAAAGCGGCTTTGCGCACCGTTTTCGTTGACGAGACGCAGGAGGCGGCCGGCGCTGTCGTATTCGAAGGCCAGGGTAAGGCCGCCATGTGTTCGCTGGACCAGCCTGCCCCAGAGGTCGTAGCGCAGGTGGATGCTGGGGTCGGCGGCCTGGGTTTCGCTGGAGGTGCCCGCAGGCTGGGCCGGATCGATGCGCGTGAGGTGGCCTGCGCTGTCGTAGTGGTAGCGTTCGATCTGGCCGTTGGGCAGTTCGCTGGCCACGATGCGGCCCTGGCCATCGCGCTGGTGGCGTTGGCGCTGGCCCAGGGCGTTGTCCACTTCGATGAGCGCGCCCCAGCGGTCGTAGTGGTAGTGCGTGCTGTGGCCCGAGCAGTCGGTGTAGCTGAGCAGTTGGCCCGCGTCGCTCCAGGCCAGCTGTTTGCTGCCGCCCTGCGCGTCTTCGATGCGCCGGGGGCTGTCGCAGGTGAGCGGCGCCTCCTGGGGGTCGGGGTAGTGGTAGCGCTCGGTGCTGCCGTCGGCCTGGGTGATCTGGGTGAGGCGGCCCCAGGCGTCGTATTGGTAGCCGGTGCTGGCCCCTGCGGTGTCAGTGCTTTGCAGCAGGCGGCCCGTGGCTTCGTCGTGTTCCTGCTGGGTGCTGCGCCCGTCGGGCAGTTGCACGCCGATGAGCCGGCCCTGGCCATCACGCCTGAGGTGCACGCTGCGTCCCAGCGGGTCGGTGCGCGAAGCCAGGCGGCCGAAGCTGTCGTAGGCCTGCAGCCAGCGGCTGCCATCGGCCTTGTGGTGGGCTATGAGGCGCGACAGGCCCGCTGCACCTTCGAAGTAGTAGGTCTCGATGCGATCCAGGCTGTCGCTGACGCGGGTGGCGGCACGCGGCTGGCCGTCGGGGCCCGGCGGTTGGCTGAGGTAGTCGAAGCGATAGGACAGCCCTTCCTGGTTGCTGTGCTCGATGACGCGGGCGCCGGGCTGGGCGCTCTCGTAGCGGTAGCGGTGCCAGGGGCCGCTGGCATGGCGGTGGGCGCTGATGCGGTGGTGGTCCCATTCGAATTCGCGCACGAGCTGACCTGCGCGGTCGTGGACGGTGATGAGGTCGCCTGCGCTGCTGTAGCCGTAGCGCACGAGGGCGATGGGGGTGGACAGGGGATGCATCGGGTCCTGCACCAGATCCACGCCTGTGACCCGCCAGCCGTCGTCGGCGCCCCACAAACCCAGCGCATCCCTGCCGCCATGGATGCGCTGGTGCAGCAGCCGGTAGCGCCGGCCTGTGCCGTCGCTCAGCGAGACCAGGCGGCCTGCGGGCACAGCCTCTTTGCCGGCACTGTGGCAGGCCTCGGGTGTGGTGCCGTCGCTGTAGTGGTAGAGCTGGCGGCGCCCGAAGCGGTCGATCTGGGCCATGAGGCGCCAGGGACCGGCGACAGGTTCACCGGGCGCAGGGCCAAAGCCCCAGAGGGTGTCGCCATCGCCGCTGACCGCAAGGATGGCTTCGGGGTTGCGCACCAGTGCCTGTTCCACATGGCTCCAGCGTGGGTTCGCAGCCCAGGGCGCTGTGCCCTGTTCAGGGCTGCCGCCGCGCAGCAGCCAGATGTCTTCGCTGGCACTGTGCAGCTGGCCGCCCGGCGCCAGAGGCTGGTCGAAGGTGATGACGCGGCCGCTGGCGTCCAGCAGCAAGGTGGCCTCGTCCTGCAGGCGGATGCTGAGCTCCTGCAGCAGGTGCCAGCCATGGCCCAGCAGGCCACAGGCCGCGCCGTGCTCGGGGTTGACGTAGCTGCTGTACTGGCGCTGCCAGGCCACAGGCAGCGCAGCCGAGGGCAGGGCGAAGTCCAGGTCTTCTGCACCCAACAGGACCTTGGCGCCCAGCTGGGGGTTGACGGGGGAACTGACGGTGATGCCGCCCGGGCAGACGGAGCAGGCCAGGCCCCCCTGGCTGCCGATGAGCACGGTGAGCGAGCCGGTGACGATCTTGCCCTTGACGACGCTGTCGGTGATACGGGCTGCGGGTTGGCCACTCATGCGAGGCTGCTCCTGGAGAGGTGAGAGAGAACGGGACGGCGGATGCGGGGAATGCAGGGGCTGCAGGACATGCGGGCCTCAGCAGTTGAGCCGGTCCATGGGCGAGAGAATCTGGATGTCGCCGGGCGTGATGCGGATGGTGCTTTTGCCGCAGGTCAGCAGGATTTCCTGCTGGGCTTCGAGCCGGATCTTGGCGGCGTTGAGCTCAATGCTTTGCCCATCCATGGTGAGCTGGGAGGCTTTGCCGCCTCCGCCCCCACCGCTGCCGCCGCCGCCACCGGGCGACGTGATGTTCATGGCCATGCCGCCTCCCGCGCCACCACCCCCGCCACCACCGCCCACGGTCAGCGAGTACTGCGAGCCCACTTCCGTGCTTTGCTTGCTGCCGACCTTGACCTGGCGCTCCTGCCCCACGGTGAGGTTCTGGCTCATGCCGACCGTGGTCTGCATGGCCACACCGATGTTCTCCATGTAGTTGACGCCGATGTTCATCATCTTCATCACACCCACGTTCTGCATGTAGGCCATGCCTATGGTCTGGGTCTTGAGCAGGCCCACCGTGACGTGCCAGTTCTGGCCTATCTTGTCGGTCTCGGTCTTGCCAACGGTCTTGCTGCGGTTCTTGCCGATGGAGATGTTCTCGTCGATGCCAACGTCTTCGTTGCGGTTGTCGCCGATGCTGATCTTCTCGTTGTGGTCCACCCGCTCCGTGCGGTTGTTGTGCACGGTGATGGTTTCGTCGCGGTCCACGGTCTCCGTGCGGTCCCGGTGGATGATGTTGGTCTCGTCGCGGTCCACCGTCTTGCGCCGGTCGTTGCCCACCCATTTGTCCTCGTCGTTCTCGACTTCGGTGAGCTGGTCCTTTTGCGCATGCAGCCACAGCTGTTCTTGACCGGCCTTGTCCTCGAAGCGGATGGCGTTGGCGTCACCCGGGCCGTTCTTCATGCCCGCGCCTGCGGCCCCGCCCTTGCTCGATCGGGTCTTGATGCCCGATTGCGTGGCGTTGGCCGGCAGCGCCCAGGGCGGCATGTTGGCCGCGTTGTAGACGCAGCCCGTGACCAGCGGGTAGTCCGGGTCGCCGTTGAGGAAGTCCACCACCACCTCATGGCCTATGCGCGGAATGGAGATGGCCCCGAACCCCGGGCCCGCCCAGTTCGTGGCCACGCGGATCCAGCAGCTGGAGTTCTCGTTCATGCCGCCCAGCCGGTCCCAGTGGAACTGCACCTTGATGCGGCCGTATTCGTCGGTCCAGATTTCTTCTCCGGCCGGGCCCACGACGACGGCGGTCTGCGGGCCCGTGGTGCGCGGCTTGGGCGTGGTGCGCGCGGGCGTGTAGGCAAGACTCGTGGGCTGGGCCTGCAACTCGTAGCGCTGGAAGGAGCCGTCTTCCGCGGCGCTGCCCTTGGCGCCCGGGGCCACGGCACTGACGCGGGGATTCTCCTTCAAGTGGTAGCTCAGGCCCGTGATCAGGTACTGCTGGTTCTGGTCGCCGCGCGGGTAGTTGTAGAGGCTGAAGGTGTAGCCCGTGGCCAGCGCCCGGTGGCAGGACTGGCCCCGCACCCGGCTTTGGCCCGTGAGGCTTTCCTTCAGGCGCACGCGGATGTAGTCTTCGCCGTCGCTCAGCTGGGTGTAGCCGCCCGGCCATTCGTAGATTTCGTGGCCGTCATGGGCGTGGCCCGGTGGGTCGCGCCGCAGGTGGGTGAGGTCGGCCCGGGGTTTCTTGAAGTCGTAGTCGTCGCTGTAATGGCGGCCCGATTTGATTTCCTGCTCCAGCTGCCAGGCGTGGATGTTTTCCTGATCGCCTGCGGCGGCCTTTTCCGGGGGATAAAAGGGAATGGAGGCGCCCCCGGGCAATATGCTGTGCGAGGCAATGATGTCGTCGCACAGCACCAGGGTGTGCTGGCCCGAGGCATGCTCGAAGAAGTAGTAAATGCCTTCGTGCTCCATCAATCGCGAGACAAAGTCGCAATCGCTTTCGTTGTATTGAACGCAGTAGTCCCAGCTGCGATACGCACGCGTGAGTTTCTTTTGCAGCGGGTGGCCATAGACGCCCAATACCTGCTCGATGATGTCGGGCACGGTCTGGTTCTGGAAGATGCGAAAGTCGCTCTTGCGCGTGGCCAGCCACAGCCAGGGGCTCAGGCGGGCCTTGTAGGCGTAGTGGCGGTGGTCCTGGCCCTGCATGCCAAAGCGGGTGACGATGCCGTCGATGAAGCGCCTGCCGCCGCCCTGGGTTTCTATTTCTATGGTGGCGTTTTTGCCCAATAGGGCCTTGGGATCGATGCTTTCGCTTTCGCTGAGCATTTCCACATCGAGGCTGAAGAGCTGGCTGATGTTTTCCTGGCCGCGCAATTCACGGAAATGCAGCTGCTCGCCCAATGGCGTGTGTATGGTGACTCGGCGTGTCATAGTGCGCGCCGCCCTGGGGGCGGCCTCCCTGCTCTTGGTGAGCGGGGATCATAGACAAGCCGATGGCCATAGGGCAATCAAATGAGGGGTCGGAAATATCCTGGATATGTAAGCAATTGCCTTATCTGGGATGCAAGGTGGTGTTTATTTGGAAAATCATCGATATCGGAATACCCCGATACAGGCGTTTTGAGAGTCCCTGCTTACAGTGCGTTCTAGCAATACCAGGCCTCTGAGGGCAGAGCAAGCAGGACTGTAATGTGATATGCACTATCTTGGTGCATTTTTGATGATGCGCCATGTGAGTGCCCGCTATCGCCGCATCGGTGCACATTTTTTGCACAAAGCCGGTGCATCGCTGTGTGTTGCAGCGCCGCATTGGGGAGCCGGAAAGGCGCACGCCCCGGCATCAAAAGACTGGCACGGTCCGTGCTTAACCCGGTTGTCACGAAATTTTTCAAACCGGAGGATCCCATGTCCCGTGCCAGCCTCAAGTCGCTCGCCATCGCCTGTGTCGCCATCGCTCCGCTCTGGGCCCACGCCCAGCTCACGGCCAATGTGTCCCTGACGACGAACTACAAGTTCCGCGGACAGGACCAGGACACGGGACGCAACAAGGCCGTCAAGCCTGCCCTGCAAGGCGGTTTCGACTACACCTTCGGTGACAGCGGCTGGTACATCGGCAACTGGAACTCCAGCGTGGACTGGCTCCCCCGCAATTCGCTGGAAACCGATTTCTACGGCGGCTACAAGTTCAAGGCCGGCGAGGTAGACCTGGACTTCGGCGCGCTGCAGTACCTGTACTCGGGCAATTCCAGTGGCAACACCACGGAGCTGTATGGCGCGGCCACCTATGGACCGTTCACGGCCAAGTACTCGCACACCGTGTCCAAGGACTACTTCGGCTGGGCCGGCGAGAAGGCCGGCTCGGGACTGTCGGGCCGCAACACCGGCTACCTGTGGCTGGGCTTCACCCAGGAAGTGATGCCCAAAGTGACGGTCAAGGCATCGCTGGGCTTCACCCGCTTTGCCAGCGACATCAAGGGCTTGGGCGTGCCCAACTATATGGACTACAGCGTGGGCGGCGCCTACGACTTCGGCGACGGCGTGTCGCTGGGCGCGGCCGTGACGGGTGCGAACAAGAAGTCGTACTTCGGTGACGTCAACAAGGCGCGCCTGATCGTGACGCTGACCAAGACCCTGTAACCGGACCTGAGGAGCAAAGCATCATGAAACTGGTGACCGCCATCATCAAGCCCTTCAAGCTCGACGAGGTGCGCGAGGCGCTCTCCGACATCGGCGTGCAGGGCATCACCGTGACCGAAGTCAAGGGCTTCGGCCGCCAAAAGGGCCATACCGAGCTGTATCGCGGCGCGGAATACGTGGTCGATTTCCTGCCCAAGCTGCGCCTGGAGGCCGCCGTGCCCGATGCGCTGGTGGATCAGGTGATCGATGCCATCGAGGCCGCTGCGCGCACCGGCAAGATCGGTGACGGCAAGATCTTCGTGCTGCCCATCGAGCAGGCCGTCCGCATCCGTACCGGCGAGACCGGCGACAGCGCACTGTGAGTTTCAACCCCTCGTTTCCCGAAAGACTGCCATGACCAAACGACTTCTTTCCATGGGCCTGGGGCTGGGCCTGCTGGCCGCAGGCGCCGCTGCCCTGGCACAGGAGCCCGCCGCCGCTGCAGCCGTTGCCGATGCAGCCGCTGCAGCAGCCCCCGCCGCCGCGGCCGCAGCCGAGGCGCCGGCCCCCGCACTCAGCGCCGGTGACACGGCCTGGATGCTGACCTCGACCATGCTGGTGATCCTGATGGTGATCCCGGGCCTGGCACTGTTCTACGGCGGCCTGGTGCGCACGAAGAACATGCTGTCCGTGCTCTGCCAGGTCTTCGTGATCTTCTCGCTGATCACGCTGCTGTGGGCCGTCTACGGCTACTCGCTGACCTTTGCCGGCGAAGGCAACTTCTTCGGCGGCTTCAGCAAGATCTTCCTCAAGGGCATTGCACCCGACACGCTGGCCGGCGCGCTGCCGACCATTCCCGAGTACGTGTTCGTGGCCTTCCAGTCCACGTTCGCCGCCATCACCGTGGCCCTGATCGTCGGCGCCTTCGCCGAGCGCATCAAGTTCTCGGCCGTGATCCTGTTCTCGGTGCTGTGGTTCACCTTCAGCTACATCCCCATGGCCCACATGGTCTGGGGTGGCGGCCTGCTGGGCAAGGACGGCGCGCTGGACTTCGCCGGCGGCACCGTGGTGCACATCAACGCCGGTATCGCCGGTCTGGTGGGCTCCTACATGCTGGGCAAGCGCATCGGCTTCGGCCGCGAGGCACTGCCCCCGCACAGCCTGACGCTGACCATGGTCGGTGCCTCGCTGCTGTGGGTGGGCTGGTTCGGCTTCAATGCCGGCTCGGCAGGTGCTGCCAACGGCATTGCCGGCCTGGCCTTCATCAACACCATCGTCGCCACGGGCGCCGCCACCATCTCCTGGCTGGCTGCCGAAGCCCTGCACAAGGGCAAGGCCTCGATGCTGGGCGCCGCCTCGGGCGCCGTGGGCGGCCTGGTGGTCATCACCCCGGCGGCCGGCCTCGTCGGCCCCATGGGCGCCATCGTCATGGGCCTGATCGCCGGTCCCGTCTGCCTGTGGGGTGTGTCGGGCCTCAAGAAGCTGCTCAAGGTCGATGACGTCTGCGACGTGTTCGGCGTGCACGGTGTGGGCGGCATCCTGGGTGCCATCCTGACCGGCGTGTTCTGCGCTTCCAGCCTGGGCGGCATCGAGCCCGCAGACTTCAACATGGGCCATCAAGTGTGGGTGCAGGTCAAGAGCGTGCTGCTGACCATCGTCTGGTCCGGCGTGGTGGCTGGCATCTCCTACAAGATCTGCGACCTGGTCGTCGGCCTGCGCGTCAGCGAAGAGTCCGAGCGCCAGGGCCTGGACATCACCACGCACGGCGAGGTGGCGTACTACCGCTGATCGGTTTCCAGGGAGTTCATTGCGGATTGGCCTCGGTGCTTGCACCGGGGCCTTTTTTCATTGCCGCGCCGCAAACGCCCTTCAGCGGCTGAGGAAATCAGGAGGTCTGCCGCACGCCAACCGCCTTATGGTGAGCTCCGTTATAAGACGGATCTTTGGCCTATATGCCATTGACGGAATATATTCTGGAGGGAATAATGACCCAACCCTGGGAGGTGGAGTACACCGACGAGCTTGGCGATTGGTGGGCTGATCTGACGCAGGCCGAGCAGGAGTCCATCGACGCGTCGGTGCGTCTGCTGGAGGCAAGAGGGCCGAATCTCGGGTATCCCCATACGTCCGGCATCGGGAGTTCCAGGCATCCGCACATGCGTGAGCTTCGTGTGCAACATGAGGGACGGCCTTACCGGCTGCTTTACGCGTTCGATCCGCGCCGCTGCGCAATCTTGCTGATCGGCGGCGACAAAACGGGCGACGGCCGCTGGTATGAGGTGCATGTGCCCATTGCCGATCGGCTGTACGACACCCACCTCGAAACCCTGCAAAAGGAAGGACGAATCGATGGCCAGGAAATTCAGTGAACTGCGCGCCAGGATGTCGCCTGAGGCACAGTCCCGGGCCGCCGCGCGGGCCGAGGCCATGCTGGTGGAAATGCAGCTCCAGGAATTGCGCAAGGCCCGCAACGTGACACAGGTCGAAGTGGCCAGGGCCATGAACGTGGAGCAAGCATCCATCTCCAAGCTGGAGCGCCGCGAGGACATGTACGTGAGCACGCTGCGCGAGTACGTCCGTGCGCTGGGCGGCGAGCTGAGGCTGGTCGCCTCGTTTCCCGACGCCGACATCCAGGTCCATCCTTTCGAGCCTCTCCGATGAGGGGCGCAGGCGGCTGATCCGGCGTCTGCCTTTGCCTTTTGGGTGAGGGTGTTTTGCGCCGCCCGCAGAACTTCAAGCGCGCCGTTCAAAAAATTCACGGGTCCGCACCGAGGCGCAAAAGGGCCCAGCCGCTACGATGCAGGCCATGGATTCAGCCCAAAGCCACCTCCTCCAGATCGCCCAGCGCGTGCGCGCTGCTGCGGCCGACGCCACGCCGCTGCGCATACGCGGCGGCGGCACCAAGGATTTTCACGGCCTGGCCCTGCAGGGCGAGCTGCTGGAAACGCGTGCGCTGGCCGGCGTGGTCAGCTATGAGCCCAGCGAGCTGGTCGTGACCGTGCGCGCCGGCACGCCGCTGGCCGAGGTCGAGGCCCTGCTCGCGGCACAGGGCCAGTGCCTGGCCTTCGAGCCTCCGCATTTCGATGGAGACAGCAGCAACGCCACCGTGGGTGGCATGGTGGCCAGCGGCCTGTCAGGGCCCGCGCGTGCCAGCGTGGGCGCCGTGCGCGACTTCGTGCTGGGGCTGGAGATGATCAACGGCCAGGGCGAGCTGCTGCGCTACGGCGGGCAGGTCATGAAGAACGTGGCGGGCTACGACGTCTCGCGGCTGATGGCGGGCTCCTGGGGCGCGCTGGGCCTGATCACCGAGGTCAGCCTCAAGGTGCTGCCCGTGGCGCCGGCCGAGGCCACGCTGCGCTTCGCATGCAGCCAGCAGCAGGCGCTTGACTGGCTCAATGCCTGGGGCGGGCAGCCGCTGCCGCTCAATGCCAGTTGCTGGCTGCAGGAGGAGGGCGCAGCCCAGGGCGTGCTGTACCTGCGCCTGCGCGGTGCACGTGCCGCCGTGCAGGCGGCCTGCGAGCGCCTGGGTGGCGAGCGTGTGCAGCGCATGGACCCTGTGCATGCTGCTGCCGACTGGCAGGCCTGCCGCGAGCAGCAGCTGCCCTGGTTCACCGCACGCGCGCCGGGCCATGCGCTGTGGCGCCTGTCCGTGCCGCAGACGGCTCCGGCCCTGGCGCTGCCGGACGGCTGCACGGGGCCGCTGATCGAATGGCACGGCGCATTGCGCTGGGTGCAGGCGCCGCGTGCGCTGGGCCATGCGCTGCGCGCGCTGGCAAAAGCAGCGGGCGGATCGGCCACCTTGTTCCGCTCCGAGGCCGCAGACCAGCCCGGCGCCGAGCCCGATTTCGACGCCCAGGCGGCCGACGCCACGGCCGCGCTGCATGCGCGGCTCAAGCAGGCCTTCGATCCTGCGGGCATCTTCAACCGCGGCCGGCTGGCCGCCGCCTGGTAGGCCGGGCCAACGCCTGGCTCCGCCCATGCGCATGCGCCACCATCTGCACCTGCTCACGGACCGGCACCGCACGGTGGCCAGCAACCGCACGCTGGGCCTGCTGCTGGCCTTCAACGCGGGTGCGGTGAATGCGGGCGGCTTTTTGCTGGTGCACTCCTATACCTCGCACATGACGGGCTTTGTCTCGCTGCTGGCCGACAACCTCGTGCTGGGCAATACGGCGCTGGTGCTCAGTGCCTGCGGCGCGCTGCTGGCCTTTCTGTGCGGCGCGGCCGCAACGTCGCTGCTGGTCAACTGGGCGCGCCACCACCGGCTGCGCAGCAGCTATGCGCTGCCGCTGCTGCTGGAAGCCGCGCTGATGCTGCTCTTCGGCATGCTGGGCGCGGCCATGCTGGCCTGGCCCACGCCGTTCGCCGTGCCGCTGGCCGTGCTGCTGCTGTCCTTCATCATGGGATTGCAGAACGCCACGGTGACCAAGATGTCGTCCTCGCAGATCCGCACCACGCACATGACGGGCGTGATCACCGACCTGGGCATGGAGCTGGGCCGCGCGCTCTACTGGAACCGCCATGGCAGCCCGCCCGAGCACCGGGTCCACGCCAACCATGTGCGGCTGCGGCTGTTCGCAGGGCTGCTGTCCATGTTCCTGCTGGGCGGCATTGCGGGTGCGCTGGGTTTCCGGCACCTGGGCTTTGTGTTCGTCGTGCCGCTGGCCGTGGTGCTGTGCCTGCTGTCCCTGCCGCCGCTGTGGGCCGACCGTGCGCGGCTGCCCCTGCTGCTGGGCCGGCGAGCCGCGCCTCGCGCGTGACCGCCGCGTCCGGCTGCCGTGCCTGACCGTTCCCCGATACCCATACAACAAGAGCCCCACCATGCAGACCCAACTCGCACCCCAGTACCGCGCCACGCCCGAGGGCCAGGAGGCCGAAGCCATTCTGCGCAAGTGCGTGCACTGCGGCTTTTGCACGGCCACCTGCCCGACCTACCAATTGCTGGGCGATGAACTGGACGGGCCGCGTGGCCGCATCTACCTGATCAAGCAGGTGCTGGAGGGCGAGACGCCCACGCGCGCCACCCAGCAGCACCTGGACCGCTGCCTGACCTGCCGCAACTGCGAAAGTACCTGCCCCAGCGGCGTGCAGTACGGCCACCTGGTGGACATAGGCCGCAAGATCGTCGAGGAACAGGTGCCGCGCCCCTTGGGCGAGCGCGCCAGGCGCTGGGCGCTCAAGGAAGGGCTGAACTCGCCGCTGTTCGCCCCGGCCCTGAAGCTGGGCCAGGCCGTGCGCGGCCTGCTGCCCGAAGTCCTGGCCGAGAAAGTGCCCCAGCCCCAGGATGCCGGCGCCTGGCCCGTGCGCGAGCATGCGCGCAAGGTGCTGCTGCTGGCCGGATGCGTGCAGCCGGCCATGATGCCGCGCATCAACTTCGCCACCGCGCGCGTGCTGGATGCGGCCGGCATACAGACCGTGATCGCCCCCAAGGCCGGTTGCTGCGGCGCCGTGAAATTCCACCTCAACGACCAGGAAGGCGGCAAGGCGCAGATGCGCGCCAATATCGACGCCTGGTGGCCGCAGGTGGACAGCGGCGCGGTGGAGGCCATTGTCATGAATGCCTCGGGCTGCGGCGTCACCGTCAAGGAATACGGCCATCTGCTCAAGGACGATGCGCAGTACGCGGACAAGGCAGCCCGCATCAGCGCCCTCACGCGCGACCTGAGCGAGCTGTTGCCCGAACTCCTGCCCGAGCTGGCCGAGCGCCTGCAGGGCAGGGTGCGCGCACCGGCCGCGCCCATGGCCTACCACCCGCCCTGCACGCTGCAGCACGGGCAAAAGCTGCGCGGCGGCGTGGAAACCCATCTGGCCAGGCTGGGCTTCGAGCTGCGCGTGGCGCGCACCGAGTCTCACCTGTGCTGCGGCTCGGCGGGAACCTACTCGGTGCTGCAGCCCGAACTCTCGCACCAGTTGCGCGACCGCAAGATCGGTGCGCTGACCGAAGGCTTCGATGCCCGGCGGCCCGCCGCCATCCTCTCGGCCAACATGGGCTGCATCGTCCACCTGCAAAACGGCACGGACCTGCCCGTGCGCCACTGGATCGAGGTGCTGGACGAGGCCCTGCTGGCCTGAGACCCGCCGCGTACCGACTGCGCATCTGTGCCTCCAGCGCGACGCCGTGGGGCCTATGCCCGCGCAAGCCTTTGCAATGCTGGCATGATGCGGGGTTTCGTTTTCTCCAAGCCCACGTGCTCCGCCATGACTGAATCCGTGTCTGAACCGCAAGAACAGAGCGCCGCGCTGCCGGCGGACGCCGCTGCCGGCACCGAGCCGCAGGCTGCAGCCAGCGCCGATGGCCAGGGCCGCAAGCGCTCGCGCCGTGGCGGACGTGGCCGCAACAAGGGCAAGGCCACCGAGCCTGCCGCCGATGCCGCATCCGGCATGGCCGCCAGTGCCGAGGCCAACGCTTCCAGGCCCGTGCGCACCCAGCATCCGCTGCTGGCGCAACTGGCCCAATGGCATCCGAACCTGTTCGGCGAGCAGCCGCTGCCGCTCAAGCGCGGCATCTTCGAGGACCTGCTGGCCGCCCATCCTGAAGCCATTGACCGCGACCAGCTCAAGCTGGCCCTGTCCCAACACACGCGCTCGAGCCGCTACCTCACCGTGGTGGCCAGCGGCCAGGCCCGGCATGACCTGCAGGGCCAGTCGGTCGAGGCCATGGCGCCCGAGCATGTGCACCATGCGCTGATCGAAGTCTTCCGCCGCCGCCAGCACCGCTCGCCCGAAGACCTGGCGCCCAAGCTGCGCAACCGCATCATCGCGGCCTACGAGGCATCGGGCCTGTCGCGCGACGACTACGCGGCGCGCGTGCAGGGCCGTGACGAGGCCACCAACACCCTGGTGGCCGAGGCACTGGCCGAGGCCGATGCGCGCACCGCCCGCGACGAGGCGCTGCTGCGCGCCTTCGAGGCCAGCGGCCAGACCTCCGAAGCCGGCTTTGCCGACATGTACGGCATGAACCCGCGCCAGGTGGCGCAGCAGCTGGAACGCGCCCGCCGCCGCCTGCAGACGCAGGCGGCCTGAGGCACCAAGGACCAGCGCCAAAGACCGGCAGCACCGCCTGCCGGCACACTCCACCGCCGCGTGCCCGGCAAGGGCCGCGCCGGTGCACCTGCCCTGGATCACAGGCGGCATCTCTGCAGCGGACCCGTCCGCCAGCACGCAGATGCCCACCAGGGGCGGGCCCGGGGATGAACTGTTTCACGGACGCCGCTGCACCCGGCCACGGGGCGGCGGCGCCTTGCCGTGCGCGCTCGTTCCGGGAAATGAACACGGCGCGCAAGGCACTTCAAAGCAAAAAAGCAAAAGGAGACTTGCGATGTGGCTGGGTTTGTCGTTGTTCTACGTGGGCGCCGTGCTGTGCCTGAACGGCCTGTGGATGCTGGGGCGCATCGCCGACCGGGAGATCTGGGTCATCAACGTGTTCGCGGGCCTGGTCTCGCTGATCATCGGCCTGGCCTCGGCCTTCGGGCCCGAGCCTGATGCGGCCTCGGTCAAGACCGGCGCGCTGACCCTGCTGTTCGCCTTCACCTACCTGTGGGTGGCCATCAACCGCTTCACGGGCGCCGATGGCCGGGGCCTGGGCTGGTTCAGCCTGTTCGTGGCCATCACCGCCGTGCCCGTGGCCATCGACACCCTGCTGGGCGCGCGCACCGCCATCGACTGGTGGATGGCGGCCAACTGGGCGGCCTGGGCCGTGCTGTGGGCCATGTTCTTCGTGCTGCTGGCCCTGGGCCGCAACATCGGCCGCGTGACGGGCGCCCTGTGCATTGCGCAGGGCGTGCTCACGGGCTGGCTGCCGGGCTACCTGCTGCTGGCCGGGCAGCTCACGGGCTGATTGCGCAGCGTGAGTACGGGCGGGGCGTCAAGCCCCACGCCGCCGTGCATGCGCCAGTGCAGACAGCAGCGCGGCCGCGATGATGCAGGCGCCGCCCAGCAGCGTGCGCGGCGTCAGCACCTCGCCTGCAATCAACACCGAGGAGACGCTGGCGAAAACCACCTCGGCCAGCATGACCACGGCGGTCACGCCGGCCGGCAGGCGTGCGGCGCCGAACTGCAGCGCCCAGTTGCCCAGCATCAGCAGCACGGCCAGGCCGGCGGCAATCAGCATCCAGCCGGCCTGCGGCGCAGGCATGGGCGGCACCAGCCCCACGCTGCTGCCCGCGAAGGCGCTGGCCAGCCCCATGGCCATGCAGCCGCTGAACATGGCCAGCATGCGCGCCTGCGCCGGCACGGCCTGCAGGCGGCGCAGCAGCACATTGGTCAGCGCAAAGGTGAAGCCGCCGAACAGTGCCAGGCCGTCGGCCAGCGACAGACCGCGCAGCAGCCCGGGCGAGCCGCCGCTGAATGTGCCCTCGGGCACCAGCACCAGCGCCACCCCGCCAAAGGCCAGCAGCAGCCGCGTCAGCGCGGCCGGCGTGGGCCGCTCGCCCAGGATCTTCCAGGCCAGCAGCACGGACCATGCCGGCATCAGATAGAACAGCAGCACCACGCGCACCACATCGCCAATGGTCACGGCCCAGTTGAAGGCGATGTTGTTGCTGCCCGCGCAGGCGCCCAGCAGGATCAGCGCCGGGTACTGCAGCGCCTGGCGCAGGCTGGCCGGGCGCAGCGCCACCAGCCCCGCCAGCACCAGGGCATACATCAGCGCCGTGGCCCACAGCGGATGCAGGCCGGCCTCGTGCATGGCGCGAAACGGCCACCAGGCCAGACCCCAGACCAGGGTGTTGAACAGCAGGGCGAGAACGGGCAGCGGGCTATGCATAAAACCACGAAAAAGTGCCCGGTCAGGCAAAGCCCGCACCGAACACAATACGAGAAGACCATTTAGACCAGGCCTATCAATCGATAACGCCCTATGGAACTGGCGAGGCCCAAAGCGAGAGACACCGAGCCAGGGCCGCCCCGCCGCGAGGGTGTCGTCCCCCCTGGGGGAAGGCGCGAAGCGCCTCAGGGGGTAGTCTCAATGACAATCCTTGCGGGCAATCACCAGCAGGCGCTCGACTTCCTCGGGATGGTTGCGCACGTTGCTGACGTGCCAGCGGCCGATCAGCCACATGATGCCGGCCACCACCAGGCCGAACACCGTGATGGCGCCGAAAGCCGACAGTCCGAACTTGGTGGACAGCGCATAGAAGGCGCCCAGCGCCAGGATGCAGGCCTGCTCGTTGAAGTTCTGCACGGCAATCGAGCGGCCCGCGCCCATGAGGTTGTGGCCGCGGTGCTGCAGCAGCGCATTCATGGGCACGACCAGGAAGCCGCCCAGGCCGCCCAGCAGGATCAGGAAGGGAATGGCCACCCACACGCTCTTGATGAAGATCATGGCGATCACCAGCAGGCCCATGGTGATGCCCAGCGGAATCACGCGCGTGGCGTTGTCCAGCCGCATGCGCATGGACGCGAGGATGGCGCCTGCGGCCGTGCCGATGGCCACCACGCCCACCAGGGCCGATGCCTGGGAGGTGCCGTAGCCCAGGGCCGCCGCGCCCCAGGCCAGCACGATGTAGCGCAGGTTGCCCGACACGCCCCAGAACAGCGTGGTCGTGGACAGCGAGATCTGGCCCAGCTTGTCCCCCCACAGCCGCTGGCTGCAGGTCCAGAAGTCGGGCAGCAGGGCCAGGGTGTTGGCCAGAAGGCTCTTGCTGGGGTCCTGGCGCAGCGGGCGCAGGATGGTGTCGGTCAGCGGAATGCGCAGGTTGAACCAGGCGGCCAGCGCATAGACGCCGACCAGCACGGCAATCGCCGCTTCGGCGGCCGTGTCCACGCCCGTGTCCAGCAGCGGCAGGTCAAAGTCCAGCAGATGGGCCGAGATGCCCGGGCTCAGCAACTGCCCGCCCACGAGCACGCCCAGGATGATGGAGGTGATGGTCAGCCCCTCGATCCAGCCATTGGCCTTGACCAGCTGGGAGGCGGGCAGCAATTCGGTGAGGATGCCGTACTTGGCCGGCGAGTAGGCCGCTGCGCCCAGGCCCACCACGGCGTAGGCCAGCAGCGGGTGGTTGCCGAACAGCATCATCAGGCAGCCCACGATCTTGATCGCATTGCTGATGAACATCACCCGCCCCTTGGGCAGGGCGTCGGCAAAGGCGCCGACGAAGGGGGCCAGGATCACGTAGAACAGCGCGAACATGGGCACCAGGGCGGCGCGCTGCCACTCGGGGGCGCCATTGGTGCGCAGCAGTTCCACGGCGGTCACGAACAGGGCGTTGTCTGCCAGCGAGCTGAAGAACTGCGCTGACATGATGGTGTAGAAACCGCGCTTCATGGATAGGCAGATGGGGTCAGCTGCAGGGCTGCTGACCGGTTAAATAAGGACCCCGTGGCAAGTGACTGGCGGTTATATCACGCGGCCTTTGGCTGGCAGTGCCAGAATCCCAAGCTTCTGACTGAGTGAAAACCATGCCGCGTCCCATTCTTGCCACCATCCATTCCGCCGCGCTTCGCCACAACCTGGAGCGGGTGCGGCAGGCGGTCCCCGATGCCAAATTGTGGGCCGTGGTCAAAGCCAACGCCTATGGCCACGGTATCGAGAACGTGTTCGAGGCCCTGCGCGGCGCCGACGGCTTCGCCATGCTGGACCTGGCCGAGGCCGAACGCGTGCGCCAGCTGGGCTGGCGCGGCCCCATCCTGCTGCTGGAAGGGGTCTTCGAGCCGCGCGACCTGGAGCTGTGCTCGCGCCTGTCCATCTGGCATGCCGTGCACTGCGACGCCCAGATCGACTGGCTGGCCGCGCACAAGACGCAGAACGGCCACCGCGTCTTCCTCAAGATGAACTCCGGCATGAACCGCCTGGGCTTCACGCCCGAGCGATACCGCGCGGCCTGGGCCCGGCTGAACGCCTTGCCCCAGGTGGAGGAAATCTCGTTCATGACCCATTTCAGCGATGCCGACGCAGGGGCCGGACAGCCCGGAATCTCGGCACAGCTGCAGCGCTTTCATGACGCCACGCGCGACCTGCCCGGCGAGCGCAGCGTGGGCAACAGCGCAGCCACGCTGCGCCAGGGCGACGACGCGCTGGTGCGCTGCGACTGGGTGCGGCCGGGCATCGTGCTCTACGGCAGCGCCCCCGACTATCCGCAGCACACGGCGGCCCACTGGGGCCTGCAGCCCACGCAGACGCTGAGCTCGCGCATCATCGGCGTGCAGCAACTGACCGAGGGGCAGAGCGTGGGCTATGGTTCGCGCTTCACGGCCGACGGCCCCCTGCGCCTGGGCACCGTGGCCTGCGGCTATGCCGACGGCTATCCACGCCACTGCGGCACGGGCACGCCCGTGCTGGTGAACGGCGTGCGCACCCGCACCCTGGGCCGCGTGAGCATGGACATGCTGGCCGTGGACCTGACGCCCGTGCCCGATGCCGGCATGGGCAGCGAGGTCACGCTGTGGGGCCGCGCCAGCAACGGCGCCGTGCTGCCCATCGACGAGGTGGCCGAGGCCGCAGGCACGCTGGGCTATGAACTCATGTGCGCCGTCGCGCCGCGCGTGAACAAGACCATCGATTGATCAGGGCGCGGCTTCCACGCTGTCCCTGGCCCGCTCCAGCAGCGCCATCAACTGCTGTTGCGCGGCGGGCTCCCAATCCTTGAGCAGCCGGGCCGCCAGCGCCTGGCGCGACTGGCGCAGCCGGTCGAACAGGGCCTGTCCCTGGGGGCTGAGGCTCAGGCAGCGCACGCGGCGGTCGCGGGCGTCCGGTTCGCGGTCCAGCCATCCCTGCTCCTGCAGCTGCGCCAGCATGCGCGCGAGCTGGGCCTTGTCCATGTGGCTGTGGTCGACCAGATCCCTTTGCGTGCGGCCCGGGTGCCGGCCCACGTACATCAGCACGCGCACCTCGTTGGGCGTCAGCCCGGGCTCCATGGACTCCATGTCCTCGCGCATGCGCGAGCGGAACAGGTGCAGCAGCTCGTGCATGGCCTCGAAGATATCGGCGGGCAGGGAGGCATTCATGGCAGGGTCTTGTGGAAATACGTTGACAAAGTCAACGGATGACAGAGAATTGGTGGACTAAATCAACATTCTAGGCCGTCGCAGGCCGTTTCGCCAATGAACTTGCCCAATCCAGCCACCTCTGCCGTGACACCGGCCCCCGTCGTCCAGCGTGTCCGCCATTCCTTCCGCGCCCGCCATGTGCAATTGCTCTCGCGCGAGCAGCCCAGCCCCGGCTTTGTCCGCCTGACCCTGGGCGGCCCCGATCTGGAGGACTTCGTGAGCGCCGGCTTTGACGACCACGTCAAGCTCATCCTGCCGCAGGCCGGGCGCGAACTGCCCGCGCTTCCCGTGCTGCTCGATGGCCGTCCGACCTTCGTGGAGGACGAGCGCCCCACCTTGCGCGACTACACGCCGCTGCGCTACGACGCCGCGCGCCAGAACCTCATCATGGATTTCGCGCTGCACGATGCCGGCCCCGCCACCGAATGGGCGCTGACCGCACCGCTGGGCCAGTGGGTGGGCCTGGCCGGTCCGCGCGGCAGCTTGGTGATCTCGGCCAACCTGCCATGGCATTGGCTGTTCGGCGACGAGACCGCCATGCCCGCCATCGAGCGGCGCCTGGCCGAGCTGCCCGCCGGCAGCCGCGCCGTGGTGCGCGTGCAGCTGCGCAACCCGGCCGACCGCCGCCAGTGGAGCAGCACGGCCCGGCTGGACTGCGACTGGGTCGAATCGCTGGCCGATGCCGTGCAGGCGCTGGAGCTGCCCCAGGACGACGGCTATATCTGGGCGGCGGGCGAGCACAGTGCCATGGCCGAGTTGCGTCGCCTTCTGCTGGCCAAGGGCGCATCGCCCAAGCGCATGCGCGTGGCCTCTTACTGGAAGCAGGGCACGGCCGACCACCATGAAGACCTGAACGATCCCAGCTGACCTGCCTGGAGAAAAGAACGGATAGCACAGACGAAAAAAAGCCCACCGAAGTGGGCTTTTTTTCGTGGTGGTTGCGCGAGAAGGATTTGAACCTCCGACCTTTGGGTTATGAGCCCAACGAGCTACCAGACTGCTCCATCGCGCGGTAATCCGCAGTAATTTCGTTTTCACTGCATTTTCTGCAGCGAAGAAGTGAACTATAACCGATATCTTTCCGTCACGCAACTGCGATAGGCGCGAAACATGCGTGCCAGGGCGGCGGCCACCCCTCGGTATAGTGCTCACCCCATGGCCAAAGACAAAACCACGTTCATCTGCAATGCCTGCGGAGGCACCAGCCCGCGCTGGCTGGGCAAGTGCCCGGCCTGCGGGGCCTGGAACTCGCTGATCGAGGCCGTTGCCGAGCCTGCGAGCGCGGGCAAGAACCGGCTCAGCCAGCCCCAGGGCTATGCGGGCCTGGCTAATGTCCAGGCCGTGATGCCGCTGTCGGCCATCGAGGCACAGGACGTGGCGCGCACGCCCAGCGGCATCGAGGAACTGGACCGTGTGCTGGGCGGCGGCATTGTCGAAGGCGGCGTGGTGCTGATTGGTGGCGATCCCGGCATCGGCAAGTCCACCCTGCTGCTGCAGGCCATGGACGCGCTGCACCGCGTCGGCCTGCCCACGCTGTATGTCACGGGCGAGGAAAGCGGTGCCCAGGTCGCGCTGCGCTCGCGCCGCCTGGGGCTGGAGGCCAGCCAGGTCAACGTGCTGGCCGAGATCCAGCTTGAGAAGATCCTCGCCACCATGGAGGCCACCCAGCCGGCCGTGGTCGTCATCGACTCCATACAGACCGTGTACTCGGACCAGCTGTCCTCGGCGCCGGGCTCGGTGGCCCAGGTGCGCGAATGCGCGGCCCACCTCACGCGCGCGGCCAAGACCACGGGCATCACCGTGATCCTGGTCGGCCACGTGACCAAGGAAGGCGCACTGGCCGGCCCGCGCGTGCTGGAGCACATGGTGGACACGGTGCTCTACTTCGAGGGCGACACGCACAGCAACTTCCGCCTGGTGCGCGCCATCAAGAACCGCTTTGGCGCCGTCAACGAGATCGGCGTCTTCGCCATGACGGAGAAGGGCCTCAAGGGCGTGACCAACCCCAGCGCCATCTTCCTGTCCCAGCACAGCGAGCCCGTGCCCGGCTCCTGCGTGCTGGTCACGCTGGAGGGCACGCGCCCCATGCTGGTGGAGATACAGGCCCTGGTCGACCAGGGCGGCCCCGCACCCCGTCGCCTGTCCGTGGGCCTGGACCGCGACCGGCTGGCCATGCTGCTGGCCGTGCTCAGCCGCCACGCGGGCGTGGCCTGCGCGGACCAGGATGTGTTCGTCAACGCCGTGGGCGGCGTGCGCATCAGCGAGCCTGCGGCCGACCTGGCCGTCATGCTGTCCATCACCTCCAGCCTGCGTGGCCGCGCCCTGCCCAAGGGATTCCTCGCCTTTGGCGAAGTGGGCCTGGCCGGCGAAGTGCGCCCCGCGCCGCGCGGCCAGGAGCGCCTGAAGGAAGCGGCCAAGCTGGGCTTCACCATGGCCGTGGTACCCAAGGCCAATGCGCCCAAGAAGGCCATCCCCGGCCTGACCGTTCATGCCGTCGAACGCGTGGACGAGGCCATGAATATCGTCCGAGGGATGGGCTGACGCTCTTGCCGAGCGCATTGCGGGGGCATACGCACTGTCCGCAGCGGCCCTGCGGCGCCTCCATAAGACAATCGGCGCCATGAATTTGCGCAATATCCTGATTCCTCTGGGCCTGCTCGTACTGCTGGTGGCTGCGCACCAGTCCTATGGCTGGATGGGTGTGGTCGCCGTGGGCGGCGGCATCATGATGTGGCTGTTGCTGCATTTCACGCGGCTGATGTCCATCATGAGGAAGGCCTCGGACCGGCCCATGGGCTATGTGGGCAGCGCCGTCATGCTCAACGTCAAGCTCAAGCCCAAGGTCTCGCTGATGCACGTGGTGGCCATGACGCGCTCCCTGGGCGAGCGCCTGTCCGAGGAGGGCCAGCAGCCCGAGATCTACCGCTGGACCGACGGCACGCAGTCGCATGTGACCTGCGAGTTCAAGAGTGGCCGTCTCATGAAGTGGACCCTGGTGCGCCCCACGCCCGAACCCGAACCGCAACCCGAGACGGTGGCGGCCCCCGAGGCAGCCCCCGCGCCCTAAAATACCGGGTTGGTGTTCTGTTCAATACCCCCAAGGATGTTCCTATGAGCCCCGTTGTTCCCTCGATGGCCGACCGTGACGGCAAGATCTGGATGGATGGCCAGCTGGTGGACTGGCGCGATGCCAAGATCCATGTGCTGACCCACACGCTGCACTACGGCTGCGGCGCATTCGAGGGCGTGCGGGCCTACAAGTCCGAGCAGGGCACGGCCATCTTCCGCCTGGAAGACCACACCAAGCGCCTGTTCAACAGCGCCAAGATCCTGCGCATGCAGATCCCGTTCACCCAGGAAGCGGTGAACCAGGCCCAGGTCGAGGTCGTGCGCGCCAACCAGCTGGAATCTTGCTACCTGCGCCCGCTGACCTGGATCGGCGACCGCAAGCTGGGCGTCTCCCCCAAGGGCAACACCATCCACCTGATGGTCGCGGCCTGGGCCTGGGGCGCCTACCTGGGCGAGGAAGGCATGCAGCGCGGCATCCGCGTGAAGATCTCCAGCTTCACGCGCCACCATGTGAACATCACCATGAGCCAGGCCAAGGCGGTGAGCAACTACACCAACTCCATCCTGGCCAACACCGAGGCGCTGGACGACGGCTACGACGAGGCCATCCTGCTGGACGCCTCGGGCTTCGTCTCCGAAGGCTCGGGCGAGAACATCTTCGTCATCAAGGATGGCGTGGTCTACACGCCCGACCTGTCGGCCGGCGCGCTCAACGGCATCACGCGCAATACCGTGATGCACATCTGCAAGGACCTGGGCCTGGAAGTGGTGCAAAAGCGCATCACGCGCGACGAGCTGTACATCGCCGATGAAGTCTTCTTCACCGGCACGGCCGCCGAAGTCACGCCCATCCGCGAGGTGGACCGCATCGAGATCGGCGCGGGCAGCCGCGGCCCCCTCACCGAAAAGATCCAGCAGGCCTTCTTTGACATCGTCAACGGCCGCAACCCCAAGTACGCCCATTGGCTGACTCGGGTCTGAACATCCCTAGAGACCCACGAAAGAGATAAGCAAGCATGACAACGAATGCCACCGTCGAACTGGCGGCCAAGGACCTCAACGCCCAGGGCGGCGTGTTCTGCCCCAGCCCCAAGGCCGACATGAAGCTGTGGAACAGCCATCCCAAGGTCTACCTGGACGTGGCCCACACCGGCGAAGCCAAGTGCCCCTACTGCGGCACGCTGTACCGCCTGAAAGCCGGCGAAGTCTTCGCAGGCGGGCATTGAACAAAGCGGGCCTCGGCCCGCTTTGTGTGTCTCAGCGCGCCGACAGCGCGCGGCTCCAGATGCTGCCGGGCGCAGCACCTCCGTGCAAAGCCAGCATGTCCGTGAAATGGCGCCGCTCCCCGCCGCGCAGCTTGACGATGGGCGCCGCCACCTGCGGCGCCTTCGCCAGGCACAGCTGGGGGTAGAGCAGGTACCACTTCCAGCGCAGGGCAGAGTGATAGAAGAAGGCCGTGTCCTCGGCCTTGAACAGCGTGAGCCGGGCATCGGGCAGGCGCCGCATCACCTGCTGGGCCGCGACATGGATCAGAAGGTAATTTGGATCGGGAATGCCCTGCAGCACCTCGGCGGCGTCGGGCCGCGACTGCAGGCGCTGCAGATAGGCCTCGGGGCCGTCCACGATCAGCGCCTGGTGAAACTCCTTTTGCCATTCCGATACAAAGCGCGAGCCGGCCGGAGCGCAGAATGACCAGCTTTCGATCACGGGGTAGCGCCTGTCCCTGGTGAAGCCCTCAAGGTAGAAGCCTGCCAGCTCGGCAGCGCCTGCGCCGGGGCAGGCGCTCATCCAGTCCAGCGGCGCGGTCAGCAGCGTGGTGGCGTCGAACCAGTAGCCGCCGTGGTGTGCCACCAGGTACAGGCGAAGCCAGTCCGATTGCTTGGTGGGATGGAGTTCGGCAAACGCCGCAGGAAGGCCGCCGCAGGCGACGTACTGGCCCAGGTTCTCTGGCGTCACGACGATGACCTGGTGATCCGGGCACTGCCGCCGCCAGCTGTCCACGCACTGCTGGACGAAGGGATCCAGGCCGGACTGGTTCCAGTACGTCCAGATCGTTTTCGGGATTTCCGCTGCAAGACCATCGGCTGCCGGGGGCGATGGGGGCAGCTGCAAGGGCGCAGGCATGGTGTAATCTGCGCCGATTTTGGAAGGCGCCGCCCAGCGATGGAGCAGCCTGAATAAGACCGCAGGAATTTTTTTCATGAGCGGATGGAAAGCGGAATGCCCGCATTTTGGGGCAGAAAGTTGCGGTCTTGATGAGATTTGACAAGTCGAAGCTGCCAGGGCTCCTCACGACCCTGGCCGCTATTTTGGTGCCCGGGCTGGCCTTGTGGCTGCGCTCGGGCTATTCCTATGGCGCCGGCCTCATGGTCCTGGGCGCCCTGTGTTTTCTGCCTCGCTGGGTCAGATACCGGCAGTCCAACGGCACCTGGCTGCTGGTCGCGCTGTTCCTGGGCATGGCGGTGATGTGGTACTTCCTGTCCGTGCTGGACGGGGGCACCGGGCAGTTCGACCGGCCCGTGAAATTCATCCTGGGCGCGGTCAGCCTGCTGTTCGCCATGTGCTATCCGCCCACGGCGCGGATCTTCCTGTGGGGCATTCCGCTGGGCAGCGCAGGCGCGGGCTTCATGGCCCTGTGGCAGGTCTGCGTGCTGGGCATGGAACGGGCCACGGGCTATACCAATGCCATCCAGTGGGGCAACATGGCCTTGCTGCTGGGCTGCTTCTCCTGCATCTATGCCGTGTCCTTCTGGCACCAGCGCTCCCTGCTTTGGCGCCTGCTGGTGCTGGCGGCTGCCGCGCTGGGGGCGCTGGCTTCGCTGCTGTCGGGCTCGCGGGGGGGCTGGCTGGCGCTGCTGCCGATGTTCCTCATGCTGATGGTGCTGGTGCGCATGTACCGCCCGCAGTACTTCGGGCGCCTGTTGCTGGGCTGCGCTGCAATTGTGGTGGCGCTGGCCACCGTGATGGCCTTCATCCCGCGCGTCAGCGAGCGCGTGGATGAGGTCTACCTGGATGTGAGCACCTACCTTCATGCCGGCAACTCCAACACCTCGCTGGGCACCCGGCTGGAGCAGTACCGGCTGGCCGTGCAGATGATCGGCGAGAAGCCTCTGCTGGGCTGGGGCATGCAGGGCTATGTGGACGAGATGCACCGGCGCGTGGACGCCGGCAGCTATGGCCAGTCCATCCGCGAATACAACTTCATCCACAACGACTTCCTGGACATCTGGGTCAAGCTCGGCGTGCCGGGCGTGCTGCTGCAGGCAGCGCTGTTCATCTCGCTGCTGTGGCTGTTCTGGCCCTCGCGGCGGCGCATGGCGCTGTGGCCTGCGGACAGCACCCCCTGGCGCGAGGCCCTGCTGCTGCGTATCCTGGGCAGCCTGATGCCAGCCATGTACCTGGCCTTCGGCATGTCACAGCAATTTTTCGTGCACAACAGCGGCATCGTCTTCTTCGTCTTCCTCGTGGTGGCCCTGTGGTCATCGCTGCATGGCCTGGAAAGGGCCAGCGGAGCCGTGCGGTGACGGAGCGCGCCACCACGGCCCGGCCCCGGGTGCTGCACTTCGTGACGGGCGGCTTCTCGGGTGCCACCCAGGTGGCGGTGGATCTGGTGTCGGCGCACCGCGCGTCGGGCCGCTTCGACGCCAGGCTGGTGCTGCGGCGCAAGCGCAATACCTCCGATGAACGCGTGCAGAAGCTGCGCGACGGCGGCATCGATGTCGACGTGGTGGCCGGCTGGTCCCATGCCGCCACCGTCTGGCAGCTGCGCCGCATCTGCCTGGACTTTCGGCCGGACATCGTGGTCGCCCATGGGTTCAGCGACCACCTCTGGGGCCGCTTTGCCGCGCTGTGGGCCGGCGTGCCCTGCCTGGTGCATGTGGAACACAACTCGCGCGAGCGCTACACGCGCTGGCGGCTGGCGCAGGCCCTGTGGCTGACCGAGCGCACGGCCGCCATCGTCGGCTGCTCCGAAGGCGTGCGCCAGAGCCTGCAGGACCGCGGCTTTCCTGCCGCCAAGCTCTTGGCCATCAGCAACGGCATCCGGCCCGAGCCCTATCTGCAGGAGCCGCCCCCCTTGCTGCAGCGCCGCCCGGACATCGTGATGGCCGCGCGCTTTGCGCGGCAAAAGGACCATGCCACCTTGCTGCGCGCATTGGCCGTGCTGCGACAGCGCGGCCTCAAGCCCACGCTGACCCTGGCCGGCGGCGGCAAGGCGCGCGCCCAGCAGGCGGCGCAGCGGCTCAGCGCCGAACTGGGCCTGCAGGACCAGGTGCAATTCATCGGCATGTGCAACGACGTGCCCGGCCTGCTGCGTGCGCACCGCGTCTGCGTGCTGTCCACGCACTACGAGGGCATGCCCCTGTCCCTTCTGGAAGGCATGGCGGCGGGCTGCGTGGTGGTGAGCAGCCGCGTGGTGGGCGTGCAGGAAGTGGTGCGGCCCGGCGACAACGGCCTGCTGGCCGCGCACGCCGCCCCTGAATCGCTGGCCGACGCCCTGCAGCAGGCGCTGCAGGATGACGAGGCCGCCGTGCGCATGGCCGCCACCGCGCGGCAGGAAGCCCTGTCGCACTACAGCCTGCAGCGCATGACCGGCCAGTACGAAGACCTGTTCGCCCGCCTGCTGCAGGGGGAGCGTCCGTGACCTGGCTCAGCATCCTGGTGCCCGTCTACAACGTGCTGCCCTACCTGGAGGAATGCCTGCAGTCCGTCATGGACCAGGCCGATGCCGGCGTTCAGGTGCTGGTGCTCGACGACTGCTCCACCGATGGCTCCTGGGCCCTGATGCAGCAACTGGACCAGCGCTGGCCCGGCCGCCTGCAGCTCATGCAGCACGAGCGCAACGCCGGCCTGAGCGCGGCGCGCAACACCATGATCGATGCGGCCACGGGCGACTACCTGTGGTTCCTGGACTCCGACGACAAGCTGCTGCCCGGCGCGATTGCCGGGCTGTCGGCCATCGTGAAACAACATGTGCCCGATGCCGTGCTCTGCGACTTCTCCGTCTGGCGCGAGGCCCCGCGCCTCAAGCACCGCCTGCGCGGCGAGGCGCACCGGCACAGCTTCCAGGGCCCCACGCTGCAGCGCTCGCAGGACCGGGGCGCCCTGCTGGCCGGCCTGCTGCGCACGGGGCAGCTGCATGCCTGGTCCAAGATCTCGCGCCGCAGCCTGTGGGATGCCGGCCTGCGCTTTCCTGCAGGCCGCTACTTCGAAGACATGATGACCATGCCGCAGATGGCGCTGCGCTGCAGCAGCTTCTACTACTGCCCCCAGCCCTGGGTGGCCTACCGGCAGCGTGCCAACTCCATCCTCGCGTCCATGACGCCTGCCAAGGCGGCAGACCAGTCCGCCGCCCTGTGGCCCCTGGCGCAGGCCGTGCAAGCCCTGCAGGACGATGCGCTGCGCAACGACGGGCGCCTGCAGTTCGCCTGGGCGCACCAGGCCGCGCGCAACCTCATCGGCGCCCTGCGATTTCTTGACCGGCAGCGGGACATGCCGCCCGCGCAGCGGCAGGCGCTGGCGCAGCAGTTCCTGGCGGACTTCGGCCGCATCTCCCCGCTGTCCCTGCCGGCCCTGCGCCAGGCCTATCTGCGGCGCGGCTGGTGGCTGCGCGCATGGAAGCTGCGCAGCTGGGAGCGCCGCGCGCAGCAACTGGGAACACCGGGAGCCCACGCATGAGCGGCCTGAAACTGAAAACCCGGGGCGAGCTGTGGCTGGCGGCCGGCATGCGCCGCTTCTACGCCGCCTTCCCACGCCGCCTGGAGCAGGGCCCCGCGCCCGACTTCCGCAGCCATGACATCGGGCCTGCGGCGCCCGTGCCCGTCTCCACGCCCATACCCCGCATCATCTGGGCCTACTGGAATGGCGACTCGGTGCCGCTGCTCATACAGCGCTGCTTTGACAATTGGGCCCGCCTGAACCCTGGCTACAGCCTGCGCATCCTCAACGACGCGCAACTGCCGCAATACGTGCCGCAACTGCCCGGCAACCTGCAGCAGCTGCCCGTGGCCAAGCGCTCGGACTGGCTGCGGCTGGAATTGCTGCACCGCCATGGCGGCATCTGGCTGGACGCCAGCACCATCCTCACCGAGCCGCTGGACTGGCTGCTGGAGCAGCAGCAGCGCAGCGGCGCCGACCTGGTCGCCTACTACCTGGAGCGTTACACCCGCGACCCGCAGGTGCCCGTGGTCGAGAACTGGCTCATGGCCGCGCCTCCGGGCAGCGCCTTCATCGCTGCTCTGCACAAGGAATACGTGGAACAGGTCCTGCCGCAGACGGGCGAGGCCTATATCGCCCAGCTCCAGCAGGCCGGCGAATACGAGCAACTGCGCCAGGGCATCGACATGCCCGCCTACCTGAGCATGCACCTGGCCATGCAGCGCGTGCTGCGCGCCGGCGGCAACTACCGCCTGCGGCTGGCCAAGGCCGAGGACGGCCCCTTCTTCCTGCACGTGCAGGGTAACTGGGGCCGCACCCCGCTCAAGATCCGCCTGATGTTCTCGCGCACCGAACAGGCGCCCGTGCCGCTGATCAAGCTGCGCGCCCCCGACCGCAAGAAGCTGGACTTCTACCTGGAGCGCGGCCTCTACGTGCCCGGCAGCATCGCCGACCGCTACCTGCGGGGCTGAGCGGCGAGCGCGGTCTGGGCCATCAGCCCAGGGCCGTCTCATGCAGGTAATGCCACAGCACCCCTTGGCCCGCACGTTTGAGGATCACGACTGATCGGCGCGAGGTCTCCACGCCGTCCAGGCGATGGGTTTCCAAGTAGCGCATGGCCAGGCCGGCCGCGTCCCGCCATACGGGCTGCATGTCGCAGACGCATATCTCCAGCCCTGGCCGCTGGCCGGCCGCGCGCCGGAACATCTGTTCCACATCGTCCAGGCCGACGAGTCTGCCTGCGGTGGTCACCATGCTGAACTCCGGGCTGAACTGCGGCATCAGCGCCTGCAGCGCGGCCTGTGCGCCCGCTGGTTGGGTGAAGACGGTGTGGATCAGCTCGTGCACCCGGTGGATGCTGCGTTCGGCGATGCCGATGTCAATGTCACGGTCGATGGGCTTGTTGTCTTGCATGGTGGTCCTTGGGGGTGTGAAGCGATCGCAGTTGCAGCAGGGGTACAAGCCCTGCCAGCGATGCGATCAGAAACGTCATGTGATAGGCCCGGCCTGCGTCCAGGCGGGTGGCGAGCATGTTGAAAACCATCAGGAAAAAAGCGGCGCCCACGCTGAAGGCCATCTGCCGGTTGAGGTTCCAGATCACGCTGGCCTGCTGCGTCTGCCGGCCCTCGAAGTCCAGCAGCGCCGTCGTCTGCGCGGTATTGGCTCCCAGGCCGCCGCCCAGGCCCATCAGCCCGTAGGCGGCCGCCAGCAGCCAGGCGTCGGCAGGGGCCGCCACGGCGGCCAGCGCCGCAATGCCCAGGCTGTGCAGCACCATGCTGGCGATGAACAGGGGCCGTGCGCCCGCGCGGTTGTACAGCCGGCCGCCCACCAGCATGGACACCAGGGCGCCGCCGGCGTAGACCATCATGAATCGGCCTGTGGCCTGCGCGCTCAGATGCAGCATGTCCTGCAGGTAGAAGGTGTTGAGCAGGTTCACGCCCGTGAACACGCCGGGAATGGCGTGGTAGACGGCCACCGACATGCGCAGGCGCGGGCTTTTGAGCAGTTGCAGTTCCACAATGGGGTGGGCCGTCTTGCGGGCATGGATGGCATACAGCACCGTGAAGGCCAGGCCCGCCGCCATGCCCAGCCAGGCCAGCGCCAGGCCCTGGCCCGAACCTTGGCCTGCGCCATAGAGCGACATGCCCAGCAGCCAAGCGGCCAGCGCGGCGCTGACCAGCACCAGGCCTTTGAGGTCCGGCCGCTGCCGGGCAGTGGCCGGTGCATCGCGCACCCACAGCCAGGCCAGGCCTGCTGCGGCCAGGGCCAGCGCAATATTGGAATGGAACACCCAGCGCCAGGAGCCGTGGTCCACGATCAGCCCTCCCAGCCAGGGCGAGAGGGCCGGTGCAATCAGCGCCACGGCCATGACCAGCGTGGAGACACGCGCGCGCTCCGGTCCCTGGAACCGGTTGAAGGCCAGGGCCTGGCCCACGGGAATCACCAGGCCGCCCGCCATGCCCTGGATGAAGCGCCAGCCCACCAGCTGGCCGAAGCTGCCCGCCTCGCCGCAGGCCCAGGCGGCCAGGGCGAAGGCCAGCATGGAGCCCGCCATCAGCCCGCGCGCACCCCAGCGGTCGGCCAGCCAGGGGGCGAGGGGAATGGCCAGCGTCAATCCCAGCATGTAGGCATTGGCCACCCAGGCTCCGGCCGAGATGCCCACATGGAACTCGGCCGCAATCGTGGGCAGCGCGACGGCGGGCATGAAGATGTTGATGCAGTCGACGAAAAAACCCATCAGGAAAACGGTGGCCAGGCGGTATCGGTATGTCATCTTGCGCTTTCAGGAGGGGCAAGACTAAAGAGCGCGGGCGGCCACGTCGATGGGGCTATGCTGGACTCTTTGTTTGACTGGATTGAACAATGACCCCCACAAGCACGGCCATGCACACGCTGCTGCACCGCGCGCAGACGTTTCTGGCCGTGGTGGATTTCGGCTCCTACACCAGGGCGGCGGACTTCCTGGGCATCAGCAAGGCCATGGCCAGCCTGCACGTCAAGGCGCTGGAAGAGGCGCTGTCGGTGGCCCTGCTGGTGCGCAACACCCGCAGCATCGCCCTGACGGAAACCGGGCGGGAGTTCTACGACGAGTTCAAGGGCATCGTCCGCGACGTGGGCAGCGCCTTCGACAACGCCATGCACAGCGGCAACCGCATCGCGGGCCGGCTGCGCATCAGCACCACCAGCGAATACGGGGAGAAGTACATTCTTCCGCTGATCCCGGCCTTCCTGGAGCGCTACCCGGGCATCTCGGTGGCTTATGACGTCAACTCTTCACTGAGCGACCTGGTGGCCGAAAAGCTGGACCTGGTCGTGCGCCTGGGCCACCTGGCGGACTCCAGCTTCAAAAGCCGCAGGCTGGCCGGCTACGACATCGTGCTGGTGGCCTCGGCCGCCTTCCTGCGCAGCCATCCCGTGCGCCGGCCCGAAGACCTGGCAGACCTGCCCTGGATTGCCAACAGCAACCTCGCCCACCCCACGGCCTGGACGCTGCGCACTGCCGGCGGCCAGGGCGTGGACGTGGTGGGCCGGGCGGCCCACCAATCCAACTCCTCCACCGCCATCCGCGCCCTGGCCCGGTCCTCGCTGGGCGTGGCCGTGCTGCCTGCGTGGTTTGTGGAGTACGACCTGGCCGGCGGCGTGCTGCAGCGCGTGCTGCCGGACCACGCGCTGCCGCCCCAGCCCATCAGCGTGGTCTTTCCCGACAGCAGCCACCTGCCGCGCAAGACCCGCGTGTTCATCGACTTCCTGTGCGAGCACCTGGGCCGGGATTGAGGGTGCGGCTGGCCGGCCCGCCCCGGCCCCGTTAAACTGGCCGCAAGCCGAAAGGCCCGGTGCGTAGAAACACCTTTGAACCAGCGTGCAGCCCCCACCGTAAAGCGGGGCTTTGTCATACCCAATTTCAGGATGTGCGCTTGCGCACGTCCGCAAGTTATGGGGTGTGGTGGGGGCTACCCGTAAGGATGTCCGCATGGCTGGTTCCATGTTTCTAACCGCCACACTCCACCCGTTGTGCGTAGAAACGCAGCGCGTGGTTCTTCAGTCTCAACCAGGAGCTGCAGCCATGAACGTATTCACCTTGTCCGGCCTTTTCCGACAGGAGGGCTGACCCCATGACATCCCCCAAAAACACTGCCGGTGCGGCAGTGCAGGCGCAGCCGTTGCCCAAGCGGTCGCAAGCCGCAAGGCCTTCCGACTGGCCCAGCGCGTGGCAGGCCATGCATGTCTGTCTGGTCGTCATCGAGGGGCGGCTGGTCACCCTGGCCGAGGTCTGTGGCAAAAAGCCCGACCGCAAGGCCCGCCAGTTCGACGTGGAATGCGCGGTGGAGCTGGCGCTGGCGCACATACGCCGCATGCGCGCCGACCCGCCGGACAGCCACCAGGCGTTCGAGCAGCAGTGGCACCTGGCGTCCTGCGCCATCGAACTGGCCGATGGCGCCTACCGCTTCCCCCACTCGCGCTACGGCCGCCTGCTCAAGCGCACCCGCTGGCATTTCGACCTGCTCAGGGACCTGGTGGAACGTGTGGAGTGGCAGCACCGGCACGGCTGAGCCGCAGACGGCAGCTCAGGCCAGCGGGAGCCGCAGCACGAAGCAGGCGCCCGGCTGGCCGTCGGCGCGGCCTTCGCAGTGCACGCTGCCGCCGTGGCGCTGGGCGATGGAGCGCACCAGGGCCAGGCCCAGGCCCACGCCGCCCGAGCGCTCGCTGGCGCCGGGCAGGCGAAAGAACTTCTCGAAGATGCGCTCGCGGTGGGCCGGGGCCACGCCGGGACCATGGTCGCAGATGCGGATCTCGGCCATGGCGTCCTGGCGCGCCAGCTCCAGCGTGATGGCGCCCTGGCTGTAGCGGCGCGCGTTCTCCAGCAGGTTGCGCACGGCGCGGCGCAGCAGCTTGGAGATGCCGGGCACTTCCAGCGCGTCGGTGGACTGCAGGTCCAGGTCGGCATCCACGCGTGCGCATTCCTCGGCGGCCAGGCCGATCAGGTCCACGGGCTCGATCGTGCCCACGTCGCCCTCATAGGTCTCCAGCCGGCTGGCCAGCAGGATCTCGTCCACCAGTTGGTCTAGCTCGCTGATGTTGCGCTGGATCTCGGCGCGCGCGCGGGCGCTGGCCGGGTCGTCGCCCATGAATTCCAGGCCCATGCGGATGCGCGTCAGCGGCGAGCGCAGCTCGTGCGAGGCATTGGCCAGCAGCGATTTGTGCGAGGTCACCAGGGTCTCGATGCGCGCGGCGGCGGCGTTGAACTGGTGGGCCAGGTCGGCCACCTCGTCGCTGCCGTGCTCGGGCACGCGCACCGACAGGTCGCCCTCGCCAAAGCGCTTGACGCCGCGCTGCAAGTTCTCCAGCCGCTTGAGCAGGCGGCGGATGATGGGGAACACGCCCACGGCCACGGCCACGCCCACCAGTCCCAGCAGCCAAAGGAAGCCGAAGGGCGGGCGCAGCCAGAAGGCGGCTGCGCCGTCGTGCGGCGGGCGGTCGCCGCGCGGCGGGCGCGGCGCCATGTGCAGCATGTAGGTCTGGCCGTCCGTGCCTTCGATCTCGAAGCGCAGGCCCTCCTCGGGCGGGCCGGGCAGGCGCCGCGCACGGCCCTGGGCGATCACGTTGCCCTGGCCGTCGCGCATGGCCACGTCGCGCGAGGGCGGCGAGCTGGCGCTTTGCACGTTCTGCGCGTTCTGCTCGGCCGCGATCTGCCAGGCCCATGCCACCGTCAGCGTGAGCACGGCCACGCCGCCCACCACGGCCAGCCAGATGCGCAGGTACAGGCGCTGGGAGAAGAGGGACAGCAGCTTCATTCGCTTGGCTAGTCTTGTTGTTTGGCGAAGACGTAGCCCACGCCGCGCACCGTCAGGATGCGCTTGGGCGCCTTGGGGTCGGCCTCGATGGCGGCGCGGATGCGGCCCATGTGCACGTCGATGGAGCGGTCGAAGGCCTCCAGCTCGCGGCCTCGCACGGCTTCCATGATCTGGTCGCGCGTGAGCACGCGGCCCGCGCGCTCGGCCAGCGTGACCAGCAGGTCGAACTGGTAGGAGGTCAGCTCGCAGGGCTGGCCCGCCACGGTGACGCTGCGCGCGTCGCGGTCGATCTCCAGGCTGCCGAAGCGCAGTGCCGTGGTCGGCTGGCCGGCGGCCGTGCCCTCGCCGCCGCCGCGCCGGCGCAGGATGGCGCGGATGCGCGCCAGCAGCTCGCGCGGCTCGAAGGGCTTGGGCAGGTAGTCGTCGGCGCCGATCTCCAGGCCGATGATGCGGTCCATGGGATCTCCCTTGGCCGTGAGCATCAGCACCGGCACCTGGGCTGCGGGGCCGGGCAGGGCGCGGATGCGCCGGCAGACCTCCAGGCCGTCCATGTCGGGCAGCATGAGGTCGAGGATGACGAGGTCGGGCAGGTCGGCGCCTGGCACGCCGTCGGCGGGCTGCAGCTGCTCCAGGCCGCTGCGGGCATCGCCCATGTGGGTGACCTGCAGGCCGTTGTTGCCCAGGTAGTCACCCACCATCTGCGCGAGGCGGGTGTCGTCTTCGATCATCAGAAGATGGTGCGTACTCATGGAGGGCAGTGTATTCATGCTGGGGCCTGGCGTCGTATTGCGACGATGCTCGCAGCGCCCCGTCAGCCGTGCTTGTCGCTTGCGTAAAGTTCGGTAAAACAGCGCAGCCTGCGGCCAGCCGCTCAACTGCCGCGTTGCGCGGGCCGCACCGCATGCACGCGCGAGGCCAGCGCGATCAGCACCAGCACGGGCAGGCCCAGCAGAGCCGTGGCCTGGAAGAAGCTCACGTAGCCATGCGCATCGACAAAGGCGCCCGAGAAGCCGGCCAGCCATTTGGGCGCCAGCAGCATCATGGAGCTGAACAGCGCGTACTGCGTGGCCGAGTACTGCACATTGGTCAGCCCCGACAGGTAGGCGATGAAGGCCGCCGAGGCGATGCCGCCGGCCAGGTTGTCCGCGCTCACCACCCAGACCAGCGCATTCACGTCATGGCCGCGCGTGGCCAGCCAGGCGAACAGCAGGTTGGTGGCGGCCGACAGCGCGGCGCCCAGCATCAGCACGCGCATCACGCCCCAGCGCATGGCCAGCGCCCCGCCCAGGAAGGCGCCCGCCAGCGTCATGATCACGCCGTAGACCTTGGTCACGGCGGCCACCTCGTCCTTGGTGAAGCCCATGTCCACGTAGAAGGGGTTGGCCATGATGCCCATGACCACGTCGCTGATGCGGTAGATGGCGATCAGGCCCAGCACCAGCAGCGCCTGCCAGCGGTAGCGGCCCAGGAAGTCGGCAAAGGGCTCGACCAGCGCGCTGTGCAGCCACTCGGCCGCGTTGCGGGCAGGCGCCAGCGGGCGTGGCACCGGTTCCGGCGAGAGCAGCACGGTCAGCATCCCCACGGCCATGGAGGCGGCCATGGCCAGGTAGGCCACCTGCCAGGCACCGCTCTGGTAGCCCGCCGTGCCCGCCACCTCGGCGCGGGCGGCCAGCCACAGCACGCCGGCGCCGGCCCAGATCATGGCCAGCCGGTAGCCGGTCTGGTAGGTGGCGGCCAGCGCGGCCTGGCGCTCGGTGTCGGCCGATTCGATGCGGTAGGCATCCAGCGCAATGTCCTGCGTGGCCGAGCCGAAGGCCACGGCCAGCGCGCACCACACCAGCGGCGTGAGCGAGACGCGCGGATCATTGAACGCCATGCCGCACAGCCCGGCGACGATGAGCAGCTGCGCGAACAGCAGCCAGCCGCGCCGCCGCCCCAGCCAGCGCGTGAGCAGCGGCAGCGGCATGCGGTCCACCAGCGGCGACCAGACCCACTTGAAGGCATAGGCCAGGCCCACCCAGCTCAGGTAGCCGATGGTGGTGCGGTCCACGCCGGCCTCGCGCAGCCAGAACGACAGCGTGCCCAGCACCAGCAGCAGCGGCAGGCCTGCCGAAAAACCCAGGGCCAGCATGCGCAGGCTGGCCGGCTCGGCATAGACGCGCAGGGTCTGGCCCCAGCTGCGGCGGGGCGCTTCGGCGGCGGTGGAGGGGGCGGAGGGGGTGGTGGTGGACGGCTCGGTCATGTTGTGCTGCGGCAGGCTGCGGCCATTATCGGGCCCATGGTGGCGCGGACTGGCGCGCGCTACCATCGCGGGCACAGGATGCCGCCATGGCCTACACCCTCTCTTCCCTCCACAGCGATGCCGCCGCGCAAGACGGCGCGGCCGATGCCACCGATACCGCGTTCGCGCCGCACAGCTCGGTGCGCAGCTACAGCGGCGAGCACCAGGCCCATGCCCACGGCCATGCGCAGATCCTCTATGCGCTGCAGGGCCGCATGGAGCTGGAGGTGGGCGGGCGCAGCGCCTTTGTGGACGCCGTCAGCGGCATGCTCATCCCCGCCGGCGTGGACCACGGCTACCTGGCGGCGCCGCGCTCGCGCGTGTTCGTCATCGATGCGCCCAGCGGCCCGGGGCTGGACCGGATGCGGCGCTTTTCCGTGCCACCGGCCCTGCGCGGCCGGGAGTCGGAAGGCCCGGCCGCCGAGCAGCTGGCCCAGGTGCTGCAGGCGCCCGGCCTGCTGGCGCGCCGGGGGCTGGACCTGCAGCAACTGACCACGAGCGTACAGGCCGCATTGCACGAGGACTGGCCCACGGCCCGGCTGGCCGCCCTGTGCCACATGAGCGCCCAGCGCTTTCACGCGCGCTTCGTGGAGCTGGCGGGCCAGCCGCCCCAGGCCTGGCTGCGCGGCCTGCGCCTGGATGCGGCCGAGCGCGGGCTGGCGCGGGGCCTGCCCCTGGAGGCCACGGCGCTGCGCTGCGGCTATGCCTCGGCCAGCGCGCTGGCCTATGCGCTGCGGCGCGACCGGGGCGTGACGGCGCGGCAACTGCGCGGCTAGCCCGTTCACAGTCCTCCGGACTACGAGCGTTTCTCGACAAATGCCCGGCCGCGCCAGGCGCAACATGGCGCCATGGTTCGCAACTCTTCCGCTTCTTCCTCCGCCGTCGGCATCGCCTTCGTTTCGGTGGCCGCCGTGCTCTGGGGCACGACAGGCACGGCGCAAAGCCTGGGCGCAGGCGGGCTGTCGCCGTTCTGGGTGGGCGCCGCGCAGCTGGCCGTCTCCAGCCTGTTTCTGGGGGCGCTGCTGGCGGTTTCCCATTGGAGGCTGCGCGGGCGGGCCGGGCAGGGCGTGGCGCCCGTCCAGTCGCTGCTGCCCAACCCGGTGCACCTGGGACTGCGCCCGGCCTGGTTCGTGCTGGCATCCATGGGAATCGGCGGCTACAGCATCTTTTTCTACGAGGGCGTGACGCTCACGGGCGTGGCCGTGGGCACGGCCGTGGCCATTGGCAGTGGCCCCATCTGGGCCGGGCTGATGCAGGCGCTGGTGCTGCGCGCGCCCCTGTCTGCCCTGTGGTGGGCCGGCACGCTGGTGAGCGTGGCGGGAGGCGCGGCCATGGTGATGGCCCGGGGCGGCGCCACGCTGTCCTGGAGCGGCCTGGCCCTGTGCCTCCTGGCGGGGCTGTCGTACGCGGGTTATGCGCTGATCAACAAGCGCCTGGTCACCCACATGTCGCCGCGCGTGGTGAATTTCTATGTCTTCACCGGGGCGGCCTGCATGGCGGTGCCGATTGCGCTGGTGCAAAGCGGCCTGCCGCAGTGGAGCCTGGCGGCCGTGCTGGTGGTGGTCTACCTGGGCGTGGTGGTGTCGGGCCTGGCGCACATGCTGTTTTCCATCGGGCTGCGCAGCATCTCCGGCCCCACGGGCGTGACGCTGAGCCTGATCGAGCCCGTGGCGGCCTTCGTGCTGGCGGTGTGGGTCGTGGGCGAGCGGCAGCCGCTGCAATCGTGGCTGGGGCTGCTGGCCGTGCTGGCGGGGCTGATGCTGGTGATCGGCGCCGAGATGCGGGCGCAGCGGGCCGTGATGGCCGCGCAGATGGCGTAACTCTTTGTAGGCCGGCGCCGCTCTTCACGATGCGCTGTTCTCCGCATGATTCGGGCATGCATGGCCGCTAGACTTGGCGGCATGCAGCAGCCATCCCATCTCTCCTCCGAACCCTGTGCCCCGTCCGCCTGGGGCTGTGCCTGCGCGCCCTGGCGCGCGCGTCGCGGTTTTCTGCTGGCCGGCAGCGCGGCGGCCATGGGCCTGGCCACGGCGCCGGTGGCGGCACAGGTGCAGGTGGGCGGTGCCTCGGGCCTGCGCAAGCTGGTGCCGGCCGAGACGCTGGAAGGCGCCGCCACCGACCAGTACCAGCAACTGCTGGCCAAGGCCCGCGCCCAGGGCGCACTGGCTGGCGACAGCAACCCGCAGCTGCAGCGGCTGCGCGCCATTGCCCGGCGGCTCATCCCGTACACCGCCCAATGGAATCCGCGCGCCAATGCCTGGCGCTGGGAGGTGAACCTGATCGGCAGCAAGGAGATCAATGCCTTTTGCATGCCGGGCGGCAAGATAGCCTTCTACACGGGCATCATCGAGCAGCTGCAGCTCACCGACGACGAGATCGCCATGATCATGGGCCACGAAATGGCCCATGCGCTGCGCGAGCACTCGCGCGAGCAGTTGGCCAAGAACCAGGCCACCAGCATCGGCATCTCGCTGGGCGCGCAATTGCTGGGCCTGGGCGACCTGGGCAATGCGGCGGCCCGCCTGGGCGGCCAGTTGCTGTCGCTGAAATTCAGCCGGGGCGACGAGAGCGAGGCCGACCTCGTGGGCCTGGAACTGGCTGCGCGCGCCGGCTACAACCCCCAGGCCTCGGTCTCGCTGTGGCGCAAGATGGGCCAGGCCACGGGCGACCGTGGTGGCCTGGAATTCCTGTCCACCCACCCCGCAGGTCCCGAGCGCATCCGCGAGCTGGAACGCAACATCCCGCGCGTGGAAGGCCTCTACGAGGCCGCACGGCGCGGGTAGGCAGCCGCCTTCAGGCGGCGGCTTTTTGCTTTGGTTGATAGCCCATCACGGCTTTCACTTCAAGGTACTCCTTGAAGCCGTGCTCGCCCCATTCCCGGCCCGTGCCGGACTGCTTGTAGCCGCCGAACGGCGCGCCGAAGTCCGGTCCTGCACCGTTGAGGTGGACCATGCCGGTGCGCAGGCGCGAGGCCACACGGCGTGCGCGCTCCAGGCTGCCTGACTGCACATAGCCCGACAGGCCGTAGGGCGTGTCGTTGGCCTGGGCGATGGCCTCCTCCTCCGTGTCGTAGGGCAGGATGACCAGCACGGGGCCGAAGATTTCCTCGCGCGCAATGGTCATGTCGTTGCGCACGTCGGCGAACACCGTGGGCCGCACGAAGTAGCCGCGCGCAAGGCCCTCGGGGCGGCCCGTGCCACCGGCCACCAGGGTGGCGCCTTCGGCGATGCCGGCCTCGATCAGGCCCTGGATCTTGCGGAACTGCGCCTCGCTGACCACGGGGCCCATGTGCATGGCGCCGGTGTCGGCCAGTGCATCGCCCACCTTCACGCCCTCGGCAGCGGCCTTGGCGGCCGCCACGGCGCGCGTATGCAGGGCGCGCGGCACGAACATGCGCGTGGGTGCGTTGCAGCTCTGGCCCGAATTGGTGAAGCAGGCGTTCACGCCCTGGACAACGGCTTTTTCGATGTCGGCATCGTCCAGCACGATGTTGGCCGACTTGCCGCCCAGCTCCTGCGTCACGCGCTTGACGGTATCGGCCGAGGCCTTGGCCACGGCAATGCCCGCGCGCGTGGAGCCCGTGAAGGTCATCATGTCGATGCCGGGGTGCACGGACATGGCCTCGCCCACCGAGGGGCCGTCGCCGTTGACCAGGTTGAACACGCCGGCGGGCACGCCCGCTTCGTGCAGGATCTCGGCCACCAGGATGGCGTTCAGCGGCGCGATCTCCGAGGGCTTGAGCACCATGGTGCAGCCCGCCGCCAGGGCCGGTGCCACCTTGCACATGATCTGGTTGATGGGCCAGTTCCAGGGCGTGATCATGCCCACCACGCCCACGGGCTCATGCACGATGCCGGTGGTGCCGCGCACGCTCTCGAACTCGAAGTCCCTGAGCACCTGCAGGGTCTGCTTCAGGTGCCCCGCGCCCACCGTGGCCTGGGCCGCGCGCGACAGCCACAGCGGCGCGCCCATCTCCAGCGAGATGGTCTGCGCCACCTCGTCGATGCGGCGCATGTAGACCGCCAGCACCTTGTCCAGCAGGGCCAGCCGCTCGTCCCGCGTGGTCTGCGAGAAGCCGTCGAACGCGCGGCGTGCGGCGGCCACGGCTGCATCGACATCGGCGGCCGAGCCCATGCTGATGCGGGCCGCCACCTCCTCGGTGGACGGATTGATCACATCCAGCGTGCGCGGCACGGCCGGGGGAACCCATTGGCCGTCGATATAGAACTGCAGGTGCTCTTGCGTGCTCATGAAGCTGTCTCCGTGTCTCGTTGTCATTGGGTGGAAGGGGTGTCGAAGGTGACGCGCTGGTTCACGCGGTAGTGGGGCCAGTAGTCGGCCACAGCATAGTGCTGCGTGCTGCGGTTGTCCCAGATGGCGATGCCGCCTGCGTCCCATTGATGATGCACCATGAACTCCGGCTTCTTCAGCCAGTCCAGCAGGAAGGCGAGCACGCCGCGCGCCTCGTGCCGGTCCACGCCCGTGATGTGGCGCGTGAAATCGGCATTGACGAAGATGCACTTGCGGCCTGAATCGGGGTTGGTGCGCACCACGGGATGCGTCACGGGCTTGAACTGGCGCAGCGCCTCGAACAGCGCCTCCTCGCCCTTGCGGCCCAGGTATTCCCGGAAGCCCGATTCCTCCCAGGTATGGACCGCCTGCAGGCCTTCCAGGTACTGCTGCATGCCGGGCGAGAGCCAGTCATAGGCCTTGCTGGTGCTGGTCCAGCAGGTGTTGCCGCCGGCCGGCGGCGTGGTCACGATCTGGATCACGGTGCCCAGCGGCGGCTGCTGCTTCCAGCTGATGTCGGTGTGCCAGTTGTCTATGGCGGGCGGGCGGTCCTTGTCGGAGATGATCATCTCCACGTCGGGCATGCCGCTCTTGCGCTCGAAGTACGAACCCTTGGACAGCGGGCCGAACACCTGCGCCAGCGCCACATGCTGCTCGGCCGTGATGGCCTGGGGCCGGAAGAAGATGACCTCGAAGTCGTACAGGGCCTGTCGCAGTTCTGCCTGCACCTCGGGGGACAGGGGCCGGGTCAGGTCCACGCCCTCGATCCAGGCCGCGAAGTTGGGCATGCGCGGCACGGGGCGGATGTGGTGGTAGCGGGCGTCGATGTCGATCAGCTGCATGGGGGCGGCATTGGCCATGGGGGTACTCCTTGGAGGAACGGATGGAAGGGGAGGAAGAGGAAGGAAGGTTGGGAGAGAGGGCTGGCGGGCTCACTGCCAGTGCAGCAGCCGCCTCTCGGCCCAGGACATGAAGCGCACCATGCCCACGCCCAGCAGGGCCAGCACCAGCAGCAGCGCCATGACGCCATTGATGTCGAAGGTGGAGCCCAGGTAGGCCAGGGTCTGGCCCAGGCCCTTTTCGCTGGCGATGATCTCGGTGCCCACCACGCCCAGCAGGGCATAGATCAATCCCAGGCGCAGGCCCGAGAAGATCACCGGGACGGCGCCGGGCAGCGTGACCTCGAAGAAGGTGGTGGTGGCGCTGGCGCCCAGCGTGCGGCACAGCGTCACATGATCCTGGCTGACGCCCCGCATGCCTGCCACCGTGGCCGACAGCACGATGAAGAAGGTCAGCGAGCAGCCCACGGCGATCTTGCTGCCCAGCCCCAGCCCGAACCACAGGATGAACAGCGGCGCCAGCGCGATGCGCGGCATCACGTTCAGCGCGTTGAAGTAGGGCTCCGCAAAGCGCTCAATGGCCGGCCAGCGCACAAAGGCCAGCCCCGTGGCGAAGGCGGCCACGCTGCCCAGCACGAAGGAGCAGGCCACGGCCGCCAGCGTCCAGCCCAGGTCGGACCAGAACCGGGCCGTGCCCGCATGGTTCCAGAGATAGGCGGCCACGCCGCTGGGCTGGCCGAAGAAGGTAGGGTCCAGCCAGCGGCGAGCGGCGGCCCATTCGGCCAGTCCCAGCACGAGACAGATGAACAGCGCATGCAGCGCCAGCCATTGCAGACGGTCAGCCTTCATGGTGCACCCATCCCGATTCGAGCTGCGACCACAGGGCCGCATAGAGTTCATGGAAGCGCGGCGACTTCTGCAGGTCGCGGATGGAGCGCGGGCGCGGCAGGTCTATGGGCAGGTCGGCGATGATGCGGCCCGGTCGCGAGGACATCACCACCACGCGGTCGGAGACCGCCACGGCCTCGGCCAGGTCATGGGTCACGAACAGCACGCTGTGGCGGTGCTGCTGGCACAGGCGCAGCAGCAGGTCCTGCAGCTGCAGCTTGGTCTGCGCGTCCAGGGCGCCGAAGGGCTCGTCCATCAGCAGCAGCTGCGCGTCCAGCGCAAAGGTGCGAGCCAGCGCCGTGCGCTGGCGCATGCCGTGGGACAAGGCCTTGGGCAGGGCTTGCGCATGGTCGGCCAGGCCCACCTCCTGCAGCATGCGCAGTGCGCGCTCCGTGCTGTCGGCCGTGCCGACGCCGCGCACGCGCGCGCCGAAGGCGGCGTTCTCCAGCGCCGTGCACCAGGGCAGCAGGCTGTCGCGCGCCAGCATGTAGCCCACGCGGGAACTGCCCAGGCGCGGTGCCTCGCCCAGCACGCGCAGCGTGCCGGCGCCGGTGTGGGCCACCAGGCCCGCGCAGAGGTTGAGCAGGCTGGTCTTGCCGCAGCCGCTGGGCCCGACCAGCGAGACGAATTCGCCCTCGGCCACCTGCAGCGCAATGTTGTCCAGCACCTGCGTGCGGCCGTCGAAGCTCAGCTGCAGGCCGTCGGCGGCAATGGCCTGCTGCGGCGGCAGCTGCGATCCATTGGAAGTCATGGCGCGCTCCCCCTTCACTGCGCCAGCAGGGGCGCGGTGTCGATCAGCTTGTCGATCTGTCCCGTGCGCTGCAGGTAGCGCGCGGCATGCTGCAGGGCCTTGGGGTCCACTGCGAACTGCATGGAAGGAATGGCATTGCGCAGCGCCACTTCCAGGATCCGGTCGCCGCCTGGCGTGTTGATCCTGAAGCTGTCCTGCGCGACTTTGAGCAATGCATCGAAATGGGTCGGTTCGCGGGCATAGTCGGCCGCCTCGTTCATGGCGCGGCGCAAGCCCTCCACGGCCTGGGCGTTCTTGCGCAGGAAGTCGGCGCGCACCACCTGCAGCACGCCGGCGCCGTTGGTGTCCACCACATCGGCCGGACCCTGGCCCCTGCGCGGATCGACGACGATGCGGCAGGCCTGGCTGACCTCGCAGAAGCCGTCCATGGGCGAGAACAGCATCAGGCCATCGACCTGCTTTTGCGCAATCGCCGGAAAGGCGGTGTTGGGCGATCCCACGGCGACGATGGTGACGTCGTCCGCCTTCATGCCCGCGCCCTGCAGCAGGCTCACGAGCTGGAACTCGGCCGCGCTGCCACGCGCCGTCACGCCGATGCGCCGGCCCTTGAAGTCCTGCATCACGGCGGGATAGCCCTGGCCGGCATGCGGGGTGGGCAGGGCCGACGAGGCCATGAGGAAGAACGTCGGCGCGCTCGCGCCGCTGCCGATCACCTTGAGGTCGGCGCCCTTGTTGACCGCCTGAAGCAGCACCTCGGGCGGCGTAAACGCCACTTCGAGGTCACCGGCCAGCAAGGTCTGCAGCGCCAGCGGCGCCTGCGGGATGGGACGCAGTTCGCAGCGTATGCCGTGCTTCTCGCACAGTCCCCGCGCGTTGGCCACGCGCACCAGGAAATTGCCGATGCCGGGGTAGTCCTGGATACGCAGCGTGGGCGTCTGTGCCAGGGCTGCCTGGGTCGAGAGCAGGGCGAACACGAAGGCGGATACCAGGGCGAGCGTGGTGCGGATCATGGGGCGGGCTCCATACGTGTGGGTATGGGGCCGATTACAAGGACGGTGCTATGCGCCAATTGCCGCGAAAGGGACAATGATCGGGTGAACACCAAGCTCGGTTCCCCCAACACCTCTTTGGCGCAGGCGCGCAGCGAGCGCTATCGCGTGGACCTGCTGGCCGAATTGCCGGCCGCATCGGCACGCGGGCTGCGGGCCATAGGCTCCAGGCGCCGCTACCGCGATGGACAGTTCGTGCAAAAGCGCGGCGATGCGGCCGACCATGCGCTGGTGCTGCTGTCAGGGCGCTTTCGTGTCGTGGCCTTCACCGTGGGCGGCACCGAGCGCATGACGCGCTGGCTGGAGGCCGGGGAGATCACCGGCATCAGCTCGGTGCTGGGCAATGCGCCCGTGCCCGTGGACCTGGTGGCCGATGGCGATGTCGAGGTGCTGGTCCTGCCGCGCCAGCCGCTGCTGGACTTCCTGGAGCGCGATGCGCCCGCATGCCTGGCTGTGGCGCGCCTGCTGAGCCTGCGCGTGAACGGGCTGCTGGACACCATCTTCATCAGTTCGGAGGACACGCTGCATGCCCGGGTCTGGGCCACCTTGCAGGTTCTGGCGGCAGAGAACGGCCAGCCCCTGCCCGGCGGCCGCACCCTGCTGCGCATATCGCAGGGCGATCTGTCGCATGTGGTGGGCGCCTCGCGCCAGCGCGTGAACGAGGAGCTGCGCAAGCTGCAGGCGGGCGGCAGCGTGCGTCTGGGCTATCGGTGGATCGAGGTGCTGGGCTGAGACAGCTGCAGGCTCAGGTCCCGCCCACGTAGGGGTTGCTCTTGCGCTCGCGGCCGAAGCTGCTTTCGGGGCCGTGGCCCGGGATGAACACGGTCTGGTCGCCCATGGGCCACAGGCGCTGGACGATGCTGTCGATCAGCTGCTGGTGGTTGCCCTGGGGAAAGTCGGTGCGGCCGATGCTGCCCGCGAACAGCACATCGCCCACGAAGGCGCGGTCGATCTGCGGCGCATGGAACACCACGTGGCCGGGCGTATGGCCGGGGCAGTGGCGCACCTGCAGCGTTTCCTGGCCGATGCTCACCGTGTCGCCATCGTGCAGCCAGCGCGTGGGCGTGAAGGGGTCCGAATGCGGGAAGCCGAACATGGCGCCCTGCTGGGGCAGGGCATCGATCCAGAACTGGTCTCCGGGATGGGGGCCGATGATGGGCAACTGCTGTGCATCGGCCAGCTCGCGCGTGCCGCCCGCGTGGTCTATGTGGGCGTGCGTGAGCCAGATGGCCTTGAGCGCCAGGCCCAGGCGCTCTATCTCCCAGCCGATCTGCTCCAGGTCGCCGCCCGGATCGATGACGGCGGCTTCCATGGTCTGGTCGCACCAGACCAGCGAGCAGTTCTGCTGGAAGGCGGTGACGGGGATGGTGTGGTACTGGAGCATGGGCGGCGTGGGTGCTTCTGGCGAAAGCGCCCATTATTCCCGCTCCTTCCCCTGATGGCAGCGCAGGGCCGCCCCGCTTGCGCCGTCAGGTGGTCGGCTGGCCGCATTGCCCGCAGAACCGCGCGCCGGCCGGATGGCTGGCGTTGCAGTTCCTGCAGGCCTGCGGCAGCACCGCGCCGCCACACTGCGGGCAAAAGCGCGAGCTGGCGGCAATGGATGCACGGCAGCCGGGGCAGACCGCCGCCACGGCTGCGGCACGGTATGCGCCGCCGCCGTGGTGGCCGCCGCGCGAATGATTTCCGAACAGTCTTTGCAAGAGTCCCATGGTGTATTCCTTCGCACTGCGCGGATGCGCCGCTGCAGTCGTTCAAAGGCGCATTGGGACACGGCAGCGGTCCGCCGGGCCGTGGATGGCGATCATTTAATGTGGCTGTCATCTCGTGGCAATCCAGGTCCTGTGACGGACAGGAGACAGCCTCGCGGGCAGACCCCGTGGCTGTGGCAACGCCGCCGTGTTACAAGCTAGCCGTGCCGCCAAGCCAGCCTGCCCCCGATGCAGGCACGCAAGGATTTTTTCGAGGATGGGCCGGGCCGCCACCTGCGCAACGCAGGGCGGGTACCGGCATCACGCGAGGGAGAACCGGTATGTTGATTGGCGTGCCTGCCGAGACCATGGCAGGAGAAACCCGGGTGGCTGCGACCCCCGAGACCGTCAAGAAGCTGCGTGCGCAAGGCCATGTGCTGCGCGTGCAGGCGGGGGCGGGAGTGGCGGCCAGCGTGCCCGATGCCTTGTACGAGGCAGCGGGCGCGGAGATCGTCGATGTGGCAGGCGCCCTGGGCGCCGACCTGGTGCTCAAGGTCCGTATCCCTTCGGAGGACGAGTTGCCCGGCATCCGCAAGGGCGCAACGCTGGTCGGCATGCTGGACCCGTTCCAGCCCGCAGGCCTGCAGCGCCTGGCCGATGCGGGAGTGACGGCCTATGCGCTGGAGGCGGCTCCGCGCACCACGCGTGCGCAGAGCATGGACGTGCTGTCCAGCCAGGCCAATATCGCGGGCTACAAGGCCGTGATGATCGCGGCCAACCAGTACCAGCGCTTCTTTCCCATGCTGATGACGGCGGCCGGCACGGTGAAGGCCGCGCGCGTCGTGGTGCTGGGCGTGGGCGTGGCCGGCCTGCAGGCCATTGCCACGGCCAAGCGCCTGGGCGCCGTGATCGAGGCCAGCGATGTGCGGCCCAGCGTGCGTGAGCAGGTCGAATCCCTGGGCGGAAAGTTCATCGACGTGCCCTACGAGACCGCCGAGGAAAAGGAGGCCGCCGAAGGCGTGGGCGGCTACGCGCGCCCCATGCCGCAAAGCTGGCTGGACCGCCAGAAGGCCGAGGTGGCCAAGCGCGTGGCCCAGGCCGACGTGGTCATCACCACGGCGCTGATCCCGGGCCGGCCCGCTCCCGTGCTGGTCACGGCCGAGATGGTGCAGGCCATGAAGCCCGGCGCCGTCATCGTGGACCTGGCGGCAGAGCGCGGCGGCAACTGCCCGCTGACCCAGGCCGGCATGACCGTGGTCACGCATGGCGTGACCATCGTGGGACTGACCAACCTGCCCGCCATGGTGGCGGCCGACGCCTCGGCCCTGTATGCACGCAATGTGCTCGATTTTCTCAAGCTCATCATCAACAAGGATGGCGCCCTGCATGTGGACATGGAGGACGACATCGTGGCCGCGTGCCTGATGGCCCATGAAGGCCAGCTGCGGAGGAAATGACATGGAAGCCGTATCCCCCACCATCATCCATCTCATCATCTTCGTGCTGGCCATCTACGTGGGCTACCACGTGGTGTGGACCGTCACGCCCGCGCTGCACACGCCGCTGATGGCGGTGACCAATGCCATCTCGGCCATCGTCATCGTCGGCGCCATGCTGGCGGCGGCGCTCACGGAAACGGGCCTGGGCAAGACCATGGGCGTGCTGGCTGTGGCGCTGGCCGCGGTCAACGTGTTCGGCGGCTTCCTGGTCACGCGGCGCATGCTGGAGATGTTCCGCAAGAAAGAGCGCAAGAGCGCTCCGGCCAAGGACGGCAAGGACGCCAAGGCGGAGGGCCAGTCATGAGCATGAACCTCGTCACGTTGCTCTACCTGGTGGCCAGCGTCTGCTTCATCCAGGCGCTCAAGGGGCTGTCGCACCCCACCACCTCCATACGCGGCAACCTGTTCGGCATGGCCGGCATGGTGATCGCCGTGCTGACCACGGCGGCGCTCATCGTGCAGCTGGCCGGCGGCAATGCATTGGGCCTGGGCTGGGTGCTGCTGGGCCTGCTGGTCGGCGGCACGGCCGGTGCGGTCATGGCCCAGCGCGTGGAGATGACCAAGATGCCCGAGCTGGTGGCCTTCATGCACAGCATGATCGGCCTGGCGGCGGTGTTCATCGCCGTGGCCGCCGTGGCCGAGCCCTGGGCCTTTGCCATCACGGCCAAGGGCGGCGCCATCCCGGGCGGCAACCGCGTGGAGCTGGCGCTGGGCGCCTTCATCGGCGCCGTGACCTTCACGGGCTCGGTGATCGCCTTCGGCAAGCTCAGCGGCAAGTACAAGTTCCGCCTGTTCCAGGGCGCGCCCGTGCAGTTCAAGGGCCAGCATGCGCTCAACGCCGTGCTGGGGCTGGCAGCGGCCTTCTTCGTCTTCGGCTTCTGGCACAGCCAAAGCTGGATGGACATCGTGCTGGTCATCGCCCTGGGACTGCTGCTGGGCGTGCTGCTGATCATTCCGATTGGCGGCGCGGACATGCCGGTGGTCGTGTCCATGCTCAACAGCTACTCGGGCTGGGCGGCGGCGGGCATCGGCTTCTCGCTGAACAACAGCATGCTGATCATTGCGGGTTCGCTGGTGGGCAGCTCGGGCGCCATCCTGAGCTACATCATGTGCAAGGCCATGAACCGCTCGTTCTTCAGCGTGATCCTGGGCGGCTTCGGCGGCGAGGCCACCAGCGCGGCGGCAGGCTCCCAGCAGCAGCGCAACGTGAAAAGCGGCAGCGCCGACGATGCGGCCTTCGTCCTGGGCAATGCCGAGACCGTGGTCATCGTGCCCGGCTACGGCCTGGCCGTGGCGCGTGCCCAGCACGCGGTCAAGGAGCTGGCCGACAAGCTCACCGAGCGCGGCGTGACGGTGAAGTACGCCATCCACCCGGTGGCGGGCCGCATGCCCGGCCACATGAACGTGCTGCTGGCCGAGGCCGAGGTGCCCTACGACCAGGTCTTCGAGATGGAGGACATCAACAGCGAGTTCGGCCAGGCCGACGTGGCCATCATCCTGGGCGCCAACGACGTGGTGAACCCCGCCGCACACGTCAAGGGCAGCCCCATCTACGGCATGCCCATCCTGGAGGCCTACAAGGCCAAGACGGTGATCGTCAACAAGCGCTCCATGGCGGCCGGCTATGCGGGCCTGGACAACGAGCTGTTCTACATGGACAAGACCATGATGGTCTTCGGCGACGCCAAGAAGGTGGTGGAGGACATGGGCAAGGCGCTGGAGTGAGGCGTGCGCCCGGGCTGAAGTCCGAGGAGGGCAGGGCCCAAGCCCTGGCCTCCTTGAAAACGATCTTGGGTCAGCCCCCGGACCGGGTCAGCAATTCGTCCAGCGCATCGGCGATGGCTTGGCCTTCATGCTCCAGTGAGGCCACCACTTCACCCAATTGATCCAGGGCGACTGAAACCATGTCCAGGGCATGCAGGACGACCGGCACGCCTTCAATGACAAACACAGGATTCATCCTCGCACCCACGGTTGGAGTGCCGCGCGGCAGCAGATTCTGCCGAACCAGTGGAACCACTACGCGACGGCGGTAGCGGTCAAACAGCGAGGACTGGATCACGACGACGTAGGGAATCGAGTCGCGCAAGGCTCCCTTGTTGCGATGAACGTCGAATTGCGCCACTAGAGCGTCGAGTGCTCGTCTGCGAACGAACCCACCGCGATGTTGACCGCGTTCCAGTCGCTGGCGCAGGCGTCGGCAAGCCGTTGGCGCTCACGCTGTGCGCCCTCCTGCCTGGCAACGTATTCGGCCAGCAGGGATTCCATGGTGGCCGAGAGATTGTCGGTATAGGCCTTGGCCTGTGTCACCAGATCTGCATTGATCGTGAGATGGATTGGCCGCTTGGCGCTGGAGACAGCAATGGATTTCATCTCGGAACCCTCAGATAAAGATCATGCGCACAGTGTCTGTATGAGAGCGCGACGAGTCAAACCGCCGCGACCCAAGGCCCTGCTTGAACGTCTCACACCTTCATGTCATAGCCGATGGTGACCGGCGCATGGTCCGAGAACTTCACATCCTTGTAGATGTGCTCGGTGCGCGCCAGTGCGGCGGTGGCCGGGGTGGCCAGGTGGTAGTCCAGGCGCCATCCCACGTTGTTGGCATAGGCCTGGCCGCGGTTGCTCCACCATGTGTAGCAGGCGTCCGTGGTGTCCGGCTGGAGCAGGCGATAAACGTCCACAAGACCGCCCGTGGGATCAGTTTTGTGTAACAACTTTGTCATCCACTCGCGCTCTTCGGGCGTGAAACCGCTGTTTTTCTGGTTGCTGCGCCAGTTCTTGAGGTCGATCTGCTGGTGGGCGATGTTGATGTCGCCGCACAGGATGAACTCGCGCTCGCCCTTCATGCGCATCAGGTGATCGTGCATTTCGGCCAGGAAGCGGAACTTGGCCGTCTGGCGCAGTTCGCCCGAGCTGCCGCTGGGAAAGTAGGCGCTGATGATGGACAGCTTGCGCGCGGGCGTGTCGAAGCGCGCCTCCACATAGCGGCCCTCGGCGTCGAATTCGTGCGAGCCGAAGCCGACCACGACGTCGCTGGGCTCGTGGCGGCTGTAGACGCCCACGCCCGAGTAGCCTTTCTTCTCGGCGTAGTGGAAGTGGCCGCGCAGGCCGGCCAGCAGCTCGAAGCGTCCGGTCATGTCGGCGGCCTGGGCCTTGATTTCCTGCACGCAAATACAATCCGGCGCAGTGGCCTCGATCCAGGCTTCGACGCCCTTGGTCGAGGCCGAGCGGATGCCGTTGAGGTTGAGGCTGGTCAATTTGAACAAGGATGAATCCATGGTGGTGAGTAATCTGCAGGCCGATGACACAGGCCGTCTGGCGCAGGAATTTGTGCAATTCGCCGTTGACGCAGGGGTGCTGCGTTTCGGCGAGTTCAAGACCAAGGCCGGGCGCATGAGCCCGTACTTCTTCAATGCCGGCCTGTTCGATGACGGCGGCAAGATGGGCCGTCTCGCCGAATTCTATGCAAAAGCCATCGCAGCCAGCGGCATCGAGTTCGACATGATCTTCGGCCCCGCCTACAAGGGCATCCCGCTGGCCGCCACCGTGGCCGTGGAGCTGGCCCGCATGGGCCTGAACAAGCCCTTTGCGTACAACCGCAAGGAAGCCAAGGACCACGGCGAGGGCGGCACCCTGGTGGGCGCGCCCCTCAAGGGCCGCGTGCTGATCGTGGACGACGTGATGAGCGCCGGCACGGCAGCGCGCGAGTCCATCGCCATCATCCGCGCCGCAGGCGCCACGCCACATGCCGTGGCGATCGCGCTGGACCGCCAGGAAATGGCCACCGAGAATGGCCAGGACGTGCCCCACAGCGCCGTGCAGTACGTGCGCAACCAGCTGGGCATGCAGGTCTGCACTATTGCAAAACTGGCAGACTTATTGCTTTATCTTGAGATTCAAGGTGGCAGCGAAGGCAGCGGCCACCATGAGCGCGTGCTGGCCTACCGCCAGCGTTACGGAGTCAACGACAAGGGATAAGGGTTTGATGAACAAGGCGTTGCATGCACGGTTCCTGTGGTGCGCCCTGGCTGGTGCCACTGTTGGCCCTGCCTGCGCCCTGGATGCCGGCGTGCCGGCCGGCATCTATGCATGTACCGACGCCAAGGGCCGGCGCCTGACGGCAGACCGCCCGATTGCCGAATGCGTGGACCGCGACCAGCGTGTGCTGGGCAGCTCCGGTGTGGAGCTGCGCCGCGTCGGCCCCACGCTGACCGACAACGAGCGCGCCGAGCTCGATGCCCAGCGCCGCCGCGAGCAGGCCGAACAGCGCCGTGTGCGCGAGGAGCGCTCGCGCGAGCGCGCCCTGATTGCGCGCTATCCCAACCAGGCCGCGCACGACGCCGAACGCGCCGAGGCCCTGTCGCAGACCGACCAGGTCGCCAACCTGGCGCGCCAGCGCATACAGGAGCTGCAGGCCCAGCGCGTCAAGATCGATGGCGAGATGGAGTTCTACCGCAAGGACCCGTCCAAGGCCCCCGCCTCCCTGCGCCGCCAGCTCGATGAAAACCGCAGCAGCCAGGAAGAGCAGCAGCGCTTCATCCAGCAGCAGGAGCAGGAAAAAAGCCGCATCAACCAGCGCTTCGATGCCGAGCTCGTGCCGCTGCGTGCGCTGTGGAGCGCGGCCGCCGCCGCTGCGGCTCCCACGGGCCGCTGAACGGCCCTTGCCCCCTGTCTTTCCCGTCTGGCGCGAACGGCCTGCCGCACGCCCGGTGCGCGTGAATCGGATTCGTCCTGCAAGCGCTGCCATTGCGGCGGTCTAGGCTGTCACTACATTCCCGGCCACGGATTTTCCCGGGCCCTCAGGGCCTGGCTGCTGGTGTGCGCTGCAGCCACAGGTGCCGGGCCGCCGCGAGAAGGGAGCATGCATGACGGCATGGCGATGGTTGACGGTGCTGTGGCTGTGGGCCGCCGGTGCCTGGCTGGCCTGGGGAGGCGCGCAGCTGCTGTGGGCCGGGGGCAGCGGCTACTACGTGGTGGCAGGTGTGCTGCTGTTGGCCGTGGGCCTGGGCGTGGCGCGCCGGTCGGCCATGGCGCTGTGGCTGTTTGCGCTGTGGCTGCTGGGCACCGCGCTGTGGGCGGTCTGGGAGATAGGGCTGGACTGGTGGCCGCTGGCGGGGCGCCTGGGGGTGCCCTGGTTGATGGGCCTGCTGCTGGTGCTGCCCTGGTCGGTGCGTGCGCTGCGCCATGAGCCCGACATGGGCCAGAACCGGGGCCTGGCACCAGCCCATGCGGCGCTGGCGCTGGTGGTGCTGGGCACGGCCATTCTTGCGGGCCTGTCATTCGGGCGCCAGCGCGATGCCCATGAAACTCAGGGCCAGTTTGCGGGCGCGGCCGCCGCCGCGTCGGACCTGCCGGCCGACGGCCAGGTCACGGCCGTGCAGAACATGTCCATGGTGGCCTCCGATGCCGGTGGCCTGCGCAGCCCGCCGGTGCTGCAGGGCGATGCCACAGATGCCGTGCCCGATGGCGAATGGCACGCCTATGGCCGCACCGGAGCGGGCCAGCGCTATTCGCCGCTGCGCCAGATCGGCCCGCACAACGTGCGGCTGCTGCAATTGGCCTGGGAGTTCCGCACGGGCGATGTGCGCGGCAAACCCGGCGATCCCGAAGAAACCACGTTCGAGGTCACGCCGCTGAAGATCGGCGAGCGCCTGTTCCTGTGCACGCCCCACCAGTCGGTGATTGCGCTCGATGCCACCACGGGCAAGCAGCTGTGGCGGCGCGACCTGACCATGCCCAAGGGGCTGGCGCTGCAGCATCTGACCTGCCGGGGCCTGTCCTACCAGTCGGCGCAGGCGGCCGCGCAGTTCGACGCGGCGGCAGGGCAGACGCATTCGGCGGTGGCGCCGGCTGCAAGGAAGTCCGGCGCGCAGGCCATGCCTGCACCCACCGCCGCATCCACGGCTTCGGCTTCTGCTTCTGCAGCCCCTGGCGATGACGGCCGCTGCACCGCCAAGCTGTTCATGGCCACGGCCGACGGCAAGGTGGTCGCGCTCAATCCCGCAGATGGCCAGACCTGCAGCAATGTGGCGGGCGGGCAGGGCCAGATCGACCTCTGGCAGGGCATGCCCGAGCGCAAGCCGGGCTCGTACTACTCGACCTCGCCGGTGGTGGTGGTGCGCGACCGCATCATCGTGGGCGGCACGGTGCTGGACAACCATTCCACGCGCGAGCCTTCGGGCGTGATCCGTGCGTTCGACATCCGCTCGGGCGCGCTGCTGTGGGCCTGGGACCCGGGGCGGCCAGGCAACAGCACGCCGCTGCCCCCCGGGCAGACCTATGTGCCCAGCTCGCCCAACAGCTGGTCCATCTCCAGCGTGGACGAGACGCTGGGCCTCGTCTTCGTGCCCATGGGCAATGCGCCGCCCGACCAATGGGGCGGGCGGCGCAGCGCCGAGGCCGAGCAGTATTCGTCCTCGGTGGTGGCGCTGGACATTGCCACGGGCGCCGTGCGCTGGGTGTTCCAGACCGTGCACCACGATCTCTGGGACTACGACGTGCCCTCGCAGCCCAGCCTGATCGACCTGGAGATCGGCGGCCACAGCGTGCCCGCCCTGGTGCAGCCCACCAAGCAGGGCGAGCTGTTCGTGCTGGACCGGCGCACGGGCCAGCCGCTGCTGCCCGTCACCGAGGTGGCTGCGCCGCAGGGCGCGGCACGCGGCGACCGCACGGCGCCCACGCAGCCGCATTCGCAGCTGAGCTTCAACCCCCCGGCCCTGACCGAGCGCGACATGTGGGGCGCCAGCCCCTTCGAGCAACTGTGGTGCCGGCTGGCCTTTCGCCGCCTGCGCTACGAGGGACGCTTCACGCCGCCCTCGGAGCAGGGCTCGCTGATCTATCCGGGCAACTTCGGCGTCTTCAACTGGGGCGGCGTGGCCGTGGACCCGCGCCGGCAGGTGGTGTTTGCCACGCCCACGCGGCTGGCTTTCGTCTCCACCCTGGTGCCGCGTGCGGACGATACCTCGCTGCTGGTGCAGGATGGCGGCCCGCCCAAGGACGGCCTGCCCGCGCTCAACGAAAACTTCGGCGCACCGTTTGCGGTGCGGCTCAAGCCCTTTGTCTCGCCGCTGGGCATTCCCTGCCAGGCGCCGCCCTGGGGCTTTGTGGCGGGTGCCGACCTGCGCACGGGCCAGATCGTCTGGCAGCGCCGCAACGGCACGCCGCGTGACCTGAGCCCGCTGCCGCTGGGCTTTCGCATGGGCGTGCCCGGCATTGGCGGCCCGGTGATGACCGCGGGCGGCGTGGCCTTCTACTCGGGGGCACTGGACAACTATGTGCGCGCCTATGACGTGGACAGCGGCCGCCAGCTCTGGCAGGACCGCCTGCCCGCAGGCGGCCAGGCCACGCCCATGACCTACCTGGGCACGGACCAGCGCCAGTACCTGGTGGTGGTGGCGGGTGGGCATGGTTCGACCGGCACCAAGGCCGGGGACAGCGTGCGCGCCTATGTGCTGCCCAAGGAGGTGGCGGCGCCCTGAAGCGCTCAGCGCTGTGGGGGTCTGCGCCGGGTCATGCCGATCCGGCCCGGCCCAGCATGCGCAGCACGCGCGTGACCAGCAGCGCGGCCACCCAAGCCAGTCCGCCGATCAGAAACGGCAGGCGCAGCAGCGCGCCTTGCTGGGCGAACAGCATCAGCGCGTCCGCCTTCCACAGCGCGGCATAGCCCGTGTACAGGCCGTAGGCCAGCCAGGCCAGCACCCCCAGGGCGAACAGGGCCGCCATGCGCCGGGCGCTGCGGCCATCGCGCGAATCCGCGGGCAGGGCGCGCGTGCCGTGCCAGACCCAGCCGATGGAGGCGAGCACCAGCAAGGCACTGGCTGCCACGGACAGCTGCAGCCAGGTATGGGGAGAGAGTGAGGACATCAAAAGGAAACTGCGCGCCGGCACCGTGCCGGCCGCAGCGAGTGTAGCGGCGCCGTGCTTTGCGCCGCCTGCGCGCTCAGGCCGGCTGCCAGACGGTGGCGCCGTGGCCCTGGCCGCCGCTTCCGGGCACGGCATGGATGCCCAGCACGGCCGCGTGGCGCTGCAGCAGGGCGTCGAATTGCTCGGTGCTTTCCGCCGTGGCCGGGGCGTCGTCGTATTCGCTGGCCACCTGGTCCGTGGTGAAGGAGCTGGCGCCGAACTTCTGGACGATGTTGCGCAGCTTGTCGAGATTGGGGCTGGTGGATGGGGTCATGGCAACTCCTTGGGGTCATGGACGCCTGCTGCGCCGCAGGCCTGTGGACCAGTGTAGCCCCGGGGCCTGGGCAGGCCATCCGGGGCATCCCCGCAAAGCGGCGTAGGACTTGGAACCCCGTCGTCAGCCGCCCGTGGCCACGGGGCCGGCGCTCAGCACTTCGGCCAGCGGCTTGCGGGGCGAGGGCACCTCGCGCTCGCGCAGATCGTCGGGCAGGGTGGCCGCATCGCCGCGCCAGCCCACCGCGATCACCACCTCGGGCTCCAGGTGCTCGGGCAGGCGCAGCACCTCGCGTGCGGCGTCGGCCGAGAAGCCGCCCATGGCGTGCGTGGCCAGGCCCATGGCATGGGCTTCCAGCGCCAGGTAGCCCCAGGCGCAGCCCGCGTCGAAGCTGTGCTTGCCGGGCGAGGCCTGGCGGTCGGACATCAGCACGATCAGCGCGCCCGCCTCCAGGCACCAGCGGCGGTTGAATTCGTTGGGAATGGTGCTGAAGGCCTGCCAGTTCGCATCGCCGCGCAGCGCATAGGCAAAGTGCCAGGGCTGCTTGTTGCTGGCCGAAGGCGCCCAGCGCGCGGCATCGGCCAGTTGCTCGATCTGGGCCTGGCTCAGTGCCTCCGGCCTGAAGGCGCGCGGCGACATGCGGCCCAGGAATTGCGGATGGATGGGGGTGGTGGTGTTGCGTGTCATGCGGATAGGCGGCAAGCAGAAAGGAAAGCGGCAACGATAGCGCAAGGCCTCAGGGCTGGCGCGGTGCCTGGCCATGCTGCTGGCTGATCACGCGCAGGTGGCGCTCCATGCGGATGAAGACCAGCACCATCACCACCAGCACGAGGAATGACATCAGCATGCTCCAGAAGGCCGTCTCCACGGCGCCGAAGCGCTCCTTCCAGGAGCTGCTGCCGTGGCTGTCCTCGCCGCGCAGCGCGCGCGCCGCATTGTCCAGGGACAGCGTGTAGTTCAGCAGCACCGTGGACAGGATCTGCTGGGCCGTCTGCGCCTGCAGCCGCGGCTCCAGGGCGGCATTGCCGAAGACCTGCTCCAGCGCGGCGGGCAGGCCCTGCACGTAGGCCGCATAAGCGCCCTTGCCATGTTCCAGCTCGGCGGCCTGGGCGCGCTCATGGATGGCGGCGGCGGTATCCACGGGCTCGACCATCCAGCCGTCTTCCTCGTCGGTGGAGGCGGCTGCGGCAGTCGCTGCGTCGGCCGCCGCATCCACGGCCCCGGCATCGCCTTCGCGCTGCCCGCGCTCCTGGATGCGGCGCTGCACATCGGCCTCGGACGGCAGGGCGTCGCCTTGCAGCAGCGGGTGCAGCGGCGCCAGGCCCCGGGCCTGGTTGTCCCGCTCGGTGCGCTCGCGCCGCGCGGGATCCTTGTTCACGTAGGCGCGCACCAGGGCGTCGGCCTTCTGGAAGGCGGGGCGCAGCGCCGGATCGGCCAGGCGCTTTTCCATGGCGGGTTCGCCGCCGCCCGCGCCCAGGTCGCGGCTGGTTTCGTCCACGACGAACTGCAGGTCGGGCCTGGCGTCCTTCCAGTTCAATTCCTGGGCCACGGCCTGGGGTGCCTCGGCCTTGCCGGGCCTGAAGCTCTCCCAGGTCCACAGTGCCATGCCCACCAGCACGAGCAGGGAGAACACCAGCAGCAGCACGCGCACCACCTGCACCAGCAGGTCCTCGATCCTGCGCAGCATGTTTGTAATCATCGGAATCCTCGGTTGGTTCGTAAAACAAGGGCGCGTCCGGCCCGCCCGCAGGCCTGTTCTGTTGCTATTGATTTGAAAGCGCCGGACACAGACGCGCGAATTCTAGGAAGGCTGCCGCGCACGGGCGCACCGGTTCTCAATGTTTTACATTTCGCGCCAATCTCGAAGTGTGCATGTGCTCCCGTGGCATGCGCCGTCCTGCAATGGGCGCCTGCCGGATGGCCGGGCGTTCATGGCCGCAGGGCGCATGGTTCTCCCGCTTGCGGGCGCGCAGGCTTTGGGCCTACCGGCTGTAGCGGCTTCCCGAATCCGCTGTAATGCTCGCTCTGATTTCTGACTGACTAGAGAGGGCTCGCCCATGACCAAAACGTCGCTGGATAAATCGAAGATCAAGTTCCTGCTGCTCGAAGGCATCCATCCTTCCGCACTCGAAGTGCTGCGCAATGCGGGCTACACCAATGTGGAGACCGTGACGGGCGCGCTGGAAGGCGAGGAGCTCAAGCGCAAGATCGCCGACGTGCACTTCGTCGGCATCCGTTCGCGCACGCAGCTGACGGCCGACGTGTTTGCCGCCGCGCAAAAGCTCGTGGCCGTGGGCTGCTTTTGCATCGGCACCAACCAGGTGGACCTGGACGCGGCGCGCGAGCGCGGCGTGGTGGTCTTCAACGCGCCTTACTCCAACACGCGCTCGGTGGCCGAGCTGGTGCTGGCCGAAGCCATCCTGCTGCTGCGCGGCGTGCCTGCCAAGAACGCCTCCGCCCACCGCGGCGGCTGGCTCAAGAGCGCCGAGAATTCCTACGAAATCCGCGGCAAGACGCTGGGCATCGTGGGCTACGGCTCCATCGGCACCCAGCTGTCGGTGATGGCCGAGTCGGTGGGCATGCAGGTGCTCTTCCATGACGTGTCCACCAAGCTGCCGCTGGGCAATGCGCGCCAGGCCGCATCGCTGGCCGATCTGCTGGCCGGCAGCGACATCGTCACCCTGCACGTGCCCGAGCTGCCCTCCACCCAGTGGATGATCGGCGCCAAGGAAATCGCGGCCATGAAGCCCGGCGCCATCCTGATCAATGCCTCGCGCGGCACCGTGGTGGAAATCGAGCCGCTGGCCGAGGCCCTGAAGGCCGGCAAGCTGCTGGGCGCCGCCATCGATGTGTTCCCCACCGAGCCGCGCAGCAACAAGGATGAATTCGTCTCGCCCCTGCGCGGCCTGGACAACGTCATCCTGACCCCGCACGTGGGCGGCTCCACCATGGAAGCCCAGGCCAACATCGGCCTGGAAGTGGCCGAGAAGCTGGTCAAGTACAGCGACAACGGCACCACCACCTCGGCGGTGAACTTCCCCGAAGTGGCCCTGCCCGCCCACCCCGGCCAGAACCGCATCCTGCACGTGCACCACAACCAGCCCGGCGTGCTGTCGGCCATCAACCAGGTGTTTGCCGAGAACGGCATCAACATCGCCGGCCAGTACCTGCGCACCGACGAGAAGGTGGGCTATGTGGTGATCGACCTGGCGGCCCAGTCCTCGGGCCTGGCCGTGGAAAAGCTGACCCAGGTTCCGGGCACCATCCGCTGCCGCGTGCTGTTCTGATGGCCAGGTTTCAGGAAGCTGCGCTTGGGCGCACTTCCTGAAACTGGCGCATTGCCGGGTCGCCCTATCTGCCCGGCTGCAGCAGCAGCCGCATCAGATCCGTGCGCGTGATCAGGCCGGTCAGCCGGCCTTCGCGCATCACGGGAATGCAGGGCACGCTGTGCCGGGCCAGGGCGTCCAGCAACTGGCCCACGGGCGTGTCTTCGTCCACGCTGAGTTCAGGCGCATGAACCAGCTGGGGCAGCTCCGACAGGCGGGGCGCGGCCCGGGTCTTGCCGGGCAGGCGCTGGCCCAGCCAGTTCAACAAAGAAGGTTTTGCCGCCGATTCGGCCGGGCGCACGGGGCTCATCCACAGCCACTCGTACAGCTCGGCACGGGAGACCGTGCCGGCCAGGCCGCCATCGGCGTCCAGCACCGGCAGGCTCTTGGCCGGGTGCGCGCGAAAGCGTGCGGCCACGGCGTGCACGTCGTCGTCCAAGGAGCAGCTCACGGGATCGCGCGTCATCAGCTGGGCGCAGCGCACGCCGCCCAGCCGGTGCTCGATGGCGGTTTCCTCGGCGGCGGCCAGCAGCTTGGCCAGGTCATCGGCTTCCAGGTTGTTTTCCTGGCCGAAGCGCAGCAGCAGCGCCTCCAGATCGGCATGGGACAGGCCCAGGCGCGAGGCATGGCGGTGGGCCGCATCGGCGGGCGCGGCCTTGGGCGCCGTGTCGGCATGGTGGGGATAGCGCCGGCCCGTGGCGCGGTGGAGCGCCGTGGCCGCCAGGACCAGCCCCAGTGTCAGTGCGCCCACGGGCAGGAAGGGCAGCATCCAGCCGGCGGCCAGCGAGGCCTTGGCGTTGAGCACCGTCAGCAGGGCCATGGCGCCACCTGGCGGGTGCAGCGAGCGCGTCAGCAGCATGCAGCCTATGGCGCCACCCACGGCCAGCGCAGGGGCCAACTGGGGCGGGCACCACTGCAGCACGAACAGGGCCCAGAGCGCCGACACCGTATTGCCCACCACGCAGGACCAGGGCTGGGCCAGCGGGCTGGTGGGCACGGCGAACAGCAGCACGGCCGTGGCGCCCAGCGGCGCGAACAGGCGCAGGGGAAGATCCCAGGTGCCCGCATGCGCCAGCCAGACCAGGGCCGTGGCCAGCCCCATGCCCACGATGGAGCCCATGGCCACGCGCCACATGTCCGCAGGCGCGGGGCGTGGCACCACCGGCCCCCATGCTTTTCTGTTCCAGCCCATGGCCTTGTTGTCTTTTTGTCTTTGCCTGCGCGGCCCCGGGGCAGTGCTGCAAAAGCGCGTCATTTTAGGAAGGGACGCCGCTCTTGCTGGCAGCATGGGCTTTGCACTGCCTTGGTGCAAACCTGGAAGATTCAGTCCACCACGGACTGGTACACGCCCTCGCGCATCACCCAGCGGTAGGGAATGCGCTGGGCCATGGACTGCATCATGAGGATGGCGAACAAATCCTCCTTCGGGTCCACCCAGAAGAAGGTGCCGTAGATGCCGCTCCATGAAAAGTCGCCCACGCTGCCCGGCAGCGGGTTGAGGCCGGGCGCCGTGCGCACCGCAAAGCCCAGGCCGAAGCCCTGGCCCACCTCGGGCGAGGGCAGCTGGGCGCCGAAATACGCCATGTCCGGCCCCATGCGCACGCTGGCGGGCAGGTGGTTGGTGGTCATCAGCTCCACGGTCTTGCGAGAGACCAGGCGCACGCCGTCCAGCGTGCCGCCGTTGCACCAGAACAGGCACAGCCGCGCATAGTCGGCCATGGTCGAGACCATGCCGCCGCCGCCCGACTCGAACATCATGGCGCGCGTGACCGGGGGGATGGGCGGCATCTGTTTCTGCGGCCCTTCGGGCTGGGGCCGGGCGGCCCGTGCAATCTCGCTGTCGGGCGCATGAAAGCCCGTGTCGGCCATGCCCAGCGGTCCGGTGATGTGCTCGCGCACGAAGGCGGCCAGCGTCTGGCCGCTGACCACCTCGACCACGCGGCCCAGCACGTCGGTGGACATGCCGTATTCCCAGGTCTCGCCGGGCTGGGCCACCAGCGGCAGCTGCGCGAGCTTGGTGATGAACTGCGCATTGGTGAACTTGCCGCTGAACAGGCCCGCATCCAGGTACATCTTCTTGACGGGGTGCTCGGTGCCGGCGAATCCGTAGGGAATGCCGGAGGTGTGGCGCAGCAGGTCCTGCAGCGTGATGGAGCGTGCCAGCGGCGCGCGCTCCAGGCCCACGCGCAGCGCGGCCAGCTCGGGCAGGTACTGCTCCACAGGCTCGATGATGGACAGCCGCCCCTGCTCGGCCAGCATCATGATGGCCAGCGAGGTGATGGGCTTGCTCATGGAGGCGATGCGGAAGATGGCATCGGGCCGCATGGCCGTGCCGGCCTCGGGGTCCAGCAGGCCGAAGCTCTCCAGGTAGGCCAGCTTGCCGCGCCGCGCCACCAGGGCCACGGCGCCCGGGATCTCGCCGGTGTCCACGCCGCGCTGCAGCCGGGCCGACAGGCGCGTCAGGCGCGCGCTGCCCAGGCCCACGGTTTCAGGGGAGTCGGCCCAGGGCAGGCCGGGGATGTGCAGGCGGTCGGTGCTGGCGGTCATGGAGTCTCCTGTGGTGTGCGCCGATTGTTCCGGCAGATGGCCTGGTGCGCTGTTGGCTGCGGGACAGCGGCGTGCGGGTGCAGCGGGCATGCCGCCGCTAAACTGGCCCGCAGGAGACAACGACACCATGAAGCAGATCATTCTGGCCGCCGCAGCCTGCGCGGCCGCCGCCTTTGCCATGCCGGCCAGCGCCGCCTATCCCGACAAGCCCATCCGTCTGGTCGTGCCCTTCCCGCCCGGGCAGGCCACGGACATCTTTGCACGCGCGCTGGCTGAAAAGCTCGCCCAGAAGCTGGGCCAGCCGCTGGTGGTGGAGAACAAGGCCGGGGCCGGCAGCAACATCGGCAGCGAGCAGGTGGTGCGCAGCCCGGCCGACGGCTACACGCTGCTCGTGGCCGGCAGCGCCATGGCCGTGAACCAGACGCTGTACAAGAAGGTGAATTTCGACCCGCGCACCGACCTGGTGGGCATCACGCTGATCGCCAAGGTGCCGCTGGTGTTCCTGGCGCACCCGGGTGCGGGCATCCAATCCATGAAAGATCTGGTGGACAAGGCGCGTGCCGAGCCGGGCCGCTGGAACTACGCCAGCGCCGGCATCGGCGGCACCCAGCACCTGAGCGCCGAGATGGTCAAGGCGCGCGCCAAGATACAGATAGAGCACATCCCCTACAAGGGCAGCGGCCCCGCGCAGGCGGACTTCGTAGGCGGACAGGTGCCGCTGATGGTGGATTCGGTGACGGCCGCCCTGCCCAATATCCAGGCGGGCAAGGCGGTGCCGCTGGGTGTGACCTCCAGCGCCCGCTCCAGCCAGCTGCCCGAGGTGCCGGCCATTGCCGAATCGGGCCTGCCCGAGTTCCGGGGCTTCGAGGCCGTGGGCTGGCTGGGCCTGATGGCCCCCAAGGGTACGCCGCAGGAAGTGATCGACCGGCTCAACCGCGAGGCCGTGGCCATCCTGCGCAGCCCCGACATGCGCAAGTTCATCAGCGACCGTGGCTCGGAAGCCGCACCCACCACGCCCCGCGAGATGGATGCCTTCGTGGCCTCCGAGATCACGCAGTGGGGCCAGGCCGTGCGCCAGTCGGGCGCCTCGGTGGATTGAGGCAGGCGCCCCCCGGAGCGCGTGGGGCGCCCGCTGCGGCCGGTCAGGCCAGCTTGGCCTTGAGCAGCTCGTTGACCTGCGCCGGGTTGGCCTTGCCCTTGGAAGCCTTCATGACCTGGCCGACCAGGGCGTTGAAGGCCTTATCCTTGCCTGCGCGGTACTGCTCCACGTTGGCCGGGTTGGCGGCGATCACCTCGTCGATGATCTTCTCCATGGCGCCCGTGTCGTTCATCTGCTTGAGGCCCTTGGCCTCGATGATGGCATCGACATCGCTGCCTTCACCGCTCCACAGCGCCTCGAAGACCTGCTTGGCGGCGTTGTTGGAGATGGTGCCGTCGCCGATGCGTTTGATCAGCGCGGCCAGCTGGGCGCTGGAGACCTTGGCGGCCTCCATGCCGATTTCCTCGGTGTTCAGGCGGCGCGAGATCTCGCCCATGATCCAGTTGCTGGCCAGCTTGGGCGCATTGCAGGCCCGGGCCGTATCCTCGAAGTAGGCGGCCATGGCCTGGCTTTGCGTCAGCGTGGTGGCGTCGTACTCGGGCAGGGCGTACTGCTCGACAAAGCGCGCGGCCATGGCGCGCGGCAGCTCGGGCATGTCGGCCCTGACCTGTTCCACCCACTCGGGCGCGACCACCAGCGGCGGCAGGTCCGGGTCGGGGAAGTAGCGGTAGTCGGCCGCGTCTTCCTTGGTGCGCATGGAGCGCGTCTCGCCCGTGTCGGGGTCGAACAGCACGGTGGCCTGCTGGATGCGGCGGCCGTCCTCGATTTCCTCGATCTGCCAGCGGATCTCGTAGTCGATGGCCAGCTGCATGTTCTTGAAGCTGTTCAGGTTCTTGATCTCGCGGCGCGTGCCCAGCGGCTGGCCGGGCTTGCGCACGGAGACGTTGGCGTCGCAGCGGAAGCTGCCTTCCTGCATGTTGCCGTCGCAGATGCCGATCCAGGTCACGATCTGGTGCAGCGTCTTGGCGTAGGCCACGGCTTCTTCCGTGCTGCGGATGTCGGGTTCGGTCACGATCTCCAGCAGCGGCGTGCCGGCGCGGTTCAGATCGATGCCCGACTGGCCGATGAAGTCCTCGTGCAGCGACTTGCCGGCGTCTTCCTCCAGGTGGGCGCGCACCAGGCGGATGGTCTTCTTCTCGTCGCCGAGGAAGAAGGACACTTCGCCGCCCTGGACCACGGGAATCTCGAACTGCGAGATCTGGTAGCCCTTGGGCAGGTCGGGGTAGAAGTAGTTCTTGCGCGCGAAGATGCTGCGCGGCGCAATGTGCGAGCCCAGCGCCAGGCCGAGCCGGATGGCGCACTCGACGGCCTTTTTGTTCATCACCGGCAGCGTGCCGGGCAGCGCCATGTCCACGGCGCAGGCCTGGGTGTTGGGCTCGGCGCCGAAGGCGGTGCTGGCGCGGCTGAAGATCTTGGACTGGGTGGCCAGCTGGGCGTGGGTCTCGAAGCCGATGACGACTTCATAGCCCTGGATGAGTTTCGCGGTCATGGGGTCTCAGATGCCCTTCGGAGCTTGAAGGTGAAAGTCGGTGGCCTGCTGGAAGCGGTGGGCGGCGTTGAGCAGCTGGCCTTCCTTGAAGTAGTTGCCGATCAGCTGCAGGCCCACGGGCATGCCGGCCTCGCCAAAGCCTGCGGGCACGCTCATGCCGGGCAGGCCGGCCAGCGATGCGGGCAGCGTGAAGATGTCGGCCAGGTAGTTGGCCAGCGGGTCGCTCTTTCCGCCCAGCTGCCAGGCCACGGTGGGCGCGGCGGGGCCGGCGATCACGTCGCACTGCTGGAAGGCGGCCTGGAAGTCGTCGGCGATCATGCGGCGGATCTTCTGCGCCTGCAGGTAGTAGGCGTCGTAGTAGCCCTCGGACAGCACATAGGCGCCGATCATGATGCGGCGCTTGACCTCGTCGCCGAAGCCTTCGGCACGGGTCTTCTTGTACATGTCCACCAGGTCCGTGTAGTTCTTGGCGCGGTGGCCGAACTTCACGCCATCGAAGCGCGACAGGTTGGACGATGCCTCGGCCGGGGCCAGGATGTAATACACGGGAATCGACAGCTCGGTGCGTGGCAGCGAGATGGGCACCAGGCGGGCGCCCAGCTTCTCGTATTCCTTGAGCGCGCCATCCACGGCGGCGCGCACGTCGGCCGACAGGCCTTCGCCGAAGAACTCGGCGGGGATGCCGATGCGCAGGCCTTCGATGCCGTCGTTCAGGCGGGTCGTGAAGTCCTCGGCGGGCACGTCCAGGCTGGTGGAGTCGCGGTCCAGGTCGGGGCCGCACATCTCGGACAGCAGCAGGGCGCAGTCCTCGGCGCTCTTGCCCATGGGACCGGCCTGGTCCAGGCTGGAGGCGAAGGCGATCATGCCGTAGCGGCTGGCGCGGCCATAGGTGGGCTTGATGCCCGTGATGCCGCAAAACGATGCGGGCTGGCGGATGGAGCCGCCCGTGTCGGTGCCGGTGACGGCGGGCGCCAGGCCGGCGGCCACGGCCACGGCCGAGCCGCCCGAGGAGCCGCCGGGCACGCGGTCCGTGTTCCAGGGGTTGCGCACGGGCGCGGGGGCGTCGAAGCCCACGGGCGCGATGGCCGAGTTCTCGTTGGCCGAGCCCATGGCGAATTCATCGCAGTTGAGCTTGCCCAGCGTCACGGCGCCGGCCTCGGCCAGGCGCGTCACCACGGTGGCGTCGAAGGGCGAGCGGTAGCCGGCCAGCATCTTGCTGGAGGCCGTGGTCGGGAAGTCGCGCGTGACGAAGATGTCCTTGTGCGCAATGGGCACGCCAGCCAGGCGGCCGCCCTTGCCCTGGGCAATCAGGGCGTCGGCAGCGCGGGCCTGGGCCAGGGTGGCCTCTTCGTCGATGCTGACGAAGGCGCCCAGGTTCTGGTGCGCCTGGGCGCGGGCCAGGAAATGCTGGGCGGCTTCGACGGCGCCGAGCTTGCGCTCGCGCAGCAGGGCCGACAGGGCCGACACGCCGAGCGTGTGCAGATCAGTGGTTTGCTGGGTCATGTATGGGGTGCGGAAAACGGGGACGGATGCCAGTGACGAGGGCGCGCGGCGCTTACTCGATCACCTTGGGGACCAGGAACAGGCCGCGCTCGACGGCCGGTGCGCTGCGCTGGTTGGCGTCGCGCTGGTCGGGCTCGCTGGCAATGTCCTCGCGAAGACGCAGGGCAATGTCCTGGATGGCGGCGACCGGATGTGACAGCGGGCTGACGCCTGAAGTATCCACAGCCTGCATCTTCTCCACGATGCCGAAAAAATCATTGAGCTGGCCTAGCATGCGCTCACTCTCGGTGGAGGAGAGCTCAAGTCGTGCCAGGTTCGCGATGCGTGCGATGTCTTGTGCGTTCAGTGCCATAGGATTTTTGAAGGGGGCAACGGGATGTAAACCCGTATTTCAAGCCCCGGCAGTAGAAGTTATTCACAGGGGATACGGTATTATCTCGGCTTTGCCGCAATACCCTCTCCGAGCCGGTCATTGTGCGAAAAGCCAACCCCATCCAGACTCCCTAACTTTCATCCCGGCGATGGCAGGCCGACGAGCATGCCGTGCCTGAGAGGACTCTCGTAATGTTCGGAGCTTTCCGTCGGTATTTCTCCACCGACCTTGCCATTGATCTTGGCACAGCCAACACCCTGATTTTCGCCCGCGACAAGGGCATTGTTCTGGACGAACCCTCCGTTGTCGCGATCCGCCACGAAGGCGGGCCGCACGGCAAGAAGGTGATCCAGGCGGTGGGCCGCGAGGCCAAGGCCATGCTGGGCAAGGTGCCCGGCAACATCGAGGCCATCCGCCCGATGAAGGACGGCGTGATTGCCGACTTCGTCATCACGGAGCAGATGATCAAGCAGTTCATCAAGATGGTGCATCCGCGCTCGGTGCTCACGCCCAGCCCGCGCATCATCATCTGCGTGCCCTGCGGCTCCACCCAGGTCGAGCGCCGCGCCATCAAGGACGCGGCCGAGGCGGCAGGCGCCACCTCCGTCTACCTGATCGAGGAACCCATGGCTGCCGGCATCGGCGCCGGCCTGCCGGTGTCCGAGGCTTCGGGCTCGATGGTGGTGGACATCGGTGGCGGCACCACCGAAGTCGGCGTGATCTCGCTGGGCGGCATGGTCTACAAGGGCTCCGTGCGCGTGGGCGGCGACAAGTTCGACGAAGCCATCATCAGCTACATCCGCCGCAACTACGGCATGCTGATCGGCGAGCCCACGGCCGAGTCCATCAAGAAGAACATCGGCTCGGCCTTCCCCGGCTCCGAAGTCAAGGAGATGGAAGTCAAGGGCCGCAACCTCTCCGAAGGCGTGCCGCGCAGCTTCACCATCTCGTCCAACGAGGTGCTGGAAGCCCTGACCGATCCGCTCAACCAGATCGTCAGCGCCGTCAAGAACGCGCTGGAGCAGACACCGCCCGAGCTGGGCGCCGACATTGCCGAGCGCGGCATGATGCTCACCGGCGGCGGCGCGCTGCTGCGTGACCTGGACCGCCTGCTGGCCGAAGAAACCGGCCTGCCCGTGCTGGTGGCCGAAGAGCCGCTGACCTGCGTGGTGCGCGGCTGCGGCATGGCGCTGGAGACCATGGACCGCCAGGGCAGCATCTTCACCAGCGACTGATGCGGCGCAGGCCGGGGCCCGTTGTCGCGGGCCCGGGGCCTCAGCCGTCTGACTGCAACGATTTTTCTCCCCCTTCCGTGGTGACCTGCATGCTTGCCCTGCCTTCCTTCGCACCGGGACCGGCCCGTGCTTTCCAGGCTGCAGCAAGTGCGGCAGGGCAGGCCCTGCCACGCGGGAGGGCGGCATGAATCCCAATACCCTGGACCACTCGGCGCCCTCGCTGTTCAAGCGGCGGCCCTCGCGGGTCTCGCAACTGGCCCTGTACAGCGCCCTGGCGCTGTTTCTGATGGTGGCCGATGCGCGTTTCAGGATCACCGATCCCGTGCGCGTGGCCGTGGCCACCGTGCTGTACCCCGTGCAATGGGTGATGCTCAAGCCGGTGCAGGCCGTGCACGACGCCAGCCGCTACCTGGGCTCGCTGGACGATGCCCAGGCCCGCGAACAGGCCGCGCGCAAGGAACTGGTGGCCATGGCCCAGCGTGCATCGCTGGCCGACGAGCTGATCCAGGAAAACGACCACCTGCGCGAGCTGCTGCAGCTGCGCGATCGCCTCACCACGCCCGGCACCGCTGCCGAGGTGGTCTACGACAGCCCCGACCTCTATACGCGCCGCGTGGTCATCGACCGCGGCCAGGTGGATGGCATCGACCAGGGCTCGCCCGTGCTCGATGAAAAGGGCGTGGTCGGCCAGGTCACGCGCGTGTATCCGCTGCGTGCCGAAGTCACCCTGCTCATCGACCGCGACCAGGCCATTCCCGTCTTCAACCCGCGCACCGGCGCGCGCAGCGTGGCCTATGGCGATCCGTCGCCGCTGCGCACTGGCGGCATCGAGCTGCGCTTCATGCCCAGCAATGCCGATGTCCAGGAAGGCGACCTGCTGACCACCAGCGGCGTCGATGGCCTGTACCCGCCGGGCCTGCCCGTGGCCAAGGTGGTCTCGGTGGAGCGCCGCGCCGACTCGGCCTTCTCGCGCATCTACTGCGAGCCCGTGGGCCGCGTGCAGGGCGTGCGCCACGTGGTGGTGCTCAAGCCGCTGGACCGCGCCACCCACCCCGAGGCGGAAGGCGCCGCAGAACCCCTGCGCGCCGGCAAGGGCAAGGAAAAAGACAAGGGCAAGGAAAAAGACAAGGCCAAGGACGGCAAGGGCAAGGAAGCCTCCAAGGACGGCGGCAAGGCCGGCAAGACAGATGCGCCGGCCACGCCTGCCGCACCCGCTGCTCCCGCCGCACCCGCCTCCGCCAGGAAGGAGCCCGCATGATCATGCCGCGCGGCCAGCAACTGCTGCTGCCGGTCAACCCCCTGTTCATCGTCGTCAGCCTGCTGGCGGCGCTGGCACTCAACATGCTGCCGCTGGGCCGCCAGGCCTGGCAGCCCGACCTGCTGATGGTGCTGCTGGCCTTCTGGGCGCTGAACCAGCCCCAGCGCGTGGGCATGGGCGTGGCCTTTTTGCTGGGCCTGTGCATGGATGTGGACCGCTCCTCCCTGCTGGGCCAGCATGCTCTGGCCTATGCGCTGCTGGTGTTCGCGGCCGGCGCCATGGGCCGGCGCCTGTCCTGGTTCTCCACGCCCGTGCAGGCGCTGCACCTGCTGCCCCTGTTCGCCGTCGTGCACGGCCTGCAGGTGCTGCTGCGCATGGTGGCCGGCGGCATCGTGCCCGGCCCGCTGGTAGTGGTGGCTCCCTTGATCGAGGCCCTGCTGTGGCCCCTGGTCAGCGGCCTGCTGCTGGCGCCGCAGCGCCGCCCGCCGGACAGTGACGAGAACCGTCCCCTGTGAGGCTTGACGCGTGATGGAAATCCGCAATACAGAAGCCGAGCTGCAGCGATTCAGGCTGCGCGCATGGGTGATGAGCGTGGTGGTGCTGCTGGCCTTCGGGCTGGTGGTGGCTCGCTTGCTGGTGCTGCAGGTGCAGCGCCATGAGGAGCTGGCCGAGCGCGCCGAAAGCAATCGCACGGCCGTGGTGCCCATCGTGCCCAACCGGGGCCAGATCCTGGACCGCAACGGCGTGGTGCTGGCCACCAACTACTCGGCCTATACGCTGGAGATCATGCCCTCGCGCGCGGGCAACCTTGAAGAGACCATCGACGGCCTGGCCGAGATCGTCGAGATCACGCCGCGCGACCGGCGCAAGTTCAAGCGCCTGGTGGATGATTCCCGCAGCTTCGACTCCCTGCCCATCCGCACGCGCCTGACCGATGACGAGGTCGCGCGCTTCGCCGCGCAGCGCTACCGCTTCCCGGGCGTGGACATCAAGGCGCGGCTGTTCCGCACCTACCCCATGCAGGAAACGGCCAGCCACGTCATCGGCTACATAGGCCGCATCAACCAGCGCGAGAAGGAAGCACTGGAAGACTCCGACGACGCCGCCAACTACCGGGGCACCGACGTCATCGGCAAGCTGGGCGTGGAGCAGAGCTACGAAACCGACCTGCACGGCCAGACCGGCTGGGAAGAGATGGAAACCTCGGCCGGCGGCCATGCCGTGCGCAAGCTCGGCAGCCGCCCCGCCACGCCCGGCGACAGCCTGGTGCTGTCGCTGGACATCAAGCTGCAGCGCATGGTGGAGGAGCTGTACGGCGACCGCCGTGGCGCCCTGGTGGCCATCGATCCGCGCAGCGGCGAGCTGCTGGCCATGGTCAGCCGCCCGACCTTCGACCTGAATCTCTTCGTCGATGGCATCGACCAGGAAAGCTGGGCCGCGCTCAACGAATCCATCAACCGCCCGCTGCTCAACCGCGCGCTGCGGGGCACCTATCCGCCAGGCTCCACCTACAAGCCCTTCATGGCGATTGCCGCGCTGGAGTCGGGCAAGCGCCGCCCCGACACCACCATCATGGACAACGGCAGCTGGACCTTCGGCGGCCACACCTTCCGCTCGGGCCACCCCAACGGGCCGACCAACCTGCGCCGCTCCATCATCAAGTCGTCCAACGTGTACTACTACATGCTGGCCAACGACATGGGCGTGGACATGATCCACGACTACATGAAGCCGCTGGGCTTCGGCCAGATCACCGGCATCGACGTGCGCGGCGAGGCGCGCGGCGTGCTGCCCAGCACCGAGTGGAAGCGCAACACCTACAAGCGGCCCGAGCAGAAGAAGTGGTACGCGGGCGAGACCATCTCGCTGGGCATCGGCCAGGGCTACAACAACTTCACCATCCTGCAGCTGGCCAACGCCATGTCCACGCTGGCGGCCAAGGGCGTCAAGCACCGGCCCCACCTGGCCGTGGGACGTGTCGATGCCGTGACGCAGCAGTTCTCGGCCATCAACAAGGACCCCGGCACCAGCATGGGCTACAAGCCCGAGAACGTGGAAGCCGTGCGCGCCGCCGTGGCCGCCGTGACGGTGGAGGGCACCTCGCGCGGCATCTTCGGCAACGCGCCCTACACCTCCACCGGCAAGACCGGCACGGCCCAGGCCGTGGGCGTGCGCCAGAACGAGAAGTACAACGCCTCGCGCCTGTCCGAGTTCCAGCGCGACCACTCGCTGTACATCGCCTACGCGCCGGCCGACAACCCCACCATCGCCGTCGCCGTCATCGTGGAGAACGCCGGCTTTGGCGCCGCCGCCGCCGCGCCGCTGGCACGCCGCGTGTTCGACTACTGGCTGCTGGGCCGCTACCCCAGCCTGGAGGACATGGCCGCCATGCGCAAGGGCCAGGCCGGCGTGCCCATAGGCGCCCCGCGCCGCGTCTCCGAAATCACGCTGGACGCAGAAACCGTGAACCTGCCCGGCCTGCCGCGCTACGAGCCGCCCGAGGCATCAGTGCCCGTGGCATCCAACCGCGCTGCCGCGCTGCCGCCGCCGTCTGCTGGCGAGCTGGAGGATTGAGAAAGCAAAAGAGCCGGCATTGCCGGCTCTTTGTCTTCTTGAGCAGCCTGCGTGCGCAGGCCCAGGCCTCAATGCCCCATGCGTCCGATGAACGCCGCGATCCGCTCGCTGGCCGGGTTGCCGAAGAACTCGGCCGGTGGGGCCTCGTGGGCGATGCAGCCCTGGTCGAAGAACATCACGCGGTCGGCGACCTCGCGGGCGAAGCCCATTTCGTGGGTGACCACGATCATGGTCATGCCGCCGCGTGCCAGCTCGCGCATCACGTCCAGCACTTCCTGCACCATCTCCGGGTCCAGCGCGCTGGTGGGCTCGTCGAACAGCATCACCTGCGGCTCCATGGCCAGGGCGCGGGCAATGGCCACGCGCTGCTGCTGGCCGCCCGACAGCTGCCACGGGTACTTGTGGGCATGGGCCTGCATGCCCACGCGCTCCAGCAGGGCCATGGCCTTGGCATTGGCCTGGGCGCGCGGCGTTTTGTGGATGCGGCGCGGCGCCAGGGTCACGTTGTCCAGCACCGTCATGTGGCCGAACAGGTTGAACTGCTGGAACACCATGCCCACTTCGCAGCGCTGCTTTTGCAGCGTGGCTTCGTTGTCGGTGACTTCGACGCCATCGATGGTGATGCGCCCGCCATCATGCGGCTCCAGCCGGTTGATGGCGCGCAGCAGCGTGGACTTGCCCGAGCCCGAGGCGCCGATGATCACCGTCACCTCGCCCGTGCAGAACTGCGTGGAAACGCCCTTGAGCACCTGGTGGCTGCCGAAGGACTTGGTGACCTTCTCGGCCACGATGTAGGGCATGCCCCGTGCCAGCTTGTCGGCGCTCATTTGTGGCGGCCCTCCACGTCGAAGCGGTACTCCACGGCAGCCGTGACCTGGGTCACCAGCGTGGTCAGCACCAGGTAGGTCACGCCCACGGTGACCAGGGTCTCCACGGGCTGGAAGGTGGCCGACTGGATGCGGTTGCCCACATTGGTCAGCTCCACCACGCCGATGGCGTACGCCAGCGACGAATCCTTGAGCAGTGCCACGAAGTTGCTCACCAGCGGCGGCAGCGAGATCTTGAAGGCCTGCGGGAACACCACGTCCATGAAGACGCAGATGCGCGGCAGGCCCAGGGCGCGTGCGGCCTCGGCCTGGCCGCGCGGCACGGCCTGCAGGCCGGCGCGCACGGCTTCGGCGTTGTAGGCGCCCACGTTCAGCGCCAGTGCAATGCAGGCGGCTGCGAAGTCGGGCAGGTTCAGGCCCGGGATCAGCACCGGCAGCGCGAAGTAGATGAACAGGATCTGCACCAGCAGCGGCGTGCCGCGGATCGCCCAGACATAAAAGCCCGCGGCCCAGCGCAGGGCGGCCGTGCGCGAGGTGCGCGCCAGCGCGGCGGCGATGCCCAGCACCAGGCCGGCGGCGCCGCTGACCAGCGTCAGGTACAGCGTGGTGCGCGCGCCTTCGGCGAAGGTGTCGGCATTGGAGCCTATGGGCTCGGGCAGCAGGGACAGCAACTGCCCCAGCAGCGAAACCACGAGCACCATCAGCAGCAGGGCCGTGACCAGGGTGGCGTTGCTGCGCTGCGAGCGGCTCCAGTGGGCGGGCCAGAGGACGGTAAGCATAGGTGGGCTAGAAACAAAAAGGCGCCCTGCAAGTGGGCGCCGGTCGGGCAGATCTGCCCGGGGCCTCAGTCAGGGCAGCGGATGTCTTCGTGGAAGTATTTCTGCGACAGCTTGGCGTAGCTGCCGTCGGCCAGGGCTTCCTTGAAGGCCTTGTTCCAGGCATCGGCCAGCGACTTGTTGTCCTTGGCCACGGCGGCGGCAATGCGCTCGACCAGCAGCAACTCGCCCTGCTTGAGCTGGGCATTGGGGTTCTTTTGCTGCAGTTCCTTGGCGATGAAGCGTTCAGTCACCCAGGCGTCCACCCGCTTGGACAGCAGCGCATTGCGAGCGGCCTCGTTGGTGGGAAAGTTGACCAGGCGCTTGATGCCGGGCAGGTTCTTCTCCATGTACTGCATATAGGTGGTGCCGGTCTGCACCGACACCGTCTTGCCCGCCAGGTCCTTGGCCGAGCGGATGGCCGGGTCCAGCGACATCACGATGGCGCCAGAGCAGTAGTGGGGCTGGGTGAAGGTCACGGCCTTCTCGCGCTCGGGCGTGATGCCGTGCGAGGAGATCACCAGATCCCAGCGGTCCTGCTGCAGGCCGGTGAGCAGGGCGTCGAAGCTGATGGTCTTCCACTCGTACTTCACGCCCATCTTGGCGGCCATCATCTGGGCCAGCTCGACTTCGAAGCCGGTCAGCTGCTTGCCCTCGAAATGGGCGAAGGGCGCGTAGTAGCCCTCGGTGGCCAGGCGAAGCGTGCCTTCCTTCTGGATGGCGTCGAAGGGGCGGGCCTGAACGCCGGCGGCGGTCCACAGGGCCAGCGCGGCGGCGGCGATGACGGTAAAGCGTTTCATGGAACTCCTGGGCTGTCGCTCAAGACCTGACCCCGGCGCCGCAGCATGAAGAAAGCGCCAAGGCACGCATCAGTGCATGGGCCATGGACGGCGGGGCCGGTTTTTTGCGGCTGGTCGGGTACGGCCGCTGGCAGGGGTGCGACATGCACCAGCCGCCGCAGCTCAAGGCGAAAAGTCGGCAATTATAGAAGGTTGCCGTCGCCAACGCCGATGGCAGGTGTTGCGAACGCCGCTGGCCCGTGCTCAGGCGATGAAGGCGTCGTAGCCGGTCTTGAGGATCAGCAGGCTCACCACGCCGATGAAAATGCCGCGCACAAAGCCCGTTCCATGGCGCAGGGCCATGTGCGTGCCCAGCATGGCGCCCAGCACATTGGCCACCGCCATGGGCACGGCCAGGTGCCACCAGATATGGCCCTTGAGCGCGAACAGCGCCAGCGCAGCCAGGTTGGTGGCCATGTTCAGCAGCTTGGCCGAGGCCGACGCATTCAGGAAGTCATAGCCCATCAGCCGCACGAACAGGAACACGAAGAAGCTGCCCGTGCCGGGGCCGAAGAAACCGTCGTAGAAGCCAATCACCAGGCCGATGGCGCAGGCGATCAGCGTCTCGGCGCGGCCCGAATAGTGCGGCGTGTGGTGGCGGCCCATGTCCTTGCGCGCCAACGTGTAGACCAGCACGCCCAGCAGCACCAGCGGCAGCAGCCGGCGCAGGAAATCGGGGGAGATCTGCGTGACGGCCCAGGCGCCCGCAAAGGAGCCCGCCATGCCCACGCAGGCCGCCGGCATCATCGCGCGCCAGGGCAACTGCACCTTGCGGCCGTACTGCCAGGTGGACATGGCCGTGCCCCAGACCGAGGCGCTTTTGTTGGTGCCCAGCAGCGTGGCGGGCGGTGCGGTGGGGAAGGTGGCGAACAGCGCGGGCAGCAAGATGAGGCCCCCGCCGCCCACGATGGCGTCCACGAAGCCGGCCAGCATCGAGGCCAGCGAGACGATGATCCATTCCATAGGGCGGCGATTGTCGCACCGCCCAGGTGCCGCAGCAGGCCGGCCGCAGGCATAAAAAAAGCGCCGGACTTGCCGGCGCTCTGGGAAATGCATCTTGGGATGCTATTTATGAATGTTGATCTGGTTGTGTACGAGTTGTCTCCTCGGCCCCTCTTGTGCAGCACTGTGGTGCCGCGAGAGTGGGTGGACTTTAATGGTCGCACCTGGGTGGTGCATCGGGGATTTCCCGCAGTTACCGCAAAAGTGCGGGATTGCACCAGCAAAGGGCCGTGAACACCGGGCGCCGCGGCTTTGACGCCAGGGCGACCATTCGTTCCCCCATCGATCCGTTTCTGCCCACAACAACCCTGGTTCGCCCGGGCTTGGCGCCCCTCAGGCGGCCATCGCCACCGCTGCGTCGGCTGGTGCCGCCGTCGCTGTCGTTATCCCTGCCTGTCCCTGCCGGTCCGCAAGAATCCAGCCGGCGGCCTTCTCCGCCATCATCAGCGTCGGGCTGTTGGTGTTGCCGCTGGTGATGCGCGGCATGGCGCCTGCATCGATCACGCGCAGGCCCTGTACGCCGCGCACGCGCAGGCGGCTGTCCAGCACGGCCATGGGGTCGTCGGCGCGGCCCATCTTCGTCGTGCCCACGGGGTGGAAGATGGTGGTGGCGATGTCGCCGGCCAGGCGCGCCAGATCCTCGTCGCTCTGGTACTGCACGCCGGGCTTCCATTCCTCGGGGGCGAAGCGCGCCAGTGCGCTCTGGCCGACGATGCGGCGCGTCACGCGCAGGCTGTCGGCGGCCACTTGCCGGTCCTCGGGTGTGGACAGGTAGTGCGGCGCAATGGCAGGCGCCTGGCGGAAGTCCCCGCTGTGGATGCGCACCGTGCCCCGGCTCGTCGGATTGAGGTTGCAGACGCTGGCCGTGAAGGCCGGAAAACCGTGCAGCGGCTCACCGAAGGCGTCCAGCGACAGCGGCTGCACGTGGTACTGAATATTGGGGTGCGCCTGCTGCGGGCTGCTGCGCGTGAAGGCCCCCAGCTGGGAGGGCGCCATGCTCATCGGCCCGCTGCGGCGCAGCAGGTATTCCAGGCCGATGCCGGCCTTGCCCCACAGCGAATTGGCCATGGTGTTCAGCGTGCGCGCGCCCTTGATCTTGTAGACCGAGCGGATCTGCAGATGGTCCTGCAGGTTCTCGCCCACGCCGGGCAGGTCGTGGCGCACGGCAATGCCGTGGTTCTGCAGCAGCGCGCCCGGGCCGATGCCCGACAGCTGCAGGATCTGCGGGGAGTTGACGGCGCCCGCGCACAGCAGCACCTCCTGGCTTGCCTGCACGTTGACCATTTCCGAGCCGGTCCAGACCTGGGCGCCGCTGCAGCGCAGGCCGCCGGCGGGCAGCTGTTCGAACAGCAGCTGGCTGACCTGGGCATGGGTCCACAGCTCGAAATTGGGGCGGCCATAGCAGGTGGGCCGCAGGAAGGCCTTGGCGGTGTTCCAGCGCAGGCCGCCCTTTTGGTTGACCTCGAAGTAGCCCACCCCCTCGTTGCTGCCGCCGTTGAAGTCCTCGGTGGCCGGAATGCCGGCCTGCTGCGCGGCTTCGGCAAAGGCGTCCAGGATGTCCCAGCGCAGGCGCTGCCGCTCCACGCGCCATTCAGCGCTGCCGCCTGTGCCCGTGCCGCCGTGCAGGGCACGAAAGCCCGCATCGGCATTGCCGCCGGCATCAAGCCGCCAATGGCTTTCATGCTGGCGGAAGGCCGGCAGCACCTGGTCCCAGCGCCAGGCGTCGTCCCCGGTCAGCTCGGCCCAGCCGTCGTAGTCGCGGGCCTGGCCGCGCATGTAGATCATGCCGTTGATGCTGGAGCAGCCGCCCAGCGTCTTGCCGCGCGGATAGCGCAGGCTGCGGCCGTTGAGCCCTGCGTCGGGCTCGGTCTGGTAGAGCCAGTCGGTGCGCGGATTGCCGATGCAGTACAGGTAGCCCACGGGGATGTGGATCCAGTGGTAGTCGTCCTTGGCGCCCGCCTCGATCAGCAGCACGCGGCTGCGGCCATCGCGCGAAAGCCGATTGGCCAGGAGGGCGCCCGCCGTGCCGGCGCCGATGACGATGTAGTCGAAGGTGGTGTTGCTCATGGAGATGGGCGGGCGTCCGCTGCGGGCCGGAACGTCCTTGGGAGCCGGGGTTGGTGCTTCGGCCCATTGTGCGGACGGCATGCGCACTGTCGAGAGGGAAAGCGCGCTGGACTCCTTTTTTTGCAGCATCGCATGCAGCAGTCATGGCTGTCGCGCTGGTTTTTTGATAAAAATTGCACGCGTAGGGCAAAGCTGTCGTGCGCACGGCGCCGCCAGGCAATCTGCGGCCCGTGCCGCTCGGTTATCCTGCGGTCTTGGCTGCAATGCCGCCCGGCCCTGACTGCGCGCCCCGCCTTCGCAACCCCCAAGGACTTTCCGCACTTGTCTGCCCTCAACAATCCCCCCCAATGCAGCCTGCGCCGCGACAACGACGGCCAGTGGGCGTTGCTGACCGGCTCCTGGGGCGCGGCCGAGCTGGGCCGGCGGGCGCAATGGCGCAGGCTGCGTGCGCAGCTGGCCGATGCCAAGGGCGATGACCTGGGCTGGAACCTCGAAGGGCTGGACTGGCTAGACCACGTGGGCGCGCAGCTGCTGTGGAACCACTGGGGCCGTCGCCTGCCCGCGCGTCTTGCGGCCAGCGATGCGCAGCGCGCCATGCTCGAACGCGTGGGCCGTTTCTCCAAGGAGCCTGCGCCGCCGCCCCCGCGCCTGAACCTGCTGGAGCGCATCGACAGCCTGGGCTGCCTGGTGATCAACGCCTGCGGCCATTTCGCGCAGATGACGCGGCTCATCGGCCAGTTGCTGATCGACCTGCTGCGCTTTGCGCGTGCGCCGCACCGGGGCCCCTGGCGCGACATCTCCGGCCATCTTTACTCCATGGGCGCCACGGCCCTGCCCATCACGGCTCTGGTGGGCTTTCTGATCGGCGTGGTGCTGGCCTACCTGATGGCGCTGCAGCTGCGCCAGTTCGGGGCTGAATCCTTCATCGTCAACATCCTGGGCATCTCGCTGATCCGCGAGCTGGGTCCGCTGCTGGCGGCCATTTTGGTGGCGGGCCGCACGGGCTCGGCCATCACCGCCCAGATCGGCGTCATGCGCGTGACCGAGGAATTGGATGCCATGCAGGTCATGGGCATACCGCACGGCTTTCGCCTGGTGCTGCCGCGTGCGCTGGCGCTGGCCATCGCCATGCCCCTGGTCTCGCTGTGGACCACGCTGGCGGCGTTGGCCGGCGGCATGCTCGCGGCCGATCTCACCATGGGCGTCACGGGTGCCTACTTTGCCGAGGCCCTGCCTGCCGCCGTGAAGATCGGCAACCTCTGGATCGCCATGGGCAAATCCGTGGTCTTCGGCGCCCTCATCGCCCTGATCGGCTGCCACTGGGGCCTGCGCGTGGAGCCCAATACGCAGAGCCTGGGCAAGGGCACGACGGCCTCGGTGGTGACGGCCATCACCATGGTCATCGTGGTGGATGCGATCTTCGCCATCTTGTTCAAGGACGTAGGCATCTGATGGCCATGGACACCGAAACCTCCTCCACGCCCGCAGCCGACGAGCCCATCGTGCGCATCGCCGGGCTGTGGAGCGTGTTCGGCGAAGGCGAGAACGCCTTTGCCGTGCACCAGGACCTGGACCTGGATGTGCAGCGCGGCGAGATGCTGTCCATCGTCGGCGGCTCGGGCACGGGCAAGACCGTGCTGCTGCGCCAGATGCTGGGGCTGCTGGAGCCCACCAAGGGCCGTGTCGAAGTGCTGGGCCGCCCGGCCAGCGAAATGGGCCGCGAGGGCGCCGCCAGCCGCGTGGGCATGCTGTTCCAGCATGGGGCGCTGTACTCGGCCTTCAGCGTGCTGGACAACGTGGCCTTCGCGCTGCGCGAGCAGGGTACGCTGCCCGACGATCTGGTGCGCGACGCGGCCCTGGTCAAGCTGCAGATGGTGGGCCTCAAGCCCGAGCATGCCTCGCGCATGCCGGCCGATCTTTCGGGCGGCATGATCAAGCGCGTGGCGCTGGCGCGGGCGCTGATCATGGACCCGCCCCTGCTGCTGCTGGACGAGCCCACGGCCGGCCTGGACCCCACCAGCTCCGACGAATTCTGCGAACTGCTGCGCGAGCTGCGTGCCGAGCTGGGCCTGACCGTCATCATGGTCACGCACGACCTGGACACGCTGTTCGCCCTGTCCTCGCGCGTGGCCGTGCTGGCCGAGAAGAAGGTGCTGGTCAGCGGCCCGCCGCGCGAGGTGGCCGAGTTCAAGCATCCGTTCATCGAGCATTTCTTCCAGGGCGAGCGCGGCAGGCGCGCGATGAGCACGGTATGAGAAGCCCCCCTGAGTCGCTTCGCGCCTTCCCCCCTCTCGCTTTGCGGGGGGGGACGACACCCTCGCGGCGGGGCGGCCCTTGCTCGGTGTCCCTTGCCTTGGGGCGCGCCGGTTTTGAAGGCCGCGCTCTGAGTGCTGGCCCTTGGGGCTGTGGCCCCATGCCTTGTTTTGCTGGGCTCAACGTTATGGACCATTGATATGGAAAACAAATCACATGCCATGGCGGCCGGCATTTTCGTGCTGGTCGTGGCGGCCCTGCTGGCGGGGCTGGCGATCTGGCTGACGCGTGATACGCGGCAGTACAACGAGTACGAGCTGTCCACCAAGGACGGCATCAGCGGGCTGCAGGCCCAGGCTGCCGTGCGCTACAAGGGCGTGGCGGTGGGCAAGGTCACGCGGATCGGGTTCGATCCGCAGACCAATGGCAATGTGCTGATCCGCATCGCCATCGGCGTGAACACGCCCATCACGCCCACCACGTTCGCCGTGCTGGGCTACCAGGGCGTCACGGGCCTGGCCCATGTGCAGCTCGATGATGCGGACCAGCCCCAGCCCCAGCTGCCGCCCGGCCCCAGCGGCCTGCCGCGCCTGCCGCTGCGCTCGTCGCCGCTGAGCATGCTGGCCGACCAGGGGCAGGTGCTGCTGGAGCGCGCCGATGAGATCTCGCGCCGCCTCAGCGACATGCTGGACACCGACAACCAAAAGCGCGTGAGCCAGGCGCTGGAGAACATTGCAGCCGCTGCCGCAGGCGTGCAGCAGCTCACGCAGAACCTGGACCGCACGCTGTCCACCCAGGTGCCGCAGCTCGCCGCCGACGCCCACAACACCCTGCAGTCGCTGGAGAAGGCCAGCAACGGCGCCTCTGCCGTGGCCTCCGAACTGCAGCAGACCGTGCGCCGCGTGAACGCGCAGGACGGGCCGCTGGAGCAGATCGCCCAGAGCACGCGCGCACTGACCCGCATGGCCGATTCGCTGGGCCGCAGCACGGTGCCGCACGCCAACCGCGCGGCCGATGATGTCTCGCGCGCCGCGCGCCAGATGGGCACGGCGGCCAGCCGCTTCAGCGACAACCCGCAGGCCGTGATCTACGGGCCGGGCCAGGCCCGTCCGGGGCCGGGCGAGCCCGGCTTCGTCGCCCCGTCCGCAGCCACCCAGCCCTGACCGAGGAACCCGCATGTCCCCATTTCGCAAGACCGCCGTGGCCAGCGCTGGACTGGCCGCCGCCCTGATCCTGCTGGCCGGCTGCTCGGCCCTGCCGCAGCCCCCCGCCCAGCCCGCGCGCTATGACTTCGGCCTGGCGCCGCTGTCCGCGCCCGCGCAGGCCGCCACATCTGCAGCCCCGCAGGCACGCACGCCGCTGGCGCTGGCCGATGTGGAGGCTCCCGCCCTGTCCGACGGCAGCACGGCCATGTTCTACCGCCTGGCCTATGCCAACGGCCAGGAACTGCGCCCCTACCAGCTGGCGCGCTGGAGCCAGCCTCCGGCCCTGCTGCTGCAGCAGCGCCTGCGCAGCCAGCTGGGCGTGCAGCGCCCCGTGCTTGCCAGCAGCGAAAGCGTGGCCCAGCCGCGCCTGCAGGGTGCCGTGCCCACGCTGCTGCGCGTGGACATCGAAGAGTTCAGCCAGGTCTTTGACGCGCCCGGCTCCAGTGCCGGCGTCGTGCGCCTGCGCGCCACCCTGGTCGAGCAAAGCGGTGCCGTGGACCGCCTGCTGGGTCAGAAGCTGTTCGAGGTGCGCAGTCCTGCCGCCTCTGGCGATGCCGCAGGCGGCGCGAAGGCGCTCGCGACGGCGGCCGATGCCGCCATTGCGCAGATCGATGCGTGGCTGGGGCAGCAGGGGCACTGAGCGGCGGCTGGATTTCCAGCCCATCCATTCTCTTGAGAACGGCTGGTGGGGGCATTGCATCCGCTGGCCGTTTTTTTGTTCTCGGCAATTGGCTCTGCAAGCAAGTGGGGCTTTTTCGCCCCTGCCGGGTGGTTGCTTTTCGAGGCCGGGTCTCGGCCCGGCAGCCGACTGCCCTTTCTTGATTCGCCAAGAAAGGTCAGATCAAAGAAGGCGACCCGAATGTCCGCGACCCCTTCGCTTCGCTGCGGGGCAACCTGCGCCGTGGCGGCTGCGGGGTTCGCCGTGAAACTCTCTTCGCGCTGCGCGCTACGTTCAAACAATCACGGCGAGTCAGTTGACGAAGCAGTCCTGTCCTTCGGCAGGACTGCAACCCCGCAACCGCCACGACGCAGGCGCGGACATACGGGGAAAAGGCCGGGTATTCGGGGCAGGAGCGGGCCGCGCCTGACCCAGCGCTTCCCGCGCGTCCGTCAGGGGCTGTAGTCCCGATCCCACCGTCTCGGCTGCCCCTGGGACGACCGTCAACACTAGGTCCAGACTACGACGCGCAGCCCCCAGGTTTTTTACAGTGGAACCGTCGCTGATGCAGATCGCGGCTTTGAAAAAACAAGGCCTGATTGCACAGCGCTACTTCAACATCACTGAAAGGACCAAGCCATGAATGAAGACCGCATCAAGGGCAACTGGAAGCAATTCACCGGCAAGATCCGTGAGCAATGGGGCAAGCTCACCGATGACGATCTGGATGTGATCGCCGGCAAGCGCGAGCAATTCCTGGGCAAGCTGCAGGAGCGCCAGGGCCTGGCCCGCGACGCTGCCGAAAAGCAGCTGACCGACTGGCAAAAGCGCAACCCCGACTTCCGCTTCGAAGACTGACGAGGGTGGACTGCGGATGGGCTGGACGCCCTGGCCGGCGCCGCCATCCGCTCCTCGACAGCCAGCGTGCCTGAGGGCACGCACCAATGGCCCGCCGCCGCAGGCAACAAGGGCCGCTTCAGTACAAATACAAGGAGTTCCATCATGCAAACACCGCAACGCTTTCGCCATATGCTTTCCGCTGTCGCCCTGGGCCTGATGGCCTCCGGCGCCATGGCCATGACCAATGCGGAGCACACGGCCGCCAAGAACCAGATCGAGGCCGATTACAAGGCCGCCAAGGAACAGTGCAAGCCGCTCAAGGACAACGCCAAGGACGTCTGCGAGAAGCAGGCCAAGGGCCAGGAAAACGTGGCCAAGGCCGAACTGGAATCGCGCCGCAATCCTTCGCCCAAGAACAGCGAAAAGGCACTCAAGGCCAAGGCTGATGCGGACTACGACATCGCCAAGGAAAAGTGCGATGACCTCAAGGGCGACGCCAAGGATGTCTGCGTGAAGGATGCCAAGGCCGCCCACGTGCACGCCGTGGAAGCCGCCAAGGTGAACAAGGCCCAGGCCGAGCCCGCTTCCAACTCCGCAGCCAAGGCTGCCAACGTGGCCGAAACCCGCAAGGACGCTGCCGAGGAAACCCGCGAAGCCGACTACAAGGCTGCCAAGGCCCGTTGCGACACCATGAGCGGCGCTGCCAAGGACACCTGCGTGGCTGATGCCAAGCGGAAGTTTGGACAGTAAGTTGGTAGGCACCCCCTGAGGCGCTGCGCGCCTTCCCCCCGTGGCACGGCGCCTCTCTACTTGCTTCGCAAGGGAGGGGGACGGCACCTTCGCCGCGAGGCGGCTCTTGCTCGGTGCCCCTGGCCTTTTGGCCGCGCCAGTTTTATCCGCCTTGACCAAGCCCCGTTCGCGGGGCTTTGCTGTTTTCGGGTTGGCTGATGTGGGTCAAACGGGTTGGGCGGTGCTGTTCCTAAGCTGCAGGCTTTCACGATGAAGGCAGGAGAAGCATATGGCCGTGCTGGAATGGAGCGGAGCGCTGGCATTGGAGTTGCCGGCCATGGACGAGGTGCATCAGGAGTTCGTCCTGCTGCTGGCCGAGGTGGAGGCGGCCGATGATGCGCAGTTGTGCGCGCGCTGGGATGAGTTGATCGCGCATACGCAGGTGCATTTCGACCAGGAAGACCGCTGGATGCAGTCCACGCGGTTCACCAGCACCAACTGCCACAGCCTGCAGCACAAGGTGGTGCTGCAGGTGATGCGCGAGGGGGCGAGCAAGGCGGCGGACGGTGATCTGGCCGTGATCCGCAGCATGGCGGGCGAGCTGGCGGCCTGGTTCGTGCACCATGCGCAGACCATGGATGCGGCGCTGGCCCTGCATCTGCGCAGTGCGGGCTTCGATCCCGCCACGGGCTCCCTGGCGCACCCTGAGGCCTTGCCCGAGCAGCCCATCACGGGCTGCGGCGGTGCCTGCGACGGCAGCGCCGACCGCGCGCGGGCCGTGCCGGCCTGATCCGGCCTGAACCGATCTGAACCGGCAGTAAGGCCACCAGTCAGCCAGCCCGATCAGGGCACGATCGCGGGCGATGCCAGGATGGGGAAGATCTTCACCAGCCCGCCCGCCATCACCTCCACGGCCAGGGCCGCGAGGATCAGGCCCATGAGCCGCGTCATCACGTTGATGCCGGTCTTGCCCAGCACGCGGGCGATCGGGTCGGCCAGCGAAAAGCAGACCATCACCACCAGCGCCACCACCACGCCATAGCCCACCAGGGCCAGGTGCTGCCAGATGGTGCGTGCCTGGTCGGCGTAGATCACCACGGTGGACATGGAGGCCGGCCCCGTCAGCAGCGGAATCGTCAGCGGCACCACGGCAATGCTGTTGCCCATGGCAGCCTTTTCCGCGCCAGCGACCAGCGTGGGCGCGTTGGGCCGTTCCTCGGCCGGGCGGGCGTTGAGCATGTTCATGGCGCTGATCAGCAGCAGCAGGCCGCCGCCCACCTGAAAGCTCTGCAGCGAGATGTTGAAGAAGTCCAGCACCTGCAGCCCGATGATGGCGCAGGCCGCGATCACGCAGAACGAGGCCAGCGCCGCCGTGCGAATGGTCTGCTGGCGCTGCTGGGCGCTGAATCCCTCGGTGTAGTGGATGAAGAAGGGGACGATGGCCAGCGGGTTGATGATGGCCACCAGCGTGATCAGCGGTTTGAGGTCCATCGCATTCCCTGTAGGTTGCCGCCGCCCACCTGTGCCCGGCGCTTGCCGGTACGCACGACTTTTCGTTCCATCGAATGTCTCCTGTGAAAGAATTGCCGCACGGGCCGGCCCGCCGCCATTACAGCATTGCGGGGCGCGTCCGCCCACCGGGAAATCACAACAGGTTCTCAGACAGAAAGGAACGCGGACATGGGCAGTTTTGTGCAGTTGACTTCATTGGATGGCACGGCTTCGCCGGCCTGGGTGGCGCGGCCCGATGTGCCCGCGCGCGGCGCCGTCGTGGTGCTGCAGGAGATCTTCGGCGTCAACGCCCATATCCGCGCCGTGGCCGACCGCCTGGCTGCCCGCGGCTATATGGCCGTGGCGCCGTCGCTGTTCACGCGTGTGGAGCCGGGTGTGGACCTGGGCTATGGCGACGCCGACCGTGCCAAGGGCATGGCGCTGAAATCCGCCGCCGAGGCGCTGCCCCAGCCCGGCGTGCTGCCCGAGATCGAGGCCGCCATCGCCCATGCCGCCACGCTGGTGCCCGGCGGCAAGGTGGGCATCGTGGGCTTTTGCTGGGGCGGCCTGTGGGCCTGGCGCGCGGCCTGCAACCTGCCCAGCTTGTCGGCTGCGGCCTGCTACTACGGCGGCGGCATGACCACGCCGCTGGAGATGGGCCGCGAGCCGCTGTGCCCCGTCATCGCCCACTTCGGCCGGCGCGATACGCACATTCCCGTGGACGCCGTGCAGGCCTTCGCCCAGGCGCAAAAGCATGTGCAGGTGCACCTGTACGACGCCGACCACGGCTTCAACTGCGACCAGCGCAGCGCCTACGACGAGGCCAGCGCCCTGCAGGCGCGCGACCGCACGCTGGCCTTCTTCGATCAGCACCTGGCCTGATCAGTCCCCGGGGTCCGGATCACATGCCGGCCCCGGCGTCGCCTTGCGCGCCTGCACGGTCTGCAGCGTGCCCCGCAGCGCGCGCTGCTGCGCGGTCAGGAAGCTCATCAGCCCGCCCAGGTCACTCAGTTGTTGGTCTGGGCCGGCCATGCAGCACAGGTCGATCACCAGGCCCATCTGGTGCATGCAGTCCTTGAGGCGATAGACCTCGTATTCGGAAATGGGGTAGTACAGGCTGGTCTCTTCCCTCGGCACTTGCGGGGAAGAGAAGAAAGGCAGGGAGGCGTGTGCTCCGCTGGGCGCATCGAGGTCAGGCATGGCGGCTCCTTTGGCATGAACTGGCACCCCCTTGCGGAGGTCCCGCACAGCCCCGCCAAAAACGGAACCGTGCCCGGCGCAGCACCGGGAAGATGAAAAGCCGCTGCCTCATCAAAAGGCGTGCGGCTGCTGCGCCTACGTTGTTCCGGGCCGCCAAGCCCGTATCCCCCGAGGGGATCGCGAAATGGTACTCCAAATGCGCGCCGCAGGCCGGGTTGCAATGTGGTCAACGCTATGCGGAGCTTGCCGCCGCCAACGGGTGGCAGGGCTGTGCAGGTTGGCGGGCCGGGCAAAGGAGCCGGCACCCCCTTGCGGAGGTCCTGCACAGCCCCGCCGAAACGGAACCATGCGCAGCCTTGGGGTCAGCCCTGCGGCTGCTGCGCGTGCAGCCCCATGTGGTACAGCCCCCAGGGCGCCTGCGCAAAGCGTTCCTTCAGCGGCTTGCCGGCCAGCTCCGCAATGCGGTCGGCGTCGTACATGGCCCATTGCGGGCCCAGGCCGCCCAGGCCCAGGCGCCGGCCGTCCATGTGCGTGGCCAGCAGCATGCGCCATTGCAGGGCCTGCGCCAGCGGCAGCTGGGCGCGGTAGCCGTCGATGGCCTGCAGGGTGATCCACTGGCCCCTGGCCGCTGCGGCGGCGCTGTCCACGCCGGCCGCCTGCAGCACGGTGGCCAGCAGCGGGCCGCGCAGCCGGTGGGGCTGGCCGTCGTATTCGATATGGGGCGTGATCTCCACCGTGGGCAGGCGCTCCAGCGCACCGGCCCCTGTGGTCCAGGCCGAGTCGAAGGCCAGGCCATGGTTTTTCAGCAGCAGGTCGGCCACCGGGTCCAGCGGCCCCCGGTTGCCGCGCACGCCGGGGCCGCTGATGGTGAGCACGGCGGCTTCGGTGCTTTTCCCGGGGGCGGCGGGGGCGGCCAGGGCGCTTTCGCACAGGGCCAGGCCGGTGGCTGCGCTGGCGGCCAGCAGGCTGCGGCGTGAAAGCGGGCTCCGGCTTGCGGATGCGGTCATGGGGAACTCCTGGGGGTGCGTGGCGATCTGCCAGCGCCGATTTTCCGTGAAGTGCCCATCCTGCGCGACAACGCCGCGCCCGCTGCGGTCAGCAGGCTCAGCAGCGCAATCCCCCCGGCGCCCAGCGCTGGAATGGGCGCCGCAGATGGTGCGGGGGTCGCCGTGACGGTCACGGTGTTGCTGTCCGAGCCGGAGGTATTGCCATCACCGGGCACATAGCGCGCCTGCACCGTGGCCGTGCCCGGTGGCAGCCGGGGCACGCTGCAGCTGGCCTGCCCGCCGGTCACCGGAACGCTGGCGCACAGCACCTGCGTTCCGTTCAAGAAATCCACCGTGCCGCTGGCGCCGGCAGGCAGCGTGACCTGGGCGCTTAAAGTCACGCTCTGGCCATGGCCTGGCGCAGCGGGGGAGGCCGACAGGTGGGCGCTGGTGGCCGCCGGGCCGATCACCACGGTCACGGCTGCGGGTTCGGTGGTGGCGCCGTTGGCATCGGTGGCGGTCAGCGTGAAGCTGTAGCTGCCTGCCGCCTGCGTGGCTGTAGCCGAGAGCGTGCCGGCGGTCTGGCTGAAGCCAGCGGGCAAACCGCTCACGCTGTAGCTGAACGGCCCCACGCCGCCGCCGGGCACGGGCGCCAGCGGTTGGCTGTAGGCCGTGCCGTAGGTGCCGGAGGGCAGACTTGCCGTGACGCTGAAGGCGGTGAAGCTGGCCTGCACGCTCCTGGCTGCATCGATGGTGACGCTGCAGGTGGGCGTGCTGCCGCTGCAGGTGCCACCCCAGGCGGCAAAGGCATGGCCAGGGTCGTGGGTGGCGGCCAGGGTCACCAGGGTGGGAGCGCCTTCGAAGTAGCCATAGCCGGCCTGGCACAGGCCGCCTGGGCGGCCGCAGTCCTGTATGGCACCCGTGGCCGCAGGCGGGGAGGCCTGCGCCGATACGCCGCCCGCGCCGCTGGTCAGAACGGTCAATGCCGCCTGGAAGACGTTCGCCTCCACGGCACCGATGTCGCACCGCGCACCCTGGGGCCTGACCACGCCGCGCTGGTCCGTGCCGGGTGCGGCCGTGCAGGCCACCCCGTCCAGTGCCGGGCTGCCGGTGCTGTTCAACATGGTCTGGGTAGGGCCGCCGTGGCTGGCCAGGGGGCCGAGCTGCGGGTTGCCCGTGGTGAAGGCCAGGGCGCTGATGTCGGCATTGTTCAGGGCCTGCGCCAGGCCCAGCAGATTGTTGCTGCCGCTGGCATCGCTGGTGCCGCCATTGCGCAGGTCCAGCACCACGTCCCTGCCAGCGGGCTGTTTGGTGGCCGGCTCGAACACGCTGCCCTGGGCAATGCTGGCCTGCATCTCCAGCGAGGCGCCGCTGCGGGTGCAGCTGATGTTGCCACCCGAACTGCAGGCGGCCTGGGAATCGCCCAGGCTGTAGATGGCGCCGCCTTGCGCGGCCGGGTTGTCGTCGCCATTGGCCTGCACGGTATTGCCGGCCAGGGTGGAGAAACGGATGGTGAGCGCGCCGTTGTAGTTGAAAACGGCGCCACCCAGGCCGGCGCCGCCGCCGCTGCTGTTGCCCAGCCCGCCGTGTGCACCGTTGCCAGCCAGGGTGACCTGGTTCAGCGTCAAGGTGCCTGCGTTGTTGAAAATGGCCCCTCCCATGCCGCCTGCGCCACCGCCAGCGTCGAAGGCGCCGCCGCCACCGTTGCCAGCGCCGAAGCCGCCACCGCTGCCACGACGGCCACCACCGCCGCCAAATCCGCCACCGCCGGAGCCGCCGCCGCCACCACCGAAGCCGCCGTTCTTGCCGCTGGCGCTGCCACTGCCACCGCCCAGGCCGCCATCGTCCGGGCCACCAGCGTTCGGCCGTCCCCCCGGGGACAAAGTCGCATCCTCGCCCACGCCGGCACCTGCAAAAGAGTTCAAGGAAAGCCTGCCTCCTTGCCCCCCTTGTGCGTGATTGCGCGTGAGCGTGCTGCGTTCGATGGTGAGCAGGCCCCGATTGAAGATGGCACCGCCCGCACCCAGCGCGCCGCCGCCAAAGCGGCTGGAGCCGCCTGTGGCCTGCCCCCCGGCCAGGGTCAGGCCGCGCAGGACCAGTCCACCCTGCGCATCAATGTCGAACAGCCGGAAGCCGGGTGCGGTACCGAGGCGCTGCACGCTCACGCCCTGGGGCGTCAGGCCATTGGCGGTGGCATCGATGGTGATGTGCTTGCCGCTGATGAAGAAGGCGCTGGGGCCGAACTGCGAGACGTAGCCGGGCCAGCTGGCCAGCGGCAGGCAGGTGGCGCCGGCGGCCTGCCCGGTGTCCAGGCAGTTGGTAAAGCGGGTCAGCGAGATGGTCTGCCCATCCAGGGCCGCGCCGAAGACGATGGTGTCGCCATCGGCGGCATGGTTGATGGCGTCGCGCAGGGTGTCGCAGTTGCGGTCTCCTGCGGCAGGCGAGCATTGCGCACGAGACAGCGGCTCGGTGTCTGCAATCTCGCCGGCGGTGGTGACGGTGAGTGTGGCGGCCTGGGCCGCGGCGCCGGCAAGGGCCAGTGCCAACCCGACCGTCAGGCCCGGCAATGTCCGGCCCCGGGGGCTCGGCGTGGGTATGGGTGGTACGTCGGCTGCAGCAGACGGATGGATGATGGACATGGCGGACCCCCTCGGTAGGCACAGCATCTCGGTGATGTGCTGAAGAGGGCAAATCTATGGGGTGTCCGGCTTTCTGTATGTCCCCCGTTCGGGCTACATGGGCGATGAGAGGGGGCGGGGGCGCCATGCCGCCCGTGTCACCCATGTCGCCCATGTCACCTATCCGGGCGACATGACAGCGGTCTTGTTCCATGTGAACATGCGGCCCTCGCCACGCACTCCACCCACATGGACACGCACACAGACCCCTACTCTGCCGCCGCGACGGGTGGCGCCACAGTCATCCGCGTGGCCGTGGTGGAGGACGACGCCGCCTGCCGCCACGCCCTGGTGGGCGTGATCAATGCCGCGAAGGACATGGTCCTGTGCTGGGCGGCAGCTAGCCGCGCGGAGGCCCTGCACCAGCTCGGCCGGGCCGATGGGGCCGGTGCCATGGACGTGATGCTGGTGGACCTGGGCCTGCCCGACGGCAGCGGCCTGGAGGTGATTGCTGCCGTGCGCACTCGCCATCCCGGGGCGGCGGTGATGGTCAGCACCATCTTTGGCGACGAGCAGCATGTGCTGGCCGCCATCGAGGCCGGCGCCATGGGCTATCTGCTCAAGGACCTGGCCGCCGACGCGGTGCTGGAGGAAGTGCGCAGCCTGCACGCGGGCGGCAGTCCCATCAATCCCATGGTGGCGCGCAAGCTGTTGCTGCGCCAGCAGCGGGCCGGGGCGGTGGCCGGGCTGCAGCCGCCTGCCGAGCCCCAGGCCGCCGCGCACGCGCTGTCCACGCGCGAACTGGAGGTGCTGCGCCTGGTGGCGCGCGGCCATACGCTGGACGAGGTGGCGCGCCAGCTGGGCGTGTCGCGCCATACGGTGCGCACCTTCGTGCGGCGCATCTACGGCAAGCTGCAGGTGTCCAGCCGCACGCAGATGATGCATGTGGCCTTGCAGCGCGGCTGGCTGGCCGAGGGGCGGCAATGAGCGCCGCCAGGGTGGGCAGATGACGCAGCCGCTGCTGCAGGGGAGGGTCTTGCTGGTTTCGGCGGGGCTGGTGGCGCTGGCGATGCTGCTGGCGGGGGCGTTCGGGCTGCGTGGCCCCGCCGCAGGCGAAGCGGTGCAACTGCGCCAGGCGCAGCTGTGGTGGTCGTACAGCCCGCACTGGGCGCCGCCTGCGGCGCTTGCGTCGGCCGACGACGCGGTGCTGGATGCATCGACGCCGTGGAGCGATGTGGACCTGCCCTATGGGGGCGACAGGGCCGTGTCGGGCAGCGGCGACCTGGCAGCGGCGCCGCCCGAGGTGCGCTGGTTCCGCGCCGTGGTGCCGCCTGAAGCCCTGGTGCCTACGCCGCAGGGCGCGCGCCTGTATATCCCGCGCTGGCAGACGGTGGGCACGGTGGCGGTGTATGTGGACGGGGCGCTGGCCTGGCAGACGCGCGGCAGCCGGGTGTGGAACAGTTTCAACCGGCCGGTGTGGCTGGACCTGGGCGGGCTGGCGCAGCCGGGCAGGCCGCTGCAGGTGCATGTGCGCATGGCCAGCCAGCAGGGCGTGGGCGGGGCGCTGTCCAGCCTGTGGGCGGGGCCGGCCGAGTCGCTGCGCCTGTCCTGGCGGCTGCGCAGCCTGCTCCAGGCCGATCTGGTGGTCTATACGGCGGGCTCCTACCTGGTGCTGGGCCTGTTCGCGCTGGCGCTGTGGACGCTGCAGCGGCGGCGCGGGGATGTGGTGTTCCTGCTGTTCTTCCTGATGTCGCTGTGCCAGTTGCTGGGCTCGCTGCAGTTCATGGTGGACGGCGAGGGGCTGACCCTGTCGGACGGCTGGTTCTCCTGGCTGACGCTGGCCGGCCTCATGGGCGCCACGGTGGCGGCCTTCCATTTCCTGTGCCTGATGCAGCGCAGGCGCCGGCCCTGGCTGGCCCGGGTGCTGCAGGGCTATGTGGGCACGGTGCTGCTGGTGGCGGTGCCGCTGTGGGGGCCGGCGCACGAGACCATCCTGCCGCTGCTGCGGCTGCTGATGGTGCCGCCGGAGATCCTGGTGCTGTGCATGGCCGTGGCGGGCGCCTGGCGCATGCGCGATGGCGGCAGCACCATGCTGGCGGTGTGGATGCTGCTGTCGTTTCCCATCGGCTTCCATGACCTGGCGCTGCAGAGCTACCTGATCAGCATAGAGAGCATCTACCTCACGCCCTATGTGTACCTGGGGCTGTTCACGCTGTTCCTGCTGGTGGCCTACCGGCGCTACAACGGTGCGCTGGCCGTGGCCGAGAACGCCAACCTGCATCTGGCGGAACGGCTCAAGGCCCAGGAGGCGGAGCTGGCCCAGGCCCATGAGCGCCTGCTGGCCGTGGAGCGCGAGCAGACGCTGATGCAGGAGCGCCAGCGCCTGATGCGCGAGATGCACGACGGTGTGGGCTCTTCGCTGATGAGCGCGCTGCGCGTGGTGGAGTTCAACCAGGCCGGCACGGTGGACCTGGTGCAGCTGCTGCAGGAGTGCATCGATGACCTGAAGCTGTCCATCGATTCGCTGGAGCCGCTGGACTGCGACCTGCTGGCGCTGCTGGCCGGGCTGCGCTACCGGCTGGGGCCGCGCCTGGAGGGGGCGGGGCTGCGGCTGCACTGGGAGGTCAGCGACCTGCCCGCGCTGCCCTGGCTGGACGCGCAGGCCGCCCTGCATGTGCTGCGCATCCTGCAGGAGGTGCTGACCAACATCATCAAGCACAGCGGCGCGCGCGAGATCACGGTGCGCACGGCCCAGGCCCCCCTGGACGGCCGGGCCGGCGTGCAGGTGCTGGTGGAGGACGACGGTCACCCCTTCGACCGCGCCCAGGCACCCACCGAGGGCCGCAAGGGACTGGCGAACATGCGCACGCGCGCGCTGGCGCTGCAGGCGCGGCTGGACTGGGTGCCGCTGGCCGGCGGCAATCGCTTCACGCTGTGGATGCCGCTGGAGCGGGCGGGGCCCTAGTCCTGCGCCGTGCGCGCCATGTAGCGCTTGCGCCAGAAGAACACGGTCAGGCCCACGGCAATCGTCGTCATCGAGCCCATGGCCCACCAGAAGCCGTCCTGCTTGTGCACCAGGGGAATGAATTCGAAATTCATGCCGAAGATGCCGGCAATCAGGTTCAGCGGCAGGAAGACGGCCGTCAGCGCGGTGAGCGTGCGCATGATGTCGTTGGTGCGGTTGCTCTGCACCGAAAAATGCATCTGCACCACGGTCTCGGTGCTTTGCTCCAGCCGCCGCACGTGGTGGACCACGCGCTCTATGTGTTCCAGCACGTCGCGGCTGCGCACCTTGAGCAGGTCCAGCTCGCGCAGCGCCGCCGCATCTTCAGGCGGCGCCCATGTCTCCAGCGCGTCCGTCCAGTCCTGCACGGCGGCGCGCTGGTCTTCGCAGACCTCGTCCAGCTCGTGCAGGGCCAGGCGTGCGTCCAGCAGGGCGCTCCAGTTGGCAAAGCGCGTGCGCGGGCGCAGCAGCTCGGTCTGCCAATGGTCCAGCTGGCGCGACAGTTCGCGGCGCAGGTCCAGGAAGCCGTCCACGATGAGGTTGACCACGCGCAGCATGAGGTCGGGCGGGCTGGCAGGCAGCCGCGTGCCGGAGGTGGGGTTCAGCCGCCCCTCGCGGGGGTCATTGGGTACGGCGGCCAGCAGCCGCGCGGCATAGGCGTCGCGCACGGTGCAGTCGTCGGGGTGCACGGACAGCAGCACCTGGTCGAACATGGCAAAGCCCACGGGGCTGGTGTCGATGTTGCGCAGCACGGGCGGGCCTGTGCGGCGCACGGGAGGTGAGGGGGGCAGCGCCTGCGCCGCAGGCGAAGAGGCCGTGCCGGCCTGCGGGGCGGCACGTGCCTGCCCGCTGGCCAGGCGGCGAAACACCAGCAGGTCGTACTGCGAGGTGTAGTCGTAGCGCGAGGGCAGCTGGGCGTTGAGCAGGTCCGAGACATGCAGGTCCACCAGCTGCTGGCCCGACAGCAGCTGCAGCGTGCGCTGCACCTCGGCCAGCCGCTCCTGCAAGGTGGCGCGGGTGCAGGAGATCCAGACGAATCCCTGCGCGGGCGCCTGGTCGGGCAGGGCGGCCAGTTCGGTGGCGCCGCCCGGCTGCAGGTGGAAGATGCGCATGTTCCTGGCGGCGGGAGCGGCTCCCGCGGGCGGCGGCACCGGCTGCATGCGCTCAGCCGCGCAGCTTGCGCGCGGCGTCGATGGCGAAGTAGGTCAGGATGCCGTCGGCGCCCGCGCGCTTGAAGGCCAGCAGCGATTCCATCATCACCTGGTCATGGTCCAGCCAGCCGTTGGCGGCGGCGGCCTTGAGCATGGCGTACTCGCCGCTGACCTGGTAGGCGAAGGTGGGCACGCCGAACTCGTCCTTGACGCGGCGCACCACGTCCAGGTACGGCATGCCGGGCTTGACCATGACCATGTCGGCGCCTTCGGCCAGGTCCTGGGCGACTTCGCGCAGGGCCTCGTCGGTGTTGGCGGGGTCCATCTGGTAGACGTTCTTGTCGGCCTTGCCCAGCGCGCCGCGCGTGCCCACGGCGTCGCGGAACGGGCCGTAGAAGGCGCTGGCGTACTTGGCGCTGTAGGCCATGATGCGGGTGTGGATGTGGCCGTGGGCCTCCAGCGCCTCGCGGATGGCGCCGATGCGGCCGTCCATCATGTCGCTGGGCGCCACCATGTCCACGCCGGCCTCGGCATGGTTCAGGGCCTGGCCCACCAGGACCTGCACGGTCTCGTCGTTGATGATGTAGCCGGACTCATCCAGGATGCCGTCCTGGCCGTGGCTGGTGTAGGGGTCCAGGGCCACGTCGGTCATCACGCCCAGTTGCGGGAATTCCTTCTTGAGCGCACGCACCACGCGCGGGATCAGGCCGTCGGGGTTGAGAGCCTCCTTGCCGTCGGGCGTCTTCAGCGAGGTCTCGATGGCGGGGAACAGCGCCAGGAACGGGATCTCCAGCTGCACGCACTGCTCGGCCACGGGCAGCAGCAGGTCCAGGCTCAGGCGGTCCACGCCGGGCATGGAGGGCACGGCCTCGCGCTGGTTCGTGCCTTCGTGCACGAACACGGGGTAGATGAAGTCATGGGCCGTGAGCACGTTCTCGCGCACCAGATTGCGCGTGAAGGCGTCGCGGCGCAGGCGGCGGGGGCGGTTGTGCGGGAAGGGGGTGGGGCTGGACAGATGCATGCCGAAAATTGTGCCCCATTCCCGCCGCAGGCCCCGCAACCCTTGCGACGACGCCGGCACGCGGGACTCGGCTTTTGCGCCTGCGCAGCCTGGCGCACCCCTGTACGCACGTACACTGCCCGCATGCTGTGGGTCAAAGCCTTTCATATCGTTTTCGTGGCAAGCTGGTTCGCGGGCCTGTTCTATCTGCCTCGCATCTTCGTCAACGTGGCCATGGTCACGCCCGGCTCGGTGGCCGAGCGCGAGCGCCTGCTGCTGATGGCTCGCAAGCTGCTGCGCTTCACCACGCTGCTGGCCGTGCCCGCACTGGGCCTGGGCCTGTGGCTGTACCTGGGCTACGGCATCGGCAAGGGGCCGGGCAACGGCTGGATGCATGCCAAGCTGGCCGGCGTGCTGCTGGTCATCGGCTACCACCACGCCTGCGCGCGCCTGCTGCGCAAGCTGATCGACAACCGGGACCAGCACAGCCACCGCTGGTTCCGTTTCTTCAACGAGGTGCCGGTGCTGCTGCTGGTGGCCATCGTCATCCTGGTGGTTGTCAAACCTTTCTGAGAAACCGATCCAACGAAGAGGGAGGCAGGGCGTGGTGCAAAAGACTTCGGCCTGGCCGCTGGCGCTGGTCTATGCGGTGCTCATCGTTTTCGCCAGCCTGTTTCCTTTCGATGGCTGGCGTGCCCAGGGCATTGACCCGCTGGTCTTCCTGACGGCAAAGATCCCGCCGCCGTACTGGACCTGGTTCGACATCAACATCAATATCGTCGGCTACGCGCCGCTGGGCTTTTTCCTGGCGCTGGCCCTGGTGCGCAGCGGCAGCCCGCGCGCGGCCGTGCCGCTGGCGGCGCTGGCAGGCACCCTGCTGTCGCTGTCCATGGAGTTCCTGCAGATCTACCTGCCGCGGCGTGTTCCCTCCAACCTGGATCTGGTGCTCAATGCGGGCGGCACCCTGCTGGGGGCGCTGGTGGCGCTGCTGCTGGAGCGGCTGGGCGCGCTGGCGCGCTGGAGCGCCTTTCGCACCCACTGGCTGGGCGAGGACGGCGGCGGCGCCATGGTTTTGCTGGCGCTGTGGCCCTGGGCGCTGCTCTTTCCCGCCGCCGTGCCCTTTGGCCTGGGCCAGGTGCTGGAGCGGCTGGAGCAGGGGCTGCTGGATCTGCTCGAAGGCACGCCCTTCCTCATGTGGCTGCCGCTGCGCGAGTCCGCGCTGACGCCGCTGTCGCCCGTGACCGAGATGCTGTGCGTGATGCTGGGCCTGTGGGTGCCCTGTCTGCTGGCCTACTGCGTGATGCGCCACATGGGCCGGCGCGCCATGCTGGCGGGCTCTGCGGTGGTGATCGGCATCGGTGTCTCGGCACTGTCGGCCGCGCTGAGCTGGGGGCCGGCCCATGCCTGGGAGTGGGTGGACCTGCCGGTGCGCATGGGCGTGTGGGGTGGCCTGGGCCTGGCCATGGTGGCCATGCCGCTGCCGCGCCGGGCGTGTGCGGCCCTCTTGCTGCTGGTGCTGGTGCTGCAATTGAGCATCCTGAACCAGGCGCCCACCAGCGCCTATTTCTCGGAAACGCTGCAGGCCTGGGAGCAGGGCCGCTTCATCCGCTTCTACGGGCTGGGCCAGTGGCTGGGCTGGCTGTGGCCCTATGCGACCCTGGTCTATGTGCTGCTCAGGCTGGCGCGCCGCGATGCGGCACCGCCGCCGCCCCCGGCGCCTGCAGTGCCGCAGGCCTAGAATCCGCTCCATGAGCGAACACCCACGTCCCGGGGCCGACAGCGGCCAGCAAGGCGCAGGCAACTACTATGCGCGCCACATCTTCTTTTGCCTCAACGAGAGGCCCAACGGCGAGGACTGCTGTGCGCTGCACGGCGCCAAGGCGGGCTTTGACCACTGCAAGAAGCAGGTCAAGCAGCTGGGCCTGGCCGGCAAGGGGCAGGTGCGCGTGAACAAGGCCGGTTGCCTGGATCGCTGCGCGGGCGGTCCCGTGGCCGTGGTCTACCCCGAAGGCACCTGGTACACCTTCGTGGACGAATCCGACATCGACGAGATCGTCGAGTCCCACCTCAAGAACGGCCAGCCCGTGGAGCGCCTGCTGCTGCCGCCCGACGTGGGCCGCTGAGCACCGGCTGGAACTTTGGGCCTTTCCGGGCATCAGTGCTTTGTCAGCTTGGATTGGCTGCTACTACTAGGATAGCGATTGTGAATGCGCAGACCGAACGTTTGACCTTGACCGGCCTTGCCGGGGCCGTGGAGGCCCTGCGCGATGCGCCGGCCGCCGATGCACCGCCGCGCGGCGTGGCCATCATCGCCCACCCCCATCCGCTGTTCGGCGGCACCATGGACAACAAGGTGGTGCAGACCCTGGCGCGTGCCTTCGTGCAGTGCGGCTACACGGCCGTGCGATTCAACTTCCGCGGCGTGGGCGCCAGTGCCGGCGAGCACGACGCAGGCATCGGCGAGGCCCAGGACATGCTGTCCGTGGTCCGCCAGGTCGCCCCCGAAGGACCGATCGCGCTGGCCGGCTTCTCATTCGGGGCCTTCGTCACCAGCCATGTGCTGGCGGGGCTCTGGAGCGAGGGCCGGGTGGAAAAGGCGGTGCTAGTGGGAACGGCGGCCAGCCGTTTCACCGTGGCGCCTGTCCCGCCCGAAGCCCATGACCGGACCCTGGTGGTGCACGGCGAAGCCGATGACACGGTGCCTCTGTCTGCCGTCATGGACTGGGCGCGCCCGCAGATACTGCCTGTTACCGTCGTGCCCGGGGGTGGTCATTTCTTTCACGGACAATTGCCGCTGCTCAAAAGCCTCGTGGTCCGCCATTTGCGCTCACTCCCCTAGCGGCCCGCGCCGCTGCTCAACAGGCCTGCCCCATCGGGCGGGCATGTTTTCGCCTTTCCTGCATTCCCTGCCCTTTAGCGAGAGTTTTCCTCATGAAGCCACTTTCCTCCACGCTGCGAGTCCTGGCACTGGCGGCCGCCATGGCGCCGGCCCTGGCGCTGGCGCAGATCACCCCGCCCCAGCCGCCCGAAATCGCGGCGCGCAACTATCTGCTGGTCGATGTCACCGCCAACCAGGTGCTGGGCGCCAAGGACATCGATGCGCCCATCGAGCAGGCCTCGCTGACCAAGCTGATGACTGGCTACCTGGTCTTCGACGCGCTGCGCGCCAAGAAGATCACGCTGGAGCAGCGCCTGCCCGTGAGCGAGCGCGCCTGGAAGATGCCCGGCTCGCGCATGTTCATCGACCCCAAGATGCAGGTGCCGGTCGATGACCTGGTCAAGGGCATGATCGTGCAGTCCGGCAACGACGCCACCATGGCCCTGGCCGAGGGCGTGGGCGGCTCGGCCGAGAACTTCGTGCGGCTCATGAACGAGCAGGCCAAGGCGCTGGGCATGAAGAACACCAGCTACAAGAACCCCGAAGGCCTGACCGAGCCCGGCCACCTGACCACGGCACGCGACCTGTCCATCCTCGCCCAGCGCCTGATGCAGGACTTCCCCGAGTACATGCACTACTACTCGACCAAGAAGTACTTCTATCCAGGCACACCGGCCTCCAACGGCACCAACCGCAACTCGCTGCTGTTCCGCGACCCGACCGTCGATGGCCTCAAGACCGGCCACACGGCCGCCGCCGGCTACTGCCTGGTGGCCACCGCCAAGCGCGACCTGCCCAACGTGGGCAGCCGCCGCCTGATCTCCATCGTGCTGGGCGCGGCCAGCGAGAACGCGCGTGCCAATGAAAGCCAGAAGCTGCTGAACTGGGGCTATGCGGCCTTCGATTCGGTCAAGCTGTTCGATGCCGAGCAGGCCGTGGCCACGCCCGAAGTCTGGAAGGGCAAGGCGAACACCGTCAAGATCGGCCGCACCACGCCCATCGTGGTCACCGTGCCGGCCGGCAGCGGCGGCAAGCTGAGCACCGAAGTCGTGCGCCAGGACCCGCTGATCGCCCCGTTCACCAAGGGCCAGGCCATGGGCACGCTCAAGGTCAAGATGGGTGCCGACACCGTGGCCGAAGTGCCGCTGGTGGCGCTTGAAGGCGTGGAGCAGGCTGGCTTCTTCGGCCGTGCCTGGGATGCGATCCGCCTCTGGATCAAGTAAGCCCCGCGCCTGTCGCGCAGGCCCTCGCGTACTGGCTTGGAGAGGGTGCAGTTGTGCGATCTCCCGCAAGCTGGTACAGTCGAGGGCTTTTCGGAATTTCCGAAGGGATTCACGTTTTCGCTTTTCGCAAGCAATTCACGTTTAGGGACGTTTATTAATGCCAACCATTAACCAACTCGTGCGTCAGGGCCGCACGGTCGAAGTTGTCAAATCCAAGAGCCCTGCTATGGAAAACTGCCCTCAGCGCCGCGGCGTGTGCACCCGTGTGTACACCACGACGCCTAAGAAGCCTAACTCCGCTCTGCGTAAGGTTGCCAAGGTGCGCCTGACCAACGGCTTCGAGGTCATCTCCTACATCGGTGGTGAAGGCCACAACCTGCAAGAGCACAGCGTTGTTCTGGTGCGCGGCGGCCGTGTGAAGGACTTGCCCGGTGTGCGTTACCACATCGTGCGTGGCTCCCTTGACCTGCAAGGCGTCAAGGACCGCAAGCAATCCCGTTCCAAGTACGGCGCGAAGAAGCCCAAGGCCAAGTAAGCCCTGCGTTTTTTCGAGGAAGGTGCTGTATCCCGCGTGGCGCGAGATTCAGCGTAGTGACCCCAAACGCAAGTGTTTTGCGCGGGTCGAGTAAGTGGGAGTCCTGTTGACTCTCGCGGTGTCTGAAAAGATGCCAACTGAAGCAAGATAGAGGTAAAAAATGCCACGTCGTCGCGAAGTCCCCAAACGTGAAATCCTGCCGGATCCCAAGTTCGGCAATGTCGAGCTGTCCAAGTTCATGAACGTGATCATGGAAGGCGGCAAGAAGGCGGTCGCAGAACGCATCATCTACGGTGCCCTGGACCTGATTCAAAAGAAGCACCCTGACAAAGACCCGCTGGAAGCCTTCGTTGTTGCCATCAACAACGTCAAGCCCATGGTCGAAGTGAAGTCCCGCCGTGTTGGCGGTGCCAACTACCAAGTGCCCGTCGAAGTGCGCCCCGTGCGTCGCCTGGCCCTGTCCATGCGTTGGCTGAAGGAAGCCGCCCGCAAGCGCGGCGAGAAGTCCATGGCCCAGCGCCTGGCCAACGAGCTGCTCGAGGCCACCGAAGGCCGTGGCGGCGCCATGAAGCGCCGTGACGAAGTTCACCGCATGGCCGAAGCCAACAAGGCATTCAGCCACTTCCGCTTCTAAGAGCACTTCGCTCCCGATCAGACAGGCCGCATGCATTTTTGCCTGCGGCCTTGTCTCGATTAGGAGCATCCCCAGATAAGACTGCTGTCCGTCTGCACCATGAGGCTGGAACGGGCAGAGACTCCCTCCATACGATCAAGGATCCATCATGGCTCGCAAGACCCCCATCGAGCGCTACCGCAACATCGGTATCTCCGCCCACATCGACGCAGGCAAAACCACCACCACGGAACGTATCCTGTTCTATACCGGTGTGACCCACAAGCTGGGCGAAGTGCACGACGGCGCTGCTACGACCGACTGGATGGAGCAAGAGCAAGAGCGCGGCATCACCATCACTTCCGCTGCAGTGACCTGCTTCTGGAAGGGCATGGACCTGTCCTACCCCGAGCACCGTTTCAACATCATCGACACTCCCGGCCACGTGGACTTCACCATTGAGGTGGAGCGTTCCATGCGCGTGCTGGACGGCGCCTGCATGGTGTACTGCGCCGTGGGCGGCGTGCAGCCCCAGTCGGAAACCGTGTGGCGCCAAGCCAACAAGTACAAGGTGCCCCGTCTGGCCTTCGTGAACAAGATGGACCGTACCGGTGCCAACTTCTTCAAGGTCGTTGACCAGATGAAGCTGCGCCTGAAGGCCAACCCCGTGCCCGTCGTGATCCCGATCGGCGCCGAAGACAACTTCAAGGGCGTGGTCGACCTCGTCAAGATGAAGGCCATCATCTGGGACGAAGCCTCGCAAGGCATGAAGTTCGAATACCACGAGATCCCTGCCGAGCTGGTGGAGACCGCCAACAAGTGGCGTGAGAACCTCGTGGAAGCCGCCGCTGAAGCCAGCGAAGAGCTGATGAACAAGTACCTGGAAGAAGGTACTCTGTCCGAAGAAGACGTGAAGGCCGGCCTGCGCGCTCGTACGCTGGCTACCGAAATCCAGCCCATGCTGTGCGGTACCGCTTTCAAGAACAAGGGTGTGCAGCGCATGCTGGACGCCGTGATCGACTACCTGCCGGCGCCTGTGGACATCCCTGACGTCACCGGTACCGATCCCGAAAACGAAGAAACCAAGCTCAGCCGCAAGGCCGACGACGGTGAAAAGTTTGCGGCACTGGCCTTCAAGCTGATGACCGACCCGTTCGTCGGTCAGCTGACCTTCGTGCGCGTGTACTCGGGCGTCCTGACCAAGGGCGACACCGTGTTCAACTCGGTCAAGGGCAAGAAGGAGCGCATCGGCCGTATCGTGCAGATGATGGCCAACGAGCGCGTGGAAGTCGAAGAAATCCGCGCCGGCGACATCGCTGCCTGCGTGGGCCTGAAGGACGTGACGACCGGCGAAACGCTGTGCTCCGTGGACGCCCCCATCGTGCTGGAACGCATGGTCTTCCCCGAGCCCGTGATTGCACAGGCCGTGGAGCCCAAGTCCAAGGCCGACCAGGAAAAGATGGGCATCGCCCTGTCGCGCCTGGCTGCAGAAGATCCGTCGTTCCGCGTGCGTACCGACGAAGAATCTGGCCAGACCATCATCGCCGGCATGGGCGAGCTGCACCTGGAAATCATCGTTGACCGCATGAAGCGCGAATTCAACGTGGAAGCCAACGTGGGCAAGCCCCAGGTTGCCTACCGCGAAACCATTCGCCAGAAGGTCGTGGACGTGGACGGCAAGTTCGTTCGCCAGTCCGGTGGTAAGGGTCAGTACGGCCACGTGGTGTTCACGGTCGAACCCCAGGAACCCGGCAAGGGCTTCGAGTTCGTCGACGCCATCAAGGGCGGTGTGGTTCCTCGCGAATACATCCCCGCAGTCGAGAAGGGCGTGATCGAAGCGCTGACTTCCGGCGTGCTGGCTGGCTACCCCGTCGTGGACGTGAAGGTCACGCTGACCTTCGGTTCGTACCACGATGTGGACTCGAACGAAATGGCGTTCAAGATGGCCGCCATCTTCGGTTTCAAGGAAGCTGCCCGCAAGGCCAGCCCCGTCATCCTGGAACCCATGATGGCTGTGGAAGTCGAGACGCCTGAAGACTACGCCGGTACCGTGATGGGCGATCTGTCCTCGCGTCGCGGCATGGTGCAGGGCATGGACGACATGGCCGGCGGCGGCAAGTCCATCAAGGCTGAAGTGCCTCTGTCGGAAATGTTCGGCTACGCCACGTCGCTGCGCTCGCAGACGCAGGGCCGCGCTACGTACACGATGGAGTTCAAGCACTACTCTGAAGCTCCCCGTAACGTGGCCGAAGCCATCGTTGCTGCTCGCTCGAAGTAAGCTTTTTTGTATAATTGAAGGCTTTTGAATCGCAGCACCCAGGCGTTTTGGCGCCGGGGTGCTGCGGTTTTTGCCGGTCTGCGATCCCATGCCGCCCTGTCACCTGTGCGGGGCGACCAAGCAATGGGGTGCAGACCTTAAACATCACACAGGTTTTGCTCTTTCGGAGAAATCATGGCAAAAGAAAAATTCCAGCGGAACAAGCCGCACGTCAACGTTGGCACCATCGGTCACGTGGACCACGGCAAGACGACCCTGACGGCTGCTATCGCTACCGTTCTGTCCAAGAAGTTCGGCGGCGAAGCCAAGGCTTACGACCAGATCGACGCAGCACCTGAAGAAAAGGCTCGCGGCATCACGATCAACACCGCCCACGTCGAGTACGAAACGGCCGGTCGCCACTACGCTCACGTTGACTGCCCCGGCCACGCCGACTACGTCAAGAACATGATCACCGGCGCTGCTCAAATGGACGGCGCCATCCTGGTGTGCTCGGCCGCTGACGGCCCCATGCCCCAGACCCGCGAGCACATCCTGCTGGCCCGTCAGGTGGGCGTGCCCTACATCATCGTGTTCCTGAACAAGTGCGACATGGTGGACGACGAAGAGCTGCTGGAACTGGTCGAAATGGAAGTGCGCGAGCTGCTTGCCAAGTACGACTTCCCCGGCGACGACACCCCCATCATCCGCGGCTCGGCCAAGCTGGCCCTGGAAGGCGACCAGTCCGACAAGGGCGAACCTGCCATCCTGCGCCTGGCTGAAGCACTGGACTCCTACATCCCCACGCCCGAGCGCGCTGTGGACGGTGCCTTCGCAATGCCCGTGGAAGACGTGTTCTCGATCTCTGGCCGTGGCACCGTGGTGACTGGCCGTATCGAGCGCGGCATCATCAAGGTCGGCGAAGAAATCGAAATCGTCGGTATCCGCGACACCCAGAAGACCATCGTCACCGGCGTGGAAATGTTCCGCAAGCTGCTGGACCAAGGTCAAGCTGGCGACAACGTGGGTCTGCTGCTGCGCGGCACCAAGCGTGAAGACGTGGAACGCGGCCAAGTGCTGTGCAAGCCCGGCTCCATCAAGCCCCACACCCACTTCACGGCTGAGGTGTACGTGCTGTCCAAGGACGAAGGTGGTCGCCACACTCCGTTCTTCAACAACTACCGTCCCCAGTTCTATTTCCGTACGACCGACGTGACCGGCTCCATCGAGCTGCCCGCCGACAAGGAAATGGTGATGCCTGGCGACAACGTGTCGATCACCGTCAAGCTGATCGCCCCCATCGCCATGGAAGAAGGTCTGCGCTTCGCTATCCGCGAAGGTGGCCGTACCGTGGGCGCTGGCGTGGTTGCAAAGATCATTGCGTAATTCTTGGAAAACTAGGAATACACAATGTCCAAGCAAAAAATCCGCATCCGCCTGAAGGCGTTTGACTACAAGCTGATCGACCAGTCGGCTGCTGAAATCGTTGACACTGCCAAGCGCACCGGCGCGATCGTCAAGGGTCCCGTGCCCCTGCCGACACGCATGAAGCGTTTCGACATCCTGCGCTCGCCGCACGTCAACAAGACCAGCCGCGACCAGTTCGAAATCCGCACTCACCAGCGCCTGATGGACATCGTTGACCCGACTGACAAGACGGTTGACGCTCTGATGAAGCTGGACCTGCCCGCAGGCGTGGACGTCGAGATCAAGCTGCAATAAGAACTTCACGGCCCCTTGCGGGGCCGTTGAAGGGCTTTGATTTAACGCGAACTTGCTTGAAAAGGCAGTTCGCGTTAAAATTTGGGGCTTCGCCTTTCTTGAGCGAAGTTTTATCAACCTTCTTTCGTGCGCAAGGCCTTGGACATCTGGGGCGGGAGCGCAACGCTGGGCCAATTGCAGTTTCAGCGGCGAAAGTTTTGGAGCAAACAAATGAGTCTGAGCAACTCCCTCGGGTTGCTGGGTCGCAAGGTGGGCATGATGCGTCTGTTCACCGATGACGGGGACGCAGTGCCCGTCACGGTGGTGGATGTGTCCAACAACCGTGTGACTCAGGTCAAAACCCAAGAGAACGATGGCTACGTGGCCCTGCAGGTCACTTTCGGTTCGCGCAAGGCATCTCGCGTGACCAAGCCAGAAGCCGGCCACCTTGCCAAGGCAGGTGTCGAAGCCGGTGAAGTGATGGGTGAATTCCGCGTGACCGAAGAAACCGCTGGCAAGTACGCCGCAGGCTCCGTCCTGCCCGTCGCCGAGCTGTTCTCGGTGGGCCAGAAGGTGGACGTGCAAGGCACTTCCATCGGTAAGGGCTTCGCCGGCACCATCAAGCGTCACAACTTCCGCTCGCAGCGCGCCTCGCACGGCAACAGCCGTTCGCACAATGTTCCCGGCTCCATCTCGATGGCCCAGGATCCAGGTCGCGTGTTCCCGGGCAAGAAGATGACCGGTCACATGGGCGATGAAACCATCACCACCCAAAATCTCGACGTGGTTCGCATTGACGAAGCACGCCAACTGCTCTTGATCAAGGGCGCTGTTCCGGGCTCCAAGGGTGGCTTCGTGACGGTGCGCCCCGCCATCAAGGCCAAAGCTTCCAAGGGAGCGAACTAATGCAGCTCGAACTCCTGAATGAACAAGGCCAGGCCGCATCCAAGTTCGATGCGCCCGAGACTGTTTTCGGTCGTGAATTCAACGAAGACCTCGTCCACCAGATCGTGATCGCCTACCGTGCCAACGCACGTCAGGGCACTCGCGCTCAGAAGGACCGCGAGCAGGTTCGTCACACGACTGCCAAGCCGTTCAAGCAAAAGGGCACCGGCCGTGCTCGCGCTGGTATGTCTTCCTCGCCTCTGTGGCGTGGCGGCGGCCGCATCTTCCCGAATCTGCCTGAAGAAAACTTCACGCAGAAGATCAACAAGAAGATGTACCGCGCCGGTATGGTTGCCATCCTGTCGCAGCTGGCCCGCGAAGGCCGTCTGGCCGTGGTGGACTCGCTCAAGCTCGAAAGCCCCAAGACCAAGGTGCTGGCCGACAAGTTCAAGGCCATGAACCTGGAATCGGTCATGGTGATCGCTGAAGAAGTCGACGAGAACCTGTACCTGGCTTCCCGCAATCTGAAGAACGTGTTCGTGGTCGAGCCGCGCTACGCCGACCCCGTGTCGCTGGTGCACTACAAGAAAGTGCTCGTCACCAAGGGTGCGATCGACAAACTCAAGGAGATGTTCGAATGAGCACGCTCAAGTTTGACGAAGGTCGTCTGATGCAGGTGTTGGTTGCTCCCATCGTGTCCGAAAAGGCCACCATGGTTGCCGAGAAGTCCAACGCCGTGACGTTCAAGGTGCTGCAGAGCGCCACCAAGCATGAAATCAAGGCCGCCGTGGAACTGATGTTCAAGGTGGAAGTTGCTGGTGTCTCCGTGGTGAACATCAAGGGCAAGACCAAGCGCTTTGGCAAGACCACTGGCCGCCGCGACCACGTTCGCAAGGCCTACGTGATGCTCAAGCCCGGTCAAGAGCTGAACCTGTCCGGGGAGGCTGCGTAATCATGGCTGTTATCAAGCTCAAACCGACGACCCCCGGCCAACGCGGCACGGTCAAGGTCACGCGTGACCATCTGCACAAGGGTGCAGGTTTCGCCCCCCTGCTGGAGCCTCAGCACCAGAAGTCGGGCCGTAACAACAACGGTCACATCACCACCCGTCACAAGGGCGGTGGCCACAAGCACCACTATCGCGTGGTGGACTTCAAGCGCACCAAGGACGGCATCCCCGCCAAGGTCGAGCGCATTGAGTACGACCCCAACCGTACGGCCCACATCGCTCTGGTGTGCTATGCCGACGGCGAGCGTCGCTACATCATTGCTCCGCGCAACCTGGAAGTCGGCGCAACGATCGTCAGCGGTTCGGAAGCCCCGATCCGCGTGGGCAACACCCTGCCGATCCGCAACATCCCCGTGGGTTCGACCATCCACTGCATCGAACTGAAGATCGGCGCTGGCGCGCAGATCGCCCGTTCGGCAGGTACGTCGGCTACGCTGCTGGCCCGTGAAGGCATCTACGCCCAAGTGCGTATGCGTTCCGGCGAAGTGCGCAAGGTGCACATCGAATGCCGCGCGACCATCGGTGAAGTCGCCAACGAAGAACACAGCCTGCGCCGTCTGGGCAAGGCCGGTGTGAAGCGTTGGATGGGTATTCGCCCGACCGTTCGCGGCGTGGTGATGAACCCTGTCGATCACCCGCACGGTGGTGGTGAAGGCAAGACCGGTGAAGGTCGTCACGCTGTTGACCCATGGGGCAACCTGACGAAGGGCTACCGTACCCGTAACAACAAGCGCACGCAGTCGATGATTGTGTCGCGTCGCAAGAAGTAAAGGGTAGCAAATGACTCGTTCTCTTAAAAAGGGTCCGTTTGTTGACCATCACTTGCTGGCAAAGGCCGAAAAGGCCGTCGCCACCAAGGACAAGAAGCCCGTCAAGACCTGGTCGCGTCGCTCCATGGTTCTGCCCGAGTTCATCGGTCTGACCATCGCCGTGCACAACGGCAAGCAGCACGTGCCCGTGTATGTGACTGACCAGATGGTCGGCCACAAGCTCGGCGAATTCGCGCTGACCCGTACCTTCAAGGGTCACCCGGCGGACAAAAAAGCCAAGAAGTAAGGAATAGAACATGTCTGAAACACGTGCTGTTCTCCGTGGCGTCCGCCTGTCTGTGGACAAGGGTCGCCTGGTCGCGGACCTGATCCGCGGCAAGAAAGTGGACCAAGCCCTGAACATCCTGACGTTCACGCAGAAAAAAGCTGCCGTGATCATCAAGAAGGTGCTCGAGTCCGCCATCGCCAACGCCGAGCACAACGACGGCGCCGACATCGACGAACTGAAGGTCAAGACCATCTTCGTCGAACAAGGCACCACGCTCAAGCGCTTCACCGCGCGTGCAAAGGGCCGCGGCAATCGCATCAGCAAGCCCACGTGCCACGTGTACGTGACGGTTGGCAACTGAAAGGCCTGGGAAGAATATGGGACAGAAAATCCATCCTACCGGCTTCCGCCTGGCTGTTAGCCGCAACTGGGCCAGCCGTTGGTACGCAAGCAACCGTGACTTCGCCGGCATGCTGGCCGAAGACATCAAGGTGCGCGAGTTCCTGAAGGCCAAGCTGAAGAATGCCGCCGTGTCGCGCATCCTGATCGAGCGTCCTGCAAAGAACGCCCGCATCACGATCTTCTCGGCACGTCCTGGTGTCGTGATCGGCAAGAAGGGCGAGGACATCGAGAACCTGAAGAAGGAACTCGCAACCCGTCTGGGCGTGCCCGTGGCTGTGAACATCGAAGAAGTGCGCAAGCCTGAAATCGATGCCAAGCTGATCGCCGATTCGATCTGCCAGCAGCTCGAAAAGCGCATCATGTTCCGCCGCGCCATGAAGCGTGCAATGCAAAACGCCATGCGTCTGGGTGCCCAAGGCATCAAGATCATGTCTTCGGGCCGTCTGAACGGTATCGAAATTGCACGTTGCGAGTGGTATCGCGAAGGCCGTGTGCCACTTCACACACTGCGCGCCGACATCGACTATGGCTTCTCCGAAGCCAAGACGACCTACGGTGTGATCGGTGTGAAGGTCTGGGTCTACAAGGGTGACACGCTGGGTCGTAACGACCTGCCGGCAGCCGAGACCCCCCGCCCCGAAGAAGAACGTCGTCCTCGCGGCCCCCGCCGTGATGGTCGCGGCGATGGTCGTCGTGACGGTGCTGGCCGTGGTGCCCGCCGCCCCGCAGGCGCTAACGCAGCACCTGCTGACGGCAGCGATAAGCCCGCCGGCGCTGGCGCTGATTCCGTTAAGCGCGTTCGCAAGACTGACGCGCCCGCTACAGCAGCGGACGGTAAAGGAGAATAAAGATGCTGCAACCTGCTCGCCGCAAATACCGCAAGGAGCAAAAGGGTCGCAACACCGGTATCGCAACGCGTGGTAACTCCGTTGCTTTCGGTGACTTCGGCCTGAAGTCCACTGACCGTGGTCGCCTGACGGCGCGTCAGATCGAAGCGGCTCGCCGCGCGATCTCGCGTCACGTCAAGCGTGGCGGTCGTATCTGGATCCGCGTGTTCCCGGACAAGCCAATCTCTACCAAGCCCGCAGAAGTGCGTATGGGTAACGGTAAGGGCAACCCCGAGTACTACGTGGCCGAAATCCAGCCCGGCAAGGTGCTCTACGAAATCGTGGGCGTCCCTGAAGAGCTGGCTCGTGAAGCGTTCCGCCTGGCCGCTGCAAAGCTGCCGCTGCGTACGACCTTCGTGTCCCGTCAAATTGGTGCCTAAGGAGAACAACATGACGAAAGCTGCTGAACTCCGCCAAAAAGACGTTGCCGGCCTGGAAGCCGAAGTGAAGTCCCTGCAAAAGGCTCACTTTGGCCTGCGTATGCAAAAGGCTACGCAACAGCTGGGTAACACGAACACGCTGCGTACCACGCGCCGTGACATCGCCCGCGCCAAGACCATCCTTGCTGAAAAGCAAGCTGCCAAGTAATCAGGAAGCCGACATGACGGAAGCTAAAAAATCCCTCAAGCGCACCTTGATTGGCAAGGTGGTCAGCGACAAGCGTGCCAAGACCGTGACGGTCATGGTTGAACGCCGCGTCAAGCACCCGATCTATGACAAGATCATGATCAAGTCCAGCAAGTACCACGCTCACGACGAGCAAGGTGAATACAAGCTGGGCGACGTGGTTGAAATCACGGAAAGCCGCCCGCTGTCCAAGACCAAGAACTGGGTTGCTACCCGCTTGGTGCAAAAGGCTGCTCTGGTGTAAGCCTACACAGGCCCACAGGCTGCAAGGCCACAGGAAACGACCCACAATGTGGGTCGTTTTTTCGTTTGGGGACCGCCATTTCGGCGGCCCCCGGTTTTGCACCACAAAGGAGATAGAGATGATCAAAGTCGGAGATGCCCTGCCCGCTGCCACCCTGATGGAATACGTGGAAGTCGAAGGCAATGGCTGCAGCATCGGCCCCAACCCCGTGAAGCTGCCCGAAGCCGCTGCCGGCAAGACCATTGCAGTCTTCGCCGTGCCCGGCGCATTCACTCCCACCTGCTCGGCCAAGCATGTGCCCGGCTTCGTGGAGCAGGCCGAAGCCTTCAAGGCTGCGGGCGTGGACGAGATCTGGTGCCTGTCGGTCAACGACGCCTTCGTGATGGGCGCGTGGGCCCGTGACCAGAAGACCGACGGCAAGGTGCGCATGCTGGCAGACGGCGATGCCGCCTTCGCCAAGGCCACCGGCCTGACGCTGGACCTGAACGGCAAGGGCCTGGGCCTGCGCAGCAACCGCTACTCCATGCTGGTCAAGGACGGCAAGGTCGCCACGCTGAACGTGGAAGGCCCTGGCAAGTTCGAAGTCAGCGACGCTGCCACCCTGCTGGGCCAGGCCAAGGCCTGATCCTGATCGTGCTGCAGGCCTGCCGGGCCTGGGCACCGCGCTTTTGCGAAAAAAGGCATTGCACCCAGGTGCAATGCCTTTTTGTATTTCAGGGGGCTACCTCCGCCGGGCCCTAGAAGATATCGGCCTTGAGGTAATGCGCCCCTGCGATGGGGTTGTGATAGTAGGGCGGGATTTCCTGGAAGCCCAGGTCCGTGTAGAGGGCGCGCGCCGACTCCATGTCGTCCAGCGTGTCCAGCAGCACATGGTCATAACCGGCCTGGCGCGCCACATCGAGCATGGCCTCGGCGAGCTGGCGGCCCAGGCCGAAACCGCGAAATGCCTTGCGCACGAACAGGCGCTTCATCTCGGCGGCGTTGGCGTAATCGCAGTTGTCCAGCGGGCGCAAGGCGCAGCAGCCGGCCACGGCGCCATCGACCTTGGCCAGCAGGATGTGGCCGCGCGGCGATGCGTAGTCGCCAGGCAGATCGGCGATCTCGGCCTCGAAATCTTGAAATTGCAGATCGACATCCAGGCTTGCGGCGTACTCCTGGAAGATCTGGCGGACTTCGTCCATGTCTTCCAGGGGATTCGGCGCCAGCAAGGCGACAGCAGGCTTGTCCACGGGCACTTGGCTAAAACGACGGAAAACGCAGTGTAGCGGCAAGCTGGCAACATCTGGCCACGCCGTCAGAAAGCACCCCCCAGCTGCTGCACCCACCATGCGGCGGCCCCCGCCACCAACGCCAGGACCAAGGCCAACAGGCGGCTGGCTGCCGTGTCGCGTGAAGAGGGCAGGGGTTCGGGCAAGTGCTTGTCTCCCGTCACCATGGCGCGCACCAGACCCCGTCCGCGCCAGGCATAGAACAGGATGGCCAACAGGTGCAGGGCCACCAGCGCGTACAGCAGATACTGCCCCCAGTGCGCGTGGTAGGCGGTGGCCTGTGCCACGGTGTCGCCCGATACAAAGCGGCCCAGCGGCCCGGAGAACGCAATCTCGTCGTCGCTGAGCAACCCGCTGCCCACCTGGGCGATCAGCACGGCCAGCATGGCAAACACGGACAGGGCGCCCAGCGGGCTGTGGCCTGCGCTGTCGCTCTCCGTTCCTTGTCCCCGCACATGGCGCAGCACGGTGGCCGGCGCGTGGATGAAGCTGGCAAAGCGCGACCAGCGGCCGCCCACCAGGCCCCAAAGCAGGCGAAACAGCAGCAGGGCCAGCATGGCATGGCCCAGCAGCAGATGCCAGTTCATGGCATTGCCGCCCAGCTTGGCCGTCACGACCAGGCCGACCACCGTTGCGGCCAGCAGCCAGTGAAACAGCCGGGTGGGCAGGTCCCAGATGCGGACCTTGTGCTTGGCGGCGCCTTGTGCGGTCGATTCTTGTGCCATGGCATGAAAGCTGGGGTGGGGATAGGGCATTGTGCCGCCCCGCATTCCTGCGAGGACCAGGAATGCACCCTGGCCGTGGTCAATCAAAGCGGCGCCGGCAGGACGCCGCTGCCATACTGGCCCGGCAGATTTCCCCACACTCCCAAAGGAAAACCACGATGAAGAAAGTTTCTGCATGGGCGCTGGCCGCTCTGGTGGCCGCCACGGCGCTGCCCGCGTCCGCACAGTTCGCCAAGTCCGAAGACGCCATCAAGTACCGCCAGGGCGCGCTCGCCGTGCTGGGCCAGCATTTCGGGCGCCTGGGCGCCATGGCGAACGGAAAGATCCCCTTCGATGCCAAGGCGGCCCAGGAAAACGCCGAGGTGGTGGCCTTCATGGCCAAGCTGCCCTGGGCCGCGTTCGGCGCGGGCACGGAAGGTGGAAAGGCCAAGCCTGAAATCTGGAAGGAGCAGGCCAAGTTCCAGGACCTGTCGGAGAAGATGCAGGCCGAGACGGTCAAGCTCGCGGCTGCGGCCAAGTCCGGCAACCTGGACCAGCTCAAGGCGGCCTTCGGCCCGGCCGCCGCCAGCTGCAAGGCCTGCCACGACAGTTTCCGCAGCCGTTGAGCGGCGGGCGGAGGATGCACCAATGAAAAACCGGCCTGGTGCCGGTTTTTTTGTGCCCTGGTCTGCGCTGTATCAGGCCTCTGCCAGCAGCTTCTCGATCAGCCGATGCAACTCAGCGAAGTCAGGTGCGCCCACATAGCGCTTCACGATTTCGCCGCGCTTGTTGACGATGTAGGTGGTGGGAGTCAGTTGCACATCACCCCAGGCCCGGGCCACGGCGCCGGTGTTGTCCAGCGCGACCTTGAAAGGCAGCTTGCGCGAATCGGCGAAGTTCACCACATAGCTGGGCGGGTCGTAGCTCATGGCCACGGCCAGGGTCTCGAAGCCCTGGCTCTGGAATTTCTGGTGGGTGGCAACGATCTCGGGCATCTCGGCCACGCAGGTGGTGCAGCTGGTGGCCCAGAAGTTCACCAAGGTCACCTTGCCCTTGAGGTCGGCCGTGGTCTGCTTGCTGCCGTCCAGCAGCACGAAGGTGGACTGCGGGGCGGCCGTCTGGCCGGCACCCGAATACACCCATGCGCCCATGCCGGCGGCTGCGGCGATCACCACGCCTGCGATCCAATGTTTGCTTGCCATAGCGACGATTGTGCCCAAAGTTGCGCCCGAAGGCCTGCACGCATGCCGTGCACCGCCTTTCGATGCGCGGCAAGGGCAAAAGTTCGGGGCTCGGACAGGTCGGGCCATGCCGATAATGCCGGCATGACATTGATGGAAAGCTTTTCGAAAGCAAAGGGCCGCGCTCTGGCCCTGCGGCTTGGCGCCGCGCTGCTGGTGCTGGCGCCCCTGGCCGCCTGCAGTCCCAGGCTGGATTGGCGGCAGGTCGCGGTCGAAGGCACGCCGCTGCGCGTGCTCTTGCCCTGCGATCCGCAATCCGCAACACGGCCGGTGGAGCTGGGCCAGGGCATGGGCACGGTGCAGATGTCCATGATGGGATGCGACGCCGATGCGTCGACCTACGCGGTGTCCCACTTCCTGGTCAGCGAACCGTCCAGAGCCGCCGAGATGCTGTCGTACTGGCAGGCAGCCGTGCTTGGCCAGATGAACCCGGGTGCTCCGGGGCAGGCACCGGCGGGCGCCAAGCAACTGCGCTCCAAGGAAGATGGCCCTTTCCTGCCTGCAGGCGCACTGAATCTGCCGCAGTCGCTGCGCACCACGTTTGAAGGCGTGGGGCCCCAGGGCTGGAAGCTCACCGCCCATGGCGTGTGGTTTGCACGAATGGAGCCGGCAGGCGCGCGCCTCTACCATGCCGTGATCTACAGCGACAAGCCGCGCACAGACGAGGCCAACAACTTCTTCGCCAGCCTGCAACTGCAATAGCAACGGCAACAGGTTTCGGAGCCACGGATGCGGGAGGCAGCTGTGGCATGGAACGCAGTGCAGGCGCGCCGGTTGCTCTGCATGCGCCTGCGCACGCCATAATCGACTCCGAACCCTGTGACTTCATGACCACGCGCATCCTTTTGTTCACCCACGCACCTTTGGCCCATGCACTGCGCGAATGCGCCTTGCATGTGTTCGCCGACAGTGCCGAGGACGTCCTTGCCCTGGATGTGCCCGCTCAGGAGCCGCCCGAGGCCACCCTGATGCGTGCCGAGCAGTTGCTGGAGGACCATGGCGGCCTGGTGGCGCTGCCCACGCTGGTGCTGACCGACCTCTTTGGCGCGACGCCCTGCAACGTGGCGCAGCGCCTGGTGGCGCAGCTGCCTGCCGGGCGGCTGGTGGCCGGGGTGAACTTGCCCATGCTGCTGCGCTCCATAGGCTATCGCCACGAGGCGCTGGAAGCCGTGGCCGAGCGTGCCTTGGCGGGAGGCAGCCATGGGGTGATGCAGGTGGGCGTGAACACGCCTCAGAACCAGAGTCCGCGACCATCCAATGATCAAGACCCCTATAACCATCAGCAATAAACTGGGCCTGCATGCCCGCGCCTCCGCCAAGCTCACCAAGCTTGCAGGCAGCTTTCCCTGCGAAGTCTGGATGAGCAAGGGCGAGCGGCGCATCAACGCCAAGAGCATCATGGGCGTGATGATGCTGGCTGCCGGCATGGGCTCCGAGGTGCTGCTGGAAACCGAAGGACCGCAGGAGCAGGAAGCCATGGATGCGCTGACGGCCCTGATCAACGACAAATTTGGCGAAGGCCAGTGATGGGCCTCCGCTGCGCTGGCAGACGGTGAGCGCAAAAGAGCAACACGCGCCGGGCCCGGACGCTGCCGCATTGCGACGGCCCGGGGCCTGCGCAGCAGCAGGCAAAGGACAGGCGCAATGACGTTTGCAATCCACGGACTGGCCGTTTCACGGGGCATTGCGATAGGACGCGCGGTGGTGGTGGCCTCCAGCCGCATGGAGGTGGTGCACTACTTCATCCGGCCCGACCAGGTGGACGCGGAAATCGACCGCGCCCGCAGCGCACGCAACGCCGTCATCGACGAGCTGCGCCGTCTGCAGGATGAAATGCCCCAGGATGCGCCGGGCGAGCTCGATGCCCTGCTCGACGTCCACCTGCTGCTGTTGCAGGACGAGGCCCTGGCCGCCGCCATCAAGCACTGGATTTCCGATCGTCTCTACAACGCCGAATGGGCGCTGACCACGCAGCTCGAGGTCGTCTCGCGCCAGTTCGACGAGATGGAGGACGAGTATCTGCGCGAGCGCAAGGCCGACCTGGAGCAGGTGGTCGAGCGCATCCTGCGCTACATGAAGGGCATGGCCAGCCCCGTGCCCGCGCCTGCCGCGCTGCCGCGGGCCGATGCAACGGGGGAGGGCGCGCCGCAGCAGCCGCTGCTGCTCGACGAGGTCACCGATGTGCCCCTGGTCCTGGTGGCGCAGGACCTGTCGCCGGTGGACATGCTGCAGTTCAAGAGCCGGCTGTTTGCCGGGTTCATCACGGCCGTGGGCGGGCGGACCTCGCACACGGCCATCGTGGCGCGCAGCATGGACATCCCGGCCGTGGTCGGCGCGCGCGCGGCCAGCCAGCTGATCCGCCAGGACGACTGGATCATCATCGATGGCAACGCAGGCGTCGTCATCGTCGATCCTTCTCCCATCATCCTGGCCGAGTATGGCTTTCGCCAGCGCCAGAACGAGCTGGAGCGCGAGCGCCTCTCACGCCTGCGCCACACGCCCGCGCTGACGCTGGACGGAGAGCGCATCGAGTTGCTGGCCAATATCGAGCAGCCCGGCGACGGGCCTGCGGCCGTGCATGCAGGCGCCGTGGGCGTGGGGCTGTTCCGCACGGAATTCCTGTTCATGGGGCGTGGCGGCAACCTGCCCGGTGAGGAGGAGCAGTACCGCGCCTACCGCGAGGCAGTGGACGGCATGCAGGGCATGCCCGTGACCATTCGCACGCTGGACGTGGGCGCCGACAAGCCGCTGGACAAGGCACAGCCCAAGGATTACTACCTGAACCCCGCGCTGGGTCTGCGCGCCATCCGCTGGAGCCTGGCTGACCCGGCCATGTTCCGCACGCAGTTGCGCGCCATCCTGCGTGCGGCGGCGCATGGGCAGATCCATCTGCTGTTTCCCATGCTGGCCCACCAAAGCGAGATCGAGCAGACCCTGGCCCAGGTGCGGCTGGCGCAAAGCGAACTCGACGCGCGAGGCGTGGCCCATGGCCCGGTCAAGCTGGGCGCCATGATCGAAGTGCCTGCGGCCGCGCTGATCGTGCGCACCTTTTTGCGTTACTTCGACTTCCTGTCGATCGGCACCAACGACCTCATCCAGTACACGCTGGCCATCGACCGCGCCGACGAGACCGTGGCCCATCTCTATGACCCCTTGCATCCCGCCGTGCTCAAGCTGGTGGCGGACGTGATCGCCGAAGGAAGGGCGCAGGGCAAGAGCGTCTGTGTCTGCGGGGAGACCGCCGGGGATGTGGGCATGACGCGCCTGCTGCTCGGCCTGGGTCTGCGCAGCTTTTCCATGCATCCGGCGCAGATCCTGGTCGTCAAGCAGGAAATCTTGCGCGCCGACACACGCAAGCTGACTGCCTGGGCGCAGGAAGTCCTCCGCTCGGACAGTCCCGCAGCGCTGCTGGGACCATGAATACATGCAGGCGGGGATGCGCAGAAAAAAAGATTTGCGACTTTAGTTGCGATTGATTCTCATTCGATGCTATGATCAGTTCCAATGCAGCAAGAAACTCTCTGGTGGGGAATTCGAGCTGCAAGCCTTTTTCAGTTTCATCGTGGGGCGACTCGCCAGGCCTGTTCAGCCTGCAGCAAGTCGGTTTGCCAGCCAGCGGTCTGCCGGTTAGCCAGGCTTTTTTTCTACGATGTCAGAAGAGGCAACATCGCCTCCAATTCAAGCAGAGCATGCGTCAGCGGCTCTGCTTTTTTGTTGCCTGCGCATCTTGAGGTGCCGTCATGCGGCCATGAAAAAGCCCTCGGCAGCAGGGCTGGCGAGGGCTGGGCATCGAGGGCCGCCTGGGTGCGGCGAGCTCAAACGCCTGCGGCGTGTGCCTGCTGATCCGCGTGGTAGCTGGAGCGCACCATGGCGCCCACGGCGGCGTGCGTGAAGCCCATCTTGTAGGCTTCTTCCTCGAACATCTTGAAGGTGTCGGGGTGCACGTATCGGCGCACCGGCAGGTGGCTGTTGCTGGGCGCCAGGTACTGGCCGATGGTCAGCATGTCGATGTCATGGGCGCGCATGTCGCGCATCACCTGCAGGATTTCCTCGTCGGTCTCGCCCAGGCCCACCATGATGCCGCTCTTGGTCGGAACCTTGGGGTGCAAGGCCTTGAACTTCTTGAGCAGGTTCAGCGAGAACTGGTAGTCCGAGCCGGGACGCGCTTCCTTGTACAGGCGCGGTGCAGTCTCCAGGTTGTGGTTCATCACATCGGGAGGTGCGGCCTTGAGGATTTCCAGCGCACGGTCGTCGCGGCCGCGGAAGTCGGGCACCAGGATCTCAATCTGGGTCAGCGGCGAGAGTTCGCGGATGTTCTTGATGCACTCCACGAAATGGCCCGAGCCGCCATCGCGCAGGTCATCGCGGTCCACGCTGGTGATCACCACGTACTTCAGGCGCAACTCGGCAATCGTCTTGGCAAGATTGAGCGGCTCGTTGGTGTCCAGCGGGTCGGGGCGGCCGTGGCCCACGTCGCAGAACGGGCAGCGGCGCGTGCACTTGTCGCCCATGATCATGAAGGTGGCCGTGCCCTTGCCGAAACATTCGCCGATGTTGGGGCAGGAGGCTTCCTCGCAGACCGTGTGCAGCTTGTTGGCGCGCAGGATGTCCTTGATCTCGTAGAAGCGCGTGGTGGGGCTGCCCGCCTTGACGCGGATCCACTCGGGCTTCTTGAGGGCCTCGCCATGCTCGACCTTGATCGGGATGCGCGAAAGCTTCGCTGCCGCCTTCTGCTTGGCCAGCGGGTTGTACTCGGCTTGGGACTGCGCTTCGCGCACGACGGTGTTGGTGGTCATGGTTCTGGATTCAGGGGGCTAGGCGGCGCTGCAACTGTCGTCCCAGCACGCGCGCGGCTTCGTCCCAGGTTGTCTGAACGCCGATTGTAGAAAGGTCCACCGTTTGCAGTCCTGCATAGCCGCAAGGGTTGATCCGTTCGTAGGGTTCCAGGTCCATGGCGGCATTCAGGGCAACGCCGTGATAGGTGCAATGCCGGCTGACCTTGATGCCCAGGGCTGCAATCTTGCCCAGCCCCGAAAAATCGGGCTGGGGCGCGGGTGAGCCGGGTGCGCGCAGTTGCGGGCGCTGGGCCAGCATGGCGTGGCTGCGAGGATCGTCAAGGCGCACGTAGATGCCGGGGGCGCCTTCCACGCGGTGGCCGGTGATGCCGAAATGCTCCAGCGTGCGGATGACCGCATCTTCGATGCGGAACACGTATTCCTTGACGAAGTAGCCCAGGCGCTGCAGATCCAGCAACGGATAGGCGACCACCTGGCCCGGGCCGTGGTAGGTGACCTGCCCGCCACGGTTGGTTGCGACCACGGGAATGTTGCCAGGGCTCAGCAAGTGGTCACTTTTCCCGGCAAGGCCTTGCGTGAAATGCGGGGCGTGCTCGCAGATCCAGAGCTCGTCGCGCGTGCCGGCATCGCGGCCGCTCGTGAATGCCTGCATGGCCTGCACCGTGGCTTCGTAGTCGGTGCGGCCCAGCAGGCGCAAGTCCAGCGTCTGCGCAAGCTCGGCGGCTGGGGCGCTCAAAGCACCACTTTCACAAGCGGGTGCGAGGTGAACGCCCGGTACAGGTCGTCGAGCTGCTCGCGGCTGGTGGCCGTCACCGTGACGGTGACGCCCAGGTATTTGCCGCTGCTGCTGGGGCGCAACTCAATGGTGCTGGGGTCAAAGGCGGGGTCGAAGCGCTCGGCGATCTGGGTGATTTCATGCACCAGATGCTCGGCCTTGATGCCCATGACTTTGATGGGAAACTGCGACGGGTACTCGATCAACGAGTCCTTGCGCGGGTCCGCGCCCGGCGCGGCTGCTGGTGCGGAGGAGGGGGTGGGGGCGTCGGTCATAGGTGAATCAAGGTTAATCGCTTGGCGTTGGAGGCGATTGTGCGCTATCGTTCGCGGCCATGTCGCAGCCTGGGGCTGCCGCGCCGCCGGTCACGAAAACTCCACACACAACAAACAAGCTGCCTGCGGTGCGAGGCTGGCGTTGTTGGCCTGCTGCCACACAGCCAGGCTGCCGCCGCCGTTTTGGGCATGCCCGTAACAACCCCTATCGTTCGGCAGGGGTTTTTACTTATAATCAGAGGCTTTGTGAAAAAGTCTTGTCTGGTCTGCGGCCTTCGAGAACTCAATGAAAAACTACGCCGCTGACACAGACGCTGACAGGGAACTTGAGGGCGAGGATTCTGACTTCAAGCCCCTGACCTCCGAGGAGGCTCAGGAGTGGCGCGCGCGAAACCCGCAGATGTCTGTGTGGCGCTTCGTGGTGGTCCAGGCGGTGGTTGGCGTGCTGGTGGCACTGGTCGCGTGGCTGGTGACGGGGCGCGCCGAGGTCGGATGGTCGGCTGCCTATGGCGCCTTGTCGGTGGTGCTGCCGGCTGCGCTGTTTGCGCGCGCCGTCGTGCGCAAGAGGCCTGGCGGCGCTGCAGCCGCCATGGTGGGAATTTTTGGCTGGGAACTGGTGAAGCTGGTGCTGTGCATTGCCATGCTGGCGGCTGCACCCAAGCTGGTCCCGGGGCTGAGTTGGCTGGCGCTGCTGGCGGGCTTGGTGATCGTCATGAAAACGTATTGGGTCGCGCTGATAGTGCGGGCCAATGTCCGAAAAACCGATTGATATTTGAAGAGAAGTTGACCGATGGCCGCAGACGCGCACGCACCTACTGCAAGTGAATACATCGTTCACCACCTGCAGCACCTCCAGAACATCAAGCAAAAGTCGATCATCGACTTTTCGGTCATCAACCTGGACTCGATCGTCGTCAGCGCCACGCTGGGCGTGCTGAGCCTGTTCGTGCTGTGGCTTGCCGCGCGCAAGGCCACATCGGGCGTTCCGGGCCGCTTCCAGGCCGCCGTCGAGCTGCTGGTCGAGATGGTGGACAACCAGGCCAAGGCCAACATCCACAACGCGCAAAGCCGCAAGTTCATCGCTCCGCTGGCACTGACCGTGTTCGTCTGGATCTTCATGATGAACGCCATGGACATGCTGCCCGTGGACCTGCTGCCGGTACTGTGGCAGGGCGTCCAGGGTGACTCGCACGCCTACCTGCGTGTCGTTCCCACGGCCGACCTCTCGACCACGCTGGGCCTGTCCTCGGCCGTGCTGATCCTGTGCTTCTTCTACAGCATCAAGATCAAGGGCATGGGCGGCTGGGCCCACGAACTGGTGACCGCTCCGTTCGGCACCAGCAAGAATCCCGTGTTTGCACTGATCCTGGGTGTTATCAACCTGGCCATGCAGATCATTGAATATGTCGCCAAGACGGTTTCGCATGGCATGCGACTGTTCGGCAACATGTACGCTGGTGAGTTGGTGTTCTGTCTGATCGCTCTGATGGGCGGTGCGGCTGCCATGTCGCTTTCCGGTGTGTTGCTCCCCTTGGGGCACATCATTGCAGGCTCTATCTGGGCGATCTTCCACATTCTGATCATCACCCTGCAGGCCTTCATTTTCATGATGCTGACGCTGATCTATCTCGGCCAGGCACATGAAGCCCACTGACCATTTCCTTTCCCTCTCAACCTTTCTCTTTCTTTAATCTCAGGAGTCATCATGGAAAACATTCTCGGTCTCGTCGCTCTGGCTTGTGGTCTGATCGTTGGTCTGGGCGCTATCGGCGCTTCGATCGGTATCGCCCTGATGGGTGGCAAGTTCCTGGAATCGTCGGCACGTCAGCCTGAGCTGATCAACGAACTGCAAACCAAGATGTTCATCTTGGCCGGTCTGATCGACGCTGCCTTCCTGATCGGTGTTGCTATCGCTCTGCTGTTCGCTTTCGCCAACCCCTTCGTCCTGGCCTAAGCTCCGATCAACGCCCTAGATAGAAAGGTGTTGCCGTGAGTATCAACGCGACCCTGTTCGTCCAGGCCATCGTTTTCCTGATCCTGGTGCTGTTCACGATGAAGTTCGTGTGGCCCCCGATCGCGAAGGCGCTGGATGAACGAGCTCTGAAAATCGCCGATGGCCTCGCTGCTGCCGACAAGGCCAAGACTGACCTGGCCGCCGCCAACAAGCGCGTCGAGCAGGAACTGGCCCAGACGCGCAACGAAACGGCATCGCGGCTTGCGGACGCCGAACGCCGTGCCCAGGCCATCATCGAAGAAGCCAAGGCCCGTGCCTCCGAAGAAGGCAACAAGATTGTTGCTGCTGCCCGCGCCGAGGCCGAGCAGCAGACAGTCCAGGCCCGTGAAGCCCTGCGCGAGCAAGTGGCTGCGCTGGCCGTCAAGGGCGCCGAGCAGATCCTGCGCAAGGAAGTGGATGCCGGCGTCCATGCCGACCTGCTGAACCGCCTGAAGACCGAGCTGTAAGGAAGAGCAAACATGGCAGAACTCGCCACCATTGCCCGTCCTTACGCAGATGCCCTGTTCAAGGCCAGCACCCAGCAGGGTGCTGACCTGTCCGGCACTGTTGCCTGGGCGGAGGAATTGGCGGCGATTGCCGCCAATCCGCAATTGCGCCAGCTGGCCGACGACCCCAAGGTGACCGACGAACAACTGTTCGACGTCATCAGCGGCGTGGCCGGCTCGGCATTGCCTGATGCCGCTCGCAACTTTCTGCGCGTCATCATTGAAAACGGCCGACTGCAAGCCCTGCCAGAAGTGGCGGCCCAGTTTCGCAGCCTCGTGAACCGCGCCGGTGGCTCGTCCGACGCCGTGGTTCAAAGCGCTTTTCCCATAGATGCTGCCGCTCTGGCTGCCCTCGGGACTTCGCTGGAGAAGCGTTTCGGCCGAAAGCTGAACCTGTCGGTGCAGCAAGATCAGTCCCTGATCGGTGGCATCCGCGTCGTGGTGGGTGATGAAGTTCTTGACACGTCCGTCAAGGCCCGCCTGGAACAAATGAAAGCGGCCCTCATTGCGTAACAACGCGACTGAGGTCTCGGCTAACCAAAGCTAAAGAAGGAAAGAGTCATGCAACTCAATCCCGCAGAAATTTCTGAACTGATCAAGAGCCGCATCGAGGGTCTGGCTGGCAGCAGCGACATCCGTAACGAAGGCACCGTGGTTTCGGTGACCGACGGTATCGTGCGCGTGCACGGCCTGTCGGACGTGATGCAAGGCGAAATGCTGGAATTCCCCGCAGGCAAGGATGGTCAGCCCTCCTTCGGCCTGGCGCTGAACCTCGAGCGCGACTCCGTCGGCGCCGTGATTCTGGGCGAGTACGAGCACATCTCCGAAGGCGACACCGTCAAGTGCACGGGCCGCATTCTGGAAGTGCCCGTCGGCCCCGAACTCATCGGCCGCGTGGTCAACGCCCTGGGTCAGCCGATTGACGGCAAGGGCCCGATCAACGCCAAGATGACGGACGTGATCGAGAAGGTCGCTCCCGGCGTGATCGCACGCCAGTCCGTGGACCAGCCCCTGCAGACCGGCATCAAGTCCATCGACTCGATGGTGCCCGTCGGCCGTGGCCAGCGCGAACTGATCATCGGTGACCGCCAGACCGGCAAGACCGCCGTGGCCATCGACGCCATCATCAACCAGAAGGGTCAGGGCGTTACCTGCATCTACGTTGCGATCGGCCAGAAGGCTTCCTCGATCAAGAACGTGGTGCGTGCCCTGGAGCAGGCCGGCGCGATGGAATACACCATCGTCGTGGCTGCCACCGCTTCCGAATCCGCTGCCATGCAGTACGTGTCGGCCTACTCCGGCTGCACGATGGGCGAGTACTTCCGCGACCGCGGCGAAGACGCCCTGATCGTCTATGACGACCTGTCCAAGCAAGCCGTGGCCTACCGCCAGGTTTCGCTGCTGCTGCGCCGTCCCCCAGGCCGCGAAGCCTTCCCCGGCGACGTGTTCTATCTCCACAGCCGCCTGCTCGAACGTGCAGCCCGCGTGAATGCCGACTACGTAGAAGCCTTCACCAAGGGTGAAGTCAAGGGCAAGACGGGTTCGCTGACGGCTCTGCCCATCATCGAAACCCAGGCCGGTGACGTGTCGGCCTTCGTGCCCACGAACGTGATCTCGATCACGGACGGCCAGATCTTCCTGGAAACCAGCCTGTTCAACGCCGGTATCCGCCCCGCCATCAACGCCGGTATCTCGGTGTCGCGCGTCGGTGGTGCTGCACAGACCAAGCTGGTCAAGGGCCAGTCCGGCGGTATCCGTACCGACCTGGCGCAATACCGTGAGCTGGCTGCCTTCGCGCAGTTCGCCTCCGACCTGGACGAAGCCACCCGCAAGCAGCTGGACCGCGGTGCCCGCGTGACCGAACTGCTCAAGCAGGCCCAGTACAGCCCCCTGTCCACCGCCTTGATGGGCGCTTCGCTGTTCGCAGTGAACAAGGGCTACATGGACGACATCCAGGTCAAGCAAGTGCTGGCTTTCGAGTCTGGTCTGCACCAGTTCCTGAAGACCAGCCACGGCGCCCTGATCGACAAGCTGAACGCTTCCAAGGCCATGGACAAGGATTCCGAAGCCGAATTGAACGCCGCCATCGCTGCGTTCAAGAAGTCGTTCGCTTAAACCGGACGAGGAGCCATCATGGCAGCAGGTAAGGAAATTCGCGGCAAGATCAAATCGGTGGAAAACACCAAGAAGATCACCAAAGCCATGGAAATGGTGGCCGCATCCAAGATGCGCAAGGCGCAGGAACGGATGCTGGCTGCACGCCCGTACAGCGAAAAGATCCGCAACATTGCAGTCCATCTTGGCCAAGCCAACCCCGAGTACGTGCACCCGTTCATGCAAGTGAACGGTGATGCAAAGACAGCCGGCGTCATCGTGGTGACGACGGACAAGGGGTTGTGCGGCGGCATGAACACCAACGTGTTGCGTGCTGTCACGGCCAAGCTGCGGGAGCTGCAGGATCAAGGCGTGTCGGCAGAAGCAGTGGCCATTGGCAACAAGGGTCTGGGCTTTCTGAACCGTGTCGGCGCCAAGGTGGTTTCGCACGCGACGGGTCTGGGCGATACGCCCCATCTGGAAAAGCTGATCGGCCCTGTGAAGGTGCTGCTCGATGCATATGCAGCGGGCAAGCTGAGCGCGGTGTACCTGAGCTACACCAAGTTCATCAACACCATGAAGCAGGAATCGGTGGTGGAGCAGTTGCTGCCCCTGTCGTCCGAGAGCATGCAGGCCGAGAAGACGTCTGGCCATAGCTGGGACTACATCTACGAACCCGACGCGCAGTCCGTGATCGACGAGCTGCTCGTGCGCTACGCAGAGTCCCTGGTCTACCAAGCTGTCGCGGAAAACATGGCGTCCGAGCAATCGGCGCGCATGGTGGCCATGAAGGCCGCTACCGACAACGCAGGCAGCGTCATTGGCGAGTTGAAGCTGGTCTACAACAAGACGCGCCAGGCAGCGATCACGACCGAGCTGTCGGAAATCGTGGCTGGCGCCGCTGCTGTGTAAAGCAGCTCAACAGACAAACTAATTGGAGCAAAAAATGGCTCAAGTGCAAGGCAAGATTGTTCAATGTATTGGCGCTGTGGTGGACGTCGAGTTCCCCCGCAACGCAATGCCCAAGGTGTTCGATGCCCTGAAGCTCGACGGCTCGGCCCTGACGCTGGAAGTGCAGCAACTGCTGGGTGACGGCGTTGTGCGTACCATCGCCCTGGGTTCGTCCGACGGTCTGCGTCGCGGCCTGATGGTGTCCAACACCGGCAACCCCATCACCGTGCCCGTGGGCAAGGCGACGCTGGGTCGCATCATGGACGTGCTGGGCAACCCCATCGACGAACGCGGTCCCGTGGATCAGGCGCTGACGGCTCCCATCCACCGCAAGGCACCGGCTTATGACGAGCTGTCGCCTTCGCAGGAACTGCTGGAAACCGGCATCAAGGTGATCGACCTGATCTCGCCCTTCGCCAAGGGCGGCAAGGTGGGTCTGTTCGGTGGCGCCGGTGTGGGCAAGACCGTGAACATGATGGAACTCATCAACAACATCGCCAAGGGCCACGGTGGTCTGTCGGTGTTCGCCGGTGTGGGTGAACGTACCCGCGAAGGCAATGACTTCTATCACGAAATGTCGGACGCCGGCGTGGTCAACCAGGAGTCGCTGAACGACTCCAAGGTGGCCATGGTCTACGGCCAGATGAACGAACCCCCGGGCAACCGTCTGCGCGTGGCGCTGACCGGCCTGACCATGGCCGAAGCCTTCCGTGACGAAGGCAAGGACGTGCTGTTCTTCGTGGACAACATCTACCGCTACACGCTGGCCGGTACCGAAGTGTCCGCTCTGCTGGGTCGCATGCCTTCCGCCGTGGGCTACCAGCCCACGCTGGCCGAGGAAATGGGCCGCCTGCAAGAGCGCATCACCTCGACCAAGGTCGGTTCGATCACTTCCATCCAGGCCGTTTACGTGCCCGCCGATGACTTGACCGACCCCTCGCCTGCCACGACGTTCGCCCACTTGGACTCGACCGTGGTGCTGTCGCGTGACATCGCTTCGCTGGGTATCTACCCCGCCGTCGACCCGCTGGACTCCACCAGCCGCCAGCTGGACCCCCAAGTCGTGGGTGAAGAGCACTACAAGGTGGCCCGTGAAGTGCAGGGCACGCTGCAGCGCTACAAGGAACTGCGCGACATCATCGCCATTCTGGGCATGGACGAGCTGGCTCCCGAAGACAAGCTGACCGTGGCCCGCGCCCGCAAGATCCAGCGTTTCCTGTCGCAGCCTTTCCACGTGGCCGAAGTGTTCACTGGCGCTCCCGGCAAGTACGTGTCGCTGGCTGAAACCATCCGTGGTTTCAAGATGATCTGCGCTGGCGAGTGCGATCACCTGCCCGAGCAGGCCTTCTACATGGTTGGCACCATCGACGAAGCCTTCGAGAAGGCCAAGAAACTGGCGGCTTGAGCCTGCGGCACCCCCTGAGCGACTGCGTCGCTTCCCCCTCTCTACCCGCTTCGCGGGGGAGGGGGACGACACCCTCGCTGCGGGGTGGCCCTTGCTCGGTGTCCCCGATCTGGGCCCTGCCGGTTCCAAGTTCCAGTCCCACCTTTTCTGAGGAGCAAAGATGAACACCATCCACGTTGATGTGGTCAGTGCCGAAGAGTCCATCTTCTCCGGTGAAGCGCGCTTTGTCGCCCTGCCCGGTGAATCCGGCGAACTGGGCATTTTTCCCCGCCACACTCCGCTGATCACGCGCATCAAGCCCGGCTCGGTGCGTATCGAGATGGCGGACGGCAGCGAAGAGTTCGTCTTCGTGGCCGGCGGCATCCTGGAAGTGCAGCCCAACTGTGTGACCGTGCTGTCCGACACCGCCATCCGCGGTGCCGACCTGGACGCCGAGAAGGCCGAGAAGGCCAAGCTCGAAGCCGAGGAAGCACTGAAGAACGCCAAGAGCGAAGTCGATCTGGCGCGTGCCCAGTCCGAGCTGGCCGTCATGGCCGCTCAGATCGCGGCCTTGCGCAAGTTCCGCCAAAAGCGCTGAGCCCTCCCGGGACCAGCCGCAAAAAAGCCGCCCTCGGGCGGCTTTTTTCATGGTGCGCAGGCGTCTCAGTCGCCGCAGCGGGCCTGGTACACGTAGGTCACGGCATTGTCCTTGGGGTCCACCGTGCGTGACTTGTGCGTCACGGCCTTGGCGGGCACGGGGCACAGGGCACGGATCTGTTGCTCGCAGCGCTTGGGGTCGTCTTCGCGCAGCTTGCAGCTGAGCACATAGTCATATTCCTGCGAGTCGTCGAGGATGGGGCTTGCGCAGGCGCTCAGGGTCAGCACGGTGGCCAGCAGGCCCAGGCGGGCCAGGGTGTTCTTCATGGTGTGGATGCTCCTTGATGAAATGGCGTGACGCTATCACAGCCTCCGTGCCCGCGATAGCTTGATGAAGGGGGTGGCTCGGCCCGGCCTGCGCAGCCTGCCTGCCTTTCAGTGGTGCTGTATCACGACAGCATCGGGAAGATTGTCGCTGCCATCGTGCACAGGCTGGAGCGGGTCACGCGGAAAGTTGGTTTCAAGCAGCAGGCTCACGCGCTCCAGGGCTGCTGTCATGCCCATGGCGTAATGGCCGCCCTGAAAGGCGGCACCCATGTCGCTGATCAGCGTTTGCCATTGTTCCGCCGGCAGGGTGCGCGCCAGGGCGCGGTCGGCGACGATTTCGATGGCGTGGTCGGCCAGCAGCAGATAGATCAGGGCACCGTTGTTGTGTTCGGTATCCCAGACGCGCAGCTTGCCGAACAGCGTGATGGCGCGCTCGCGCGGCGTGGCGTCGCGCCACAGGTAGCTGGGCGGCAGTCCGGGTTCGACGCAGATGCGAATCTGGCCTGTATGGCGCTGCTCGCTCATGGTGATCAGGCGCTCCAGCTCCGCCAGGCTTTCAGGCGGGAGTGCACGGCGCAACTGCCCTTCGGCCCAATGGTGGCGCAGCAGCCGGAGCAGACGCTGAACAAAGCCTGTGATTGCAGCCGCCATCTCACCAACTCCCCGAGGCGCCGCCGCCCCCGAAACTGCCGCCTCTGCCAGAGCTGAAGCCCCCGCCACCGCTGCGGCCGCCGCCTCCGCCAAAGCCGCCACCACCGCCCCATCCACCGCCGCCACCCCTGCCTGAGCGGCCGCTTCCCAGCAGGGTGAACAGCAGCGCGACGACGCCCGCTCCTGCGGCGACGAGCAGGCTGGCCGTCACCACATAGGCGGCAATGCCGGCGCCTGCCCCCGCCAGCACGGAGGCCAGTGGCCGGCCCAGCACCGAGCGCAGGATGGGGCCGACCACGGCCACGCCGAAGAAGAAGAACAGCATCAGGTCTTCCATGTCGAAGCCCCTGTCCGGGCTTTTGGAAGACTGGGGGCTGGAGGAGGGCGCCGGCAGTTGCTCGCCCGCAATGCGCGCTGCCACCTGGTCCAGCGCAGCGGTGATGCCGCCCGCATAGTCCCCCTGGCGAAAGCGTGGTGCCATCTGCTGGTCGATGATGCGCGCGGCCGCCAGGTCGGGGATCGCGCCTTCCAGCGCGCGGGCCACTTCCATGCGCATGCGCCTGTCGTTCTTGGCAATCACCACCAACAGGCCGTCGCCCACGTCGCGGCGGCCGATCTTCCAGTCACTGGCCACACGCCAGGCATAGGCGGCAATGTCCTCGGGCGCGGTGGTGGCCACCATCAGCACGACGACCTCCGAGCCCGACTTCTGTTCGATGCCGCGCAGCCTGTCTTCAATGGCGCGTGCCTCATCGGCCGACAGCGTGCCCGTCTGGTCGATGAGCCGCGCAGAGAGGGCTGGCACGGGCTGCGGCGCCTGCGCCAGCGTGCTCCCGGGCAGCAGCAGCATGGTCAGGGCAAGGGCGCAAAGCATGCGCCACAGTGGCACCAGGGACATGGTCACGGCTTACTTGTTGCCGAAGTCCACCGTGGGCGGACGGGAGATTTCGGCCTCGTTCTGCACGCTGAAGCTGGGCTTGGGTTCGTAGCTGAAAACCTTGGCCGTCAGATTGGTCGGAAAGCTGCGCGCCAGCACGTTGTAGGACTGCACGGCCTGGATGTACTGGTTGCGCGCCACGGTGATGCGGTTCTCCGTGCCCTCCAGCGTCACGCGCAGGTCGCGGAAGCCCTGGTTGGCCTGCAGCTGGGGATAGCGCTCGGCCACCACCATCAGCCGCGACAGGGCACTGGACAGCTCGCCCTGCGCCTGCTGGAACTTGTTGAAGGCCTCGGGGTTGTTGACCAGCTCGGGCGTGGCCTGGATGGAGGTGGCCTTCGCGCGTGCCTCCACCACCTTGGTCAGGGTTTCCTGCTCGAAATTGGCCTCGCCCTTGACCGAGGCCACGATGTTGGGCACCAGGTCGGCACGGCGCTGGTACTGGTTGAGCACTTCGCTCCAGGCCGACTTGGTCTGTTCGTCAAGACGCTGGAAGTCGTTGTAGCCGCAGCCGGTCAATGCCAGGACGGTGGCAAGCGTGGCGAGTAGACGTTTCATAAGATGGCAACCTGAAAGCGACAATGGGAAACAGTATCGCGCACGATGCATGCGCAATGCTGGCGATTGTGCTGCGCGCCCGGCCTGCTGCCCTGTAGGGCAAAGGCCATTGCGCAGCGGTGTGGCAAGGACTGCTAACAGGGCTTTTATGCACGAATTCACGGCGGCGCGCTGGTTGCCCGGGGGGCACGCCCAGACCATCTGGCCGGCACTGTTCGCGCGCCGCTGGCCGGCGGGCCAGGCGGCGCCCGCCTGGCGCTGGGAGCGCTGGGATACCCCGGATGGGGACTTCATCGATGTCGCCTTCGGCGGTGCTCCCACCCTGCCTGCCGATGCGCCATGGCTGGTGCTTTTCCATGGCCTTGAAGGCTCGGCGAACAGCCACTATGCCCAGGCCATGGCCTGGGTGGCCGCGCAGCGTGGCTGGCACATGGCCGTGCCGCACTTTCGCGGCTGCAGCGGCGAGGTCAACCGGGGCCCGCGCGCCTATCACTCGGGCGATGTGCAGGAGGTGGACTGGATACTGCGCCGCCTGCGCGCACGGTCCTCCCGCCCGCTCCATGTGGTGGGTGTTTCCCTGGGCGGCAATGCGCTTGCGCGCTGGGCCGGTATGCAGGCAGACAAGGCGGCCGAGGTGGTCCAGGCCCTGGCGGCGGTGAGTGCGCCGCTGGACCTGGCGGCTGGCGGCATGGCGCTGGGGCAGGGTCTGAACCGCTGGATCTACACACGCATGTTCCTGCGCACGCTGGTGCCCAAGGCGCGGGTCAAATGGGCGCAATTTCCCGGCCTCTTCGACCGCGATGCCGCGGTGCGCGCGCGCGATCTGAAGGAGTTCGATGACGCGTTCACGGCACCGGTGCATGGCTTTCTCGATGCGCACGACTACTGGCGCCGGGCGGCAGCCAAGCCTGTGCTGGGCAGCATTGCCGTGCCCGCGCTGCTGCTCAATGCGCTGGACGATCCCTTTGTCCCTGCATGCAGCCTGCCAGGGCCAGGCGAGGTCGGCCCACGGGTTACGCTGTGGCAACCGCCGCATGGCGGTCATGTGGGTTTTGCACAGGGACATTGGCCAGGGCATGTACTGGGCATGCCGCAGGCCGTCACGCAGTGGCTGGCAGACAGCGAACAAGGATGAATGCAATGGACGATATCGTGAAGCAGGCCATGGCCAAATGGCCCCATGTGCCCGCCTGCAGCGGCTGGCTGGGGATGGACGAGCGCGGGCGCTGGTATCTGCGCGATGAAGAGGCCCAGGCCTATGGCGCTTTCGACAGCGGCATCCCGGGAGCCAAGGGTGCGGAGGTACGCAACGAAAAGCTGGCGGACTTCATCGCCCGCAACTATCTTGCCGAGCCTGATGGTCGGTGGTTTTTCCAGAATGGTCCCCAGCGCGTGTATGTGGAACTGGAAAGCACACCCTGGATATGGCGGCTGCGCTGGGATGGCGAGCGCCTGCAGGTGCACAGCCACACAGGGGCAGAGCTGCAGGCCGCAGACATCAAGGAGGTTTTGATGGATGAGACAGGGCGCCTGTATCTGGCCATGCCCTCCGGCCTGGGCCTGGTCCATACGCAGGACATGGTCGATGCCGCTGCCGCGCTGGACGCCGGCATGCTGCCTGCCTGTGAAGAGGTGCCGGCACAGACGTTGCCGCAACGCTACGGTTTTGTGCGCAGTCCGGCCCGGGCATGAAAAAACCGGCCGAAGCCGGTTGGTGCCAGGCATCCTGGGCCTTGCTCAGTTGGCGGGTGCCGCTGCACCTTCTGCTGCAGCGCCTTCTGCGGCCGGGGCCTTGGGCTCTTCAAACTTGCCACCTGCGGCATTGGCCATGTAGACCACGCCACGGGCAATTTCGGTGTCGTTGAAATCGCCGCCGCCTTGAGGCGCCATCGCCCCCTTGCCCTTGAGGGCCGAGTGCACCAGACCTTCCAGACCTTGTGCCAGGCGCGGGCCCCAGGCCGCGGCATCCGCGAACTTGGGAGCACCTGCGGCACCTGTGGCATGGCAGGCCGCGCATTGGCCCTTGAAGACTTCTTCACCCGAGCGCAGCGGGCGATTGGCATCCCGGATTTCCACGAGGCCGATTTTCTGCAGCCGCTGGGCCTTGGCCATTTCGGTCTGGGAAGCGCCGGCGCCGGCCTTGTCGGCCGAGCTCACATATTGCACGAGGCCGATGATCACGAACACCGGAACCACGAACGAGAAAAACACCGCCATCAGCAGCTGCTTGGGGTTCTTGATCGGGCCCGTATGGGCTTCTTCGGTGTGGGTTGCGCTCATGAAGTCCTCTTGTGTTGTGGGGGCGTGAGTCAACAACAAATTATATCGACGGGCCTCTTGCAGACACTGCGCGCAGACCCGGGTTGACCTGGGGCGCACATATGCCATGAGATGGATCAAGCAAATGGCAAATGCTTTCCGCGTGCCATGAAAAAGAGGTGTCCACCTTGCGGAGAACACCTCTGTGCGGTTGGCGCGGCAGATGCCTGCCTTGGGTCTTACTGCGCGGGCGCGGGCGCGGGCGCGGGCGCCGGCGTGGCTGCCGCTGCTGTCGCTGTCCTGTCGGTCCAGCCGCCGCCAAGCGCCTTGTACAGCTCGATCTGGTTGAGCAGCTGTGCGAGACGCACGCTCACGGTGGACTGCTCCAGCGCGAACAGGGTGCGCTGTGCATCCAGCAGGTCCAGGTAGCTGGCCACGCCGTTGCTGTAGCGCAGGTCGGACAGCTTCAGGCGTGCCTGCTCGGCTTCGAGCTGGGCGCGCTGAGCCATGATCTGGTCACGCAGCGTGCCCTGGCTGTCCAGTGCGTCGGAGACCTCGCGGAAGGCGCTCTGGATGGACTTCTCGTACTGGGCGATGGCCACTTCGCGCTCGACCTTGGCCGCAGCCAGATTGGCCGAATTGCGGCCTGCATCGAAGATGGGCAGGAGGGCGGATGGCGCGAGGGTGAAGCCCCAGCTGCCGCTCTTGAACAGGCCCGACAGCTCGTTGCTGGCCGTGCCGAACTGCCCCGTCAGCGTGATGCGCGGGAAGAAGGCGGCACGCGCGGCACCGATGTTGGCGTTGGTGCTGATCAGCTGCTGCTCGGCCTGGCGAATGTCGGGCCGCTGCGTGAGCAGGTCCGAAGGCAGGCCGGCCGGCACGGCGGGCAGGTCCGCCGTGTCGCGCAGGCCCTGGCTGGAGCCCAGGCTGGCGAGCACGTCCGCTGGCAGGGACTGGCCCAGCAGCAGCACCAGAGCGTTCTCGTCCAGGGCGCGCTGGCGCTGCTGCTGCGCCAGCGTGGCGCGCGCAGCCTCGGTCAGCGAGACGGCCTGGCGGTAGTCCAGCTCGGACGCCACGCCCGTGTCGAAACGCAGCTTGGTCAGCTTGATCGACTCTTCACGGGTCTGCAGCGTGTCGCGCGAGATCTTCAGCAGTTGCTCGTCGGCCAGCAGCGTGTACCAGCCGCTGGCCACAGCGGCCACCAGGCTGGTCTGCGCGGCGCGGCGAGCTTCCTCGGTCGCCAGGTACTGGGCCAGGGCCGCTTCCTTCAGGCTGCCGATGCGGCCGAAGAAGTCCAGCTCCCACGAGGTGACGGCGAGGCCGACCTGGTAGCTGTTGACGTACTTGGTGCCCGAGCCCGTGGTGTTCGGGGCGCGGCTGGCGTTGACGCCTGCACCCACCGTCGGGAACTGGTCGGCGCGCGTGATCCGGTACTGGGCCTGGGCACGCTCGATGTTGAGCGCGGCCACGCGCAGGTCACGGTTGTTGTCCAGCGCGGTGCGAACCAGCTGCTGCAGGCGTGCGTCCTGGAAGAAATCCTGCCAGGGCAGCTGCGCTGCAGCCGTGCCGCCTTCCGCCGCAGCGGTGGCGTTCGCGCGGGTGTACTGCGCCGCGACCGGAGCGGCAGGGCGCTCGTAGGTGGGGATGAGCGAGCATCCCGCCAGGAGCAGGGCGGTGGCGATGGCCACCGGGGTACTGCGATTAATCATGGCTCAAGGCCTCCTTGCCGGCCGGTGTGGACGGCGGGTTGTGCGATTTGATCTTGCCCTTGAACAGCTTGCGCACCACGACGAAGAAGGTGGGCACGAACAGCACGGCCAGCACGGTGCCGGTGATCATGCCGCCGAGCACGCCGGTGCCGATGGCACGCTGGCTGGCCGAGCTCGCGCCCGTGGCGATCACCAGAGGCACCACGCCCAGGCCGAAGGCCAGCGAGGTCATGATGATGGGGCGGAACCGCAGGTGGGCGGCTTCCAGCGCAGCCTCGATCAGTCCCTTGCCTTCGGCCTGCAGGTCCTTGGCGAACTCCACGATCAAGATCGCGTTCTTCGCCGACAGGCCGATCACCGTCACCAGTCCGATCTGGAAGTACACGTCGTTGGAGTAGTTGCGCAGCAAGGTGGCAAGCACCACGCCCAGCAGACCCAGCGGCACGACCAGAATCACCGACAGCGGGATGGACCAGCTTTCATACAGAGCAGCCAGGCACAGGAACACGGCCAGGATGGCGAAGGCGTACAGGAAGATGGCTTGCGAGCCCGCCAGCTTTTCCTCACGCGACTGGCCGGTCCACTCGAAGCCGAAGCCTTCGGGCAGCTTGGCAGCCAGCTTTTCCATCTCGTCCATGGCATCGCCCGAGCTGAAGCCCGGTGCGGCCGAGCCTTCGATGCGCACGGCAGGGTAGCCGTTGTAGCGCACCGTCTGCTGGGCGCCCTTGACCCACTTGGTGGTCGCGAACGTGGACAGCGGCACCGGATCGCCCTTGGCATTGCGCGCGTTCAGGCGCAGCAGGTCGTCGGGCTGCATGCGGGCCGGAGCGTCGGCCTGCACGATCACGCGCTGCAGACGACCCTGGTTGGGGAAGTCATTGACGTAGGACGAGCCCAGCGCCGTGGACAGCGCGGCATTGATCGAGGTGAAGTCCACGCCCAGGGCGTTGGCCTTGTCGCGGTCTATCTCGATGCGCAGCTGGGGCGCGTCCTCCAGACCATCGGGACGCACGCCGGCCAGCACCTTGCTCTGCCCGGCCATGCCCAGCATCATGTTGCGGGCATTGATCAGCGCATCGTGCCCGTGGCCGGCACGGTCCTGCAGGCGGAACGAGAAGCCCACGGCGTTGCCCAGTTCGGGAATGGGCGGCGGGTTCACGGCGAACACGAAGGCATCGCGGATGCCCGACGTCATGCCCATGATGCGGCCCGTCATGGCGTCCACCGTGGAGTTCGCTCCCTTGCGCTCGGACCAGTCCTTGAGCGGCACGAAGGCGAGGGCGGCGTTCTGGCCCTGGCCGGAGAAGCTGAAGCCCAGCACGCTGACCATGTTGGCCACTTCGGGCTGCGGCAGCACGGCTTCTTCCACCTGCTTCATCACCTCCAGCGTGCGCTCCTTGGCGGCGCCAGGGGGCAGTTGCACGTTGACGATGAAGTAGCCCTGGTCCTCGGTCGGCAGGAACGAGGTCGGCAGGCCACGGAACACCACCACGGCGCCCGCGATCACGGCCAGGTACACGCCGATCATCAGCACCGAGCGCTTGAGCAGTCGGGCCACCCAGCCCTCATAGGACTTGGCCGAGCGTGCGAACGTGCGGTTGAACCAGCCGAAGAAGCCTTTCTTCTCGTGGTGGTGACCTGCTTCCACGGGCTTGAGCAGCGTTGCGCACAGGGCCGGCGTCAGCGTCAGCGCCATGAAGGCCGAGAAGCTGATGGAGGCCACCATCACGATGGAGAACTGCCGGTAGATATTGCCGGTGGACCCCGCGAAGAAGGCCAGCGGTATGAACACCGCGATCAGCACCAGCGTAATGCCCACGATGGCGCCCGAGATCTGGCCCATGGCCTTGATCGCGGCTTCGCGCGGCGGCAGGCCTTCCTCGCTCATGATGCGCTCGACGTTCTCCACCACCACGATGGCGTCATCCACCACGATGCCGATGACCAGCACCATGCCGAACATGGCCAGCACGTTGATCGAGAAGCCCACGGCCTGCATGACCGCGAAGGTGCCCAGCAGTGCAATGGGCACCACGATGGTCGGGATCAGCGTGTAGCGCCAGTTCTGCAGGAACAGGTACATCACCAGGAACACCAGCACGATGGCTTCCAGCAGCGTGTGGGCGACCTTCTCGATGGAGATGCTCACGAACTTGGAGCTGTCGTAGGGAATGGAGTACTTCACGCCCTTGGGGAAGAACTTCTGCAGCTCTTCCATGCGCGCATGCACGGCCTTGGCGGTCGCCAGCGCATTGCCGCTGGGTGTCAGCTGGACGCCGATACCCACGGCATCCTTGCCGTTCAGGCGGGCGGAGGTCGCGTAGGCCTGGCCGCCGATCTCGATGGTGGCCACGTCCTTGAGGCGCACGGTGGAGCCATCGGGATTGGCGCGCAGCACGATGTTCTCGAACTGGCCGATCGAAGACAGCTGGCCCATCACCGTCACCGTGGCGGCGATCTTCTGGCCCGTGATGTTGGGCAGGTCACCGATGGCGCCGCTGGCCACCTGGGCGTTCTGGCTGCGGATGGCGGCCGTCACGTCCTCGGCCGAGAGCTTGTAGCCCTGCAGCTTGGCGGGATCGAACCAGATGCGCATCGCCTTTTCGGTACCGAACAGCTGTGCCTGGCCCACGCCGGCCACCCGCTGGATTTCGGGAACGATGTTGCGCGAGGCGTAGTCACCCAGGGCCACCGTGTCATAGGCCTTGGCGTCCTCGGACGACAGCATGATGAACAGCAGGAAGTTGGACGACGCCTTGTCCACGCGCACGCCCTGCTGCGTCACGGACGCAGGCAGGCGCGGCGTGGCGCGCGACAGGCGGTTTTGCACGTCCACCTGCGCCAGATCCACGTTGGTGCCAGCCTCGAAGCTGATGGTGATGCTGCCCGTGCCATCGGCCTGGGCCACCGACTCCATGTAGACCAGACCGGGCGAGCCGTTCATCTCGCGCTCGATCACGGACAGCACGCTGTCTTCGAGCACCTTCGCGGACGCGCCTGGGTAGGCGGTGTTGATGACGATGGCCGGAGGAGCCACCTTGGGGTATTGAGCGATCGGAAGCTTGGTCAGCGCAATACCACCGAGGACGATGATGAATAGCGCGACGACCCATGCAAAGATCGGTCTGTCGATAAAGAACTTGGCCATTGCTGAGCCCCTTGATTACTTCTTGTCTGCCTGGTCCGCAGGCTTGGCATCGGCTGCGGCTTGCGGGGCTGGCGCTGCCGCGCCGGCCGGCTTCTGGGCACCTGCGGCCTCGGGCTGCCAGGGCACAGGCTTGACCGGCGTGCCGGGCGGCAGCATCTGCAGCTTCTGGAAGCCGTCGACCATGACCTTCTCGCCCGCCTGCAGGCCTTCGCTGACCAGCCACTGGTTGTTCTGGGCCGTGGTCACCTTCACCTGCCGCTTGGTGATCTTGCCGTCGTCGCTGACCACGCTCACGGTGTCGCCGGTCTCGGTGCGCGTCACCGCCTGCTGGGGCACGGCAATGGCGTTGGACGCCTGGGCCTGCTCCATGCGCACACGCACATACATGCCAGGCAGCAGCAATCCCTTGGGATTGGGCACCTCGGCGCGCAGCGTGACCTGGCCCGTGGAGCTGTCCACGGTCAGGTCGGTGAACAGCAGCTTGCCCTTGAGTTCATAGGCCGTGCCGTCGTCCAGGCGCACCTCGACGCTGGCAGCCTCGGCGCCATCGGCCTTCTTGAGCTTGCCCTGCTCCATCGCGCGGCGCAGCCGGAAGGCCTCGCTGGACGACTGGGTGAAGTTCACATAGACAGGATTGATCTGCTGGACCACGGCCAGCGGAGTCGCCTCGCCCTGGCCGACCAGCGCACCTTCGGTCACCAGCGACTGGCCGATGCGGCCGGAGATGGGAGCCGTGACGTTGGTGTAGCCCAGATTGATCTCGGCCGTGCGCACCGACGCCTTGCCGGCCGCCACATCGGCCTGGGCCTGCTTGTAGGCTGCCTCGGCGTTGACGAAATCCTGCTTGCTGATGGCGTTGGCGGCAACCAGCGGGCGGTAGCGTTCCAGCTGCGCCAGTGCCTGCGCCTGGTTGGCTTCGGCGCGGGCCTGCGTGGCCTTGGCGCTTTGCAGCGTGGCCTGGTAGGGTGCGGGATCGATGCGGTACAGCACCTGGCCGGCCTTCACATCGCTGCCTTCCCGGAACAGTCGTTCCTGCACGATGCCGGCGCTGCGGGCGCGGATCTGGGCCACGCGGCGCGCATCCACGCGACCAGGGAGTTCGGTCACAAGGCCCACGTCGGCGGGGGTGGCGACCACCACGCCCACCGGCACGGCGGGCATCTGCTGCTGCGCGGCAGCTTGTTCTTCGGGCTTTTTCCCGCAGGCCGCCATGGCCATTGCGGCAGTGACGGCCAGGGCCACGGTGGTGAGGCGCAGACTGCTGTAAGGGGACGGAGCGGCTGACACATTGCTGCGTGTGCTGGGCATGATGGGTCCTTGTGCTGAATCAAATAACGATGTTGACGTTCCGGTCAGCGCTATCCGGAACGCCCGTGTCCACGGGCAAGTCGCGGATTATACATACATACATGAATGTATAATGACCGCTGTTGCTGCAAGGCGGCGCGAAGCATGGCGTAGCGTGGCATGGCCGGGCTCAACGATGGAAGGAAATACATCTTGGCACGACGAACGAAAGAAGATGCGTTTGCAACGCGCAACAGTCTGCTGGACGCTGCGGAGCAAGTGTTCTACGAACAGGGTGTCGCTCGGGCCTCGCTCAACGAGATTGCCCAGCGAGCCGGCGCCACGCGCGGTGCGGTCTACTGGCATTTCAAGGACAAGCTGGATCTCTTTTACGCCATGCTGGACCGCGTCACGCTCCCGCTGGAGCAGGCGGCCCAGGGCGACTGCGAGGACGATTCGGAGTGCGATGCACTGGAATATGTGCGGCGCCTGATGGCTGTGGTCTTCGGGCGCATCGCCGATGACGACAGCACGCGGCGCGTCTTCGAGATCCTGCTGCTCAAGGTGGAATACGTGGGCGAGCTCATGCCCGTGCAGGAGCGCAACCGTGCCGCGCTGGACTCTTTTTCCGCGCAACTGGAGCTGGCGCTGCGCGCGGCTGCCGAAAGCCATGCGGTGACCATGTCCATGCCGGCTCCCCAGGCCTCGATCGCGCTGTGCGCCATGTTCGATGGCCTGTTGCAGAGCTGGCTGCTGGGAAGGGCCTTCGATCTCAAGCAGGTGGGCGCGCAGGCGGTGGATGTCTGCCTGCGGGGATTGGGCTTCACGGTGCCGCAGGCGCAATAGCGCCGGGTCCTGGGGGCTTGGACGTGCCGGGGCAAAGTCATGCGACAATGCTCGGCTTGTGCAGGGCAGCGATGCCCTGAGCGGCTGTAGCTCAGTGGATAGAGTATTGGCCTCCGAAGCCAAGGGTCGTGGGTTCGATCCCCGCCAGCCGCACCACAATTTTTCTTGGATCGCCCAGGTGGCCTGAGAAAAAAATGCACTGAAATTTTTCTGACGAAAAAACGGTGCTAGAATTCAAATCTCTTCGGAGGGGTGCCCGAGTGGCTAAAGGGGGCAGACTGTAAATCTGTTGGCTTACGCCTACACTGGTTCGAATCCAGTCCCCTCCACCAGTAATGGTGAAGAAGAGAAGTCATCTGAAAAGATGGCGACGTGCAGTCAATCTGTGCGGGAGTAGTTCAATGGTAGAACCCTAGCCTTCCAAGCTAATGACGCGGGTTCGATTCCCGTCTCCCGCTCCAGTTGGCGAGCAAAGTTTTTTGAGATTGCTTCGGCAGCCTCAAGGCCCATGTGGCTCAGTGGTAGAGCACTCCCTTGGTAAGGGAGAGGTCGGCAGTTCGATCCTGCCCATGGGCACCATTATCTCTGGTGCGCTCGCTAGATGGGGTTGCGCCAAATCCTGTTGTAGTGATTTAGATTTTTTTCGGAGTCGGAAAAATGGCTAAAGCAAAATTCGAGCGTACCAAGCCGCACGTCAACGTTGGCACCATCGGTCACGTGGACCATGGCAAGACGACCCTGACGGCTGCTATCGCTACCGTTCTGTCCAAGAAGTTCGGCGGCGAAGCCAAGGCTTACGACCAGATCGACGCAGCACCTGAAGAAAAGGCTCGCGGCATCACGATCAACACCGCCCACGTCGAGTACGAAACGGCCGGTCGCCACTACGCTCACGTTGACTGCCCCGGCCACGCCGACTACGTCAAGAACATGATCACCGGCGCTGCTCAGATGGACGGCGCCATCCTGGTGTGCTCGGCCGCTGACGGCCCCATGCCCCAGACCCGCGAGCACATCCTGCTGGCCCGTCAGGTGGGCGTGCCCTACATCATCGTGTTCCTGAACAAGTGCGACATGGTGGACGACGAAGAGCTGCTGGAACTGGTCGAAATGGAAGTGCGCGAGCTGCTTGCCAAGTACGACTTCCCCGGCGACGACACCCCCATCATCCGCGGCTCGGCCAAGCTGGCCCTGGAAGGCGACCAGTCCGACAAGGGCGAACCTGCCATCCTGCGCCTGGCTGAAGCACTGGACTCCTACATCCCCACGCCCGAGCGCGCTGTGGACGGTGCCTTTGCAATGCCCGTGGAAGACGTGTTCTCGATCTCTGGCCGTGGCACCGTGGTGACTGGCCGTATCGAGCGCGGCATCATCAAGGTCGGCGAAGAAATCGAAATCGTCGGTATCCGCGACACCCAGAAGACCATCGTCACCGGCGTGGAAATGTTCCGCAAGCTGCTGGACCAAGGTCAAGCTGGCGACAACGTGGGCCTGCTGCTGCGCGGCACCAAGCGTGAAGACGTGGAACGCGGCCAAGTGCTGTGCAAGCCCGGCTCCATCAAGCCCCACACCCACTTCACGGCTGAGGTGTACGTGCTGTCCAAGGACGAAGGTGGTCGCCACACTCCGTTCTTCAACAACTACCGTCCCCAGTTCTATTTCCGTACGACCGACGTGACCGGCTCCATCGAGCTGCCCGCCGACAAGGAAATGGTGATGCCTGGCGACAACGTGTCGATCACCGTCAAGCTGATCGCCCCCATCGCCATGGAAGAAGGTCTGCGCTTCGCTATCCGCGAAGGTGGCCGTACCGTGGGCGCTGGCGTGGTTGCCAAGATCATTGCCTAATTGATTCGTAGGGGTATAGCTCAATTGGCAGAGCGTCGGTCTCCAAAACCGAAGGTTGTAGGTTCGATTCCTACTGCCCCTGCCACCTGATGGTGGAATCGCAACGAGCCCGCCCCAAAGCGGGCTTCGGTGTCTTGGCGTTGCGCAAAAGATGCGCATTAGAAATGGATTATGGCCACTACTCAGGTTGAAACGGTCAGCTCCGGAGCTGACAAAGCCAAGCTTGCCGCAGTCGCGGCTTTAGTCGTTGCTGCGATCGCAGGTTTCTATCTGCTGAGCAAGCAAGGCCCCATCGTCCAGTGGCTGGTGCTGCTGGTTGGCCTGGCTGCAGCTGCTGGCACGTTCCTTGTTTCCGAGCCCGGAAAGCGTTTTGTGAGCTTTGCCCAGGATGCCTGGCGCGAAGTCAAGAAGGTCGTCTGGCCGACGCGCAAGGAAACCATGCAGATGACCTTGTACGTCTTCGGCTTTGTCGTCATCATGGCCTTGTTCCTGTGGTTCACGGACAAGACGCTTGAGTGGGTCTTGTACGACCTGATTTTGGGCTGGAGGAAGTAATGGATGCTGTCGAAACGGGTGTGAACGACGGAGGGGCAGCGCCTGCCAATCCGGATCTGCGCTGGTACATCGTCCATGCCTACTCCGGCATGGAAAAGGCGGTTGAGCGCAACATCATCGAGCGCATCGCGCGCTCTGACATGCAGTCCAAGTTCGGTCGCATTCTTGTCCCCACTGAGGAAGTGGTGGAAATGAAGAATGGCCAGCGCCGCACTACTGAGCGCCGTCTGTTCCCTGGCTACGTGTTCGTCGAGATGGTCATGGACGACGACACCTGGCACTTGGTCAAGCACACCAGCAAGGTGACGGGTTTCGTGGGCGGTGCCAAGAACCGTCCTGCGCCCATTTCCGAAGAGGAAGTGCGCAAGATCGTCAGCCAGATGCAGGAAGGCACGGAAAAGCCGCGCCACAAGGTCGAGTTCATGCCCGGCGAGCTGGTGCGTGTCAAGGAAGGTCCGTTTACGGACTTCAACGGCTCTGTCGAAGAGGTCAACTACGAGAAGAGCCGTCTGCGCGTCTCCGTGATGATCTTCGGTCGCTCCACGCCGGTCGAGCTTGAATTTGCCCAGGTTGAAAAAACCTGAGTTACCGCTTACAATCTCTGGCTCTGCATTTTTAGGCTTGGTGCAGGGCGTTCTCACAAGAGTCTTTTAACCCCCGGGGAGCTGTCGGCTGCAACTGTTGTTGGTTGGGCCGGCGGCGCTATACCCGCAAGGAGCATTCAATGGCGAAGAAAATCGTCGGCTTCATCAAGCTGCAAGTGCCAGCTGGTAAGGCCAATCCCTCTCCCCCGATCGGTCCTGCGCTGGGTCAGCGCGGCCTCAACATCATGGAATTCTGCAAGGCGTTCAACGCCCAGACCCAAGGTGTCGAGCCCGGACTGCCCCTGCCCGTGGTCATCACGGCCTTCGCGGACAAGAGCTTCACCTTCATCATCAAGACGCCTCCGGCGACTGTGCTGATCAAGAAGGCCATCAAGCTGGACAAGGGTTCTTCCAACCCCCTGAAGAACAAGGTCGGCAAGATCACCCGCGCTCAGCTGGAAGAGATCGCCAACACCAAGCTGAAGGACATGAACGCTGCTGACGTGGACGCCGCCGTGCGTACGCTGGCTGGTTCGGCTCGCTCGATGGGCGTGATTGTGGAGGGCGTGTAAATGGCCAAGTTGACCAAGAAGCAAAAGGCTCTCCAGGGCAAGGTGGAGTCCACCAAGCTGTACGCTTTCGCTGACGCAGTCGCGCTGGTGAAGGATGCTGCCACCGCCAAGTTCGATGAATCCATCGACGTGGCCGTGCAACTGGGCGTGGACGCCAAGAAGTCTGACCAAGTGGTTCGCGGCGCTGTCGTGCTGCCCCATGGCACCGGCAAGATTGCCCGCGTGGCTGTGTTCGCCCAAGGCGCCAAGGCTGAAGAAGCCAAGGCTGCCGGCGCCGACGTGGTCGGCATGGACGACCTGGCTGCCCGCGTGAAGGCTGGCGACATGCCCTTCGACGTGGTCATCGCTGCCCCCGACGCCATGCGCGTCGTCGGTACGCTGGGCCAGATCCTGGGCCCGCGCGGCCTGATGCCCAACCCCAAGGTTGGCACGGTGACTCCCGATGTGGCCACGGCTGTGAAGAACGCCAAGGCTGGTCAGGTGCAATACCGCGTCGACAAGGCCGGCATCATCCACGCCACCATCGGCCGCCGCTCGTTCGACAACGAGAAGCTGCAAGGCAACCTGGCTGCGCTGATCGACGCCCTGAACAAGTCCAAGCCCGCTTCGAGCAAGGGCCTGTACCTGCGCAAGGTCGCTGTTTCGTCGACCATGGGTGTGGGCGTTCGCGTCGACACGCAAACCATCTCGGCCTGATAGCCAAGAAATCTTGAGGCACCTTTCGGGGTGCCTCAGTGGTGGGCCGGTGCAGCGATGCGCCGGGTCATCCAAGACCGTTGGTGTGCCTTGCGGCACTTAAACCCCCGGGGCCAACGCAGATGGCGATCCCGCTGCAGATGGATGCATTTCCAAAACAGTTGGTCGCTGCAACAAGAGCGCGCATGAGGGGCTTGCCCCGAGTGCGCATTTGAAGGAGTAGACCTTGAGTCTTAATCGCAGTGAGAAAGAAGCGGTCATCAATGAAGTGACCAGCCTCGCCGCAAAAGCTCAAACGCTTGTGATCGCGGAATACCGCGGCATCACGGTCGCCGACATGACCAAACTGCGTTCTGATGCTCGCAGCAAGGGTGTGAGCCTGAGCGTGTTGAAGAACACGCTGGCCCGCCGTGCTGTGGCTGGCAGCCAGTTTGACGTTGTCGCCGACCAGATGACCGGCCCTCTGATCTATGGCTTCTCTGAAGACGCAGTGGCCGCCGCCAAGGTGGTGGCCGACTTCGCGAAAACCAACGACAAGCTGGTGATCCGCGGTGGTGCGTTTGCAGGCAAGGCCCTGGACGTGAACGGTGTGAAGCAACTGGCGAACATCCCCTCGAAGGAAGTTCTGCTGGCACAACTGTGTGGCTTGCTGATGTCGCCTATCTCGCGTACGGCCGTTGTGCTGGGCGCCCTGGCGGCAAAGAAGAGCGAAGGCTCTGCCGAAGAACCGGCAGCCGAAGCAGTCGCAGCCTGAGCGCGCGGCAGTTAACCAATATTGTTAGGAAATCAAAATGGCATTCGATAAAGACGCATTTCTGACCGCGCTCGACGGCATGACGGTCCTGGAACTCAATGACCTGGTGAAGGCCATTGAAGAGAAGTTTGGCGTGAGCGCTGCCGCTATGGCTGCTCCCGCTGCTGGCGGCGCTGCTGGCGGCGCTGCTGCTGCAGAAGAAAAGACCGAGTTCAACGTTGTGCTGACCGAAGCCGGCGCGAACAAGGTTTCCGTCATCAAGGCCGTGCGTGAAATCACCGGCCTGGGTCTGAAGGAAGCCAAGGACCTGGTCGACGGCGCTCCCAAGAACGTCAAGGAAGGCGTTGCCAAGGCTGACGCTGAAGCCGCTGTGAAGAAGCTGGTGGAAGCCGGTGCCAAGGCTGAACTGAAGTAATTCAGTCCCCTCAAGGGCTGGAGGCTCCGAAAAAGGGCCTCCAGCCTTTGGCGCTTGTGGAGCGCTGATCCATAGAGCACACTAAAAAGCAGTCAGCACAGTCTGTTTTTTAGTGTCTTCTGACAACCCGACAGCAGAAGATGCCTTGGTTCGGGCGATGTGCAACGCATCGCCGTCAGCCATGGTTGGTAGTGGCCAACCGCCAAGCCCGCAGGGAGCTTTCCATGTGGGGCAGTCGTCGCAGACCCAGGACTCATGTCTTTGCCCGGAGATCTCATGGCCTATTCTTACACCGAACGCAAGCGAATCCGCAAAAGCTTCGGGAGCCGCGACAGCGTGCTCGAAGTGCCTTACCTGCTGCAGATGCAAAAAGATGCATATACCGCATTCTTGCAGTCAGATGTAGCCCCCAAAAAACGCACCATCGAAGGCCTGCAAGCGGCCTTCAACTCCGCCTTCCCCATCGTCTCCCACAACGGTTTTGTGGAGATGAAGTTCGTCGAGTACAACCTCGCCAAGCCTGCTTTCGATGTGCGCGAGTGCCAGACCCGTGGTCTGACGTTCGCCTCCGCCGTGCGCGCCAAGGTCCAGTTGATCATCTATGACCGTGAGTCTTCGACCTCGCAGTCCAAGGTGGTCAAGGAAGTCAAGGAGCAAGAGGTCTACATGGGCGAAGTGCCCCTGATGACCGAAAAGGGCTCGTTCATCATCAACGGCACCGAGCGTGTCATCGTCTCGCAGCTGCACCGCTCGCCTGGCGTGTTCTTCGAGCACGACAAGGGCAAGACCCACAGCTCGGGCAAGCTGCTGTTCTCGGCACGCATCATTCCTTACCGCGGCTCGTGGCTGGACTTCGAGTTCGACCCCAAGGACCTGCTGTTCTTCCGCGTCGACCGTCGCCGCAAGATGCCCGTGTCCATTCTGCTGAAGGCCATCGGCCTGACGCCGGAATCGATCCTGGCCAACTTCTTCGTCAACGACAACTTCCGCCTCATGGATTCGGGCGCGCAGATGGAGTTCGTCTCCGAGCGCCTGCGCGGCGAAGTCGCGCGCTTCGACATCACCGACAAGTCGGGCAAGGTCGTAGTCGCCAAGGACAAGCGCGTCACTGCTCGCCACACGCGTGAGCTGGAGCAGTCGGGCACCAAGTTCATCAGCGTCCCCGAAGATTTCCTGATCGGCCGCGTGGTCGCCAAGAACATCGTCGATCCGGACACGGGCGAGATCATCGCCAAGGCCAATGAAGAGCTGACCGAGTCCCTGCTCAAGAAGCTGCGCAGCGCCGGCATCCAGGATCTGCAGTGCATCTACACGAATGAGCTGGACCAGGGCGCCTACATCTCGCAGACCCTGCGCACCGACGAAACCGTCGATGAGTTCGCTGCACGCGTGGCCATCTACCGCATGATGCGCCCCGGCGAGCCGCCGACCGAAGACGCCGTGCAGGCCCTGTTCCAGCGCCTGTTCTACAACGCCGACACCTACGATCTGTCGCGCGTGGGCCGCATGAAGTTCAACGCCAAGGTCGGCCGCGATGGCGCCACCGGCCCCATGGTGCTGTCCAACGAGGACATCCTGGCCGTGGTCAAGATCCTGGTGGATCTGCGCAATGGCAAGGGCGAAGTCGACGATATCGACCACCTGGGCAACCGCCGCGTGCGTTGCGTGGGCGAACTGGCCGAGAACCAGTACCGCACGGGCCTGGCACGTATCGAGAAGGCCGTGAAGGAGCGTCTGGGCCAGGCCGAGCAAGAGCCGCTGATGCCCCATGACCTGATCAACAGCAAGCCGATTTCGGCCGCCCTGAAGGAATTCTTCGGTGCGTCGCAGCTGTCGCAGTTCATGGACCAGACCAACCCTCTGGCCGAAATCACGCACAAGCGTCGCGTCTCGGCCCTGGGCCCGGGCGGTCTGACCCGCGAGCGTGCAGGCTTCGAAGTGCGCGACGTGCACGTGACCCACTACGGCCGCGTCTGCCCCATCGAAACGCCTGAAGGCCCGAACATCGGCCTGATCAACTCGCTGGCCCTGTACGCCCGCCTGAACGAGTACGGCTTCATCGAGACGCCTTACCGTCGCGTGGCCGACGGCAAGGTCACGATGGAGATCGACTACCTGTCGGCCATCGAGGAAGGCAAGTACATCATCGCCCAGGCCAATGCCGAGCTGGATGCCGAAGGCCGCCTGATCGGCGACCTGGTGTCGGCGCGCGAAAAGGGTGATTCGACCCTGGTGTCGGCCGAGCGCGTTCAGTACATGGACGTGTCGCCCGCACAGATCGTGTCGGTGGCTGCCTCGCTGATTCCGTTCCTGGAACACGATGACGCGAACCGCGCATTGATGGGCGCCAACATGTCGCGTCAGGCCGTGCCTGTGCTGCGTCCCGAAAAGCCCATGGTGGGCACGGGCATCGAGCGCGTGGCGGCAGTGGACTCCGGCACCGTGGTGACGGCAACCCGCGGCGGTATCGTGGACTATGTCGATGCAACGCGCATCGTGGTCCGCGTGAACGATGCGGAAGCCGTGGCCGGCGAAGTCGGCGTGGACATCTACAACCTCATCAAGTACCAGCGTTCCAACCAGAACACCAACATCCACCAGCGTCCCATCGTCAAGCGTGGCGACAAGCTGGCCAAGGGTGACGTGGTGGCCGACGGCGCATCGACCGACCTGGGCGAAATCGCCATCGGTCAGAACATGCTGATCGCCTTCATGCCCTGGAACGGCTACAACTTCGAGGATTCGATCCTGATCAACGAGCGCGTGGTGGCCGAAGACCGCTACACCTCGATCCACATCGAAGAACTCGTGGTGATGGCCCGCGACACCAAGCTCGGTGCCGAGGAAATCACGCGCGACATCCCGAACCTGTCCGAGCAGCAGCTCAACCGCCTGGACGAGTCCGGCATCATCTACGTGGGTGCGGAAGTGCAGCCCGGCGATGTGCTGGTCGGCAAGGTCACGCCCAAGGGCGAGACCACGCTGACGCCCGAAGAGAAGCTGCTGCGCGCCATCTTCGGCGAGAAGGCTTCCGACGTGAAGGACACCTCGCTGCGCGTGGACCAGGGCTCGCAAGGCACCGTGATCGACGTGCAGGTCTTCACCCGTGAAGGCATCCAGCGTGACAAGCGCGCCCAGCAGATCATCGACGATGAACTCAAGCGCTACCGCCTGGACCTGAACGACCAGCTGCGCATCGTCGAGGCCGACGCCTTCGACCGTATCGAAAAGCTGCTCAATGGCCGCGTGGCCAACGGCGGCCCGCAGAAGCTGGCCAAGGGCGCCAAGATCGACAAGGCCTACCTGGATGGCGTGGAGAAGTTCCACTGGTTCGACATCCGTCCTGCAGAGGACGAAGTCGCCACCCAGCTCGAGTCCATCAAGAACTCGCTGGAGCAGACGCGCCACAGCTTCGACCTGGCTTTTGAAGAAAAGCGCAAGAAGCTCACCCAGGGCGACGAGCTGCCCGCTGGCGTGCTCAAGATGGTCAAGGTCTACCTGGCCGTCAAGCGCCGCCTGCAACCCGGCGACAAGATGGCCGGCCGCCACGGCAACAAGGGTGTGGTCTCCAAGATCGTTCCGGTCGAGGACATGCCCTACATGGCCGACGGCTCCACTGCCGACATCGTGCTGAACCCGCTGGGCGTGCCTTCGCGTATGAACATCGGCCAGGTGCTGGAAGTGCATCTGGGCTGGGCCGGCAAGGGCCTGGGCCAGCGCATCGGCGACATGCTGCAGCAGGAAGCCCGCGCTGCCGAGATCCGTACCTTCATGGAAGAGATCTACAACTCGCGCGGCCGCAAGGAAGACCTGACGCAGCTCGACGACAAGGAGATCGTGTCCATGGCGCAGGCGCTGACCACGGGCGTGCCGTTTGCCACGCCGGTGTTCGACGGTGCGTCCGAGCAGGAAATCCAGGACATGCTGCATCTGGCATATCCGGAGGAACTGGCCCAGCGCAAGGGACTGACCGAGTCGCGCACGCAGGCCTACCTGTATGACGGCCGCACCGGCGACCGCTTCGAGCGTCCGACCACCATCGGCTACATGCACTACCTGAAGCTGCACCACTTGGTCGACGACAAGATGCACGCCCGCTCCACGGGTCCGTACTCTCTGGTGACGCAGCAGCCGCTGGGCGGCAAGGCCCAGTTCGGTGGCCAGCGTTTCGGGGAAATGGAAGTGTGGGCGCTGGAAGCTTACGGCGCCGCCTATGTGCTGCAGGAAATGCTGACCGTGAAGTCCGACGACGTGGTGGGCCGTACCAAGGTGTACGAATCCATCGTCAAGGGCGAGCACGCCATCGAGGCAGGCATGCCCGAGTCGTTCAACGTGCTGGTCAAGGAAATCCGCTCCCTGGGCCTCGACATCGAGCTTGAGCGTTCTTAAATATTGAAAAGGGAAAGAGTCTTATGAAATCTCTACTCGACCTGTTCAAGCAATTCACGCCTGATGAGCATTTCGATGCCATCAAGATCGGTCTGGCTTCTCCCGAGAAGATCCGTTCCTGGTCCTTCGGCGAGGTGAAGAAGCCCGAGACCATCAACTACCGCACGTTCAAGCCCGAGCGCGATGGTCTGTTCTGCGCCAAGATCTTTGGCCCCATCAAGGACTACGAGTGCCTGTGCGGCAAGTACAAGCGCCTCAAGCACCGCGGTGTGATCTGCGAGAAGTGCGGCGTCGAAGTGACCCAGACCAAGGTGCGCCGCGAGCGCATGGGCCACATCGACCTGGCTGCGCCCTGCGCCCACATCTGGTTCCTGAAGTCGCTGCCGTCGCGTCTGGGCCTGGTGCTCGACATGACGCTGCGCGACATCGAGCGCGTGCTGTACTTCGAAGCCTACGTGGTGACCGACCCCGGCATGACCCCGCTGAAGAAGTTCAGCATCATGACCGAGGACGATTACGAGGCCAAGCGCACCGAATACGGTGACGAGTTCGAAGCAAAGATGGGCGCCGAAGGCATCAAGGACCTGCTCGAAGGCATCGACATCGACGTCGAGACCGAGCGCCTGCGCGGCGATCTGACCGGCTCCGAAGTCAAGGTCAAGAAGAACGCCAAGCGCCTGAAGCTGCTGGAAGCGTTCAAGAAGTCCGGCATCAAGCCGGGCTGGATGGTCATGGAAGTGCTGCCCGTGCTGCCCCCGGACCTGCGTCCGCTGGTGCCGCTGGACGGCGGCCGCTTCGCGACGTCCGACCTGAACGACCTGTATCGCCGCGTCATCAACCGCAACTCGCGTCTGCGCCGCCTGCTGGAGCTGAAGGCTCCGGAAATCATCGCGCGCAACGAAAAGCGCATGCTGCAGGAAGCGGTGGACTCGCTGCTGGACAACGGCCGCCGTGGCAAGGCCATGACGGGCGCCAACAAGCGTGCCCTGAAGTCGCTGGCCGACATGATCAAGGGCAAGAGCGGTCGTTTCCGCCAGAACTTGCTGGGCAAGCGCGTGGACTATTCGGGCCGTTCCGTGATCACGGTGGGTCCGTACCTCAAGCTGCACCAGTGCGGTCTGCCCAAGCTGATGGCGCTGGAACTGTTCAAGCCCTTCATCTTCGCGCAGCTCGAGCAGCGCGGCATCGCCACCACCATCAAGGCGGCGAAGAAGGAAGTCGAATCCGGCACGCCCGTGGTGTGGGACATCCTCGAAGAGGTCATCAAGGAGCACCCGGTCATGCTGAACCGTGCTCCCACGCTGCACCGACTGGGCATCCAGGCCTTCGAGCCCATCCTGATCGAAGGCAAGGCCATCCAGCTGCACCCGCTCGTCTGCGCGGCCTTCAACGCCGACTTCGACGGTGACCAGATGGCTGTCCACGTTCCGCTGTCGGTGGAAGCACAGATGGAAGCCCGCACGCTGATGCTGGCCTCCAACAACGTGCTGTTCCCCGCATCGGGCGAGCCCTCCATCGTTCCTTCGCAGGACGTGGTGCTGGGTCTGTACCACGCAACGCGCGAGCGCATCAACGGCAAGGGCGAAGGCATGATCTTCGCCGACATCGGTGAAGTGCAGCGCGCGCTGGACTCCGACCAGGTCGAACTGGCCGCCAAGATCAGCGTGCGTCTGACCGAGTGGACCAAGAACAAGGACTCCGGCGAGTTCGAGCCTTCGACCAGCCTGGTGGAAACCACCGTGGGCCGCGCCCTGATGTCCGAGATCCTTCCCAAGGGCCTGCCGTTCAGCCACATGAACAAGGCGCTCAAGAAGAAGGAAATCTCCAAGCTCATCAACGCCTCGTTCCGCAAGTGCGGTCTCAAGGCCACGGTGGTGTTTGCCGACAAGCTGCTGCAAAACGGCTTCCGCCTGTCCACGCACGCCGGTATCTCGATCGCCATCGGCGACATGCTGGTGCCGCCGCAAAAGGCCGAGATCATCGGCCGTGCCGAAGCCGAGGTGAAGGAGATCGAACAGCAGTACGTCTCCGGTCTCGTGACCGCTGGCGAGCGCTACAACAAGGTGGTGGACATCTGGGGCAAGGCCGGCGACGAAGTCTCCAAGGTCATGATGGCCCAGCTTGCCAAGGAAAAGGTCATCGACCGCCACGGCAACGAAGTCGAGCAGGAATCGTTCAACGCCATTTACATGATGGCCGACTCCGGCGCCCGCGGCTCGGCCGCGCAGATCCGCCAGCTGGCCGGCATGCGTGGCCTGATGGCCAAGCCTGACGGCTCCATCATCGAGACGCCCATTACGGCGAACTTCCGTGAAGGCCTGAACGTTCTGCAGTACTTCATCTCCACCCACGGCGCCCGAAAGGGTCTGGCCGACACGGCGTTGAAGACGGCCAACTCCGGCTACCTGACGCGTCGTCTGGTGGACGTGACGCAGGATCTGGTGGTCAACGAGGACGATTGCGGCACGACCAATGGCGCACTGATGCGCGCCATCGTCGAAGGCGGTGAAGTGATCGAGTCGCTGCGCGACCGCGTGCTGGGCCGTACCACGGCCGAGGACGTCGTGCACCCCGAGACGCTGGCCGTCCTGCTGCCCGCAGGCACGCTGCTCAACGAAGACGGGATCGATGAACTCGAGTTGCAAGGCGTGGACGAGATCAAGGTCCGCACCGCGCTGAACTGCGAAACCCGCTACGGCCTGTGCGCCAAGTGCTACGGCCGCGACCTGGGCCGCGGCGGCCAGATCAACCTCGGCGAAGCCGTGGGTGTGATCGCCGCCCAGTCCATCGGCGAGCCCGGCACGCAGCTGACCATGCGTACCTTCCACATCGGTGGTGCCGCTTCGCGCGCTGCCATCGCATCGAGCGTGGAAGCCAAGTCCAACGGCGCCATCAGCTTCAACAGCACGATGCGTTACGTCAGCAACACCAAGGGTGAGCTGGTCGTGATTTCGCGTTCGGGCGAAATCGTCATCAGCGACAACGGCCGCGAGCGTGAGCGCCACAAGGTGCCTTACGGTGCCGTGCTGACCGTCAGGCCCGACCAGCAGGTCAAGGCCGGTCTGATCCTGGCCAACTGGGATCCGCTGACCCGACCCATCATTACCGAGTACGCCGGCCAGGTGCGCTTCGAGAATGTGGAAGAGGGCTTGACCGTGGCCAAGCAGGTCGACGAAGTGACCGGCCTGTCCACGCTGGTGGTGATCGATCCCAAGCGCCGTGGCTCTGCCAAGGTCGTGCGTCCTCAGGTCAAGCTGATCGATGCCAACAACCAGGAAGTCAAGATCCCCGGCACCGACCACTCGGTGACGATCGGCTTCCAGGTCGGCGCTCTGATCCAGGTGCGTGACGGCCAGGACGTGGGCCCCGGCGAAGTGCTGGCCCGTATCCCTGTCGAAGGCCAGAAGACCCGCGACATTACCGGCGGTCTGCCCCGTGTGGCCGAGCTGTTCGAAGCCCGTACGCCCAAGGACAAGGGCACGCTGGCCGAGATGACCGGCACCATCTCCTTCGGCAAGGAAACCAAGGGCAAGGTGCGCATGCAGATCACTGATCTGGATGGCAAGGTCTGGGAAGAGCTCGTGCCCAAGGAAAAGAACATCCTGGTGCACGAAGGCCAGGTGGTCAACAAGGGCGAGTCCATCGTCGACGGTCCCGCCGATCCGCAGGACATCCTGCGCCTGCTGGGCATCGAGGAGCTGTCGCGCTACATCGTTGATGAAGTGCAGGACGTCTACCGTCTGCAGGGTGTGAAGATCAATGACAAGCACATCGAGGTGATCGTTCGCCAGATGCTGCGCCGCGTCGTGGTCGAGAACACCGGCGATTCGACCTACATCGCTGGCGAGCAGGTCGAGCGTTCGGAAATCCTCAATACCAACGAGGCCCTGCAGCGCGAAGGCAAGATCCCCGCCACGTACTCCAACGTGCTGCTGGGTATTACCAAGGCTTCGCTGTCGACCGACTCCTTCATCTCCGCCGCGTCGTTCCAGGAAACGACCCGCGTGCTCACCGAGGCTGCCATCATGGGCAAGCGCGACGAGCTGCGTGGCCTGAAGGAAAACGTCATCGTGGGTCGCCTGATCCCCGCTGGTACGGGTCTGGCCTACCACCAGGCACGCAAGGCCAAGGACGCCATGGACGACGCAGAGCGCCGCGCCATCGCCGACGCCGAAGCGGCCGAACTGGCCGGTGTGATGGCTGACGACGACGCTGGCGTGGCTGCCGTCGCCGGTGACGCTTCCGCTGACTGATAGGCGGTGTCACCCCCTGAGCGGCTGTGCCGCTTCCCCCTCTCTCGCTACGCGGGAGGGGGACGACGCCCTCGCTGCGGGGGCGGCCCTTGCTCGGCGTCCCTCTTGTTGGGACATGCTGTCTCCTAGAGCAGTGCATGGCGCAAGTGCTTGATGATGTGACGCTCCCGGCCTGCCCTGCGCAGGCGGGAGCGTTTTTCTTTGGGAATAACCAGAGTTCGGCCGGACCAGCCTCCGGCCGGGCCATTGCAGACGATGTGGTCCTTGTCTCTTGAATGGATGCTGCTGGCACTGCTGGTGTTCTGGGCCGTCGGCGCATACAACCGGCTGGCCCGGCTGCGCAGCGGCTGCGTGCAGCAGTTCGGAGCGCTCGATGCGCACCTGGGCCAGTGGCATGCCATGCTGCAGGCCTTCGAGGCCCAGCCCAAGGCCGAAGGCCAAAGCCCCGCCCTTGTGCATGCCCAGGCCGCACTGCACCAGACCGCCGCACAGCTGCAGGCGGCCCTGGTCGATGCCCGTGGCCGGCCGCTGCGCGAGACCGCGCTGGCCTCGCTGGAGCACGCCTGTTCGGCGCTGGACGTGGCCTGGCAGGCCATGACCAAGGTCGCCGTTGATACCGGCGCCGGCGCCGCTGGCACTGGCGCTGCGCCATCAGATGCCCCATCGCCGGACCCCGATCCGCTGCAGCCCTGGCAGCAGCGCTGGACCGAGCACCAGGTGCGCAACCGCCTGGGACTGCAGCAATTCAACGCCGCGGCCGAGCGCTACAACGCCGCCATTGCGCAATATCCGGCCAGGCTGCTGGCCTGGCTGCTGGGCTTTCGCCCGGTGCGCAGCCTGCTGGTCGAGCCTGTCGCCAGCAAGGCACAGGAAAGTGGAACATGAACCAACGCACGCATTCTTCCCCGCGCCGCGCTGCGGCGCCCTCGCAGGCGCATGCCGCATCGGCCGCACCTCCTCTTTGGCAGCAGCTCGACGCCGTCGCCCAATGCCTGCAGTCCGTGCTTGAAGGCCAGTCCAGCCGCAGCGTGCTGGCGCGCGTGGCGCAGCCGCTGCGCCCCGGCGTCCAGGCGCTGCTGTTCCAGGTGCTGCGCCAGTTGGGCCGTGCCCAGGCGCTGCAAAAGCAGCTGGCCTCGCGCAACCCGCCGCCGCGCGTCAGCGCATTGCTGAACACGGCCCTGGCCCTGGCCTGGGATGAGTCCCGGGCACCGTACCCGCCATTCACCCTGGTCAACCAGACGGTGGAGGCTGCCAAGCAGGGGCCCACGCGCGCCCAGTCCGGCTTCATCAATGCCTGCCTGCGCCGCTTCCTGCGCGAGCGCGATGCCCTGGTCGCCGCCACCGACGACCAGCCGCAGGCCGTCTGGAACCACCCGGCCTGGTGGATCGCCCGCCTGCACAAGGACCATCCCGATCATTGGCAAGCCATCCTGCAGGCCAACAATGAACAGCCGCCGATGACGCTGCGCGTCAACCGCCAACAAACGGACCGCCAGTCCTACCAGGCAGCGCTGCAGGCCATGGACGTGCCTTCCCTGGCCGTGGCCGACAGCGGCCTGCAACTGCAGCAGGCCCTGCCGGTGCAATCCCTGCCGGGCTTCGACGAAGGCCTGGCCTCGGTGCAGGATGCGGCCGCGCAACTGGCCGCGCCGCTGCTGCTGCAGGGGCTGGAGCAGCCCGCCGGCCGCGCGCTGCGTGTGCTCGATGCCTGCGCCGCCCCGGGCGGCAAGACGGCCCACCTGCTGGAGTACGCAGCCCCGCAGACCCTGGAGGTCACGGCGCTGGAGATAGATGCCGAGCGCGCCGCGCGCATCGCGGACACGCTGGGGCGGCTGCGCCTGCAGGCCCGCGTGGTGGTGGCCGATGCATCCCGGCCCGACCAGTGGTTCGATGCGCAATGCGGCGGCCAGCGGTTCGACGCCATCTTGCTGGACGCGCCCTGCACGGCCTCGGGCATCGTGCGGCGCCAGCCCGACGTGCGCTGGCTGCGCCGCGAGAGCGATGTGCGCCAGCTGGCCGAGATCCAGGCGCGCCTGCTCGACACCCTGTGGCCCCTGCTGCAGCCCGGCGGGCGCCTGCTCTACTGCACCTGCTCGGTCTTCAGGGAAGAAGGCGAGGCACAGGTTCAAGCGTTTGTTACACGCAACAGTGAGGCGCGAACCCTGGCGGCACCGGGGCATTTAATCCCGGGCAAAGCCGACAAAGCCGGCATGCTGGCTGACAATGCTTTGGGTGACCACGACGGTTTCTTCTACGCCTTGCTGCAAAAGACGCGCTGACCCCCCCCATCGGGCCTGGTCGCCAGCCTGGCTGCGCCTGCTGGCGCGGCTGGCCGGGGCGCTTTTGCTGGCCGGCGTGCTGGCGGGCCTGGGCCTGCAGGCCAGGGCCGATGCCCTGACGGCCGAGATCGGCCCCATGCAGCTCGATCGCTCCGAAGACGGCCTGCTGCTGTCGGCCAACCTCCATTTCGAGCTGCCCTACCAGATCGACGATGCGCTGCGCCAGGGCATCCCCATGTACTTCGTGGCCGATGCCCAGATCCAGCGCGAGCGCTGGTACTGGTCCGATCAGCAACTGGCCACCGCCAGCCGCCACTACCGCCTCAGCCACCAGCCGCTGACGCGCCGCTGGCGCCTGCACATCTCCAGCACCCCGTTCTCCAGCAGCGGCCTGGGGCTGGCGCTGGGCCAGACCTTCGAAAGCCTGGACGATGCGCTGGCCTCCATGCAGCGCATCTCGCGCTGGAAGATCATGGACACGGCGCCCACGCAATCGGGCGTATCGGTGCAACTGCGCTTTCGCATCGACCTGTCCCAGCTGCCCAGGCCGCTGCAGATCGGCGCGCTGGGCCGCTCGGGCTGGAACCTGCAGCTGTCGCGCACCCAGATGCTGGAAGACGCGCCATGAGCAGGGCCTCGGCCGACGACGAACGCGTGGCCCTGCCGGCCTCGGCCGGCCTGTCGCGCGGCACGCGCTGGGCCGTGGGCGTGGGCGCCGGCCTCATGGGCCTGGTCGGCGTGCTGCTGCTGTTCCTGCTCACCCTGGCCACCAACAACCGCCTGGACTACGAGCGCAACTACAACTGGCTGTTCGCCGCCAACGTGGTCGTGGCAGGCCTGCTGCTGGCCATCCTGGCCTGGGGCGGCATCCGCCTGGCCATCCGGCTGCAGCGCGGGCGCTTCGGCAGCCGCCTCCTGCTCAAGCTGGCCGGCATCTTCACGCTGGTGGGCCTGGTGCCGGGCCTGCTGATCTACATCGTCTCCTACCAGTTCGTCTCGCGCTCCATCGAAAGCTGGTTCGATGTGCAGGTCGAGGGCGCGCTGTCGGCCGGCGTCAGCCTGGCCAGTGCCACGCTGGAGACCGTGGCCAATGACATGGCCAACAACACGCGCACCGCAGGCGCCCAACTGTCCCAGGTCTCCGATGCCGGCGCCGCGCTGATCCTGGAACGCGTGCGCGACCAGTTGGGTGCCACCGATGTCGTGCTGTGGAGTGCATCGGAGCTTGCCGTCATGGGCCCGACGCAGACCACCCGCAGCGGCGACCTTGCGGGCCTGCGCGCCATCGCCAGCGTGGGCCAGTCGCGCTTCAACCTGCAGCCCGAACGCCCCAGCGCGCAAATGCTGCGCTCGCTGCGCGAGCAGCGCGCCGTGGCCAGCATCGAAGGCCTGGACGACGACGGCATGGCCCAGCCCGGCGCCACCGCGCCCGGCGCCCAGGTCCGCACACTGGCCCTGGTGCCCAACCCCAGCGTGGGCCTGCTGACCGAGCCGCGCTACCTGCAGGCCACCATTGCACTGCCGCAGGCCCTGGTGACCAATGCCCTGGCCGTGCAGGCAGCCAACCGCGAATACCAGGAGCGCGCGCTGGCACGCGGTGGCCTGCAGCGCATGTACATAGGCACGCTCACGCTCAGCCTGTTCCTGGCCGTCTTCGGCGCCGTGGTGCTGGCCATCGTGCTGGGCAACCAGCTGGCCAGGCCGCTGCTGCTGCTGGCCCAGGGCATGCGCGACGTGGCGCGCGGCGACCTGCGGCCCAAGCCGGCGCTGCAGACGCGCGACGAGATCGGCGGGCTCACGCGCTCCTTTGCGCTCATGACCCAGCAACTGGCCGACGCCCGCGCCGAAGCCAACCGCAGCATGGGCCAGCTCGATGCCGCACGCGGCAACCTGCAGACCATCCTCGACAACCTCACCTCGGGCGTCATCGTGCTGGATGCGCGCGGCGCCATCGTGCTGAGCAATCCCGGCGCCACGCGCATATTGCGCGCGCCCATGGCCGTCCATGAAGGCCGGCTGCTGTCCCAGGTGCCGGGGCTGGAGCAGTTCGGCGAAGTCGTGCAGGAGCAGTTCGCGCTCTTCCTGGGCGAGCAGGGGCGCGATCGCTGGCAACTGGTGCATGAGCTGCATGCCTCCACCGATGGCGGCGTCATCCAGCACACCACCACCCTGGTCATGCGCGGTGCGGAACTGCCCGATGCGCAGCGCCTGCTGGTCTTTGACGACATCTCGGAAATCGTCTCGGCCCAGCGTGCCCAGGCCTGGGGCGAGGTGGCGCGCCGCGTGGCCCACGAGATCAAGAACCCGCTCACGCCCATCCAGCTGTCGGCCGAGCGCATGGCCATGCGGCTGACCGACAAGCTGCAGCCGGCTGACCAGGCGCTGCTGGCCAAGTCCGTCAAGACCATCGTCGATCAGGTCGGCGCCATGAAGCGCCTGGTCGATGAATTCCGCGACTACGCGCGCCTTCCCGCCGCCAACCTGCAGTCGTTGGACCTCAACGCGCTGGTCACCGATGTGCTCCAGCTGTATGGGGAAGAGAACGCCGAAGTGCGCGTGGACTGCGTGCTGGACCCGCAATGCCCGCCGATTTCCGGCGATGGCCAGCAGCTACGGCAGGTCATTCACAATCTTTTGCAGAATGCCCAGGACGCCACGGCCCAGCGCGCGCAGGAAAGCGGCCAGCCCCCCGGCCCCGTGACCATAGAGACGCGCTGGAACGAGTCCGCGCGTCGCGTGCGCCTGAGCATCAGTGACAGCGGCACGGGCTTTGCCGCCAACATCCTTCAACGGGCCTTCGAGCCCTACGTCACGACCAAGGTGCGAGGCACCGGCCTGGGCCTGGCCGTGGTCAAGAAAATCGCAGACGAGCATGGCGCCCGCATCGACCTGGGCAACAGGGAAGACGACGGGGTGATTCAAGGTGCGCAAGTGTCGCTATCATTTGCGCCTGAGCGTACAGGATAGGCCTGACGCCCCCCGCGCCTCAGCACATAGGCTTAAGACACATGGCAAACATACTGGTGGTCGACGACGAACTGGGGATCCGGGATTTGTTGTCGGAAATCCTCAACGACGAAGGTCATAGTGTGGACGTGGCCGAGAACGCCGGTCAGGCACGCTCGGCGCGCGCCTCCAACACCTACGACCTCGTGCTTCTCGACATCTGGATGCCCGACACCGATGGCGTATCGCTGCTCAAGGAATGGGCCTCGGCAGGTCTGCTGACCATGCCCGTGATCATGATGAGCGGCCACGCCACCATCGAGACGGCCGTGGAGGCCACGCGCATCGGTGCGCTGTCCTTCCTCGAAAAACCCATCACCATGCAAAAGCTGCTCAAGGCCGTGGAGCAGGGCCTGGCGCGCAACGCCGCCAGCCAGGCACCGGCTGCAGCGCCCGTGGCGGTGGTCGAGCCGGACACTGCGGCCGTGGTCACGCCTGCGGCCAGCCGCGTGCCGGTGGACAACAACGTGCCGCATGCACACCAGGGGTTCGACCTGGACCGCCCGCTGCGCGAGGCGCGCGACGGCTTCGAGAAGGCCTACTTCGAATTCCACCTGGCACGTGAAGGCGGCTCCATGACACGCGTGGCCGAGAAGACCGGCCTGGAGCGCACCCACCTGTACCGCAAGCTGCGCCAGCTGGGCGTGGACCTGGGCCGCAACAAGCGCGGATAGACTTTTTGAAGGAATTTTGGCTTTTTCGTTTTTGGGTCAAAAAATCCTGCATATAATCTAGTTCTCGGCCCGGTAGCTCAGTCGGTAGAGCAGAGGATTGAAAATCCTTGTGTCGGCGGTTCGATTCCGTCCCAGGCCACCAAATTCAGTAAAAAATTACGGACTGCTTCGCAAGAAGCGGTCCGTTTTTCTTTGTGCTGCTGAAAAGCCTGCCGTTGTTCAGCACGCCCAGGCCACACGCTTCAGTCACTCAGGCGGGGGGCGGCTGCATTGTCACTGTCACCAGCAGCACGCAGCCCTGTTCGCCCCGGGCGTGCACGTCATGGGGTTCGCCCGCCGGCACCAGCACTACCGAGCCGGCCACCAGCCGCAGGCTGGCCACGCGCGTGGCGATGCCGGCTTCGCCCGCCAGGCAGTGAATGGTGGCCTCGCCGGGCACCTGGTGGCGCGGCAGTGCATGGCCGGGCGGCAGCACCAGCCGAAGCAGCTGCAGCTGGGGCGTTCTGATCAGGCTGGTGCTGATGTGCATGCCGTCGCGTGCGTGCAGGGCGATGACATCCAGTGGCTTTGCGTGTTTGAGTGCCATGCTTGGCTCCTGCTTGATGTGGGTCAGAAGGTGGTGCCGCAGCGGCCCCGCCCGCGCGCCTGAAGATGTACGCTGAATACATCTTATGCAGGCGCACGGCGGGCCGGAAGGAGTGGACATCATGGCGCAATGGCTGGAACTGGAGGAACCCCTGCGAACCCGGGAGGCTCCGCAATGGAAGGCTTTCCTGGAGCTGGGATTCCGGCCGCTGTACCTGCTGGGCTGCCTCTGGGCTGCACTGTCGGTGGCGCTGTGGGTCTATGCGCCGCAGTGGATCGCCGGGCGCATGCCCGGCGTGTTCTGGCATGCGCACGAGATGCTGTGGGCCTTCGTGGCCACCATTGCCGTGGGCTTTCTGTTCACGGCGGGCAGCAACTGGACAGGGCGCAATCCCCTGCAGGGCCGGGCATTGGGCGCGCTGTGCCTGCTGTGGCTGGTGGCCCGCGCAGGCTTCCTGCTGCCGGGGCCGCAGGCCTTTGCGGTCGCCGCGCTGTGCGAGACGGCCTTCTTCTGCTGGGCCGCCGTGCCATTCAGGTGGCGCGCAGCCGGCGCAACTACGGGCTGCCCCTGCTGCTGGCGGGCCTGGGCGTGGCCGATGCGCTGTACCTGTGGTCCATCTGGCAAGGCGACTACGGCGCGCTCATGCAGCGCTTCAACGCTGGCCTGCTGTGCATGGCCGTGATCGCGCTGCTGATCGCGCGGCGCGTGATCCCCTTCTTCGCCATGCGCGCCGTGTCCGGCCTGCAAATCCCCATGCACACGGCCAGCGGCCAGTGGCAACTGGGCGCGGGCGTGGTGGCCATCGCCTGCCTGCTGGCGGGCTGGTGGCCGGGCCTGGCCGCCGGCCTGGCCGTGGCCGGCCTGATCGCCCTGTGGCAGGTGCTGGCCTGGAAGCCCCAGGCCGTGCGCCACGTGCCGCTGCTGTGGATTCTCTACCTGGGCCACGCGGCGCTGGGTGCGGGCCTGCTGGTGGCCGGCGCGCATGCGGCCGGATGGGTGCTGCGCCCCGCCTGGCCCGTGCATGTGATCGGTGCGGGCGGCTTTGCCCTGCTCATCATCGGCATGTGCACACGGACGTCGATGGGCCACCTGGGCCTGCCGCTGCGCACCGACCGCAGCATGGTCGCCGCCTATGCCCTGGTCATTGCCGCTGCCGTGCTGCGCCTGGCGGCCCTGCTGCCCACGGCGCTGTCGCTGGCGGCGCTGCATGCCTCGGCCGCAGCCTGGGTATTGGCCTTTGCGCTGTACCTGTGGCGTTTCGCCCCGCTGCTGGTGCGCCCGCGTGCCGACCGGCAGGCATGATCGCAGGCCTGCCATGCGCCTGACCCTGATGACCGACTACGCGCTGCGCCTGCTCATGCATGTGGCGCGCCACCCCGGGCGGCTGTGCACGATTGCCGAGATCGCCCAGGCCCATGCCATCTCCGAAGCCCACCTCATGAAGGTCACGCACCAGTTGGCGCTGCGCGGCTGGATCGTGACCGTGCGCGGCAAGGGCGGCGGCATGCGCCTGGCCCATGCGCCGGCCGACATCGGCCTGGGCGACGTGGTGCGCGGCATGGAGCCGGACCTTGCCATCGTCGAATGCTTCACGGGCACCAGCCCGCCGGCCTGCACGCTTGCGCAGGACTGCCGGCTGGCCGGCGTGCTGGGCGGGGCGCTGGACAGCTTCATGGCCCATCTGGACGGCTTCACGCTGGCCGATCTGCTGCCGGCTCCCGCATCCCTGCCCCTGCCCCTGCCTCTGACGCACAGGAGCCGCGCATGAGCTACGGACTGCTGCTGACCCTGCACCTGCTGGCGGCCATTGCCTTTGCAGGCACGGTGTTCTTCGAAGTCGTGCTGCTGGCCGGGGCGCGCCGCCACCTGCCCGCTGCCGTGGCGCGCGCCACCGAGCAGGCGCTGGGCGACCGCGCGGTCGCCGTCATGCCCTGGGTGCTGATGGTGCTGTACGGCGCGGGGCTGGGGCTGGCCTGGCAGCACCGCGCGGCATTGGCTGCCGCCTTTGCCGCTCCGCTGGCCAGCAGCTTCGGCCTGCTGCTGGCGCTCAAGATCGTGCTGGCGCTCAGCGTGTTCGGGCATTTCCTGGCGGCCATGTGGTGGCGCCGGCGCGGTGTGCTTGGCGGGCGCCGCTCGCACCGCCTGCACCTGAGCGTGTTCTGCCACGTGCTGGCCATCGTGCTGCTGGCCAAGGCCATGTTCTACCTGCATTGGTAATCAGCCTGCAGGCAGGCCCTGCCCGCGTTAAGCTCGCTGCTCGCATGGCTTGGAGCACGGGGGCGCAGAGGTGGCATCGCATTGGCAGCCGGGCTTGATCGCCCTGCACGGGAATCAGACGGAGGTGCTGGCCGACACGGTGCTGGCATGGCTGGCTGCGCACCCGCTGGATGTGCTGGAGCCCGAGGTGGTGCTGGTGCAGAGCAACGGCATGGCCGAGTGGTTCAAGATGCGCATGGCCGAGCAGCTGGGCGTGTGCGCCGCCGCGCGCGTCGAACTGCCCGCGCGCTTTGTCTGGCGCAGCTACCGCCAGGTGCTGGGCCGCCAGGCCGTGCCGCGCGAATCGCCCCTGGACAAGACGCCCATGACCTGGCGGCTCATGCGCCTGCTGCCGCAGTGCCTGCATGACCCGGCCTTCGCCCCCATTGCAGGCTTTCTGCGCCCCGGCGAGCCCGAGCGGCTGCTGCAATTGGCCCAGCGCCTGGCCGACCTTTTCGACCAATACCAGATCTACCGCGCCGACTGGCTGGACGCCTGGGAGGCCGGGCATGACCTGCTGCCCATGCCCTTGCGCCCTGGTGTGGCGGACGCCCCGGTGCCCGAAGGCCAGCAGTGGCAGCCGCGCCTGTGGCGCGCCGTGCTGGCCGAGCTGGACGAGGACCAGCGCGGCGCCACGCGCGCGCGCCTGCAGGGCAGGGTGCTGGCCGCGCTGCAGTCCGGCGAGGCGCCGGCCGCGCCGCTGGCGCGCCGCGTGGTGGTGTTCGGCATCAGCCAGTTGCCGCTGAGCCTGCTGGAATTCCTGGCCGCCATTGCCCGCCACAGCCAGGTGCTGCTGGCCGTGCCCAATCCCTGCCGCTTCCATTGGGCCGACGCCATCGACGGGCGCGAGCTGCTGCGCATGGCGCGGCGCCGCCAGCCGCTGCGCGGAGGGCGCGATCTGGCGCAGCTGCCGCTGGAGGCCATGCACGCCCACGCCCATCCGCTGCTGGCCGCCTGGGGCCGGCAAAGCCGCGACTATGTGCGCCAGCTCGACGCCTTCGACACCACGGGTGCCGCCGCGCAGCTGCAGATGCCGCGCGTGGACCTGTTCGACGAAACCGATGCCGAGGACCTGCGCGCCGCGCCGCTGCTGGCCCAGGTGCAGCAGCGCATCCGCGACCTGGTGCCGCTGGCCGAGCACCCGCCGCTGGAGGTGGCGCGGGCCGACCGCTCCATCGTCTTTCACAGCGCCCACAGCGTGGTGCGCGAGCTGGAAGTGCTGCACGACCAGTTGCTGCAGATGCTGGCCCGGCCACCGGATCCTGCCCAGCCAGGGCAAGCGCCGCTGGCCCCGCGTGACGTGGTGGTCATGCTGCCGTCCATAGAGACGGCCGCGCCCTCGATACGTGCGGTCTTCGGCCAGTACGGCCGCCATGACCCGCGCCATATTCCCTTCGACATCGCCGACCTGGGTGCGCGCGCCAGCAGCCCGCTGGCCGTGGCCCTGCAATGGCTGCTGCGCCTGCCCCAGCAGCGCTGCCGGCTCAGCGAGCTGTGCGATCTGCTGGACGTCCCAGCGATTGCCGCGCGCATGGGGCTGGCGGCCGACGACCTGCCCCAGCTCACGCGCTGGATGGCCGGGGCCGGCATCCGCTGGGGACTCAATGCGCCGCAGCGCGGCGCCCTGGGCCTGCAGGCCTGCGGCGAGCACAACAGTGCCTGGTTCGGCCTGCAGCGCATGCTGCTGGGCTATGCCGGCGGCGTGGCGCAGGACGGCCAGGCCTTCGGCGGCATCGAGCCCTATGACGAAGTGGGCGGCCTGTCGGCCGAGCTGGCCGGCGTGCTGGCTGCGCTGCTGGAGCGCATGCTGGCCTGGTGGCGCGAGGCCGGGCGGCCCGCCACGCCCGAGGTCTGGGCGCAGCGCTTTCGCGCACTGCTGCAGGACTTCTTCAAGGCGCAGGACGATGAGGACGAGGCCATGCTGGCCGCGCTGGACGCCGCCCTCACGGACTGGCAGCGAGCCTGCGAGCAGGCCGGCTATGCGGACGCCGTGGAACTGGGCGTGGCCCAGGAGGCCTGGATGCAGGCGCTGGAGCAGCCCTCGCTGTCGCAGCGCTTTCGCGCCGGTGGCGTGACCTTTTGCACGCTGATGCCCATGCGGGCCATTCCCTTCGAGGTGGTCTGCCTGCTGGGTATGAACGATGGCGACTATCCGCGCCGCGCCATGCGCAGCGACTTCGACCTGATGGCGCTGCCTGGTCAGCAGCGCCCCGGCGACCGCGCGCGCCGCGACGATGACCGCCAGCTCATGCTCGAAGCCCTGCTGTCCGCACGCCGCGCGCTCTACATCAGCTGGACCGGCCACCATGTGCGCGACAACAGCGAGCAGCCGCCCTCGGTCCTGGTCTCCCAGCTGCGCGACTACCTGGAGACGGGCTGGCGCGGCGAAGGCGGCCAGCCGCTGTTGGCGCAGCGCACGCAGCAGCACCCGCTGCAGCCCTTCAGTCGCCGCTATTTCGAAGAAGGCTCGCCCTGGACCACCTATGCGCGCGAATGGCGGGCCGCGCATGCGCAGTCTGACGGCACGGACGCGTTGCCTGCGCTGCCCGCGCAGCCGCGCCCGCCCTTTGTCCCCGACGCCTCGGCGCCGCTGACGCTGGCCCGGCTCACCGATTTCCTGCGCCACCCGGCGCGCGCCTACCTGCGCCAGCGCCTGCAGGTGCGCTTCGAGCAGGAGGACAACCCCGTGGTGGACGAGGAACTGTTCCAGCTCGACGGCCTGACCGAATACCTTCTGGTGCAGCAGTTGCAGCAGCAGGTGGCGGCCGGCCTGGACGAGCCCGGGCAGGCGCCCCAGGCCATGGAAGACAGCGTGCGAGCGGCCGTGGCGCGCCTCACGCGCTCGGGGCGGCTGCCGCTGGCGGGGCTGGGCGAGCGCGGCGCGCGGGCGCTGCAGTCCTCGGTCACGCCTTCGCTGCGGGCCTGGCGCCAGCAACTGGATCGGTATGCCCATCCCGCGCCGCGCAGGCGGCTGCTGATCGAGGACGATGGCCTGGTGTTCGACGACTGGATCGACGGGCTGCGCCAGTCCTGCGAAACCGAAGAGTCCCCCGATGCGGACGACGCACGGTGCTGGCTGCTGCTGGACCCGCGCAACCTGCTCAATGCCAAGGGCAGGCCCCATGCCGACAAGCTCATGCCGGTCTACCTGCGCAGCCTGGCGCTGGCCGCCAGCGGCTCGCAGGCCGAGTTGCGCGTGGTGGCGCGCGACGGCCTGGTGCAGGTCCTGCCCATGGACCCCTCCGACGCGCTGGCACGGCTGCGTGAATTGATGGCCCTGTGGCGCGAAGGCCAGAACGGCCCGCTGCCCCTGCCGCTGCGCAGCGGCCTGGCCATGGCCGAAGGCTTTCCCGCTGCGGCTCAGCAGGCCTATGAGGGCGGCCATCTGGTCGGCGGCGAAGGCGAGGACCCGTCCTGGGCCCGCTGCTACCCGGACTTCGAACGCCTGAGCGCCGATGGCCGTTTCGAGGCCCTGGCCCATGCCGCCCACGCGCCGCTGCTCGACTGGGTGGCCGCGCAGGTGCAGGTCCTGCCGTACCAGGGGGAGGCGCAATGAGCGCGAGCGAAATGATCGGCGCCGTGACCGGCGATGTGGACGGCGACGTGACCGGCCATGTGCTCGACGCGCAGCGCTTCCCGCTGTGGGGCAGCCGCCTGATCGAGGCGAGCGCCGGCACCGGCAAGACCTGGACCATTGCCGCGCTCTACCTGCGCCTGGTGCTGGGGCATGGCGAGGGCAGCCTGGACGGCATCAGCAGCACGGCCTTCGAGCGCCCGCTGATGCCGCCCGACATCCTCGTCATGACCTTCACGCGCGCGGCCACGCGCGAGCTGTCCGACCGCATACGCAAGCGCCTGATCGAGGCCGTGCAGTGTTTTCGCGGCGAGGCCGAGCCCGCGCCCCATGACGGCTTCCTGCACGCGCTGCGCGAGGCCTACCCCGAAGGCGCGGCCCGTGAACGCGCGGCCTGGCGCCTGGCCATGGCGGCCGAATGCATGGACGACGCGGCCATCCACACCATCGACGCCTGGTGCCAGCGCATGCTGCGCGAGCATGCCTTCGACAGCGGCAACCTCTTCGACGAAACGCTGGAGCCCGACGAAAGCCAGCGCCAGACCGAGGCCGCGCAGGACTACTGGCGCCAGCAGTGCTACCCGCTGTCCGACGAGTTGCTGGACGAGGTCCTGAAGATCTGGCCCCACGTCGGCGCCCTGGTCGATGACATGCGCGCCCTGCTGCGCGAGCCACCCGTGCCCGGCGCGGGCGAGGGCAGCCTGGCCGACTGCCTGCAGCGCGCCATGGAGCAGCGCCGCAGCCGCCTGCTGGCCCTGGCGGCCGGCTGGGACGACAAGGCACAGCGCCTGCAGCGGTGGCTGGATGGACAGCTCGACGGCCATGGCGCGCTGTGGGACAAGCGCAAGCTGCAGCCCGCGCGCTACACCGGCTGGCTGGCCGCGCTGGCCGACTGGTCGCGCGCGCCGCTGGACGGCCCGCTGGCGCTGACCGAGGCCGCGCGCCACCGCCTCAGCCCCGAGGGCCTGGCCGAGGCCTTCAAGGGATCGGCCGGCGATGTGCTCATGCCGCTGGAGCTGGACGAGTTGCAGGCGCTGCTGGTGCAGCTGGAGCAACTGCCGCCCGTCAGCGTGGCCGTGCGCCTGCATGCGGCCGCGCGCGTGGCGCAGCGGCTGGCCCACCTCAAGCGCCAGGCTGGCAGCTTCGGCTTTGCCGACATGCTGCAGCGCCTGGATACGGCCCTGGCCGGCGACAACGGCGCCGTGCTGCGCGAGCGCATCCTGGCCCAGTACCCGGTGGCGTTGATCGATGAATTCCAGGACACCTCGCCGCTGCAGTACCGCCTGTTCGACCAGATCTACCGCACGGCGGCCAACGACCCGCACAGCGCTCTGCTGCTGATCGGCGACCCCAAGCAGTCCATCTACGGCTTTCGCGGCGCCGACATCCACAGCTACCTGCAGGCGCGCCGCGCCACCGAGGGCCGCCACTACGTGCTGGGCACCAACTACCGCTCCACCGAGGCGCTGGTGGGCGCCGTCAACCATTGGTTCGCGCAGGCCGAGCAGCGGCCGGGTGAGGGCGCCTTCATGTTCCGGCGCGGCAGCCACAACCCGCTGCCGTTCGAGCCCGTGGCCGCCCAGGGGCGCAGTGAACAGCTGCACACGCGCGACGGCGCCATGCCCGCCCTCACCGTGGCCTGGAGCGCGGGCCGCGACGAGGACACCGGCATTCCCCTGCCTTTGTCGGCCGACGAGGTGCGGCGCCGCTTTGCGGCCCATTGCGCCGAGCAGATCGTGCAGTGGCTGGCCGACCCGCAGGCCGGCTTTGTGCAGCCCGATGGCCGCCTTGTGCGCCTGCGGCCTGCCGACATCGCCGTGCTGGTGCGCACGGGCCGAGAGGCGGCCGCCGTGCGCCGCGAGCTGCAGGCACGCGCCGTGGCCTCGGTCTACCTGTCGGACCAGGATTCGGTGTTTGCCAGCGACGAGGCCCATGACCTGCTGTACTGGCTGCGCGCCGTCGCCGCGCCGCTGGACGCCCAGGCCGTGCGCGCGGGCCTGGCCACGCGGCTCATCGGCCTGTCGCTGGACGAGCTGGCCTGGCTGGCCGCCGACGAGGAAGCCTTTGACGTGCGCAGCGAGCAGCTGCGCGAACTGCACAGCATCTGGCTGCGCCTGGGCGTGCTGGCCATGCTGCGCCAGACCCTGTACCGGCTGGACCTGCCCGTGCGCTGGCTGCAGGACCCGGCCATGGGCGGCGAGCGGCGCCTGACCAACTACCTGCACCTGGCCGAGCTGCTGCAGACCGCCAGCGCCCAGCTGGAGGGCGAGCAGGCCCTGATCCGCTGGCTGGCCACCCAGATCGAGACGCCGGGCAGCGGCAGCGAAGAGCAGGTGGTGCGCCTGGAAAGCGATGCCGACCTGGTCAAGCTCGTCACCGTGCACAAGAGCAAGGGCCTGGAGTACCCGCTGGTCTGCCTGCCGTTTGCGGGCAGCTTTCGCCCCATGGAACGGGCCAGAACGCCCTTCCTGACCCTGTCCGCGCAGGACGAGTCGCAAGACGACGCGGCTCCGGCCCGCCGATTGCTGCTGGACTTCAGCGACGAGGAGCTTGCCCAGGCCGACCGCGAGCGGCTGCGCGAGGACCTGCGCCTGTTCTATGTGGCGCTTACCCGCCCGCGCCATGCGCTGTGGCTGGGCCTGGCCCCGCTCAAGCGCGGCAACGGCAAGGCCTGCGTGAACGAGCAGGGCGCAGCCGGCTACCTGCTGGGCGGCACCGAGCCGCGCTCGGCCCAGGGTTGGCGCGACGGCCTGCAGCAGCTGTGCGGCGAAGACCCGCACATGGCCTGGCGCGACCTGGATGCCGGGCCACTGCAGCGCACGCGCTGGCAGCCCCCGGCCGGCGCCACCCCGCTGCACGATGCCCCGGCCTACGACGCGCGCTTCGACACCCGCTGGGGCATCGGCAGCTTCTCGGCCCTGGTGCGTGCCATGGCCGCCCCCAGCCTGCCCGTGCTGCCCGTGGCCGTGCAGCGCCCGGCCGAGGATGAGCAGGCGCTGGAGCCGCCGCCATCGCCGGAACTGGCGGACATTGCCGGCCTGGCCGGCCTGCAGCTCCTGCAGGATGGACCGGCCGCTGGGCCTGCGGTCTGGCACCGCTTTCTGCGCGGCCCCGTGGTCGGCAACTTCGTGCACGACCAGCTGGAATGGCTGGGCGGCGAAGACTTTGCCCTGCCCGTGGACGGCCAGGGTGCGCTCGCTGATCGCCTGGTGCGCCGCTGCGAGCGCGCGGGCCGTGGCGAGCAGGCGCGCGACCTGCTGGCCTGGCTCACGGCCGTGGTCCACCAGCCGCTGGCGCCGCTCGATGTCACGCTGGCCACGCTGGGCCCGCAACTGTCCGAGATGGAGTTCTGGCTGCCCGCGCGCCAGCTGCCGGCCGAGCGCATCGACCAGCTGTGCCGGCGCTTCATCCTGCCGGGGCAGGACCGGCCCGCGCTGCCCCAGCGCTCGCTGCACGGCATGCTCATGGGCTTTGCCGACCTGGTGTTCTGCCACGAGGGCCGCTACTGGGTGCTTGACTACAAGAGCAACCACCTGGGCCCGGACGGCGCCGCCTACGGCCAGGAGGCCCTGGCCCGCGCCATGCTTCACCACCGCTACGACGTGCAGGCCGCGCTCTACCTGCTGGCCCTGCACCGGCTGCTGCGCAGCCGCCTGGGCACGGCCTACGAGCCGCAGCGCCAGCTGGGCGGCGCGCTGTACTACTTTCTGCGCGGCATCGATGGCCCGGCCGGTGGCATGCATGCCATGGCGCCCGAGTTGCCCTTGCTCGATGCGCTCGATGAACTGCTCGGCCCCGGCCGCGCCGATATGCAGGAGCCGCCATGAGCCCGCGCCCCCGTTCCCGGACCGTCGATACGGCCACGCTGGACCTGTTCGACGAACGGCCGGGCGACGACTCGCCGGGCGGCGAACCGCCGGGCGACGACTCGCTGGGCGCCGTGCCGCCAGACACCAATGAAGTGCTGGCCCTGCTGCGCCGCTGGGCCGATGCCGGCCTGCTGCGGCGCCTGGATGCGGCGCTGGCCTCCTTCGTCGCCGGGCAGGATGCGCAGGCCGGGCCCGCCTCGCTGGTGGCCGCCGCGCTGCTGGCGCAGATGGAGGGGCGCGGCCACAGCTGCCTGCCCCTGGCACCGCTGGCCGGCAACCCCAACGACGTGCTGGCCTGGCCCGCCGAGGCGCTGCCCGCGCAGCAGGCTCTGTGGCAGATGCTGCCTGCGCGCCTGTCCGGCTGGGTGGCGGCGCTGGGTGCCAGCCCCGTGGTGCGTGTGATCGGCGACGCGGGCCAGGATGGCGGCGAGGACCTTGGCCAGCCCTTGGTGCTGGCCGGTGCCGACGGCCCCGCGCCGCTGCTGTACCTGCGCCGCTACTGGGACTACGAGCGCGCCGTGGCCACCCATGTCATCCAGCGCACGGCGGCGCAGGCCGTGGCCGGCCAGCCGCTGGACGAAGCCCTGGCCCGCCACTGGCTGGACCGCCTGTTCCCGCCTGCGGCGGAGGGCGGCCCCGTGGACTGGCAGAAGCTGGCCTGCGCGCTGGCGCTGCGCGGCCGGCTGTCGGTGATCACGGGCGGCCCCGGCACCGGCAAGACCTATACCGCCGCGCGGCTGCTGGCACTGCTGTTTGCCACGGCGCCAGACGCCGGCCAGCTGCGCGTGGCCCTGGCCGCGCCCACGGGCAAGGCGGCTGCGCGCCTGAAGCAATCGATCGACGGGGCCTTGCTGCAATTGCAGGGCAGCATGGGCGGCGAGATCGACCTGGCGGGCCTGGTGCAGCGCATGGGCGCGGCGCGCACCCTGCACTCCATGCTGGGCGCGCGGCCCGATACGCGGCACTGGGGATTCCATGCGGGCCGGCAGCTGGACGTGGACGTGCTCATCGTCGATGAGGCCTCCATGGTCCACCTGGAGATGATGGCGGCGCTGCTGGAGGCACTGCCGGCCGGCGCCCGCCTGGTGCTGCTGGGCGACAAGGACCAGCTGGCATCGGTGGAGGCGGGCGCCGTGCTGGGCGACCTGTGCCGCGATGCCCAGGCCGGACGCTACCTGCGGGACACGCTGGACTATGCGCTGCGCGTGGCCGGCCAGGCGGTGCCGCCGCAGTTCGCGGCGCCGGTAGGCGACCGGCCTCCGGCTCTTGCGCAACACACCGTCATGCTGCGCGAAAGCCGGCGCTTCGGTGGTCCCATCGGCCAGTTGGCGCGCGCCGTGAATGCCGGCCACGCCGCGCAGGCCCAGGCCTTGCTCGATGCCGGCACGCAAGGCGGTACGCACTCCGAACTCTGGGAGCGCCAGGGCGGCGGCGTGCAGGCCGTGACCGAACTGGCCGTGCGCGGGCGCGGCGGCCTGGCCAGTTATGCGCTGTATGCCAGGGCGCTGCAAAACAGGCCGGCTGCGGACGGCGGCTACGAGGCCGCGCACCGGGCCTGGGTGGTCGATGTGCTGCAGGCCTTCGAGCGCTTCCGGCTGCTGTGCGCCGTGCGCGAGGGGGACTGGGGCGTGTCCGGCCTCAACCGGGCGGTGGAGCAGGCCCTGGAAGCGCAGGGCGCGATCCGCCGCAGCGGCGAATGGTATGCGGGCCGGCCCGTCATGGTCACGCGCAACGATGCGCAGCTGGGCGTGTTCAACGGTGACATCGGCATTGCGCTGCCGGGTGGGGCGCAGGGTGGGTCGCATGGCGGGGCACAGGGGGGGCCGCAGGGTGGGCCCGGGCAGCCGCTGCGCGTGTACTTCCTGCAGGGTGACGAGCTGCGCTCGGTCGGTGTCAGCCGCCTGGCCCATGTGGAGACCGCCTTCGCCATGACGGTGCACAAAAGCCAGGGCTCGGAGTTCGAGCACACGGCCCTGGTGCTGCCCTCGCGCGGCGGCAGCGTGCTGGGGCGCGAGCTGGTCTACACCGGCATCACGCGCGCCCGCCAGGCCTTCTCGCTGTTCTCCGAGGTGCCGGGCCTGCTGGCCTCGGCCGTTGGCAGCCCCACGCAGCGCGCCAGCGGGCTGCTGCGCTGGCTGCAGGACTGAGGCGGGCAGGGCGGCGGCTCAGGCCGGAGTCTTGTCGCTGGCGTAGCGGGACATCATCAGCGCCGTATTGGTCTTGCGGTCGGCATTGACCTGCTGCACCGTGGGCCGCTCGGCCATGCGCGCCAGGTACTCGCGCACGGGCAGGTCGGCCAGCACGTCGCGCCCGCCAACGATCTTGCTGGCTGCGCTGACCAGGGGCAGGTGGACGATGGCGCAGCAGTCGGCCAGCGTGAAGCTGTCGCCCGCCACAAAGGGTGAGAAACGCGCGAGTTTGGCGAAGGCCGCCACGTTCTTGTCGAGCTGGGCCAGCGTGCGCTCCCGGGTGGAGTCGCTGACCTGGCCACCGAAGAAGGCCTGCGGGTAGAGGATGCGCGCCACCAGTTCCAGGTGCAGGTCCAGGTACACGCACAGCTCGCGCACCTTGGCGGCCTCGAAGGCGTCGGCCGGCAGCAGGGCCGGCGAGGGCGACAGCGTCTCCACGTACTCGACCATGGCGGCCGACTCGCACAGGCCACGGCCGTCGTCGATGCGCAGGTACGGCACCTTGCCCAGCGGCGACAGTGCCATGTCGGTCTCGCCCAGCCAGTCCAGTTCCTCGTTGAAGGGCAGCTGCTTTTCCAGCAGGGCCAGCTTGACCTTGTTGTAGTAGTTGCTGGCCGCGAATCCGCACAGGGTGAGCATGGGTGTCTCCTTGGGTTGTTTGTGGTGAAGGCGAGGGTGCGCGCCTGTGATGGTAGGGGCGGGCAGGGCATGGCGCGGTCCCGGAGATGACGACTGGGGCAGACCCCTAGAATGGCGCCATGCCGCTTCGCCTGCCCTCCACCTTGGCTGCCTGCGCCCGCTGGGTGCTGGGGCTGTGGCTGTGCGTGGCGCTGGCATCGGCGTTTGCGCCGCTGGCGCGTGCCTCGGGCTGGGAGCGCCTGTGCTCGGCCGCTGGCGAATCGGTCTGGGTGCCATCGCCGGCCGGTCAGGACAATGCCCTTGCCGGCAGCCACGGCATCGACTGCCCGCTGTGCCTGCCCCCGCTGGCGCCGCCGCCCGCCCGGTGCAGTGCGGCCCCGGCACCGCTGATGGCAGATGCGCAGCCACGGGCGCACCCGGCCTCCGTCCACAGCGTGGCCATGCCGGCCTTGCCGCAGGCCCGCGCCCCGCCCCGGTGACTCCCCATTTCAATCCCTGCCTCTTTCGCTTGGCTTTTGTTTTTGCAAGGCACACAGACCGTGCTGCAACGTATTGAATTTTCTGGAGAAACCGTGATGACACTGCGTCAATGGACCACCCCTTTCCTGATCGCCGCCTCCCTGTCCATGGGTCTGGCCCATGCCCATGCCGATGCGGCCCACGTCAAGGCCGACGCCGCCTGGGCGCGTGCCAGCGTGCCGGGCCAGCAGGCCACGGGCGCCTTCATGCGCCTGACGGCCGAGGAGCCGCTGCGCCTGGTGGGCGTGGAGTCGCCCGCCGCCGGCGTGGCCGAGGTGCATGAAATGAAGATGGAAGGCGATGTGATGCGCATGCGCGCCATCGACGGCCTGGACCTGCCCAAGGGCGTGGCCGTGGACCTGAAGCCCGGCGGCTACCACGTCATGCTGCAGCAGCTCAAGAGCCCGCTGCTCAAGGACAGCCAGGTGCCCATCACCCTGGTGTTCAAGGATGCCAAGGGCGAAACCTCGCGCCTGAGCCTGCAGGTCCCCGTGCGCGCCATGGCGCCCGGCGCGGCGGCTGCCCCGGCAGCGGGCCACGGCGGCGGCCACGCAGGCCATTCGCACTGAGCCAGCGCCATTGCACCGGGTTTGTGCGCAGCCGCATGCGCATGACTTGCCGTGGACTTGGCGTGTGCCTGGGTTAAGCTGGGAGCATGGCCGGCATCCTTCGCCGGCATGCTCTTCCAACCCAGTCCTAGCGAGTGCTGCCATGAGTGACGCGTCCTCCTTCGGTTTCGGCAAGTTCATCCCCGGTTTCGACTTCCTGCAGGGCCTGGCCCAGAGCGCGGGATCGGCCACGGCCCGGCCCCTGGGGCGCCTGCCCGAATGGGTGGCGCCCACGGTGAGCATCGAGGAGGTGGACAAGCGCATCACCGAACTCAAGGCCGTGCAGTTCTGGCTGGACCAAAATGGCAAGGCGCTGGCCGCCACCATCCAGGCCCTGGAAGTGCAGCGCATGACGCTGTCCACCCTGCAGGGCATGAACGTCAGCATGGGTGAACTGGCGCAGGCCTTCCAGTTCCCCGCCGCTGCAGCCGCCACCGCTGCTGCAGCCACTGCGGGCAAAGGCACCGCCAGCGCGGGGCAGTCCGACCACTCGGACTGGCCCATGTCCTCCGCCGGCAAGGCCGGCAAGCAGGAAAAGCCGCAGGCCGCGCCCGCACAGCCCCCTGCCGAGCCGCCTGCAGCTGCTGCGGCCGCTGCATCCGCGGATGCCGGCAGCAAGGCCTCCGGCTCTGAGGCTTCTGCGCCCAAGGACGAGCCGGCCCAGGCCGCCGCCATGGGCCAGGCCATGCAATGGTGGGGCGCACTGACCCAGCAATTCCAGCAGATCGCCGCCAAGGCCATGGCCGAGCCCATGGCCCCCGAGGCCGTGGCTGCCGCACAGCGCGCCACCGGCATGGCCGGCGACATCGCCAAGGCCGCCATGGACCGCATGACGGCCCAGGCTGGCGCCTTCGCCGCGCAGGCAGGCAAGGCGGCTGCACCGGCGGCCAAGGCCCCGGCCGGAGCTGCCAAGGCGGCTGCGAAAGCCCCACCGAAAGCTCCGGCCAAAGCGCCAGCCAAGGCGGCGGCCAGGAAGACGGCGGCAAAGACCACCGCAAAGACAACAGCCAAGGCACCGGCCGCAGGCAAGGCGCCGGCCAAGAGCCGGCCACCGCGCTGAGCGGGACGGCGGCACCCATGGATGGTCTAGAGCCCTCCGCAAGCCGGGCGCTGGCAGGGCTAGAAAGAAGGTTGGAATGTCGTTGTTTCCTGTAGGCCATGCCAGCCATTCCGACTGGCGCGCCGCGGCCGATGCGGTGCTGCTGCAACTGCGCTCGCAGATGGCCGATCCGGGCCACGCGCAGCGCCCCCGACTGGGCCTGGTGTACCTGTCCCACGCGCATGCCGCCCATGCAAGACCGTTGCTGCAGCATCTGGCCAGGGCCTTGCCCCATGTGGCGGACTGGGCTGGCTGCTCGGCCGGTGGCGTGCTGGCCATGTCCCATGAATACCTGTCCGGTTCCGCGCTCGCGGTGATGCTGCTCGATGTGCCGGCGGCGCACTACCGCCTGTATTCGGGCCTGGCGCCGTTGCATGCGCCGGGCGGCGAGGCCGGGTTCACGGCCCATTCGGCCCTGGTCCATGCCGGAGGCGGCCAGCCCGAGCTGGCCGAGTTGCTGTACGAGCTGTCCGAGCGCACCGAGTCCGGCCTGCTGTTCGGCGGCGTGGGCGATGACGGGGACGATGGCGTGGAGGGCGTACAGATCGCCTGCCGCACCGAGGACCTGCATGCGCAGCATGCGGATGCGCGCGGCATTTTTAGCGGAGGCTTCTCGGGCGTGGCCTTCGGTGCGGGCGTGCCCTGCATCACGGGCATGGCCCAGGGCTGCGTGCCGCTGGGCGAGGGCCTGGAGATCACCGAGGCGCGCGGCGCCCTGGTCACCGGGCTCAATGGCGATCCGGCCTTGCAGCGCCTGCTGCAACTGCTGGGCGTGGAGCTGGAAGGCAGCGACTGGCAGCCCGCGCTGACCACGGTGCGCAGCACGCTGGCGGCCATTGCGCCGCCGGGCCGGGGCATGGCCCACGGCGTGCTCACCGAAGAGGCCCAGGTGCTGACCCTGGTCGGGCTGGACCCGCTGCGCCAGGGCGTGGCCCTGTCATCGGCCGTGGAGGCCGGGCATTCGGTGATCTTCTGCCGCCGCCAGGCCCAGGTCGCGCGCCAGGAACTGCTGCAACTGGGCGCTGCGCTGCGCGATGCGGCGGAGCCCGAGGAGGCGGCGCCCGAAGGCGAGGCACAGCCCCGCATCCGTGGCGCCATCTACATCAGTTGCCGGGGCCGCGGCGGCGGCCTGTTCGGCGGCCCCGATGCCGAGCTGCGCACCCTGCGCCACGCACTGGGCGATGTGCCATTGATCGGCTTCGTCGCCGAAGCCGAGATCATGGACGCCCGCCTGCACCGCTTCGCCGGGGTGTTGACGGTGTTCACTGCCTAGGCGTCGTACACGCCGTACACACCGTCTGCACCTCAGACCGCGCGCGGGCGCACCGTGCCTGCGCTGCGATCCGGGTCCATGGCTGCGGCTCCCAGAAAATCGAAATCCACGGCCGGCTGCCTGCCGCTGACCAGATCGGCCAGCGCCATGCCGGAGCCGCAGGCATGGGTCCAGCCCAGCGTGCCGTGGCCGGTGTTCAGGAACAGGTTGGCGATGGGCGAGCGTCCGATCAGCGGCACATTGCTGGGCGTGGCGGGGCGCAGGCCGCTCCAGAACTGGGCGCGCCCGGTATCGCCGGCGCCGGGGAACAGCTGCTGCACGCGCCGCACGATGGCCTCGCAGCGCACGGGGTCCAGGTTGCGGTCGTAGCCGTTGAACTCGGCCGTGCCGGCAATGCGCAGGCGGTCGCCCTGCGCGCCGGTGTAGCGCGAGAACACCAGCTTGAACTCATCGTCCGTGAGGCTGACCTGGTAGGCCTTGGCGGGGTCCAGCACCGGCAGGGTCACGGAGTAGCCCTTGGCCGGGTAGATGGGCAGGCGCAGCCCCAGCGGCTGGGCCAGCAGCGGGCTGAACGAGCCCATGGCCAGCACATAGGCGTCGCCCTGGATGCGTTCGTAGCGGCCATCGGCATTGGTCACCTCCACATGGTCAATATGGCGGCTTGCGCCCGCACCCGTGGTGCGCAGCGCCATGACGTGGTGGCCGTGGCGGAACTGCACGCCCGTGGTGGTGGCAATGCGTGCCAGCTCGCGCGTGAAGAGGTTGGCGTCGCCCGATTCATCCTCGGCCGTATAGGTGGCGCCCGCTATCTGCCCGCGCACATGGGCCAGGGCCGGCTCCAGGCGCACGGCTTCGTCGGCGTCGATCAGGCGGCGGTCGCAGCCCAGGGCCTGCATCTGCTCGGTGGGCTTGAGAGCGCCCTCGAACTCGCGGGCGTTCGTGTAGAAGTGCAGGATGCCCTGCATGCGCTGCTCGTACTGGATGCCGGTGTCCGACCGCAGCTGCTGCAGGGCCTCGCGGCTGTAGGTGCCCAGGCGAACGATCTGCTGGATGTTGTGGCGCGTGCGCGCGGGCGTGCAGTTGCGCAGGAAGGACAGGCCCCAGAGCCACTGGCGCATGTCGGCGCGCAGGCGGAACAGCAGGGGGGCGTCCTGCCGGCCCAGCCAGCCCAGCAACTTCAGCGGTGCGCCGGGGTTGGCCCAGGGTTCGGCATGGCTGACCGAGATCTGCCCGCCGTTGGCAAAGCTGGTTTCGGCGCCGGGCGCAGCCTGGCGGTCGATGACGGTCACTTCATGACCGAGAGATTGCAGATAGTAGGCCGAGGCGGTGCCGATCAGGCCGGCTCCGAGAACGATGACGCGCATGACAATGCCCTTTCAAAGGCATGTGCCGGTCACGCGGAAGCTGGTAGCTATGGATTCAATAGCAAGCAGCCGGCGTCCGTCGTGACGCAGCTGCCGCTCCCCCTGTCCTTGGTACCTGAGAGATTCACCGCCGTCCATGGGAACGGGGCTTGCTCCTTCGGTGCGCCGCATATTGCGTGCGGCGGCTCTCCAGACGGCATGTTGTGTTTGCAGTACGGAACCTGAGCGTGTATGGGAGTTTGCGCCTTCGGTGAGGCTCGGCACCGTGGTGCCCGCCTGCTCTCCTGCAGGGGCGATTCTATGTGGCTTGCGCAGCCGGTTCCAGTCGTACTGGGGATACCACCAGTTACTACCTGTATGTGGTGTGGCCGATTCAGGGTATTCCCTATATCGCTCAAGCGCCTCCCTCGTAGCGCTGGCACGAGCCTTCGATTTCATGTAAAAAAACTATTGAAATAGAAAAAAACATGATTTAGCCTATCGATGTGTGCAGTGGTTTGTCAGTGCATGTTCTGGTCGATTGGACCTGCATGGGTTAACCATGAGTTGTGTATATGTCTGATAGGCGACTTACCGTTGCACAGGTGCAGGTCCATGGAAACTGGCCCGGCACTGAAAAAATACAAGCACGGTGAATATGGTTTGTGGAGGGAGGAATGATTTGCGTCGCAAACCCGACTGAAGGTGTGTCCGGCTCAATGGGCAGCGGAGCAGCTCGCAAACGTTGATGGAAATCCACCTTTTTGATTGACGCGCAGGATCTGCGCGAAACATTTTGCTTCCAACCTCACCGGCTGCAAGGTGAGTTGTGAGCTCGTGATTCAAATAGAACTATTCGAGGTACGGCGATGCAAATGCGCTGGGTACAACTGATGGCCATTGCCATTGGGAAAATCATTTTCCTGTCATATCTCCTTGAGAAAACGGGGAATATCATGCATGCTCTCAATCGCCTGCCTGGTTCGGCATTTTTTCGCAAGTGGCGTGCAGCGAAGTGCCTTTTCTCTTTGCTGCTGCTTTCATGCGCGGGTATCTCATCCACGGCACTCGCGGCGACCATCGTTTTCACGGTCACCGACAACAGCGACGCTCCAAATGCCAATGCAACGACACCAACCACCTGTGTCAGCACGCTGGGGGGTACCTTTGCTGGCGCATGTACGCTGCGAGCGGCCATTCAGGCAGCCAACTACACGCTACAAACGCTGGATCCGAGTGCCGATGTTTCCATCGTCTTTGCGCCGACACTGTCTACGTCGGTACGAACCATACAGAGCGGGACATCCAAGGATGCGGCGGGAAACCTCCATCCGTATGTCGACAATCAGACGGTTTACGTGCGCTGTGCCAACACATTCGTCAGCGGAGCCCAGTCCGGCGCCGTGACGGGAGCCACCAATGCCTGTGGTCAAACCCAGATGATCAGCGGCGGCGATACGGGCACCACCACTGGTGCCGGTGGTGCCTGGTACTGGCTCAAAGGCACCGTGCCAGCCGGCACGGGCTCATTGACCATCGATTTCGGGGGAGTCATACAAGTCCAGAACTGGGCGGACTCCGCCTGGGAAACTTTTTATCTTGGTGGGAAGAACATCACGCTCACCAATTCGCCCAACATGACCTGTGGCGAAGCGGTATTCGTCGTTGGCTCCCCGGCGAACAATGTCACCATTGATCGCGTCGGCCTGGTGAATGTGGCGCCAACCCCTGCGGGAGAGGGGACGCCGTTCAACTGCGAGCTGTACGCGGAGATTCATCAAGGCGCACAAAACGTATTCTTTACCAATAGCACGATCAATTCCGCGATATGGAATGGAAATTACGGCAATAACAAGGGCTCGGCCATTTCCGTTGCCGCAAGCAACGGTGCAGGCACGGTTTCCAACATCGTTGTCGATAATTTCACGGTAACGAATCTGCCCAACCCTATCGGGGGAATGCAGCTTGAGCAGTTTTTCCAGGTCATGTCGAACATGACCGTCAACGGATTGACGATCAAAAATTCGAATATCGCACTGAGCCCGACTGGTGGAAATGCGCCCAGGGCCGTGGTGTCGGTTGATGGAACGATCAGCCTGGCCAATGGAATTGGTCTGGCCGTGACGGGTAATACCTTCTCGCTGCCTATCGCCGCCTATACCGGGTCATCGCCAACGCATGTGTCGGCACCAACGGTGAATACGGCAGCCTCAGGCACGACGCAGGTAGTGACGGTGACCGATAACAACTTCACTGGCGGCGGGGACGGGGTGAATATCGGTGGTACGGGTACGGCACCAGGATTGATTGGCAACAACAAGATGACAAGCCAGTCGAGAAGTGCCATTCGTATCACTACGCGTGATTTCTTCAAGATTTCTCAGAACACGCTGTTTTCCGTGCCTGTGGCTGCAAACTCAGGCATCAGTTTGCTGACGACGGGCAATGGACAAACCGGATGGACCCCCACCCTTGGCGTTGGCGCCAGTGACACCGCCGCCTGCACCTGGACATTCAATATCACGGCAAATGCCAATGCGAGCGAGCCGGCACCGTATACGGTGGAAGCCTTTTGGTCGCCGACCGGCGCGGGCGTCAACGATGCGCAGGTCTATCTGGGCTCCGAAACCATGGCCGGAGCCTCGGGAACGCTGACCGTTCCTTCGTATCTCAGCGGCCAGGTGCGAGTCACAGTGACGGACAGCAATTCCGGCGGAGCCCAGACCTCGCAGCTTTCAACGGCGGCAAGCGTCACCGGTTTTCCCTGTGCCCTGAAATCTGGCGTTCTGGCGACGACCAACAATCAACCTGTCGGCAGCAGCGACTTGCTGGAGGTCTACATTGTTGACGGCCAAGGCAATGCCTGGACGGGGGGCAGTGACACCGTTACCTTCGCAGCGCCGCCTGCAGGTGTCACGTTCAATGGCAGTTCCGCCGCAGTCAGCTGCACGACCAACTCCAGCGGAAAGTGCGCGTCTCCCATCAATGCCAGCAGCAGTGTCGCCGGAACATTCACGACACCCGTGACCTTGTCGTCGTCAGTCGCTGGTGCCACGTTCTCCAATCTTCCATTGGGTGGAAGTCCGGTATCTGGCGCAGTGACCTATCAGCCTTCGCCGGTTGCTTACAGCTTCACCGGGCTGCCGGCCAGCACGAGTGGGTCTGAAATCGCCGCGAGTCCGCCATCGATTGCGGCCAACGGCGTCTCCACCAGCACCTTGGCCGTGCAGTTGAAGGATGCTTTAGGCAACCTTGTCACCACCTGTACCGATACGGTGGCCTTCACCCTCAATGCGGGGACGCAAGGCGTTCCTGCCGTCAGCGTCACGGGCTGCAGTGCCGGCATGTATACGGGGACGGTGACATCGCCGGTGCTGGTCGGCAGCGGAACCTTCGGGTTCACCATCAACGGGTCTGCGGCTGTTGCCACCGCAACGGTCTCCTATGTGGCCGCAACGCCGAGCACGAGTGCATCGACGATAGTCGCCACACCGACATCGATCGTGGCCAACGGCAGCTCCACCAGCGTGCTGCGCGTGCAACTGGTCGATGCCAGCAGCAATCCGATCAACACCTGCACGAACACGGTGGCATTCACCCTGAACGGCGGAACGCAGGGAACGCCGAGTGTGGGCGCGGCCTCATGTACTGCCGGCATCTATACGGGCACCGTCACATCGCCCACGGCGGTCGGCAGCGGGATCTTCGGATTCACCATCAACGGCTCTGCCGCAGTTGCTACGGCTTCAGTGAGCTACACGGCGGGTCCGCCAAGTACCAGCGCCTCGACCATCGTTGCGAGTCCGACCTCGATCATTGCCAATGGCACCGCAACCAGCACATTGACGGCGCAGCTCAAGGATGCGTCAGGCAATTCGATTGCAACCTGTGCCAATACGGTGGCCTTCACGCTGAACAGCGGAACACAGGGCTCGCCTGCGGTCGGCGCGGGGTCGTGCAGCGCAGGGGTGTACACGGCAACCATCACGGCACCTACCGCAGTCGGCAGTGGCACCTTTGGTTTCACCATCAATGGCTCGGCCGCCACGGCTACGGCTGTGGTGAACTACACGGCCGGCTCGCCCAGCAATGGCGCGAATGGAAACCTGATCAGTGCCAGTCCGCTCAGCGTTGTCGCAGACAACACTGCCACGAGCTCGATCAGCGTGGCCCTGCGCGATGCCAATGGCAATCCCGCCACGGATACGGTGGCACACACGATTGTCTTCACCAAAACGGGCGTGGGCACGACCACGCCAGCCGCACCCACGTGCACGATCGCGGCCAACGCCAATCCGGCCACCTGCTCCGTGACGGTGAAATCGGCCGCGGTCGGCACCGCAAGTTTCACGGCAACGGACAACGGAACGGCCGTGAGCAATGGCAGTCCGGTATCGGTCAACTTCATTGCCGGGCCGCCCAGCAATACAGCCAGTGGCAATCTGCTCAGTGCCACGCCGCTCTCGGTGATGGCCGACGGTACGAGCACCGGCACGGTGACCGTCGCACTGCAGGACGCCAATGGCAATGCAACCGTCGATACGGTCGCCCACACCATCGGCTTTGTCCATATCGGCGCCGGCACGCCGTCGGCAACTTCCTGCACGATTGCGGCCAATGCGAATCCAGCGCGCTGCTCCATCACGGTGACATCCACCGTGGCGGGTGCGGCGAGCTTCACAGCCACGGACAACAACGGCACCACCACCCAGAGCGTGGCAAACGGCAGCCCGGCCGTGATCAACTTCACGGCCAATGCCGCCGACCCCGCCAAGTCGGGGGTGCGTACCGTCACCAGTCCGGTCACGGCCAATGGCTCGGCGACAGATGTGCTTGAAGCGTTTGTGGGAGATGTCAACGGCAATCCGGTGGCCGGAAGCGTTGTCACGTTCTCTCCCACCGCAAACATCACCTTCAGCGGTACCTGCACCACCAATGCGGCCGGTACCTGCCAGGTCACCGCCAAGACAACCGTCGCGGGTTCCTACACTTCCGGCGCAAGCATCGCGAGCGGCGCATTGAGCGGCAGCGGCGTCAGCGCCGGTGGCAATACGTACGGTGCGACGGCTGCCTATGTCTTTACGGCAGGTGCCGTCGATCCCGCCAATTCGACCATGTCGGTCGATGCGAACAACCAGGCAGCTGGCGGCGGCCAGGACGTCGTTTCCGTGGTCACCAAGGATGCGTTCGGCAATCCGGTCACCGGCGTTGCCGTGAACTTCAGCGTGACGCCTGCCGGAGCGGCGCCTGCCGCCGCCAGTTGCACGACTGCGGGTGCGGCGGCGACCTGCTCGGTGTCGTTCACCAGCGTGACCGCATCGACTTACTCGGCTGCCGCCACGGTGGGTGCAACTGCCATCGGCAACAGCCCGCAATCGATGGCCTTTGTCGCCGGCAATGCCTCGGCAAGCAATTCGGGCCTGCGTGTCGTGAGCGACAACGCGGCGGCAAATGGCACGGCAACCGATGTGGTGGAAGCGTATGTGCGCGATGCCGGTGGCAATCCCAAGGGCGGCGAGGTCGTCACCTTTGCCGGTGCTGCCGGCGTGAAGCTGAACGGTGGCGCGGCAGGTGCGTCGGCCACGTGCACCACTGGAACAAGCGGCACAACTCTGGGCATCTGCTCGATCACTGCCACCAGCACAGCGAGTGGTACCTACAGCATCGCCACCAGCATTCCTGCAGGAACCCTGGGTGGCACGTTCACCGTGGGAGCAAACGCGTATTCGCCAAGCGCCGCACAAATTCATTTTGTGAGCGTGGTGAACCTCAGTGTCACCAAGGCCAACCCTGGCAGCTTGGCTGTGGGTACGCCCTTCAACTACGCGTTCTCCGTGTCCAACGCTGCCAGTGCCTTCGGTCCTGCCAACAGCGTGACCATCAAGGACCTGGTGCCTGCGGGTATCAGCATCACGGGCGTGCCGACCGGAGCGAACGTGGCCAGTGCGACCTGCACGCCCAATACCTTCCCGTTTGCGGGCAATGGCAGCTCCGTGCTGACTTGCACGGTGAACTTCACTGCGGCAGTGGCGGCGGGTGGCAACACCAGCTTCAACCTGCCGGCTGTGCCGACGGCGGTGGGTTCGAGCACGAACACAGCCTCGTACGATCCATCGGGCGGCATCAGCCCCGTCAATCCGACGGCGGGTTGCACGACGGATTGCGCATCGACGCCTTCCACGCCGGTCACGCCTGGTACGCCAGCGCTGACGGTCACCAAGGCCAATCCCGGCAGCCTGGCTGTGGGCACGCCGTTCAACTACGCGTTCTCCGTGTCCAACGCTGCCGGTGCCTTCGGTCCCGCCACCAGCCTGACCATCAAGGACCTGGTGCCGGCAGGCATCAGCATCACAGGCGTGCCGACCGGTGCGAACGTGGCTAGCACGACCTGCACGCCCAACACCTTCCCGTTTGCGGGTAATGGCAGCTCCGTGCTGACGTGCACGGTGAACTTCACTGCGGCAGTGGCGGCCGGTGGCAGCACCAGCTTCAACCTGCCAGCTGTTCCGACGGCTGCGGGCTCGAGCACGAACACGGCCTCCTACGATCCGTCGGGCGGCATCAGCCCGGTCAATCCGACGGCCGGCTGCACAACAGACTGCGCTTCCACACCGGTGACTCCAGTCACGCCTGGCACGCCTGCGTTGACGGTTACCAAGGCCAACCCGGGTAGCCTGGCTGTGGGCACGCCCTTCAACTACGCGTTCTCCGTGTCCAACGCTGCCGGTGCCTTCGGCCCCGCCACCAGCGTGACCATCAAGGACCTGGTGCCTGCGGGCATCAGCATCACGGGCGTGCCGACCGGTGCAAACGTGGCCAGTGCGACCTGCACGCCCAACACCTTCCCCTTCGTGGGCAATGGCACGGCGATCCTGTCTTGCACGGTGAATTTCACTGCGGCAGTGGCGGCCGGTGGCAACACCAGCTTCAACCTGCCGGCTGTGCCGACGGCTGTGGGGTCGAGCACGAACACGGCTTCCTACGATCCGTCGGGCGGCATCAGCCCGGTCAATCCGACGGCGGGTTGCACGACAGACTGCGCTTCTACGCCGGTGACTCCGGTCACACCGGGTACGCCTGCGTTGACGGTCACCAAGGCCAATCCCGGCAGCCTGGCTGTGGGCACGCCCTTCAACTACGCGTTCTCCGTGTCCAATGCTGCCAGTGCCTTCGGTCCTGCCAACAGCGTGACCATCAAGGACCTGGTGCCTGCGGGTATCAGCATCACGGGCGTGCCGACCGGAGCGAACGTGGCCAGTGCGACCTGCACGCCCAACACCTTCCCGTTTGCGGGCAATGGCAGCTCCGTGCTGACGTGTACGGTGAGCTTCACCACACCGGTGGCAGCTGGCAGCAACAGCAGCTTCAACCTGCCAGCTGTGCCGACGGCTGTGGGTTCGAGCACCAACACGGCCTCCTACGATCCGTCGGGCGGCATCAGTCCCGTCAATCCGACGGCCGGTTGCACGACGGATTGCGCATCGACGCCTTCCACGCCGGTGACCCCTGGCACGCCTGCGCTGACGGTTACCAAGGCCAACCCGGGTAGCCTGGCTGTGGGGACACCCTTCAACTACGCGTTCTCCGTGTCCAACGCTGCCAGTGCCTTCGGTCCCGCCACCAGCGTGACCATCAAGGATCTGGTGCCGGCAGGCATCAGCATCACGGGTGTGCCGACCGGCGCAAACGTGGCCAGTGCGACCTGCACGCCCAATACCTTCCCCTTCGTGGGCAATGGCACGGCGATCCTGTCTTGCACCGTGAGCTTCACCACCCCGGTGGCAGCTGGCAGCAACAGCAGCTTCAATCTGCCGGCTGTGCCGACGGCTGTGGGTTCGAGCACCAACACGGCCTCCTACGATCCGTCGGGTGGCATCAACCCTGTCAATCCGACGGCAGGGTGCACAACAGACTGCGCGTCGACACCCACCACACCGGTCACGCCTGGTACGCCAGCGCTGACGGTCACCAAAGCCAACCCCGGTAGCTTGGCTGTGGGGACTGCGTTCAACTACGCCTTCACGGTAGCGAATGCGGCTGGAGCGTTTGGCCCTGCCAACAGCGTGACCATCAAGGACCTGGTGCCGGCAGGCATCAGCATCACGGGCGTGCCGACCGGTGCGAACGTGTCCAGTGCAACCTGCTCGCCCAATACCTTCCCGTTTGCGGGTAACGGCAGCTCCTTGCTGACGTGTACGGTGAACTTCACTGCGGCAGTGGCGGCCGGTGGCAGCACCAGCTTCAACCTGCCGGCTGTGCCGACGGCGGTAGGCTCGAGCACGAACACGGCTTCCTACGATCCGTCGGGCGGAATCAGCCCGGTCAATCCGACGGCTGGTTGCACGACAGACTGCGCTTCCACGCCGGTGACTCCGGTCACGCCAGGCACGCCTGCGCTGACGGTCACCAAGGCCAACCCCGGTAGCCTGGCTGTGGGGACTGCGTTCAACTACGCGTTCTCCGTTTCCAACGCTGCCAGTGCCTTCGGTCCCGCCACCAGCGTGACCATCAAGGACCTGGTGCCTGCAGGCATCAGCATCACGGGCGTGCCGACCGGTGCAAACGTGGCCAGCGCGACCTGCACGCCCAACACCTTCCCCTTCGTGGGCAATGGCACGGCGATCCTGTCTTGCACGGTGAGCTTCACGACCTCGGTCGCGGCCGGTGGCAACACCAGCTTCAACCTGCCAGCTGTGCCGACGGCGGTGGGTTCGAGCACCAACACGGCCTCCTACGATCCATCGGGCGGCATCAGCCCGGTCAATCCGACGGCCGGTTGCACGACAGACTGCGCTTCCACGCCGGTGACTCCGGTCACGCCAGGCACGCCTGCGCTGACGGTCACCAAGGCCAACCCGGGTAGCCTGGCTGTGGGCACGCCGTTCAACTACGCCTTCACGGTAGCGAATGCGGCTGGAGCCTTCGGCCCCGCCACCAGCGTGACCATCAAGGACCTGGTGCCTGCAGGCATCAGCATCACGGGCGTGCCGACCGGTGCGAACGTGTCCAGTGCGACTTGCACGCCTAATACCTTCCCCTTCGTGGGCAATGGCACGGCGATCCTGTCTTGCACGGTGAGCTTCACCACGCCGGTGGCGGCTGGCAGCAACAGCAGCTTCAACCTGCCAGCTGTGCCGACGGCTGTGGGTTCGAGCACCAACACGGCCTCCTACGATCCGTCGGGCGGAATCAGCCCGGTCAATCCGACGGCGGGTTGCACGACGGATTGCGCATCGACGCCTTCCACGCCCGTCACGCCAGGCACGCCTGCGTTGACGGTCACCAAGGCCAATCCCGGCAGCCTGGCTTTGGGGACTGCGTTCAACTACGCCTTCACGGTAGCGAATGCGGCTGGAGCCTTCGGCCCCGCCACCAGCGTGACCATCAAGGACCTGGTGCCGGCAGGCATCAGCATCACGGGCGTGCCGACCGGCGCAAACGTGGCCAGCGCGACCTGCACGCCTAATACCTTCCCCTTCATGGGCAATGGCACGGCGATCCTGTCTTGCACGGTGAACTTCACTGCGGCAGTGGCGGCCGGTGGCAACACCAGCTTCAATCTGCCGGCTGTTCCGACGGCTGTGGGGTCGAGCACGAACACGGCCTCCTACGATCCAGCGGGTGGCATCAACCCGGTCAATCCGACGGCGGGTTGCACGACGGATTGCGCATCGACGCCTTCCACGCCGGTGACGCCTGGTACGCCAGCGTTGACGGTCACCAAGGCCAACCCCGGCAGCCTGGCTGTGGGGACTGCGTTCAACTACGCGTTCTCCGTGTCCAACGCTGCCAGTGCCTTCGGTCCTGCCACCAGCGTGACCATCAAGGACCTGGTGCCGGCAGGCATCAGCATCACGGGCGTGCCGACCGGCGCGAACGTGGCCAGCGCGACCTGCACGCCAAACACCTTCCCGTTTGCGGGCAATGGCAGCTCCGTGCTGACGTGCACGGTGAACTTCACTGCGGCAGTGGCGGCCGGTGGCAACACCAGCTTCAATCTGCCGGCTGTGCCGACGGCTGTGGGCTCGAGCACGAATACGGCTTCCTACGATCCGTCGGGTGGCATCAGCCCGGTCAATCCGACGGCAGGTTGCACTGTGAACTGTGCATCGACACCAGCAACGCCGGTCACTCCCAGCACGCAGGTGCCGGTGGCTCCGACGCTGACGGTTTCGCCGACCACGGTGGGAGGCTATCCGCAGATTTCCGGCACCGGCACGCCGGGCTACACGATCACGGTGAAGGATGGCTCGACGACGCTGTGTACGGCAATCGTCGCGGCCGATCAGACGTGGAGCTGCACGCCAGGCGGCGGCTTGCCGACGCCGGGTCTGCACACGATCAGCGCGACCCAGACCAATCCTGGCAATGGCAATACCGGACCTGCCACAACGACTTCGCTCAACGTGCTCGGAAAGACCTTCACGGGTCCGACAGCCACCGGGGCAGGCAATGCCACGGCGACCTTGAGCGGTGGTGGCGCGGGCTGCGGGTTCGATGTGTCGCAGTCGTCCTTCGTCGCGGCTGCGGCGGGTGCGCCGGGCCAGTTGAGCTTCCCGTACGGCAATGTGCACTTCGTGGCCCGCGGCTGTACGGCCAGCAGCTCGATCACGGTCAGCGTCACCTGGCCGGGTCCGGTGACCGGCATGGCGTACTGGAAGTTCGGTCCAGCGTCCGCAGGGGCGGCGGACTCCTGGTATCAGCCTCCGGGTGCGGTGGTGTCGGGCAATACGACCTCGGTGGTGGTCACCGATGGCGGCCAGGGTGATGATGATCGCGCAGCCAATGGCGTGATCGTGGATCCCAGCGGTCCGGCGCGTGTGGGTGCGGCACCGGATGCCACGCCGATTCCTGCGCTCGAACCGCGCATGCTCGCCATGGCCATGCTGCTGATGCTGGCCGCAGGCCTGTGGAATCTGCGTCGCAGACGCGGTTGACACACGGTTGAAGAGGAGCTGAACCATCGCCTGCCGAACCTGTTTCGGCAGGCGATTTCCATTGGGCGCAGGCGCTGCATCCCGGCGGCTCAAGCCTGCCCGTAACCCCAGGCCGCCTTGCGGGCCTATCGCGCGTGCAACACGCCGTAAATGAGAACAATTTAGAATTTCTCGCTGATTGGCGCCTTCCGTCGACAAGTCCCGGCCAACGCCGCCCGGGGCCGATGCACAGGTGCCGCGCACTTTCATCTCTGCCCGCCTGCCTTCCATGCACCGTTCTGTCCTGATGTTCCGTTGCGCACCGCAATGGATTTCCGACCGACGCCGCCTGCTCGCCTGCTCCCCATGACTTTCAAGAAAATCTGGTTCCAGTTGCACTGGTTCGTCGGCATTACGGCCGGTACGGTGCTCATCGTCATCGGGCTGTCGGGCGCGGTGTTCTCGTTCCACGAGGAGATCCTGGGCTGGTTGAATCCCGGCACGGCCTCCGTGCCCGCACGCGATGCCGCGCCGCTGGCGCCGCCGCAGATTGCGCAGGCGCTGCGCGAGGCCGGCGAGCAGCGCGTGGTCCAGCGCATCACCGTCTTTGCCGAGCCCGGCCGCTCGGCCCAGGTGGCCTTCAAGCCGCCGGCCGGCCAGCGCCGGGGCCAGACGGTCTTTGTCGATCCCTACACGGGCGCGCAGCTGCCTGAGCAGCACGGCACGGAGTTTTTCGAATGGGTGGAGCGCCTGCACCGCTGGCTGCTGCTGTCGCGCGATGACGGCAAGCCCATCACCGGCACGCTGGCCGGCCTGCTGCTGATGCTGTCGCTGTCGGGCCTGTACTTGCGCTGGCCGCGCCGGCCGCTGTCATGGCGCACCTGGCTGACCTTCGATCCGGCGCTCAAGGGCCGCTCCTTCCTCTGGGGCCTGCACTCGGTGGCGGGCACCTGGGCCCTGGTGGCCTATGTGGTGTTCACCTGCACCGGCATGTACTGGGCCTTTGGCGTGGTGCGCAGCGCGGTGGACGGCTGGGCCGGCGTGCCGCCGCGTGTGGCCGCTCCCGCGGCGCCGTCTTCGAAACCCGGTGGCGGCCGGCCTGAGCCAGCTGGTGCGCAGCAGCCCATCGACATCGCGCCCGGCTGGGCCGCCTTCGAGCGCATCGCCCATGGCTGGCAGTTCGCCCAGCTGCGCCTGCCCGAGCGCGCGGGCCAGCCCCTGCAGATCAGCTGGCTGGATGCCGATGCCGCCCATGAGCGCGCGCGCAACCAGATGGCCCTGCTGCCCGACGGCGCCGTGCAGCGCGACGAGCGCTATGCCGACCTGCCCACGGGCCGCCGCGCCGTGGGTGCCATCTACCCGCTGCACATGGGCACCTATTTCGGCATGCCGGGGCGCATCTTCATGACGCTGGCCTCGCTGATCATGCCCCTGTTCGCCATCACGGGCTGGATGCTCTACCTGGACCGCCGGCGCAAGGCGCGCGCCCTGGCCAAGGAGCGCCAGGCGCTGATGGCGGACCCGCCACCGTCCGCGCCTGCGGGCCAGGACACCGTGCTGGTCGCCTTCGCCAGCCAGGCCGGCCGCGCCGAGCGCCTGGCCGTGGCCACCGTGGCCGCGCTGCGCGGCGCAGGCATGGCGGCCAGCCTGCAGTCCGTGGCGGCGCTGGATGCCGAGCAACTGCGCCACCACCGGCGCGTGCTCTTCGTGGCCAGCACCTTCGGCGAAGGCGACCCACCCGATGCCGCGCGCCGCTTTGCGCGCCTGCTGGGCGCGGCCTCGGGCTCGGCCCTGCCGCACCTGCAATACGGCCTGCTGGCGCTGGGCGACCGGCAGTACGCGGCCTTCTGCGGCTTTGGCCATGCGCTGGACCACCAGCTGCGCCGCCTGGGCGCGCAGCCCGTGTTTCCGCTGATCGAGATGGATGGCGAGCAACCCCAGGCCTGGAATGCCTGGCAGCAGGCGCTGGCTGGGCATTTCGGGGCCTTGCCGCCTGCATCGGATGCGCTGCCTGTGTCCGCTGCAGGCCCGCTGGCCGATGCCACGGCCTTTGCCGCATGGCCGCTGCAGGGGCGCAGCCTGTGCAATGCGGGCAGCCAGGGCGCCGGTCTCTACATGCTGGAACTGTCGCCGCCCGAAGGCGTGGCCCCGCTGTGGCGGGCCGGTGCGCTGGCCGAGGTGCTGCCACGCCATGGCGCAGCCACCGTGCAGGCCTGGCTGGCCGCCCAGGAATGTGACGGTTTGGCCCCCGTGCAATGGCGCCAGCAGACCTGCACGCTGGGCGAGGCGCTGGCCGCCAGCGTGCTGCCGGCCCCGGGCGACATCGCCCCCGGCACCGCGCCCCAGGCCGTGGCCGATGCGCTGCTGCCGCTGCTGCCGCGCAGCTACTCGGTCGCCTCGCTGCCGCAGGACGGCCATGTGCGGCTGCTGGTGCGCCAGGCCCGCCATGACGGCGGCCTGGGCGTGGCGTCGGGCTGGCTGACGGCGCATGCGGCCCAGGGCACATCCGTGGCCATGAGACTGGTGGAAAACCGCGCCTTCGAGCCGCGCGAAGAGGCAGATGCCGAGCCCGATGCGCCGGCCATCTTCATCGGCAACGGCTCAGGCTATGCCGGCCTGCGCGGCCACCTGCTGGCGCGCATGCACGCAGGCCGCCATCGCAACTGGCTGCTGTTCGGCGAACGCCAGCGGGCCCATGACGGGTACTGCGAGGCCGAGGTCTCCGGCTGGCTGGCCGCAGGCAAGCTGCAGCGCGCCGACTTCATCTACTCCCGCGACCAGGCCCGGCGCCGCTACGTGCAGGACGCCCTGCGCGAAGCCGCCGACCCCCTGCGCGACTGGATCGCCGACGGCGCCGTGCTCTACGTCTGCGGCAGCGCCGACGGCATGGCCGCAGGCGTCGATGCCGCGCTGGCCGACATCCTGGGCGCTACCGCCGTCGAAGACCTGATCGTCGAAGGCCGTTACCGCAGGGATGTGTACTGAGGTGAAGCGCCGCGTCTTAATGCACAGCGCATGAAACTGGCGCGGCCCAAGTCAGGGACACCGAGCAAGGGCCGCCCCGCCGCGAGGGTGTCGTCCCCCTCCCGCGTAGCGAGAGAGGGGGAAGGCGCGTAAGCGCCTCAGGGGGTGATGTACTTCTCTTTCCCGAGATTGAGCATCAACCGGTTCGCCCAGCCGAACAGCGCGGCCGAATGCAGCATGTCCAGGATTTCCTGGTCCGTGAGGCCGGCATCGCGCAGCGGCTGCAGCTGGGCTGCGCCAAAGCTGCCCGGCGCGCGCGTCAGGGCCAGCGAGGACTGGATGATGGCGCGTTCGCGCGCATTGGTGCCGGCCGTGTCGGGGTCATCGAACATCTGGGCCATGACATCGTTGCGCTTGGCCAGCTGCTCGAAGCGCTGGGCGTGGACCGATGCGCAGTACACGCAGCCGTTGGAGCGCGAGACGGCCGTGGCCGCTACCTCGCGCTCGGCGTGCGACAGGCCGCCGGGCGCGTACATGATGGCGTTGAAGGCCTGCGAGCGCTCCGACAGCACGCGCGGCTGGCGGGCCAGCAGCAGGTAGAAGTCCGAAGTGCGCGCCTTGGGGTGGCTCAGGTCCAGCACGGCCTGCTGCTCGGTCGTTGCCGTGGCGGGGTCGAGCACGGGCAGCCAGGACGTCCAGTCCAGCGTCTCGCTGGTGTAGCCGTTGCGGCGCAGCGGCTCGCCCGGTGGCGGCAGGTTGGCGGGGTGCACGAAGGGTGCGGCGGCGGCTTCGGCAGCCGGTGCGCTGGCCTGGCCGCCCAGCGCGTCCATGGCCTGCACGCCCGCGAACAGGCGCAATTGGTAGGCGATGAAGCCCACCAGCTGGGCCACCAGCACGGTGTCGTCGATGGACAGGCCGGACTCGGGCATGGCCAGCAGGGCCGCGCGGTCGCTCTCGGCCGGGTGCAGGGCCAGGGTGCGCACGAAGTGCAGGGCCGCATCCAGGCGGGCGTTGCCGGTCTGGGCGCCGGGCTGGGCCAGCACGGTGCGCAGCGCGGGCGTCAGGGCATCGCCCAGGGATTCGGCACGCTGGCGGTATTCATCGGCCAGGGCCTGCACGCCGCTGACGCGGCATTGCTCGCTGGCCAGCACCAGGCGCTCGGCGCGCGACAGGCTGTCGGCCAGGCCGTCGCCCAGCAGCAGGTCCTCGCAGGCCTGGGTGGCAATGGCCACCTTGTCGCGCTGGCGGCGCGTGGCGAAAACGGGGGACTGGTCGGTCAGGCCGGCCAGGCGGTCGATGGTGTCGTTGGCGGTGGTCATGGGTATCTCAGGTCTTGTCTGCCAGGGCCCGCACGCGGGCTTCGGGGTCGGCGGGCGTCCATTCGCTGCCGTCGAGCTCAGGCTCGGAATAGGACTGCAACTGGGCGTAGTGGTGTTCCAGGTCCTCGCGGTAGAACAGCGAGGCCAGGCCCTGGGCCAGCTTGCGCGCACCGTCGCTGATGGCGGGGATATCGCCCGACACCGTGCCGTGCGACAGCGCGGCCGGATAGCAAAAGCAGTGCACATGGTCCAGGCCGGGCAGGGCGCCGGGCGTCTTTTCCTGGAACTCGAACAGCGGGCCCAGGTCGGGCGAGTCCGACAGTTCCTGGTCCTCGGCACCCGCCTCGGGCACGAAGCGGTCACTCCAGATGCGCACATGGGGCGCCAGGTCGGCGAATTCGGGGCGCTGGCGCCAGTCGATGGCAAAGCCGGTGGAGACGATCAGGAAGTCCAGCACGAACACGCCGCGCGGCGTGTCCACGCGCAGCCGGTCTCCGTCCTGCTCCACCTTCTGCACGGCGCAGCCCAGGTTGAAGTGGGCGTTGGCATGGCGCGAGACGCGCAGCGTGCTGCCGTGCGGAGGTGGCACCTGCTGCACGTTGATGTAGTGGCGTATGCGCCATTTCCAGGCGTCGGGCAGCAGGAACTGGCCGTGCGTGAGGCCGGGCGTGCCCGATCCCTTGGATTTGTTGATGCGCGGCAGGTCGCTGCGGCGCACCAGCAGGTCCACGCTGGCGGCGCCGTTCTCCAGCGCGGTGGCGGCACTGTCCATGGCCGACGAGCCTGCGCCCACCACGCCCACGTGCAGGCCGGCCAGGCGGCGGTAGTCGAGCACGTCGGAGGAATGCGCCCAGCGGCTGCGGTCCACGCCCTGCATGAAGGCGGGGATCTGCGGGCCGCCCAGGCCGTCGCGGCCCGTGGCCAGCACCACGCGGCGCGCCAGCCAGGTGCGCGAGGCGCCATCGGCCGTCACATCGACCTCGACCGTGCCGTCGGCCAGCGGGCGGATGGCCGTGACCTGGTGGCCGTTGCGCACGTCGCAGCGCATCACGCGGCGGTACCAGCGCAGGTAGTCCATCCACTGCAGGCGCGGGATCTTGTCCAGCGCGGCCCAGGCTTCGCGGCCCCATTGGGCGATGAACCAGGCGCGGAAGGTCAGCGAGGGCAGGCCCAGCGCAGGGCCGGTCAGCTCCTTGGGCGAGCGCAGGGTTTCCATGCGCGCCGTCGTGGCCCAGGGGCCTTCGAAGTCCAGCGGGGCCTTGTCCAGCAAAACGGCCGCGATGCCCAACTGGGACAGCGCGGCCGACAGGGCCAGGCCGGCCTGGCCGGCGCCGATGACCAGGACATCGTGCACGGGCTGGCCGTCGCGGGTGGAGGGAGGAATCCAGGCCTTGGCAGGCCAGCCCAGGGCGACGAGGTCGTCGCGCAGGCGTTCTTCAAGGGCAGCCAGGCCCGCAGGGGCCGGGGCTGCCGGTTCGGTCAGGGACATAGACTCACCAGGAACTCACGAGGAAAGGCGCGCCAGCGGGGCAGGGCCTGCGGGCGCGCGCGGCATCAATCGATGCTGATTTTCGCGTCTTTGACCACCTGTGCCCACTTCAGGCGGTCGTTGTGCACGGTTTTCTTGAACTGCTCGGGCGTTTCGATGCGGATGGCATTGCCCTGGGACTCGAAGCGCGCACGCACCTCGGGCAGCTCCAGCACCTCGCGCACGGCCTGGCTGAGCTTGGCCACGATGGCCGGGTCCGTGCCCTTGGGCGCGAAGATGCCGAACCAGATCGAGCTGTCGAAGCCCTTGGTGCCCGTCAGGCCGCTGGAGGCGATGGTGGGCACTTCCTTGATGACTTCCACGGGCTTGGCCGTGGTCACGCCCAGCAGGCGCACCTTGCCGCTCTTGTAGTGGGGCAGCACGGTCTGGACCTGGTTCATGATGCAGCAGGTCTCGCCGCGCAGCACCGAGGTGATGGCCTCGGGGCCGCCCTTGTATGGCACGTGGACCATGTTCAGGCCCAGGCGCGCATTGAACTCGGCAAAGGCCATGTGCGTGCCCGCGCCGTTGCCCGTGGAGGCGTAGTTGTACTTGCCGGGGTTGGCCTTGATCTCGTCCACGAACTCCTTGAGGTTCTTGACGTTGATCACGTTGGGATTGATGGTCAGCACGTTGGACACATCGATCAGCGGCGCCACCGGCACGAAGTCGGTTTCCACATCGAAGGGCAGCTTCTTGTACAGCGCGGCATTGCTGCCGTGCGTGGCGGCCGTGCCGAAGGCCAGCGTGTAGCCGTCCGGCTTGGCGCGCGCCACGATCTCGCTGGCGATGTTGCCGGCCGCTCCCGACTTGTAGTCAATGATCAGCGGCTGGCCCAGGCGCTGGGACAGGGGCTCCTGCACGCCGCGCGCGATCACGTCCACGCCCGAGCCTGCCGGGAAGCCCAGGATCATGGTCACGGGCTGGTGCGGCCACGAAGCCGCCGAATCGGCTGCCACCGCTGCGGTGGAGCCGAAGACGGCCAGGGCCGCGGCGGCGGCGGGAATCCAGGAGCGGAAAAACGAGGGGCGCATGGTGTGCAGGGAAATCCGGTGAATCAATTCCCATATTTTCCTGAGAACTTAATGAGCCACTTTTATATGCATATGTTGGTATGAAGCCAGTGTGGGCATGGCCGGGGCTGCCAGCAAAAAGCCCGCCGATGGGGCGGGCTTCATGCCGGGCGCATGCGCCCATCAATGGCGGTAGGGGTTGTTGGGGCGGCGGTCATGGCGGTCCGGCACGCCGTCGCGGTCACGGTCCCAGCGGCCGGGTGCGTAGCCCCAGCGGCCACCCTGCTGCGACCACACGGGCTGGCGGTACACATAGCCGGGACGCGCCTTGACCCAGTGGCCGGCCACCCAGGCATGGCGGTGGCCCTGCGGGCGCCAGTAGCCGGGTGCCCAGACGTAGCCGCGGCGCGGTGCAGGAACCGCCTCGTAGCGCATGGGAGGCGGCGCGCCGAACTGGACCGAGATGGCGGCGCCCGGCGCCGCATAGGTCACGTTGGCCTGGGCCTGCGCGGTGCCGGCCCATCCGGCCAGGGCCAGGGTGGCGGCGATCAGCGGTGTGCGAAGGGAAATCATGGCGGCTCCTTGTCCTTGGTTCATCGGGCTGGAGTCCTGGTGAAAGGAATCCATGACTGCATGGTGCAGGTCCATCGTCAATCCCGGGTTGCCGCGCCGCGAAGTCTTGCAATCTTGTGTATCGCCTTGGTGAAGCCTTGTTGCCAGGCGCTGCAGCGCGGGCTGCCGTCCTGCAGCCGCCGTCAGACAGTGCCTCTTCGGAGCGCCGTGAACGCCGTGAATTCCCAGCTGCGCATGGCCAGCACCAGGGTGTAGCCCTCGCGCTGGCCCGGGGGCAGGCGCTGGTCCTGCAGGTGCTGCTGGGAAAAGTCATGGGCCAGCCGCTGTATGCGTTCCACGAAGCTGGGCGCCAGGTGCCGGCCGATGGAGCCGTGCACCATCAGCATGCCTTCGCCCGGCTGGTCGAAGCCGCCGCCGAAGTAGTCGAGCACGGCGTTCTCGCGGAAGTACTCCATCACCGGCCCGCGTGCGCGCCAGCGGAAGGTTTTGGCCAGGCGCAGCCGGTAGCGGTTGCCGGGGCGCAGTTCGATGATGCCGATGCGGTCCAGCTGGGCCAGGTAGCGGATGCCTTCGGCCTCGGTCATGCGGTAGGTGGCCACGATCTGCTCCAGCGTCCACTGGCTGAGCACGCAGATGGCCATCAGCAGCAGCTTGCGGTCGGCGACCACGGCGTTCTCCTGCTCGGGCGTCATCTCCTGCAGCAGCGGTTGGCTGTCGGCCACGCGGCGCGCCAGGTCGGCGAAGTCCAGGCTCAGCGCGCGGCAGATGGCATCGATGCGCGACAGCGGCATGTCGCCCTTGGCCAGCATGCGCTTGACGCTGGACTCGGCCATGCCCAGGGCGCGCGCCAGGTCGGCATAGGTCATCTGGGCGGCCTTGAGTTCCTTCTTGAGGGCGATGACGAGGTCGGCAGTGGTGCTCATGGGTAGCGATTATCGATACCCGAGGTGCTGGTTTGCGCGGTGGGTGCAGAAAAACGATGCTGGAAGGGCCGACGGCTCGCCACACTCCGCCTCACTTTTCACGAGGAGCAACACATGCCATCCGTATCGATTTCACCGGCCGCCGCCTTGCGCGCTCTGTACTGGGGCGCTGCCCTGCTGCTGCTGGCCGCCTGGCTTGGCCCCGCCGTGCCGCAGCCGCAGGACTTTCACGCGTTTGCCGACCAGCGCGCCTGGGGGGCGCTGCCCCATGCGCTGGATGTGCTCAGCAACCTGGGCTTTGCCTGGGCCGCCGTGGCGGGCGCGCGCCTGCTGCTGGACCGGCGTAGCCAGGCGCTGGCCCTGGCGCCGGCCCTGCGCTGGCTGGCCGCGCTGTTCTTCACGGGGCTGGCGTGTTCGGCCATAGGCTCGTCCGTCTACCACTGGGCACCCCACGATGCCACCCTGGCCGGCGACCGGCTGGGCATGTCCATGGCCTTTGCCGGCATGCTGGGGCTGGCGCTGCAATCGCGCATTGCCGACCGCGTGGCCGTGCGCGCCGCAGTGGCCATGCTGGTCGCCGCCGTGGCCTCGGTGCTGGTCTGGCTGCATGGCGGCAACCTGCTGCCCTGGGCGCTGGTGCAGGGCGGCGGCATGCTGGCGGTGCTGGGCCTGGCCTGCGTGGTGCCGCGCCATGGCGCGCTGGCGCTGCGCCTGGGCGTGGTGATTGCCTGGTATGGCGCGGCCAAGCTGCTGGAGTGGGGCGATGCGGCCGTCTTCGAGGCCACCGGCGGGCTGGTGTCCGGCCACAGCCTCAAGCATGTGGTGGCGGCGGCCGCCGCATTGCCCGTGATCACCGCGCTGCGTGCGGCCGGCACGGCGCGCATGACCAGTACGGGCACAATGTGCGCCGATGCGTGCGGCCACGGCGGCGCCACCAACCGTTGAGGGAAAACAAGATGTTCCAGCAAGAGACCGGCAGCCCGTCTGCCCCCACCGCAACGGCCGGCGCCGTGCCATCGGCCGCGCACGAGCACCCCAACCAGTTCGCCCTGCTGGGCCAGCGGCGTTTTGCGCCGTTCTTCTGGACGCAGTTCTCGGGGGCGGCCAACGACAACCTGTTCAAGTTTGCGCTCACCGTGATGGTGACCTACCAGCTCAGCGTCTCCTGGCTGCCTTCGGCCATGGCGGGGCTGGTGATCGGGGCGCTGTTCATCCTGCCGTTCCTGCTGTTCTCGGCCACCTCGGGCCAGCTGACGGACAAGTGGGACAAGACCCGCATGTTCCGCCTGGTCAAGAACCTGGAGATCGCCATCATGGCGCTGGCCGCCTGGGGCTTCATCCAGGCCAATGTGCCGCTGCTGCTGGGCTGCGTCTTCCTGATGGGCCTGCACTCCACGCTGTTCGGCCCCGTGAAATTCGCCTACCTGCCCCAGGTGCTCAGCGAGCGCGAGCTGACGGGCGGCAACGGCATGGTGGAGATGGGCACCTTCGTGGCCATCTTGCTGGGCAATGTGGCAGGCGGCCTGCTGGTGGCCGTGCCCGAGGTGGGCCATATGCAGGTGGCCGTGGCTTGCCTGGCGCTGGCGGTGATCGGGCGGATCTTTGCGCAGTTCATCCCCAATGCGCCGGCAACCGATCCGCACCTGGTCATCAACTGGAACCCCTTCACCGAAACCTGGCGCAACCTGCAACTGGCCCGCGAGCAGCCCGCCGTGTTCCGCTCGCTGCTGGGCATCAGCTGGATGTGGTTCTTCGGCGCCGTGTTTCTGGCTCAGTTCCCCAGCTTTGCCAAGGAGGTGCTGCATGGCGACGAGCATGTGGCCTCGCTGCTGCTGGTGGTGTTCTCGGTGGGCATTGGTACGGGCTCGCTGCTGTGCGAGGTGTTCAGCCGCCGCCATGTGGAGATCGGCCTGGTGCCGCTGGGCGCCATCGGCATGAGCGTGTTCGCCGTGGACCTGTTCTTTGCCTCGCGCGCGCTGCCGGCTTCCGAGCTGATGGGCGTGGGTGCCTTTTTTGCCCAGCCCGCGCACTGGCGTGTGATGGCCGACCTGGGCATGCTGGCCCTGTCGGCCGGCATCTACAGCGTGCCCATGTACGCGCTGATCCAGATGCGCAGCCAGCCCACGCACCGCGCGCGGATCATCGCGGCCAACAACATCCTCAACGCGCTGTTCATGATCGCCTCCAGCGTGCTGGCCGGCGCGCTGCTGGCGGCGGGCTTCAGCATTCCCCAGGTGTTCCTGATCACGGGCATTGCCAATGCCGTGGTGGCGGCCTACATCTTCTTGCTGGTGCCCGAGTACCTGCTGCGCTTCGTGGCCTGGGTGGCCTCGCGCTTCGTGTACCGCTTCAAGGTGCAGGGCGACGAGCACATTCCGGCCTCCGGCGCGGCCATCCTGGCCTGCAACCATGTGAGCTTTGTCGATGCCGTGCTGCTCATGGCCGCCAGCCCCCGGCCCATCTACTTCCTGATGGACCACCGCATCTTCCGCGTGCCCGTGCTGGGCTGGCTGTTCCGCCTGGCCAAGGCCATCCCCGTCGCGCCCCAGAAGGAAGATCCCGCCACCTACGAGGCTGCGTTCGAGCGCGCCGCCCAGGTGCTGCGCGAGGGCGACCTGCTGGCCATCTTCCCCGAGGGCGGCATCACGCGCGACGGGCAGCTGCAGGAGTTCCGTGGCGGCATCATGAAGATCATCGAGCGCGCCCAGGCCGATGGCCTGCAGGTGCCCGTGGTCCCCATGGCGCTGACCAATCTCTGGGGTTCGTACTTCAGCCGCATCGAGCAGGGCGGCGCCATGGTGCGGCCCTTCCGCCGTGGCCTGTTCAACCGCGTGGGCCTGAACGTGGGCCAGCCCATGGCCCAGGCCGAGGTGCAGCCCGCGCTGCTGCGCGAGCGCGTGCTGCGGCTGCTGGCGGCTTAAGAGGGGTTCTGTTCCTCTACCGTGAAGCTCAGGCCGGCATTGGCCTTGAGCCTGGCGATGAGCGCGTTGCCCATGGCGGGCGCCGTGGTCCAGATGCCGCCGGGCGTGTCCGGGGCGTCCTGCAGCAGGCAGACGGCGGCCTCGGTGATCATCTTGGATGTGGAGCCGTAGCCCGGATCGCGGTCGCCCTTGACGCCCACGCGCAGGCTGTGGCCGGCCGTGTCGGTGCCGATGAACAGCACGTCGTAGAAGCCCGATTCACGCTCTTCGCGCGATGGCCCCTCGCCAGGCTTGGGGCCGTCGTCCGCGCCCAGCGACTTGTCGGCCGCCACGGCGTTGGCCAGGGCCTCGCCCTTTTCGCCCGCGCCTGTGACCATCATCTCGTCGTAGACAAAGTCGGCGCCATAGGCATGGCCCAGCAGAAAGTTGGAGCGGTGCACGTTGCGCGTGTTGATGGCCGCCATCACGAAGGGCGCCACCCACAGGCCCAGCACCTCGTCCACCATGGGCTTGCTGCCGGACGGTTGGCGCGGGCCTTCGAAGCCCGGCGTGAGCGAGAACGGATTGCGCAGCAGCTCCAGCACGCCCGGCTGGGCGGCGGCCGCCGCCATGGTGGCCTTGAGGCTGGCTGCCGTGCCGCCCGAGAACGTGCCCTTCATCTTGCGCACCCGGCCCCGCACGCGCTGGGCGGGCTGGCCGAAGCGGGCCTGCATCTCTCGCTGCAGCATGAACACGCCCAGGTCGAAGGGAATGGAATCGAAGCCGCAGGAGAACACGATGCGCGCGCCGCTGGCCTTGGCTGCGGCCTCGTGGGCATCGATCATCTGGCGCATCCACGCTGGCTCGCCGCACAGGTCCACATAGTCCACGCCGGCGCTGGCGCAGGCGGCCACGAGTTCGTTTCCGTAGAGCTGGTAGGGGCCGACCGTGGTCAGCACCAGGCGGGTCTGCTCCATCAGCGCCTGCAGGCTTGCGGGATTGCCGGTGTCGGTCACCACCAGCGGGGTATCGGCGGGCGCGCCCAGCTCGTCGCGCACGGCCGCGAGCTTGGCGGCATTGCGCCCGCCCATGGCCCAGCGCAGGCCGCTGCCTGCGGGGTAGCGCCTGAGCAGGTACTCCACCACCAGCCGGCCCGTGAAGCCGGTGGCGCCGTGGACGACGAGGTCAAAGGGTTTGGTCATGGGAGATCTCCATCAATCAGCGTGGCGAACGTGCGATTGCCCTCTGCAGTGCAGCCGGGGTGGGCGCATTGTCTGTGGCGCGCCGCAGGGTTCCTGTCGCCCAGGTGCCGTGCCCGATGTCCTGTGTGCTGGTGTCACATGCAGGAACTTTTTGGGGCGTAAACAACAGTCAAAAACTTGAAAAGTACCGTTTGGAGATACTCAATGGCCTGTGTCTGGCCACTGTTACGGTTGAATGCAGACACGCAAGTTACGTCTGGGCACCATGCGTCCCGTGTTCAACCAATGCCCTTGAGGGGCACCTCGGCAAATGTCCTCTTCTCCCATCGTCGTTCAGCTTGATACCCGGGCCTGGCAACTGCAGGTGTGGGTGTCGTTCGGCATTGCGGTCTCGTTGTGCGCCATCGGCCTGGCATGGCTGCCCGGCGAGCAGCTGGAGCAGGCCTTCATGGTGATGGGCTATGTGTTCTGCCTCTCGGCCGCCTTCGTGCTGGCCAAGTTCGTGCGGGACAACGAAGGCGGCCGCAGCGGCGCAGGCGACACGCCCATGTGGAAGCTGGTGGTCTGGGGCGGCTTTGCCGTGTCCATGGCGCTGACCGGCTGGGGGCTGGTGAGCATGGACATCAACGTGACCTACAAGGCCTTCCTGGGCGTGAGCTGGCTCTATCTCATCACCACCGCCTTCACGCTGGCCAAGATGCTGCGCGACCGCCACGAGGCCGACCTGGCGCAGGCCCGCATGCATGGCCGCCGCGAGGCCGCGCAACCGGCCGACGTCGAGTGATGTCCACCCCTTCCCCGCATTTCCAGGAGTCCAAGCAATGATGGTCAACCAATCCGTTTTCGCGCGCCTGCCGCGTGCCCTGCTGGCCGCTGGTGCGCTGTGCGCAGCCCTGGCCATGGCGCCTGCCCATGCGCAAAGCGAGGCCTCCGTGGCGCTGTCCATGCTGCCCGTGGCCTCCGTGGTGGGCACGGCTTCGGTGGCTTCGACGGCCGCTGGCGCCGTGGTGGCCTTGCCGGCCGCGCTGTCGGTGGGCGGCGCGGTGCTGACCGTGAAGGCGGTGCAGGCCTCGGCCACGGGCACGGTCTATCTGCTCGAGCGTGCCTCCGACGGCGCCCAGGCCAGCGTGGAAGTGGTGGGGCGGGGCGCATCCGCCTCGGCCTATGCCGTGGGCACGGTGCTGACCTGCAGCGTGATCGGCGCAGGCGTTGTCATCTCGGCGGCCGGCAAGGTGCTGGCCTTCATTCCCAACGAGATGGGCAAGGCCCTGCTGCACAACGAACGCCTGTGATGCCCGCCATGAAACCGCCTCTTTCCCCTTCCCCTGTGGCCCGTGCCGCCTGTCTGGTGCTGCTGCTGGCCGCCGCGTTGGGCACGGCCCATGCGGGCCGCAGCTGCGAGGACAAGCCCCTCACGCCCCAATCCCTGCAAAAGGGGCTGGACCTGGCCCAGCGCACATCCCAGGCGCTGGATGCCGAATATGCGAAGAACGGCACCCGCGTCGTTCTGCTGGCGCGCGTGGGCCAGGACCTGAGCAAGTACGACCTGCACTACTCGCACTACGGCTGGGCCTACAGGACCCCCGAAGGCCCCTGGCGCGTGGCGCACAAGCTCAACGAATGCGGCACGGCCGGCGGCCATGTCTACCGCCAGGGCCTGGGCGAATTCTTCCTGGACGACCTGTGGCGCTACGAGGCCGGCGTTCAGGTGCCCACGCCCGCCGTGCAGCAGGCGCTGTGGACTTTTCTGACCCAGCCCCAGACCGTGCTGCGCCTGCAGCACGAGCCCTACAGCATGGTCAGCTATGCCTGGGGCCAGCGCTACCAGCAGTCCAACCAGTGGGCCACCGAAACCCTGGCCGCCGCCATGGAGCCGGCCACGGTGCAGCGGCGCGAGCAGGCCCAGGCCTGGCTGCAGTTCAAGGGCTACGAGCCCGGCGTGCTGGTCATCCGCGCCCTGTCGCGGCTGGGCGGGCGCGTGACGGCTGCCAACATCGCCTTCGACGACCATCCCAACGACAAGCGCTATGCCAGCCGCATAGAAACCGTGACCGTGGAGTCGGTGACGCAGTGGCTGCAGCGCAGCCAGCTGGCGGGTCCGGTGCGCGTGCTGCCCTGAGCCAGGCCGGCTTTTCCTCCGCCTGCGGTCTTCCTCGGCCGCAGGACACTGAAACAGGAGTTTCCCCATGAGCAAGGCCCTGCGTCTGCCCGAAAAATGGTTCCGCCGAGGCCTGTGGCTGGTGGCGGTGGTGTTCGCCTCCTTCCTCATCGGCCTGGGCGGCCTGGTGGTGGGGGATCTGCCCCAGGTCGAGTCGCCGCGCACGGTGGAGGACTTCATCGCGCCCACTGCGGCCGAGCCCGTCAAGGCCGAGATCAAGGCCGCCGATGCCGATCACGACAAGGCGGAGACGGCGCTGCAGAACGCGCGCCTCAAGTACCAGGCCACGCAGGCGCGCTACCGCTCGGCGCGCGAGACCTTCGACAACTGGGTGGCCACGCGCCGTGCCACGGCCCGGCCCGAGCAGGACAGCGAGCTGCTGTCGCGCACCCAGGCGCTGGATGCCATCAAGCAGGAAGAGAACACCGCACGCGCTGCCGTGGAGCGGCTGCAGGACGCCAGCCTGCAGGCACGCCAGCGCCTGGACGCGGCCAACCGCCAATGGGACGGTCTGCGCGACGGTGCCATGCAGGCCTGGCGCAAGGAGATGCGCGCCATCGAGCTGCGCGTCTTCCTCTACCGCCTGGCGTTGACCCTGCCCCTGCTGCTGGTGGCCGGCTGGCTGTTCGCCAAACAACGCAAGAGTACCTGGTGGCCCTTTGTCTGGGGCTTCATCTTCTTTGCGCTGTTCGCCTTCTTCGTCGAACTCGTGCCCTACCTGCCCGACTACGGCGGCTACGTGCGCTATGTGGTCGGCATCGTGGTGACGGTGCTGCTGGGGCGAGCGGCGATTCTGGGCCTGAACCGCTACCTGGAGCGGCAAAAGCAGCAGGAGTCACTGCCCGAGACGCAGCGGCGCCAGGAACTGGGCTACGACGTGGCCCTGGCCCGCCTGGCCAAGGGCGTATGCCCGGGCTGCGAGCGCCCCGTGGACCTGAAGGACGGCGCCATCGATTTCTGCCCCCACTGCGGCATAGGCCTGTTCGACCGTTGCGGCAGCTGCAATACCCGCAAGAGCGCCTTTGTGCACTATTGCCACAGCTGCGGCACCCAGGCCGATGGCAACCGCAGGAAGCCGGGAGCCGTGCTGCCTTCCACGTCTGCTGCGCCTGCCGTGGCTCCCGTGCCTCCCGTGCAGGAGGCCGGGCCGGCACCGGGTTGAGTCTGGCTGAGCCCGCCTGACCCCCGCCTGAAGCGGCCCTGGCGACGGCCGTGGCGGTGTCGGCCGGGGCCGGCAAGACCCTTGAAGCTGCGCGGGGTTGTGGTACACCATGGCTTGCGCGCTCGGCCGGGGCGCAGATGTCTTCAGCGAGGATGCCATGTCACGCCAGCTGCCGTATCCCCCACAACACACGCCAGCGCAGCCCGCCCACCCACCGGCCGGCGCGTCCGCCCATCTTCTTCCCCTGGCGGCCTGGGCCGTGGGGGCTGCCCTGCTGGCCGGCCATGTGCTGGCCGGCCCTTCTTCATGGAAAGCCTGGGCGGCCTACGCCGCGCTGTCGGCCCTGGCCGGCATGGCCTGGGTCTGGCGCTGCCATGCTGCGGGCCTGCCGCTGACCCGGACGCTGCGCGGCCACGGCTGGATACAGGCCACGATGGCCTTGCTGCTGGCGGCCTGGCAGCCCTCGCTGGCCTGGGCCTCTGCCCTGCTGTGGCTGGCTGCCGTCGCCTGGCTGCCCTGGGATGGCGAGCGCGAGCAGGCGCTGCACCTGCCCGCAGGCCAGATCGTGCTGCTGTGCGCCATGCTGGCCATGCTCTGCGCCGTGGTGGTGGCCAGGCCCATGCCGCAGATGGCACCGGGCTCGGTCGCCGTGCGCATTCTGTGGCTGGCCAGCGTGCTGCTGCCGCTGGCCGTGCATGCGCTGGCCCTGTGGCAGGCACTGAGCCGCATGCAGCGCCAGTACACCGAGGAACTGGCGCAGCTGTCCAGCTACTGCGGCCAGCTTGCCGACGATGTGCAGCAGCTGCAGACCCGCGTGGGCTCGCTGCAATTGCCCACGGGGCGCGACACGCTGACCGGCGTGGCCAATTACTCGCGATTGATGGATGCCGTCGATGGCCTGCGCGAGCGCCATGCGCGCAAGCCCGAACCGTTTTGCGTGGTGCTGCTGGAGCTGGACCCCTGGGTGGAGCGTGCGGGCGTGCACCCGCCGCACAAGGGACCATCGCTGCAGGACCGGGTGCTTCTCATGCTCAGCGGCCTGCTGGTCACCCACCTGCGCACGGTGGACGGCATAGGCCGCTACCGCGATGACACCTTCATGCTGGTGATGCCGGATACCGCCTCCGTCCAGGCCGTCTGGGCGCTGCAGCGCGTGCGCGAGGGCGTGCGCCAGCAGCACTGGAGCGAAAAGCCCATCCCCGACCCCGACAAGGACCCGCTGACCCTGACCCTGGCCGTGGCGGAGTTCCAGGCGGGCGAAACCTCGGAGCGGCTGGTGCAGCGTGCCGAAGCGGCCCTCGCGCATGGCCGCGCCTGCGGGCGCAACCAGATCGTGGTGGCCGAGGACGTGCGGCCGCCACGTACCTCCTAGGCGAGAAGGATGCAATCCCCGGGATTTCCCGGATGCGGTCACAATGGGCGCCCATGAGGGCCGCCGGCCCGCCGCGCTTCTTCGCATGCCCGTGCTTTCCTCCATTTCTCGGAATTTCCCGGACCGTCTCCTGTGGGGGCCGAAGCCGGCGTCGCCGTTGGTGGACGAGGCGCTGCACCTGGAGCGCTGGAAGCGCCGCACCTGGCAACTGCACATCTCCGTGCTGGTCAGCCATATCTATGCGCTGCTGCTGTTTCTGGGCCATGCCTGGGCCGGCTATGCGCCCTGGGCCGTGGTGCTGGGCTATGGCCTGTGGGTGGCGGCGGGCATGGGCTTCATCACCTGGGCCTATGCCAGCGACTGGTGCCACAGGCTGCGCGATCCCGGCATGTTCCTCACGCACCAGCTGGTGTCCATCATCGGCGTGCTGGGCATGGTCATGGCCGCCCCTGCGCTGGCGTTCCAGTCCATGGTGATGCTGATCGCCTTCAGCGCCGACGGTTTCCTGGCGCGCAGCCGCACCAGCTTCTGGCTGACCTGGATCGGCACGCTCATCGCCGTGGCGGCCATCATTCTCTGGCGGGGGCCGCTGATGCGCATGACCACGGACACGGCTGCAGGCCAGTTGCTGGCCTTCGGCGTGGTGCTCGGTGCCGTGGTGCGCTGCAGCGTGCAGGCCACGTTCTTTCGCAGCATGCAGTACCGGCTGGGCATCGCCAATGACAAGCTGGCCACGGCGCTGGCGCAGATCGAGGCCCTGCTGCGCCATGACGACCTGACCGGCGTCAGCAACCGCCGGGGCGTGATCGAGCGGCTGCACGAGGTGCGCACCGCCGCCCACGACCGTGGCACGGTGCTGTGCGTGGCGCTGCTGGACATAGACCACTTCAAGCGCATCAACGACAGCTTTGGCCATGAGGGCGGCGACCGCGTGCTGCGCGCCTTCGGAACGCTGCTGAAGTCGCAGTTGCGCAGTGCCGATGGCGTGGGCCGCTATGGCGGTGAGGAGTTCCTGCTGGTGCTGCCCGACACCGACCTGGCCCAGGCCGGCGAGCTGCTGGAGCGCCTGCGGCTGCGCATTGCCGAAGCCCCGTGGACGCAGACCCTGGGCGAGGGCGCCCGCGTCACCTGCACGCTGGGCGCGGCGCAGTACCGCACGGGCGAATCGGTGGAGGCCACCATCGCGCGCGCCGATGCGGCGCTGTACCGAGGCAAGGCCCAGGGCCGCAACTGCACGGTGCTGGAGCCGCAACAGGCCCCGCAGGTCTTGAGCGGCGCACCGGCTCCCCGGACTGATGCCGGAATGCCTGACCGCTTGTGAGTGCAGCTCACGACGGGTGACAGAAAACATCGTTATTCATGCGCACCGATCGTCCATAGCATCGGCATCCATGCTCGGAATGGACAAGGGTGCAAATATGAACCAATGGTTCGCTGAAATCGCCGGCAACGGGCCCGAGGGCGCTGGCATCGTGGTGTCTGCGCAAGGCTGGGATAGGCATCTGCAGTCCGGCCCCCGCCAGTTGCAGGCCGGCCCGCTCCGCGCCGAACTGGCCGACGGCGGCCTGCGCAATGTCTGCTATGGCGGCGTCGACATCCTGCGCTCCATGGCCTTTGTGGCGCGCGACGGACAAGGTGACCGCTGTGTGCATGGCGCGGGCGAACTGAGCCTGCGCGAGCGGGCCGGCCGCTTCGAGGCCTTCTACGAAACGGTGGTGGACTGCGAGGAGCTGAGCCTGGCCTGGCGCGTGCGCATCGTGGGTTCGGCGCGCGGACTGAGCTTCACGTGCTGGGCGCGTGCCCAGGGGGATGTCGACGGCGGCCTGCAGCGGGGCCTGCGCGCCGGGCGGGCAGGCCTGGAACTGGTGTATCCGCTCAAGGTCCTGGCTGGCCGGCCCGTGCATGTCCAGCATGTCGATGGCAGTGCCGAAACCACCGTGCTGCCCGAGCCCGATGCGCTGCAGCGCCTGTCGCAGCTGTCTGGCATCGCCCATGAGCCCGCACCGGGCCTGCAGGTGGACTGCCGCCTGGAAGGCGCCGAGTTCGAGATGCTGGGCCAGCGCTGTGGCGGCAAGGCCTTTTTCCGGCTGCAGCCGCGCGCGTTGTCTCCTTCGCCCTCCTACCCGTTGACCCGGGGCCGGACCCTGGTGCAGATGGCCGACCTCTTGTTTGTCTCGCCCGGCGCCCTGCAGTAGCACCGCAAGCAGCGCCTGGCCGGGCCTGGCCGGGTCAGCCTGTGCCTTGCAGGCGGGCGGCGTGCACCGTGGCCTCCAGCAGCTTTCTCTCCCTCTCCAGGTGGGCAATGAACTGGGCTTGCTCCATGGCCATGGGCTTGAAGCCGGCGTCGGCCAGCTTGCGCACCAGATCCGGCTCGGCCAGCACGGCTGCGGTCTCGCGGGCCAGGCGCTCCGCAATGCGGGCATCGGTGCGGGCGGGCAGCAGCAGGCCCTGCCAGGCCTCGACATCAAAGGACTGCCAGACCGGCGTTTCCTGCAGGCTGGGTGTCTGCGGCAAGGTGGCGGCGCGCAGGCGCGAGGTCACGCCCAGGCCGCGCAGCTTGCCTTCGCGCACGAAGGACTGGACCAGGGCGACGGGCAGCACGGCCAGGTCGATCTGCCCGCCCGCCAGCTCGGTCAGCGCCTGCGGACCGGATTTGTAGGGCACATGCGTCCATGACAGGCCGGCCTGTTGCTGGAGCATTTCTGCGGTCAGGTGCAGGCTGGTGCCCACGCCATCGGTGCCCACGGTCAGCCGGCCCGGCTGCTGGCGCGACAACTGCATCAGTTCGGCCGCCGTGGTGGCCGGCAGGTCGGGGCGGCCTGCCAGCACGAAGGCCGAAGAGGCCACGGGCGCCACGGGCAGCAGTTCCCTGAGGCCGTCATACCGGAAGCGCTCTGGCGACACTAGCGGCGCAATGAGCACGCAGCTGGCCACGCCGAACAGCGCGGTATGACCGTTCGGCCTGGCCTTGATCACCCGCTGGGTGGCGATGGTGCCCGAGGCGCCCACGGTGTTTTCTATGACCACGGGCTGGCGCAGCCGCTCCGCCAGGCGCGGCATGACCAGGCGCGCGGCCACGTCCACGCTGCCGCCCGGAGAAAAGGGCACGACCACGGTCAGCGGCTGGCTGGGCCAGGCGTCGGCCCCAGCCGTGGACGCACGGGCTGCCGGTGACAGCCAGGGCGCGCCCAGCATCCAGGCCGCCATTTGCCTGCGGTTGAGGCTCATGACAGCCTCCCGGCGGCGCCCAGCCAGGGCAGCTGGTCCGCGTGGTAGCGCCAGGTCTGGAACACGCTGTTGAGCCGTCCGGGGCCGGTGCGGCGCGCTGCGGCATCGGGGTACTCGGCGAACCAGGGCAGGATGTATTCCCAGACCACCTCCCCCGCAGCCGTGACCTCGAAGAGCCGGCCCGTGGCCGATTCGGTGATGTGGGTGTTGCCGTTCCACAGGCGCTGGGCATTGCCCATGAAGGCGGTGTAGAAGGCGTTGACCATCTCGTCCTGGTAGCTCCAGACCACGCGGTGGTCGGCAGGATCGATCTCCACCACGCGCGAGAAGGCCACGTGGGCGCCTTCGCGGAAGTTGCCGTTGTCGAAGGCCAGGATGTGGCCGTTGTCCAGCGCCACGGGCGCATGCTGGTGCGAGACCACGGAGGGCGGAATGTGCAGCTTCACCGCGCCGCTGGCCTTGTCCACGGCGATGATGCCGGAGGTGGTGCGCAGGCTCATGAGCACGCTGCCGTCGGCCCTCACGCCCAGGCCGTTGACCAGCGGCCAGTGGTAGCGGCCGAAGCCCGGGTGGATGGGGAAGTCCTCGGGCGCCAGATGCTCCCAGGCCTTCCATTCCCAGACCAGGCGACCGCTGCGGTCCACTTCGCGGATCACGTCGCCGTACATCACCTCGCCGGGCCCGTGCGCGGTGCCGCCGGGCACGCGCTCGGCAAAGCCCGCAGGCACGGGCGCGCAGGCGGCATAGAGCAGATGGCCGTTGGGCAGCCACTGCGCGTCATGGTGGTGGTCCGGGTCCTCGTGGCGCCAGACGATCTCGCCCTGCGGCGTGACCTCGTAGAAATCGCCGCCATGCCACATGGACCATGGCGCATAGCGATCGGGCGAGCGGGGGTGGTTGCCGTTGTAGCCCAGGTTGCCGTTGGGCAGGATCACGGCGTGCCGGCCCGCGCGCACGGGCAGCTTCCATTCATGGGCCACGCGGCCTTCGATGTCCACCAGGTAGACATGGCCGTCGGCCGTCTGCGGCGCGATCAGGGTGTAGCCGCCAGCCGAGAGGGCGGGGTCGTGGGCGATGAGTCCGACGCCGCGGCGGCGCTGGGTGACTTGGTCTACGGTGCTTGCCATGGGCTGCTTTCAAAGGAGGCCGGGAATGAGCGCCACTCTAGGCAGTCGCAAGCGTCAGGAATAGCTGTTTGTTTTGGATGAGGTGTCAGATAAAAATTTACACTCCGCGCCATGCCCGCAATCTCCCAGGCCTTTCGCTGTTTTGACGAGGTGGCGCGCCGTGGTTCGGTGCGCAAGGCCGCCGTCACGCTGCACCTGACGGCGGCCGCCGTGAACCAGCAAATCCTCAATCTGGAGGCCCAGGTCGGCGTGCCGCTGTTCGACCGCCTGCCGCGCGGCATGCAGCTGACAACGGCCGGGGAGCTGATGCTGGCGGCCGTGCGGCGCAGCCAGCGTGACTTCGACAACGCGCTGGCCCAGGTGGAGGACCTGCGCGCCCTGCGCCGGGGCCATGTGCGCGTGGGCGTGTCCCATGCCACGGCCGAGTACCTGCTGCCCCTGGTGATCGCCAGCCTGCACGGGCGCTATCCGGGCATTACCTTCAGCGTGCGTTCGGGCACGGGCGAGGAATTGCTGCGCGGCGTGGCGCAGGGAGAGATCGATGTGGCCTATTGCCTGCGCCGCCCGCCGCCGCCCGGCGTGCAGGAGGTGCGCGCCTGGCCCCAGCCGCTGGGCGCGGTGATGGCCCCCGGCCATCCGCTGGCCACCGAGCCGCGCCTGCTGCGCCTGCGCGATTGCGTGGACTATCCGCTGATCCTGATGGCGCCGGGCATGGAGTTGCGCAGCATGCTGGAGCAGATGGACAGCGCGGCCCTGCACCAGCAGCGGCCGCTGGTGGAGACCAGCTCCGTGCCCATGGTGCGGCGCCTGGTGGCCGGCAGCACGGCCCTGGGATTCCTGGTGCCCGACAACGTGGCCGAGGATGTGGCGGCCGGCCGCCTGCTCTGGCGGCCCCTGCATGACGCAGGTGCGCAGTTGCCCGGCTGCCTGTACCAGCGCATCGGCTACACCAAGGCAGCCGCCATGAGGCTGTTTCTGGACGAGCTGGAGCGCGTGGCCGACGAGATGCGCGCCGGCTTCGAGACCGGCGTGTCCTGGTCGCTCAAGGACCTGGCGACCTGAGCGACCCTGGCCACCTGAGTGACCTGAACGATCGGCTGCGGGGCGTCAGACGCCCCGGGCGCGCTCGGCCTTGAAGCGTGCGCGCATTTCAGTGAAGTTGCCCGCCTCCAGCGCATTGCGCACTTCCTGCATCAGGTTCAGGTAGTAGTGCAGGTTGTGGATGGTGGTGAGCATGGGGCCCAGCATCTCGCCGCAGCGGTCCAGGTGGTGCAGGTAGGCGCGCGAGAAGCCGTCGCGTCCGCCTTGCTCCCAGCTCACGCCGCTGGTGCCTGCGCAGGCATGGCAGGTGCAGCTGGGGTCCAGCGGCTGGTGGTCGGTCTTGTGGCGTGCGTTGCGGATCTTCAGGTCGCCATAGCGCGTGAAGATGGTGCCGTTGCGCGCATTGCGCGTGGGCATGACGCAGTCGAACATGTCCACGCCGTCGGCCACGCCCTGCACCAGGTCCTCGGGCGTGCCCACGCCCATCAGGTAGCGCGGCTTGTGGGCCGGCAGGCGGTGGGGCGTGTGGGCCATGATGGCCAGCATCTCGTCCTTGGGCTCGCCCACCGAGACGCCGCCCACGGCGTAGCCGGGGAAGTCCATCTCGACCAGGGCCTGCAGCGATTCCTCGCGCAGGTTCTCGTACATGCCGCCCTGCACGATGCCGAACAGCGCATTGGGGTTGCCCAGGCGCTGGAACTCGTCGCTGGAGCGCTTGGCCCAGCGGCGGCTCATCTCCATGCTCTTGCGCGCCTCGGCCTCGGTTGTCTTGTGGCCGTTGGTCTCGTAGGGCGTGCATTCGTCCAGTTGCATGACGATGTCCGAGTTCAGCACGGTCTGGATCTGCATGCTGACTTCGGGCGACATGAACAGCTTGTCGCCGTTGACCGGGCTGGCGAAGTGCACGCCTTCCTCGGTGATCTTGCGCATGGCGCCCAGGCTCCAGACCTGGAATCCGCCCGAGTCGGTGAGGATGGGCTTGTCCCACTTCTCGAAGCCGTGCAGGCCGCCGAAGCTCTGCATGATGTCCAGCCCCGGGCGCATCCACAGGTGGAAGGTGTTGCCCAGGATGATCTGCGCGCCCATCTCCTGCAGGCTGCGCGGCATCACGCCCTTGACGGTGCCATAGGTGCCCACAGGCATGAAGATGGGTGTCTGCACCACGCCGTGGTTGAGCGTGAGCTGGCCGCGGCGCGCGTGGCTGGAGGGATCGGTCTTGAGCAGGTCGAATTGCAGCATAGCCCTCCATTGTCCCAGATGGCCGCATGTGCGTGTCGGACGCTCCGCGACTGTCCCCGGAGCCCGTCTGGCTTAGCCGGCCCGCGTCTACACTGGGGTGGTTGCGATTCGCCAGCTACAAAAAAGGAGGTCCGCATGCTGAAGATCATGATTGCCGTCGATGGGTCCGAGCCCTCGCTGGATGCCGTGCACCACGCCATCTCCCTGGTGCGCCAGGGCCTGCAGGCGCATTTCGTGCTGGCCCATGTGCAGCAGGAAGCCTCGCTGTTCGAGCTGGCCACGCAGGACTCGGACATGATTGCCGCCGCCAGCGTGGACGCCGGCATGCATCTGGTGGCGCCGGCCGTGGCCCTGGTGCGGGCGGCCGGCATTTCCTACGAGGTGGAGATCGGCCTGGGCGAGCCCGCCGCCGCGCTGGCCGACATTGCCGAGAGCACGGGCTGCGAGCAGATCATCATCGGCGCACTGGGCCAGGGCGGCCTGCGGCGCGTGCTGATCGGCTCGGTCTCGCGCGAGGTGGCACGCAACAGCCGGCTGCCTGTGACCATCGTCAAGCATGCCGAGCCGCACGATGAAGAAGGGGAAGAGGACCTGGGTCCCGAGTGAGGGGGTGCCGGGCGCGCGCGCGGGCTTTCAGGCGGCCCGCCGTTGCTGACCCTGATGGGACTGGTGCCGGCCTGCATGGGCGCCGTAAGCCCCGTAGGCACCATGAGCGTGCGCATGCGCGTGGGGTTGCAGCTTGCCGTGCGGCAGGCTGGCCAGGCGCTGGAACATGCGGCGGCAGTAGCCGCGTATGCCCAGGCATTTGTTGATCTCATCCACCGGCAGGGGTCCGGAGACCACGACGATGCTGTCGGCCTGGTCCCAGTCGCCGGCCGCGCGCAGCCGCCTGCGCGTGCACAGCGCCCAGGCATGGATGCGCGTGGGCGAGCCATGCTCATGGACCTGGCCCGTGACCAGGTCGAAGGCAATGGCCACCAGCTCGGTCCTGAGCCGGCAGCGGCGCTCGCCCGTGATGGCACTGGGCGTCTCGCGCATGTCGTACAGGCAGTAACTGCCGGCCTTGAGCTGGTATTGCAAATCCATGGCGGACCTCCGCGGTTCGTTCTGGGGCGGGTTCCGGGCCTGCCTGAAAAGGCCCGGGGCATCGGCGCATTCTGACGCATGGCCCCGGCCGCTGGCAATGCAGCCAGCGGGACGGGGCTTCCCCGCGAAGGGCAAGCGGCAAAGCGTGCCCGGCGAGGGCCGGTCTTCTAGAAGTCCAGAAGACTGAAACCCACGCTGAGCACGGTGCGCTTGTAGTTGTAATCGATCAGGCTGTCACCGTATCCGCTGAAAAGCTGGACATGCAGGCGCAAATTGCTCTTGCCACCGTTCCATCCTTCGCCTAGGGTGCGCAGCCATTCGACGCGCCCGGAGCCGCGGCCCTGGCCCAGCGAGCCGCGCGCAGTGAAGCCCAGATAGTTCTGTGCATTGACGTTCCAGCCCAGTTTCACCTCGCCCCGGCCTATGTAGTCCTGGATGCGCGGGTTGTCGTCGTGCTCGGCGCTTTCGCGGATGCGCTGCCAGGCCTTGGCGTGCAGCTGCCAGCGGTTGTCCAGCTCGAAGCCGGTCATCAGATACCAGCGGTTCCAGCTGCGCGACAGCGGATCGCTCTGGCCGTTGGACTGGTGCACCAGGCCCACGCCGCTGTAGCGCCAGCGCCAGCCGAAGGGCAGCCGGGCATCGGTGGGGTAGACGTAGAAGATCTCGGGCTCGTGGTCCGTGTTGCGGAAGGGCCGCGAGATGGCGGGGCTGAACAGCTGCCAGTACGACTGCTGGGTGTAGCCGACCCACAGCGAGTCCTTGCCCGCCGAGGTGCTGCTGGTCAGCAGGCCCTGGGCGACCTTGGTGCGCACGGACAGCTGCACGCGCATTTCCTCGGTCTTGTAGGGCTGCGACTGCGCAGGGTCCTTGCCGGGCGTGGTGGGCTGCCGGTTGACATGGTCGGCCGTCACCACGGACACGGACATGGGCCGGTAGCCGCGGAAGCTGAAGGTGCCGCAGTCGCTGCCCGGTTCCAGCTCGAAGTAGCGCGACAGCTCGCTGTAGCGCGGGTCGCGGCAGCCGCCGTTGGTGGGCGTGGTGGGCAGCGCCAGGCCCTGGCCGCTGTCGGCCGTCACCACGGGGGCGGGCGTGGGCAGGGCGCCAGGATCGGCTGCGGCGCTGGCGGCCGGAGCACTCCAGCCGGTGGCCGGCGGCGCGGTCAGCGGCTGCTGCTGCTGGGCCCAGGTGTCGAAGCAGGCCAGGCGAGACTGGTTGTCCGTGGTGGCGGCGCACTGGCGCCAGGCGTCCTCGGACAGGGGGCGGGGCGCGCTCTGCGCCTGGGCGCCGAGCCAGGGCGTGGCGCCCAGTCCCATGGCCAGGGCCCACTGCAGGGGTGTCGGCGTGCGGCTTGGGCGCTTGCGGCGATCCAGGTGTGTAGGAGTCGTCATGGCTTGGGTCCGGTGATGGAAGGAGCGAAGAGTAAGGGGTAATGAGTGAAGAGGGAGCAGGGGGCTCGTGTGCAGGCTCGGGGGCCGGTCACGGCGCGAGCTTGCGCAGCACGAAGGGCCGGGGCGCCGCATCGTCGCCTTCGATGAAGTTGCCGCGGATCTCGCGGGCGCAGCTGCCTTCGACGACATCGCCCAGCCAGGTGGCGGTGATGCGCTTGCCGTCGGCGCTTTCTTCCAGCGTGATGTGGTCATCGGCCACGTCGCCGACCATGGGGCGGGTGTCTGCGCCGCGCGCGATCGTGCCCTTGACGTTGCCCTTCCACTGGGGGTGCGGCCCCAGCTGCAGGCGCACGGGCTGGGACTGGCCTTCGACGGTTCCCGTCCATTCGCCCTGCAGCTGGCTGTCCTTCATCTCCTCGTCGCCGGGGCATGGGGCGTGTGGCAGGGCGGTGGCAGCGCGGGCGGCCTTGGGCGCGGCCTGGAGGGTGGGCCGGGTGGTGGTCTGCAGGTCCGTGCTGGAGCAGGCGGTGGTCACGGCCACCAGCGCCAGGCTGAGAACGGGGCGGTAAAAACGCATGCGGTGTCTTTCTGGAATCAGGAGTCGGCGGGCGTGGACTGCTGTGCCTTGAGGGCGAACTCTGCGCGCAGCTGGCGCAGCTTCTCGCGCGGGTCCTCGCGCGAGGTGGCGGCGTCCAGGCCCATTTCCTTGATGAAGCGGCTGGGCAGGGTGGAGACCATCTCGCGCCCCTTCTTGCGGCGCTTGGTCCAGCTCACGGCCAGCGAGCGCCGGGCGCGCGTGATGCCCACGTACATGAGGCGGCGCTCTTCCTGCAGGCGCTGGGCGGTTTCGTCGCTGACCTTCTGCTGGCGGCCGTTGTCGTCGTCGAGCTTGAAGGGCAGCATGCCCTCGGTCACGCCCACCAGCATCACATGCGGCCATTCCAGGCCCTTGGAGGCATGCAGGGTGGACAGGATGACCATGTCCTGCTCCTTCTCGCGCTCGCTGATGGTGGACAGCAGGGCGATGTTGCGCGCCACTTCCAGCAGGCTCTTGACCTCGGTGTGCGTGGTCGTGCCCGCCGCATCCTCGATCTGGCCGCCGGCGCGCTGGGACATCCAGTCGCAGAACTCCAGCACGTTGCTCCAGCGCGCGGCGGCGACCGATTCGCTGTCCTCGCTGTCGTAGAGGTACTGCTCGTAGCCGATCTCCTTGAGCCAGTCGAGCATGAAGCCGCGCGACTGCTCGGCGCCCAGCGTGTGGCGGGCGCGGTACTCGAGGTCGTTGATGTAGCGGCCGAACTCCAGCAGGCTGTCATGCGCCTTCTTGGGCAGGGCCGCTTCCAGCATGTGCGCGAACAGGGCGCCGAACATGCTGAGCTTGTGCTGCGAGGAAAACTCGCCCAGCTTGCCCAGCGTGGTGTGGCCTATGCCGCGCCTGGGCGTGCCGATGGCGCGCAGGAAGGCGGGGTCGTCGTCGTTGTTGATCCACAGCCGGAACCAGGCGCACAGGTCCTTGATCTCGGCGCGGTCGAAGAAGCTGGTGCCGCCCGAGACCTTGTAGGGAATGCTGGCCTTGCGCAAGGCCTTCTCGAAGGGCTTGGCCTGGTGGTTGGCGCGGTAGAGGATGGCGAAATCCTTCCAGTCCGGCGGCGGGTTGCTGGCCGCGCGCAGGCTCTGGATACGGGCGACGGCGCGCTCGGCCTCGTGCTCCTCGGTGTCGCAGTCCACGATGCGCACGGGCTCGCCCTCGCCCAGCTCCGAGAACAGCGTCTTCGGATAGAGCTTGGGGTTGGGCTGGATGACGTTGTTGGCCGCGCGCAGGATGGCCGAGGTGGAGCGGTAGTTCTGCTCCAGCTTGATCACCTTGAGCTGCGGGAACTCCACCGGCAGCTTCTTGAGGTTGTCCAGCGTGGCGCCGCGCCAGCCGTAGATGCTCTGGTCGTCGTCGCCCACGGCGGTGAAGTGGGCGCGGCTGCCCACCAGCATCTTGAGCAGCTCGTACTGCGTGGCGTTGGTGTCCTGGTATTCGTCCACCAGCACATGGCCCAGCAGGCGCTGCCATTTCTCGCGCACCTCGATGTGGTTCTTGAGCAGGCGCATGGGCATGCCGATCAGGTCGTCGAAATCCACGCTCTGGTAGGCGGTCAGGCGCTCTTCGTAGCGCTGCATGATCAGCGCCGTGCTGCGCTCGTTGTCGTCCTGGGCCATGGCCAGGGCCTTGCGGCTGTCCCAGCCGGCGTTCTTCCAGTTGCTGATGGTCCACTGCCACTGGCGCGCCGTGGCCAGGTCGGTGGTGCCGCCCGAGCAGTCCTTGAGGATGCCCGTCACGTCGTCGGCGTCCAGGATGCTGAACTGGGGCTTGAGGCCCAGCACATGGCCGTCCTCGCGCACCATGCGCACGCCCAGGGCGTGGAAGGTGCACACCAGCACGTCCTTGGCCTGGCGGCCGATGAGGCCGGCCGCGCGCTCGCGCATTTCGGCTGCGGCCTTGTTGGTGAAGGTGATGGCCGCGATGCGGCGCGGCGCCATGCCCATCTCGATCAGGCGCCCGATCTTGTGCGTGATCACGCGTGTCTTGCCCGAGCCCGCGCCGGCCAGAACCAGGCAGGGGCCTTCGGTGTAGTGGACGGCCTGGAGCTGGGCCAGATTGAGTCCTGCGGACATGGGTGCGTTGCGCGGGGAAAGGCGTGAAAGTGAGGGAAGCGGGAGCATACCGCTTCGGGGATCGAGGCCATCAGGCCATGTGTAAGCACCCTTGGAATTCGGCGACAAATCTCGCGGCCACTCTGGTCCGTACTGTGGCGGCGTTGGTCTAAATAGAAAAGTTCACATTAAATCAAGTGAGTAATGTGTAAAAACTATCCAAAATATCAGTCTTCGCCGATGTTCTGTCACGGGCGAATCTGGTTTGTCCATTTCAGTTCCTATCCGGTGAGGTGTCAAAGATGGCTCGCACTACAGACGAGATCGGCCTGGCTGCCGAGCTGTGGTCTCCTCTGCTCAAGCAGCGTTTTGAGGCATTGTTCGCCGTGGCGTCCCGCAAGTCGCTGCGCGGCTGGCGGCAGGTGCCCCTGGTCAGCGCCCAGGTGCTGGTCGTGGATGGCAACATGCCCGCGCCCGAGGCTGCAGGGTGGATGCCCTGCGTGGTCTACGTGGGTGGAGTGCCCCAGGGACAGCACCTGGAGCGCACGCAGCAGCGACTGGCCACCTATCTGGACATGAATTTCACGCTGTCCGACCTGATCGACATGCTGGACCGGGCGGCCGTCTTCCTCATGGACTGGACGGTGCGCCAGCAGGTGGCGACGTCGCATACGCTGGCGCGGGCGCTGGACGATCTGCAGCAGCAGGGCGTGGACTGCCGCTACCGCTTCCAGCTCAAGGCCTGGGTGGCGCTGCCCGCGCCGTGGAACAACTCCGAATGCCTGCGTGCCCTGGCCATGCTGTGCCGTGGCCCCATGGAGGTGGCCCTGTTGTGCGAGCACAGCGGCATGCAGGCCCGCGCCGTGGCCGAACTGCTGCGCCATCCCCGGCTGCGCAGCCTGCTGGAGTGCAGCCTGCGGCCCGCGCGCGAATACGATCTCCCGCCGCTGCGCCGCAGCCGCGCACAGGCGCCTGACGCGGTGGCCGGCCTGCCGCGCCAGTGGGTGCAGAAGCTGGCCGGCTGGATCCGGCGCGGAGGAGTGGCATGAGCCTGTGGATGAACGCGCAGCCTGCTGCCGGGTTGGTACGGGTGAGCCTGGTGGGCCCCATGGGCATAGGCAAGACCACGGCGCTGCGCAGCCTGTGCGGCGCGTTGATGGCGGCGGCGGATGTGCCCAATCTGGACCGGGCCTCCCATTCCAAGGAGTTCACCACGGTGGGTGCCGAGTTCGGCGAGATCGACCTGGGCGGTGGAGAGCGGCTGCAGCTGGTGGGCAGCCCGGGGCAGGAACGCTTCGACTTCGTGCGCCGCTGGGTGCTCAATGCCTCGGTGGGCGTGCTGCTGATGGTGGATGTCTGCGACGCCAGCGCACCGGACTACGCGGCGCAGTGCCTGGCCGAGATCGCCTCTCTGGAATCCGGGCCCCTGGTGGTGGTGGTCAGTTGCCGTGATGCCAGCGAGCAACAGCAGGAAGCGTTCAGCAGCGCCTTGGCGGACAGAGGTCACGGTATAGTGCCTGTCATCCAGGCGGACCCCCGTGACCGGCAGCAGTTGCTGGATGCGCTGGGGGTGCTCGTTTCCTTGCTTTCCTTGCAAAGTCAGGTATGAAGACACCAACGCTTCCCCGGATTCCTCCCTCTCTGATCGAAGCTGGCAGCGATGTGCTCCACCGCGTGGTGGCACCCCTGGAGGGCGTGCACATCGCCTTGCTGTGCACGCCTGACGGCTTCGAGATCACCTCCCTGCGGGTCAGGAGCGAACTGCCGACGGAGCGCCTGTCGGCCATGGCGGGCTCGCTCATGGCCATGGCCAGGGCCGTGGCCACCGAGATAGGCCACAAGTCCTGCCGGCGGCTGACCTTCGAGACCGAGCTGGGCACCGTCCTCTTCCAGGCCGTGGCCGGCAACCAGCCGGCCATCCTGTGCATGGTGGTCGATCAAAGCGCCCTGCTGGGCCGCGCGCTGTGGGCGGCGGGCGAAGTGGCCTCCGAACTGTCCCGTTCCTGATCCGCGGCATCCGCTGCAGAAGTTTGGTTTTCTTCCCCCGAGGAGCGGGCGCGGTGGTCCATCGCACAGCCTGCCCTTGCTATTTGAAAAGGTGGCATATGGCTTCGATACATGATTCTCTGAACGGCCTGCTGGGCATCGATGGCGCCCTGTGCGCGGCCCTGGTGGACAGCACCAGCGGCATGCTCATGGGCAGCGTGGGCTCCGGCCTCGACATGGAGCTGGCCGCTGCCGGCAACACGGAGGTGGTGCGCGCCAAGCTCAAGACCATGCGCATGCTCAAGCTCGATGACGCCATCGACGACATTCTGATCACCCTGACGCACCAGTACCACATCATCCGGCCCGTGGCCGCCCATGAAGGTGTGTTCTTCTACCTGGTGCTGGACAAGAGCCGCTCCAATCTGGCGCTGGCCCGCCGCAAGGTGCAGGACGTCGAGAAGGACCTGGCGCTGTAAGCGCCCGCGCTTGTTGCGCTTACGCCCGACCTGCCGGATGCGGATTCCGGCAGGTTTTTTTTCGTCCGGCGTCCGCGCGGTGACACGGGCGCGCGGCAGCGGCACCGGCTTGCTGCCAGAATCGCCGCGTGCTGTCCGTCCTGCTGATCACCTTCCCCTTCTTCGCGCTTGTGGCCTGCGGCTTTGCGGCCACCTGGCGTGGCGTGCTGCCGCAGGCGGCGATACCGGGGCTCAATGCCTTCGTGCTGTATTTCGCGCTGCCCTGCATGCTGTTCCGCTTTGGCGCGCAGACGCCGATTGCCCAGCTGCTGGATGTGGGCGTCTCCGTGGTCTACCTGCTGTGCGCGCTGCTGATGGTGGGCGCCACCGTGGCGCTGACCGTGCGGCGCGTGGGCTGGAACGATGCGGCCTTTGGCGCGCTGGTGGCGGCCTTTCCCAACACCGGCTTCATGGGCGTGCCCATGCTTGTGGCGCTGCTGGGCGAGCGTGCGGCAGGCCCGGTCATCGTCACCATGGCCATCGACATGGTGGTGACCACCTCGCTGTGCATTGCGCTGTCGCGCCTGGGGCTGCCGGGCGGGCATGGTGTGTCCGTGGCGTTGCGCAGGGCGTTTGCCGGCATGGCCGCCAATCCCATGCCCTGGGCCATCGTGCTGGGTGGCGTGGCCTCGGCGGCAGGCTGGACGCTGCCCGGCCCCATCGACCGCACCGTGGCCATGCTGGCGGGCGCGGCCTCGCCCGTGGCGCTGTTCACCATTGGCGCCGTGCTGGCGCGCTCGCAGATGAACAGCCACGAGCGCGTGGCCGCGCGCGACTACGTGCCCATTGCGCTGGCCAAGCTGCTGGTCCACCCGCTGCTGGTCTGGGCCGTGGCCCGCGCGGCCATGGCGCTGGGCCTGCCGCTCGGCGAAGAGGCCTTTGTGGCGCTGGTGCTGCTGGCCGCGCTGCCCAGCGCCAGCAATGTCTCGCTGCTGACCGAGCGCTTCGGGGCGCACGGCGGGCGCGTGGCCCGCATCATCCTGGTGTCCACGGTGCTGGCCTTCCTGAGCTTCTCGGGCGCCGTGGCGCTGATGACCTGAGCAGGCCCGGGCACACCTGAGCGGCAGGCCCGGGGCGCACGGGCATGCTGGTGCTCACTACAATCCCGCCCATGTTTTTTCACCACCTCGACGGGATCGCATGAAATCCTCCCCCTCTGCCCCGGCAGGCGTTCCCACGGGCGCGGCCCTGCTCTGGATGGTGACGCTGGCCTGCCTGCTCTGGGCCCTGGTGTCCTGGCTGGCCAATGGCAATCTGGACGGCTACCACGACATGCTGGAGAACTATGCCTGGGCCCAGCCGCTGCAGCTGGGCACGCACAAGCATCCGCCGTTCTTCGCCTGGGTGGTCGGCCTGTGGTTCATGGTGTTCCCGCAGAACGACGGCTTTTATCGCCTGCTGTCCTATGCCAATGTGGGCGTGGGCATCTGGGGCGTCTACGTGCTGGGCAGGCGCCTGGGGCTGGCGCGCCTGGCGCCGCTGGGCGCGGCCCTGTTGCTGTGGTGCTTTCCGTATACGACGCTGGCCGGCAAGTTCAACGCCAACAGCCAGCTGCTGTCCCTGTGGCCCTGGGCGGCGGCCCTGCTGCTGGCCAGCTGGCAGGAAAAGGGCGCGCGCGGCGTGGCCTTCAGCGTGGCGCTGGGCGTGGTCTCGGCCGCCTGCATGCTCAGCAAGTACTACAGCGGCGTGTTCCTGGCCGGTTTCCTGCTGCCCATCTTCCTGGTGCGTGAAGGGCGCCAGTGGCTGCTCACACCCCGGCCCTACGTGGCGCTGGCAGCCTTTGGCCTGGCGCTGGCGCCGCATGTGGCCTGGATTGCCCACCACCAGTGGGTGACGCTGGGCTATGCCATGGACCAGGGCGGCGGGCAGGTGGTGTGGGGCTATGTGCTGCGCTTTGCGCTGGCGCCCATCTTCTACTGGCTGCCGGCCTGGCTGGCCGTGTGCCTGGTGTATGGCTTCATGCAGGCCCGCCAGCAAGGCGGCGGCTGGCTGCGCTGGAGTGCGCGTTTCCTGCGCCGCAGCTGGTGCTGGCAGGGGCGCGGCGACACGCTGTTCTGGCTGGCCCTCATGCCCTGGCTTGCGACGCTGGGCTTTGGCGCCACCGGCGTGGTGGAGCTGTCCACGCCCTGGGCCATTCCCATCGGCTATGCCTTCGTGCTGCTGTGGCTGCGCAACCTGGACGCCGAGGCGCCCGCCGTGACGCAGGCCGCCCTGGCCGCGCTGCGCCGCGCCTGGTGGCCGAGCATGGCCGTGGTGCTGGTGATTGGCGTGGCCGCGGGTTGGGGCAATGCGCGCAAGAGCAGCTCCGACTACTACCGCCCCGCGGCCGATGCGGCGCAGGCCATCGTGCTGTCCTGGAACCAGCGCCACCCGCAGCAGCCGCTGCAGTGGGTGGGCGGCGACTGGGCGGAAAACGCCATGCTGTCTTTCTATGCCCAGCCGCATCTGCGCACCATTCCCGGCCTGCCCGACAGCGAATATGCGCGCGTGCTGGCGCTGCCGGACTGGCGCCAGCAGCCCGGGCTGCTGCTGTGCCCGCGCGGCCCGGTGGCCAGCGAGCCCGGCCCGACCGCGAAATCGCGCGACTGCGAGCAGCAGGCGCAGGCCTGGCTGGCGAAGCTGGGCCTGCCGCAGGAGGCGCGTGTGCTCACGGTGCAACGCTCGGGCTGGCGTTTTCCTCGGCCCAGTCCCTATGCCTATGCGGTTTTTGACGTGTTGCCGCGCGCGGGCAGCCAGCCCGCTGACAATGCTGGCCTATGACCGAATTGCATGCTGACATTGCTCCGGCCGCTCCCAAGGGGATGCTGCCGCGCCCCCCGCTGCGGCTGAGCTGCGTGGTGCCAGCCCACAATGAAGAGGGCAACCTGGAGGCGTTCCTGCGCGCCCTGGACGCGACGGTGCGCACGCTGACGCCCGACTACGAGCTGATCGTCGTCAACGACGGCAGCCGTGACGCCACGCACGAGATCGCGCTGCGCATGGCCCAGGAACTGCCCGTGCGCTATCTGGCGCTGTCGCGCAACTTCGGCAAGGAGGCGGCGCTGTCGGCCGGCATAGACCATGCGCGCGGCAACGCCGTGGTGCTGATCGACGCCGACTTCCAGCATCCGCTGGAGATGCTGCCCCAGATGTGCGAGCTGTGGCAGTCCGGCTACGACATGGTCTATGGCGTGATCGCCGACCGGGGCGCCGAAAGCGGCGCCAAGCGCGTGGGCACCAACCTGTTCTACCGGCTCATGAATGCCGGCAACCTGGTGAAGATCCCGCCCAATGCCGGCGACTTCCGCTGGCTGGACCGCTGCGTGGCCGACGCGCTCAAGGCCCTGCCCGAGAGCCACCGCTTCATGAAGGGCCTGTACGCCTGGGTGGGCTTCAAGGCCGCGGCGCTGCCGTTCGTGCCGGCCGACCGCACGGCCGGTGCGTCCAGCTTCAATTTCCGGCGCCTGGGCTCGCTGGCCCTGCTGGGTCTGACCTCGTTCACCACCTTGCCGCTGCGCGTGTGGAGCGTGGTGGGCGGGATCATCTCGCTGGCGGCCCTGCTATACGGCCTGTGGATCACCATGGAGACGCTGATCTTCGGCAACCCGCTGGACGGCTGGCCCACGCTGGCGGCCAGCATCATGCTGTTCTCGGGCGTGCAGCTGATGTCCATCGGCATCCTGGGCGAGTACATCGGCCGGATCTATGACGAGGTCAAGCGCCGTCCCACCTACCTGCTGGCGCGCGACGAAGACCGCAGCCCGCTGGCGCCACGGGACTAGCCATGCACGACGTGATCGCACAGCTGCGCCGCCTGCCGCAGGCGCTGCAGTTCGTGCTGGTAGGGGGCTGCGCGGCCGCCACGCACCTGGCCGTGGTCGCCCTGCTGGTGCAACGGGTGGGCATGGCGCCGCTGCATGCCAACGTGCTGGCCTTTCTCGTGGCCTTCATGGTCAGCTACAACGGCCATGCGCTGTTCACCTTCGTGCAGGCCGGGGCGCAAGGCTGGGCCGTGGCCGGCAAGTACTTCGCCGTGGCCTGCGCCTCCTTCGTGGCCAACGAGCTGCTGTACTGGGTGGCCCTGCACTGGCTGCACTGGCACTATTTCTGGAGCCTGGCCCTGGTGCTGGTGCTGGTGGCGGTGGGCACCTTCGTCTTCGCCAAGTTCTGGGCCTTTGCGGCCCCCGGCCGCAAGGAATCCTCATGAACACCGTACCTGCCAGAAACAACGGGGAGAAGGCCTTGGCCAGAACCGTCGTCCTGTGCGCCGACGACTATGCGCTGCACCCCCTGGTCGATGAAGCCGTGGAGCAGCTCACGCTGCAGGGCCGGCTGTCGGCCACCAGCTGCATGACCACCTCGCCGCACTGGAGGCAGGCCGCCAGGCGCCTGCCCGCGCTGCGCCCGCGCCTGTCGCTGGGCCTGCACTTCAACCTGACCGAAGGCCACGGCCTGCAGCCCGCCGCCGGCATCGGTGCCGTGATCGCGCGCGCCTATGCCGGCGCACTCGGCGGCGCCGCCATGCGCGACGCCTGGCGCCGCCAGCTCGACGCCTTCGAGGACGCGCTGGGCATGGCCCCCGACTTCATCGACGGCCACCAGCACGTGCACCAGCTCCCCGGCGTGCGCGCCGCACTGGTGCAGGAATTGCGCCAGCGCTATGGCGACAACGCCGACGACCTGCCCTGGGTCCGCTCCACCACCCCGGCCGGCCAGCTCTGGCGCGACCCCAAGGCCGCCATCATCGCCCTGCTGGGCGGCTGGACCACCACCCGCCGCCTGCGCCGCCAGGGCGTGCCGCTCAACCACGGCTTCGGCGGCGTCTACGCCTTCGACCAGCCCACGCCCGAAGGCTATGGCCGTCACATGGCCCAATGGCTGGCCCAGTTGCAGCCCGGCAGCCTCATGATGTGCCACCCCGCCACCGCCCCCGTCCAGGGCGACGCCATAGGCGCCCAGCGCGCCGTCGAATACGCCTACCTGCGCTCCGACGCCTTCGCCCAGGCCCTGGAACAAGCGCACTGCCACATCGCCCAAGGCCCCCTCACCCCGCTGTTCACATCGAACTAGCAAGCGGCAATAGAAAAAGCCCCGCGAACGGGGCTTGGGACGAGGCTGCAAAAACCGACGAGGCCCAAAGCAAGGGACAGCAAGCAAGGGCCGCCCCGCAGCGAGGCTGTCGTCCCCCTCCCCCGCGAAGCGGGTAGAGAGGGGGAAGGCGCGCCAGCGCCTCAGGGGGTACCTATCAATACTCCCAGAAGATGCGCTGCAACTGCTTCGTATCCTGCGTCTTGGTCAGGGCCACGGCGGCCAGCAGGCGCGCCTTCTGCGGGTTCAGGTCATGGGCGACGACCCAGTCGTACTTGTCATCGGGCTGCTCGGCATTGCGCAGCACGAAGCCGGCCGGCACGCGCGAGCTGCGCACCACGATCACGCCCTTTTGGCGCAGTTCGTTGAGCTTGGGCACGATGCGGTCGGCCACCGAGCCATTGCCCGTGCCTGCATGCACGATGGCCTTGACGCCGGCCTTGCCCAGCGCGTCGATGGCCGTGGCGGGCACGTTGCCGTAGCCATAGACGATGTCCACGGCGGGCAGGTCGGTGATCTGCTCGATGTTGAACTCGCTGCCCCTGGTGTGGCGCTTGACGGGGGCGCGGAACCAGTAGGTCTTGCCCTCGACCACCATGCCCAGCGGGCCCCACTGGCTGGCGAAGGCATTGGTCTTGATGTTGGTGAGCTTGGCGACATCGCGCGCGGAGTCGATGTTGTCGTTCATGCTGACCAGCACGCCCTTGCCCGCCGAGTCCTTGGACGCGGCCGTGGCCACGGCGCCCAGCAGGTTCAGCGCGCCGTCGGCCGAGATGGCCGTGCCGGGGCGCATGGAGCCGACCATGACGATGGGCTTGTCGGTGGGCACCACCAGGTTCAGGAAGTAGCCGGTTTCCTCCAGCGTGTCCGTGCCGTGGGTGACGACGATGCCGTCCACGCCGGGCTGCTTGGCCAGCTCGTTGACGCGGCGGGCCAGCGTCAGCAGTTCCTTGTTGGTGAAGCTCTCGGAGGCGATCTGGAAGACCTGCTCGCCGGACACGTTGGCGATGTTGCTCAGCTCGGGCAGGCCGGCCAGCAGCTTGTCCACGGGCACCTTGGCGGCCGTGTAGGTGGCGCTGTTGACGGCGCTGGCGCCCGCGCCGGCAATGGTGCCGCCCGTGGCCAGGACGACCACGTTGGGCTTGCCGGCCTGTGCGGTGGGAGCGGGAGCAGGGGCGGTCGCCGTGGCGGGCGCTGCGGCTGCGGGGGCCTGGCTGGCGCCGGGCTGGGACGCGCAGCCTGCCAGCGCAAGCGCGACGGCCATCAAGGTCATACGGAAGGGGGTGAACGGCATGTATCGCTCCTGGAAAGGCATTGAATGATCCAGCCTTGTGGGCTGAATGCGGCACGATGCAATAAACATGCCCCGCCTGCATCAGCGCAAATCCCGATGGGAGCCGCGCTGCGAATACGCTAAAAGCGCTTCCGAAAAAGGAGCGGTGAACGCTTTACGGGATTGCGCCCAAGGCCTGAAAGGCTTGAGGTTTTTTGGGGCCGTTCCAAAGGCCGTGCCACGCTCAGATGGCCAGCGGGTCCACGTCCACCAGCCAGCGCACCAGGGCGCGGTGCCCGGGCTGTGCCCTGATCCAGTGCAGGTGCGCCTGCCAGGCCCAGAGAAAGCGCAGCAGGGCGGGCCGCTGGGTCGACTCGATCAGCATCTGCGCGCGCTCCACATTGGCCACGCGCTGCACGGACATGGGAATGGGCGGGTAGAGAAAGACATCGTCCACATGGGGCAGGCCGGCCTGGCGGGCGGCCTCGGCCGCAGCGGCCAGGAAGGCCTGGGCGGCTTCCTGGGTGCGCGCATCGGCCCGCACGATGGCCTGGAAGGCGAAGGGCGGCATGCCCGCATCGCGCCGCTCGCGCAACTGGCGCGCGGCGAAGGCCGGGTAGTCGTGCGAGCGCAGCGCGGTGTAGACGGGGTGGGACGGGTCGTGCGTCTGTATCCACATCTCCGGGTGGCTGCCCTGGGCGGCCACGTAGTGTGCGTCGCGCCCTGCGCGGCCGGCGGCCTGCATCAGCAGGCTGAACAGGCGCTCGGGCGCTCGGTAGTCGCTGGAGAAAAGAGCGCTGTCGGGCTGCACGGCGGCCACCAGGGTGATGCGCCGGAAGTCATGGCCCTTGGCCACCATCTGGGTGCCCACCAGCACGTCGATGTCGCCCGCATGCACCTGGGCCAGTTGCTCCTCCAGCGCGCCCTTGGCGCGCGTGGTGTCGGCGTCGATGCGCGCCACGCGGGCGGGCTCGCGGTCGGGGCGCTGCACATTGCGCAGCAGGCGGGCCAGTTCTTCCTCCAGCTGCTCCGTGCCCTTGCCCAGCGGCAGGATGTCGGGATTGCCGCAGCCAGGGCAGGCCATGGGCACGCGCTGGGTGTAGCCGCAGTGGTGGCAGCGCAGCGTGCGGTCGGCCTTATGGAAGACCTGGTGGGCGCTGCAGTGCGGGCAGTCGCTTTTCCAGCCGCAGTCGGCGCAGAACAGCACGGGCGCGAAGCCGCGGCGGTTGAGCAGCACCAGGCTTTGCTCGCCGCGCTGCACGCGCTCGGTGATGGCATCGATCAGCGGCGGCGAGAACACGGCCTTGCGCGGCTGCTGGCCCATGTCCACCAGGCGCACGCGCGGCAGGGCGGCCGCGCCGATGCGGCTGGGCATGTGCAGGCGCAGGTAGCGGCCGCCCTGCGGCTCGTCGGCATTGGGCGGGCGGCTGGCGTGCCAGCTCTCCAGCGACGGCGTGGCACTGCCCAGGATGACCTTGGCGCCGGTATCGCGCGCGCGCCAGATGGCCAGGTCGCGCGCCGAGTAGCGTGCGCCTTCCTGCTGCTTGTAGCTGGCGTCGTGCTCCTCGTCCACCACGATCAGCGACAGGCCCGGCAGGCTGGCGAAGACCGACATGCGCGTGCCCAGCACGATGCGCGCCACGCCGGTGTGCGCGGCCAGCCAGCTCTTGAGCCGCTGGGGGTTGGTCATTGCGCTGTGCATGCTGACCACGCAGGCGGCGCCGTACTGCGGCGCGAAGCGCTCCGTGAAGCGCTGCTCCAGCTGGGGTGTGAGGTTGATCTCGGGCACCATCACCAGTACCTGTGCGCCGGGGTCGGCATCCAGCGCGGCCTGGGTGGCTCTCAGATAGACCTCGGTCTTGCCGCTGCCCGTGCTGCCGAAGAGCAGAAAGGGGCCGGGATGGGCGGCGATCTGCGTGAAGACGTCGGCCTGCTCTGCGCTGAGGACGATGGGGGGAATGTCTGCGGCGGCCGGGGCCGGTGCGAGCGCTGATGCAGGCGCTGATGCAGGCGCAGTGCCAGGCGCCTGTTGCGCCTGTTCCTCTTTTGCAGCCTTGGCCGCTCTCTTCGCCGCGGCCTTGGTCGGCCTGAGCCGGCGCGCCAGTTGCTCGGCCGTCATCTCGCGCAGTTGCGGGGGCAGGGCCGTCACGGCGATTTCGCCCACGCTGCGCTGGTAGTAGTAGGCGGCGAAGGCCACCAGCCGGCGCCAGGCGGCCGGCAGCGGCGCAATGCCCTGCAGCACGGCGGCGACGGGGCGCAGCTCCACGCCTTCGGGCATGGCGGCGGGGCGGGGCGGGGCGTCCCAGACCACGCCCAGCAGGTCCCGGCGACCCAGGGGCACACGCACCAGGGTGCCGGCCTCCAGGGGCTGGTCGCAGGTGTAGCTCAGCAGTTCGCCCACGGCGCTGTGCGCCGGCGTCTGGACGGCGACATGGACGGTGTGGGCGGGGAGGGACATGCGAATGCGGGGAAAGCGGGGCCTGAAAACGCGGGCGCCGCACGGCAGGGCCTGCAGCAACCAAGCCGCCAAGCATAAGCCTTTGGCGCTGCCCCGGACCTGGGTGCGGCGTTCTACACCAGACGCCCCGGCCGGTGACTGCGGGTTTCTGGGTATATCGTCAATTTCTGTGGATAACTTTGTGGGGATTATTCGGATCTATGGGCATGCACCTGCTTATCCGGCCTTGCCAATTGGTGCATGCTGAAAATGTTGCTATCAAAAAAATTATTCAAAAACAATGGCTTATATCGATATGTCGCCGGCGTGCAGGCGCGGATGACAACTGCAACTCCTAGGGCCTCGCTCGGATTTTTCTGTGCATAAGATGGTCTGTGGCCATCTTGTGCAGCAAGCGGCTGTCGGGTACCCGGCTTGTGGACAGCGGGGCCTTGCCGGGCCGTTGGCGGCCCCGGCAGGGGCCGGCGCTGCGCTGGCGTCCGGCCCTGGGGTTCGGGAGAAGCGGGGGCGGGGAGGCGGCTCGCTCAGCGCTGGCGCAGGGCGCGCGAATGGCTGTGCACGGTCTCCACCAGGGCCGCCACATGCTCGGGCGGCGTGAACTGGCTGATGCCGTGGCCCAGGTTGAAGATGTGCGTGGGGCCCGTGGTGGTCCTGTCGGTGTGCGGAGCGCCGAAGCTGTCGAGCACGGCGCGTGCCTGCTCGGCCACGCACTCGGGCGGTGCGAACAGCACATTGGGGTCGATGTTGCCCTGCAGCGCCTTGCCGGGTCCGCCCACCTCGCCGCCGACGATGGCGCGGGCGCGGGCCAGGTTGGCCGTCCAGTCCAGGCCCAGCACCTCGCAGTCCAGGTCCTTCATGTCGGGCAGCCAGATGCCGCCGCCCTTGGTGAAGACGATGCGCGGCACGTCCTGCCCATCGACGCCCGTGCGCTTGAGTCCGGCCAGCACGCGCTTGGTATAGGCCAGGCTGAATTCCTGGAAGGCGCCGTCGGCCAGCACACCGCCCCAGCTGTCGAACACCATCACGGCCTGGGCGCCCGCATCGATCTGGGCGTTGAGGTAGGCGGCCACGCTGTCGGCGTTGACGGACAGGATGCGGTGCATCAGGTCGGGGCGCGCATACATCAGGCTCTTGACCAGGCGGTAGTCGTCGCTGCCCTTGCCCTCGACCATGTAGCAGGCCAGGGTCCAGGGGCTGCCCGAGAAACCGATCAGCGGCACGCGGCCATCGAGCGCGCGGCGGATGCTGGTCACGGCGTCGAACACATAGCGCAGCTTGTCCATGTCGGGCACGGCCAGCTCGGCCACGGCGGCCTCGTCGCGCACCACCTTGGCAAAGCGCGGGCCTTCGCCTTCGGCAAAGGACAGGCCCAGGCCCATGGCGTCGGGCACGGTCAGGATGTCGGAGAACAGGATGGCCGCGTCCAGCGGGAAGCGCTCCAGTGGCTGCAGCGTGACCTCGGTGGCGTAGTCCACGTTGGTGGCCAGACCCATGAAGCTGCCGGCCCGGGCGCGCGTGGCCTTGTATTCGGGGAGATAGCGGCCCGCCTGGCGCATCAGCCACAGCGGCGTGTAGTCGGTGGCCTGGCGCCGGCAGGCGCGCAGGAAGGTGTCGTTGGTCAGGGGGGCGAAACTCATGGTGGGCGATTGTCGCCGAGTCGGCTTCGCCAGGCTGTCGCGATGCCCGAGCAGCGCAGGGCGTCTTGCCTCGGGTTAACCCTGGTCAATATCGGCGGCAACGGGCTTTTTGAGGCCGCTACATTGTGCGGCGTGCGTTCCGCACGGGAATCCGTCCATGCAAGGAGAGAGTTTGCGATGCAGCGAAGAACCCTGACCCAGATCCTGGCCCTGGCCCCGGCTGTTTCGGCCGCCAGCTGGCTGGCTGGAAGTGCCACGGCGGCCGAGCCGCTGTTTCCGGGCAAGGCGCCGCTGCGCATCGTCGTCGGCTACCCGCCCGGTGGCGCCACCGACCGCGTGGCGCGCATCGTGGCCGACAAGCTGCAGGCGCGCGTGGGCTCGCCCGTGGTGGTGGAGAACAAGCCCGGCGCGGGCGGCCGCCTGTCGGCCCAGTATGTAAAGAACGCGCCGGCCTCCCAGCCCGCGCTGCTGCTGGCCAACCCGGCCGTGATGCTGGTGGCGCCCCTGGTGTTCCCCGACTCGGGCTACGACCCCGACAAGGACTTCCGCCCGGTCAGCGAGGTCAATCGCTACGAATTCGGCGTGGCCGTGGCCAGTGCCGTGCCCGTCAGGCAGCTGTCGCACCTGCTGGCCTGGCTGCGTGCCAATCCGCAGCAGGCCAACGTGGGCGTGCCGGCCACGGGCAGCCTGCCGCACTTCTTCTCGCTGATGCTGGGCGAGGCCGCCAAGGTCCGGACCGAAACCGTGGGCTACAAGGGCTCGGCCCCGCTGCTGACCGACCTGGTGGGTGGCCAGGTGCCGCTGGCCATCGACACCTTCGACGTGCTGCTGCCCCAGCACGAGGCCGGCAAGATCCGCGTGCTGGCCGTGTCGGGCGAGCGCCGCAGCACCATGGCGCCGGACATTCCCACGCTCAAGGAATCGGGCCTGAACCTGTCGGGCATGGGCTGGAACACCTTGTTCGCGCCGCAGAGCATGGCGCCCGACATTGCCGAGCGCCTGTCGCGCATGGTGCAGGAGATCATGAAGGAGCCCGACACGCGCCAGAAATTCGAGGCCAGCCGGCTCACCCCGGTCTCCAGCAGCAGCGCGCAGACGGCCGAGATGCTCAAGGCCTACCGCGCGCAGTGGACGCCGGTGGTGCAGCGCTCGGGTTTCAAGCCCTGAACCTTCAAGAAAAATGGCCCGTGCGGGCCTTTTTTCATCGCCGGGCCGCCCCAAGATGAAAAACGCCCCCTCGGGGGGCAGCGTGGGGGTCATTTTTCATGGGGCCTAGGGGTTTCCTCGGTGCCTGGGCGCTTGTGGTGGAAAGGGTCTGGCGACTAACATTTACCGACCATTCGGTAAATTATGTTTGATCTGCCGCATAAAGACGGCAGACAGGCCACGGAGACTTTCATGCCCCCATCGCTGGTTCTGGTTGAGCAGCAAGACGCCGTCCGCACCCTGGTGCTGAACCGCCCCGACGCGCTCAACAGCTTCAATGCGCAACTGCACGAGCAGCTGCTTTCGGCCCTGGAGCAGGCCGCCGGCGATGCCACGGTGCGCTGCGTGGTGCTCACGGGCGCGGGGCGCGGCTTTTGCGCGGGCCAGGATCTGTCCGACCCCGAGGCCGCGCCCGACCAGAACCTGGGCGACCTGATCGAGCGCCGCTACCAGCCGCTGTGCCTGCGGCTCAAGTCCATGCCTGTGCCCGTGGTGGCCGCCGTCAATGGCGTGGCCGCAGGTGCGGGCGCCAATATCGCACTGGCCTGCGACCTGGTGCTGGCCGCGCGCTCGGCCAGCTTCATCCAGGCCTTTGCCAAGATCGGCCTGGTGCCCGATTGCGGCGGCACCTGGCTGCTGCCGCGCCTGGTGGGCCGTGCGCGCGCCCTGGGCCTTGCGCTGCTGGGCGACAAGCTGCCTGCGGCCGAGGCCGAACGCATCGGCCTGATCTGGCGCTGCGTGGAAGATGCCGATTTGCGCAGCGAGGCCCAGGCCCTGGCCCAGCGCCTGGCCGCCATGCCCGTGCGGGCCCTGGCGCGCACGCGGGAGGCCATGGACTCGGCCCAACTGCTGGACTACGAGCATGCGCTCACGCGCGAGGCGCGCCAGCAGGGCCAGCTGGGCGCGGCCCACGACTACCAGGAGGGCGTGGCCGCCTTTTTGGGCAAGCGGGCTGCCGTGTTCTCGGACCGTTGAGGAGCGGCGCCATGCAAGACACCCACACCCCGGACGAAGCCGCACAGCGCCTGGCCGAGCAGGTGCGCGACGGCATGCTGGCGCGCGACCGCGCCGCGCAAGGCCTGGGCCTGCGCATCACGGACATTGCCCCCGGCGCGGCGCGCATGGAGATGGCCGTGCGCGACGACATGCTCAACGGCTTCGACATCTGCCACGGCGGCTTCATCACGGCGCTGGCCGACACGGCCTTTGCCTATGCCTGCAATGCGCGCAACGAGATGACGGTGGCCTCGGGCCTGAGCGTGGACTTCGTCGCGCCCGGCCGGCCCGGCGACGTGCTCACCGCGCAGGCCCGCGAAGTCTCGCGCGCAGGCCGCACCGGCGTCTATGACGTGCAGGTCACCAACCAGCGCCAGGAAGTGATCGCGCTGTTCCGTGGGCGCTCGCACAGCTTCAAGGGCCGGCCCACCGTGCCCGGCCTGACAGAGCCCGTCTGAAGAGGTCCGCCATGTCCCTGCAGCGCCCCGCCCCCGGCGACCTCGACCCCATCGAAACCGCCAGCCGCGACGAGATCGCCTCGCTGCAGCTGCTGCGCCTGCGCTGGTCGCTGCAGCACGCCTATGACAACGTGCCGCACTACCGCCGCGCCTTCGACGAAAAGGGCGTGCATCCGTCCGACCTGCGCACGCTGTCCGACCTGGCCCGCTTTCCCTTCACCACCAAGAAGGACCTGCGCGAGAACTACCCGTTCGGCATGTTCGCCGTGCCGCGCCAGAAGGTGGCGCGCGTGCATGCCTCCTCGGGCACCACGGGCAAGCCCACGGTCGTGGGCTACACGTTGAATGACATCGACAACTGGGCCAACCTGGTGGCGCGCTCCATCCGCGCAGCGGGCGGGCGGCCCGGCGACATGGTGCATGTGGCCTACGGCTACGGCCTGTTCACGGGCGGCCTGGGTGCGCACTACGGTGCCGAGCGCGCGGGCTGCACCGTGGTGCCCATGTCGGGCGGGCAGACCGAAAAGCAGGTGCAGCTGATCCAGGATTTCCGTCCCGACATCATCATGGTCACGCCCAGCTACATGCAGGTGATCGTGGAGGAGATGCAGCGCCAGGGGATGGACCCGCGCGCAAGCTCCGTGAAGATCGGCATCTTCGGCGCCGAGCCCTGGACCGAGGCCATGCGCCGCGAGATCGAGGGCAAGGCGGGGCTGGATGCCGTGGACATCTACGGCCTGTCCGAAGTCATGGGCCCGGGCGTGGCCAGCGAATGCGTGGAGAGCAAGGACGGGCCGGTGATCTGGGAAGACCATTTCTATCCCGAGATCATCGACCCGGACACGGGCGAGGTGCTGCCCGATGGAAGCGAGGGCGAGCTGGTCTTCACGTCGTTGAGCAAGGAAGCCATGCCCATCGTGCGCTACCGCACGCGGGATTTGACCCGGCTGCTGGCGCCGACCTCGCGCAGCTTCCGGCGCATGGGCAAGATCGTGGGGCGCAGCGACGACATGCTCATCATTCGCGGCGTGAACCTGTTTCCCACGCAGATCGAGGAGATCGTGCTGCAGAACGCCCAGCTGTCGGGCCAGTACCAACTGGTGGTCACGCGCGACGGCAACCTGGACCGGCTGGCCGTGCGCTGCGAGATGCAGCCGGGCACGCAGGGCGACATTGAGGCGCTGGCACTGTGGGTGCAGCAGCGCATCAAGACCCTGGTCGGCGTGAGCGCCGAGGTCGAGGTGCTGCGACCCGATTCCATAGAGCGCACCCTGGTGGGCAAGGCCCGCCGCGTGATCGATCACCGCAGCCGCTGAGCGCGCACAGGAGTCCCATGGCCCGAGGCCGATCTTCCGGATACGACGACCAGCGCGAACTGATCCTGGGCCATGCCGCCGCGCTGTTCGCGCGCAGCGGCTACCCCGGCACTTCGATGAACGAGGTGGCCCAGGCCTGCGGCCTGTCCAAGCCCACCATCTACCACTACTTCCGCGACAAGTACGCTCTGCTGGTGGACATCACCGACGGCCACATGACGCGGCTGCAGGCCCTGGTGGACGAAGTGCAGTCCATGGGCCTGCCGCCCGAGCCGCGGCTGCGCATGCTGATCGAGCGCTTCGTGCAGGAATACGCCCATGCCCGCCATGCCCACCGCGTGCTGACCGAGGACGTGCGCTTCCTGCAGGACGACGACCGCCAGCGCGTGCTGGGCAAGGAGCGCGCCGTGGTCGAAACCTTTGCCCAGGCGGTGGCCCAGCTGCGGCCGGACGCCGATGGCGCGGGCCTGTCCAAGGCGCTGGCCATGCTGCTGTTCGGGATGATGAACTGGATGTTCACCTGGCTGCGGCCCGACGGCTCGCTGGACCACGAGGCCATGGCCCCCGTGGTGGCCGACCTGTTCCTCGGAGGCCTGCCGGCCGTGCAGACCCCAGGCAAACCCGGGCATCAAACCGCTGGCAAAAAAATAGTTACCACGGTAAATTGTGGCGCCTGAAGGTGCCACGCCCCATCCAACACAAGGAGACAGACATGAAGCGTTTGACGAAACTGGGCCTGCTGGCCGCGACCCTGGCCACGGTCTGGGGATCGGCCCTGGCCGACATCAATGTGGGCGTGGTGGTCTCGGCCACCGGACCGGCGGCCTCCCTGGGCATTCCCGAGAAGAACACCGTGGCACTGATGCCGCGCACGGTGGCGGGCCAGAAGGTCAACTACATCATCCTGGACGACGCCTCCGACACCACGGCGGCCGTGGCCAACACGCGCAAGCTGATCAGCGAGAGCAAGGTCGATGTCATCCTGGGCTCCAGCATCACGCCCAACTCGCTGGCCATGGTGGACGTGGTCTCCGAGGCCAAGACGCCCATGATCACGCTGGCCGCCTCGGCCAAGATCGTCGAGCCCGTGGATGCCAAGAAGTTCTGGGTCTTCAAGACGCCCCAGCACGACGCCATGATGGCCGCCGCCATCGGCGAGCACATGGCCAAGGCCGGCATCAAGACCGTGGGCTACATCGGCTTCAACGACGCCTACGGTGAAAGCTGGCTGCAGGAGTTCCGCAAGGTGGCCGAGGCCAAGGGCCTCAAGCTCACCGCCACCGAGGCCTATTCGCGCAGCGACACCTCGGTCACGGGCCAGACGCTCAAGCTCATGTCCGCCAAGCCCGATGCGGTGCTGATCGCAGGCTCGGGCACGCCGGCCGCGCTGCCGCAGAAATCGCTCAAGGAGCGCGGCTACCAGGGCAAGATCTACCAGACCCACGGCGTGGCCAATGCCGACTTCCTGCGTGTGGGCGGCAAGGATGTGGAAGGCACGCTGCTGCCCGCCGGCCCCGTGCTGGTGGCCCACCAGCTGCCCGACAGCAACCCGGTCAAGAAGTCTGCCGTCTCCTATGTGGAGGCCTACGAGGCCGCCAACGGCAAGGGCACGGCATCGACCTTTGGCGCGCATTCCTGGGATGCGGGCCGGGTGCTCGAAGCGGCGATTCCCGCCGCGCTCAAGAAGGCCCAGCCCGGCACGGCCGAGTTCCGCGCCGCCCTGCGCGATGCGCTGGAGCAGACCAAGGACGTGGCCGGCGCCCACGGCATCTTCAACATGACGCCCACCGACCACCTGGGCCTGGACCAGCGCGCGGCCGTCATGGTCAAGATCGAGAACGGCACCTGGAAGTACCAGCCCTGAACCTGCGGGTCTGAGGCCGCAGCGGCTGCCGCACCTGGCGGCGGCCGCTGTGGCGCTCGGCCGCGCCTGCTCGAAAGTCGATCATGGATCTGCAAATCGCCCTGCTGCTGGGGCAGGACGGCATCGTCAACGGCGCCGTCTACGGCCTGATGGCGCTGGCCCTGGTGCTGGTGTTCTCGGTCACCCGCATCATCTTCATTCCGCAGGGCGAGTTCGTCGCCTTCGGCGCGCTCACCCTGGCCATGATGCAGGCCGGCCGCGTGCCCACCACGCTGTGGCTGCTGCTGGCCCTGGCCGCCGCCGTGCTGGTGGTGGACCTGCTGCGCTGGCGCGCGGGCAGCCAGGTGAGCTGGCCCGCCACCTTCCTGTGGTGCCTGGCGCTGCCGGCCATTGCCGTGGCCCTGGCCTGGGGGCTGCGCCCGTCCTCGCTGATGCTGCAGGCGCTGGCCACCCTGGTGCTGATCACGCCCATGGGGCCGCTGCTGTACCGCCTGGCCTACCGGCCGCTGGCCCATGCCTCGGTGCTGATGCTGCTCATCGTCTCGGTGGCCATGCACGGCGTGCTGGTCGGCCTGGGGCTGCTGTTCTTCGGTGCCGAAGGCTCGCGCACCCCCGCGTTTTCCCAGGCGCAGCTGCGCCTGGGCGACATCACGATCTCGGGCCAGTCCCTGGTGGTGGTGGGCGTGACCCTGGTGCTGGTGGCCCTGCTGTTCGTGTTCTTCGAGCGCTCGATGATCGGCAAGGCGCTGCGCGCCACGGCCATCAACCGCGTGGGCGCACGCCTCATGGGCATTCCCACGGCCATGGCCGGCGACGTGAGCTTTGCGCTGGCCGCGCTGATCGGCGCCATCTCCGGCCTGCTGATCGCGCCGCTGACCACGGTGTACTACGACACCGGCTTTCTGATCGGCCTCAAGGGCTTCGTGGCCGCCATCGTGGGCGGGCTGGCCAGCTACCCGCTGGCCCTGGCCGGCGCGCTGCTGGTCGGGCTGCTGGAGGCCTTCTCGTCGTTCTGGGCCAGTGCCTACAAGGAGGTGCTGGTGTTCACGCTGATCATCCCGGTGCTGTGGTGGCGATCGCGCAATAGCCACCATGTGGAGGAAGAAGAATGAGCGCCCCCGTTTCCTCGCAGGCCACGGCGCCTGCCAAGGCCGCCTCGGGCGGCATCAGCACGCGCGTGCTCACGGTGGCCGCCATTGCGCTGCTGGCCGCGTCCTGGGGCTTTCTGCCCGATTTCACCGTCGTCATCCTCAGCTACATCGGCCTGTTCGCCATGGTGGCCGCAGGCCTGGTGATGCTGACCGGCGTGGGCGGCATGACCTCGTTCGGCCAGGCGGCCTTCGTGGGCATCGGCGCCTATGCCACGGCCTGGGTGTGCACGGCGCCTGCCTCGGTGGCCGCGCTGGGCGGGCTGGTGGGCGCGGCGGGCCTGCCCTGGGTGGGCCTGGCGCTGGGCCTGCTCATCACCTTCGTCGTGGCCTGGCTGCTGGGCGCGGTCACGGTCAAGCTGCAGGGCCACTACCTGCCGCTGTGCACCATCGCCTGGGGGCTGAGCCTGTACTACCTGTTCGGCAACATGGAGTTCCTGGGCGGGCAGACCGGCATCACGGGCATTGCGCCGCTGGTGATCGGCGGCGTCTCGCTGGCCTCGCCGCGCGCCATGGGCGTGGTGATCTGGGCCGTGCTGCTGGTGGCGCTGTGGCTGCTGCACAACCTGCTGGACTCGCGCGAGGGCCGGGCCATCCGCGCGCTGCGCGGCGGCCGCGTTATGGCCGAATCCATGGGCATCGACACAGCGCACTACCGCGTCAAGCTCTTCGTGCTGGCGGCCTTGCTGGCCACTCTGTCGGGCTGGCTCTACGCCCACATGCAGCGCTTCGTGAGCCCGGCTCCCTTCAACCTGAACGTGGGCATCGAGTACCTGTTCATGGCCGTGGTCGGCGGCGCCGGCCACCTGTGGGGCGCCGTGCTGGGTGCCACGCTGATCACCCTGGTCAAGCAAAAGCTGCAGGACATATTGCCGGCCCTGCTGGGCACCAGCGGCAACTTCGAGGTCATCGTCTTCGGCCTGCTGATGGTGCTGGTGCTGCAGCGCTTTGCAGAAGGCCTGTGGCCCACGCTGCAGGCGCTCACGGCGCGCTGGGTGCGCCGGCCCGTGTCCGATCTGAAGCTGGCGGACGCGGCTCCGCTGGCGCAGCGCGCGCTGCCCGCTACGGGCCAGGTGCTGCTGGCGGCCGAGCATGTGACCAAGCGCTTTGGCGGCCTGGTGGCCAACAACGATGTGGCCATGACGCTCAAGGCCGGCGAGGTGCATGCGCTGATCGGCCCCAACGGCGCGGGCAAGAGCACTTTCTTCAACATGATCTCGGGCGTGGACTCGCCCACCGAGGGCCAGGTGCGCTTCATGGACCAGGCCATGAACGATGCGCCCTCGCGCCGCTTTGCCGCCCTGGGCCTGGGCCGCACCTTCCAGCATGTGCGCCTGCTGGGCCAGCGCAGCGTGCTGGAGAACGTGGCCGTGGGCGCGCACCGGCGTGCGCACCGGGGCTGGCTGGCCTCCATGCTGCGCCTGGACCGGGCCGAGGAGGCATCGGTGCTGGCCGAGGCGCGCCGCCAGATCGAGCGCTGCGGCCTGGGCGCCTTCGCCGACGTGCCGGCCGCCTCGCTGGCCCTGGGCCAGCAGCGCATCGTGGAGATCGCACGCGCCCTGGCCGGCCAGCCTGCGGCCCTGCTGCTGGACGAGCCGGCCGCCGGCCTGCGCCATCTGGAAAAACAGGCCCTGGCCGACCTGCTGCGCCAGCTGCGCGCCGAGGGGCTGGGCATTCTCGTCGTCGAGCACGACATGGAGTTCGTCATGAATCTTGCGGACCGCATCACGGTGCTGGAGTTCGGCACCGTGATCGCCGAAGGCACGCCGGCCCAGATCCAGGTCAACCAGCGCGTGCTGGATGCCTACCTGGGCGGCGGCGACGACGACGAGGCAACCGGAGAGACGGCATGAGCGACACCCTTTTGCAGCTCAAGGGCCTGAGCGTGTCCTACGGTCCCGTGGAGGCCGTGCACCAGGTGGATCTGGATGTGCGCAGCGGCGAGATCGTCACCGTCATCGGCCCCAACGGCGCGGGCAAGACCACGCTGCTGTCGGCCGCCATGGGCCTGCTGCCCTCGCGCGGAGAGATCCATCTGGACGGCAAGCGCATCGCACGCCCCGGCGTCGAGGTCATGGTGGCCAACGGCGTGGCCCTGGTGCCCGAAAAGCGCGAGCTGTTCGGCGAGATGTCGGTGGAGGACAACCTGCTGCTGGGCGGCTTCTCGCGCTGGCGCCGGGGCCTGCGCGACCAGGCGCAGCGCATGGACGAGGTCTTTGCCATCTTCCCGCGCCTGAGGGAGCGGCGCCCGCAGATGGCCTCCACCCTGTCGGGCGGCGAGCGCCAGATGCTGGCCATCGGCCGCGCGCTGATGGCACGCCCGCGCCTGCTGCTGCTGGACGAGCCCTCGCTGGGCCTGGCGCCGCTGATCGTGCGCGAGGTGCTGCAGGTCGTGGCCGGCCTGCGCGACCACGGCGTCTCGGTGCTGTTGGTCGAGCAGAACGCGCGCGCCGCCCTCAAGGTGGCCGACCGTGCCTACGTGCTGGAGATGGGCGCCGTGGCCCTCAGCGGCGCGGCCAGGGAGCTGCTGCATGACCGGCGCATCATCGATACCTATCTGGGGATGGGGCGCAGTGCGGAGGCGGCGGCCGCATAAGTGAGTGGAGTGAGCGCTGTTGTCTGGTTCTGGTGACTGTGGTTGTGGTCGTGACATACAGGCATGCCGCCAAGTCATCCAAGTCAATCCACCGCCAGCATCAGCGCTTCATGTCATCAAGATAATCCTGCTTTGCCTTGTTGATGCTTTGGGCGACGCTGTTGCCTGGATAGTTTTTGATGTATCCCGAAATATAAAACAAGTATCTTTCGCGGGCGATTGGGTCTATGTGGTTCAAGAATTTTTCGTCCCGAAACGCGGACTGCAGCGCCAGCATTTCCCTGGGATCAGCCATCCTTGTTTGAATAAGATTTTCAAGCGTTTTATGAAAAATCGCTTCGTCAGGAGCATACGTCTTGAGGGATTTCAGCCAATCCTCATATCTGAAGACATCTGAAAACCCCAGTTCATGGATGCCACCGCCCAATTCCGGCTTGGCGCCATTTACCATGTCGAAAATGGCATTCCTCTCGGATGCGGAGATGCTGTTGGGCAGGTCAAGATTGCTGCCTAGATTGCCCAGCAGTACATCACGGCCATATTTATTTCCTGATTCCAGAACTTCCTTGGTGATACTTGCAGGGGCGTCCACCGAGATTGAAAGCATATGGGCCAATTCACCGTAATACTCGTTTGCGGTCAGGATTTTTTCGTCGAAGGACTTTTTCAGCCGAACACGAGTGTCAGGGAAGTTTCCCTCCCTGGAGTAGCTGAAAACTGCTTGCTTCTTTTTTTCGAGAAGCTCCTCCATGCTGACCGATGCAGTGCCTTGCGCCGTTGAAGATGGCGCCCTGTGTTCGCTTGCCAGCATACCCGTCTGCGGATTGATGGGCTCCGATGAGTTGGTATCTAGATAGACATATAAGCCTATTGCCGAGGCAGTGGTGATCAAGACTGCCACTAATATGATCATATTATTGTTTGAAGACATATCTACCAATTTCTTTGTTGAAGGCTTGCATGCACATTGGCCGGAGCAATGATTCTGTTCCACGCGATTTGATAGCTCATTTGTCATCGCAATACGCTGCCTGAAATCTTCTTGCCTGCCGGGAAGTTCTTCCAGAGATTGGGCTTTTGAGTTGATTTTCCTTGAGATTTATACTTTGCAATCCTGGATTGGTCTTGAGAAATTCTAAGAAAACGCAGAATTTGAAGTGAGAAGGGTGTTTTAATTTTTCTCTGTTATTTTCTGGGCAAGGTGTATTGGAAGTTTTTTGGGGGATGTATGGAATACGGCTGAATCTGAAAATGAGGACGCAGCCTATAAGAATCTTCTGATATTTCACAGGATTTGCTCGGATAAATCCGTGAGTGGCTTATGAACGCTGCCTTGGCAAGAGCACCGCCACAGGTAGGCAAATGCACGCCCTGGCTGACAGGGTGGTGTGTGAAAAGGAGGATTGTCGCCCGTTATCTGATGCGGACGGATTTCCGGAGCCTTGGCGAGAGGACGAATTGTGCAAGTCGTCAATGCCGCGCGCTGGTGTATGCGCTCGGCCGTCTAATTTGGAAATGGTCCATCGGCTAAACCCTAGGCACATCTGTCAATCCATGGCAAGACCGAAACAGGTTGCGGTTCCCAAAGGCGCACCGGTGACGCCATTCGACCTGAGATCCAGGTAGAGGACCGCTGCCTATGACCATGAACACCACGCGCTGGTGATCCGAAGGCTTGGGAGTCAGGGGCGGGCCGGGCGGTCCTGCGCCCGCAAGCTTGGAAAGGCAAAGGCTTGCCAGGTAGAGCCGTCTGGGAGGTGTGGTGGATTTGCTGAACGGGGCTTTGCCACTGTGGATGTCTTGCCTGGAGCGCACGGGAATTCCCAGCAAGGCGGCATCTGTCCCCTGGATTTGCTGGAAGTGCCGACCACCGGCGCAAGGGCCTGCTGAGGTCGGGCACTTTCATGGAGTCATCGCCGCTCGGGGCGGCGAGGGCTCGCTCAATCCAGCTTGATATTGTTGGCCGAGATCACCCGTCCCCACTTGCTGCGCTCGGCGCGCACGAACTGGCCCATCTGGTCGGCGCTGCCGGGCATGGGCTCCACGCCCATGGCGGCCAGGCGTGCCTTGGTGCGGGTGTCGGCCAGGGCCTGCTGCAGCGACTGGCTGAACTTCTTGACCACCTCGGCCGAGCTGCCCGTGGGCACGACGATGCCCTGCCAGGCATAGCCCTCGAAACCTTTCAGACCCTGCTCCTGCAGCGTGGCGACCTGGGGCAGGACGTCCACGCGCGTGGGGCTGGCCACGCCGATGGCCTTGAGCTTTTTCTCGCTCAGGAAGGGAATGATGGTGGCGCTGTCGGCCCACATGGCGGGAATCTGGCCGCCCACCACGTCCTGCACGGCAGGGGCCGCCCCGCGGTAGGGCACATGGGTCATGTTGCTGATGCCCGCCTGTTCGCGGAACAGCTCGCCCACCAGGTGGTGGGGGCTGCCCAGTCCGGCCGAGCCCCAGCTCACGCCGGTCTTTTGCTGTTTGGCCCAGGCCAGGAATTCGGCGAGGTTGGTGGCGGGCACCTCGTTGTTGACCACCAGCAGCATGGGAAAGCGCACCAGCATGCCCACGGGCTTGAAGTCGCGCTCGGCGTTGTAGTTGAGCTTGCTGAACAGGAAGGGGTTGGCCGCCAGCGTGGCGAAGTCGGCCGTGAACATGAGGTTGCCGTAGTCGCGCGAGCGGGCGCTGTACTCGGCCGCGATGTTGGTGCCTGCGCCGGGCTTGTTGTTGATGACGATGACCCGCTCCAGATTGCGGCCCATGGCCTCGGCGATGACGCGGGCGACCACGTCCGAGCCGCCGCCGGCCGCATAGCCGACGACCCATTCCAGGGGCTTGTCCTGTGCCAGGGCGGCAGGCCCTGCGGCCAGGGCCAGGCCCGAGCAGGCCAGTGCGGCCAGAAACTGCTTGCGTTGCATCCTTGTCTCCATGTTGTATGCGGCGCCCTTGTGAGATGTCCGAGTTGTGAGGCGGGCGCCTTTGTGGGGATGGCAGGCCGCCGCACGGGCGGCGGCGCGCGGCTTCAGGCGGCCGCGTGCACCGGGGCGACCGGCGTCACGGCGCCGCGCTCGGCCGGGTCCGCGCCGGCAGGGGCAAGTCCTGCGCTGGCGCGGGCCAGTTCGAGCGCATGCAGCAAGGTGCCCTGGTGGCCGATGTGATTGGCCAGCAGCAGCACGAGGCGGGCATTGAGGGCATGGCTTTGCGCGGTATCGAGCCCCTGGTGGGTGGCGATCAGGGCTTCGTAGAAATCGTCGCAGGCCTGCAGGTTGGGGTGGGTGGACAGCAGCATGGCGGTCTCCTGTGGATGGGGCGTAAGAGGTTCAGGCCGTGGCGGCGGCGCCGCAGGCTTTTTGCAGCGCGGCGCGCACGCCGGCTTCGTCGGGGCGGCGCCAGCGCGCGCAGACATGCTGGTCAGGCCGCAGCAGGTAGCTGGTGCCGGGGCGCGCATCGAGGCGTTTGGCCGCCAGGCCGCGCGCATCGATGAGGTCGGCGTCTGGCGCATGGGCCTCTCCCTCGGCCGCGATGGACAGGTTGAGCACGCCGGGCAGCGCCCGTGCCCAGGCCGGCGTGGGGCCGAAGTGCAACAGCGTGAAGTCCGGTCCCAGTGCGCGCAGCAGCCAGGCCGTGCCGTCTGCGCCGGGCCGGCGCATGGGCGCATCGGCCAGCACGGCGCCGGGCAGCTGCGTTCCGTCGAAGGTGTCGGTGTCAGGCGTGTTGAGCGCGGAGCCATGCAGCGTGGCCGGCACGGACAGCCGCCCGCTGTTGACGATGCGGCGCGCGAATTCATGGTCGCGCGCCAGGTCCAGCACGGCGTCGCGGAACAGGCGGCTGATCTCGCTCTTGGGCGTGATGAAGTCGGTGGCGCGCGTGGAGTTGCGGATGTTCTCGTCGGCCGCGTATTCCCGCTCGGCGCCGTAGGTGGCGATCAGCGAGGCATTGGCCTGGCCGCGCAGCACGCGGTCCAGCTTCCAGGCCAGGTTCTCGGCATCCTGCACGCCGCTGTTGGCGCCGCGTGCGCCAAACGGCGAGACGCCGTGGGCGCTGTCGCCCGCAAAGACCACGCGACCATGGACGAAGCGGTCCATGCGCAGGCAGGCGAAGGTGTAGACGCTGGCCCATTCCAGCTCGAAGGGCGCGTCCTTGCCCAGCAGGGCGCGGATGCGCGGCACGATGTTCTCGGGCTTTTTCTCTTCCTCGGGGTCCGCGTCCCAGCCCAGCTGGAAGTCGATGCGCCAGACATCGTCGGGCTGGCGGTGCAGCAGCACGCTTTGGCCCGGGTGGAAGGGCGGGTCGAACCAGAACCAGCGCTCGGTGGGGAATTCGGCGTGCATCTTCACGTCGGCGATCAGGAAGCGGTCGCGGAAGATGCGGCCATGGCTTTCCTGGCCCAGCAGGCCGCGCAGCGGCGAGCGCGAGCCGTCGCAGGCCAGGACCCATTGCGCATCGATGCGGTAGCTGCCGTCGGGCGTCTCCACGGTCAGCAGCGCGCCCTCGGCCTGCGGCTCGAGCGCCGTGACCTTGCTGTGCCAGCGCAGGTCGATCAGCGGCAGCTGCAGTGCGCGCTCGACCAGGTAGGCCTCGGCGTAGTACTGCTGCAGGTTGATGAAGGCCGGGCGCTCGTGGCCGTCCTCGGGCAGCAGGTCGAAGCGGTACAGCGGCTGGTCCTTGAAGAAGACCTTGCCCAGGTTCCAGGACACGCCCTTGTCCACCATGGGCTGGCCCACGCCCAGGCGGTCCCAGATCTCCAGCGTGCGCTTGGAAAAGCAGATGGCGCGCGAGCCCGTGGACAGCCGGCAGTCGTTGTCCAGCAGCACCACGCGCTGGCCGCGCTGGGCCAGGTCGATGGCCAGCGACAGGCCTACGGGGCCGGCGCCGACGATGACCACGGGATGCCGGGCGGGCGTGTCCGCACCGGCGTCCTGGTCGGCATGGCGCTCGTAGGGGATGTGGATGGACTGTATGTCTGCGCCGCTGCCGCGCAGCGCTTGCAGGGAGATGGCGGGGTGGGACATGGTGTTCGTCCTCTGGCGTGGGCAGTGTGGAAAAAAGGGCGCAGCCATCCCCGCCGGCGCGCCAGGGCGCCGGTTCACGGACGGGTGCGAGGGGCGGGCGTGCCGGTGTTCAGGCCCGGACGCCGCCGTGCATCAGCCTTCGAGCGCCAGCCACATCTGGCGGTCGCGCTCGGCGGTCCAGATGCGCGGGTCGGCGTGGCCCGATGCCTCGTCATAGGCGCGGGTCACATCGAAGGGCATGCAGTGGTTGAAGATCACCCACTGGCCGTACTTGGGCTGCAGCTTGGCGAAGGCGGCCTCGTAGACCTTGCGCAGGTCCTGCTGGGCGTCGGCGCCGGCCTTGACCTCGGTCCACAGGTCGCTGATGAAGTCGCGCGTGCCGGCCAGGCCGGCCTGCACCTCGGCCGGCGTCTGCAGCGCGGCGCCCCGGCCGGGCACGAGCCTTTCGGGCTGCAGGGCGGCGATGGCGTCCAGCGTGTGCGGCCAGTCCTGGAAGTAGGCATCGCCCGCATAGGGCGTGGCGCCGAACTCCACCAGGTCGCCGCTGAACAGCACCTTGTCCTGGGGCAGCCAGACCACGGTGTCGCCCTTGGTGTGGCCGCGGCCCAGCTGCAGGATCTGCACCTCGAGCTTGCCCAGCCACAGCGTCATCTTGCCGGTGAAGGTCAGGGTGGGCCAGGTCATGCCGTCGGGCACGCTTTCCACGTTCTGGAACAGGCGGGGAAAGCGGCCGATCTCGCTGGCCTTGTCCTGCTCGCCGCGCTCCACGATGAGGTCGTAGGTGTCCTGGCTGGCAATGATGTGTTCGGCGCCTTCCGCGAAGAAGGCCGAGGCGCCCAGCACGCGCACCGCGTGGTAGTGCGACAGCGTGACGTACTTGATGGGCTTGTCCGTGACCTCGCGGATGCGGCGGATCACGTCCTGGGCCATGACGGGCGTGGCCTGGGTGTCGATCACCATCACGGCGTCGTCGCCAATGATGATGCCGGTGTTGGGGTCGCCTTCGGCCGTGTAGGCGTAGGCGTGCTCGGAGAGCTTGTCGAAGCTGACCTGCTTGATTTCGAGGTCGGCGGCGGAGGCAAAGGTCTTGGTGGTCATGGGCATCCTGCTTTTGAGATGGACAAATGCGTTTGTTTTTATCGAATGCCTGAATGCTAGGGAAAAATTCAACATTGAACAATTCATTTGACATAGTGAAAAACCCTCGGAGCCGCAAACTTCGGGTTCCAGCCTTCACAATGCCTGCCATGTCCGATGCCGCCTCCTCCCCGAACGACCCAGTCTTCCCCTCCGACAGCGCCGATGACGAGCCTGCGCGCGGCCCGCGCGGCATCCAGAGCGTGGAGGTCGGCGGCCAGCTGCTCAAGGCGCTGGCGCGCACCGGCCGGCGCATGGCGCTGAAGGATCTGGCGCGCGAGGCCGGCATGACGGCGGCCAAGGCCCACCCCTACCTGGTGAGCTTCTGCAAGCTGGGCCTGATGGAGCAGGACCGCGCCAGCGGCCACTACGGCCTGGGGCCGCTGGCCATACAGATGGGGCTGATCAGCCTGCAGCAGGCCGATCCCGTGCGCCTGGCGATCGCCGAGCTGCCCGCGCTGGCGCAGGAGGTGGGCAGCACGGTGTCGATTGCCATGTGGAGCGGCCAGGGGCCGACCATCATCCGCGTGGAAGAGGGGCCCACCCATGTCTATGTGGCCATGCGCCACGGCACGCCCGCATCGCTGCGCCACACGGCCACAGGCAAGATCTTTGCGGCCTTTGGCGAGCCCGGGCGCATTGCGCCCCTGCTGGATGCGGAAGGTCACAGCCTGGAAGAGCCCGCCTTTGCAAAGGAGCTGGCCGCCATCCGCGCCAGCCGCCTGAGCCGGGTCGAGAACCAGCTGCTGTCAGGCGTGAGCGCGCTGGCCGTGCCGGTGTTCGACGGCTTTGGCCAGCTGGTGCTGGCCATTGCCGCCATCGGCCCTTCGGCCACGCTGGACCTGGACCTGCAAGGCCGGCCGGCCCTGCTGCTGCAGGCCCAGGCGCGCAGCCTGTCCCAGCGCCTGGGAGCGCCGGCCCAGGCCTGAGCCCGTCGCGTGCTGCGGCTCAGTTGGTGAGCAGCAGCTGATCCCGGGCAGGCGCACGCCCTTCCAGCGTGAAGCCGGCCACCGTGCGCGACAGGTGGTGGGCCTGCTCGTTGAGCACGGACGATGCGGCGGTGGACTCCTCCACCAGCGCGGCGTTCTGCTGCGTGGCGCGGTCCATGTCGGCCACGGCCTGGTTGATCTGGCCGATGCCCACGCTCTGCTCGGTCATGGCGCCGTTGATCTCGACAATGATCTGGGAGACGCGCTGGATGCCGTCCACGATCTCGCCCATGGTCTGGCCGGCCGCGCGCACGCGGTCCGTGCCCATGGCCACGCTGGCGCCGGAGGCGTCGATCAGGGTCTTGATCTCCTTGGCGGCCGCCGCGCTGCGGTGGGCCAGGCTGCGCACTTCTGCCGCCACCACGGCAAAGCCCCGGCCCTGCTCACCGGCGCGGGCTGCCTCGACGGCGGCATTGAGCGCCAGGATGTTGGTCTGGAAGGCGATGGCGTCGATGACGCCGATGATCTCGCCGATCTTGGACGAGGCCTTGGAGATGTCGTCCATGGTGCTCACGGCGCTGCCCACCACGTCGCCACCCTTGGTGGCCGAGCTGCTGGCCGACTGGGCCAGGCGCGTGGCCATGGCGGCCGCCTCGGCCGACTGGCGCACATTGGCCGTCAGCTGCGACAGCGAGGCCGAGGTCTCCTGCAGGCTGCTGGCCGAGGACTCGGTGCGGTTGGACAGGTCCAGGTTACCCAGCTTGATCTCGTCGGTGGCGGTCTTCATGGACTCCACGCCGTTGCGCACATCCTTGAGCACGGTGCCGATTTGCTCGACGAAGCCGTTGAAGGAGGAGGCGATCTGCGCCACCTCGTCGCGGCCCGACACCGGCAGGCGCTGCGTCAGGTCGCCGCCGCCCGAGCCGATCTTGTCCATGGCGTCGCGCACCTGCGACAGGCGCCGGAAGGACTGGGCCGTCAGCGCCGCCGCCACGGCCGTTGCCAGGCAGGCCAGCAGCACGATGGCAATGGCCAGCGTCTTGAGCACGCTTTGCAGTCCGGTCGTGGCCTCGGCCTTGTCCAATGCCACCACCAGCAGCCAGTCCGTGCCCTGCACCGGGCGGGCCTTGAGCAGCTTGGCGCTGCCGCCCAGGTTCACTTCCAGCGGCGCCGTGGCGCTGGCCAGCGCGGTCAGCGCGGCAGGCGTCAGCAGCTCGGAGAGGTCGGAGGTGGGCTTGAGCAGCAGCTTGGCATCGGCATGCGCCAGCACCTGGCCGTCACGGCTGACCACAAAGCCCAGGCTGCCGGGCGTGGGGCGGATGGCCGAGACCACCTCGCGCACGCCCTCCAGCGGCACGGCGCCGCTGATCACGCCCTGCAGCGCGCCGCCGCGCAGCATGGGCGCCACGAAGGCCACATAGGGCACGCCCGTGGTGGAGTCGCCATAGGGCTTGGTCAGCGTCAGCTTGCCGGCCTGCACGGCGCTCTTGTACCAGGGGCGGGCCGTGGGGTCGTAGTCGGGCGGGGTGCTGGTGGTGGACTTGAAGGTCTTGTCCTGCCAGCCCACCGTGGTGATGGGGAAGCCACTGGCCTGGCCCATGTGGGCGGCAAAGCCCTGCGGGTCGCCATGCTCGATCACGGCGGCGGCGGCGCTGACGGCGCGTGCCTTGGAGGCCACCCACTGGTCGATGGCCATGGTGTTGCCTGCGGTGATGGCATCCAGATCCTGTTCGATGGTCTGGAACGTGCTGCCGCGGACGATGTGGTACGTGGCGGCCCCCGTGATGGCAAGGGCGCCGACCACGGTGGCTGTGCTGATGGCAAGGATCTTGGAGCGAAGGGTCTGGAGCATGGCGCGGCAAGGGAAGACTGAGGACTCCGCAAGCCGCGATGGCCGGGCATGCGGCCCTGTCATTAACGCACAATTTGTTTCATTCTTGACGACATGCCAACCCTGGGATGGCGTGCACCAACTTGCGCGCAACACCTTTCATAGAGGCGTTTGCTGCAGTGCACCATTGCAGTGCGGTGTGACATGTTGCTGTAACGCAACCGTCGCGGGACTTTCATGGCGGCTTTCCACAATGGCGGCACGCAGGCAAACCGAGTGGCACAGGCAGGTCACCGACTGCGTCCAACATGACGAGGAAGGCGGGCATATGGACGTTCTTGACACCCTTCGCAACGCGGCGATCGACGTCGCCAAGCCCCCGCTTTCCGCGCTTCTCCAGCCACCCCAGGCCGCAGACAAGCCGCTGCGGCTGGACGTGCGCTGGGCCCGGCACCTTGACGAAGTGCGACAGGTGCAGCGCCTGCGCCACGCGGTGTTCGCCGCCGAGATGGGCGCCGTTCTGCAGACGCCGCTGGCCGGACACGACATCGACGCCTTCGACGATTTCTGCGAACACCTCATGGTCTGCGACGCCGACCGGGGCGTGGTCATCGGCACCTACCGCCTGCTCACCCCCACCCAGGCGCTGCGCGCCGGCGGCCTGTACTCCGACCAGGAATTCGACCTCGCCCCGCTGCACGCCTGGCGCCCGCGCATGGTGGAGCTGGGCCGCAGCTGCGTGCATGCGTCGCACCGCCAGGGCGGCGTGATCCTGGCGCTGTGGGGCGCCCTGGCCGAATTCATGCAGCGCAACCAGCTGGACGCCATGGTCGGCTGCGCCAGCATTCCCATGCAGTACCCGGGCCTGGCCCACGGCGAGGGCCCGGCGCGCGTCTGGCAGCAACTGCGCCAGACCCATCTGGCCGAGCCCGAGCTGCAGGTGCGTCCTCGCGTGGCCCTGCCCGAGGAGTTGGCATCGGTCAGCACCAGCGGCATGAGCGTGGAGCCGCCCGCGCTGATCCAGGGCTATCTGCGCACGGGCGCCAAGGTTCTGGGCGCGCCGGCCTGGGACAGCGACTTCAACACGGCAGACCTGCCCATCATGATGCGCATGCAGGACCTGCCTTCGCGCTACATGCGCCTGTTCACGCGGCGCGGCTGAGGCCGTCCCGGCGCTTGGGGGGAATCGGGGGATTTTCGGAAAGAGAGGGCGGATCCGGCTTCTTGTGCAGTGAGCCGGACCGTGATGTGCATCACAGGGCTGTCACAAAGACCGTGCATGATGCTGGATGTGGGCTGAAGCAGACACCCGGACGGAGGCAGGTAACCTGCACCGGACTGACCGGGCCTTGGTCCACGCCAATTGCAGGCCGCAGCCTTTCAGGGGCTGCGGCCTTTTTCATGGGCAATTCCTGTGCTACCGGGCAGCGGCTGGGGCATCGGCCAGAAGGCGCTGGTGCTCGATCTTCACGCAGCGGTCCTGCACGGTCCACAGGCCTGCAGCGCGGGCCGGCTCCAGGGCGGCATCGTTGACCACGCCCAGTTGCAGCCACAGGCAGCGCGCGCCGATGGCAATCGCCTCGGCGGCCAGCGGCGGGATGTCCTCGCTCTTTCGGAAGCAATCGACCATGTCGATGCGCAGGCCCTGTGCGGCCAGCGCGGCCGCAGCGTCGGCCAGGCTGGCATGGACGGGCTCGCCCAGGATGCGTCCGCCTTCGCGTGCGACCACGGGGTTCACGGGAACGATGCGGTAGCCGTGGCGCTGCATGTACTGCGACGCCTGGTGGCTGGGCCGGTCGGGCTGCGGCGACAGGCCGACCACGGCCAGGGTGCGGCACTGCACGAGGATGTCACGCAGGCGGGAGTCTGTGGCTGTATCACTCATGCGCCGCAGTGTACGCAGCGCATGCGGATCAGGCCGGCTGCGCTGTCGCGGCCGCAGCATGGCGGCGGCGCAGCACCAGGCCCCAGGCCAGGCCCAGCACGGCGGCCGTGGCCGACGCCATCAGCACCCCCAGCTTGGCGGCATTGAGCAGGGCCTCGCTGTCAAAGGCCAGCGTGGCGATGAAGATGGCCATGGTGAAGCCAATGCCTGCCAGCAGGCCGGCCAGCAGCGTGTCGCTCCAGCCCATGCCTGGCGGCAGTGCGCACATCCGCAGGCGCACGGCCAGCCAGCAGCTGAGCAGCACGCCCAGCGGCTTGCCCAGCACCAGGGCCAGGGCCACGCCCCACATCACGGCCGACGTGCCCGCCACATCAATGCCAGTGGTGCCCGCGCCCTGCAGCGGCACGCCGGCATTGGCCAGCGCAAACAGCGGCATCACGCCAAAGGCCACCCAGGGATGCAGGTCCGCCTGCACACGCTCCACGGGCGCTGCGCTTTCGCGGCCTGCCAGCGCATGCACGGGTGTCACCAGGCCCAGCACCACGCCGGCCAGCGTGGGATGGGCGCCGGTCTGCCAGATGCCCCACCAGAGCACGGCGCCCGGCAGCACATAGGCCCAGGCGCGGCGAACACCCAGCGACTGCAGCAGGAACACGCCGGCCAGGCCGGCGGCGGCCACCAGCAGCTGGCTCCACTGCAGCCCGCCCGAATAGAACAGCGCAATGATGAGCACGGCCACCAGGTCGTCGATGATGGCCAGCGCCAGCAGGAACACGCGCAGCGCGGGCGGCAGACCCCGGCCCAGCAGGGCCAGCACGCCCATGGCAAAGGCGATGTCGGTGGCCGTGGGCACGGCCCAGCCGTTGCGCAGCGGCGGCGCGGCATTGAAGGCCAGGAAGATCAGGGCCGGCGCCACCACGCCGCCCAGCGCGGCCATCACGGGCAGCAGCGCCTGGCGCGGCTGGGCCAGTGCGCCGGAATGCATCTCACGGCGTATCTCCATGCCGACCACGAGAAAGAACACGCTCATCAGCGCATCGTTGACCCAGAAATGCAGGGATTGCGACAGCTGCCACGGGCCCAGGCCCAGGCTCAGCGGCGTGTGCCACAGCGCCTCATAGGAGCCGGCCCAGCCGGAGTTCGCCCAGAGCAGGGCGGCGGCCGCTGCCAGCAGCAGCACGATGCCGCCCGCGGCCTCGGCATGGGACCAGCGGGAAAGGAAGGCGCCGACGCGATCGGCGAAAGACAGGAAAAGGGGCGTGCGCGGGCCGGACGGCCGCGGGGTCGTGTAGGTGTTCATGTGCAAAGCAGCAAAGGGGCCTTGCGGCCCCAGTGCGCAGGCGGCCCGACCTGCGCTATCAACACCTGTCCTGCCGCCCCATGCGGTCTGGACACCCAGCGGCCATTATAAAAGAAGCCCCCACTCCCTTTGCTGCGCAAGGTCCGCTGCCCCCCCGAGGGGGCCGCTTTTTGCCTTGGGGCGGCCCGGCGGCAAAAAATCGGCGGCCGGGACGCTTGCGCAAGACCCTGCGGATTCAGGGCCTGGGCGGCTCATTGCGCGCAACGCATTCGGCCAGCAGGCCCAGCGAGGACAGCGCAATCATGAAGACCAGGAACACATAGGCCGCCGTTGCCACGCCCAGGCTCATGCTGAAGCCCCATTGCAGCACCGAGCAGGCCATACCGGTCTGCGGGTACATCGCCGTGCACTGCGATGCGGCGGGCATGTGCACATACCAGGTGACGGCGATGAACATGGCGCCCGCCACCATGGCGGCATTGCCCCAGGGATGGGTCTGCGGGTGGTAGAGCGCATAGATCAGCGCCACGGGAACGGCCAGGCCCCAGGCGAACATCATCAGCCAGCTGAACACCGGCGAGACCGCCAGGATGGACTGCAGCCATCCCATCTTGGGCAATCCGTTGACGAAGCCCAGCAGGTCCCAGACAAAGGGCAGGACGATCCCCGCCACGGCCAGGCTGGCAAGCCCCAGCGCCAGCAGCAAACCCTTGCCGCGTGAACGATGGTGCACCCCCGAAGGGTGCGAATGGGTGATCAGTGCATGCATGGCCCACCTCCTGTGTCGTGCAGGGCGGGCAGTTGCCGCGCGGGCGGGTCTCCGGAGTCGGGCGGCAGCCGCGGCGCCTAGCGTTCGGATTGCGGTATTCCCCGGATGCATCCAGTCTAGGACGGCGTGCGCTGCAACAAATGTAGGCCTGGGACCTACCCAAAATCGGGGTTTGTCCCAGGAGGGCGTGCCGTCAAAGCGCGGCCAACGCCCCCAGCACCTCGCTCTTCGATAGCAGCTCGCTGAGCACCACCGGGGGCTTGCCCGGCGCATGCAGTACATAGACGGGCACGCCGCTGCGGCCCAGTTGCTGCAGCGCAGCGGTGATGGCCGGATCGCGCCGCGTCCAGTCGGCGCGCAGCAGGGTCACGCCGTGCTTGTCGAAGGCGGCCAGCACCTCCTCATGGTTGAGCGTGGTGCGTTTGTTGACCTGGCAGGTCACGCACCAGGCGGCCGTGTAGTCCACGAACACGGGCTTGCCCGCCGCCTGCAGCTCGGCTACGCGGGCGGCCGACCAGGGCTGCCAGCGCTCGCCTGCAGCGGACACCGTGCCCGTGCCCTCCGCCTGGGCAGGCGTGGTGATCAGGGGCGCGGTGGTGGCCAGCAGCGCGCCTGCCAGCACCACGGCCAGCGTGGCCAGCACGGCCCGCGTGCGGCCCTTGAGCGTCAGCGTCCAGACCAGGGCGCTGAAGGCCAGCAGCAGAGCCAGCAGCGCGGTGGCGGCGTCGATGCCGCTTTGGTGCCCCAGCACCCAGACCAGCCAGACCACGGTGGCGAACATGGGGAAGGCCATGGCGCGGCGGAAGGTATCCATCCAGGCGCCCGGGCGCGGCAGCCAGCGCACCACGGCGGGGACGAAGCTGGCCAGCAGATAGGGCAGGGCCATGCCCAGGCCCAGGGCGGCGAACACCGTCAGCGCCTGCAGGGCCGGCATGTCGATGGCAAAGCCCAGCGAGGCGCCCATGAACGGCGCCGTGCAGGGCGAGGCAATGGCCACGGCCAGCACGCCGGACAGAAAGGCATCGGCCACCGGATGGCGCGCATGGGCCGCAGCCCAGCGGCCGGGCAGCATGGAGCCGAACTCGAACAGGCCTGCCAGGTTCAGCCCCAGCAGCGTGAACAGGGCGGCCAGCAGGGCCACGATGGCCGGCGACTGCAGCTGAAAGCCCCAGCCCAGCTGCTCGCCTGCCGCGCGCAGCGCCAGCAACAGGCCGCCCAGGGCCAGGAAGGAAAGCACCACGCCCGCCGTATAGGCCAGCCCGCCCAGGCGCTGGGCGCGGCGGTCCTGTCCATGGCGTGCAAAGCCCAGGATCTTGATGGCCAGCACCGGGAAGACGCATGGCATGAGGTTCAGGATCAGTCCACCCACCAGGCCACCGAGCAGGGCCATCCACAGGCTGGTGGCGCTGGCGGCGCTGGCAGCAGGCGCAGCGGCCTGGTTGGCCGCCAGGGCAGCGGCCAGTGCGGGGGAAACGCTGGCCATGGCGGCAGCCGTCCAGCGGCCCTCGACCGGGGCCTCGGCGCGCCAGGCCACGGGCTGGCCCTGCTCCAGCGCTGCGGCGCGCTCGGCGGGTGGCAGGGCCAGGACCACGGGCAGCTTTGCCGGGGTCTCGCCGCGCATGTCGGACAGGGGCAGCTCGGCCACCCAGGCCGCGCCGTCCCAATGCTGCTGCCAGTCCTTGCCCAGTTCTGCCGCGTGGTGGAAGGTGTCGGAAGATTCGGGATAGAAGTCCAGCGTGCGGCCCTGCAGGGATTCCGGCAGGCCCTCGATGCGCAGCTGCACGCGCTCGTCGGGCGTCCTGCCTTGTGCGGCTGGCTGGCTGGCTGGCACCACCTTGGCCTGGGCTGGCGCAGACAGTGCCTGGGGCTTGAGCGCCCAGGCCTGGGTGAAGGCCTGACCCTGGCCTGCCGTGCTGCCCTGCACGGGCAGCTGCAGCTGAAAATCGCCTTCCTCGGGAATGCACTCCACGCGGCAGACCAGCCAATTCGCATGCAGGCGCAGGTCCAGCATGCCGGACGCGGGCGGCTTGAAGTCGGCGGCCACCTGCACGGGCACGGGCAGCAGCACCTGGCCCTCATAGCCGTAGTTGAGCAGCGGGCCCACGCGCAGCGCCTCGGGCACGGGCCACTGGATCTCGCCCGCCGTCAGGCCTGCAGGCAGCTGCCAGTTCAGCTCGGTGGCCAGGCCGGAGTCACCGGCGTTCTTCCAATAGGTATGCCATTCGGGCTGGTGGGTGATCAGCAGGCCCAGCCACAGCGTCTGGCCGGGCTGAACGCCTTCGGGTGCCTGGGCCACGAGCTCGGCCCGCACGCGCGGCGTGTCCACGGCCGCGGCCGCCCCGCTGCCGGTCTTCAGGCGCAGCTGCGCGCCGGCAGGGGTGGCAAGCAGGCTGGCGGCGGCAAGGAAAAAGGCGAGGAGCCAGAAGGCGAGGTGCTGGGGGGCAGTGTGGCGAAGAGGTGGTTGGTGCGGCATGGCGGACTGTGGGAGCCAGGGGCATGGTCTTTGGTTCCCCCGGCTGCAGGCTGCGATGGTAGCGGGCCGTCCAGAGAGATCGCCTGTGGCCGGCCGCAGGACGATTGGCAAAAGATATCGTTGCATAGGCGCTTGGTATTGGACAGGCGATATGTCCGTTGCCCATCATGGACCGGCCACCCATTCGGGATAGAGCAACACAAGGAGACAAGCCATGCAGGAGACATCTCGCCGCCACTTCCTGGCCGCTGGCGCGGCAGCGGCCGCAGCCTGGGGACTGCCGCAGCACGCAAGCGCGGCCGCTGCCTATCCCGACAAGTCCGTGCGCGTGATCGTGCCCTTTCCCGCCGGTGGCACCACCGACGTGGTGGCGCGGCTGGCCATGCAAAAGCTCGGGGAGCTGACCGGCCAGTCCTTCGTGGTGGACAACAAGGGCGGTGCCAACGGCGTCATCGGCACGGAATTGGCCGCGCGCGCCACGCCTGACGGCTACACCCTGCTGATGAACACGGCCGGCGCGCAGACGCTGAGCCCTGTGCTCTACAAGACCAGCTACGAGGCGCTGTCCAGCTTCGAGCCCATCAGCCATCTGTGCGACGTGGGCTTCGTCCTCATCGCACGCAAGGACCTGCCCGTGAACAGCCTGCAGGAGCTGGTCGCCATGGCCAAACAGGGCAAGCCGTTGAGCGTGTCCTCGGGCAGCAGCATGATTTCGCTGATCACCGAGCAGTTCAAGAAGGTGATTGGCGCGCCGGGCATCGTCAACGCCCAGTACAAGGGCACGGCGCCGCAGATGCAGGCCGTGGTGGCGGGCGAGGTGGATTTCTCGTTCGACTCCTTCACCTCGGTGGAGATGATCCGCACGGGCAAGGTCAAGGCCCTGGCCGTGCTGCTGCCCCAGCGCGCCGAAGTCTTTCCCCAGGTGCCCACCATCAAGGAGGCCGGCGTGGACGGCATGGGCTTCAGCTCCTGGTCGGGCCTGCTGGCGCCCAAGGGCACGCCCCGCGACATCGTGGCCCAGCTCGCGCAGCAGATGGACAAGGTCATGCAGATGCCCGACGTGCTGGCCAAGCTGCGCAGCTACAGCTATGTGCCGCGCCGGGGAACGCCCGAGGAGTTCGCGCGGCTGATCGAGTCGGACAACGAGCGCTGGAAACGCATCGTCAAGGAATCCAACTTCAAGGCCGAGTGAGGCGCCTGCTGCTGGCACTGTGGATGGCCCTAATATCTGGGCCATGCAACATCTCCCGTCCGCACCGCCCTCTCTCCACGCCTGGCCCTCCCGCTGGTGGGCCGAGGTGTCGGCGCGCGATTTCGCGCTGGCCCAGGCCGGCCTGGCTGCCGAAACCATCGCCGTGCTGCCCGTGGCCGCCGTGGAGCAGCACGGTCCGCACCTGCCGCTGTCCGTCGACGCCCGCCTGCTGCAGGGCGTGATCGATGCGGCCCTGCCGCTGCTGCCGCCCGAGCTGCCCGCGCTGTTCCTTCCCCCGCAGAACATCGGCTTCAGCGTGGAGCACCAATCCTTTGCCGGCACGCTGACGCTGTCGCCCGCCACGGTGATCGCGCTGTGGGCCGAGCTGGGCGCCTGCGTGGCGCGGGCCGGCGTGCGCCGGCTGCTGCTGCTCAACGGTCATGGCGGACAGGTCAGCGTGATGGACATCGTGGCGCGCGAGCTGCGCATGCGCCATGGCCTGCTGGTCTACAGCAGCAGCTGGTTCGGCCTGGTGGACGATGCGGCCAATGCGCAGTTCAGCGCGCATGAACACCGCTTCGGCATCCATGGCGGCGAGGTCGAGACGTCGATGATGCTGCACCTGGCGCCGGAGACCGTGCGCATGGAGCATGCGCGGGACTTTCATTCCACTTCGGAGGATCGGGCGCAGCGGCATGCCTTGCTGGGCAATGGGCGAAGCGCCAAGATGGGCTGGGCCATCGAGGACTACAACGTTTGCGGGGCGGTGGGGAATGCTGCGGGGGCTACGGCCGAGCGGGGGGCTTTGATGGTGGAGGCTTCGGCTCGGGGGCTGGTGCGGTTGTTGTCTGAGATGGTTGCGCTGCCTGCGGATACTGTCGGAAGGGCGCCGGAGCCTCTTTAGTTTTTGGTCTTTTTTGGACCCTGCCGGGTGGTGGTTTTTCGAGGCCGGGATTCGGCCCGGCGGCCGACCTGCTTTCTTGCCGCGCAGCAAGAAAGTAGGCAAAGAAATGCGCCCGAATGTCCGCGACCCCTTCGCTGCGCTGCGGGGCAACCTGCGTCGTGGCGGCTGCGGGGTTCGCCGTGAAACTCACTTCGCGCTGCGCGCTACGTTCAAACATCACGGCGAGTCAGTTCACGAAGCAGTCCTGTCCTTCGGCAGGACTGCAACCCCGCAACCGCCACGACGCAGGCGCTGACATACGGGGAGTGGTTGCGGGCCTTCGCTGCGCTCGGCCTTTTTTACTGTTTCGGGATCTTGGCCTGGACGATCACGTCGCCCCAGCGCTTGATTTCCGACTGCAGCAATTGCGCGGTCTGCTCGGGCGTGCTGGATTGGGCCTGCACGTTCATCTCGCGCAGTTTCTGCGTGACTTCGGGAGAGTTCACGGCGGCGGCGATTTCCTTGTTCAGGCGGGCGATGATTTCCGGAGGGGTCTTGGCGGGGGCGGCCAGGGCGTTCCAGGAGGAGGCGACGAAGCCCTTGACGCCTGACTCCTGGGCCGTGGGCACGCCGGGCAGCAGGGCCGAGCGCTTGTCGCCGGTGATGGCCAGCAGGTTGACGGCCTTGGAGTTGATCTGGCCCATGATGGGCGTGAGGATTTCCACGGCCGCGTCGATCTGCTTGCCGCGCAGGGCCGTGACCACGGCAGGGGTGCCGTTGAAGGGCACGATCTGGGCGTCGATGCCGGCGGTGGTCTTGAACAGTTCGGCTGCCAGGTGCTGGGTGCTGCCGATGGCGATGCTGCCGATGTTGAGCTTGCCGGGGTTGGCCTTGGCCCAGGCCACCAGCTCGCCCAGGTTCTTGAAGCGCGAGTCGCTGGCGGTGAGCACGCCGATGTCGAAGTAGCCCAGGGTGGATATCGGCGTGAAGTCCTTGACCATGTCGAAGGGCAACTGGTTGAACAGCCCCACGGTGACGGCACTGCCGTTGGACATGAGGAACAGCGTGTGCCCGTCGGGCGCGGACTTGGCCACGGTGTCGGCCGCGACGATGCCGCCTGCGCTGGGCTTGTTGTCGATGATGACGGGCTGGCCCAGCTGCGAGGCCAGTTTTTGCGCGACGACGCGCGAGGTGACGTCGGCCACGCCGCCTGCGCCAAAGGGCACGACGATGCGGATGGGCTTGTTCGACAGGGGCTGGGCCTGGCTGGTGATGGCGGCCAGCAGCAGGGCCGCGCAGGCCAGGGCGCTGCGCGTGAAACGGCGTTTGTTCATGGGTCTTTTGTCTCCTGGCCGGCGAGTTTGGCGCAAAAGCGCAGGCCGGCCCAGAGCGCCCGTGTTCTGGCTGCTATGCCTTGGCGCGATAGCTGTGTGACAGCCTTGCCGGTGCCGTATCAGGCGTGCGTGATCCAGCTGCGGTGCTCGTCCGTGTCCAGGTGGTTGAGCGTGTTGAAGGTCTGCAGCATCAGGCGCTTGGGGCTGGTGGTGAACTCGGTCACGGCGCTGTTGCGGATGCGCATGTTCAGCGCAATGGTGACCTCGGGCGAGGTGCCCAGCACATGGCCCACGGCCGTGGAGATGGGGCCGCCGCTGCTGACCAGCAGCACGTTTTCGTCGGCATGCTCGTGGCGCACGCGCTCCAGCACCTGGCGGACGCCGCCCGAGAAATCATCCCAGCTGGGCATGCCTTTGGGGCTGATGGTGCCGGCCATCCACTGGGCCAGGGCATCGCACAGCAGGCGGAAGTGGTGGCGGTACAGCTCGGGTGTGTCGGGCTTGGGCAGGAGCGCTGGATGGATGGCCTGCAGCAGCGCGCCGCTGTCGTATTCATCGAGGCCTGCAAGCGCCTGGGTGCGGTGCTGCTCGGCAGGCAGGCTGCCCAGGCCGTCGGCGATGCCGGCCAGCGTCTGCGCATGGCGGCGCAGCGTGCCCGTGTAGACCGCGTCGAAGCGCAGGCCGCGTTCGCGCCAGTAGGCACCCAGCCTTTGCGACTGCGCCGTGCCGCGCTCGCTGAGCTGGTCGTAGTCTTCGGCACCAAACGAGGCCTGGCCATGGCGCACAAGATAGAGGGTTCCCATGGCGCGGATTGTGGCCAGCGCTGGCGCTGGTGTTTGTCCTGCGGGCGACTGGCTGCCGCCTTGGCGACAGGCCTGCCGTGCCGGGCCCTACAGCAGTACCTGGCCGCTCACGCATTCCACGACATGGCCGCCTATCCACAGCGCGCCCTGCGCGTCCTCGCTGACGTGGATGCGCCCGTCGCGCCGCACGCAGCAGCCCTGGCTGGCGATGTAGGGCGCATGCAGCAGGCCTTCGCCGCGCAGCCACAGGGCCAGGCTGGCGTTGAGGCTGCCGGTGACGGGGTCTTCAGTGACGCCGACGGGGCTGGCGAAGCCGCGCACTTCCAGGCTGGGGGCGGCATCCGTCTCGGCTGCGGCTGGCCGCTGTCCCGTGGCAAAGGCGCGGGCCTCGCGGCTGCTGCGGCCGATCAGTGCCGGTGCATCTTGCGCGCTGTCGTACAACGCGCAGGCGCCCACCTTGGTGTTCAGCGCCTTGAGCCTTGCATGGTCGGGCTCCAGCGACAGCACCTGGTCGGGGTGTTCGAAGAGCACGCCCATCCAGCGCGGGCCGTTGTCCAGCCAGGCCGCACGCAGGATCTGGCCGCGTTCTGCGCCCAGCGCGGCCGCCACGTCCTCCAGCAGGCCGGGCTCCACGTCGCTGATGTCGGTGGACGGTGCCTGAAAGGCCAGGCGCCCGTCCTGGCGCTCGATGCCGATCAGCCCCTTGGCGCACTCCTGCACGATGCGCTGGGCCTGCTGCGGCACGCCGCCCTGCGCCAGCCAGGCATGGCAGCTGCCCAGCGTGGGATGGCCGGCAAAGGGCAGCTCGCCGCCCGGCGTGAAGATGCGCACGCGGTAGTCGGCGCCTGCGGCGCGGCCGGCCTCGGTGGGAGGCAGCACGAAGGTGGTCTCGGACAGATTGGTCCAGGCCGCGAAGGACTGCATCTGCGCATCGGTCAATCCGGTGGCGTCGAGCACGACGGCCAGCGGATTGCCCAGGTAGGGCCGTGCCGTGAACACATCCACGGTCATGAAGGGGCGCTGGCGGGGAGCGGCGGTGGAGGTCATGGCAAGGGGCAGGGGTGCGATGAGCAATGCAGGATGAAGAAAGCCGGCGCAAAGCCGGCTTTCAGGGAACAGCCGGGGCTGTGCGTATCAGGCCGACAGCTGCGAGCGGATGGCGTCGGCCAGGGCGGCGATGCCCTTGTCGATCTGCTCGGCCGACACCGTCACGTAGGACAGGCGCAGCGTGTTGGCCTGGGGCTCGTCCGCATAGAACGGCGCGCCGGGCACGAAGGCCGTGCCTCGTTCCACGGCGGCGGGCAGCAGCTTTTGCGCATCCATGCCCTTGGGCAGGCGAACCCACAGGAACATGCCGCCCACGGGGCGGGTCCACTGAACGTCCAGGCCGGCCATTTCGCGTTCCAGCGCGGCCAGCATGGCATCGCGCTGGCGCTTGTACATGGCGCGGATGGTGGGCACATGGCGGTCCAGGAAGCCGTCCTTGATGACCTCGGAGACCACGCGCTGGTTGAAGCCCGGCGTGTGCAGGTCGGCCGCCTGCTTGGCCTGCAGCAGCTTGTTGTAGACGGACTTGGGCGCCACCAGGAAGCCGATGCGCAGGCCCGGGGCCAGCACCTTGGAAAACGAGCCCAGGTAGATCACGCCTTCGGGGTTGCGCGCGGCCAGCGGCAGGGCGGGGGCCTGCTCGAACCACAGGTCGCCGTAGGGGTTGTCCTCGATCAGCGGGATGTTGAGTTCGCGCGCCTTGTCCACCAGGGCCTGGCGGCGTGCCTCGGCCATGGTGCGGCCGGTGGGGTTCTGGAAGTTGGGCAGCACGTAGGCCAGGCGGGCCTTGTCGGCGCCGGTGCCGGCCTTGGCGGCGAAGTCCTCGACGAGGATGCCGTCGTCATCGCTGTCCACGCCCACGGGAATCGGTTCCTGCGGTGCAAAGGCCTGCAGCGCGCCCAGGTAGGTGGGCTTTTCGACCAGCATGCGGCTGCCACGGTCCAGGAAGACCTTGCCGATCAGGTCCAGCGCCTGCTGCGAGCCCGTGGTGATCAGCACCTGGTCGGGGTCCACTTCCCAGGGCAGGAAGTCGGCCACGGCCTGGCGCAGGGGGGCGAAGCCCTCGCTGGTGGCGTACTGCAGGGCCGAGGCGCCATCGCGCTGCATCACGGTCTGGCAGGCCTGGGTGAACTCGTCCAGCGGGAAGGCCAGCGGCGAGGGCAGGCCGCCCGCCATGCTGATGATGCCGGGACGGTCGGTGAGCTTGAGGATTTCGCGGATGGCGGAGGGGTTCATCTTGGCAGCACGGTCTGCCAGCGTCCAGGTCGTCATAAAAAAAACAGTTCCAGGTCTTGCGGTGCCCGCCATGCGGGCGGGCTGGTATGGATTGCCATGCCGTCGTGGGGCACGGGCCGGCCGCATGTGAAGAGCGGAGTGCGGATAGTGCGCTCGCTCTTGCGCCGGCAATGAGGGTATTTTGTCGCGGGCGTGAAGGGTCTGCGCATCCTCCCTTCAATAGCTGGGCAGGCCAGTACGGCCTTTGCCTGGGCGTGGGTGGAGGACCCTCATGCGGCCACCATCCACATCGCCGTCAGCGCCAGCATGGTCGCCATGGCACGGTTGAACCACAGCAGCCTGCGTCCCTGGGCCAGCCAGTGGCGCAGCAGTGCGCCCACGCAGGCATACAGCAGATTGCTGAAAAAGGCATAGGCGGCCATGACGGGCAGCACCACGGTCAGGCGCTCGGTCAGGTCGTCGCGCCCGGCCAGCCAGCCGGCCACGATGGCCAGGGCCAGCAGCCAGGCCTTGATGTTCACGAATTGCAGTCCCACGCCCTGCCAGAAGCCCACCTGCAGCTGCTGCGGCGATTGCAGCGAAGCCATCTGCGCGCTGCGGCTCAGGCGCCAGGCCATCCACAGCAGGTAGCCGATGCCGGCGGCCTTGACCAGCCACAGCAGCAGCGGCGCCGCGACAATGGCCGCGCCCACGCCGGCCGTGCTCAGCACCAGCAGCACGCACCAGCCCACGGGCACGGCCAGGACGAAGCGCAGCGCCGGGCGCAGGCCGTGGTTGGCGGCCAGGGCCGTGGACAGCGTGGTGTTGGGACCGGGGCTGAAGCTCATGGAAGCGGCGAGCAGCAGCAAGGCGGTGAGTTCGGACGGTGGCATGAGGCGGTGGCCCCGAAGGTCTCCATACAGGCGGCAGGGGCTGTTGGGGAGGAGGGCACGGCAGGCCTTCTCCGCAGCACGAATGCATGAAATATAGGTGCAAGACCTGTACAGTGCCAATACAGTTGGACCCTCAATTGCATGTTCTGTATTGGTGCCTATCCCGATACAGTGACTTTCTGGTGACCCATTCGCAGCCGTTTGCAGCCGTTCGCAGCCGTTCACACCCGTTTCCATATGACCGTTCCCCTCTCGCGGCTGGCGCCGCAGACCCTGAGCACCCAGCTGGCCGAACGCCTGGGCGAGCGCATCCGCATGCGGCTGCTGCCTGCCGGCGCACGCCTGCCTTCGGTGCGCGAATGCGCGCGCCAGCAGGGCGTGAGCACGCACACGGTGGTGGCCGCCTATGACCTGCTGCAGGCCCAGGGCCTGGTCGAGGCGCGGCCGCAAAGCGGCTTCTTCGTGCGCGACTTCGTGCAGGATGCGCCGCTGCTGCAGCCCGAACAGGCCCGTGCGGTCCCCGCCGAGGAGGCCCCTGGCGTGCCCAAGGGCACGCGCATCAATGCCTCCATGCTGGTGCGCGGCATGTTCCACCAGAGCGTGGGCGGCAGGCCGCAGCCCGGGGCGGGCGTGCTGCCGGCCGAGTGGCTGGAGGCCGGCTTCCTGGCGGCAGCCATGCGAAAGGCCTGCTCGGGCAAGTCCCTGCACGACTCCTGCGTGGGCTACGGCGACCCGCTGGGCGACATCGGCCTGCGCGAGGCGCTGTCGCGGCGCCTGGCGCGCCTGGGCATTGCGGCGGCGCCGCAGCACATCATCACCACCATGGGCGCAACGCATGGGCTGGACGTGGTCAGCCGCGCCCTGCTGCAGCCGGGCGACCCGGTGATGGTGGAGGAGCCCGGCTGGGCCGTGGAATTCGCGCGCCTGGCATCGCTGGGCATGCGTGTGCTGCCCGTGCCACGCGGCCCCGACGGGCCGGACCTGGCCGTGATGCAGCGCTACTGCGAAAGCTGCGCACCCAAGCTCTACGTCAGCGTGAGCGTGCTGCACAACCCCACCGGCTACAGCCTGTCACCGGCCAGCGCCCACGAGGTGCTGCAGCTGGCGCGGCGATTCGGCTTCTACGTGGTGGAGGACGATACCTATGGCGAGATCGCGCCCGACCACGCAGCGCGCATGACCGTGCTGGACCGCCTCAGCCACAGCATCTATGTGAGCGGCTTCGCCAAACTGCTGGCGCCCAACTGGCGCGTGGGCTACCTGGCGCCCCCGCCCGCCCTGGTGGAGCGCCTGGTGGACACCAAGCTGCTGTCCACGCTCACCACCCCCTCGCTGATGGAACGCGCCCTGGCCCACTGCATGGACCAGGGCCAGCTGCGCCGCCATGCCGAGCGCCTGCGCCAGCACCTGGCCCAGGCCCGCATGCGCAGCGTGGCACTGGCCCAGCAGGCCGGCGCCCGCTTCGCGGCCGAGCCGGCCGGCATGTTCGGCTGGGTGGACACCGGCGTGGACACCGAAACCCTGGCCCAGCGCCTGCTGGACGCCGGCTACTTCATCGCCCCCGGCGCCATGTTCCACGCCGGCCGCCAGCCCAGCACCTGCATGCGCATCAACTTCGCCACCACGCAGGAACCCGCCTTCTGGCGCATCTTCGAACGCGAAGTCCAAGCCATGCGCGGCAGCGCATAGAAAAGGGAATGGGGCAGGGAAGGGAGACGGCGGAGAAGATCGGCATCGCCCCGCAAATCCAGATCAGACCAGGCGCACGGCGCCAAAAACCGGCGAGGCCCAAAGCGAGGGACACCGAGCAAGGGCCGCCCCGCCGCGAGGGTGTCGTCCCCCTCCCCCGCGAAGCGGGTAGAGAGGGGGAAGCCGCGCAGCGGCTCAGGGGGAGCTTTCAGTGCGCCCGCATCTTCGTACGCAAGCGCGCAATCGCCTGGCTGTGCAGCTGGCACACGCGCGATTCGGTCACGCCGAGCACGGCGGCGATTTCCTTGAGGTTCATGTCGTGCTCGTAGTACATGCCCATGATGTACTGCTCGCGCTCGGGCAGGGCCTTGATGGCTTCGACCAGGGCCACGCGCAGGCGGTGGTCGCGCAGCAGCGCAAAGGGATCGGCGCCGCTGTCGGCCACGTGGCGTTCGAGGAAGTCCTCGCCCTCGTCGCCGCCCGACATGTCCTCCAGATACACCAGCTGCGTGCCGCGCACCTTGCCCAGCAGCGACTGGTAGTCGTCCAGGTCCATGCCCAGTTCGTCGGCGATCTCGGATTCCAGCGGCGTGCGCCCCAGGCGCTGCTCCAGGCGGTGCAGCGCGTGCTCGATGTCCTTTTGGCTCTTGCGCGAGCTGCGGCTCATCCAGTCGCCTTCGCGCAGCTCATCGAGCATGGCGCCACGGATGCGCTGGCTGGCGAAGGTCTCGAATTGCACGCCCTGCTCGCTCTCGAAGCGGGACAGGGCTTCGGCCAGGCCGATCATTCCGACCTGTATCAGATCATCAAGCTCCACATTGGGAGGCAGCTTGGCGATCATGTGCAGCGCGATCCGGCGTACCAGAGGTACATGCCGACGGATCAGTGCATCGCGGTCGAGTTGGCCTTTGGCGGTGTACATGGCAGTCAGTGGCTCCAGGCATGGGATGCGGGCAGCGGCGCGAAGCCGGCGGCCAGATCCTGGCCGCCATGTGGCAACACGCTGCCCGCATGGTTGAGCAGTTGCAGCGCCAGGCGCTGCAAGTCCGGTGCATGGTGCAGGCGCACGGGCAGCAGTCCCGGCGCATGGCCCAGGTGGCGCTGCGCGCAGCGCATCAGCGCGTCGATCTGGGATTGCAGCTGTTGCGCATCCTCGGCCTGGCTGCGGGCGCCGGTCTGTCCACGGCGCCAATCGTAGCTGGTCACGCCCAGGTCATCAGCGCTGGGCAGCAGCGGCGCCAGCAGGCAGCGCAGGCCGGCATGCACCGCCAACTGCTTGAGCTGGCGGTAGCAGCCCAGCACGCGGGTGCCTTGTTCGGGCAGCACCATCAGCGGGTGCACGGCCTGGCCGGCCAGGTTGCTGGCCAGCGTGTCGGCATTGGCATACAGCATGACGATGGCGTAGCCGCGCACGTGGCGCTGCAGCCATTGCATGGGCGTCATGCCGGCCTGGCGCGCCTGTTGGGGCAGCAGATCCAGGCCCTGGCGGGCGGGCAGCACGGCCACCGAGCTGTGGCGGGGATCGGGGTGCAGGCCGGTACGGGCCTGCCAGGCGCTTTGCTGCAGCAGCTGCGCCAGGCCCGGTGCATCCGCGGACTCGCCCTGGCTGGCGTCCAGCACCAGAACGGGCAGGCCCAGGCGCTGCAGGCTGGCACAGACCGGCCACAGCAGGGATTGTTCGGCCTGGCCCTGCGGGTCGTTGGCCGTGTCGCGCAGCATGGCCAGCACACGCAGGCCCATGGGAGCGGCGGCGCCGGGCTGGCCGTGCAGGCCCAGGCCCTGGTGCAACTGGGGGAAGGTTTCAAGCATGGTGGATCTCGCCTTCCGTGCTGGGGCTGGACGGGGTGAAGAAGAAGTCCAGGTCCAGCGCCTTGGGATCGAAGGCCGAGCGGGTGGCGGCGCGCATGGAGGCGGAGACCAGTTGCTGCGCATCGGCGCGTTCCCAGTCTTCGGGCACGCGCTGGCCGTTGGTCACGCCGCGCAGCTGCATCTGGTGGCGGATCAGCGTGTCCACCGAAGGGCCCAGCTTCACGGCCTCGTCCACCTTGGTGAGGATGGCCTGGCTGGAGCCGCGCGCCTTGAAGGCCTGCATCACATCGTCCAGCGCATCGCCCTGGCCGGCCGCGTTCACGGCCAGCAGTTTCTGGATGCCGGGCAGGTCCAGCAGGTCAAGGATCTCGTCCTTGCGCGGATCGCGCGGGGCCACGCCCGTGGTGTCGATCAGCACCAACTGCTTGTTGGCCAGCAGGCCCAGCAGGTCCTGCAGTGCGGCGCGGTCATGGGCCAGATGGGCCACCACGCCCAGCATGCGGCCGTAGGAGCGCAACTGGTCGTGGGCGCCGACGCGGTAGGTGTCCAGGGTGATCAGGCCGACGCTGGCGGCGCCGTACTTGGCTGCGCACAGGGCAGCCAGCTTGGCCGTGGTCGTGGTCTTGCCCACGCCGGTGGAGCCCACCAGGGCGAAGACGCCGCCTTGCTCGTACAGCGGGGCCTGGTCGGCGTCGGTGCGCAGATTGCGTTCCAGCACCTGCATCAGCCAGCGCACGGCGTCGCCGGCGGACAGGTCCTGGGGCATGTGCTCGACCAGGGCGCGGGCCAGCACGGGGGAGTAGCCCGCACGGATCAGCTTGTGCGTGAGGTTGGCGTGGATGGGGTTCTGGCGCGTCTGGCCCAGCCAGGTCAGGGTGTTGAAGCGCTCTTCGATCAGGTCGCGCACGGACTGCAGCTCATCGCGCAGTGCCTGGGAGGCCATGGTCGGTGCGGGCTCGCTGCGCAGGGTCTCGCGCAGCGGGGCTTCGGCGCTGGCGCGCAGCGGGTTGTGGCGGGCCACGGAAGGTGCGGGCTGTGCCTTGAACGGCTGCTGTGCAGCCGTGGGCGCGGCGGCCGGTGCTTCGCGCAGGGCGTCGCCCAGGCTGCGGCGCTGGGCAAAGCTGGGCAGCGGCTCGTCAACGCCGGCCTCGTGGCGGCGGCGCAGCATGCGTTCGCGCACATAGTCCTGGAAGGACAGGGTGCTCATGGCCAACTGTTCGGTGTCTTCCTGCACGCTTTGGCGCAGGCCGGCCGGCTCGGCACCTTCTGCCGACAGCGAGGCCGCCTGCGAGATGGCCTGCGCAATCGCCGACGACGTTGCCAGGGAAGCACGCGATGGAGCCGCCTGAGCGGCTTGCAGTGCCGGCTGCGCCGTGCGCGGCTGGGTCTGCGCCTGGATCAGCTTGGCCTGCACCTGCGGGCGCAGGCCCGTGGTTTCCTCTGCAGAGCGGCGCTCGATGGCCTGCTGCAGCGGCGTGCTGCTGGCAGCGGCCTTGCTGTGCTCCAGCGTGTCCTCGGCCGTGGCCATGACCTCGACGCCATCGGGCGTGTTGCGGTTGGACAGGATCAGGGTGCCCGCTCCGAAAGCCATGCGCGCCTTGGCCAGGGCCTCGCGGGAGGTGGGGGCGTAGAAGCGTTTGATGTTCATGCGGATGCACCTTTAAGAATCGAGCCGATGCGGATGGTGTGCGTTTCGGGGATCTCGCTGTGGGCGAGAACCTGCAGACGCGGCGCCACGCGACGCACCAGGCGGGCAATGGAATTGCGGATGGAATCGGGAACCAGCAGGCAGGCAGGCAGGCCCAGCTCTTCTTGCTGGTTGGCCATGTCGGCCGCCTTCTGGGTGAGGATCTCGGCCACGCCGGGATCCAGTGAGGGGGAGCCGGGGTTGGACAGGGCCTGCACCAGCAGGCGTTCGAGTCCGGGCTCGATGGCGATGACGTTCAGCTCGCGGGTCGGGCCGTAGATCTGCTGGACGATGGACGGCGACAGCGCAATGCGCACGCGGCGGGCCAGCTCGACAGGGTCCTGCGTGGTCGAGGAGTGCTCGGCCAGCGTCTCGATGATGGTGCGGATGTCACGCACGTGCACCGAGTCTTCCAGCAGCAGCTGGAGCACTTTCTGGAACGTCGTGATGGACACCATTTTCGGAATGACTTCTTCGATCAGCTTGGGAGCCAGTTTGGCCACATGCTCCACCAACTGCTGCGTCTCGGTACGGCTGATCAGCTTGGCGGCATGCACTTGCATCAAGTGTGACAAATGGGTGGCCATCACGGTTTCCGAATCAACCACGGTAAAGCCTGCCATTTGTGCCGCTTCCTTCTGGCGTTCGTCGATCCAGTGGGCGGGCAGGCCGAAGGCCGGGTCGGTGGTCTGGGTGCCGATCAGCGGGGTGCTGATGCCGCCCGGATTGATGGCCAGGAACATGCCGGGGAAGGCCTCGCCCTCGCCCACCATCACGCCGCGCAGGGTGATGCGATAGGCGCTGGGCTTGAGCTCCAGGTTGTCGCGCACATGCACGGCCGGGGGCAGAAAGCCCACTTCCTGGGCGAACTTGCGGCGCACGCCCTTGATGCGGGTCAGCAGGTCGCCCTGGCGGCCCTTGTCCACCAGGGTGATCAGGCGGTAGCCCAGCTCCAGGCCGAGCAGGTCCACGGGCTGCAGGTCGTCCCAGGTGGCTTCGCCGTCGCTGGGCGCGGCCACGGGTGCGGGCGCCTGGGTCTGCTGGGAGGCGCGTTCCTGCTGGCGGCGCGAGAGCATCCAGGCCAGCCAGCCCAGCAGCGCGCCCGTGCACAGGAACACGACGTGGGGCATGCCCGGAATGACGCCCAGCAGGCCCAGCACGCCGGCCGTGATGCCCAGCACCTTGGGCGACATGAACAGCTGCTGCGCGATCTGCTGGCCCATGTCGGTTTCCTTGCCCACGCGCGAGATCACCATGGCCGCGGCCACCGAGATCAGCAGACCGGGGATCTGCGCGACCAGCGCATCGCCCACGGCCAGCAGGATGTAGCTGTCGGCGGCCTGGCCGGCCGACAGGCCGTGCTGGATCATGCCGATGGCGAAGCCGCCGATGATGTTGATCACCAGGATCAGAATGCCGGCGACCGCGTCGCCGCGCACGAACTTGCTGGCACCGTCCATGGAGCCGAAGAAATTAGCCTCTTCCTGCACTTCGGCGCGGCGGCGCTTGGCTTCCTTTTCGTCGATGAGACCGGCGTTCAGGTCGGCGTCCACGGCCATCTGCTTGCCGGGCATGGCGTCCAGGGTGAAGCGGGCCGAGACTTCGGCGATACGCTCGGCACCCTTGGTGATCACCACGAAGTTGATCACCACCAGGATGGCGAACACGATCAGGCCGACGGCGAAGTTGCCGCCGATCAGGAAGTGGCCGAAGGCCTCGATCACCGCGCCGGCCGCGCCGGGGCCGGTGTGGCCCTCCAGCAGCACCACGCGGGTGGAGGCCACGTTCAGCGACAGGCGCATCAGCGTGGTCAGCAGCAGCACCGACGGGAAGGCCGCGAAGTCCAGCGGCCGGATCATGTAGGCCGCCACCATCATCACCATCAGCGCCACGGCGATGTTCAGCGTGAAGAAGGTGTCCAGCAGCCACGGCGGAATGGGCAGCACCATCAGCGCCAGGATGGCCACCACCAGCAGCGGCGCCATCAGGCCCTGAGCGAACTTGGCGTTCTCGCTCGACCACATCGATTGCAGGGATTGGAGCGGATTCGTCGTCATGGAGCAGTACCTTCAGTGGTCGCGGCGGCGCCTGGCGCGCGGCGGCCCTGGTGCGGATCGAGTTCGGCGGGCACGACGGGTTCGCCGAGATCGCCAGGCATGGGGCCTTCGCCGCGCAGCGCGGCCTTCAGGCGGTAGACATAGGCCAGGACCTGGGCCACGGCCGTGTACAGCGCGGCGGGAATGGCCTGGTCCAGGTCGGCGTGCGCGTACAGGGCGCGCGCCAGCATGGGGGATTCGAGCACCGGGATCTTGTGGGCGCCCGCGACTTCGCGGATCTTCAGCGCCACCAGGTCCGTGCCCTTGGAGATGACCTGCGGGGCGGCCATGGTCTTTTCGTCGTAGCGCAGGGCCACGGCGTAGTGCGTGGGGTTGGTCACCACGAAGTCGGCGCGCGGCACGGCGTTGACGCTGGCGCGGTCGGCGATCTCGCGCTGCTTCTGGCGGATCTTGCTCTTGATCTGCGGGTTGCCGTCGGATTCCTTGTGCTCCTGCTTGACTTCCTCGTGGCTCATCTTCAGGCGCGACTTGAACAGGTAGGCCTGCAGCGGCACGTCGATCACGGCCATCAGGAACACCACCAGCAGCAGCAGGGCCACGCCGCTGGCCAGCCATTGCCCCGTCATGGACAGCGCCATGGCCGAGGGCTGGGAGGAGATGGCGGCGATCTCGGCGAGATGGCCGCTCAGGAACTTCCAGGCCACGAAGGAGAGGATGGCCGTCATCACCACCATCTTCACCACGGTCACCATCTGCTGCTTTGAAAACAGGTTGGTCAGGCCCGACAGCGGATTGAGGCGGTTGAACTGCGGTTGGATGGGCTTGAGGCTCAGGATCCAGCCGCCGGCCAGCATGCCCGACACCAGGGCCGCACCCGTGGTCACGGCGGCAACGACCAGGGAAATCTTCAGGCCCAGGCTGCCCATGGACAGCATGCGCTCCATCATCAGGGCCGGCGTCTTGGCCGTGTGCGCGTCGAAGGCCAGCTGCTGGGCCAGTGCCATGCGCAGGTGCTGGATCAGGGGCTCGGCGCCCATCAGCATCATCAGCGCGCCCGTGCCCAGGATGGCCAGGTGCGACAGGTCCCGAGAGCGCGCACCCTGGCCGTCAGAACGCGTTTTCTGCAGTTTGCGTTCGGTGGCGGGAAGGCTTTTGTCTTGGCTGGAGTCCATGGCGCAATGACGGAAGGATTTGCGTCATTGTCGGAACAAGCCAGGCAGGCGAAGCCCCGATAAGCGGGGCTCAAGCGGCGCTTATGTGCTGTCTGCACAAGGGGAGGAACGGCAGCCGCATGGTGCAAGGGCTCCGCGAAGATGGCAGTCAGCCCCTTGCGCCCAAGCGAAAGAGGCTGCCCTGCAATGAGAGGGGAGGCGCCGTGCGCCCCCCGGGGTGATCAGAATCCCAGGCTGGCCAGGAGATCGTCCACCTGGGACTGCGAAGTCACCACGTCGGGCGTCTTCTCGGGATCGACCACGGGGCCGGCGAGGTGCTCCTTGGGCTTTTCCAGGGGCTCCAGCGCCGTCTGCTGCGGGTTGGGCGAGGTCTGGATGAGCAGCTGCACCAGCTGGTCCTCCAGATCGGCGGCCAGCGAAACCACGCGGGCAATGACCTGGCCCGTGAGATCGTGGAAGTCCTGGGACATCATGATCTCGGTGAGGTGCTCGTCGGCCTGCTGCGTGCCCTGCTCGACTTCCTCCAGGAAGTTCATCACCCGGCCCTTGGCCACGGCCGCCACGGGGTCCTCGACCATCTGTGCCCGCATGGCGCGTACACGCTCGGCCAGCCGGTCCTGCTGGACCTTGGCCAATTCGACGCGGTTCAGAACCTTCTCGGCGGCTTCTCCGGTCAGCCGCGCAATGTAGGAAAGGCGGCTTTGCGCGTCCGGCAGCTCTCCCATGCTGCCGCGCAATCGGTCCGCATAGCCCAGCTCGTTGAGCGAGTCATGCAGCTGGCGCGTGAGAACGCCCACCTTGTAGTGGACGCTGTCGGGGACATCCGGGTTGCTCATGGCGCGTGCCCTACAGGCCCAGCTTTTTGAGGATCAGGTTGACTTTCTCTTCCAGCGTTGCCTTGGTGAAGGGCTTGACGATGTAGCCTGCCGCGCCGCCCTGGGCCGCTGCCACGATGTCCTCCTTGCGTGCCTCGGCCGTCACCATCAGCACGGGAAGGTGCTTGAGTTTGTCGTCCTGCTTGATTTCGGTGAGCAGCTGGAAGCCGTTCATGTTGGGCATGTTGATGTCCGTCACCACGAAATCAAACTTGCTGTTGCGCAGCTTGTGCAGTGCCACGACGCCGTCTTCGGCTTCATCGGCTTCGGGAAAGCCGCTCTCCTTGAGCAGATTGCGCACGATGCGCCGCATGGTGGAGAAGTCGTCAACGATCAAAAAACGCAGGGCATTAGCCACGTGAGGCCCTTTCGGTCGGTAGGTGCTCGGTACTGGTAAGAATCCGCCGCGATGGTAACAATATGAAACCTTCTTGGCGCAATGTGGGAATTTTCCTGCTTTTCGGCAGCATCGGGCGCAAACCTTAATTTGTTACACGATCAGGTGACGCGGGCGCAGACGGGGCAGCTGCAGGCGAGGTGGCGGCGGGCTGCGCAGCGGTCTCGCCGGTTGCGGATTCGGTGGTGGCCGCATTCGCCGTGCCGCCATTGCCGCCGGCCAATGAGGGCGGCAAGGCGTTGCGTGTCACAGGTCCGCGGTGGCCCAGCAGGCGCTTTTCAGCCTCCTGCGTGAGCACGGTGATGGTGATGCGCCGGTTTTGCGGGGCACGCGGATCATCGGGCAGCAGCAGGTCGCTGCTGGCCAGGCCGGTGATGCGGGCCAGCTGGTTCAGCGGCATGCCGGCCGCCACCAGCTCGCGGCGCGAGGCGTTGGCACGGTCGGAGGACAGCTCCCAGTTGCTGTAGCCGCGGTCGGCATTGCCGTAAGGGGCAGCATCAGTATGGCCGGACAGGCTGATGCGGTTTTCCGCGCCCGCCAGGGCCGCGCCCACTTCGCGCAGGATGTCGCGCATGTAGGGTTTGACCATGGCGCTGCCGCTGTCGAACATGGGGCGGTTTTGCTCGTCCACGATCTGGATCTGCAGGCCGTCGGGCGTCACGTCGGTGCGGATCTGCGAGCGGAATTCGTTGAGGCGTGCATTGCTGGTGATCATTGCGTCCACCTTGGCCTTGAGCGCCTTGATGCGGTTGGAATCCACCTGGGCCTGGTCAGCGCGGCCCGCATCGACGCTGGTGCGCCGGTTGGAGCTGTCCGCTGCCTCCGAGCGCCGCACCTGGCCGTGCACCTTGGCCAGATCGTTGCCGCCGCCGGGAATCACGCTGGAGCTGTTGCCTGCACCGTCGCCGCCGGCCATCGCCACCTTCAGCGGAGAGGAAAAATACGCCGCAATGCCCTGCAGCTCACCCTTGGCCGTGGAGCCCAGCAGCCACATCAGCAGGAAGAAGGCCATCATCGCGGTCACGAAGTCGGCATAGGCGATCTTCCAGGCACCGCCGTGGGGTGCATGCGCTGTCTTCTTGACGCGCTTGATGATGATCGGCTGTAACTTTTTCTCTGCCATGGCTTGACGCTGCTGGACGCAGGATTACTTCTTGCCCTTGACGTGGGTTTCCAGTTCAAGGAACCCGGGACGTTCGGTGGAGAACAGCACCTTGCGGCCGAACTCGATGGCCGTGGCGGGGTTGTAGCCCTGCATGCTGGCCAGCAAGGTGGTCTTGATGCACTCCAGTTCCTTGGCAGCATCCTGGGCGCGTTGCTCCACCAGGCCGGCCATTGGCTCCACCAGCGCATAGGCCAGCAAAATGCCCAGGAAGGTACCGACCAGGGCCGAGGCGATCATGCCGCCCAGCACGGAAGGCGGCTGGCCCACCGAGCCCATGGTGTTCACCACACCCAGCACGGCGGCAATGATCCCGAAGGCGGGCAGGGCGCCTGCCAGGCGGGTCAACGCATTGACCGGGGCATGCGCTTCGGCGTGATGCGCCTCGATCTCGCTGTCCATCAGCGACTCGATCTCGTGGGAGTTGAGGTTGCCCGACACCATCATGCGCAGGTAGTCGGTCAGGAACTCCACCACATGGTGGTCGGCCAGCAGCTCGGGGTACTTGGTGAAGATGGGCGACTCGTTGGGTGCCTCCACATCGCTTTCGATGGACATCAGGCCCTCCTTGCGGGCCTTTTGCAGAATCTCGTACAGCAGGGCCATCAGCTCCATGAAGCGGGCCTTGGTGTAGCGCGAACTCTTCATCACGCCAGGGATGGCCTTGGCCGTGGCCTTGAGCACCTTGGGCTGGTTGCACACGATGAAGGCGCCAATGGCGCCGCCGCCGATGGTCACCATCTCGAAGGGCAGGGCCTTGAGAATGACCTGGACGTTGCCCCCGTGCAGCACATAGGTGCCGAAGATGCAACCGAAGGCGACGATGTATCCGATGATGACAAGCATGGGAGTGGATTCTGTCAGAGGTGTCCCGATGGAAAAGTCGGAACTGGCTTGGAAATGCGCGCTTGTTTTGACACTGGGCCGTGGCGGGGTGGCGGCCATCGACGAACCCATGGCTTGTCAAGCTATCGACCGCAGGCATCAATACTTGAGAGCCCTGAGATGCAGGTGTAAACGCGCCGCTGCGCGCCAAAAGCCCAAAAAGGCCGGTAAATCGGTGCCTGTTTGAGTCTTGCAAGGCGGGCGCTTAATAGCGGATCGCGCGGCGCGCATGCGAGGATAGTCGGCACAGTTTTATTCTTTGTGTCACCGCGCGCACAAGCGTGCGGACCGCGGGCCGACCGCGGGCCGGCCTGATCCTTCCTCTGCTGCATCGCCATGCCATCTTCACCTCTTGCCAACGCCTTTGCTGCCGCTGCGCAGCCGCCCAGCATCGACAGCGAGCTGACCCGCATCCGCTCCATGGTCGATCGCGCGCAGTTCCTGGAGGCACTGTCGGATCTGGCGCAACTGGTGGCCCGGGACCCGCGCAACTCCAAGGTCTGGCTGCACATCGGCTTTGTCTACGTGCGCATGAGCATCTGGCCACAGGCCATGGAAGCGTTGCAGATGGCCTTGGAGATAGAGCCCCGCATGCCCAACGCCCAGCGCCTGCTGGCGCTGGCCCTGTTCAGCACGGGCCGCAGGCAGGAGGCCTGCGACCTGATCGACGACGCCTGCCGCCATGCCAAGAACGAGAACACGCACTGGATGACGCGGGCCTACATCCACTCGCACACCAGCAGCGACCCGCTCAAATCCCTGGAAGTGGCGCGCGACTGGGGCCGGCGCTTCGCCGACCCGCTGACCCGCAACGCCAAGCCCTTTCCGCCGCGCGATCGCAACCCGCGCAAAAAGCTCAAGGTCGGCTATGTCACGGCCGACTTCCGCCAGCACTCGGTGGCCTTCTTCATGCGGCCCGTGCTGGAGCACCACAACCCGGACAACGTCGAGATCCACGTCTACTCCAGCGGCCGCCCCGACAAGATGACCGAGAAGCTGCGCGCCCTGGTGCCGCACTGGCACGATGCGGTCGAGCAGACCGACGACCAGCTCTACGAACAGATCCACGCCGACGGCATCGATGTGCTGGTGGACCTGTCAGGCTTCACCCTGGGCCACCGCCTGGAAGTCTTCGCCCGCCGCGCCGCACCCGTGCAGGTGACCTGGCTGGGCTATATGCATACGCTGGGGATGAAGGCCATGGATTACCGATTGGTGGATGGCGCCATTGCTCCGCCCAGCCATGCTCCCCACTATTCGGAAAAGCTCTTCCAACTGCGCTGCATGGCCAGCTACTCTCCACCCGAGTATTCGCCGCTGTGCGAGGAGCCGCCCCTGCTGCGCAATGGCTATCCCACGCTCATCTCGCTCAACAACTCGGCCAAGCTCACCGACGAGATGCTGTCCGTCTGGGCACGTATCCTGCACGAGCGCCAGGACGCGCGCCTGATCATCATGGTCAAGGAACAGGACCCGGACGCCGCCCAGGCCCACATGCAGCCACGCGTGGAGGCGGCAGGCATGCCGCTGGACCGCGTGTCCGTGCTGCACCAGCAGCCGCTGGATGGCTTCATGGAACTGGGGCATATCGCCGATGTGGCGCTGGATACCTCACCCATTTGCGGCGGCACCACGACCTTGCATGCACTGTGGATGGGATTGCCCATCGTGACGCTGGATGCGGTCCGTGGTGTGGATGCGTCCACGGCCGGCACATTGCGGGGCATCGGTTTCGGTGGCGAGATCGCCAAGGACGTCGACGGTTACGTACAGGCTGCGCTGCGCCTGATGGAGGATCCGGCACGGCTGGCACAGCAGCGTAGCCAGGCCCGTTCGCGGCTGCAGGCCAGTGTCCTGATGAACTACCCCGAGCGCACGGCAGAGCTGGAGAAAGCCTACCGGCTCATGTGGGTCAACTGGCTGCGCGGCGACCATCAGACCCTGAGCGTGGGAGCCGATCTCCAGCATTTGCTGGCCCAAGTGGAAACCGCTGCATGACCCGCCATCCCGAGCCGGACTGGGTGCCTCTGCTGGTCCCGGACATGCCCTCTCCGCAGGCGCTGATGCCATGGCTGGAGCGTATGCATGCGGCACGGCACTATTCAAACTTCGGGCCTCTGGTGCGGGAGCTGGAGGCAGAGTTCGCGCAACGCTTCGCATTGCCTGGTGAACAGGTCACCACGGTGGCCAATGCCACGCAGGGGCTGGAGCTTGTGCTGCAAGCCCTGGGGCTGCCGACAGGCGCTCGCGTGCTGCTGCCCACATTCACCTTCGTTGCCAGTGCCACTGCCGTGCTGCGCGCGGGTTTGGTGCCTGTGCTGGCGGATGTCGATCCGTGCAGCTGGATGATGACGCCCGATATTGCCCGAGCGGCCTGCGCCGGCATGCGCATTGATGCGGTGCTGACGGTGGCTACCTTCGGCATGCCGCATGACATGCAGGCGTGGCAGCAGTTCGAACAGGACACGGGTCTGCCAGTCATCGTCGACGCAGCGGCGGCCTACGGCAGCCAGTGGCTGCAGGGTGCGCAGGGGACCCTGGTCTTCAGCATGCACACCACCAAAAGCCTGCCAGCGGGGGAAGGCGGGCTGGTTGTCTCTACACGTCCGGGGCTGGCGGCCAGGGTGCGTCAACTGTCCAACTTCGGCATCAATCTCGACCCGGAGGCGGGCCTGCCCGTTGGTGCGCTGGCCCATGCCGGCACGAATGCCAAGATGAGCGAGTACCACGCCGCCATTGCGCTGGAAATGCTCGGGCGATGGGAACTCCATGCCGAAGAGCGCCGCAGGCTGCATGACAGCTTGAAACATGACCTGAACCTGGCCAGCAACCGATCCCTGGTGTGGCAGGCCCAGGCCGGCGAGGCCTGCCTGATGGCTCCGACCTTGTTGTGTGCACAGCTACCCAGCGAGATGGCGCGCGATCGATTGGAGCAGGCCTGCCGGCAAGCCCGTATTACTACGCGACGGTGGTATCAGCCGCTTTTGCAGCATATGGATGTGCTGCACAGGCATTGCATTGTGCTTGAGACACCCCACGCTGAAAACTTAGCAAGAACTCTTTTGGGACTGCCATTTTTTATTAGCATGTCTTGCGAGCAGCGCCGAGGTATTTTGAATGTGGTACGTGAATCGATGGGCTCATCTGTATTGTGTGATCTCCATTGATTCGATGAGTTATAGGACTTACGCAAAAGCCATAGAAATGGATAGTTTACGCAGTTCCCGGCGCAAATGGTCCGATAGCAATCCTTGCTTAACCGCGTAGATATTAGTTTCTGCTTATCTGGCAATGGCCGTGATCCTGACCCATACCAGCACGGCGCAAGCAATATGATTTCTTTGTATTCTGGCCTTGTGACATTGGCACTTCTCCACGTCCGTGACCTGCTTGAGTTCGCGGTGAAACTGCTTGATCTTCCAGCGAAGGGTACACGCCTCTTGCGTAGCCTCCATGGGATTTTGAGCAAGATCGTTTGCGACGATCTAATCCGTGCGGCTGGTTGAAACCACAACCCGGAATAATTTAACCTCGTGGTCCCTTGGTAACCCTCGAATTGTGATAGTTTTGCGGCGCGCTTGTTCAGCTGCATCCCAGCGCAGTTCATCCACACGGCGATAGCTCAGCGCCCCGGCGCTGTCGCCTACCTGGCGGTTGGATTTGAGAGGACAGTAGTAGAGCTTACCAATCAACTCGACGAACAGCACCATATCTTTGGTCGCCTACCAACTGTCGAACAACAGGTGGGTCAAGGACAAAGTCTTGTCGGCAATGGCTGCCGTCAGCATCTCCTGCACATGATCGAGTTTGGTCTTACCATCGCCGTCAGGGTCGAAGATGCGATAGTCCATGATCAGTACTGCCCCGTATCGGGATTAACGTACAGGCAATTGACTATGCCGATTCCCTTGACCACGTCATGTAAATTGCCGCTGTATTGCAGGCGAACTAGTTCGACGCTGTGCGAATGCTCCTTGTTCAAGACCTAATAATCGAGCACCAAGCAACCGCGTGGAGACTGGAAAATATCGCCCTGTACATGCTCCCATAGAATTCGCCCTGTAATTTTATCCCGGCGCAGCAAACAATTCACGGCATCGTGGCTGAAATCTCGGGAGCGATGGGCGAAGTGGGTCATCGTGAAGTTGGTATAAGATGCAAGAAGAAATTGGCAGTAATCAATTATTTTGAAAATCACATTGGATGATTTTTAGGTAGAATCCTTCAGCTATCTCATTAATTAATCATTAGATCTATCATCTCATATGGTTTGCGTAAATCCTAATGGCAAGATTGCGATTATGTTTAATAAGGTAAAAAAAGTTCGGTCAAATATATTTGAAAATCATCAATACTTATGGTGTTCAGATAAAACTATGCTCTTGTTCTCGCAGCCCACAATTTTCTCCGCACGACGCACATCCGAGACAAATTTCTCGAATTCTCCACTGGATAGATCCAAAGCCACATCATCGAAATGTGCCCATTGTACACTTCCAAGCTTCACATGCTTTTCAATCATTTTTGCACCGGCGGCCACCGCGAGCTGTGAGCAAAGTGAGCCGACATCATGGCTGGAATATCCAGGAATGATTCTTGAATCCTGTCGCGAAATATCCCTATAGTGCCTAACTACACCAATGTTCGTATCATTTTCTGGTGTGGGATATGCTGAAGTGCATTGCAGTAGATATATATGGCTGGCCTGACTAAAATTTTCCGCGATAAATACCTCGTACTCCGATCCAGTCATACCAGTAGATATTACTATTCCTCCGTTCCATTTTGATCCGACCGCCTTCAGGTAAGATGTCTTGTTAGATATAGTCGAAGGTATTTTTATCAGCTGGGGATTGAACTCTTTTATGAAATCAAAAGATGCTTCATCAAGAATGGAGGCAAACCAGCCGATTCCTATCTCCTTGCAAAAACCATCCACCCATCGAAAGTCTTCTTTGCTCAGTTCCAGGCCAAGACGATAACTGCGAAATGTTTTCCCGAAAGGAGATTTAAAAGATTTCTCCAGTGTTTCCTTATCGTAAAAAGTCTCGACATCACGCTTTTGCAGCTTGATATAGTCTGCGCCAGATTTTTTAGCAAGACGAATCATAGCCATCAATCGGTCTTTATCACCGAAGTGATTCGTTGTGATTTCGGCAACAATCTTGACGCGTGCATCGTCTCCTTCATCGATTGTTGAAGCTGCCTTGAACGAAATATTGCCTCGTAAAGCATTGAATGCGTTCACGGTGAACAAGCTGTACGGACGAGAGCCAATATGAGCCACATCCACAGACAACTGATCGCGCTCGCTTAACAGATGTTCCAGATATTTCTCTTGAGATTTGATAATATTTTGTATATATTCTGATTCCGCACCATGAAATCCATTTTCAATATGGGTGGAAAATCCATTTTCAATGGAAAAATCAAAACCGAGCAAAAAAACCCTCTTGCGAATTTTTAGTGCCTTCGCAATCTCATTAGCGATCCGTAGGCAATTGATCACAGCAGATCGTTCGAGCCAAATGTTGGACTCATCAAAAAAACGATGAATAAAAAGCTCGTCTTCGTCTTCAGGAGAAATGTAGCGAGCAGAAAGGACAGGAACATTCAAAGGAAGGTGCCGGTCAGTGACATAGAGGTTGCACTGAGGCTTCACATGTTCGAATCGATCCAAAACCCAGCCATGATGAAATACTCCAATATCTCCTGGGTAGATAGACTCCGAATCATTGGCATTGATTACGATCATTCCATCCAATATCATTAGATTAATGGCATCGATGCTGGCGCCTTTGCCTATGATGGCAATATCCGCATCCTTTTTGTTTCCGATGGATAGAATCAATTTCTCAACATTAACGGAATTCATATATCACCTTGCTCAATTTTTATCTTATATTTCTTGACAGGGAAAAGTATCTGACCACGATAAGGCTCGTCATCTACCCATGTCTTGCAGCCTGCTTCAAGTGCCAGATTTAGGCCAGGCAAAATATCCCAACAATTCACACCCTTGACATTTTCGAATGTGCAGTATGACCCACGCGCCGCCATAAGCAGGTTGTACATTGCACAACCAATGATCCGGAACTCTACACCAGAGCGTTTTGGCAAATTCGCCAGATCCTCACTCGTTAGCGATGAGGAAAGACCCATGATGCGTGATTTGTATCTGTGCCAAGGCATTCCAGTTATCTGCATTTCGCCTAACTCTGGCAAAAAAATACAGGATTCCTGATGCACGCCTTGAGAGTATATAGAAATCCCCATGCCCCATTCCCTTAGACCGGAAATGAAATTCTCAGTCCCATCGATGGGATCAAGAATGACATAGTTCCCGTATGGATCCCATTCATCAGTGAAAGAAGAGATTTCTTCTGAAATGAGCTGATGATGCGGCAATTTGGTACGTTTCCATTCTTGTGCTAGAGACTGTACAAGCAAGTCACCTTCGCTGACATAGCTATTATCCTCTTTTAAGCGGATATGATCCCGCCCCCTTAATATCGAATCAAGAGACTCCTGTATGCGACTGCACAGATCTGATGAAAACATGCTCAGTCCTCAAATATCAAGTCATTAGGGAAATCCATCTTGGGTGGATTCCAGGGGTTCAAGCAGCAACTTTGCTTCTTAGCCTCCAATTGATCAAGTAAATCCTCGGGATTTTTCACGTTCAGCAGTTGAAGATCCGCGAAATGGTATTCCCACCAGCGGCTGGCAAGCAAGCGTTCCACTATGCATTCCTTAAAACGCAGGCGCTTGACCGTTGCAGGGACTCCCGCCACGATGGCATATGCAGGAACGTCCCGTGTCACAATGGAACCTGCCGCAATGACAGCGCCTATACCTATACGAATACCCATTGCTAAGCTCACACGCTCTCCGATCCAGACATCATGGCCGATAATAGGGTAGTTCAATCCAAGTTTTGGATCAAAATCATGGCGCTGGAAATATTCGTTATTTTCCCGTCCCTGCCGATCCACCATAGTACTCAATGCCGAAGTGGAGTGGACATTCATGGGGTTAAAAAATGCGACTGATGAAGATAACCATTTCGTGGGATGCGAAAAATCCAAAAAACTCAAGCCTTTGCCAATAGAGCAATAGCGGCCCACTACAACACTTTCAGGTAAAGGTGAATGAGAATATGAAGCAGCCCCCATTGTGCAAAGTCCCCCTTCGGCGGTCCATGCGTTCGGTCCGTAAACTCCTCCATAAAATCCGCAAGGTCCTTCAATTGAAATATTTCGTCTAAATATATATTGTCCAATCTCTGCCAGCCAACCCCTTCCTTGATCCACCTCGCCGATATCCCAACTGGTTGCGATACCTGCTTTAACTATACGTCTAATATGCTTCTCGGTGATCGTCACTTTTATAGCAAAAGGGAGCAGTGTGGGTGTATTCAATTCATTCATGGATTATTGCAATTGATTTTTCTTGAATAAATAATCTGCGCTAATTCGAATTCTTCCATCGTATCTATGTCAATCCCTTCTGTTGCTCCTGTTTCCATGAAATAAGGACTATCTCCTGTCTGGAACCGATTGGCCATCATCAGAGCCTTTGGCGCAAGCCATAGTGCGCAGTTCATCTGATAGATTGGACGCAGTTTCTGAGAGAAGCTTGCCCAGACGCCAAACTGGAAATTGAGAGGAAGCAGGTCAGGTCCGAGAAAATAATGTTGCATCCGAGTCACGGTCATGAGCGAGTCATACTCGGAGTTTTCTGCCAGAGTCTTTACTGCATCGTAGAATCGATCGAAAATAGGAGATGTAGGTGGGCACCAAGCGACCAATGTACTATCAGGCTCTGGTGTCTGCTTCAAAATTCCGCACAGCGTTTCGCTCCATGGGGTTTCATCAAGACAGAATCGTGGATCTCTCAAAAGAAAATCCACATTATTTTTTTGTGCTGTCAGTTGCACTGTTTCGACATCACTTGATACATAAATGGCATCGAAGACTTCACTTCTTCTACATTGCTTAATTTTCAAATCGAGCAATGACTGATCGTCATGGAAGGGACGGAAATTTTTTTGTGGTACTCGACCCGAATGTCCTTTTGCAGGAATTATTGCGATCACTCTCATTAATTTCTCCTTAAAAATATTTTTCTTTCAGAATACAAGAATTTCTTAAGAAGAAATCCATATTATTTATGTTAATTTGATCGGATATTAAACACATTTAAAAATCCCCTGTTTCAGAAATAAATCATGGATATCAAAAAACATCCAAGTTTATAAAATTAAATATTATTTTAATTCTCTTTTTAAATAAAAGAAAGAGTAACCTGCATTATGCATGTCTAGATCGTGTCACACGACTTCCTAGTCGATGCCAATTTCTGAGCCGCTGCCGGCGGCTTGGTCACAGCAAATACTCAGAAGGAGCAGTCCACTCAAAACCTGAGGTAGTCACTCATAGTCCCGCGCCATACAAAGAAAAATCGCAAGCCGTTCAAAATTGCGCTCCACTACCCAGCGCCTGGGCAGCAATACGAGGCATTTGCTCACCTCAGGCAGTTCAATCCCGTAGCTTATGGTTGCCCTTACCGGTTCGACACTGTGTCGTGTGGCTTGCTGTACTTGCTCACTGGCAAGCATGACTTGCACTGCAAGCAGATGAACCAAGGTATCTACGGCGATATGAACCTTGCTTACACGTCTGCGTTTGTAGTCGTCATAGTCAGTACACAGGCCTCTTTGGCAGCTGGACTGCAATGTGTGTCCATTCACCACCACGCTGTGCTGTGCTTGAAGATCGTAGGCGGTGGGAATAATAGCGCGCTGACGCAACTGCATGGTTTCAAGGCCCCCAAGTTTAGCCAGCGTCGGCTTTGCTGATAGATGGCTTCCCAAGGCGGATCATTGGTCGGTATGCACTTTTCAGGGTTGTTGGCCTGATTCGCCAATTCTTTTACATCTACGCGCTCAGGGCTAGGGTGGTGCAGGAGTTCTTGCACTGGGTAATGAGCATGGTTTGGTTCCCGGGATCGATTGTTTGGGACTTGATCAGATCTTGCAAAACGGCTTTGGCCATGAAGAAGGGGATAACGTTTTTGTCTATTCAGTCATTCGGGCGTGTAACAACTACGTGGCACGTACGGACCTGAAAACCGTGTTTGTACAACTGCCTGCTGCCTTTGCATGCTTCAAGAGTCGGTAGAAATTTGATGAGAACGCATGCTCGTAGGGAGTCCAGACGGCAGCAGGCTGCGACGGCTGGTTGCTGCTGAGAGAATCATTTTGGTGATTTGGAGAAACATAAGTAGTTTAATATTGCTGTGTTACGTCAGTTACTCGATTTTTATTTATTGTCTTCTTGCTGATAATTTGTTGCAAAGATTTTTTCGAATGCGCTATAAATCTTTTGTTATTCTTGGTATAAGGTGGGCTTTATGCAGTTACATTTCGGTGTTTTCGTTTGAATAAAAATCCGGGGTATCTAAGTAATCGAGAGGCAGGTGGGGTGATCGCGTGATTTTGCAGAGAGTACGTCCCTGTTTTTCGAAATACCTTCGGGCAACTGGAAATGACTTGCGCATTGTGTCGGCTATAAGCTCTACATTTGTATGTGAATGGACATGCATGCTTCCGTAGAAATAAGGTTTGGAGTAATCTAGGTCAACGCCGCCCACTAATACGCGAGAATATCCCATGTGAAAAGCCATTTGAATAGCACTTAACAGGACTGATCCTCCGTCATAAACCAATAAAGATACATCCTCAGAAAAATTGGCTTCACTGTCATACATGAAGTTACCATGGGTTTGACTTGCCGATGTCAGCATCAAGATATCCTGTGTCTTACAGGCATCAGGATAGACCCTGTTTGCATAGTTATAGGCTTCTGGTCCAAAGAACTTTATCTTTGCGTCAATGCCTATGACCTTGTCTGCATCTTTGTGGAGATAGATTTGGTCCCATAGAAAATAGTATGTAGGCTTGAATGCAATGCCTTGTTTTTCCAGTTCAAACGCCCGATTGCACCAGAAGGTGTCGTGCTGCATCAGCTTGGCGATATCCAGTTCCTTGAGCGAAGGCCCGTTGCCGAGAACATAGGCGGTCTGTCCCTGCTTGGTGTCCTTGAGAGCCTGAATGCGGCTGCGCATGTCATCATCGGCACGCGCACGGGATGCCACCGCAGGTGAGGAGCGGCTGTTGGACAACGCCTGTTTTTCCAGCGAATCGATGCGTCGGCGCAGGACGGTGCCGCCGGAGCGCTCGAAAGCTTGCCAGGGCAGATGGCGTTCCCAGTGCAGCACTTTTTCATAGTCGCCCCAATCGTCCAGCAACTGCCTCCCTTGGTGGCGGTCCACTGCGGGAAGCCGCGCAATCTTCGGTGGCTGGGCCTGGGGCGCCAGCAGCCGATGCCAGAATTCCGGTGCGAGGATTTCGGAGAAATGCACCTGGAGATAGCCTGCGTGTCCGGGCACATGGGCCGGTGCAAGCGGCGTAGACGCGTCAGCGAGCACATGGACGGGCTTGTCGAACCAGGCAGCTTCCTGCAGCAAGGGTGCGTTGATGCCTGTCAATTCCACGTCATCGGGTGCACTGAGGATCTGATAGCTGTTCTGCATGCAGGGCGCAACCGGTCTTTCCAGCAGCAGGGACAGCGCATTGCGCTCCTGTTCCGCCAATTGGGCGACGTAGGCATCGCCATAGTCCGCCAGGAACAACAGTCGCCGGTCGCCCAGAATGCCACGCAGGCGCCCGGCGAACTCGCGTGCATGCAGCACATGGCCGTCGGCAGCCAGCAGGGCTTTGTCCCAATGCGGTTGCCAAGCATAGACCATCGCTCCATCCAGTGAGTAGAAATGCCGCGCCGATTCATTGAGCCGCGACCGGTGCGCACGCAGGTTGGCGCCCAGCAGCGAAGCTTCCAGGCGCAGTTCTTCGTCGCTGACGGCATGGGACCGGATGCGCTCACGCAATACGTCATGCGATGTGTCCAGCGCGACGTAGAGATCTCGTCCAAAACGCAATGGGGAAATGCGCAAATCGAGAAAGGCCACTCCCCGGTGCTCACAGGCCTTGCGCAGCCCCGGCGACAGCTGGGCACTGAGTACCAGGGCCCCAGGCGGCACATGATCGAGAAGATAGTGGGCTGCGGCTTCAGGCAGATGGTGGTAGGTGGCGCTCCATAGCGAGTCTGCCGCAGACGGTGCAATCTGTTGCAGCAGTGTCTCGTACCTGTGCAGATCGAACCCTGCCAGCAACTGATGCGGTTTGCGGCTCCAGGGTGCGTGGCCTATGTCCATGCCACATCCCTGACGTATGGGCTCTCGCACAAGATCGAAAAAGCCGTCGGCGGCGGCGCGGTGGGGGCTTAGAAGGTCGGGAATGCAGACTGTGCGTGAAAAGCTCATTTGGCGCGTGCTGGGAGACGATGGAATTCGGGGGCTTTACCCGTAGACATGGATGGGGGCGTCATAGCGCGGGTCATACACCGTCTTGGCTGCGATGTCCTTGTCATAGCGCCGGGGCCAGCCCAGTTCACAGCCGCGGCCTACCTGCACGCCAGCGGCCACCAGGGCACCGCTGCGCAGGATGCTGTGCGCGCCTATCTGTGCGCCATCACCGACGACGACGGCGGACTCCAGCCAGCAGGAAGCACGCAAGTGCACGTCGCTTCCCAGGCACACACCTGGCAGCAGGAAGCAGTTGTAGTCGATGCGGCAGCCATGGCCGACGATGGCGCCATCGCCCACGAAAGCGTTGGGGCCGATGCGCACGCCGCCGGCCACCATGGCGCGGGGGCTGACGAAGGAGGCCAGCTTGAAGCCTCGCTCCATGGCAGCCTGCATCAGTTCCACACGCTTGAAGTTGCCGAAACGCTCGTCGAACGCCACGAAGGCTGAACCCTCGCCGGGGCTTATGGCATTCAGTGGTTCAAGATCGAATTCATACTGTGCATTCTGGACGAGGGGAATCTTTTCGATTTTTGAATCTGGAAAGGAGCGGCACCAGGATTCATGCGCCCTTTCCAAGGCAGCGCCGGCGCCGATGATCCACCTACAGGCCATGTTCCGTCTCCAGCAAGGTGGTGTACCAGCGTTCGATGAGCCGATTGGTTGTTTCGTAGATGCCTTGTGTTGGCACGGGGGCTTGCGAATGCAAGATGGATTGCACTTTCTCCAGCATGCCGAAGTCCTCGCCGAGAATCAGCCTGCTGTGATGCATCTCGGACAAAAGTATTTGGGTTGACGCTGGGTTGGGCCGCTTTTTGCGTGCCGTGAAACGATAGATATCCACGTCGGTGCGGTCCGGGGCAACTGGAATGTAGTGTTCGATGACGAAGGAGTTACCGCCGTTGCCGCTGGCGATGTGCAAGTTCGGGAAGGCCAGCCAGTTGAAATAGGCATCCTGTTGGCATTCGCCAACCACTGGCTGGTTGTGCACTCTTCCATCCACGACCTGAGCATCTGCGGATTCCGTATTGGGCCGCCAGCGCTCGACATTGGCGTGCCAGCCTAAGGACTGGTATTCGGATGGTGTTCCTTCCGGGCCCCCATAGCTGAAATAACGCATCTCCTGGCGCAGGCCCGCCGTGCTGATATCGGTCAGGGGTTCTTGCGTTTCTGCGGCGCAGGCCGGATCGACCACTGGCAGAAAGCTCACGAACGGGGCCAGCGTGCGTGGGTGCAGGAAAGCGACATGGTTGTTGTCGCGTAGATTTTCCTGGACCAGCTTCCAGTTGAAGCGGCATTGCCAAGTCGTCACCATGACTTCGCTGTCATAGGCACTGGAGCTGCTTTCCAGCGAGGCCAGGAACTGCGCCGAGAACTGCTCCTCCAGTGGCAGCGGGTCATCGCTCAGATTGACGAACAGCAGGTTGCCGACCGCGCGCAAGGCGAATTCACGCAGCTTCAGGGATTTTTTCTGCGGTTCGCTGAACTGGTAGAGCGCATCGCAATGGGGAATATTGCTGACCTGTCCTGCGGCGTCGTATTTCCAAGCATGGTATTGGCACACCAATGGCCGACGGCCCACGGGCTCCGACTGCAAGGGGGCACTGCGGTGCAGGCACACGTTCTCGAAGGCGTGCAACTCACCCTGGAAATTCTGGATGACGACGGGAATGCCGGCGATCTTGCGCGTGATGAAGCAGTTGTTTTCCGGCAGCAGGGTCTTGAGGCCCGCGAACAACCAGAGCTTGCGAAAGAGCTTTTGCTGTTCGCGTTCGAAGATGTCGGCAGACAGGTAGTAGCTTGGGTGCATCCGTGAACGCATCGGTTCACTCCTGTCCGGATGGCGCGTGGAAGATCACGCGTGCGGGATTGCCGAAGACGGTGGCGCCCGCTGGAACATCCTTGACTACGACTGCGCCGGCTCCGACGCTTGCCCCGTCGCCTATGCGTATGCCCGGCAGGATGGTGGCATGGGGATGGACGGTGACCAGGTCGCCCAGTTGCACGCCGCCGCCCAGGAACGCCATGGCGCCGATCTGGCAATAGCTGCCGGTCTGCACGTCATGGCCCAGCACGGTGAGCGAATGGATGTTGGTGAAGGGGCCGATATGGGCATCGGGGCTGATTTGCACATTGGGCGAGAAAATGCACCCTGTATCTATGCGCACGCTGTCCGGGACATAGGTGCCCGGTGGAATGATGCTGATGAACTGCGCGCCTTTGGCAAGCAGGGTCTCGGCATATTTCTGACGCATGGCGGCAGAGCCCTGGGCACAGACGAATAGTTCATCGTCCTGCGGCCTGTGTGCCAGCGGGTCGCCATGAATGGCGAGGCCCTGATTGTCATAGTTGTCCAGCATGTGGGGCCGGCTGTCGAGGAAGCCTTGCAGTACCCACTGCCGGTCGGAGGCCGGCTGGCCCCGGACAAGGAAGACGACCTCGCGTCCCCAACCGCCGGCGCCGATGATCCAAACTTTCTTCATGCGTTCTTCGTTCATTCAATCGTCTTATCTGGTGGCCTGCCCGGTGATGACCAGGTCGCTGCCGGTGACCCAGCGGCTCGCAGGGGACAGCAGATAGACGGCCGCATGGGCGAAGTCCTCCCTGTCATGCGCCTCTGCAAAGGCCTTGGTGGTGATGGCGTTGACGCGGATGCCGCGCGCAGCGCATTCCAGCGCCAGGCTGGCAGTCAGGGAGCCCAGGCCACCTTCCAAGCTCACGAAGCGGTGATCCCCAGCGTTGGCGAAGCTGATCTTCTCCAGGACGATGGAGGCCCCTTCACGCAGCAGTCCGTCTTCCATCAGCTGGCGGATCGCAAGAACGGGCGCCGCAAGGCGGCTGGCGATGAACTGCTGCAGGAGGTTTTCCGTGATGTCTGCCAGGCCCATCGGTGCCTGCGCCGAGGCTGTGCAGTACAGAAATCCGTCGAGCGCCGTCTTCACAGGGGTGAACGCCGACTGCTCGATCACCTGCGCCCCCCTGCGGGCGAGCGTGTCGGCCGCCTGCCGGCCCGTGGGCGTATCGGCGCCGACCACGAGTATGGCCTTGCCGTCCAGGGAGAAGGGGTGCGAGGCGCTACGGGGCAGCGCAGGAGCATGGGCAGAGTTCATGTTATGCAGTTAGAGGCCCATGGAAATGGAGATGCCCCCGTCCACCATGAAATACCCGCGGTTGATTGAACGGCTGGCATCGCTGAGATGGAATGTGGTTGCGTGGGCAATATCCTCAGGCTGGCCCAGGCCAAGGGGCGCCCATTGGGTACGCTCGTGCAGATTGGCGCCGCCCTGGCCCAGGGCCTCCAGCATGGGCGTCTGCACATAGCCGGGGGCGATGCAGTTGACGCGGATGCCGTGTTTGGAGAGATCCTCTGCGATGGAGCGGGAGGCTCCGAGCAGCGCGGACTTGCTGGCCGCATAGGCGGCACTCGCAACAGGCCCCGCATGCGAGGCCACGGCGGCGATGAAGACGATGGATGCCTGCGGCAGCAACTTTCGCCCTGCCACCAGTTTTTGCGTCAGCAGCAGGGGGGCCAGCGTATTGCTGTTGAATGTGTCGTTCAGGTGTTTGGCCCGTGCCATTCGGAACGGCACCAATTGGGATATGCCCGCTGCATGGACCAGTCCATGCAGCGGTTGCACGGCCTGCACCAGTCGATCCAGATCGGATTCGCTGGCCAAGTCGGCGACCAGTCCATCCTGGCCCTTTTCGCCCAACTGGGCCAGGGTGTACTGCAGGCGCTCGGAATTGCGCGCCGTGATGGACACCTGGGCGCCCATGTGGGCGCATTGCAGGGCGATCTCGCGACCGATGCCGGAGCTGGCACCTGTCACGAGTATGTGCCTTCCTTCCAGAGAGAAGGGGTCGACGAAGCCTGTCATGCTTCGATCAGTGCGGGGAAGCGGGCCTGGTCTATATCCACGATGGCCGTGCCCCAGGAAAGGCCTATGCCGAAGCCACCGAGCAGCAGCCTGTTGCGCTGCCCCTGCAGTTGCGCGTTGAGCCGTGCGGTCATGGTGACGGGCAGGGACGCTCCGCTGGTGTTGCCCAGGTCGTGCAGCGTGGAGGGCACCTTCTCGACAGGCAGGCCCAGCTTCTTGCGGATGGTCTCGTTGATCATCCGGTTGGCCTGATGGAAGACGAAGTAGTCGATATCGTCCTTGGCCACCTGGGAGTATTCCAGCAGGCGCTCCACGGCTGGTGGCACGCGCTGGGTGGAAAAGCTCAGAACGGCCGGTCCGTCGAGGATCAGGTCTGCCGGCGTGCGCAGATAGCCATGCTCGTCGCGGGTGGGAATCAGATGCTGCACGCCATAGGGCTCGCGGTGGCCGCCAGCCGGCAGCATGATGGCCTTGTAGCCGCTGCCGTCGCTGTTGAGGTCGAAGTGCATCGGGGCGGCGCTGGCATCGAATTCCAGCGCCGTGGCCGTGCCCGCGTCCGAGAAAAGGGGGTCCTTGACGGTCGCAGACCGGTCGCCCACCAGCAACAGGCCTTTCTTCACGCCGCCTGCCGAGATCATGCTCCCCAGCAGGTGCAGACCGAAGGGGTAGCCTGAGCAGCCGAGATTCACATCAAAGGCGATGGTGCCGTGCGACAGGCCCAGGCGATCCTGAAGAATGATGGCCGTGGCGGGAATGGGATAGTCGGGCGATTGCGTGACGACGATCAGCGCATCGATCTCTTCGCGCTGCCACTGCAGTTCTTCCAGCAGCTTCTCCGCAGCCACAAAGGCCAGGTCCGAGAAGCATTGCCATTCCGGGCAGATGCGGCGGGTCTGGATGCCGATGTTGCGAACCAGCCGCTCGCGCTCGGTGCGCTGCGAAGGGGGACAGTCCTCCAGGTTGGAGATGATCCGCTTGGGAACGCAACTGGCCATGCCCGCAAAGCGGACGTTGTGCAGGGTGGACAGCGCCATGGTGTTCAGCCCAGGAGCTTGTAGAGGTCGTTGACGGTAACGCAGTTCTTGATGTCGTCGCCGGTGATGGTCTTGCCGAACTCGACATCGAACATGACGATCACGCCCAGCGCCGCCAGCGAGTCCCACTCGGGCAGGCTCTTGAGCTCGGTCTCGGGCGTCACTTCCACGGCCTCCTGGAAGTCCACGGCGGTCAGAAAGCTTTCGATGAATTGGTCAATGGAGGGCATGGGATGGGTTCCTGAAAAATAGGCTGGGCGCCTGCCTATGAGGGCAAACGCTTCGATGAATTTTCGCAGAGCGCCTCTGCGCCGGAAGGCTGGAACTGTGGGCAAAAGCGAGTCCTGTTCCGATGCTGCGTGGGGCGATGCTGTCCTGGCGGACCCCGGGGGATGATGGCATATGGCTCCCTGGGGTGCTTCCTGTTTTGTAGCAGGCGGTGACCGGGCCACTTGATAAAAGTGGAAGAAATGCGGTTTGCTCCCGCTTATCCAGGGGCCGTGTTTGCCGGCTTGCCTGCACGATGGCGGCATTTGTGCGGGTGTCGGCTTGGAGGCCGGGCCTGTGGTGGGGCGCTTGCCCGCAACCTTGATGACCAAGATGAATACGAACGAGCATTTGCAGCAGGCCCGCCAGTTGCACGACCAGTGGCAGTTCGAGCAGGCCCGCCAAGCCTATGAAAAGGTGCTGGAGCAGGAGCCTGCCCATGCCGAAGCCCTGCACGGCATGGCCCAGCTGCTGGGTCTGCACCAGCTGCGCAGCGCAGAGGCGCTGCCCTATCTGGAGGCGGCCATCGGCGTGCGGCCTGCGGATTTTGGCTACTGGCGCCTGTACATCCACATGCTGATCCGCGAGGGCCTGCTGGACATGGCCATCTCGCTGATCGACGTGGCACGGGCCAACGGCATGCAGGAGATTGCGCTGGAGCAGCTGGAAAAGGATGTGGCTCTGGTGCAGGGCGCCCAGGCCGCAGCGTTTCTGGAGGAGCAGGCCGCGCGTTGGCCGCTGGGGCCGGCTGAGCCGGAGATGGCGCCTGCTGCCGGCGATGGCCGGGGCCGGGTGCCCGATGCGCAGCTGCGGCTGCTGATGCAGCTGTTCGCCCAGCGCGAGCATGCCGAGGTCAGTCAGCTGGCGGGGTCGCTGGTTCGCGAGTACCCCAGGAGCGGCTTGGTCTGGAAGCTCAAGGCGGCAGCCGATCATGCGAACGGCCGCATCGAGGCGGCCCTGCAGTCAGCGCGCCAGGCAGCCGTTCTGCTGCCGCGCGATGCCGAGGTGCAGTTCAACCTGGGTGGTATCTGCCTGCAGGCAGGCCACGCGGCCGAGGCCGAGCGTGCGATGCGCGCGGCTTTGGCGCTGCGGCCGCATTGGACCCAGGCTTTCTCGCATCTGGGCGATGCACTTTGTGCCCAGGACCGTACCGAAGACAGCCTGCCCTGCTATGTGAACGCGCTGCTGCTCGATCCCGAGGATGTGGACACGCTGTCCCGGCTGACCGCTGCGCTGCAGAAGACCGGACGGCTGCAGGAATGTGCGCAGTTCCTGGTGCTGCTCATGCAGCAGCGGCCCGAGGACCTGCGCTTGTGCCTGGCCAGCGCCCATGTGCTGGGCGAGGCTGGCTGGGAGCTGCAGGCGGAAACGGCTTATCGCATGGCGCTGCAGCTCGATCCCGGCAGCCTGGAACTGCTGCTGCATCTGGCGTTGCTGCTGTGTGCCGGCGGCCGACTGGGAGAAGCCGAAACCTGCTTGCGCAAGGCGCTGCAATTGCGTCCCGACAATGCGGTGCTTCTCTGCGAAACGGCCTTCACGCTGTTCGCCCAGAAGAAGTGGGATCAAGCGTTGGAACTGCTTGAAGAAGCGCTGCGCATTCAGCCTGATAGCGCTCGCGCGCAGATAATCCGTTGCCACGTGCTGCTTGAAACCCGTGATCTGCCCCGGCTCGACCAGGCGCTGACGGCCGCGCTGGAGCGCTTGCCCGGTGACCGGGAGCTGATGTTCCAGCGTGCCGCCTACTGGGACCGCTGCGGTGACGCCGCGCGCCACATGCAACAGCTGGATGAACTGGTGAGGCTGCACCCGGACTACGAGCCCGCCTACAGCGCGCGCCTGTTCGCCATGATCCATTCTCCTGAGGCCAGTGCAGCCTCGGTGGGCCGGGCCAACCGCGAATATGGCGCGCTCATGCGGTGCCACTCCGCGGGGCAGCAAGGGACCGGGCATGACAATGCCCGCGACCCCGGCAAGACATTGCGCCTGGGCTTTGTGTCCGGCGATCTTCGCGCCCATGCGGCCGCCAAGTTCTTCCTGCCGGTGATGCGCGAGCTGTCCCGGCATGGCGACCTGGTGTGCGTTGCCTATTGCAACAACGAGATCCACGACGAAGTCACCAAGGAGTTCCAGGGCCTGTTCCAGCTGTGGCGCGGTATCCGGGATATGAATGTGCAGTCGCTGTCGAACCTGGTGCGGGCCGACGGCATCGATATCCTGATCGATCTGAGCGGCCACACGCGCGGGCACCGGCTGGATCTGTTTGCCGCCAAGCCTGCGCCGCTGCAGATGACTTGGATAGGCAACCCCGGCAGCACGGGCCTGGAGAGCATGGACTACATTGTGCTCAGCGACCTGATCCTGGAAGATGAACTGCTCAAGACCCAGCTGACGGAGCGGCTGATGCGTGTTCCGCTGGCCTACGTCTTCGACGGAGGCATCCACCAGGAGGCCGTGGCGCCACTGCCGGCGCTGCGCAACGGGCATTTGACGTTTGGCTCCTTCAACCGCCTGTCCAAGATCAACCGCCAGGTGGTTTCTGTCTGGGGTGAGGTGCTGCGCGCCCTGCCCACTGCGCGGCTGAAGATCGCGGCCTGTCCCCGTTCCGGTCCTCCGCAGCACCTGCGCGACTGGCTGGCCCAAGAGGGCGTGGCCGCGCAGCGCGTCGATTTTGTGGAGCAGATGGGGTTCGAGCACTATCTGCAGGCCCACCATGACATAGACATCTGCCTGGATACCTTGCCTTTTACGGGCGGAGTGGTCACCAACCACGCACTGTGGATGGGCGTGCCCACGCTGACGCTGATGGGGGAGCTGCTGGCGGGGCGGCAGTCGGCCGAAGTGATGGCTCGTGTGGGCTTGGACCAAGGCTTTGCAGCACGGGACCTGGCGCAACTGCTGGACCAGGCTGCGTACTGGCAGGCACATTTGCCGCAGCTGCAGCAGATACGCCAGGGGCTGCGCGCACGCCTGCAGGACCTGGAGCCGCAACAGGCGGATATCGTGGCGCGCTCGGTGGCGATGGGGATGCGCCAGGCCTGGGCCCGCTGGTGCCAGGGACAGGAGCCTGTGGATCTGCGTGTCTCCTATGAGGATCTGGGTCTGGCTGCTCCTGTGGCCCCCGTTTTGTAACAGCGAATCAGGCACCGCGCGGATGGGCCATGCCGCGCGGTGCAAAAAATCTTGTGAAGTCCCCCTAAAGTTCGCCGGGGCAGCTCCGAAAACCAACTCAGCAGAGGGACAAAAAGTCCTGAGCCCACCAAAAGCCGCGTAATTCGATGTGAAAGCGGCCGATGGTCGGATTGGGCCGCCGCCGCCCGCCTTGCGATAAGCGAGGGCACCGTGGCGGCGACGTAACTGACTTTACTAGGAGTTGTCACCATGGCCATGTCTATCAACACCAACGTGCAATCGCTGAACGCCCAGCGCAACCTGGCTACTTCGCAAAGCTCGCTGTCCACCACCATGCAGCGCCTGTCCTCCGGCCTGCGCGTCAACAGCGCCAAGGATGACGCCGCTGGCCTGGCCATCGCAGAACGCATGAATGCCCAGGTCCGCGGCATGAACGTGGCAGTGCGCAACGCCAACGATGGCGTGTCGATGGCGCAGACCGCTGAAGGCGCCCTGTCCAAGGTGACCGACGCTCTGCAGCGTATGCGTGAACTGGCTGTGCAGGCCCGTAACGGCACCAACGGCGCCAAGGACCAGGTTTCGCTGAACAAGGAATTCGTCGAGCTGGGCAAGGAAATCGACCGCGTGATCAAGGGCGCTGATTTCAACGGCAAGAAGATCCTGAGCACCGACTCCGGCGCCATCAACTTCCAGGTCGGCGCCAACACCTCGGCCAACGACTCGATCACGGTCACCACGAGCAACCTGGGCACGAACACCGACATCACGGCCATCACCAGCGCCTCGATCGGCTCCAACGCCACCACGGCTCTGGACGCTACCGCCCTGGCCACCGTGATCAGCAACCTGGACACGGCCCTGGACACGGTCAACTCCGAGCGCGCCGTGCTGGGTGCCACGCAGAACCGCTTCGAGGCCGTGGTCTCGAACCTGCAAGTGGCTTCCGAGAACACCGCTTCGGCCCGTAGCCGCATCATGGATGCCGACTTCGCTTCGGAAACCGCCAACCTGAGCCGCTCGCAGATCCTGCAGCAAGCCGGCACGGCGATGGTGGCCCAGGCCAACCAGCTGCCCCAGGGCGTTCTGGCCCTGCTGCGCTGATCGTAGTACGAGTCCGGCTGCCTTCCCAAGCAGGAAGCGGCCGGAATTCTCCAAACCCCAGGCATCTGCCTGGGGTTTTTTTATGGCCGAAAGAGTGGGCGAAGAGGGTGTTCGAAGGGTGAATTGGCGCCGGATCATGGGCTTTATCGGCGCTTTGGCGCAGGGGCTTTTCCGCACAATCGTTGGCATCAGATAGGCAGAGCTGGAAGTCCTGGCGTGCTTTCTGGCGTTCTGGCGGCTTGGGGTCGTCGAACGGTTGGCCATTGTTCATGCCTAACGAGGAGCTGCCCCATGGCATCCATCATCAACACCAATCTTGTTTCGCTTAACGCCCAGCGCAATCTCAGCACATCCCAGTCGTCGCTGAGCACGACCATGCAGCGCCTGTCTTCGGGTCTGCGTGTCAACAGTGCAAAGGACGACGCGGCGGGTCTGGCCATTGCCGAGCGCATGAACGCTCAGGTACGCGGCATGAATGTGGCCATGCGCAATGCCAATGACGGCATTTCCATGGCGCAGACGGCCGAAGGCGCGCTGGGCAAGCTCAGCGACAACCTGCAGCGCATGCGTGAGCTGGCCGTGCAGGCCGCCAACGACACCAACGGCACGACGGACCGTGGTTCGCTGGACAAGGAGTTCCAGCAACTGGCACAGGAAATCGCCCGTATCGTCGGCAGCACCAGCTTCAACGGCCGCCAGCTGCTGGACAACAATAATGCCACCGTGTTCCAGGTGGGGGCAAATACCGGCGCCGACAACCAGATCACGATCATGGCCGTCAACCTGACGGGCACAGCACCGGGCGGTTTGGATATCACGACCGGTACGCCTCCTTCGCTGGGTGGAGCTCTGGGTTCTCTGCTCGGTGCAGGTAGCTCGGCTCCTGATGCGCGCCTGTCCATGGCTGCCATCGATACGGCGCTGGACCTGGTCAACAACACGCGCGCCACCTTCGGTGCCGCACAGAACCGCTTCGAAGCCGTGATCTCCAATCTGCAGGTGGCTGCAGAGAACACCGCATCCGCACGCTCGCGCATCATGGATGCCGACTTTGCCGCCGAAACCGCGAACCTGAGCCGCACGCAGATCCTGCAGCAGGCCGGCACAGCCATGGTGGCCCAGGCCAACCAGCTGCCCCAGTCGGTGCTCAAGCTGATCCAGTAAGAGGGAGTCAGGGGGGCTTTTGAGCCTGGCTGCGCGGGGCGTGGCCAAAAAAAGCCTCAGGTTCCAGAAAAACCGGTCGATAAGATACCGGGGAATGCCCTCGGGCATTTGGTGTGCGTGTTCGCAAGGACGCGCTCTGCGCTATGGCGCGGAGGTGTTCTGCACTTAGAAAGGGATGGTCATGGCCACCTTGAGTTCAGCTGGCATCAGCGGCAGCGGCCTGGACGAGACAATGATCGCCAAACTGGTGGCCCTGCAAAGGCAGTCACTGGTTCCGCTTCAGCAAAAAGCGTCTGTCCTGGATTCCAAGATATCCACGTTCGGGCAGATCAAGTCCCTGATGTCCACGCTTCAGGATGCGGCCACTTCCCTGGCCGACGCCGATACCTGGCGCTTGACCAATGCTGCCACGACCAATACGGCCGTGGGCGTCACGGTGACGGACGCCAATGCCCTGCCTGGATCTTCGGTGATCTCGGTGACGCAGCTGGCGCGCAGCCAGTCGGTGGCGACCGGTATCATGCCGACGGCCACCCAGTTCGGGGCTGGCAAGCTCACCATCACCATGGGCAACTGGAACAGCGCTGGAACCCAGTTCAGCAATCCCGGCACGCCGATGGAGATCGATATCGCGGCGGGTGCCAAGCTGGAGGACGTGGTCCAGGCCATCAACGGCAAGGGCGCCGGCGTGGTTGCGTCAGTGCTCAAGGATGCCCAGGGCGAACGGCTTGTGCTGCGCTCGCGCAGCACGGGCGCGGATGCGGGTTTCACCGTCGGTGCCAGTGGCGATGCCAGCCTTTCGGCCCTGGCGTTCAATGGCGCGGCCACCACGGGCTCCGTGGCTCAGTACGCCCAGAACGCCGAGATCGATGTCAATGGCATCAAGGTGCAATCGACAACCAATGAATTCAAGCAGACCCTGCCTGGCCTCAATATCACGGTGAACCAGGTGACGACGTCCCCTGTCACGGTGACAGTGACCTCGGACACCGATGCCTTGAAGAAGAAGATCCAGGCCTTCATGGATGCCTACAACGGGCTCAATGACGCGCTGGCGAGTTCGACCAAGTACGACGCCGAAAGCAAGGCGGCCGGCGTGCTGCAGGGGGACTCCACCACGGTGGGCATGACCAACAGCCTGCGCAGCGTGGTCTCGGGTACGGTTGCTGGCGGCGCGGACACGCTCAAGCGCCTGTCCGACATGGGCATACAGATCCAGAAGGGTGGCAAGCTGGCCTTCGGTACGACGGCAAGCGACAAGACCAAGCTGGACGCAGCGCTGAAGGACCCCGAGTCCATGAGCAAGATGTTTGCCGCAGTGGGAACGGACGGGCAGCCTGATACGCAGGGCCTGGCCGCGCGCATGAAGGATTTCACGCGCAAGGCGCTGGAATTCGATGGCACCTTCGACACCAAGAGCAAGAGCCTGCAGGAGCTCAAGAAGAGCAACGGCAAGTCCCAGGACCGGATCAACGACCAGGCCGATTCGCTGGAAAAGCGCCTGCGTGAGCAGTACGCGTCCCTGGACAAGAAGATGAGCGGCTACTCGGCGCTCAGTGCCTACATGAACCAGCAGGTTTCCCAGTGGAATAAATAAATAGGAGCCATGCGGAGCGGCGGTCGTGTTTTCTGTAACCAATGCCCGGTGCCTCTAAATTTTCAGGCATTGCAGCCGAAGAACAAGACATCAAGGAAACGAACATGTACACATCGCTCAACCGCCGTGCTGCAAGTGCCTACGCCCAGGTCGGCGTCCAGTCCTCCGTGGACGGCGCATCGCCCCACCAGCTGATCCAGCTGCTGTTCGATGCGCTCGAGAAAGCGCTGAACGCGGCCAAGGGAGCCATGCAGCGTGGCGACATCGGTGAGAAGGGTGTGCAGATCGGCAAGGCCGTGCGCATTCTGGAAGAAGGCCTGAAGGCCTCCGTCAATCCCGATGAAGGTGGCGAGCTGGCCCAGAACCTGATTTCCGTCTACGACTACAGCATCACCCAGCTGACGCTGGCCAATCTGCGCAACGACACGGCGCTGCTGCAAAGCGCGCAGGATGTGCTGGCTCCGATTGCCCATGGTTGGCGCGACATCGCCAACACGCCAGCCGTTGCCGGGACCTAGAAATGGAGCTGACATTGATTGACTTTTACCGTGCCATAGAAGACAGCAGCGCCAAGATGCTGCAGGCCGCACAGAACAAGGATTGGGAGGGGGTGACGCGCTACGAGGGCACTTGTGCCGTGCTGATCGAGCAGCTGCGGCTCAAGTCGCATGACGAGCCGCTGGCGCCCGATCAGCGCAAGGAGAAGGCCCGCATCATGCAGCGCATCCTGCGCAACGATGCCCAGATCCGCACGCTGGCCGAGCCCTGGCTGGCACAGTTCGAGCACATGTTCGACGGCCAGCCCCACGCCATGCATTGAGCACGGCAGATCGACAGGAGCTGCATCCGCAGCCTTCCTGCCGGACACAAAAAAACCGCCTGATGTTCAGGCGGTTTTTTTATGGACGGAATCTGCGGATGCCAGCGGCGGCTGAGGCTTCCCACCCGGCCGCTGTGGACTGATCAGGCCGCAGGCGCAGGCTGCACCTGCAGTTCGCTGAGCATGCGCAGCAGGATGCGGTTCACGTCCTCGATCTCGAAGGCGTGTTCTTCGCGCAGCTGGCGAATCGGTGCGGGATCGTCGGACTCCAGCGCAATGGCCATGAGCAGGGCCGGCGCGTAGGGGCCGGTGCGCGTCACTGCGGCGTCGAAGACGCGCTCGGACACGGGAATGCGGCGCAGCGCGGTGGGCAGGGGCTCGCCCAGCAGCTGGTCCAGCTGCGAGAGCAGGCCCAGCAGATAGACCTCGCGCTGCAGGTCGTGGCTGATGCCGGCCTCGATCAGTCGCTCGGTCAGGCTGGCGCGCAGCCGGATGGCGGTGCGCACGGGCACCAGGCTGGGCTCGGTGCAGGCGTGGGGCAGCTGGTCGGACAGCCAGCGCTGCAGCGTGCCGTATCCCAGCATCACCAGGCCGCGGCGCAGCGAGTCCACATTGCCTCGCAGGCCCAGGGCTGCGGAGTTGGTGTAGAGCATGAAGCGATAGGCCAGGATGGGGTCCTCGCCCAGGATCTGCTCGAAGGCCTCGATCGATTGCTCGGCATCGACGGCGCGCATCAGTGCGAGCACGGTGTCGCGGCTGGGCAGGGCGGCGTGATGGCGCTGGGCATGCAGCGTATCGGCCACGGGCCAGCCGGCGATGGCGCCCGCATGGAAGCTGTCCAGGCACAGATCGGTCAGGGCCAGGCTGTCCAGCCCCTCGTACATCTGGCCGCCCAGCAGTTGCAGGGGCGGCAGGGTGGGTGTGGGCCTGGCGGCCTGCTTCAGGGCCTGGAGCTTGGTCGGTGCCTGGGCTGCCTGGGCGGCCTGTTGCAGCGCAAGCGCTGTCTGGTTTTGCATGCCCGAAGCGCCTTCGGGCGGCAGGTGCAGCAGGCTGCTGGCAAACCAGTGGGCGGCCTGGGCGTCGGGCACATCGGACAGCGGCCCGCGCCACACCAGCATCAGGCCGCGCGCATGCGCCTGGCGCACCAGGTCGTAGATGGCGGAGTCCTGCAGCCAGTCGCCGCGCACCTCGATCCAGGGGCTGCCCTTGGAGGCGTTTTCCAGCAGGTCGCACAGCACCTGGCGCGACTGGGGCGACAGCAGTACCGGCGGCGACTGCGTGCCCCAGGTCTCGCGCAGTATGCGCAGCAGGTGGGCCACGTCGGCCTGGACGCCGGGTTCCTCGTGAAGATAAAGCTGCACGCCCGCCAGACGGCGGGCCTGGTTCCAGAGCGGCCTATAGCCGAGGGTCAGAGAGCTCAGGACGGACTGGACCATGGATGCATGCGCGGGTGGCTATCAGTTGATGAAGTTGAACAGTGACAGTTTCTGGATCGAGGCATAGGACTGCAAGGCAGCCTGCATGCCCACCTTCTGCATGTCCACATCGGAGAGGGCCTTGATCATATCGATGTCTTCGGCCCGCGAACGCGCTGCTTCCTGCTGGTCCGCCTGGTTCTTCATGTCGTCTTCAAGGCGGTCGGCGCGGTTGAGCTGGTCGCCGGCGAAGCTGCGCATGGCCTGGACGCGGCTCATGCCGGCATCGAGTTCATTGAGGCCGCGGCCCAGCGCCTGCTGCATGGCGCCGGCATCGGTGGCGCCGTTCTTCACGCCCGCGATCACGTTGTCCAGCACGCTGAACAGGTCGGTGCGCTGGCTGGGGCCCAGCGTGAAGCTGTCGCCCGTGGCCAGGTTGCCCGAAATCTTCATCGACATGCCGCCCACGGTGATGCTGTCGCCGGCCGTGTAGGGAACGGCCGCACCGGTCGTGCCACCGGAGGTGACGGTGTAGCTCAGGGCGCCCGTCGTGGCGTCCTTGGTGAAATTCAGGGTGTAGCTGGCGCCCGTGATGGCGCTGGGGTCCGACACCGTGCCCAGGTCGGCATAGGCCGAGCTGCCCGTGGGCGACTGGCGCGACACGGCGAAGACGCCGTTGCCCGTTGGCACGTTCATCCAGGTCGCAAAGCCGTCCAGCGCCAGCGGCAGGCCGTTCTCGCTGCCCGTGGCCTGGCCTGGCTGCAACTGGGAGTTGGCGCCGGGGGTGTTGTTGACAAGAGGATCTTCCTTGCTGCCCAGCCCGCGGAAGATGGGCAGGCCGTTGGAGTCCTTGGCATTGGCGTAGCTCAGCACCTGGTTGCGCAGGCTCTCGAGCTGCTGCACCAGCGCATCGCGCGCCTTCTGGTCATAGGAGCCATTGCCGGACTGCAGGATCAGGTCGCGGAAGTCCTTGAGCGCGTCCTGGGCCGTGCCCAGCTTGGATTCGCCCTGGGCCATCACATCGCGCTGCAAGCCCAGCACGCGCTGGTCGTTTTCCGAGCGGGAGATGCGCGTGAGTGCGCGTTCGGCCTGTGCGGCGGCCACGGGGTCGTCGCTGGCGCGCACCACGCGCTTGCCGGAGGTGGTCTTTTCCATCAGGTCCACCAGACTCGTGTTGCGCGAGTTCAGGTTGTTGATGGTGCTTTCGTACATGTTGGCCGTGCCAATGCGGGAGATGCTCATGGTGGAATGCTCCTGTCCTGTGATCAGCGGCCTACGGTCTGCAGAACGCTGTCGAAAATGCTTTGCGCGACCTGCAGCATCTTGGCCGAGGCCTGGTAGGACTGCTGGTACTGCAGCAGCTTGGCGGCCTCTTCGTCGAGATTCACGCCCGAGACGGCCGTGCGGTCCGCTTCCAGGTTCTTGGCGATGGTCTCGGACAGCTTGGCCGCGTACTGCGCGCTTTGGGTGCGCGTGCCGACCTGGGCCATGGCGGTGGAAAAGCCGTCGCTCAGCGTGGTCGAGCCATCGAAGAGCTTGCTGTCGCGCAGGGCCAGGAAGGAGCTGGCATTGCCCGCATCGCGCTGATAGGCCGTGCCGTACTGTGGGTCGGTGGCCTTGCCCAGCGTGACCTTGTCGCTGGTGGTTCCATTGATGGCGGGCGTGCCGGTAATCTTGACCTGCAGGCCCGGTGCCAGCTGTATGGCCTGGCCGGAGGTGTATAGGCCCGTGGCGGGTACGCCTGTGGGTGCCGGGGTGATGGTGTACTCCAGCTGCCCGGCGCCGTTCTTGCTGAATGACACCTCGGCACCGGCGAAGTTGGTCAAGTCGAAGCCCGCGCTGACCTGGATCCCGCCCATCTGCAGGGTGGCATCGCCCAGCGACTTGATGCTGGCGGCCACGGGATTGGCCACGGCCAGGTCGTTGGGCGAGTGCACGGCGGCCTGGATGTCGTGGGCGCCTGCCGCCATGGGGCGGAACAGGATGGAGTTGCCGTTGGTGCCCGGGGCCTTGAGGTCGAATTTCAGGCCGTCGATCACCTTGGAGTTGAGATCGGCCACGCTGGTGAAGTCCGTCACCTTGCCGTCCGACAGGCGGATGACCTTGCCAGCTGGGGCCGTGCTGCCGAAGACGATCTGGTAGTCGGATGCCTTGAGCTGGCTGGAGTCGACCACCGTGGTCGTCGGCGTGGTGGCGCCGGTCCACTGCGCGCCCGTGGTCGAGCCGTTGCTGACCATGGACAGCTTGAACAGATTGCTGCCGCTTTGTCCCGACAGCGTCAGGCCCAGGTTGTTTTGCTCGTTCAGCGAGTCGCCAATGGCCAGGGCCATGCGGCCCAGCAGGTTGCGGCCCTCAGTCAGGTCGCTTCCCTGGAACTGCAGCAGGCCTGCGATCTCGCCGCCACCCAGCATGGAGGGCGTCAGTTCCACGTTCTGGCCGCCGGGCTGCTGGAAGTACAGGGCCATCTTGCCGCTGCCCGGGAACTCGGTGGCTTCCTTGAGCGTGAGCTGGGCGGAATTGGGTCCCAGCACCAGTGGCTGGCTGCCGCCCACGAACAGGCTGATGCTGCCGTCGTCCGCAGGGATCTGGCTGGTCTGCACGTATTTGTTGATGTTGCGCACCAGCTGGTCGCGCTGGTCCAGCAGGTCGTTGGGCGTCTGGCCCGAGGCGATGGAGCGGCTGATCTGCGCATTGAGCGTGGCCACCTGGCCTGCCAGGCTGTTGACCACGGTCACATCGTTGCCCATCTGCTGCTTGGCGCTGTAGTCCAGCTCGTCCAGCTGCGCCGATGCCGAGCGAAAGCGCGCCGCCAGCTCGTTCATACGCGTGAGCACCACCTGGCGCGCCGACGGGTCGGTGGGCGCACCGGCCACGTCGCCGAACGAATTCATCATGTCGGTGATCGCCGCGCCCAGGCCGGTCTTGCCGCCGCCGAACACTTCCTGCATCTGCGCCAGCGAGGTGGCACGCGCCGAGTCGGCAGCCGACACGGCGCTGGCCGTGGCTGCCTGGCGGTTGAGCAGGTCATTGAAGTTGCGCAGGATGGTGTTCACATCCACGCCATTGCCGATGTAGCCGCTGCCCATGTTCTGGCCCGGCGAGGTCTGGAAGGCCACGCTCTGGCGCGAATATCCGGCCGTGTTGACGTTGGCGATGTTGTGGCCTGTGGTCTGCAGGGCGATCTGGTTCGCCATCAGGGCGCGGGACCCGACGTTCAAAAGGCTCATGACGTGTTCTCTGGTTAGGCTTGGGCACGTGCCGCGCTCTGCACGGCGCTCTGGATGGCGCGGCTGAGCTTGCTGGCGTATTCGGGATCGGTGGCGTAGCCGGCTTTCTGCAGCTCGGTCGCATAGGCCAGGGCCGAGTCGGTCTTTCCCATGGCTTTCTCGTAGCGCGGATTGCTGGTGATCAGGCGCGCGTAGTCGCGGAAGGACTCCTCGTAGGAGTCGTAGGCACGGAACTTGGCCGTGACCTTGCGCGCCACGCCGTCGATGTATTCGGTGGTCGTGACCTCGGCGACCTTGCCCGTCCAGCCCTTGCCGGCCTTGATGCCGAACAGGTTGTGGGCATTGCTGCCATTGGCATTCTTGATTTCGCTCTTGCCCCAGCCGGTCTCGTGTCCGGCCTGGCCCAGCATGAAGGCGGCCGGAATGCCGCTTTCCTGCGCCACGCGTGCAGCGGCGTCGCCATGGTGGGCGACGAAGTTGTCACGGCCCTTGGGCGCGGGCGCGTAGGCGTTGACGGACTGGGCCGCGCTGCTGCGGCTGCCGCTCCAGGCGCCTGTGGTGCCATTGGCGCTGCCGGCCGTGCTGCGCCAGGCGATGCGGCTCATGCTCAGTGTGGAGGGCACGGAGATCTCGGCATCCTCGGCGGCTTCCGAGCCCATGGTGCGGGCCAGCTGGCGCGTGATGGCATCCGACAGGCCGCCGGGCTGGCCCGACATGGCCACCGACAGCTGCTGGTCCAGCATGTCGGTGCTCAGGTTGCCCTGTGCGCTGTCGAGCAGGCCGGACTTCATGGTGGCCTCGCGCATGCTCTTGATCATCTCGCGCATGAACAGCGATTCCAGCTGCTTGGCGGTTTCCTTCGCGGCCTGCGGACTGTTCTCGCCGGCCGCGAATTTGAGTGCGTTGAGGGACCGGGCGTCGGCCGCCAGCGCATTGCTGGCCGCAGTCTGCGATCCGTTGGGAAGTGCGATGCTCATATCACCTCCAGTTCGGCGTTGAGGGCGCCTGCTGCCTTGATGGCCTGCAGGATGGCCAGCAGGTCCTGGGGCGTGGCGCCCAGCGTGTTGAGTGCGCGCACCACGTCGGTCAGTTGCGGGGAGCCGGGCATGTTGATGATGTTGCCGGGCTCCTGCTTGATCTGGATGTCGGACTTCTGGGCCACCACGGTCTGGCCCTGCGAGAAGGCGCCGGGCTGGCTGATCACCGGCGTGGTGCTGATGGTGATGGCCAGGTTGCCATGCGCGATGGCGCAGGGGCCCAGGGTCACAGCCTGGTTGAGCACGATGGAGCCCGTGCGTGCATTGATCACGACCTTGGCCGAGGGCTTGGAGGTCTCGATCGGCATCTCCTGGATCTCGGCGATCATGCGCACGCGCGATCCTGGGTCCTGGGGCGCGGACACGCGCACGGTGCGCCCGTCCAGCGCCTGTGCCACGCCCTGGCCCATGCGCTGGTTGATGGCGCGCACCACCTTGTCGGCGGTCTGGAAATCGGTGGCGTTCAGGCCCAGCGTGATGCTGTCGCCTTCGTTGATCGGTGTGGGTACGGCGCGCTCGACCTGGGCGCCCTGCGGCACGCGGCCGGCGCTCAGGTGGTTGATCTGTACCTTGGAGCCGCCGGCCGAGGCGCCTGCGCCGCCGACCACGAGGTTGCCCTGGGCCAGCGCATAGATCTCGCCATCGGCGCCGCGCAGCGGTGTGGCCACCAGGGTGCCGCCCTTGAGCGACTTGGCGTTGCCCACGGAGGAGACCACCACGTCGATGGCCTGGCCCGGCTGGGCAAAGGCCGGCAGTTCGGCGGTGACGATCACGGCCGCCACGTTCTTGAGCTGCAGCTGGCCAGAATTGCCTGTGGCGGGCAGCGAGATGCCCATCTGCTCCAGGTAATTGGCCAGGGCCTGCTTGGTGTAGGGCATCTGGGTGGTCTGGTCGCCCGTGCCGTCGAGGCCGACCACCAGACCGTAGCCGGTCAACTGGTTGCTGCGCACGCCCTGGATGGCAGCGACCTCTTTGATGCGTGTTGCATGCGCCGGCAGGGTCAGCATGCTGGCGCCGAGGGCGGCTGCAACCCAGAAGGGGCGCTGCACTTGGCGCAATGTCAGGAGCATGGACAGTACTTTCATGCTGTCCATTCTCCGGAGAATCAGAACGGCATAACGTTCAAAAAGAACCGGGACAACCAGCCAATTGACTGCGCTTCCCCGGCCTGTCCGCGGCTGCGCGATTCCACGCGCACATTGGCCACCTGGGTCGATGCGACCAGGCTGCCGGGCTGCATCGTGCGCGGGTCCACCGTGCCCGTGAAGCGCAGCACATCCACGTTGTGGTTCACGCCGATCTGCTTTTCTCCGGCGATCACCAGATGGCCGTTGGGCAGCACATCGACCACCGTCGTGCTGATGGCGCCCGTGAACGTGTTGTCGCTCGACGTCGAGCCCGAGCCCGTGTAGTCGTTGTTGTTGTTGAAACCGATGTTCGAGCGGTCCTTGAGATTGGCCAGCGCATTGCCCGAGAACAGCGGCAGCGCAGAAATCCCCGCCGTGGTCTTGTTGGACCGCTTGAGGCCCGAATCCGACTTCTGGCTGGCCGTCACGCGCTCCACGATCTGCACCGTCACCATGTCCCCCACCAGGCGCGCGCGCCGGTTCTCGAAACCGGGACGGTAGCTGGCGGCATTGAACAGGCTGCCCGTAGGGCTGCCCGCCACGGGCGCGGCCGGCATCAGCACCGGAGGCGCAGTGGACGGCATGTCCACGGGCGGCGGGTCATTGAGCGTCGTGCAGCCCGACAGGACTGCCGCCAGCGCCAGGCACGTGCCCGTCGCGGAAAGGGAGAAGATTCGTTGGGTCATGGCGATGTTCCCGGGTTCAATGGTTCATGGCTGCGCATGCAGACCCCACCCTCGAGAACTGGCATGTCCCAGCCCAGGGACACCGAGGAAGGGCCGCCCCGCACCGAGGGTGTCGTCCCCCTCCCGCGCAGCGAGAGAGGGGGAAGCGGCGAAGCCGCTCAGGGGGAGAGATCGATTACAGCTGCGCCAGCTTGGCCAGCATCTGGTCCGAAGTCGTGATGGCCTTGGAATTCATTTCATAGGCGCGCTGGGTCTGGATCATGGTCACCAGCTCCTGCACCACGTTCACGTTCGAGCCTTCCAGGTAGCCCTGCTTGATCATGCCCATGCCGTTGACGCCGGGCTGGCCCTGCTGGGGCTGGCCCGAGGAAGCGGTCTCGGTGAACAGGTTCTGACCACGCGGCTCCAGGCCGGCCGGATTGATGAACTGGCTCATCGCGATATTGCCCACCTGCTGGGGCGCGGCCTGGCCGGCCATGGTCACGCTGACCACGCCCTCGGGGCTGATCGACACCTTGGTCGCGCCCTGGGGAATGGTCACGCCGTTGGCGATGGGCATGCCGCTGGCAGTCACCAGCTGGCCCTGCGCATCGACCTGGAAGGAGCCGTCACGGGTATAGGCCGTGGTGCCGTCGGGCATGTTGACCTGGAAGAAGCCGTTGCCGTCGATGGCCACGTCCAACGCATTGTTGGACTGCTGCAGGGCGCCCTGCAGGAAATTGCGCGAGGTGGCCACCGTGCGCACACCCAGGCCCAGGTGCAGGCCCGTGGGCAACTGGTTCTGCTCGGTCGTCTGCGAGCCGGACTGGCGCAGGTTCTGGTAGATCAGATCCTCGAACACCGCGCTGGCGCGCTTGTAGCCCGTGGTCGAGACGTTGGCCAGGTTATGGGAAATCACGTCCAGCTGGGTCTGCTGGGCTTCCATGCCGGTCTTGGAGATGAACAGTGAATTGATCATGGCGTTTTCCTTCAGTTTTCCGTGGCGACTTGCGCCGTCTCAGCGTTTGAATCCTTGGCACATCGCGCGGGACTGGCACGATCCAGGCCAGGGACGCCTAGCAAGGGCCTAGGCCGGCCGCGCCGCGCCGCCCTGCAGCGAGGGCGTCGTCCCCCTTCCAGGGGGAAGCGGCGCAGCCGCTCAGGGGGTGATCTGTCTCAGCCGTTCATGCTCAAGAGTTGGCTGGCCGTCTTGTCATTGGTTTCTGCCGTCTGCAGCAGGCGCATCTGGGTCTCGAACTGGCGGGCGGCGGCAATCATGCCGACCATGGTCTCCACCGAGTTCACGTTCGAGCCTTCGATGGCGCCGGACAGCAGGCGTGCGTTCTCGTCGTTGGGCAGCGGATCGCCGTCGCCCGTGCGGAACAGGCCGTCATTGCCGCGCACCAGCGCGGCGTCCTCGGGCGGCGTGGCCAGCTTGACGCGGCCCACGGCCACGGGCAGCTGGTTGCCGGTCTTGGCGGTCAGCGTGCCGTCCGAGCCCAGCGTGATCGTGGATTCGGGGGGAATGTCGATGGGGCCGCCGCCGTCCGACAGCACGGCCTGGCCGTTGCTGTTGACCAACTGGCCCTCGGGGGAGACCTCGAACACGCCGTTGCGTGTGTAGGCCTCCTGGCCATCCAGGCCCTGGACGGCGAACCAGGCGCGGCCCATGGCCATGGCGTCCAGTGCGCGGCCCGTGCGCTGGGTGGGTCCGGGCGTGTCCACGTAGCCGGAGGTCGCCTCCAGCGCGAACACGCGCGTGCCCGCGCCGCTGCCCTGCAGGGGCACGGAGCGGAAGGTGGACATTTCGGCCCGGAAGCCGTTGGTGCCGGCATTGGCCAGGTTGTGGGCCAGCACGGACTGACGCTGCGCCGCTGCGTTGGCGCCCGTCATGGAGGTGTAGATGATGCGGTCCATGCCGGCTCTCCTGACTCAGTTCTTGGCTATCAGCGCAGGTTCACCAGGGTCGAGAAGACCTGGTCCTGGGTCTTGATGGTCTGGGCATTGGCCTGGTAGGCACGCTGCGCGGTCATCATGTTCACCAGCTCGGCCGTCAGGTCCACGTTGGAGTCTTCCAGCGCGCCCGAGCGCAGCGAGCCGAAGGTGCCCGACTCGGCCGTGCCGTTCAGGGCCGGACCCGAATCCGAGGTCTCCACCCACTTGTTGTCGCCCACGGCGCCCAGGCCCTGGGTGTTGGTGAAGGCGGCCAGGGCCAGCTGGCCCTCGGTGCGCGTCACGCCGTTGGAGTAGGTGGCCACGATGGAGCCATCGTTGCCGACATTGATGCCGGTGAGCGCGCCTGCGGTGTAGCCGTCCTGCTTGAGGCTGCTGACCGCGAACTTGGAGCCGAACTGCGAGACGTTGGAGAAGTCCAGCGTCACGCCCGCCGTGCCGTTGATGGTGCCGGGCGTGGGCGCGTTGGGGTTGCTGCTCTTGATCTGCGCCGTCACAGGGCTGCCGCTGGTGATCTTGCCGGAGGCATCGAACACCAGGGTGGTCAGCAGGGTGGCGACCTTCGGGGGCGATGCCGTCGGATCGTCCAGGCCGTCATAGACCTTCCAGGTGTTGGCGGCCGTGTCCTTCTCGAAGTACATCTGCACCGGCGTGGGCACGCCCTGGCTGTCATAGACGTTGATCGAGGTGCCATATGTGGCGCGCGGCGTGGCGGGCACGGGCGGCGTGGCGGTGGAGTTGCCGGCTGCGGGCGTGGCGCGCGCATCGAGGTTCAGCGACACGTCGATCTTGGTCGTGGTCTTGGCAGCGATCGGCTGGCCCGAAGGAAAGACCATGGGAACTGGCTGGCCGCCGGCCAGCACCTTGCCCGTGGTGGCGTCCACGGGGTAGCCCATGACGTTGTCGCCCTGCACGGTCTTGAGGTTGCCCTGCTTGTCCAGGCCGAAGTTGCCGGCGCGCGTATAGGCCGTGCTGCCGTCGGGCTGGCGCACGACGAAGAAGCCGTTGCCGTTGATGGCCACGTCCAGGTTGTTGCCCGTGGTGGTGATCGGGCCCTGGCGGAACTGCTGGGTCACGGCGGCCACATTGACGCCGATGCCGCTGTTCTGGCCGCTGGCCGAACCCACGGCGCTGGCCACGGCCTCGGCGAACTCGGCGCGCGAGGACTTGAAGCCCGTGGTGTTGGCGTTGGCGATGTTGTGGCCGATCACGTCCAGGTTCTTGCTGGCGGCGTTCAGACCCGAGAGGCCTTGTTGGAATCCCATGGTGTGCTCCTGCGATGTATTTGGGTGGATGGTGCGGGGGTCAGTACACGGCCTTGACGGAGGCGTAGGCGACGTTGGTGCCGTCGTCCAGCTCCAGCGTCAGCTTGCCGTCGGTGGTGCCTGTGGCGAGCACCGCATGGGGCGACAGCGTGGTCGAGGCCACGACCGTGTCGGCATTCGTGGCCTGCACCGTGTAGCGCAGCTGGCTGGCATCGCCCGTGTACTTGCTGCCGTCCCAGGTGAAGTAGTTTCGGCCAGCGGTGCCGCTGCCCAGCTCGACGGTGTCCACCAGCTCGCCGCTGGCGGTGGTGATCTGCACCTTCACGTCGGCGGCCGGGCCTTCGAGGTCGAAGGCAGCCGTATAGGACTTTTCCTTGCCCACGCCCAGGGTGTTGCCTTCGGTCAGCACGGTGCGGCCGATCATCTGCGTGCCCTGCAGCACCTGCATGGCGGTGAACTGGCCGGCCATGCTTTCCATGGTCTTGTTCAACTGCTGGATGCCGGTGACGGTGTTGATCTGCGCCATCTGTGAGGTCATCTGCGCGTTGTCCATGGGATTCATGGGATCCTGGTTGTTCAACTGCGCGACCAGCAGCTTCAGGAAGCGGTCCTGCGCCGCCGCGGGGTCGGTGGTCGAATTGCTCGTGGCGGACTTGTTGTTGATGTCGGCCGTGCTGGCGACGCTGCCTGCGCCATAGATCATGGGAGTGGCTCCTGGAAGGTGGTGCGGACGGGGCTCACTGGCCCATCTGCAGGGTTTTGAGCAGCAGCGACTTGGTCGTGTTCATGACCTCGACGTTGTTCTGGTAGGAGCGCGAGGCCGAGATCATGTTGACCATCTCGTCCACGGCGCTGACGTTGGAGTGCGTCACATAGCCTTCGGCATCGGCCAGCGGGTGCTGGGGGTCGTGGATGCGGCGGCCGGGCGTGTTGTCCTGGCTGATGGCGCTGACGCGCACGCCAGAGGAGCCTTCCTCGCCCATGGCCACGGTCTGGAAGACCACCTGGCGCGCCTGGTAGGCCTTGCCGTCGGGGCCGGCCACGGCATCGACGTTGGCCAGATTCGAGGCCACGACGTTCAGGCGCTGCGATTGGGCGCTGACGGCACTGCCGGAGATGCTGAAGATGGAGAACATGGACATGGGAAAGCTCCTGTGGTCTGTGGCGCCGGCTTACTGGCCCTGGATGGCCGACAGCATGGTCTTGGCCTGGCCGTTCAGAAAGCGCAGCGTGGCCTCGTAGCGCACGGCGTTGTCGACGAAGTTGGCGCGTTCGCGGTCCAGGTCCACGGTGTTGTTGTCCATGTTGGTCTGGGCCTGCACCGAGTAGCCAAGATGGCTTTGCGCGCTCTGCCCCGAGGCGGCGGCAGGCAGGGGAATGTGTCCGCCCTGGCTGACGCTGGCCAGCGTCATGGGCGAGGGGCCGGAGGTAACGGCCGTCAGCGCCTCGCGGAAATTGAAGTCGCGCGCCACATAGCCCGGGGTGTCGGCATTGGCGATGTTGCTGGCGATTGCACGCTGGCGCTCGGCGCGCAGCACCAGCGCCTTGCTCTGGAAGTCCAGTCGTTCAGTCATCTTGTCGAGCATGTCGGCCTCGCCCTCTGGGATTTGCGGTGATCGGTTGACGAAATGGCGGCAGCCCACGGACTGCGGCATGCGTCGATTATGGAAATCGGGCCCGAACGCTAAAGCGCGAAGAAAGCGCGTTTGCCTGCGCAGTTCGGCGCTTCGGAAAAGAGCGCTCGTCCTATATTTGCTGGCATCGCTCCAGGTGTCCCACCCATCCTGACGGGAGGCCGGAGCAAGTCAGGAGCCACAGCCATGCCGAACTTCAGCACCGCCCATTCGCCATCCGCCGTCCGAGCCCTCGCTCGCGCCGCCGCATGCGTTGCGCTTGCCGCTGGAGCGTCGCTGGCAGGCCCTGCCTTCGCGCAGAACGCTCCTGACGGTGCAGCCCAGCTCAGCCAGATCGGCCAGCGCTTTGCCGACGAGGCCCTGCAGCAAGGCATGGCCGGCGCGGGCGCCTTGCCCCTGCGCATGGAAGTGCAGATGGGCCAGCTCGATCCCCGCCTGCGCCTGGCTGCCTGTGCCAAGGTCGAACCCTATTTGCCCGCAGGCTCGCGCCTGTGGGGCCGTACCCGCCTGGGTCTGCGCTGCCTGCAGGGCGCCGTGGCCTGGAATGTGTTCCTGCCCATCACGGTCAAGGCCTGGGGGCCGGCCTGGGTGCTGCAAAACGGCGTGCCTTCGGGCCGCCCGCTGTCGGCCGACGATGCCGTCCAGGCCGAAGTGGACTGGGCCGAGGAATCGGCCGCCGTCTACGCCAACCAGCAGGACTGGGTGGGTTTGGTGGCTTCCCGCCCGCTGGCCGCAGGCCAGGCGCTGCGCCAGAACATGCTGCGCACGCCGGCCCTGTTCGCGGTGGGTGCCGAAGTGCGCGTTCTGGTCAACGGTGGTGGTTTTTCCGTCACATCGTCGGGCAAGGCCATGTCGGCGGCCGGCGAAGGCCAGACCGTGCGGGTTCGCATGGATAATGGCCGGCTCATCTCCGGGGTGGTGAATCCCGAGGGCGTGGTGCTGGTCCAGTAAAAAAACCTCAAGTTTTGTTCCAGGCAGTCGAAAGCTAGGCACAGCGCCTCACGCCGCCAGGGCGATTGGAGAATCAAGATGAAGATAGGTCAAAAACCGGAACTGCCCGCCGCTGCCTCCCAGGCCGCCGCCAAGCAGCCCAAGACAGCCAGCACCATTGCCACCGAGGAATCCTCCGCCCAGGCCCAGCCTGCCAAGGCGGCCGGTGTTCCCGTGTCGTTCTCGACCTCGGCCCGCGCACTGGACCAATCTGGTCGCGCCACGGCCGACTTCGATGCCAACCGCGTCAAGGAAATCCGCGAAGCCATTGCCAACGGCACCTTCCGCGTGAACGCCGACGCCGTGGCCGACAAGCTACTGGCCAACTCCGAAGAATTCCTCTCGCACTCGCGCGTCTGAGCGCGGGTTCGGTTCTTTCTCGGTTTTTTCCTTCCGGCGCGAGCACGCGCTTTCTTTTTTCAGCAAGGCCTGTCCCATGACTCTCAGCGAGATGCTCGATTCCCTGGACGCGGTGGTCCGGATGGTGTCCGCCTCGCTGCAATCGAAGGATGCGGTCGCGCTGGAGCAGTCCAGCACCCGGCTGCGCGATGCCATGGCGGCGTTCTCCGAGCTGGCCCGGCGCTTCAGCGCGGCCGACTGGACGCAGGAGCTGCGCGAACGCGCCCAGGCGCTGGGCGAGCAGATGGCCATGCAGCGCGACCAGCTGGCACGCATGGCCGTGGTGGCCCAGAGCCAGGCGGCGGCGCTGATTCCCCAGACTTCGGACCAGGCCACGTATGGACGCGACCTGTATGGACATCCCCATGCCGGACCGGGCAAGGCGCGCATCTACCACTCGGCCAGCTGAAGCCGCGTCCCTTTTTTCTCTCTTCTCTCTCTCTCTCTTCTTTCTTCCCGCTGCTCAACCCTCCGGCATCCGTGCCCGAGGGTTTTGTCTTTTCCGGGCTGGGATTCGGTTGAATGAATCTGCGCAGCGGGCGCAGACATGGCTGCAGCTCGGGCGTACCCATCCATGCGCGGGATGAGGCTGCGCTTGGTCAAAGAGGTGGAGGCGGGGAATGCTTGATGGCCGTGCGCAGGAAGGGCGGCCAGGAATGAGGGACGGCCAGAGGCCAGATCCGGGGAAAACGAAGCAAGGACCCTGAAGACGGCAAGATCCGAAATGCGCGGAAATGACGCTGCCATGCAATGGCAATGCAATGGCAATGGCGCGCGCAAATCCCGTTCGGTCTGCGGTCTGCGGTCTGCGATCCGAGGAGGCAAAGAGGGTCCGGCCGGGGCCGGACGTCCTCACACCTGCATGTTCATCACGTCGGTATAAGCCTGCACGAGCCGGTTGCGCACCTGCATCGTGGCCTGGAAGCCGATCTGCGCCTTTTGCATGGCGATCATGGTTTCTTCGAGGCTGACGGCCGGGTTCTCCAACTGCACCTCACGCTGCAGCTGGCTGGAGTTGTTCTGGGCTGAACTGACGGACTGCAGCGCGCCTTGGAGGGCCTGGCTGAAGCCGCCAGCCGCCACTTTGGTCGATGCGTCGCCTGCGCCCACGCCTTTGGGGAGCTGGGTGCCGTACAGGGGAGAGGTGGTACTGGGGATGCGAAGGTCCATGACACATTCCATCGGAGTTAGCAAGATGACGAGATCGTAGGGCGGCAGGGTTTTCGCATCGCGGCAAATAGACGGCCAAACGGCGCGCTTATCGGGCGAATGTGAAGCGGCGGACTTCGAATAATCGACAGCACGCTAGGGTCCTGTGTGTGCAGGGCTCGAACACCTGGAACCAAGATGTCTGCTGTCGCTGAAATCCCTGTCCCTCAAGCCACTCCCGTGCCCCAGCCTGCCTTGCAGCAGCGCTGGACGGCCATGGACCGTGGCGCGCGCCTGCGTTGGGGCGCGATCGCCGTGCTGCTGGTCGTCGCCCTGGGTGCGGCGGCCATGTTCTACCGCCAGCCGGACTACAAGGTGCTGTTCTCCAACCTGAGCGACAAGGATGGCGGCGCCATCGTCGCCCAGCTGTCGCAGATGAACGTGCCTTACCGCTACACGGAAGGCGGCGGTGCCATCCTCATCCCGTCCGACCGCGTGCACGATGTACGCCTGAAGCTGGCCACCCAGGGCCTGCCCAAGGGTTCGGTGACGGGTTTCGAGCTGATGGAGAACAGCAAGTTCGGCATCACCCAGTTCCAGGAACGCCTCAATTTCCAGCGCGGCCTTGAAGGCGAGCTGACGCGCTCCATCCAGGCCCTGGCCGCCGTGCAAAGCGCACGCGTGCACCTGGCCCTGCCCAATCAGAACGGCTTTTTCCGCGAGCAGCAAAAGCCCTCGGCCTCGGTGCTGCTGAGCCTGTACCCGGGCCGCGTGCTGGACCGCACGCAGATCGCGGGCATCGTGCACCTGGTGGCCTCCAGCGTGCCCGAGATGGCGCCCACGGCCGTGAGCATCCTGGACGACTCGGGCAAGCTGCTGTCGCAGTCGCCCGACGGCAACGCCAACGCCGTGGACATGCAGCAGCTGAACTACACCCAGCAGATCGAGCAGCAGTACGTGCGCCGCATCCTGGAGATCCTGGAGCCCGTGGTCGGCAAGAACAATGTGAAGGCGCAGGTCTCGGCCGAGATGGATTTCAGCCAGACCGAATCGACTTCGGAGCAGCACCGCCCCAACCAGTCCTCCGACGCGGGCGTGGTGCGCAGCCAGCAGGTGGTGGAAAGCTCGGGTGAGCAAAAGCCGCCCCAGCCCACGGGCATTCCCGGCGCCACCAGCAACCAGCCGCCCCAGAACGCTTCCGCGCCCGTCAACGGCGCCAATCCCGCGCCCCAGGCGGCCGACGGCCAGAACGCCGCCCGCGCTGCCAGCAAGCGCGAGTCCATCACCAATTACGAAGTGGACAAGACCGTGCGCCACACACGCGGCAGCACGGGCAGCATCAAGCGCCTGACGGCCGCCGTGGTCATCAATGCGCCCCTGGTGGCTGCCCCTGCGCCGGCCGCTGCCGGTGCGGCCGGTGCGGCAACCGATGCAGCCACCGTCGCTGCCGCCGCACGCGGCCTGACGGCGGCGCAGCAGGCGCAACTGCTGACCCTGGTGCGCGAGACCGTGGGCTACAGCGCCGAACGCGGCGACTCGGTCAACCTGGTCAGCACGCCCTTTGTGCAGGACGAAGTGCCCGCCGATGTGCCGCTGTGGCGCCAGCCCGAAGTGCTGGCCATGGCCCGCAGCCTGGGCGTGCCCATCGGCCTGGCCCTGTTCGGCGCCATCTTGCTGCTGGGCCTGGTGCGACCCATGCTCAAGGGCCGCAAGACGGTGGCCGTGGGCGGACAGCTCAATGCCATCGAAGGCGAGCAGCTGGACCGTCCGGCGCTGGCTGCACCCGCTGTCGATCTTTCGCCCACGCAGGAGCAAGTGCGCCTGGAGCAGGCGCGCCAACTGGCCAAGCAGAACCCGATCGCGGTGGCCAACATCGTCAAGACCTGGATCAACGGCGAGGCCACCTGAGCCTCTCAAAACACGGATTGCTGAGATATGGACGAACGAGGCCTGAACGACGCCGCCATCTTGCTGGTCTCCCTGGGCGAGGAGGAAGCGGCCGAGGTGTTCAAGCACCTCACCCCGAAGGAAGTGCAAAAGCTCGGCGAGACCATTGCGCACATGCGCGGTGTCTCGCGCGAGAAGGTGGACTTCGTCATCAACCGCTTTGCCGATGACGCGGCCGCGCAAAGCCTGCTGGTGGACGACGCCAGCGGCTATGTGCGCTCGGTGCTCAAGCGCGCCCTGGGCGACGACAAGGCGGCGCTGCTGATCGACCGCATCCTGCAGGGCGGCGATGTCTCCGGCATCGAAAGCCTCAAGTGGATGGACCCGCTGTCCGTGGCCGAACTGCTGCGCGGCGAGCATCCGCAGATCGTGGCCGCCATCCTCGTGCACCTGGAGCACGAGCAGGCCGCTGCCGTGCTGATGCAGCTGCCCGAGCGTTTCCGCAGCGAAGTCATGCTGCGCGTGGCCACGCTGGAAGGCATTCAGCCGACCGCGCTCAAGGACCTCAACGAGGTGCTGTTCCAGGTGCTGGCCGGCGGCGACAAGATCCGCAAGACCTCGCTGGGCGGCGTCAAGACGGCGGCCGAGATGATCAACAACCTCGGCGGCAACGCCGACGTGGCCGTGCTGGACACCATCCGCAACTACGACCCGGACCTGGCCCAGAAGATCATGGACAAGATGTTCGTGTTCGACGACCTGGTCAAGCTGGACGACCGCTCGGTGCAGCTGGTGCTGCGCGAGGTGGTGTCCGAGACGCTGATCATCGCGCTCAAGGGCGGTTCGATGGAAGTGCGCGACAAGATCCTGGCCAACATGTCCATGCGTGCTGCCGAGTCGCTGCGCGAGGACCTGGAAGGCCGCGGCCCGATGCGCCTGTCCGAAGTGGAAGCGCAGCAAAAGGAAATCCTGAAGGTGGTGCGTCGCCTGGCCGAAGAAGGCCAGATCACCATCGGCAGCGGTGCGGAAGACAGCTATGTCTAATGGCATGAACTCGCGCTTCATCCCTTCCGAGGAGATCGACGAGCGCCAGGTGGTGCAGTGGCGCTTCGGCGCCGTGGACCACATGGGCGGCCTGAAAAGCCTGCCCAGCCTCGCGGGGCTGCCGGACATCCAGGGTGCGCCCGCCGCATCCGGTGCCCAGGCTGCGCATGGCGGCGCGGGCATGGCGCGCGCGCCTGCTTCCTCGTCGGGCTTTCACAGCCTGTCGCTGCCCGGCCGCTCCGATGCGCCCCGGCTGGAGGCCGACTCCATGGTGCTGGATGTCGAAGCCGACACGCCGGGCGCCCCGGCCTCCACCGCCCCCGCAGTGGATGAGGAACAACTGCATGCCCTGCTGGAACAGGCACGCGCCGAAGGCCATGCCGAGGGCCTGGAGCAGGGCCGCCAGGAAGCCCAGCAGCAGTGGCAGCAACACATGGATGACTATGTCTCCGGCACAGGCCGCGAGACGGCGCAGCGCGTGGACGCGCTGCTGTCCGGCCTGGATGCCGGCTTCAAGCAGCTGCAGACGGATGCAGCGCAGGAACTGCTCAACCTGGCCTGCGACATTGCGCGCCAGGTGGTCCGCCAAGAGCTGCGCAGCCAGCCCCAGGCCCTGTTGCCCGTGGTGCGCGAGGCGCTGGACATGCTGGCCGCCGACGGCCGCGCCGCCACCGTGCGCCTGAACCCCGCCGACTTCGCCGTGCTGGACGAGGCGCTGCGCGCCGAGCATGGCGCCCAGTCCAAGGTGCAGTGGATCAGTGACGCCTCCGTGGCCCAGGGCGATGTGCGCGTGGAATCGGGCGGCGCCCAGGTCGATGCCGGCATGGACAAGCGCTGGCGCCGCGCCGTGGCCGCGCTGGGCCTGGTCTCCACCTGGTATGACGGAGAACGCGATGCCGGTTGACGCCCCCCTGGCCGACGCCGCCAAACTGACCCCCGAGCCTGCCGCCAGGCCCTGGCAGCAACTGCTGTCCAATGCCCGCGCCCGCCTGCAGGGCGACATTCCCCTGGAAACCCACGGCACGCTCACGCGCCTGACCGGCCTGGTGCTGGAGGCCACGGGCCTGCAGGTGCCCGTGGGCTCGCAGTGCTGGATACGCCAGCAGGGCCAGGACCCGGTGCTGGCAGAGGTTGTCGGCTTTGCCGGCGAGCGTGCGTTTCTCATGCCTGCGGGCGACATCCAGGGCCTGTCCAGCGGCGCCATCGTGACGCCGGCCGAACCCTTTGTCGCACCGCTGCGCTTTGGCGACGGTGTCGAGCCGCCCGTGTCCCTGGCGGCCGGCGTGCTGCGCCTGCCCATTGGCAGCGGCCTGCTGGGCCGTGTCGTGGATTCGCAGGGCCAGCCCCTGGACCATGGCGGCCCGCTGGCCGACGTGAGCGCCGATCTGCTGGACCGCAACCCCATCAACGCCATGGACCGCGACCCGGTGCGCGAGACGCTGGACACCGGCGTGCGCTCGCTCAACGCCCTGCTCACCGTGGGCCGGGGCCAGCGTCTGGGCCTGTTCGCGGGCTCGGGCGTGGGCAAGTCCGTGCTGCTGGGCATGATGGCGCGCTACACCCAGGCGGACGTGATCGTGGTCGGCCTGATCGGCGAACGCGGCCGCGAGGTCAAGGAATTCGTCGAGGACATCCTCGGCGCCCAGGACCGCAGCCGCGCCGTGGTCGTCGCCGCACCGGCCGATGCGCCGCCGCTGTTGCGCATGCAGGGCGCCGCCTATGCCACGGCCATTGCCGAACATTTCCGCGACAAGGGCCAGCATGTGCTGCTGCTCATGGATTCGCTGACCCGCTATGCCATGGCCCAGCGTGAGATCGCCCTGGCCATTGGCGAGCCGCCGGCCACCAAGGGCTATCCGCCGTCGTGCTTTGCCAAGCTGCCGGCCCTGGTCGAGCGCAGCGGCAACGGCCTCAACGGCGTGGGCTCGATCACGGCCTTCTACACCGTGCTGTCAGAAGGCGATGACCAGCAGGACCCTATTGCCGACGCGGCGCGCGCCATTCTGGACGGCCACGTCGTGCTGTCGCGGGCGCTGGCCGAGTCGGGCCACTACCCGGCCATCGATATCGAGCAATCGGCCTCGCGCGTGATGCACAACGTGGTCTCGCGCGAGCACTTCGAGCTGGCACGGCGCTTTCGCGCTGTCTATTCGCGCTACCAGAAGGGGCGGGACCTGGTCCAGGTCGGCGCCTACATGGCGGGCTCGGACCCGCAGATGGATGAGGCGATACGCCTGCAGCCGGCCATGGCGGCCTTTCTGCAGCAAAGCATGTTCGAGTCGGCTTCCATGGACGAGAGCATCTCGGGCATGGCTGCCGCACTCGGTGGGCAGTGACGCGGCGACGCGGCACTGCCAAAACGCGACCAACGCGATAACGAACACAGGGAGGAAACCCCGGTATGTCGTCCTTGAATGCCTTGATGGTGGCCATCGATGCCGCGTCGCGCAAGCGTGACGAGGCGCGCCAGGCGGTGCAGGAGCGCCTGCGCTCGCAGCAGGCCGCGCAGACGCAAATGGAGCAGCTGCAGCACTATGTGCAGGAAATGCAGACGCGCTGGGGCGCGCAGGAAAACCAGTCCGTGCAGCCCGAGGTCATGTTCCACCAGTACCAGTTCATGGACCGCCTGCAGCATGCCATCGGCCTGCAGACGCGGGTGCTGGCCGACCTGGCGATCCGCCTGGAGGCCGCGCAAAAGGCCTTGATGGCCTGCGAGCTGCGGGTCAGCAGCCTGCGCAAGGTCGTCGAGGTGCGCCGCCGCGATCTGGCGCTGAGCCAGATGCGCCGCGAGCAAAAGGAGACCGATGAACGTGCGGCCATCCAGTTTTTCCGTCGCAGCTTCGGGCTGACATTCCAGGAGGCTTGACGCATGTCCACCAACCAGATCGAACAGCGCGCCGATGCGCGCAGCGCCATGCAGCGCGCCATGGAAGGCGTTCGCTCCGCGCGCGGCACGCAGCCGCCCTCCAACGACCAGGCCGCAGGCTTTTCTTCGTTGCTGGCGGCGATGGACGGCATTGGCGGATTGCCGGCGCTGGCCTCGAGCGCCCTCGGCCAGGCCTTGGGCGAGGACGGCAGTGCCGCTCTTTCCGCGCTGTCCAGCCTCAAGGGCGCAGCCAAGGACGGCCTGAAGGATGCCGCAGACCTGCTGGCCGATCCCGGCCTGGCGCAGGGTCTGCTGCAGCAGCCGCAACTGCCGCTGCAACCGCAGGCGGAGCCGACCGATATGACCACCTCGGCGCAGGCCGATGCCATGGCGCTGGCTGCCAACGGCCAGGCGCCCTGGCTCAGCCTGGTCGGGCAGACCGCCCACTTGGACGGCAAGGGCGACCGCGACATGCTGCAAGGCGTGGCGGGCGACTGGCTGTCCGGCCGGGGCAGCGCCGCCATGATGGCCCTGCGCCAGGAGCAGGGCGCCGTGGCGCACGCGGCCTTCCTGGCACCGCAGTCCGCAGCCGGTGATGCCGCAGGCACGGCGCTGGCCACGGCCAGCGCCAATGCTGCGGCCCTGGCTGCCGCTGCGGACCCCAATGCAGCCGGGACCCTGACCGATGGCGCTGCGCGCCGTACCCAGGCACAGGCCCAGGCCCAGGCCCAGGCCGCCGATGTGCTGGCCGCCGTGCAGTCCGATGCGGCACTGACGGCCGCCGCCGCACGCACGGCAACCACCGCCCAGGCCACGCATGACCACACGCCCCAGGCCCTGGCGGGCGGTGTGCGGCAGGACGTGGCCCTGGCGTCGGGCATTGCGCTCAACGGCATGGCCGCAGTGCGGCCCGAAGAATGGCGCGGCCTGTTCGAGCGAGCCCGGGAGGGCGGCACCGCCTCCACGGAGTCGGCGGCGAACGGACTGCACGGCGCTGCGGCTGCCGTGGGCGCGGCCCATGCCGGACAATCCCTGGGCCAGCAGGCGGCCGGCCAAAATGGCGCGGCCTTTGCCCAGCCCGACGCCCAGGCCCAGCCGGGCAACTCCACCGAGCGCGAGCAGCAGGTGTCCGAGCAGGTGGCCTTCTGGGTCCACAACAAGAACCAGAACGCCTCGCTGTCCGTGGAGCATGAGGGCCGGGCCATCCAGGTGCAGGTCAGCCTGCAGGGCAACGAGGCCCATGTGCGCTTTGGCGCCAGCGAAGCCCAGGCTCGTGACTGGCTGGGCAATGGTGCCGACCAGCTGCGCGAGCTGCTGCAGGCCCAGGGCCTGCAACTGGCCGGCGTCAGCGTGGATGCGGGCGGCCAGTCCGGCAGCGGCGATTCGGCAAGACAGGGTGCGGACGCCCAGGCGCGCCAGGGCCGCGTGAGCGCCATGGTCGATGCCGCCGGCGTCACGGGCGGCAATGGCGCCGCACAGGCCGGCGGTGGCCGTGCGGCAGCGGGCGGGGTGGATCTGTTCGTCTGATTCTTCCTGCGCTTCTTGCGGGGCGGCGCATGCGCCATTTCAGGGTTTTCAGAACAGGCCGGGTGGCGACAAGCTGCCCGGCCTGTGGCGTTTGAGGGTCATCAAGCCAGCGAGAAACCGGGGTTTCATGCGCTTATTCAGGCCATGGTCCGGGGTCCAATCGCCGAATAATTCCTGCCATGGGCCTGCTGCGTCATGGCGCCGCGCATGAAGCGCGTGCGCGTGGCGGTCCCGCTCACCCAGAGGAATTCCAGTGTCTGCCACACCCAATGCCGCCAACAATGCAGCTCCCGCCCCGGCCAAGGGCAAGAAGCTGATCGTGCTGATCGTCATCATTGCCGTCCTGGCCATAGGCGCGGCCGCTGCCTTCATCCTGCTGTCCAAGCGCCACAGCAGCGGCGATGAGGAAGAGGGCAGCGCCAGCAAGGCGGCCGTGACCGTGCCCACCTTCCTGCCGCTGGACAACCTGGTGGTCAATCTGTCCGATACGGGCGGCGACCGCTTCGTGCAGATCGGCATCACGCTGGAGCTGGCCGACGAGAAGACGGCCACCACGGTCAAGCAATACCTGCCCAGCATCCGCAACGGCATCCTGATGCTGGTGTCCCAGCGCACGGCCGAGGAGCTGCTGGAGCGCGAAGGCAAGGAGCGCCTGGCCGCCGACGTGCTCAACGAAGTCTCGGCCCCGCTGGGCTACGGCAACCAGGCCAAGGCCAAGAAGCGCAGCCGCGACGAGGATGCCGAGGACGAAGACGGCGAGCGCCGCCGCTCCTCCGCTGGCAAGAACCCGGTGCGCCGCGTGCTCTTCTCCAGCTTCATCATCCAGTAACCGGGGAGGCCAGGCGCCATGAGCGATTCGTTTCTCTCCCAGGAAGAAGTCGATGCCCTTTTGGAGGGCGTGACCGGCGAGAGCCAGAAATCCACGACCGAGGAGGTCGAGGCGGGCATCATCCGCCAGTACGACATCTCCAGCCAGGAGCGCATCGTGCGCGGGCGCATGCCGACGATGGAAATCGTCAATGAGCGCTTTGCCCGCAACTTCCGCATCGGCCTGTTCAACTTCATCCGCCGCAGCCCCGAAGTGTCCGTGGGCACGGTGTCGGTGCAGCGCTACAGCGCCTTCCTGCGCGAGCTGGTGGTGCCCACCAACTTCAACATCGTCGCCATCCGTCCGCTGCGCGGCAGCGGCCTGGTGGTCTGCGACCCCTCGCTGGTGTTCGGTGTCATCGATACGCTGTACGGCGGCACGGGCCGGCTGCAGACGCGTATCGAAGGGCGAGACTTCTCGCACACCGAGCAGCGCGTGATCAACCGCCTGGTCAACGTGATCTGCGAGGAATACAAGAAGGCCTGGCACGGCATCTATCCGCTGGAGCTGGGCTACCAGCGTTCGGAGATGCAGCCGCAGTTCGCCAACATCGCCACGCCCAGCGAAATCGTCGTGTCCACGGCCTTTCAGCTGGAGATCGGCGACATCTCGGGCTCCATCCACATCTGCATGCCCTATGCAACGCTGGAGCCCATCCGTGATGTGCTGTATTCCTCGACACAGGGCGACTCCATCGAAGTGGACCGCCGCTGGGTCAAGGTGCTCAAGCGCGAGATCCAGGCCGCCGAGGTGACCCTGGTGGCCGAACTGGCACGTGCCGACGCCACGGTGGAGCAGCTGCTGGCCATGCGCCCCGGCGATTTCATCGAACTCGACCGCGAGCCGCTGATCCGCGCCTCCATTGGCGGCGTTCCGATTTTCGAGTGCCAGTACGGCACTCACAACGACAAGTACGCAATCCGCGTCGAGAACTGCCTGCGTGGCGCCGACGCTGGCTGGATGGGAGAAAACAATGGCAACTGAAGATACGCAAAAGCCCGCTGGCGATGATCCGTTCTCGGGCTGGGCAGAGGCATTGGACGAGCAGCGCGAGCGCGACGCCAAGCTGGAAGAGGAGCAGGGCGGCCCGCTGACGGGCGAGCCCGTGCGTCCCTACGCCGGTGGCGGCGATGTGCCGGTCAACGACATCAACATGGTGCTGGACATTCCGGTGCAGCTGTCGGTGGAGCTGGGCCGCACCAAGGTGCCGATCAAGTACATCCTGCAACTGGCCCAGGGCTCGGTGGTCGAACTCGACGCACTGGCCGGCGAGCCCATGGACGTGCTGGTCAACGGCTACCTGATCGCCCAGGGCGAGGTGGTGGTGGTCAACGACAAATTCGGTATCCGCCTGACCGACGTGGTCACGCCGTCCGAGCGCCTGCGCCGGGTCAGCCGTGGCTGAGAGCGCCGGCATGGGCCCGCTGTGGCCGACCCTGCTCACGGTGGTGGCCCTGGTCACGGCCATGGCCGCTCTGCCCTGGCTGCTGCGCCGCTTCCAGCAGCGCACGGCTGCGCTGCGCGGTGCCGCCGGCCTGCAGTCGCGGGTGCTGGGCGCCGTGGGCGTGGGCCCGCAGCAGCGGGTGGTGACGGTGGAAGTGGGCGAGGGCGCACAGACCGTGCGTCTGGTGCTGGGCGTCACGGCGCAAAGCATCCAGTGCCTGCATGTGCTGCAGGCCCCGGCCCCTGCTGATTTTTCGGCTGCGATGGCGCAAGCGCGCAGCCTGCCTGCGGACGGTGCGAATGTCTGAATATTCCTGCAAGCGCCCGGCGCGCACGCTGAGCCAGGCCGCTGGCGCCGCAGCGCTGGCGCTGTGCTGCGCCACGCCCCTGGCCTCCTGGGCACAGGGCGCGCCCGCCAGCCTTCCGCTGGTCATCGGCCAGGGCAGCGGTGGCACCAGCTTTTCGGTGCCCATCCAGACCCTGCTGTTCTTCACGGCGCTGTCCTTCCTGCCGGCCATCCTGCTGATGATGACGGGCTTCACCCGCATCGTCATCGTGCTGTCGCTGATGCGCCAGGCGCTGGGCACGCAGTCGGCGCCGCCCAACCAGGTGATCATCGGCCTGTCGCTGTTCCTGACGCTGTTCGTCATGGGCCCCACCCTGGACCGCGTGTACCAGGAGGCCTACGTGCCCTACACCACGAATGCTGTGACCTTCGAGCAGGCCATTGAGAAGGCCGAGGCGCCCATGCGCGACTTCATGCTCAAGCAGACGCGCCAGTCGGACTTTGCGCTGTTCGCACGGCTGGCCAAGCTCGATGCAGGCGTCACCAGCGAGACCGCACCGCTGCGCGTGCTGGTGCCCGCCTTCGTGACCAGCGAGCTGAAGACCGCGTTCCAGATCGGCTTCATGATCTTCATCCCCTTCCTGGTCATCGACATGGTCGTGTCCTCGATCCTGATGTCCCTGGGCATGATGATGCTGTCGCCCGTGCTGGTGGCCTTGCCGTTCAAGCTCATGCTCTTCGTGCTGGCCGATGGCTGGAACCTGCTCATAGGCTCGCTGGCCGCCAGCTTCGCCGTCTAGCCCCGCTCTTTTTGGAAATCCTTCCATGACCTCCCAATACGTGCTCACCTTCGGCCGCGAGGCACTGACCTTGCTGCTCATGATCTCCATGCCCGTGCTGGGCGTGGTGCTGGCCGTGGGCCTGGCCGTCAGCGTCTTCCAGGCGGTGACCCAGGTGCATGAGGCCACGCTGGCCTTCGTGCCCAAGCTCATCTCCGCCGTGCTGGTGTTTGCCATTGCCGGTCCGTGGATGCTGAGCACGCTGGTGGACTTCATCCGCCGCACCATCGAGACCATTCCGCAGGCGGTGGGTTGAGCCCTGCGCCGCGCACTGGAAACGCCACTGTGATCACCTTCAGCGAAGCCCAACTGGTGGCGTGGCTGTCGCCCGTTCTCTGGCCGTTTCTGCGCGTGCTGGCCATGTTCTCCGTGGCCCCCGTGTTCTCGCAGCGCGTCATTCCCATGCGGCTGAAGATCGGCCTGGCCTTCCTGGTCGCGGTGTGCGCGCAGCCCGTGCTGGGCGACCAGCCCGTGATCGGCATCAACTCGCCGCAGGCGCTGGGCACGCTGATACAGCAGGTCGGCGTGGGGCTGGCCGTGGGCTTTGCCGTGCGCCTGGTGTTTGCCGCCGTGGAGGTCGCAGGCGAGGTGGTCGGCCTGCAGATGGGCCTGAACTTCGCCAGCTTCTTCGATCCGACCACGAATGCCCAGCTCAGCGCGGTGGCGCGCTTCATGGTCCAGATTTCCACGCTGCTGTTCATCGTCATCAACGGGCACCTGCTGGTGCTGATGGCCGTGCTCAAGAGTTACGAGGCGTTTCCTGTGGACGGCAGCTTCCTGCAGGCCATCAACCAGATGCGGCTGCACGAGATGGGGGCGGCGGTCTTCGCCAGTGCCTTCTGGATCGCCCTGCCCATGGTCGCCATGCTGCTGTTCGTGAACCTGGTGCTGGGCATCATTTCGCGCGTGGCGCCGCAGATGAACATCTATGCCGTGGGTTTTCCGGTCACGCTCACCGTGGGCCTGACGGGATTGATGGCCACGCTGCCGCTGCTCGAGCAGCCCCTGGTCGCCTTGCTGCAGCGCGGCATCGCGGTATTTGGAACTTCAATGTAAGCAGTTGTGAAAAACAACAGATTTACAGGCCTGTCGGCCGCAAAAGCCTCAGATCAGCTGGTTGTGGATGGCGTAGGCCGTGAGTTCGGCATTGCTGCTCATCTGCAGTTTTTCCAGCACGCGCGCCCGGTAGACGCTGACGGTCTTGGGGCTGAGCATCAGCTCGGTGGCGATGTCGGTCAGCCGCTGCCCGGCCGCGATCTTGATCAGGGTCTGCAGCTCGCGCTCGGACAGGCTTTCATGGGGCACCTGGGGTGCGGGCTGGGCCAGGCTGTCGGCCAGCATCTGGGCCACTTCGGACGTCAGGTACTTGCGCCCCGTGGCCACGGTACGCACCGCCTCGATCAGCAGCACCGGGTCGCCTGCCTTGTTGGCGTAGCCCTGCGCGCCCGCCTTCAGGCAGCGCAGCGCGTACTGATCCTCGGGGTACATGGAGACCATGAGCACCTTGATCAGCGGATGGGTTTCGCGCACGCTGGCCAGGGCTTCCAGGCCACTGCGGCCGGGCATGTTGATGTCCAGCAGCAGCACGTCGCAGGTGGCGGTGCGCAGCTGTTCGCGCAGCTCGGCATAGCTGCCTGCTTCGGCGGTGACGCTGATGTCCACTGCCTCGGCCAGGGTGTCACGGATGCCCCGGCGCAGCACCGCATGGTCGTCGCACAGCACCACGTGGATCAAAGTCGGCCTCCTGGAAAAAGGGTCACGCCGCCATGGCGTTCAGCATTCATTGCCCGGGATATTAGGGCAAGTGCCGCCATCGTCCAGCGGAATGGAGACGATGACCGAGGTTCCTCGCCCGGCTTGACTGCTGACATCCAGCCAGCCCTGAACGGTGCGCGCACGCTCGCCCAGACCGCGCAAACCGAAGGATTCGGGCTTGTCGCGCGCGCCTTCGGCCAGGCCCACGCCGTCGTCCGTCACCTCCAGCGTGAGAAAGCCTTCGCGGTCCGAGAGATCGATGTCCACATGGCGCGCCTGGGCATATTTGCCGACGTTGGTCAGCGCTTCCTGGGCCGTGCGGTAGGCCACGACCTGGATGTCGGGCGCGATGTCCATGCTCTCGCGGCTGCTGCGCACCCGGGTGGGCACGCCCGTGCGGCGCTCGAAATTCTCGGCCAGCCACTGCACGGCGGCCACCAGTCCCTGGTCCAGCACGGGCGGGCGCAGGTTCATCATGATGCGCTGGCTTGCACCCAGCGCATGCTCCAGCATTTCCAGCGCGGCCAGCGCATGCTCGCGCAGTCCGCCCTCGGGCGCATTGCGCGCAATCCAGGCCACATCGAACTTCACCGAGGTCAGCGAGCCGCCGATGTCATCGTGGATCTCGCGGGCAATGCTGGCGCGTTCCCGTTCGGTGGAGGTCTGCAGATGCTCGGTCAGATCGGCCAGGCGCCGCTCGGACGCCGCCAGCTCGGCCGCCGCGCGGCGGCGCGCCAGGCGGGCCTCGTGCACTTCCAGCGCATGCGAGACCACATGGGGCAGGCGCGTGATGTGGTCCTTGAGCAGGTAGTCGCTGATGCCCTCGCGCATCACGTCCACGGCGGCCGACTCGCCGATGGCGCCGGACAGCAGCACAAAGGGCGGATGCCCGGGCTGGCGGCGCACCAGCTCCCAGGCGTCCAGCGCCGTGAAGCCGGGCAGGTGGTAGTCGGCCAGGATGAGGTCGAATGCCTGGCTCTGCAGCGCGGCTGCGGCATCATCGAGCAGGTCGACCGCGACAATCTCGCAGACCAGTCCGCCGCGCAGCAGGCTCAGCCGCGCCAGCGCCTGGTCGGCCGCCGAATCCTCGATGTGCAATATGCGCAAGGGCTTGTGCGGTGGTCTGGCATCCCCGGGGGCGCTATCATGAGATACATTTTGGAACATAAATGCAAGTGGTCGTGTATATCAAGGGATGCGCTGCATTCCTGGGGACGATTGACAAGGGCTGGCCATGCTGCAGAGCATGGCGAACATTGGGCTGAAACGCTGGTGGTGGAGTAACAATGCAGTCAATGCACAAGCCTTCGGGCGAGCCTGCCGTCCCCATGCCCGTCATGGTGGCCGCAGACCTGCAGGATGCCTTGCTGGTGGCGATGCGCGATCTGCAGCGCCTGGAAGGCCTTCTCAATCATGCAACGCAGAACCTGCTGGACCGTTTCGACGAGACCCACGGCCAGCTGGCCGGTGAGGCGCTAGGCGCCTTGCCCGAGCTGGACGCCGCGCGGTCCACGCTTCGGTTGGCGGTGACCGAGTTGCAGTTTCACGACATGTCCTCCCAGTTGATCGCCCATATTACGAAGATTTTGCAAGGCTGCGCGTTCCAGTTGGCCGCAGCCACCATGGGCGTGGACGAGGGGGAGGACGATTCCCTGGGCCTGCCGGCGATACCCGACCGGCCCAATCCCGTCACGCAAAGCGAGATGGATGCTGGCTCGGTCGAGCTGTTCTGACCACTGACCATGCACTCTTCTACCTTTTATTGCCCGTCTGTTGGAGCTATACATGCGATCGATTCTGGCTGTTGATGATTCCCCCTCGATGCGAAAGATGGTGGCGTTCACCCTCGCAGGGGCGGGATTTCGCGTTGTGGAGGCGGTTGACGGCGTGGATGCGCTCGAAAAGGCACAGCTCGAACAAGTCGACCTGGTGCTGGCCGACCAGAACATGCCGCGTCTGGATGGCATCGGCCTGACCCGCAAGCTGCGCGAAGACCCCAAGTTCCAGAACACGCCGATTCTCATTCTCACCACCGAATCCAGCGACCAGATGAAGCAGGCCGGACGCGCCGCGGGCGCCACGGGCTGGCTGGTCAAGCCCTTCGATCCAAACCGTTTGATCGAAGTCATTCAGAAAGTAATGCGTTGAGCCGATAAGTACGGGCAACAGGAAACAGCAGGACCAAAGATGGCGGATCTACACCAGGATGGGGCAGGAGCGGGCGCAGACTTCGACCTGAGCCAGTTCTATCAAATCTTCTTCGAAGAAGCGGCCGAGAACCTCGACCAGATGGAGCAGATGCTGCTGAATCTGGATCTGTCAGCGGCCAATGACGAGGAACTCAACGGCATCTTCCGATGCGCGCACTCGATCAAGGGCGGGGCGGCCACTTTCGGCTTTGCCGACGTGACCGAGCTGACGCACCGCATGGAGTCGCTGCTCGACCGGCTGCGCCGGCACGAGATCACACCGATTCCGGAGATGGTCGATGTGTTGCTGGAGTCGGCGGATGCCAGCCGCAGCCTGCTGGCACGCCACCAGGCCGGCAACGAGGGCGAGGCCCTGTCCACCACGGATCTGGTGGCACGCATCGAGACGCTGGCGGAAGGCCGCAGCGCCGTACCTGCAGCGGCAGCGCCGGCTCCCGCACCGACCCCGGCTCCAGCCCCTGTGGCTGCGCCAGCGCAGGCTCCGGCCCCGGTTGCTGCAGCACCTGTCTCGGGCGGCGCCGTCGGCACGGCACCCAGCACCGGCGGACGTTCGCTGCATATCCTGATCGGTCCGCTGGAGCGCCTGGAGATGGCCGAGGCCATCAAGGAGCTGTTCCGCGACATTCCCGGCCTGGGACGCATCGAGGACCTGGCCTGCGATCAGCCGCAAAGCCGCCTCTTTGACGTGCAGACCTCGTCCACCGACGACGACCTGCTCGATCTCTTCGCCTTCCACGTGGCCAAGGAGCAGGTCCGCATCACGGCGGCCGGAGCCTCTGCCGAAGCAGCACCCGCAGCGGCGGCGGCGCAAGCCCCGGCCGCTGAAGAGCATGCGCACGACCCCGATGCCGCCCTGGCCTCGGCCGCCATCCCGCCTGCCGATGAGGCCTATGGCTTCTTCAACGGCGCGCCCGGCATGCCCCAGGCCGATGGCGCGCTGGCCATCCAGCCGGCCGGCGCCGTGGCCAAGCCCGCCGCCAAGACGGCGGCCCAGACGCAGCAGGCGCAGATGGAGTCCACCAGCATCCGCGTGTCGGTGTCCAAGGTCGACCAGCTCATCAACCTGGTCGGCGAGCTGGTCATCACCCAGGCCATGCTGGCGCAAAACAGCCACGGACTGGACGCATCGGCCTACCAGCAACTGCTGGCAGGCCTGGCCGACCTGGATCGCAATACGCGCGATCTGCAGGAGTCGGTGATGTCCATCCGCATGATTCCCATGTCCACCGTGTTCAGCCGTTTCCCGCGCATGCTGCGCGACCTGGCCGGCAAGCTGGGCAAGAAGATCGACCTGATCACGCTGGGCGAGGCCACGGAGCTGGACAAGGGACTGGTCGAAAAGATCACCGACCCGCTGACCCATCTGGTGCGCAACAGCGTGGACCACGGCATCGAAATGCCCGAGGACCGCCTGGCGGCCGGCAAGTCCGAGCACGGCACGCTGACGCTGGCAGCCTCCCATCAGGGCGGCTCCATCGTCATCGAGGTGCGCGACGACGGGCGCGGCATGAACCGCGAGCGGATTCTGCAGAAGGCCCGCGAGCGCGGCATGGATGTCTCGGACAACATGCCCGATCAGGAGGTCTGGCAACTGATCTTCGCGCCGGGCTTCTCCACGGCCGACGTCGTCACCGACGTGTCCGGGCGCGGCGTGGGCATGGACGTGGTCAAGCGCAATATCGCGGCGCTGGGCGGCTCGGTCGAGATCGAGTCCACCCAGGGCAAGGGCATGCGCGTGGCCGTTCGCCTGCCACTGACCCTGGCCATCATGGATGGCATGTCGGTCGGCGTCAGCGACGAGGTCTATATCCTGCCGCTGTCCTCGGTGGTCGAGTCCTTCCTAGTCAAGGCCGAAGACGTCAACACCGTGGCCAACGGCACGCAGCTGGTCAAGGTCCGCGACGAGTACATGCCCGTGTTCGCGCTGGAAAAGACCTTCCGCGTGCCGCGCAGCGACACCAGCCAGTCCAGCAACATCATGGTGGTGGTCGAGTCCGACGGCAGCCGCGTGGCCCTGCTGGTCGACGAGCTGCTGGGCCAGCACCAGGTGGTGGTCAAGAACCTTGAATCGAACTACCGCAAGGTGCCCAACGTTTCGGGCGCCACCATCCTGGGCGATGGCACGGTGGCGCTGATTCTGGACACCGGCGCGCTGGTGCGTCGTGCACGCCACTGAACGGGACAGGGATACCTGACGACAATCGACGGCGCCGCAGGCAGTGCCTGCGCGCCGCCAAGAAACCATGGCCTTCGCCACCACGGCGCGGGCCCGACAGTTGAGGAGCTGAGCAATGAGCGTGATCGCTAAGACCGCAGAAGGCGTCGCCACCGGCGCGCGCGAGTACCTGACCTTCCGCCTGGACCAGGAGGAATACGGCATCGACATCCTGAAGGTGCAGGAAATCCGCGGCTACGAGCCGCCGACCCGCATCGCCAATGCGCCGGAATTCATCAAGGGCGTGGTCAATCTGCGCGGCACCATCGTGCCCATCGTGGACATGCGGCTGAAGTTCAACTGCTCCCAGGTGGAATACAACAGCTTCACCGTCGTCATCATCCTGAACCTGCGCAACCGCGTGGTGGGCATCGTGGTGGACTCGGTCAGCGACGTGATGGAACTGGCTCCCGAAGCCGTGCGCCCCGCGCCGGACATCGAAAGCGCCATCGACAGCGGCTGCATTCTGGGCCTGGGTTCCGTGGGCGAGCGCATGCTCATCCTGCTGGACATCGAAAAGCTCATGAACAACGTGGACATGGGCCTGGTCGCCTCGGTCGACTGAGACCCGTTCTTGCACTGAGCGCCCTCATGCGATCCGGCTCATCCAATGCGGCACTGGCCGCACGTCCCGTCGCCGACGACGGGGATGCCAACGGGCCCCTGGCCCAGGGGCGCGAATTCGAATGGTCGTCGCGGGACTTTGCCCGCGTACAGGCGCTGATCTACCAGCGGGCCGGCATCAGCCTGCACGATGGCAAGCACGCCATGGTCTACAGCCGCCTGTCGCGGCGCCTGCGCGAGACGGGCTACGACAGCTTCTCCACCTACCTGGACTGGCTGGAGTCGCAGTCCGACGGCGTGGAGTGGCAGGAGTTCGTGAACGCGCTGACCACCAATCTCACGGCGTTCTTTCGCGAGCAGCACCATTTCGAGATCTTTGCCCAGCATCTGCGCAGCAAGCCGGCCGGCACGGCCTGGAAGGTCTGGTGCAATGCGGCCTCGACCGGGGAAGAGCCTTACTCCATCGTCATGACGGCGCTGGAAGCGCTGGGTGCCACGCCCAGCTTTCAGCTGCAGGCCAGCGACATCGATTCGCGCGTGCTGGACACGGCATCGGCCGGCGTCTACCGCGCCGAAAGCATCAAGGGCATGAGCGCCGAGCGCCTGCACCGCTTCTTCCTGCGGGGCAAGGCCGGCAATGCGGGTCTGGTGCGCGTCAAGCCCGAACTGCGCCGCCTGGTGGAGTTTCTCAACGTCAACCTGATCCGTGACGACTGGCCGTTCCGCGACCCCTTCGACGTGGTCTTCTGCCGCAACGTGATGATCTACTTCGACGCGGCCACGCAGCGCCGTGTGCTGGAGCGCATCCACCGCGTGATGAAGCCCGGTGGCCTGTTGTTCGTCGGGCATGCCGAGAACTTCAGTGAATCGCGCGATCTGTTCACGCTCAAGGGGAAGACCGTCTATGAGCGCCGCTGACGCAGGTCTTGCCGCACGCCAGGGGGTGCTCCCATGATCGGAGACCGCCCTGCCTTCGCACCGCCACCGGCGCCCTCGGAGCGTCGCCGCATGCCGCGCATCAACAGCTATACCGCTGCAGACTATCCGGCACCGGGCGATCCGGTGCCGCGTTCCTCGCTGGAGCAGCTCAAGCGCCAGCAGCGCTACCCTGGCGAGGCTTCGTTCTTCTATTACGACCCGCATTTCCAGCACAACGCCGTCAAGGTGCTGCCCGGCGAATACTTTGTCTCCAACGAGGATGTGATCCTGGTCACCGTGCTGGGCTCTTGCATCTCGGCCTGCATCTGGGACCGCACCATGCGCGTGGGCGGCATGAACCATTTCATGCTGCCCGACGGCGACTCTGCCGATGCATCGGGCCGCTACGGCTCGTACGCCATGGAGTTGCTGATCAACGAAATGCTCAAGCTCGGTGCCCGGCGCGAGTCGCTGCAGGCCAAGATCTTCGGCGGCGGGCAGGTGATGCACAACTTCACCACCATGAACGTGGGCGAACGCAATACCGCCTTCGTCACGCAGTATCTGCAGACCGAACGCATCCCCATCGTCTCGGAGGATGTGCTGGATATCTACCCTCGCAAGGTGGTGTTCTTCCCCGCCAGCGGCAAGGCCATGGTCAAGCGCCTGGCACATGCCCATCCGGAGGAGCTGGTACAGCAGGAATTCACGCGCGGCAATGCAGCCGTCGTGGCACGCAATACGGCAGGCGGCTCGGTCGACCTGTTTTGAGGAAGGTTCAAAGGAATGGACAGGAAAATCAGGGTGATCGTGGTGGACGACTCTGCGTTGGTACGCAGTCTGCTGTCCGAGATCATCAATCGCCAGCACGACATGGAATGCATCGGCTCGGCCAATGACCCGTTGATCGCACGCGAAATGATCCGCGAGATGAATCCCGACGTGATCACGCTCGATGTGGAAATGCCGCGCATGGATGGCATCGACTTCCTGGGCCGGCTCATGCGCCTGCGTCCCATGCCGGTGGTCATGATCTCCACGCTGACCGAACGCGGCGCCGAGGTCACCATGCGTGCACTGGAGCTGGGCGCCATCGACTTCGTGGCCAAGCCGCGCGTGGGTGTCTCCAACGGCCTGCAGGAACTGGCCGCGCAAATCGTGGACAAGATCCGCGTTGCTGCCGTGGCCCAGGTACGGCGTCTGCCGGTCGCTCCCCGCAGTCCAGCCTCTGCCGCAGGCAGCGCGGCAGCGCCGGTCGCTTCCTCTGCAGGTTCGGCCGTGCCGCGCCAGGCTGCACCGACGTCGCTGCTGGGGCGGCTTTCCACGGAGAAGCTGGTTGCCATCGGCGCCTCCACGGGCGGCACCGAGGCCATCCGCGAAGTGCTCACCCATCTGCCGGCCGACTGCCCGGCCATCGTCATCACCCAGCACATGCCGCCGGGCTTCACCACCAGCTTCGCGGCCCGGCTCAACAGCCTGTGCCAGATGACCGTGAAGGAAGCGCAGCACGGCGAGCGCCTGCTGCCCGGTCATGCCTATATCGCCCCGGGTGGCAAGCATTTCTCCGTGCAGCGCAGCGGCGCCAACTATGTCGCCGTGGTCGATGACAGCCCGCCGGTGAATCGCCACAAGCCTTCGGTCGAAGTGCTGTTCAAGTCGGTGGCCGCCTGCGCGGGCCGCAACGCCTACGGCATCATGCTCACCGGCATGGGCGCCGATGGTGCGGTCGCCATGCGCGAAATGCGCGATGCAGGCAGCTACAACCTCGTGCAGGACGAGGCCAGCTGCATCGTCTTCGGCATGCCGCGCGAGGCCATCGCCCACGGCGCTGCCGACGAAGTGCTGCCCCTCAACCAGATCGCCGCCGCCTTGCTGGGCAAGCTGCGCATAGGTTCGGACCAGGTGCACCACCGCATCTGAGCGCAACGGCCCGCTCTGGCGGCCTCCATGAAAAAAAGAGCGCATGGCGCTCTTTTTTTTGTCAGTTCGACACGGTGCTTACTCGGACAAGGCGCTCCAGCGCTCCAGCGCCTCCATCAGCTGCTCATCGATCTCGCCATCGCGCTGGTGCAACTGAACGGCGCGGGAGTTGTCGTTGGCATACAGCGAGCCGTCGGCCAGGGACTCGCGAATGGATTTCTGCTCCGCCTCCAGAGATGCAATGGTCTCGGGCAACTGATCGAGCTCGCGCTGCTCCTTGTAGCTGAGCTTGCGCTTGGGCTTGCTGTCGCTGCGCACCGCCGTCGGCTTGGCCTCTTCCTTGGCAGGCTTGGGCTGTGCAGCCTCGGCCAGATCCTGGCTGCGGCGCGACTGGTCCAGCCAGTCCTGCACGCCGCCTTCGTATTCGCGCCACTTGCCCGGCCCTTCCCAGGCAATGGTGCTGGTGACGACGTTGTCCAGGAAACTGCGGTCATGGCTGACCAGGAACACCGTGCCGTCGTAGTTCTGCAGCAGGTCTTCCAGCATCTCCAGCGTCTCGATATCGAGGTCGTTGGTCGGCTCGTCCAGAACCAGCACATTCGCGGGGCGGGCAAACAGGCGTGCCAGCAGCAGGCGGTTGCGCTCGCCGCCGGACAGTGAACGCACAGGAGAGTGAGCGCGTGCCGGAGAGAACAGGAAGTCCGACAGATAGCTCTTCACGTGCTTTTTCTGGTTGCCGATCTCTATCCACTCGCTGCCGGGGCTGATGAAATCCTCCAGCGTGGCATCCATGTTGATCTGGTGCCGCATCTGGTCGAAGTAAGCCACCTGCAGATTCGCACCCAGCCGCACGTTGCCGCTGTCAGGCGCCAGTTCGCCCAGAATCATCTTGAGCAGCGTCGTCTTGCCGGCACCGTTGGGCCCGATCAGTCCCACCTTGTCACCGCGCAGGATGGTGGCGCTGAAATGCGAGACGATCTGCTTGTCGCCAAAGGACTTGGCCACATCGGTCAGCTCGGCCACGATCTTGCCCTGGTAGCCATCGCCCCGGCCCGAGGCAATGTCCATCTTCACCCCGCCCAGCACATCGCGGCGGGCAGCGCGGTTGGCCCGCAATTGCTCCAATCGGCCGATGCGGCTCTGGCTGCGCGTGCGGCGCGCCTCCACGCCCTTGCGGATCCACACCTCCTCCTGGGCCAGCAGCTTGTCGGCCTTGGCGTTGATCACGGCTTCCTGGGCCAGCTGATCTTCCTTGGTTTGCTGGTATTGAACGAAATTGCCGGGATAGGAGCGCAGCGTTCCACGATCCAGCTCCACGATGCGCGTGGAGACGCGGTCCAGGAAGGAGCGGTCGTGGGTAATGGTCACCACGCTGCCCTTGAAGTTCAGCAGCAGCTCCTCCAGCCACTCGATGGCATCCAGGTCCAGGTGGTTGGTCGGCTCGTCCAGCAGCAGCACGTCAGGACGGGCCACCAGCGCCTGGGAAAGCGCAACGCGCTTCTTCATCCCCCCGGACAACGTGCCCACCAGGGCGTCGGGATCCAGGTGCAGCCGCTGCAGCGTCTCTTCCACGCGCTGCTCCCAATTCCAGGCGTCATAGGCCTCGATCTGGGACTGCAGCGCATCGAGATCCTCGCCCTCGCCACCCGCCAGATAGCGCTCGCGCACGGCGATCACCTCGGCAATGCCGGCGGACGCCGACTCGAAGATCGTCTGCTCGGGCACAAGCACCGGCTCCTGCGCCACATAAGTAATGCGGATACCGGACTGTGTCTGGACCTGGCCGTCATCGGCCTTGGCCAGTCCGCCAAGAATCTTCAACAAAGAGGACTTCCCTGCGCCGTTTCGACCGATCAGGCCCACACGTTCGCCGCTCTCCAGGGAAAACTGGGCGTGGTCGAGAAGCGCCACATGCCCGAACGCCAGTTGGGCGTCTATCAAAGTAATCAATGCCATCGTGCGCGCATTATCTATGCGGGCCCGATTCCTGGTGCAGGCAGCAAGGCCTCCCCGCCCGGAGCCTGCCCGCAGGGCAGGCTCCGGGCCGGTTTCAGAGGGCGGGGCGCTGACTTCTTCACGGGTCTGCAAGGAAGTTCACGAATTTCACGCCATCGGTAAAAACCCATGCTATAGTTCGATCCCTCGTCGCCACACTGCCTTGCAGACAGCGATGAGTCAGAAAAGTCTTGTAGGCAGCACGAAAAAACGTGCTACAATGCAAGGCTCTGCTGAAGAGAAGCGATGCAGATCGCTGGTGTTAAAAAGATCGAAGAAATTTGATCGCAACGACGCTAAAAACTGTGCTAGAATTCAAGGCTTCGCTGATCGCAGCGAGTCGGAAGCAAAGAAAAAATTCTCTGCTTCGATCCTTAAAAATATACAGCCGATAAGCGTGGGCGTTTGAGGCGAACAGCCAAGTTCTTTAGAACTCGGCTCTTTGAAGCCAAAAACGCTCATGAGAATAGAAGTGAAGTTCACTTCAATTCC
>NZ_JACVAZ010000007.1:0-287211 GCF_014852125.1 Delftia sp. DLF01
GCGTGCGGGAGGCGGCCGGCGCGGCCCCGGCGGGCCGGGTGGGCCTGGCGGCCCCGGCGCCATGGGTGCCCAGGCGCAGCCGGTGTCCGTGGGCGTGGTGGAGCGGCGCGACATGCGTGTGCTGATCAGCGCCATCGGCACCATGAACCCGCGCGCCACGGCCGTGGTGCGCGCCAAGGTGTCAGGCGAGTTGCTGCGCCTGCATTTCAAGGAAGGCGACGAGGTCAAGGCCGGCCAGCTGCTGGCCGAGATCGATCCGCGCAGCTTCCAGGCCAGCTTCAACCAGATCCAGGGCACGCTGCAGCGCGACCAGGCGCTGCTCAAGAACGCCCAGCTGGACCTGCAGCGCTACAAGGAGCTGCAGGCACAGGATTCCATTGCCGGCCAGCAGGTCGATACCCAGGCTGCGCTGGTGCGCCAGTACCAGGGCACGGTGGCCGCCGACCAGGCCCAGGCCGATGCGGCCAAGCTGCAACTGAGCTACACGCGCATCACGGCGCCCATTGCGGGCCGGCTGGGCCTGCGCCAGGCCGACCGGGGCAATGTGGTTAACCCTTCGGACACCAACGGCATCGTCACCATCACCCAGGTCAAGCCCATCGACGCGGTGTTCTCCGTGCCCGAGGTTCATGTGGGCACGCTGGCACGGCGCCTGGCCGAGGGGCGCGAGCTGCCCGTGGAGCTGTGGGACCGGGACCTGAAGCAGCAACTGGGCCGCGGCCGGCTCAATGCGGTGGACAACAGCATCGACATCGCCACCGGCACCATCAAGGCCAAGGCCGCCTTCGACAATGCCGAGGGCCGGCTGTTCGCCAACCAGTTCGTCAACGTCAAGCTGGAAGTGGACCGGCTGGAGCAGGCGCTGACCGTGCCGACCACGGCCGTGCAGAACAACTACGTCTACCTGGTCCAGGAGGATGGCACGGTGACGCAGCGGCGCATCGCCGTGGGCGTGACCGATGGCGACCGGGTGAGCGTGAAGGGCGAACTCAAGCCTGGCGAGCAGGTGGTGGTGGACGGCATTGACCGCCTGCGCGAAGGCGCCAAGGTCACGGTGATCGAGCCCGACAAGGTGCAGAAGGTGGACCAGGCCGTGCAGGATGCCTCCGGCCAGCCGCGCGGCATGCGCAATCTGCCGCCCGATGTGCGCGCCAAGCTGGCGACCATGAACCCCGACGAGCGCAAGGCCTACCTGCAGAAGCTGCGTGCCGAGCGCGGTGGGCAGCGCAATGGGGGTAACGGTGGAAGCGGCGGCAATGGCGGCAACGTGACCGCGCCGGCGGCCGAAGGCTCCGCGCCCGCAGGCCAGTCGCCGGCACCGTCGCCCGGATCGCCCCAGCCTTCGCCCGGCCCGACGCCTGCCGCGCCTTCTGCGCCTGCTGCTCCGGCGGTTCCCGCTCCGGCCGGGCGCTGAGCAGCGCCCCGGCACCTGAAGACTGCAAGCCCTTCCAGGCGGCCCCATGAATCTTTCCCGCATCTTCATCCTGCGACCCGTCGCCACCTCGCTGCTGATGGTGGCGGTGCTGATCGCCGGCCTGCTGGCCTACCGGCTGTTGCCGATTTCGGCCCTGCCCGAGGTGGACTACCCCACCATCCAGGTCACCACGCTGTACCCCGGTGCCAGCCCCGACGTGATGACCTCCAACGTCACCGCGCCGCTGGAGCGCCAGCTCGGCCAGATGCCGGGGCTGTCGCAGATGTCGTCCACCAGTTCGGGCGGCGCCTCGGTGATCACGCTGCGCTTTGCGCTGGACATGGCCATGGACGTGGCCGAGCAGCAGGTGCAGGCCGCCATCAACGCGGGCTCCAACCTGCTGCCCAGCGACCTGCCCATGCCCCCGCTGTACAGCAAGGTCAACCCGGCGGATGCGCCCATCCTCACGCTGGCCATCACCTCGCCCTCGCTGCCGGTGATCCGTGTCAACGACCTGGTGGAAAACCGCCTGGCGCCCAAGCTCTCGCAGGTCAACGGCGTGGGGCTGGTGGCGATTGCCGGTGGGCGCCGGCCTGCCGTGCGCATCCAGGCCAACCCGACGGCGCTGGCCGGCCTGGGCATGACGCTGGACGATGTGCGCACCGCCATCGCCGCCGCCAACGTCAAGCAGGCCAAGGGCGGCTTCGACGGCCCGGCGCGCGCCTCCACCATCGATGCCAACGACCAGCTGCAGTCGGCGGCCGAGTACCGCAACCTCATCATCGCCTTCAAGAACGGCCTGCCCGTGCGCCTGTCCGACATCGCCCAGACCGTGGACGATGCCGAGAACACGCGCCTGGCCGCCTGGGCCGGCACGCCCGAAGGCGGCTCGCGCGCGGGCGTGATCCTCAACATCCGGCGCCAGCCCGGCGCCAATGTGATCGAGACGGTGGACCGCATCAAGGCGCTGCTGCCCCAGCTCAAGGAGACGCTGCCGGCCTCGCTGGACGTGCAGGTGCTGACCGACCGCACGGTGACCATCCGCGCCTCGGTCAACGACATGCAGCTGGAACTGATGCTGGCCATCGCCCTGGTGGTGGCGGTGATCTTCGTCTTCCTGCGCAGCGCCTCGGCCACGCTGATCCCGAGCTTTGCCGTGCCGCTGTCGCTGATCGGCACCTTCGGCGTGATGTACCTGGCCGGTTTTTCCATCAACAACCTCACGCTGATGGCGCTGACGATCTCCACCGGCTTCGTGGTGGACGATGCCATCGTGATGATCGAGAACATCGCGCGCTTCGTGGAAAAGGGCGAGCCGCCCATGCAGGCCGCGCTCAAGGGCGCCAAGCAGATCGGCTTCACCATCATCTCGCTGACGATTTCGCTGATCGCCGTGCTGATCCCGCTGCTGTTCATGGGCGACGTGGTGGGGCGGCTGTTCCACGAGTTCGCCATCACCATGGCGGTGGCCATCCTGATCTCAGCCGTGGTCTCGCTGACGCTCACGCCCATGCTGTGCGCACGGCTGCTGCGCCACCAGCCCGAAGGGGCCGAGGAAGAGCGGCATGGCCGCCTGTACCACGCCACGGGCCGTTTCTTCGACCGCACCATTGCCGGCTACGGCCGCATCCTCACCTGGGTGCTGGACCGCCGGGGCCTGACCTGGATCGTCTTCCTGGCCACGCTGGCCGTGACCGTGCTGCTGTACTTTGCCGTGCCCAAGGGCTTCTTCCCGGACCAGGACACGGGCACCATCCAGGCCACGACCGAGGCCGACCAGTCCATCTCGTTTGCCGCCATGGCCGAGCGCCAGCAGGCCCTGGCCGAGCTGCTGCTCAAGGACCCGGCCGTGCAGAGCATCTCGTCCTTCATCGGCGTCGATGGCAGCAACACCACGCTGAACACGGGCCGGCTGCTGATCGACCTCAAGCCCCACGGCCAGCGCGATGGCGTGCCCGCCGTGCTGCGCCGCCTGTCCGACGATGCGCTGCAGATCCCGGGCATACGCCTGTACGCCCAGCCCGTGCAGGACCTGACCATCGAGGACCGCGTGGCGCGCACCCAGTACCAGCTGCTGATGTCCTCGCCCGACATGGCGCAGCTGACCACCAGCACCCAGGCCCTGGTCGAGCGCATGCACGACCTGCCCGAGCTGGTGGACGTGGGCAGCGACCTGCAGAACCAGGGCCTGCAGGCCTTCGTGCAGATCGACCGGGCACAGGCCAGCCGGCTGGGCGTGACGGTCGCCGCCATCGACACGGCGCTGTACAACGCCTTCGGCCAGCGGCTGATCTCCACCATCTTCACGCAGTCCAACCAGTACCGCGTGGTGCTGGAAGTGGCGCCGCAGTTCAAGGTCGGGCCCGAGTCGCTGCAGGCCATCTATGTGGCCTCCAGCGCGGGCGCGCCCGTGCCGCTGTCCTCGGTGGCCACGGTCAGCGAGCGGCCCATGGCCCTGGCCGTTAACCATGTGGGGCAGCTGCCGGCCGCCACCATCTCGTTCAACACCGCGCCCGGCGTGTCGCTGGGCCATGCGGTCAAGGCCGTGCAGGACCTGATGGCCCAGCTGCGCACCGAGGGCCATATGCCGCTGTCGGTGGATGCCGCCTTCCAGGGCGCGGCCCTGGCCTTCCAGGCCTCGCTGTCCAACACGCTGCTGCTGGTGCTGGCGGCCGTGATCACCATGTACATCGTGCTGGGCGTGCTCTATGAGAGCACCATCCACCCGGTGACCATCCTGTCCACGCTGCCCTCGGCCGGCGTGGGCGCGCTGCTGGCCCTGCTGCTGGCGGGGCTGGATCTGGACATCATCGCCATCATCGGCATCGTGCTGCTGATCGGCATCGTCAAGAAGAACGCGATCATGATGATCGACTTCGCGCTGGAGGCGCAGCGCGAGGAGGGGCACACGCCGCGCGAGGCCATCTACCAGGCCTGCCTGCTGCGGTTCCGGCCTATCCTGATGACGACTTTGGCGGCTTTGCTGGGGGCCTTGCCGTTGATGCTGGGGACGGGGGTGGGCAGTGAGTTGCGGCATCCGTTGGGGGTGACGTTGGTGGGGGGCTTGCTGGTGAGTCAGTTGTTGACTCTGTTCACTACGCCTGTGATTTATCTGACTTTTGAAGGGTGGGCGCAGAGGTGGCGGGATCGTCGGGGTGCTTCTTCGGAGCAGGCCCATGCTTGAGCTTGATCTGCGCTTTTGGCTGGCGCCGCTGGCCGGGGTTCGGTCCGGCGGCCGACCTACTTTCTTGCCTCGCAGCAAGAAAGTAGGCAAAGAAATGCGCCCTCACTGCCCACGACCCTTCGCTTCGCTGCGGGCAACCTGCGTTGGGCAGAGGGGGGAAGGCCGGGGGACGGGCCATCGCTTCGCTCGGCCTGGGATTTTTGGGGCTGGATCATGAGCCAGCTGTCCAATCTCTCGGCGCCGTTCATCTTCCGGCCCATTGCCACCATGCTGATGACCATCGGCCTGGCGCTGGCGGGGGCGGTGTCGTATTTCCTGCTGCCGGTGGCGCCGCTGCCGCAGGTGGACTATCCGACGATTTCGGTGTCCGCCAGCCTGCCGGGTGCAAGCCCCGACACCATGGCTGCCACGGTGGCGACGCCGCTGGAGCGGGCGCTGGGGGCGATTGCGGGGGTCAATGAGATCACGTCCAGCTCCAGCCTGGGCAGTACGCGCATCACGCTGCAGTTCGATCTGTCGCGCACGGTGGACAGCGCGGCGCGCGATGTGCAGGCCGCCATCAATGCGGCGCGCACGCTGCTGCCTTCGGGCATGCCGGGCAATCCTACGTATCGCAAGGTGAATCCGGCCGATGCGCCGATCATGATCCTGGCGCTGACGTCCAGCGCGCTGACGCGCGGGCAGATGTATGACGCGGCATCCACTGTGCTGGCGCAGAAGCTCTCGCAGGTGGAGGGCGTGGGCCAGGCGTCCATCAGCGGCGGGGCGCTGCCGGCCGTGCGCGTGGAGCTGGACCCGGTGAAGCTGGCGGCCAATGGCGTGTCGCTGGACCAGGTGCGTACCGCCATTTCGGCCACGAATGCCAACCGGCCGCTGGGCGCGGTGGAGCGCGAGGACCATTACTGGCAGGTGACCGCCAATGACCAGGCGCGCGTGGCGGCCGACTATGCGCCGCTGGTGCTGCGCTGGAGCAATGGCAATGCGATCCGGCTGCAGGACGTGGCCGATGTCACGGATTCGGTGCAGGACGTGCGCAACTACGGCGTGGCCAATGGCAAGCCCGCCATCCTGCTGCAGATCTTCAAGCAGCCCGATGCCAACATCCTGGAGGCCGTGGCGCGCGTGCGCTCTTTGCTGCCGCAGCTCAAGGCGTCCATCCCCGAGGCGATCGATCTGACCATCGTGTCCGACCGCACGCCCACGCTGCGCGCCTCGGTGGTGGAGGTGGAACGGGCGCTATTGATCGCCGTGGCGCTGGTGATCCTGGTGGTGTTCCTGTTCCTGCGCAATGGCCGGGCCACGCTGATTCCGGCCGTGGCCGTGCCGGTGTCGCTGGCGGGCACGTTCGGCGTGATGTACCTGGCCGGCTATACGCTGGACAACCTGTCGCTGATGGCGCTGACCGTGGCCACGGGCTTTGTGGTGGACGATGCCATCGTGGTGCTGGAGAACGTGATGCGCCACATGGAGCGCGGCAAGACCGCGCTGCGCGCGGCGCTGGACGGGGCGCGCGAGATCGGGTTCACCGTGGTGTCCATGAGCCTGTCGCTGATCGCGGTGTTCGTGCCCATCCTGTTCATGGGCGGCATCGTGGGGCGGTTCTTCCGCGAGTTCGCGGTGGTGATGTCGGCGGCCATTCTGATCTCGATGGTGGTGTCGCTGACCACCACGCCCATGATGTGCGCGGCGCTGCTGCGCCCGCAGCGTGTCGCTCAGCCGGGCCGGCCGCGCAATGGCCTGCAGCGCGCCTGGGACCGCTTCGGCGCCTGGGTGGGCCGGGCCGAGCGGCGTGCCATGTCCGGCTACCGCGCAAGCCTGGCCTGGTGCCTGCGCCACCAGCCGCTGGTGCTGCTGGTGCTGGCCGGCGTGGTGGCGCTGAACGTGCACCTGTACATGGCCATCGACAAGGGTTTCATGCCCAGCCAGGACACGGGCCGCGTGATGGGCTTCATCCGGGCCGACCAGTCCACCTCCTACCAGGCCATGGAGCAGCGGCTCAAGCGCTTCCTGTCCATCGTGCAGGAAGACCCGGCCGTGGAGTACGTGACGGGCTTCACGGGCGGCGGCCAGCGCAATGCGGCCAACATGTTCATGTCGCTCAAGCCGCTGGCCGAGCGCAAGGTGTCTTCCGACGAGGTGATCAACCGCCTGCGCGACAAGCTCAAGAACGAGCCCGGTGCGCGGCTGTTCATGGTCACGCAAAGCGATATCCGCATCGGCGGGCGGCAAAGCTCGGGCTCGTATGACTACACGCTGCAGGCCGACGACATCCAGGACCTGCGCACCTGGGAGCCGCGCATCCGCCAGGTGCTGTCGCAGCTGCCCCAGCTCACGGACGTGAACAGCGATGTGTCTGACTTCGGCCTGCAGACCTCGCTGGTGATCGACCGCGACGCGGCCACGCGCCTGGGGCTGACGGTGTCGCAGATCGACGGCACGCTCAACAACGCCTTCGGCCAGCGCCAGGTGGGCGTGATCTACAACCCGCTCAACCAATACCGCGTGGTGATGGAGGCCGCGCCCCGCTACCTGCAAAGCCCCGAGACGCTGCGCGGCTTCTTCTTCGTGAACAACCAGGGCGTGCAGGTGCCGCTGACCTCGTTTGCGCGCATCACCACCACCAACACGCCGCTGGCCGTGAACCACGACCGGGGCACGCCGGCCAGCACCATCAGCTTCAGCCTGGCCGAGGGCGTGGCGCTGTCGGATGCCAGCGACGCCATCCGCGCGGCCGTGGCTGATCTGGGCGTGCCCGTGTCGGTGCGCGGCAGCTTCAGCGGCACGGCCGGGGCCTTCCAGCAGGCGCTGTCCGGGCAGCCGCTGCTGATCCTGGCGGCCATCATCACCATCTACCTGGTGCTGGGCGTGCTCTATGAGAGCCTGGTGCATCCGCTGACCATCCTGTCCACGCTGCCCTCGGCCGGCGTGGGCGCGCTGATGGCGCTGATGTTGTTCAAGACGGAGTTCTCGCTGATCGCGCTGATCGGGGTGATTTTGCTGATCGGCATCGTCAAGAAGAACGCCATCATGATGATCGACTTCGCGCTGGAGCGGCAGCGCGCCGGCCATGCCACGGCCGCCCAGGCCATCTACCGCGCCTGCGAGCTGCGGCTGCGCCCCATCCTCATGACCAGCCTGGCGGCCATCTGCGGCGCACTGCCGCTGGCCCTGGGCCGGGGCGATGGCGCCGAACTGCGCCAGCCGCTGGGCATTGCCATCGTGGGCGGCCTGATGCTGAGCCAGCTGCTCACGCTCTACACCACGCCCGTGGTCTATGTGCTGCTGGACAGGCTGCGCCAGCGTGTCATGGGCCTGCGTGGCCGCGTGCAGGGCAAGGACCGTGGCACCCCTGTGCCAGCCGCATCACCCCAGTGAACCGAATCCGAAAGCCCAAGCTGATGCAGTTCAAGACACTTCACTCCCCGGCGATCTGGCTGGCCGCCGCGCTGCTGGCCGGCTGCTCCACGCAGAGCGCCTACCAGCGCCCCGCACTCGAAGTGCCGGCCCAGTTCAAGGAAGCCACGCCCGAGGCGGCCGAGGCCGGCATCTGGCGGCCCGCAGATCCGTCGCGTGCGCAAGTGCCCGACAACTGGTGGGAGCTGTTCGGCGACGAGCAGCTCAACCGCCTGCAGCAGCAGGCCGCCACCGGCAACCAGAGCATTGCCCAGGCCGCCGCGCGCCTGCGTGCCGCGCAGGCGGCCGTGGCCAGCAGCCAGGCCGGGTTGTTCCCCACGCTGGGCAGCACGGCCGGCGCCACGCGCTCGCGCAGCGGCGGGGCATCGGGTGCATCAGGCACGGGCGGCAACACCGGCAACACCGGCAGTAGCGGCAACATCTCGACCAACTACTCGCTGGGCCTGAACGCCAGCTGGGAGCTGGACCTGTGGGGCCGCGTGTCGGGCACGGTCAGTGCCAGCCAGGCCAGCGCCCAGGCCAGCAGCGACGACCTGGCCGCCGCGCGCCTGTCGGCCCAGGCATCGATCACGCAGACCTATTTCTCGCTGCGCGCGGCCGATGCCAGCGTGCGGCTGCTGCAGGAAACGCTGCAGGGCTACGAGCAAAGCCTGAAGCTCACCAACAACCGCTACCGCGCGGGCGTGGCCTCGTCGGCCGACGTGGCCCAGGCCGAGGCGCAGTACAAAAGCACCCAGGCCCAGCTCATCGAGGCACAGACCAGCCGCGCCCAGCTGGAGCACGCCCTGGCCGCGCTGCTGGGCCTGCCGCCGGCCGCCTTCAGCCTGGAGGCCGGCGCCGAGCTGCCGCCGCCGCCCGAGGTGCCGGCCATGCTGTCGTCCCAACTGCTGGAGCAGCGCCCCGACATTGCAGCGGCCGAGCGCCGCGTGGCCGCCGCCAATGCCCAGGTGGGCGTGGCGCGCGCGGCCTTCTTCCCGGCGCTCACGCTGTCGGCCACGGCCGGCTACCGGGGTGCATCGCTGTCCAACCTGGTGAGTGCGCCCAACCTGTTCTGGTCGCTGGGCCCGTCGCTGGCGCTGGCGCTGTTCGACGGCGGCGCGCGCACGGCGGCCGTGGAGTCGGCGCGCGCCTCGCTGGACCTGGCCGCCGCCACCTACCGCCAGACCGTGCTGACGGCGTTGCAGGAGGTGGAGGACAACCTGGTCACCGCATCCGCCCTGGCGCGCGAGCAGCAGGTGCAGATCGAGGCCGTGGCCGCCGCGCAGAAGGCGCTGGATGTCGTCAACAACCAGTACCGCGCGGGCACGGTGGCCTATCTGAATGTGCTCAGCGCACAGACCACGGTGCTGTCGGCGCGGCGCAGCCTGATCGATGTGCGCAACCGGCGGCTGGCCGCCGTCAACACCTTGCTCAAGAACGTGGCCGGGCGCTGGGAGCCGCTGGGGCCGGTGTCCGCGCAGGGGCCGCAGGCTGTCGCGCGCTGATGTTCAGTCCTGCAGCTCGAAGGCCTGGCGCAATGCTTCGCCGAAGGCCGCGCTGCCGCTGATCGACAGGTTCACCGTGGTGCGGCCATCCCCCGCCGCCACGGATTGCAGGCGCACCGTGGCTGCGTCAAAGCGCCAGGCCAGCGGCTGGCCGCCGTCGTCCTGGGCCTGCAGCTCGTAGTCCCAGTCGCCCCCTTCCTCGATGGGGCCGCGCCGGCCCTTGAAGCGGCGGTGCGCCCAGGCCAGCAATTGCTCCACCTCGGCTGCCAGCGCCGGCACGCGCGCGGCGGGCACGCTGGCCATGGCGTCCCAGCAGCCCGTGCCTTCGTCGTCTTCGCTGTAGTCGAAATCCAGGTAGTCGAGGGTCATGGTGGGGTCCGCCTGCGTGATGGGAAAAGGGAAAGCCCGGCATTGTGCCGCGTGCACAATTGCCCGCATCGCAGAACCGGAAAGACATTCAGATGGACACCGCACAGCAATCGATGGCGCCGCCGATGGTGAGCGCGCAGGCCCTGCGCTTCGGGCAGCCGGGCCTGCTGCTGTGGGATGGCGCCTCGCACGACTGGCCCGTGGGCCTGTGCCTGGTGCGCGGCGGCGAGGGCTGCGGCAAGACCAGCCTGCTGCAAATGCTGGCCGGCCAGTTGCCCTTGCAGGGCGGGCGCCTGGCGTATCCGCAGCAGCCGGACCCGTCGCAGCGCCCCGCGCTGTTCTGGCGCGACCCGCGCGCCGAGCTGTCCAATGCCGAGCGTGCCCGGCCCGCGCAGGAATGGGTGCATGCACAGCGGCAATTGCATCCGGCGTGGAGCGAGGCGGCATGGCAGGCCCATGCCGATGGCCTGGGCCTGGAGCTCCACCTGCACAAGCCCCTGCTGGCCCTGTCCACGGGCAGCCTGCGCAAGCTGTGGATGGCGGCAGGCTGGGCCAGCGGCGTGCCGCTGCTGCTGATCGACGAGCCGCTGGCCGCGCTGGACCGGGGATCGATCGACCATGTGCAGCGCACGCTGGCGGGGCTGAACCGGGCCGGCCAGCAATCTGCACCCGTGGCCGGGCACGGGCCGCGCTGCGTGATCGTCGCCCACTGGGACGAGATGCAGGGCGTGGCCTGGGACGACGTGCTGGACCTGCCCGATCAGCCGCCGCTGCGCTGACCGGAGCCGGCGTCTACATCGCCCCCTACATCGCCTTGAACCGCTGCGCGTAGAGGCGGCTCACGGCCAGTTTTTCCGCTCGCTCGCGCAGCTGCAGCCACAGCCGGCCGGCCTCGTCGCGCTGGGCGTTGGCAATGGCCGCCGCACGCACCACCGTGCCGCGGTGCACCTGCCAGAATTCCTCGGCATCCAGCCGGGGCAGCAGTTCCTTGAGCGGCGTGCGCACCAGGTACTCATGCGAGGCCGTGAGCACGCGCACGTACTTGTCGGCGGCCTCGAAGTAGACGACGTCCTGCACGGGCACCATCTGGATCTGCGTGCCCACGCCGGCCTGGATCATCTGCAGCGGCGGCTCGGTGGCGGCGGCGGGGGCCGTGGCGCCGGCCAGATGCCGCAATTGCTCCAGCGCCTGCGCCAGCGCAGCGCCAGCCGGGGCCACCGTGCGCTGGGCCAGTAGCTCGCGCAGGCGCTGCACGCTGCGCGCCAGCCGCTCGGGCTGCACGGGCTTGAGCAGGTAGTCCACGGCCTGGGCCTCGAAGGCGTCCATGGCGTACTGGTCATAGGCGGTCACGAAGACCAGGATGGGAAACGGCTGCGCCTCGGGCCAGGCGTCGGCCAGTTCGGCAGCGGCTTCCAGGCCGCTCTGGCCCGGCATACGGATGTCGAAGAACAGTACGTCCGGCTGCAGCGCCAGCGCCTGCCGGGCGGCACTCAGGCCGTCGCCCACCATGGCGGCAATCTGCAGCTCGGGCCAGGCGCGGGCCAGGGCCTGGCGCAGGTCCTCGGCCAGCAGGGGTTCGTCTTCGGCGATCAGGGCGCGGGGGGAGGAGGTCATTTCAACCGGCGTTGGCAATGGTGATTTTGGCGAGCGTGCCGCCTTCGGGCAGGGCGGCCAGTTCGAAGTGTGCGGCGTCGCCATAGCGGCTGGCCAGGCGCTCGCGCAGCTGGGCCGTGCCGAAGCGGCTGCCGGGCAGGGCGGGCGCACCGGAATCCAGGCCCATGCCGTTGTCGGCCACGGTCAGCTCCAGCTGGCCACCGGCGGTGCGGCGCGCGCGCACGGCGATATGCCCGCCTTCCAGCTTGGGCTCCAGTCCGTGGCGTATGCAGTTTTCCACCAGGGGCTGCAGCAGCAGCGGCGGAACGGGTACCTGGGCCAGGTCCTCGGGCAGGTCCAGCGTGTATTGCAGGCGCGCGCCCATGCGGATGGACATCAGCGCCAGGTAGTCGCGCAGGCGTGCGAACTCTTCGCCCAGCGCATGCTCGGTGCTGCGCGAGCCGCCCAGCGTGGCGCGCAGGTAGGCGATCAGATGGTCCAGCATGGCCTGGGCGCGCTGCGGGTCGCTGGCCACCAGCACGCGCAGGTTGGCCAGGGTGTTGAACAGCATGTGCGGCTCCAGCTGGGCCTGCAGCAGGGTGAGTTTGGCCTCGGCCGCCTGGCGTCGGGCCTGCTCGGCCTGCATCTGCAGGTGGCGCGAGTAGCCCAGCAGGAAGAAGGCCAGCGACATCACCGTGCTGGCGACGATGGTGACGGCCAGCGGTATCCACAGCCGGTGCATCAGGGCCGTGCTGGCGTCGGGATCGGCCCACTTCCTGTACGCCGTGCCGATCAGCGACCCGATCACGAACCCCGTCACGATGCCGGCCACCACCAGCGCGGCGCCGCGCCAGCCGCCGGGCCAGGGAATGTCCTGGCCCCGCGTCAGGCGCCAGCGGCCCAGTTCGATGGTGAGCCAGCTGGTCAGGCCGATCGACAGCGAGTAGATGAGGTTCACGTCCCAGCGGCCGTGGTTGCTCAGGCTGAATGCGGCGGCAATCAGGGCGCAGGCCGAGGTCGTTGCGATGCCGTGGCGCAGCAGCGTGGTCCGTTCCACGATGTGGCCCTGTGCGGCCCGCTGGGATGGGGCGTTGGATGCGAGGTCGGGCATGGAGAGCAATGGTAGTCCCATGGCGTCGTTTAGCGGGCGCGGCCCTGGCGTGACTGCAGCGCCTGCCGCTCGCTCTCCACCATGCGCCCGTGCCAGCCGTTGCCCGGCAGGGCCAGCCAGACCACGGCCCCGTGGATGGCCAGCCCCAGGCCCCAGCCCAGGGCCGGGAAGATGGCCCAGTGCCTGCCCTGGGACAGCGACAGCGCGGCCAGCCCGAGGTTGACCAGCACATAGACGCTGGCGTGGATCATCCAGCCCATCTTGGCGCCTGCGCGGCGGCGCGCCATGCGCTCCAGGGCGTCGTCGTCGTGGCGGGCAGAGGGATCGAGGGGATCAAGGGGATCGAGGGTGCGCATGGGAAGTTCTCCGTCAGGGGGAAGGAAAGCGGCTTCAGGCCAGGCCCAGCTGCTGCCACAGCAGGTCGCCCAGGTAGCGGCCGGGCAGCAGGGTGAACAGGCCCGCCACGACGCAGGCGCCGATGTAGACGCTGCGCATGATCTTGCGGTGGCCGGCGATGTTGCCGTGGTACAGGTGCCAGAACGAGCGGCCCAGGCCGGCAAAGGTCAGCGGCACCAGCAGGTGGACGGGCGTGTAGCCGGCCCAGTTGGGCAGGCGGTAGTCGCGGATGAAGCAGGCGGACACCGCCGCGCAGACCATGAGCGTGACGAAGGCGTAGCCGGCCGCGCGGTGCAGGCGGGGATGGACGGCGGCCTGGCGGCGTGCCAGCAAGGCGATGGCACCCGTGGCCGTGGCCCCGAGGGCGGCGCTCATGTGGATGGCGATCAGCGGTGTCATTTGCATGGCGGTGTCCTGGCGTGCGGCCCGGTTCTGCGGGCCTGTATGGGACAGGACTGTCGCTGCCGGGCGCCGCCGGGGCCAGCGCCATGCGACGGACGGGCGCCGGCAGGGCGCCAGATGCATCGGGGCGCCGCGAGCTGCAGGGATCTCCGTGGTCGTTGGAAGATTGCGGCTATGGGGAGTGCGCACAAACTATTGCGAAGGGCCTTTGAATTCAATCACTTGGAGGATTGCTTCGATGCAACAGATTGAGAAAATTCATAGCGGCGCCCTAACGTGGTTGGTAAGCTAACGGATTCTGTAAATCATTCTCAGTATCATCCTCATGCCCTCCATCCGCCCGATTTCCCTGGCCGTTCTCTGCCTGTGCAGCCAGCAGGCCCTGATTGCCCAGACCCGGGGCGGCGACCCCGTGCTGGAGGCCGTGACGGTGGAGGCCAGTGCCGACGCATCGGCCCAGGGCCTGTCCAAGCCCTTCGCAGGCGGCCAGGTGGCCACGGGCGCGCGCAACGGCGTGCTGGGCACGCTGGACTGGAAGAATTCCTCCTTCTCCACCACCAGCTACACGCAGCAGCTGATCGAAGACACCCAGTCCAAGAGCGTGGGCGATGTGCTGCTCAACGACCCGGGCGTGCGCCAGGCGCGCGGCTTCGGCAACTTCCAGGAGCTGTATGTGCTGCGCGGCTTCCCGGTGTACTCGGACGACATCGCCTACAACGGCCTGTACGGCCTGCTGCCACGCCAGTACATCGCCTCGGAGTTCTTCGAGCGCGTGGAGGTGCTGCGCGGCGCCAATGCCTTCCTCAATGGCGCGGCACCGGGCGGCAGCGGCATTGGCGGCACCATCAGCCTGCTGCCCAAGCGCGCCGGCAACGATGCGCTGACGCGCGTGGGCGCCGGCATCCAGACGGGCGGCCAGGCCTTTGTCTCCACCGACATCTCGCGCCGCTTCGGCCCTGACCAGAGCACCGGCATCCGCCTGAACGCCGTGCGCCGCGACGGCGGCACGGGCGTGGATGGCGAGGACCGCTCGCTCACCGCCCTGGGCGTGGGCCTGGACTGGCGCAGCCGCAACGTGCGCCTGTCGGGCGACGTGGGCTACCAGCGCAACAGCTACAACGGCGGCCGCCCCAGCGTGACGCCCGGCAACTTCATCCCGGCGGTGCCCGACAACAAGACCAACTACGGCCAGAACTGGTCGTACTCCACCGAGCGCGACCTGTTCGCCACGCTGCGCGCCGAATGGGACATCAACGACACCACCACGGCCTGGGCCGCAGGCGGCCTGCGCCGCGGCAAGGAAGACAACTCCCTGAGCGGCGTGACCGTGAGCAATGCGGCCGGCGACACCACGGGCACGCGCTTCGACAACAAGCGCAAGGACAGCGTGGGCACGGGCGAGGTCGGCATCCGCACGCGCCTGGCCACGGGCAGCGTGGGCCACGAGCTGGTGGCCACGGCCAGCACCTACTCGGCCACCGAGCGCAATGCCTGGGGCATGGGCTTTGGCGTGGTCAACAACATCTACAACCCCTGGAGCAGCGCGCGCCCGGCGATGACGCTGTTCGGCGGCAACCTGGCCGATCCCACGCGCGTGGGCGAAACCCAACTCAACAGCTTTGCCATCGGCGACACGCTGACGATGCTGGACGAGCGTCTGCGCCTGACCGTGGGCGTGCGCCGCCAGAGCATCGAGCAAAGCAGCTACGACTACAACACGGGCGCGCAGACCGACAACTACAAGAAGTCGGCCACCACGCCCATGCTGGGCCTGGTGTTCAAGACCAGCGAGAACACCTCGGTCTACGCCAACTACATCGAAGGCCTGACCAAGGGCGCCGTGGCGCCGCAGACGGCCAACGACCTGCCCGTGTCCAACGGTGGCCAGGTGTTCGCGCCCTACAAGTCGCGCCAGAAGGAAATCGGCTTCAAGTGGCAAGGCCAGCAACTGGGCGCCACGGTGGCGCTGTACACCACGGACATGCCTTCGGCCTATGTGGCCAACCAGGTCTTCGGCCAGTACGGCAAGCAGCGCAACAGCGGCCTGGAGGCCACGGTCTTCGGCGAACCCGTCAAGGGCCTGCGCGTGCTGGGCGGCGTGACCTTCAGCGAAGCCAAGATCCGCGAGGCCGCCGATGCCACCACCATCGGCAACTACGCCATCGGCGTCCCCAAGCGCCTGCTCAACCTGGGCGTGGACTGGGATGTGCCCGGCGTCTCGGGCCTGGCCCTCAATGCGCGCGTGATGCACACGTCCAGCCAGTACGCCAACGGCGCCAACACGCTGAAGGTGGCCTCGTGGACGCGCACCGACATCGGCGCGCGTTATCTCATGGACATCGGCAACAACCGCCTGCTGACCCTGCGCGCGCGCATCGACAACCTGTTCGACAAGGGCTACTGGTCGTCCGTGGGCGGCTACCCGGGCGCCAACTACCTGGTGCAGTCCATGCCGCGCACCTTCTCGCTGAGCGCATCGGTGGACTTCTGAGCCGGAGCGATCTGAAGCATGCGCGCGTTGTGGACGGTGGTGCACCGCTGGATAGGCCTGGTGCTGGCCGGTTTCCTCACCATGGCCGGCCTCACCGGGGCCGTGCTGTCCTGGGACCATGAAATCGACGAATGGCTCAACTCCGACATGCTGGAGACCCCGGCACGCGGCCCGCTGAAGACCCCGCTGGAGCTGGCCGCCGCCGTGCAGGCCAGCGAGCCGCGCGCCGAGATCAGCTACATGACCCTGGGCCTGGTCGAGGGCGAAGCCGCCATGTTCATGGTGCGCCCCCGGCCCGACCCGGCCACGGGCCAGGCGCCTGCGCTGGGCTATGACACGGTCTTCGTCGATCCGGTCAGCGGCCACATCACCGGCCAGCGCAACGGGCGCAGCTTCGCGCTCAGCCAGCGCAACCTCATGCCCTGGCTGCGCCACCTGCACGAAAGCCTGCTGGCCCCGCGCTTTTGGGGCACGGACCGCTGGGGCTACTGGTTCATGGGCAGCCTGGCCCTGCTGTGGGTGGCCGACAGCTTTGTCGCGCTGCTGCTGACCTTTCCCGTCAAGCTCAGGAAAAGCGCCCCGCGCCTGACGGCGGCCGTGGGATCGTGGTGGCGCCGCTGGCTGCCCTCATGGCGCGTGCGCTGGGGCGGCGGCGCCTACAAGCTCAACTTCGACCTGCACCGTGCGGGCGGCCTGTGGGTCTGGGCCGTCATCGTCATCGTGGCCTTCACCTCGTTCTCGCTGAACCTGTACCGCGAAGTCTTCTACCCGGTGATGAGCACCGTCTCCACCACCACGCCCGGCCCCTACGAAACCCTCAAGCCCGCGCCCCAGGGCACGCTCCTCGTGCCCAAGGTCTCGTTCGCCCAGGCCATCGCCATCGCCCAGAGCGAGGCCAAGCGCCTGGGCTTCGCCCAGCCCGCAGGCGGCATCTGGTGGGGCGGCGACTTCCCGTTCTACAACATCTCCTTCTTCGACCCGCACGACGAAACCGGCGCCATGGGCATGGGCCTGTCCAACATCTACGTCAGCTCGGACAACGGCGAAGTCCTGGGCACCTACCGCCCCTGGCACGGCACCGCAGCCGATGTCTTCGTCCAACTGCAGCTGCCCCTGCACAGCGGCCGCATCCTCGGCACCCCCGGCCGCGTGCTCATGTCCTTCGTCGGCGTGCTCGTTGCCGTCCTGTCGATCACCGGCGTCATCATCTGGTGGCGCAAACGCAGGGCTAGGAAGATGACCCCCTGAGCGGCTGCGCCGCTTCCCCCTTCTCGCTTCGCGGATGGGGACGCAGCCCTCACTGCGGGGCGGCCCTTGCTCGGCTGCCCGCGCTTGAGCCCTGCGAGTTTGAACGGCTGTCGGTAGTGCACGGCTCCATTGATAGCCAAATCAGAAAACTATCCGCCTAAACAGCAAAGCCACCGAAAACGGTGGCTTCAATGAAAGCTTGCTGCAGAAATAGGGCGCAGCCTCCAAATCTGGCGCGGCCCGACACCAGAGACGCCGAGCAAGAGCCGCCTCGCGGCGAGGGCGTCGTCCCCCTCCCCCGCGAAGCGGGTAGAGAGGGGGAAGCGGCGTCAGCCGCTCAGGGGGAGCTTCAATCCTTCTTCAAGCATTCGCTCATGAACGCCTTGCGCTCATCACCCTTCTTGCCCGTGGCGTCCACGTTGCAGGTCTTCATGCGTTCCTGCTGGCGCTTCTTGCCGTCGGACAGGCAGGACTTCATGAACTCCTTGCGTTCATCGCCTTTCTTGCCGGTGGCTTCGGTGTTGCAGGTGCCCATCAGCTTTTGCTGGGCCGTGGGAGCCTTGTCCCCTGCGGCCATGCCCATGCTGCAGGCCAGGGAGACAACTGCCAGAACAACGATTTTTTTCATGATGGAATGGTTTTGAAGGCGCGCTGAAGTCCAGCGCACCCACATTGCAGCACAGTGCCGGGCGCGCAGCAACGTTGCGGGCCCGGCGTTGTAAAAGTTTGCGATTGCCGCTGACAGGCGGGCAGGCGGACACCGGCAGGCCATGGCCAGCGCAGATAATGGCCCACTTTTGCATTGCGACAGGACGCTTGCCGTGGACATTCTTTTGCTGGTCAAGGCCGCCATCATGGGCATCGTGGAAGGGCTGACGGAGTTCCTTCCCATCTCTTCCACCGGGCACCTCATCCTTGCAGGCTCGCTGCTGGGCTTCGACGATGCCAAGGCCAAGGTCTTCGACATCGCCATCCAGACCGGCGCCATCTTCGCCGTGGTGCTGGTGTACTGGCAGAAGATCCGCTCCACCGTGGTCGACCTGCCCACCAGCCGCCAGGCGCAGCGGCTCACGCTGAACGTCATCATCGGCTTCCTGCCGGCCGTGGTGCTGGCGCTGATCTTCGGCAAGTTCATCAAGGCGCACCTGTTCACGCCCACCGTGGTGGCCACCACCTTCATCCTGGGCGGCTTCGTCATCCTGTGGGCCGAACGCCGGCCGGCATCGGCCATGCGCGTGCAGACCGTGGATGAGATGACGCCGCTCGATGCCCTCAAGGTCGGCCTGGTGCAGTGCCTGGCCATGATTCCCGGCACCAGCCGCAGCGGCGCCACCATCATCGGCGGCATGCTGATGGGCCTGTCGCGCAAGGCGGCCACCGATTTTTCGTTCTTCCTGGCCATTCCCACGCTGATCGGCGCCGGCGTCTACAGCCTCTACAAGGAGCGCGCCCTGCTGTCGGCGGCCGACATCCCCATGTTCGCCGTGGGCCTGGTGTTTTCCTTCATCAGCGCCTGGCTGTGCGTGCGCTGGCTGCTGCGCTACATCTCCACCAACAGCTTCGTGCCGTTTGCCTGGTACCGCATCGCCTTCGGCATCATCGTGCTGGTGACGGCCTTCACCGGGGTCGTGAGCTGGAGCGAGGTTTGACCCAGGCTTGGGCGAAGGGCCCCAGGCATTCCTCAGGCACCAACGCAGAAGGCCACCGCAAGGTGGCCTTTTCACATTCGGGGTGCCCGGTTCAGGCCTCGGAGCCCAGCAGGTTCAGCAGCGAGGCCTCGATGGCGGCGGCCGTGGCGTGGGGCCGCTCCATGGGGAACAGGTGGCTGCCGTCCAGCATCATCACGCGCCCGCGCGTGATGCGGCGCGTCAGGTCCATGCCCACCTGGCGCATCTCCACCGAGGCACGCCCGCCGATGAAGGCCGCCGGGCAGCGCAGCGGATGGTGGTGCAGCAGCGAGGCCAGGTTGTGCGGCAAGGTGTTGTAGATGGCGGTCTCCACCTCGCGCGTGAAGTGCAGTGTGCGCCGGCCGTCCACATCGGACAGGCCGCCCTGCACATAGTCCTGGAGCACCTGCGGGTGCCATTGCGCAAACACCTTCTTGGCGCGGAAGTAGGCCAGTGCCTCGTCATCGCTGTCCCAGGCATTACGGCGGCGGGCGCTGATCTTGCCCGGCGAGACCGAGCCCACCAGCTGCGTGCGCTTGGCCACGCCCACGGCATTGGCGCGCCAGCCGCTGAGCAGGGGCGAGTCGATCAGCAGCACGCCACGCGCCAGTTCGGGGTGGCGTGCAGCCGTCATCACGCTCAGGAAACCGCCCAGCGAATGCCCGACCAGAAAGACCGGACCGCCCACGCGCTCGACCTCGGCGCGCGTGAACTCGGCCAGTTGCTCGACCAGGTGCGGCCAGTTGTTGGTGACGGGAAAGCGCGGGTCATGCCCGAAGCGCTCCACGCCCTGCGCCGCGATCCCGCGCTCGGCCAGCAGCGAGAACAGCAGCCGGTAGGTGGGCAGCGCAAAGCTGTTGGCATGCGAGAAGACCACGGGCAGCGGTGCCGACCCCGTGCCCGCATCGCTGTCGGCCCGCAGCGCGGGCCGGGTCGCGTTCACGGCTGAGGCTCCTGGCCGGTTCGGTCCGCAGCATCCGGCATGCCTTGCTGGTGGCCGGAGGGTTGCCCGGCGTCCGGCCGCATGGGCGATGTCGGGCCCGGCTGCAGGGGCGTCATGGGCGAGGTGGCCAGCCCGTCGGCCGTGGAGGTGCCCAGGCCTGCACCCGTGCCGCTGTGATAGGGCTGGCGCAGCGCCGCAGGCGGCAGCCGGCCCATGCTGCGCGCCGACGAGCGCAGGGCGCCTGCCGGCGCGGTGACCTTGGTCAGCGGCTGGGCCTGGCGGCTGTGCACGCGAATGGGCACCGCGGAATCGCTGCCCTCCCAGGCCGGGTCTTCGATGCTGTCGAAGACATGGCGCAGGCGCTCGCCCCAGCTGTCGTGCAGCATGCGGAAATACGGATTGCTCTCGTCGATGCTGACGATCTTGTCGGAGGCAAAGCGGTCCTTCTCGTACACGATCAGGTCCAGCGGCAGGCCCACCGAGAGGTTGGACTTGAGCGTGCTGTCCATGGACACCAGGGCGCACTTGGCGGCCTCGTCCAGCGGCGTGCGCGGCGTGATCACGCGGTCCAGCACGGGCTTGCCGTACTTGGACTCGCCGATCTGGAAGTAGGGCGTCTCGCTCGTGGCCTCGATGAAGTTGCCCGCCGAATACACCTGGAACAGCCGCATGTTCTCGCCCTGGATCTGGCCGCCCAGCACCAGCGAGATATTGAAGTCCACACCCGAGCGCGACAGCGCCACGCCGTCGCGCTCGAACACATGGCGCACGGCCGCGCCCAGCACGCGGGCCGCATCGAACATGCTGCGCACGTTCCAGATGGTCAGCATGTCGCCCGTGGCCTCGTCGCGCAGTTGCTGGCTCTCCAGCAGCTCGCGCACCGATTGGGTGATGGACAGGTTGCCGGCCGACAGCAGCACCATGAAGCGGTCGCCGGGGTTCTCGTAGACCATGAGCTTGCGGAACGAGCTGATCTGGTCCAGGCCGGCATTGGTGCGCGAGTCGGCCAGGAAAACCAGGCCGGCGTTGAGCTTGATGGCAACGCAATAAGTCATGGAAACGTCCGAATCTGCGGAAATGGCAAGTTTAGTGCGAGGCGATTGACCGCGTTCAGGCGGCGATCTTCTTGAGCTGGTAGAGGGCTTCCAGCGCCTCGCGCGGGCTCAGTGCGTCGGGATTGATGGCGGCCAGCGCCTGGGCCAGCGGGTCGTGGCGGCTTTCGGGCTCGGGCATGTCGGGCGCATCGAACAGGTCCACCTGCAGGCGGCCCTCGTCGGCATGGGCCTCAAGTGCCTCCAGCGCATGGCGCGCGTGGTGTAGCACGCCGGCCGGCATGCCCGCCAGCTTGGCCACCTGGATACCGTAGCTGCGGCTGGCCGGGCCGGGCTGGATCTCGTGCAGGAAGACGATGTCCTGGCCCGACTCCGCCGCACTCACATGCATGTTCACGGCCGCGCGTGCCTTGGCCGGCAGCTCGGTCAGCTCGAAGTAGTGCGTGGCAAACAGCGTGAAGGCGCGCGTCCTGTCGTGCAGCTGGGTGGCGATGCCGCTGGCCAGCGCCAGGCCGTCGAAGGTGCTGGTGCCCCGGCCGATCTCGTCCATCAGCACCAGGCTGTGGGGCGTGGCCGAATGCAGGATCTGGGCGGCCTCGGTCATCTCCATCATGAAGGTGGACTGGGCATTGGCCAAGTCGTCGGCCGCGCCGATGCGCGTGTGGATGGCGTCGATGGGCCCCAGCCGGCAGCTGGACGCCGGCACATGCGAGCCCATGCTGGCCAGCAGCACGATCAGCGCCACCTGGCGCATATAGGTGGACTTGCCGCCCATGTTGGGGCCGGTGATGACCTGCATGCGCGTGTTGGCGTTCATGCGCGTGTGGTTGGCGATGAAGCTGCCGCTGGAGGTCTCGGCCATGCGGGCTTCTACCACGGGGTGGCGGCCGGCCTCGATCTCGATGCAGGGATGGTTCACGAACTCGGGCGCGCACCAGTTCAGCGTCAGCGAGCGCTCGGCCAGCGTGCACAGCACGTCGATGGCGGCAATGGCGCCGGCCACGCGCGTGAGCGCCGGCACATGGGGCTGCAACTGGTCCAGCAGCTGCTCGTAGAGGAATTTCTCGCGCTGCAGCGCGCGCTCCTGCGCGGACAGGGCCTTGTCCTCGAAGGCCTTGAGCTCGGGCGTGATGTAGCGCTCGGCGTTCTTCAGCGTCTGGCGGCGGCGGTAGCGCTCGGGCACCGCGTCCTTGTAGCTGTTGGTGATCTCTATATAGAAGCCGTGCACCTTGTTGAACTGCACGCGCAGGTTGGGAATGCCGGTGAGCAGCTTTTCCTTGGCCTCCAGCTCCAGCAGGAAGTCATCGCAGTTGTTCTGGATGGCGCGCAGCTCGTCCAGCTCGGCGTCGTAGCCTGTGGCAAACACGCCGCCGTCGCGCACCAGGGCGGCCGGCTCTTCCATGATGGCGCGCACCAGCAGCTCGGCGCAGCCCTCGGGCGGCTGCAGGTCGGCAAACAGCTGGGTCAGGTGGGCCGAGGGCGTCTGCCCGGCCTGGGCCAGCACGGCGGCCTTGTGCAGCGTGCGGCCCAGTCCCACCAGCTCGCGCGGGCGCACCTGGCGCAGCGCGGTGCGCGCGGTGATGCGCTCCACATCGCTCACGCCCTTGAGCTGCTCGCGCAACTGCTGCCAGGGAGCGGCCATGCCGCCTGCGCTGGCGCCCTGCAGCGCCCGCGTGGCCTCCAGCCGCGCCATGGCCTGCGTGCGGTCGCGGCGCGGCTCCAGCAGCCAGGCCTTGAGCAGGCGGCTGCCCATGCCCGTCATGCAGGTGTCCAGCAGAGAGAACAATGTGGGCGAATCCTCGCCGCGCAGCGTCTTGACCAGCTCCAGGTTGCGGCGCGTGGCCAGCGGCAGCGCAATCAGCTCATCGTCGCGCTGCACCTGCAGAGCGTGGATGTGCGACAGGCTGCGGCCCTGCGTGTGCTCGGCATACGACAGCAGCGCGGCGCTGGCGCCATGGGCCAGCGGCAGGTCCTCGGCCTCCCAGGCCTTGAGGCTGGCGGCGCCCAGCAGCTCCAGCAGCTTGCGCTCGCCCAGGCCGCCGTCGAACTGCCAGTCGGGGCGCGGCGACAGCGGGCAGGCAATGGAGCCGCCATGACGCAGCGCGAACAGGCTCTGCTCGAAACGCTCGGTCACGCCTGCGCTGTAGATCAGCTCGCTGGGCGCGATGCGCGAAATCCAGGCGCCCAGCTCATCGTGGGAACACTCGGCCAGATGGATGCGCCCCTGCGTCACCGCCATCCAGGCCAGGCCGCAGCGCTGGCGCCCGGCCGTGTGCAGAGACAGCAAGATCGCCTCGCTCTTGTCCGACAGCAGCTCACTGTCGGTCAGCGTGCCCGGCGTCACCACGCGCACCACCTTGCGCTCCACCGGGCCCTTGGCGGCGCCGACCTCGCCCACCTGCTCGCAGATCGCCACCGACTCGCCCAGCTTGATCAGCCGGCCCAGGTAGTTCTCCAGCGCATGGAAGGGCACGCCCGCCATCGGAATAGGCTGCCCCGCCGTCTGCCCGCGCGTGGTCAGCGTAATGTCCAGCAGCCGCGCCACCTTCTCCGCATCCCCGAAGAACAGCTCGTAGAAATCCCCCATGCGGTAGAAAACCAGCGTGTCGGGGTAGTTGATCTTGATGCCCAGGTACTGCTGCATCATGGGCGTGTGCGCCGACAGATCAGGGGCCGGAGAGGGCTGTGTGCTTTGCGAAAGGTCGCTCATTGGCTTGGGAATCAACAGGTTGCGGCGGCATGCAGGTGCCGGGCAGGGCCTTCCTTGGTGGCGCGGGGCCGGAGGAAGGCGCAGATGTTCTTGTGTCGCGGTGCCCGTCGTCGACCATCTCCCTGGTGGGGGATGCGGCAGCGGGCAAAGGTCACATTATTGACTAGGCGGGGTCGGGTGGGCTCCGCGGGGGCAAGATCGGTGGCGTTAGGTGCTCTGCTCCAGAGGGGCGCTGGCTGACTCGCCTGCACGGCAGGTAGGTTGGGACACCAACCATGGCGGGCTCCCTTGGCGCAGGCGCTTGCCTTCAGCGAGATTTCACTGCTTTGCGTGTCCACTCCAGGGACTCAAGTGGCTTTCCGGAGTGGAATTCAAGGATGGGTGAACCCGCTTGATAGATATTCGCCTGCACCAGAATTTGCTTGGCCTTGCTCGCTGCGTTGATAAAACGCTGTGCGTCCTTGAGGAAGACGATTGTCGAGTCATGGTCGGCTGAAGGCGATCCTGAGAAATCCATGGGTTTGCCATCATCAAATCTCACCTGAATCTTGCAGCCGCTGGAAATGGGGCAAATGATCTGGCCCTTTTCAATGGAGAGATAGACCTCCAGTCCCGCCTTGCGTTGCTTGCGTACAGTCAGCGTGCCGTGGTTTTTCCCGGCATAAGGGAACGGTAGATTGAGTGAGTTGTTGCTTTCGATATATGCAAACTGCATTTTCTCACTCGTCATCCTGTCTTCCTGCTGCTGGTATTGCCAAGCTGCATTCGCCGATGCCGCCAACGTTGCAGCGATCACAATTGCTATTTTTTTCATTGCCTGTCTGTCTCGCGAGATGTGGTTTGCAAAAGCCAAGCCTCAATTTACCACTGGCTTTGGGATGCTTGGGACGCGCTCGCGTGGGCATCGCCCCTGGGTAGGCGGGCGTCATGGCTGGCGCGTCCATGGGTGGAATGCAAACCATTCTTATTGCGGACGGCTAAAATACCGCCCCATGTCCGTGCCGCACACGCCTCCAGAATCCATGCTCCAGGTCCAGCAGCTGTATGTGGGCCACCATGCCTGGCTGCTGTCGCGTCTGAAGGCCAGGCTGCGCGACACGGCCGAGGCGCAGGATGTGGCGTCCGAGACCTTTGTGCGCGTGGTGGCCGCGCGCCCCGCTGCCGTGGTGCAGGAGCCGCGCGCGTTTCTGACCACCATTGCCAAGCGCCTGCTGTTCACACTGTGGCGCCGGCGCGAGCTGGAGCGGGCCTATCTGGAGACCCTGGCCCTGCAGCCCGAGGAGCTGGCGCCTTCTCCCGAAGAGCGCGCCGTGCTGCTGGAGACGCTGGAGCACATCGCCCAGGCGCTGGACGGCCTGCCGCTCAAGGCGCGCCAAGCCTTCTTGCTGAGCCAGATCGACGGCCTGACCTACCAGGCCATTGCCGACCAGCTGGACATTTCCCTGAGCACGGTGCGCCGCCACATGGCCGAGGCCTTCCGGCGCATCGCCATCGCGCTGGCCCGCCAGCAGGCCGGCATTGCGGTAGCGCGCGGCGGCTGACATGGCGGCCTCTCTTTCGCAGGACGGCAACGGCCTGGATGCTGCCACCGAGGCGGCCGTGGGCTGGCTGGTCACGCTGAACTCGGGCACCGTCAGCGATGGCGAGCGCCAGGGTTTCGAGCAATGGCTGCGGGCCGATGCCGGCCACCGCCTGGCCTGGGAGCGGCTGCAGGCACCGCTGCAGCAGATGCTGTCGCCGCTGCGCACCGGCGCGCCTGCGGCCTCGGGCAGCCTGATGGGCCAGGCGCTGCAGCGTGCCGAATCGCGCATCCGCCGTCGCCGCAGCCTGCTGCGCGGCGCACTGGGATTGGGCGGCATGGCCGTGGGCACCGCCTTCGTGGCCCACCGCCACGCACCCATCAGTCAATGGGCTGCCGACCTGCGCACCGGCACGGGCCAGCGGCGTGATTTTGCGTTGCCCGATGGCAGCACCATCACGCTGGATGCGCGCTCGGCGGCTGACCTGGATTTCAGTGGCGGCCGCCGCACCGTCATCCTGCGCCAGGGCACGCTGCTGGCGCATGCAGCGCCACAGGCCTGGGAGGCAGGGCAAGGCGCCGCCGCCTTCATCGTGCGCACGGTCCATGGCCAGGTGCGCGCGCTGGGCACGCGCTTCGTGGTGCGCCAGGAGGCCGGCAGCAGCCTGGTGAGCATGCTTGAGCACAGCGTGGAGATCACCACGCCACAGGGTGCAAGCCAGGTGCTGGCCCAAGGCCGCAGTGCACGCTTCGGTCTGGCGGGCATTGCCGAGGATACGACCGAGCCCGGCACCGCGTCGGCCTGGCAGCGCGGCATGCTGGAGGCGCATGACCAGCCGCTGGGCGAGGTGGTGCAGGCCCTGCGCGCCTACCGCGCGGGCTTCATCCGCGTGGCGCCGCGTGCGGCGGCCCTGCATGTCTACGGCACCTTCTCGCTGGACGACACCGACCGCGCCCTGGCGGCGCTGGCCGAGACCCTGCCCATTGCCGTGAACGTCTACCAGCGTGGCTGGCTGGTGACTGTCGAGTGACTGTCGAGTGACTATCGGGTGAGGTCGGTGCCTGCGCGCAAAAAAATGAACACTTTTTGCGGCGCGCTCGACAAGCCTTGGAAACCTGCTTTTCAGGCCCTTCCAACCTCCTTGTCGAGAACCCGCATGCTGCTCTCCTGCCCCTTGCCCTTGCGCACCTTGGCCGCTGCCGCCCTGGCCTGCGCGCTGAGCGCCCACGCCCAGACTTCCCCTTCCGCGCCCGCTGCGCCAGCCGCCTCGTCCGTGCGCAGCTACGACCTGCCGGCCCAGCCGCTGGGCAGCGCGCTGGCGCGCATAGGCGCCGAAAGCGGCCAGCAGATCGGCATTGACGCCGAGCTGGTGCGCGGCCTGACCGCGCCCGCCGTGCGCGGCAGCTACACGCCCGAGCAGGCCGCGCGCGCGGCGCTGCAGGGCAGCGGGCTGGAGCTGGTGCGCACGGGCTCGGGCAACTGGGGCCTGCGCACCGCAGCGCCTGCTCCAGCCTCCGCAGCCGCCGCTGCACGCACCGCAGGCACGGCCCAGGCCATGGCCGAGGTGCGCGTCACGGCCCAGGCCATCACCAGCCCCACTACCGAGCAGACCGGCTCCTACACCACGCGCGCTCTGAGCATCGGCAAGATGGAGCAGTCCATTCGCGAGACACCGCAGTCCGTGACCGTGGTCACGCGCCAGCAGATGGATGACCAGAACCTGTCTTCCGTCGAGGACGTGATCCTGCAGACCACGGGCGCCACCAAGTCGCAGCGCAACTTCGGGGCCCACGTCTACATGATGCGCGGCTACGAGATCCCGGACTCCAACTACCTGCTCGACGGCGTGGCCGGCGGCACCTACAGCCCCACGGGCTGGGTGCCCATGGACACGGCCATCCTCGACCGCGTGGAAGTGCTGCGCGGCGCAGGCGCCCTGGTGGTGGGCGCGGGCGACCCCAGCGGCGTGGTCAACATGGTGCGCAAGCGCCCGCGTGCGGAAAAGCATTTCGAGTTCGCCCAGAGCATCGGCTCCTGGAGCAACTTCCGCACCGAGATCGATGGAGGGGGCGCGCTCAACGAGGCCGGCACGGTGCGCGGCCGCGTGGTGGCCGCCTATTCCGACCGCCACAGCTTCATCGACCTGGTGCATTCGGGCTCGCCCATGCTCTACGGCGTGATCGACGCCGACCTGGGCGCCGGCACCAAGGTCACGGCGGGCTACCGCCATGAGCAGACCGACATCGACGGCTACAGCATCTTCGGCCTGCCCAGCTACTCCAACGGCGCCTCGCTGGGCCTGCCGCGCTCCACTTCGCTGGGCCAGCGCTGGAACCGCCACGAGGCCCAGGTCGATGACGTGTTCGGCGAGGTCGAGCACCGCATGGGCGGCGACTGGGTGGCCAAGCTCACGCTCAACCAAGGCAAGACCACCATCGACCAGAAGCTGGGGTCGGCGCGCGGCGCCATCGATCCCGTTACCCTGCAGGGCCTGCGCTACGTGGGCAACGATTTCATTGCGCGCGACATCGATGCCACGGGGCTGGATGCCAACGTCACCGGCAGCTTTCAGGCGCTGGGCGGCACGCACAAGGTCATGTTCGGCACCAGCTGGACCCAGCAGAAGGTGCTGACCCAGTCGGCCTCCTCTGGCGAGGCCATGCCCCTGGATGTCTTCCGTTTCGACCATTCGCGCATCCCCGATCCCGTGGCCCCTCCTTATGACTTCGGTCTCAGGGAGCGCAAGCAACTGCTGGGCATCTACGGCAGCGGGCGCCTGCAGCTGGCCGAACGCCTGCACCTGCACCTGGGCGGGCGCCTGAACTGGTTCAAGTTCCGCTCCAATGACACCTTCACCGGCGCCCTGACCAACGACTACCGCGAAAACGGCCGCTTCACGCCGTATGCGGGCCTGGTCTACGACCTGGACAAACTCTGGTCGGTCTATGCCAGCTACACCAGCACCTTCCAGCCCCAGTCGCAGTACGCCACCGTGCAGGGCAACCGCCTCAAGCCGGCCGTGGGCGCCAACTACGAGGCCGGCATCAAGGGCGAACTGTTCGAGCGCAAGCTCAACGTGGCCTTCTCGGTGTTCAACATCAAGAAGCGCGACGTGGCCGTGTTCGACACCGGCAACGAAGGCCTGTGCCCCGGCGTGACCACCAATGACTGCTACCGCAACTCCAGCGTGCTGCGCAGCAAGGGCTTCGATGCCGAAATCGGTGGCGAGGTCGCGCGCGGCTGGCAGGTCTCGGGCGGCTACACCTGGCTGAACACGCGCGACGACGAAGGCAGCTCGCTGAGCACCGACACGCCGCGCAGCCTGCTGCGCGTGTCCACCAGCTACGCGCTGCCCGGCGAATGGTCGGCCTGGAAGGTGGGCGCCAACCTCAGCGCGCAAAGCCATGCCCGCGTGGACACGGTGCAGAACCCCGGCCACGCGGTGCTGGACCTGCGCGCCTCGTACCGCATCAACCGCAACTGGACGGCGGCGCTCAACATCGGCAACGTGACCGACAAGGTCTACTGGGCTGCCGTGGGCGGCGCGCGCAACGGCACCTACTACGGCATGCCGCGCAATGCCACGCTCACGCTGCGCGGAACCTTCTGAGCGGACTGCTCCTGTGTGGCGGTAAACACGCGCAGGGGGCAAGTGCATGCGCCTCAGCGCGGCGCCAGGAACTGCTCCATGCGCTGCAGTTCCTCATCCAGCGCGCTGCGAAAGGCGGCATCGCCGGGCGCCGCGCCGGCCACATAGCCGAATGACGGCTCCAGCCGGCCGTCGCGCGCTTGGAGGTTGGCCCAGCCGATCACATGGCCCTGCCAGAGCATGGGCAGGGCGTAGTAGCCCAGTTGGCGCCGGGCCGGTGGCGTATAGGCCTCGAACTTGTAGGTCCAGCCCCAGAGCAGCGTGAAGCGGCGCCGGTCCCAGACCACGGGGTCAAAGGGCGCGAGCAGGCGCAGCCGCTCGTCGAAGGCATGGCGGCGCGAGCGTGGGTTCTCGTCGGCGGGCCAGTACCAGGTGGTTCCGTCGATGCGGCAGCTGGCCAGCTGCTCGCGCGCCAGCCGCAGCGCTGCCTGGGTCTGTTGCGCCAGGTGGGGGGCGCCATAGCCCAGCAGGCGCACCAGGTAGGTGAGGCTGGGAGCCGGCAGCGGTGCGTACTTGCGCACCACCAGGTCGATCAGCGCGGCGGCGCGCCGGGCGCTGGCGGCGGGGCTGTCGTCGGCAGGCGGGTGGGCGATGGCCTCGTAGACGCGCGTGCCGCTGTCGCGGCGCTTGACGCGCAGCAGGCCGCGGTAGTGCATGCCATCGAGCAACTGCGTGCTGGCGCTGCCCGAGCCGCCCCAGTAGTTCTTCACGCTTCCGTGCGAGAAATGCTGCTCCACCTCGCGCGGATGCGCGGCGCCGCGTTCGCGCACAAACGCCAGCACCTCGGCGGCCTTGCGCTGCGTCTCGGCATCCCAGGCCTTGCGGGCCTGGCGCGGGTGCATCAGCGCCAGGTGCTCGCTGGGCAGAAAGCCGTAGTTGACCAGGCAGTCCTCGTCGATCGCCAGGCGCGCGTAGCGGCGTTCCAGGTCGCCGGCGCGGTAGTCCTTGACGCGGTGGCGCAGCGTCAGGTCCTGCGCCCGGGCCGGCGCGCGAATCGGGTCTGCCTGCACAAAGCCCAGGCGCTGTATGGCCGCAGGCAGGGTGGTCGGTGCGAACAGGGTGCGCGCCACGGCATGGCGGCGCAGGTCGTCAAGGCTCGGTTCGGTGGGCATGGCTTGATTGGAGCACGGCCTGATCGTGCTGCCGCGTTTCATCATGCGCCGGGCCTGCGCCTGGTCTGTGGCCGCAGTGCGCTGCATGCCTGGCTGGCGCTGGCCTGCAAGGCGGTGCTGGGCTGATCAGTCCCGGGCCGTGGACACGGTGGCATCGCTTCACTGCGCGGGGCCCTGATGCTCCCGGTAGGCCGCAACCAGGGTGCGCAGGGCTTCGCGCGAGCGTCGGTCCGTCAAGGTGGAGTGCAGCATGATTCGCGAGGCAGGCAGGGCTGGCAGATGGAAGTGCCGGCCGACCTCGACGGTGTCGGCCGGCGCCAGCCGGCATGAGAACACCGACACCGCCAGGCCCGCGGAAACGGCGGCGGCCACGGCCGCGCTTCCGCCCACGAACACCTCGGTCCACTCCAAGCCTGCCTGGCGCAGCATGTGCGTGGCGATATCGCGAACGCCGCAGCAGGGCAGCAGGGCCGCCAGGCGCAGCGGCTCGCCGGGCCGGGGTGAAAAGCCCGGCGCCGCGAACCAGCCGAAATGCTCGGGTCCCAGGTCCTCGCCATCGCGCCTGTCATCTTCCTGGCGCACGATCACCGCATCCAGTTCCGCGTTGTCGAAGGCATCCAGCAGGCTGCGCGAGTTCTCCAGCCGCACCTCGATGGTCAGCGCTGGGTCGCGTTCATTGAGCCGCGCCAGCAGCAGCGCAATCTCGGGGCCGGCCACATGCGTGGCAATGCCCAGCCGGAAGCGGCGCCGCTCGGCGCTCAGCGCCGCCATGGCCCGGTCATGCGCGGCAATGAACTCGCGCGCCGCCTGAAGGAACAGGGCACCCTGCGCGGACAGGCGCACCAGCCTGGGCGTGCGTTCCAGCAGCTTGCAGCCCAGGCGCTCTTCCAGCCGCTTGAGCTTGACGCTGATGGCGCCCTGCGTGGTGCCCAGCGCGTCTGCAGCCTTCGTGAAGCTTTGCAGGTCCGCAATGCTCACGAAGGCCTGCACGGAATCCACATCCAGGGTTGGCCGGTTCATGATCCATCTGAAAATGTTGTCATAGATATGTTCGATCATATCGTTGTGCAATGAATGGCGGCTTCCTACCATTGCCGGCACAGGGGCGCTGGCCCGCCGCGGGGCGGCGGCCCGGCGGACTCCTGCCATCTCCAGGAAGCTCTTTCATGAATGCCAATCTCCAACGCCAGGGCCACTACGCGCTGGCCGCCGTCTGCCTGTCCGCCCTGATGCTGGGGCTGGAAATCTCCAGCGTGCCGCCTATCCTGCCCACGCTGGAGCAGGCCATGCAGGCCAGCTTCAGCCAGTTGCAATGGGTCATGGCCGGCTACACCATCGCCATGACGGCCATCCTGATGGCCGTGGGCACGCTGGCCGACCGCTATGGCCGCAGGCGCATCTTCCATATCGGCATCGTCGCCTTCGGCCTCACCTCTCTAGCCTGCGGGCTGGCCACCAGCGCGCCGGTGCTCATCGCCGCGCGCTTTTTCCAGGGCCTGAGCGGCGCGCTGATGCTGATCTGCATGCTGGCCATCCTGTCCCACCAGTTCCGTGATGACCGCCAGAGGGCCACGGCCTTTGCCTGGTGGGGCGTGGTGTTCGGCGTGGGCCTGGGATTCGGCCCCATCGTTGGTGGTGCCATCCTGGCGCTGGCAAGCTGGCCGTGGGTGTTCCTGATCCATGGCGCGCTGGCCGCCGTCACCCTGAGCCTGAGCCTGGCCGGTGTGCAGGAGTCGCGCGATCCGGGCGCGGGCCGCCTGGACATCGCCGGCATGGTCACGTTGTCCACAGCGGTGTTCTGTCTGGTGCTGTTCGTGATCCAGGGTCCGGTGCTGGGCTTTGACAGCGCGCCGGCCCTGTCCATCCTCGGCCTGTCCCTGGCCGGTTTTGCGGGATTCGTGCTGGCGGAAATGCGCAGCCCCCGGCCCATGGTCGAATTCTCGGTCTTCCGGGTGCGCAGCTTCTCGGGCGCCCTGCTGGGGTCCATGGGCATGAACTTCAGCTTCTGGCCCTTCATCGTCTACCTGCCCATCTACTTCCATGCGGTGCTGGGCTACGACAGCGTGCAGACCGGCCTTGCCCTGCTCGCCTACACCCTGCCCACCCTGCTAGCCCCGCCGCTGGCAGAGCGCCTGTCGCTGCGCTACCAGCCGGGGCTGGTGATTCCCGCGGGCATGGCCACCATCGGCCTGGGCTTTGCGCTGATGTGGGCCGGCAGCCAGGCGGCGCCGCATGCGGGCCTGCTGCTCGCGGGCTGCGCGATCGCGGGCCTGGGGCTGGGCCTGACCAATACGCCGGTGTCCAACACCAGCACGGCCTCGGTCCCGGTCGAGCGGGCCGGTATGGCCTCCGGCGCCGACATGAGCGCGCGCATGACTTCGCTGGCCTTCAACATTGCCTTGATGGGCTTTCTTCTGATTGAAGGCGTGATGTCCGCGTTGCGTGGCGGCCTGAATGGTGCCACGCAGGGCCTGCGTCCTTTCGCGGAGAAGATCGCCTCAGGCGACCTCCTGGCCATTGAAGGCCATCCGGCCCTGCTGTCTGGCGTGGAGCGGCCTCAGGAATTCGTGCAGTCGGCCTTGGCCAACGGCTTTGCCTGGGTCATGGCCTACGGCGCTGCCAGCGCCCTGCTACTGGCAGTGGCCAGTCTGCTCGTCTTCGCGCCGGGCCGAAAGGTGGCGCGTCGCGCGCCGGCCACCTGCCAGACTTGCGGCGGCAAGGTTTGAGGGGCTGGCGCTGGGCCGTGCCGCTCAGGCCTTCCTGGCACGCCTGCGCCGCCACAGCGCGCGCAGCACCCAGCCCAGCGGCAGCACCACCAGCACCAGCCAGGGCAGCACGGCCGCCACGAAGGTGATCAGGGCAGCCATGCTCTCGCCCAGCACATGGCCGGCATCGCGCAGCGCGCGGCCTATGGGGCTGTAGCTGGTGCCGCCCTGCACCAGGGCGCGGGTGGGCGTGAACTGGATCTGTATGTGCTGCTTGCTCGTCTGCTGCTCCAGCACCTTGCGCTGGGCGGCCATGGCGTCCAGCTCGGCCTGCGTGTCCGACAGCGTGCGCTGTATCTCCAGCAGGTCGGACATGGTGCGCTTGGTCGTGGTGTCGCGCAGCATCAGGCGCAGGCTGTCGCGGAACTCGGTACGGTTCCTGATGCGCGCCTCCACGTCGATCACCTCGGCCGTCTTGTCCTCGCTGATGGTGTTCTGCGACACGATGGTGGCCACGCCGGCCAGCGTGCCCAGCAGCCGCTGCACATCGGCCGGCGCCACGCGCATCTCCAGCATGGCGTTGCCGGGCTGCTGGGGCGTCTCGCGCAGAAGGGATGCCGACAGCAACTCGCAGCGCAGCGTGGCACACAGGTCGCGCACCTGGCCCCAGGCATCGGCCAGCTGCGCCTGCGGCACTTCCACGTTCAGCTCCTGGCGCACGGCCAGGAAACGCTGGGCCATCTCGTCCTGCGCCGATGTCTCTGGTGCGGCTGCTGCCGCATCCTCGGCCTGCACGGTGGCGGCGCGGCCTTGCTTCATGCCGGCGCCGCCCGCCATGGGCGCGGGGGCGGGCGCAGATTCCAGGGCTGCTGTGTCATGCCGCTGGTTGCAGCCCGCAAGGGCCAGCGTGGCAGCCAGTGCCAGCACGGCCGGCAAGGTCATGCGGGAAGACAGAGTGGAAGGCCGGGGATGCGTCATGAATTTCCTCTTGAAAACAGGCAAGAACAGGCAGCTGTCAGGACACAAAGCTCAAGGCTCAAGGCTCAGGGCTCAGGGCTTGCCGCCGGGGCCGAACATGGAGTCCACCTCGGACTGCAGCTCGAAGATGTCGGACACGGTGTAGAGCCAGTCACCCTTTTGCAGATGGCCGGGGTCCGGCGGCGTCTCCACGCAGGCCTTGACCAGGGTGAACTGGCCTGCCGGGTCGGGCAGGAACTTCAGGCCCGATATGGAAAACCGCGCCACCCGTCCCACGCCATCGTTGTAGCGCCGGCCCCGGGCGCGCACGTCGGCCAGCTCCGCCATCTGCGGCAGGTGGTCGAACACCGCGTCGTAGAACTCGACGATGGGGCTCTGGTTGGTCCGGGCGCAGCCGTGCACGTACAGGGCGTAGAAGCGCCCGTCCAGCTCCATGGCCACCACGTCGGCCGCGCGGTAGAAGGTCAGGCTGTCGGGCAGGCCCGGCGAGCGTTTGGGCGGCGCGGGCGGCGTGTCCAGGAAGTCCTGGCGGATCTGCGCCGACTTGCGAAAAAAATCATCGCTGAGCGCCACCTCGGCATTGAGCACATCGATGGCCGTGCGCGCCGCCGCGTTCAGGCCCGCGTCGGCCAGGCCGTTCCTGTGCAACACGATCGCCAGGGCCAGCGCCGTCTTGTGCCGGTACAGCGCCGTTGCCTTGGCGTCATCTGCCTGCAGCACGCAGCTCCAGCGCCGCAGCAGGGGCGGCAGGGCATGGCCGCCGTAGTTGGCCGCAATAGCGGCATCGTGCCTGCCCAGCGCAAACGTGCGCGCCATCACGCGCGCCACGTCCTCCTCCAGGGTCTGCACCAGGGTATCGGCGGCCAGCTTGGACAGCGCCTGGGTATGGGTCATGGCCATGGCGTCACTGGCTCCAGTTCGATGGCAGGTTCCTGAAATCCGGCCGGCAGGCCATAGCCGCCGGTGCTGCGTTGTGCGTTGCGGTGCTCGATGCAGTGTTCGATGCTCAGGTCATGGGCTTGCATGGGTCTGTCGCAGGCGCCTTCGCGCCGGGGCAGTTGGAACGCCGGCCAGTGTGCCCCAAGCCGGGCCGCTGGCGGGGTGTGGGCGCCATCGGGTCTGTATCGATCCGCTACCGGCGCGGGCTGCCGTGCTGACGTCTTGCCGTCACATGAACCGGCAAGACTCGTCATTTGCTTTTCATGCGGTTCATGCGGTTCATGCGGGTCATGTCAAAAGGGGGGCGCCGCCAGCCCCGGGGAGATGCAAGATGTTCTGGGACAAGAAGCTCAGGCGCTGGGCCGAGGCCGTGCGTACACGGGCCGATCTGCCGGCGCGGCTGGTGCTGTGGAATGGCGAGCAGTTCGACTTCGGCCGCTTCGAGCAGCCGCGCGTCACGCTCACCGTGCGCAGCGCCTCGGCCCTGCCGCTGCTGCTGGACCCCAGCCTGGACCACCTGGGCCAGGCCTATGTGAAGGGCCAGATCGACATCGACGGCCGCCTGCCCGACATCATCGACTTCGGCTATGCGCTGGCTCGCCGCATGTCCAAGACCCAGGGCGCGGGCAAGGGGCCGGGGCGGCTGGCGCTTGCGGCGCGCGCGGCCAGGCGCTTTCGGCACAGCCGCAGCACGGACCGCGAATCCATCCAGTACCACTACGACGTGTCCGACGACTTCTACCGGCTCTGGCTGGACGAGGGCATGGTCTATTCCTGCGCCTACTTCGAGAACGGCGACGAGGACCTGACCACCGCCCAGCGCAAGAAGCTGGACCACATCCTCACCAAGATCCGCCTGCAGCCCGGCCAGCGCCTGCTGGACATAGGCTGCGGCTGGGGTGCCCTGGTGCTGCGCGCGGCCCAGCACTTTGGCGCGCACTGCGTGGGCGTGACGCTGTCGCGCAACCAGTTCGAAGCAGCCACCGAGCGCGTGCGCGCCGCAGGCCTGGCCGACCGCATCGAGATCCGCCTGCAGGACTACCGCGACGTGCAGGGGCGCTTTGACCGCATCACCAGCGTCGGCATGTTCGAGCATGTGGGCCGCCGCAACCTGCCCATGTACTTTGCGCACATGCGCGAGCTGCTGGCCGATGACGGCTTGGCGCTGAACCACGGCATCACCTCCACCGATGCGGACGTGGGCGCCACGGCGTTGGGCGGCGGCGCGTTCATCGACCGCTATGTGTTTCCTGATGGCGAGCTGCCGCACCTGAGCCTGGCGCTGGAGGCCATGCAGCGTGGGGGGCTGGAGGTGCTGGATGTGGAGGGGCTGCGGCGGCATTACGTGCGCACGTTGCAGTTGTGGCTGGAGCGGTTTGAGGCTTGTGTGCCGGAGATTCGGGACTTGGTGGAGGAGGAGAGGTTTCGGATTTGGAGGGTGTATCTGGCGGGGTGTGCTTATGCGTTTGAACACGATGATGTGTCTATCTTTCAGGTTGTTTGTCGGAGGGCGGGGCAGGGGGCTGCTTCGTTGCCTTGGTCTAGGCGGTATATGTATGAGAGGGTGCTTTAGGCACTGCATGTGCCTTGTTTTTTGACCCTGCCGGGTGGTGTTTTTTCGAGGCCGGGTCTCGGCCCGGCGGCCGACCTACCTTTCTTTGATTCGTCAAAGAAACGTAGGCCAAAGAAAGACGACCCGAATGCCCGCGACCCCTTCGCTGCGCTGCGGGGCAACCTGCGTCGGGCCGCCTGCGGGGTTCGCCGTGCAACTCACTTCGCGCTGCGCGCTCCGTTCAGACAATCACGGCGAGTCAGATGACGAAGCAGTCCTGTCCTGCGGCAGGACTGCAACCCCGCAGGCGGCCCGACGCAGGCGCGGGCATACGGGAGGGGGGAGCGGAGCGGACTGCCGGGGGCAGGGGTCGCTGGCGCGGCTGATTGTTCTGGTTTTCTGGATGATCCATCCCGGCTGCGCGGGTTTATCGCGGGGGGCTGGCTGCCTAAGCTGGGTGCTTCATCCAAGTACAAGGAGCGTTTCCATGGCAGACCATTCCATTCGCGGCAAGGTGGCGCTGATTGCAGGCGGCGGCAAGAATCTGGGCGGGCTGATTGCCCGTGATCTGGCGGGGCACGGCGCGCGGGCCGTGGTGGTGCACTACAACAGCGAGTCTTCACGGGCCGAGGCGGAGACCACGGTGGCCGCAGTGCGTGCGCTGGGCGCAGAGGCCGTGGCGCTGCAGGGTGATCTGACGCGCGCTGGCGCTGTGGAGCGGCTTTTTGCAGAGGCCGTGGACGCCGTGGGCCGGCCGGACATTGCCATCAACACCGTGGGCAAGGTGCTCAAGAAGCCGCTGATGGAGATCAGCGAGGCGGAGTACGACGAGATGGCCGCCGTCAACGGCAAGTCGGCGTTTTTCTTCCTCAAGGAGGCGGGGCGCCATGTCAACGACCACGGCAAGATCGTGACCCTGGTGACCTCGCTGCTGGGCGCGTTCACGCCGTTCTATTCCTCCTACGCGGGCACCAAGGCGCCGGTGGAGCATTTCACGCGGGCGGCGGCCAAGGAGTTCGGGGCGCGGGGCATTTCTGTCACTGCCGTGGGGCCGGGGCCCATGGACACGCCGTTCTTCTACGGCCAGGAAGGCGCGGACGCCGTGGCCTATCACAAGAGCGCGGCGGCGCTGTCGCCGTTTTCGCCTTCGGGCCTGACGCATATCGAAGACGTGGTGCCCTTCATCCGCCACCTGGTCAGCGACGGCTGGTGGATCACCGGGCAGACCATCCTCATCAACGGCGGCTACACCACCAAGTAGGCCAAGTAGAAGGACCGCTGCACGGACTATGCTGCGTCCCATGGACCGACTCGACCGATACCGGATCTTCATGCAGGTGGCCGAGATGGGCAGCTTCATCAAGGCCGCCCATGCGCTGGACCTGCCGCGCGCCACGGTCTCCGCCGCCGTGCAGCAGCTGGAAGAGCAGGTGGGCGCAAGGCTCTTGCACCGCACCACGCGCCAGGTCAGCCTGACGGCCGATGGCGGCCAGTTGCTGGAGCGTGTGCGCCCGCTGCTGTCAGAGGCCGAGGATGTGGAGCAGATGTTCCAGGCCCGCACGCGGCAGGCCACGGGCCGGCTGCATGTGGACGTGCCCAGCCGCATCGCGCGCCGCCTGCTGGCGCCTGCGCTGCCGGGGCTCATGCGCCGCCACCCGGGCCTGCAACTGGTGCTGGGCTCGTCAGACCGCGCCATCGACCTGGTGCAGGAAGGCGTGGACTGCGCCGTGCGCGTGGGCACCTTGCACGACAGCAGCCTGGTCGTGCGCCCGCAGGGCTGCATTGCCCTCATCAACTGCGCCAGCCCCGCCTACCTGCGCGAGCACGGCCTGCCCGATCAACCGCAGGACCTGCTGCACGGCCACTGGAGCGTGGGCTATGCCTCGCCGCGCACGGGGCGGGAACTGCCCTGGGAATGGAGTGGGGCGAGCGATGTGGATGGGGTGGATGGAGTGGATGGGCCGCAGACCCTGGCCGTGCCCAGCCGCGTGGTCACCAACAATGCAGAAAGCTATATCGCCTGCTGCCGCGCCGGCCTGGGGCTGATCCAGATCCCGCGCTATGACGTGCAGCACCTGCTGGACACGGGCGAGCTGGTGGAAGTGCTGCCCGCCCACCGCGCAGCGCCCATGCCCGTGGCGCTGCTGTATCCGCACCGCCGCCAGCGCTCGCGCCGGCTGGCGGTTTTCATCGAGTGGTTCGAGGCGCTGATGCTGCCGAACCTGGAGCCGTAGGCGCAACCCCGGCCGCCCCCGTCACCGCAGCCGCCCCCGCCGCAGGGTGGGGCTGGGCCCCGTCGTCGTCATGAATGGGCCGGTAGCCCGGCCCGAAGGACACATCGCCCAGCCGCCAGCCCTCGCGCCGGCGAAACGCTCCCCAGAACCGCTTGAGCGTATGCCACTGCATGGCCACCAGCCCGCGCTCGTTGTCGGCATCCACCTCGGGGTCACTCACGCCCGTGGGGCGCACGGGCTCGTCGGTGTAGAGAGCCGTGCCAAACAGCATGTCCCACCAGGGCAGCACCTGCCCAAAATTGCAGTTGTGGCGCGTGGGCCGCTCCGGGTCGCGCAGCATGTGGTGGTGGCGGTGGAACAGCGGGCCTACCAGCACGCGCTCACCCACGCGGCCCAGCCAGCCCAGGCGCAGCCGCACATTGGCGTGAGAGAAGTTCTGCACCAGCTCGCTCAGCAGCCCCAGCAGCGCAAACTCCGAAGGCTCCACCCCCATCGCCAGCCCCACCGTGGCCAGGATGAAGGACTGCAGCATGCCGTCCAGGTAATGGCTGCGGTCATTGCTCCAGCAGCTCATCTGGCGCTGGCTGTGGTGCATGCTGTGCATGGCCCACCACCAGGGAATCACATGCTGGGCGCGGTGCATCCAGTAATACACCAGGTCGTAGACCACGTAGTACACCAGGAACAGCGCCACCGGATGGTCCGCAAACCACGGCAGCCAGTGCTTGAGCCCCGTCGCCTCCTCGGCCGCCGGCCCGCCGCCCAGCATGCTGGCAAACGGCATCAGCACCAGAAAACTGAACAGCGGAAACAGCCCCAGCAGCATCAGCAGCGTGTAGTTGCGGTCCACCGTGGTCAGCCGCCGGTCGCTCCAGCGCTCGGCCGGAAACAGGCTCTCCAGCGGCCGCATCACCCCCGCGATCAGGAACAGCTGCAGCCCGGCAATCAGCACCGCCTCGGCAATCTCACGCGGATCGCCAGCCGCCTGGGCGATGTCCAGCCAGTGGACGGTGGGGGTTACGGCGTGGGTGGCGAGCCAGGTGATGGCTGCCTGCCACAGCTCGGTCAGTGAATTCATGTCTTGTGCCTGCAAGAAGGGCCTGGGGAGGGCTGGGGGTTGCGGGCGGGATTATGGGGTGGGGGTGTGGAGGGAGTGTGTGGGGGCAGGGAGCATGTTGCTATTGAGGGGCTAGCAATAGACCTATTTATCGCCCGGCGTCTATCGCTCATCTATCGGAGATAGTGCGCTGGTTTCCGATGGGCTGCTCATGCCATGCCCAGTACCGCCGCCAGCGATTGAGGTCCTCAAGCGGACTTCCCCGCGTTCGATCAACTCTTTCAGTGCGTACATGACTTGCTCGGGATCAATCTCGCTGCGCGATGCGCGGGTGGATGTCGCTGATGGCCGGCATGGGGTAGCACTGCAGGTGTTCCAAGACCAGCGTGGCCAACCGTGACGGCTCAATGCCCTTGAGGGTGATCTCGCTGGTGGGCTGAAGGCTGCGAAACAGGCGCGGCGCTTGATAAATTTGATCGTGTTATAGAGCCTTGCCAAGATGCTGGTGTACAGCTTTTCCAAGAATTCAGCGATGAGCCTTAACTTAGCCAATCGTGCATGCAATCTGGGATCAGTACATATACCGGCATGTAGCTGCCGCCTCCGCCGAAAAAGCCAACGCCGGGTATCACTCGACGTGCATTCCGGACCTCCCGGATCACCCGCATTGCCTCACGCCACATCAGAATCGGTGCCTCTGCTACAGCGTTACTTACGTCTTCGAGCGCCCAGGACGGCAGTTGGCAGCCGTTCAGGAATTTAAGTCCGAGATCTGGATTTGAAAGATGGACCTTGAAAAGCGTATCTTGGTGCGGCATTCCTGCGAGGGGGAACCAGTAGGTTCTGAACGCGCGGCCTAGTTCGAAGAGGTCGCTGACTGCCGGGAAGGCGGCGACGCTGGGTAAACCATACACGTTTGCCCTATCTGCGAACTCAAAAAGTTCCCGGTTGATTTTTCCCAGCATGTTCTGACCTTCGAGAACCTTAGGCCGTCGAGCGAACACTACTAACACCCTGAATTGCTGCTTGGCATGTCGCTCCTGCGCAACGCTGTTACCCTCGCGCGTAGCCCAGAAGTACATCGGCACAGCGGCACCGAACCTCTGCTTCAGGTGCGAGAGGAGTAGAGGCAAGATGGCGTACTCTGCAGTCCGCTCGGTGAAGAAGCTTGGCATAGGTTCAGGCCTGCAAGGCTGTAGTACTACTAAAAGGGTGTGATCGCGTAGATGGAATTTCCCATATGGGAAATTTCTAGTGAGGGAAGTTTTCTTGAATACTCCAATCTCGATTCTGTTATCTTTGGTTACACAAGTCTATATTTTTCTCGGAGAGCTTTCCCGAGTCTTCAATAGTGCCAAGGAGGGTTGCCGTGCCAAGAGATTCGCTACAGCTTCGCAACGACTTAGTCGCATGCCTTCCGAGCCTTGTGATAGATAGGTCGCTTGCCGAGTCGGGGCAGCGCGTTGTCTATTTGGCTCACTTTGTGGACTCCAAAATTCCGGCAGACGTTTTGCCTACAGGTGAGGATGAGCCCGGCCAGAGGCCATTCCTCCAAGGCTGGGAAGCATGGGGCGTAGTTGTCGTGAAGGTGGTGTCCGGCGCGGACAACACTACTCTGGCCAGACTTCAAGCTGAAACTGCCATCCTTGAGGATGTCAGACCAGCTAGCTTTCCAAAGCTGTTGTTCTGTAACCTGTTCACAGAAAACCCAGTCACCGATGAGAGGCTCACCGAGCGTCTGTACGTCTCAGTCGAAGAGTTCGTAGACTCGATCCCACTTTGCGACATGGCAAATAAGTACAAGGGTGACGAGAGGGGGATCGCGACACTCGCGCTGGGAATTTCCAACGCGCTGATGCCACTGTGGGTTCACCACCGCAAGTTCGTTCATCGCGACATCAAACCTGCAAACTTGCTGATCCGGCCGTCGGGTGAAGTTGTTGTCATTGATCTCGGGATAGTGCGCGAGACGGGCTCGCCCGGGGTTACGCGTGACGGCCCTGGTCCTGGGCCATTCACACCCGGGTATGGCGCACCCGAGCAGATGGCCAATGAGAAGGAGGCAGTGACCTTCAAGACGGACTTTTTCTCTATCGGAGTAGTCATGTACCAACTTATGGCTGGCTTGGAACCTTTCGCCTCTAAGCCGGGCATGCAGATCCACGAAATCATGATTGCTGCGGCTGGATACGAACCTCCATCGCTGGAAAAAGTCGCGGGCGCGTCACAGGCTTTCTCTGACTTTGTGGCTAAAGCAATGATGAAGATGCCCTGGCAACGGCAGCGCACGCCAGCGCTGTTCATCGAAGAACTTCAGGCGATACTGGCAAATTAACAGAGGAGCACACATGGCGCTGAGACTACTCCATCAGGTCGGGCACAACAGCAACTGGAATGTGGATTCATTCCAGACGGACGGGTGTGGCGATGGCCTTATCCTGAGCCCGCTTCACCAGACGAAGACAACTGTGGAAAAGCTGCCGCTTGTGACTCGCTCAGCATCCATTTTCGACCCTCAATTTTATTTGCCCAGTTCGCGGAAGCCAAAGCTTCTGACGTACCCCTTCTTCCCGGAACAGGTCGATGGCGGGTTTCAGACTTCCACTTTTGTCGCGCACGCCTCTGAGGTGGCCAAAGCCTGCATAGATTTTCAGATTGAGCAGGGATTCAGAAAGGTCGTCGTGCCCACTAGGTACATCAATCAGATGTACCCGTCGTACTTCGATCAGCAGCGGATGTTTACCATTGATGCCTTCATGGAGCATGCGGGTGACCGACCTCTTTGTCTTTCGGTGGCACTCACGGCACCCATGATCCAGGATGCGGACTGGCGCCGGCGCGTTCTGAACTGGATTACCTCGTTCCCAAATGTGGATGAGATTTATGTGATGTACGAGTACGAGCGCAACACAAAGCAGGTTCAAGACGCGCAGTTTCTGACCGACTGCATGACCTTCTGCTCCGATGTGTTGAATACAGGTCTTGGCCTAGTCTTGGGCTACACAAATACTGAGGGGCTTCTTTACTCCGCAGCCGGTGATCTAACCATCACCATGGGTGCGTTTGAGAACACGCGCATCTTCTCGGTGGACAAATTTTTAGAATCGGAAGGGGAGCGGCGTGGTCCCAAGGCGCGCATTTACCTTGCCGGATTGCTTAACTGGGTTCAGTTCGAGGATGCCAAGCGAATCCGTGACCGGGTGCCGCGCGTTTGGCAACAGGTTTATCGTGCGACGCCCTGGGCTGACGAGGCGCTGGCTCGCTTGATCGAGCCCACGTTTAATCAGCCGCCGCTATACAAGCACTACTTTCGCAACATGCAAGACCATGTCGACGAGCTTCGCCCTTTATCGATCGCTGAGCGTCGGGCATTTCTCATTCGCAAGGTCAACGCGGCGCTGGAGGCTTACCGGGAAATCGATCGAGCAGGCGTGCCGCTTGAGAAGCATGGTCAAGCTGGCCACCTGCAAGAATGGCGACGAGTCCTAACTAATGCCTGAAGCCAGCTTGCGAGTGAGTGCTCGGGACGATAGCACCGCCTGTGCATGCCATCGTTTAGCGAGGCTCATAGGGCCTTGCGTAGCGGCGGCGTGGTGAATGAACAGGCCTTGCCCGCGCTCGATGGAAGCGAGACCCACGCCGGCGATTCGAAAACGGTCCAGCTGAGCAATGGCTGGTCTGGCGAAGGTGTGGTCCAGTACGACCCAGGACTCATCAGCGAATTGCAGATTTCTGTATGCCTGTACCAGTACACGCTGCCAGTCACTTATCTTGGCCTCGACCGCCACGAGTCGCTCGAACGGAGGCGTTCGAAGGCCGGAGATGGTCAATGAATCCCTTGACTGAGCTGCGACGCCCGCTGCTACTAGTTGCGCTACGACTCTCTGCGCGGCGGGTTCGGAGGTTCCCAAAAAGGCTGCGAGTTCGGTCCGGCTTTTAATGGCGTCGCCTACGCCTTGTCTGAGCAGAACGGCAAGACGAGGGGAGACCATTGCGGCAGCCCGCAAGGCCTTGGTACTACGCGGTGAACGTTTGGCTAGAACAAGGTCCGCGACGCCCACGCCTGCATCCACTTCTAGCTCCACACAATACTCTTGGCGCCGTGCGCGCGATACACAGGCGATGATGGCCTTTACGAGGGCTGCTTCCGATTCAAATCCAGTGCTTTTCACGTCTCTTTGCTCGTTCTCTTTTTGTTGGTGGGTTGTCGGCGCGACATTGGCATGACGACATGGGCTAGTGCTTGGCCTCGTCAATGTTCGATATCGGCGAGGAAGGTCAATGACTGGCGGTCTTGCTGCGTGCCTTGATCAATTGCACTCAAGGCCATGAGTTAAAGAAAACGTGGCCCAGCGCACCCTGCAAACCAAGAATTGTGAGCCATGACTCACGCTCAACCAGGTTCGATGGGACAAGCAACCCTCGCCACCATTCCCAAACCCAACCTCGACGACCTGGCCATCGACGCCGTCCTGCACCTGGGCGCCGCCCTGGACGTTCTGGATCTGCACGCCCGCCACAACATCACGGCCATCAACTGCGTGTGCCGCGACCTGCTGCGCATCTACTACGCCAAGGCCGATCAGGCGCAGTCGCTGGAGCCGCAGGACAAGGAGCTGCTGGGCCTGCTGCACGACACGGCGGTGGACCTGGGCTATGCCATCGAGGTGGTGGACCATCTCAATGGCGACGAGGCCGACGACCCCATCCTCTATGCCGTGAGCTATCTGCTCAAGGCGGCCAAGCGGTTTGCGGATGAGGGCGTTGCTGCGGCGCTTGCCGTGAAGGGGTAGGGCGCAGGGCTGCCGCCTGCGTGGCAGGGGCGGGGCTTCAAGGGCAGGGTTTGAGGTGGGCCGCCGTGGCCTGTTCGGTGAGCGGGTCTTCAGCCAGTGCCTGCAGCAGCGCGTCCAGTAGGCCGGGAAAGCGCGCATCCAGGTCTTCGCGGCGCAGGGAGAGCAGGTTTTCGCGGCCATCGGGGCGCTGCCAGATCACGCCGCTGTCGCGCAGCACGCGCCAGTGGTGGGTCATGGTGGATTTGGACTGGCCCTGCAAGAGCGAGCCGCAGGCGCGCTCATGGCCTGCGGCCAGCGCGCGCACCACGGCCAGGCGCAGGGGGTTGCCCAGGGCGTTGAGCAGGTTTTCCAGGCGTATCTGTTCGCGGTCGGGGTGGTTGGCAAGCATGAATCGTCCAGTCGATGGGGCGCCACTGTGCCATGGAAGCAGTGCCGCAGGGCGCTGCTGTGGTGTGCGGCGCGGGTGTGGCGCGGGCAGTTATCTGGCAGACAGGGGCATGGCGCGGTGAAAACATGAATCGTTCTGCAAGAAGTTGCGGAAGATAGTACGATTGTCTTCGTACATTCCAATTGTCATCAACCCTCATTCAACCCCCGCGAGAATCCGACCCTTCGAACCGGCAGATCACGCACTACGCTTTTGCAGCACTCAGGAGTCCTTTCATGGCCCGCCACACCCCCATAGAACGCTATCGCAACATTGGTATCTCCGCGCACATCGATGCCGGCAAGACCACCACGACCGAGCGCATCCTGTTCTACACCGGGGTGAGCCACAAGCTGGGCGAGGTGCACGAGGGCGCCGCCATCATGGACTGGATGGAGCAGGAGCAGGAGCGCGGCATCACCATCACCTCGGCGGCCACCACCTGCTTCTGGAAGGGCATGGACGGCCGCTTTGACCAGCACCGCATCAACATCATCGACACCCCGGGCCACGTGGACTTCACCATCGAGGTGGAGCGTTCCATGCGCGTGCTCGACGGCGCCGTCATGGTCTATGACGCCGTGGGCGGCGTGCAGCCGCAGTCCGAGACGGTCTGGCGCCAGGCCAACAAGTACAAGGTGCCGCGCCTGGCCTTCGTCAACAAGATGGACCGCACGGGCGCGGATTTTCTGCGCGTGCGGCAGATGATGATCGACCGCCTCAAGGCCAACCCCGTGCCCATCGTGCTGCCCATTGGCGCGGAGCAGCAGTTCACCGGCGTGGTGGACCTGCTCAAGATGAAGGCCATCATCTGGGACGAGGCCACGCAGGGCATGAAGTTCGAGTACCAGGAGATTCCCGCAGTCATGGTGGCAGACGCCAGGAAGTGGCGCGAGTCCATGGTGGAGGCGGCTGCCGAGGCCAGCGAAGACCTGATGAACCGCTACCTGGAAGAGGGCGACCTGCCCGAGGCCGACATCCTGCGCGGCCTGCGCCTGCGCACCATTGCGGGCGAGATCCAGCCCATGCTGTGCGGCTCGGCCTTCAAGAACAAGGGTGTGCAGCGCCTGCTGGACGCCGTGGTCGAGCTCATGCCTTCCCCGCTGGAAGTGCCGCCCGTGGAAGGCCATGCGGAAGACGGCTCCATCATCGTGCGCCATGCCGATGACAGCGAGAAGTTCTCTGCCCTGGCCTTCAAGCTGATGACCGACCCCTTCGTGGGCCAGCTCACCTTTGTGCGCGTCTACTCGGGCGTGCTCAACAAGGGCGACAGCGTGCTCAACTCCGTCAAGGACAAGAAGGAGCGCATCGGCCGCATCGTGCAGATGCATGCCAACGAACGCCTGGAGGTCGATGAAATCCACGCAGGCGACATTGCCGCCTGCGTGGGCCTGAAGGACGTGACCACGGGCGAGACCCTGTGCGACCCGTCCGCGCCCATCGTGCTGGAGAAGATGGTCTTCCCCGAGCCCGTGATCGCCCAGGCGGTGGAGCCCAAGTCCAAGGCCGACCAGGAAAAGATGGGCATTGCCCTGTCGCGCCTGGCGGCCGAAGACCCGTCGTTCCGCGTGCGCACCGATGAGGAATCGGGCCAGACCATCATTGCCGGCATGGGCGAGCTGCACCTGGAAATCATCGTGGACCGCATGAAGCGCGAGTTCAACGTGGAAGCCAACGTGGGCAAGCCCCAGGTGGCCTACCGCGAGACCATCCGCAAGAAAGTCACCGATGTGGACGGCAAGTTCGTGCGCCAGTCCGGCGGCAAGGGCCAGTACGGCCATGTGGTCTTCACGGTGGAGCCCCAGGAACCCGGCAAGGGCTTCGAGTTTGTCGACGCCATCAAGGGCGGCGTGGTGCCGCGCGAGTACATCCCTGCGGTGGAAAAGGGCGTGGTCGAGGCCCTGACCAGCGGCGTGCTGGCCGGCTACCCCGTGGTGGACGTCAAGGTCACGCTGACCTTCGGCTCCTACCATGACGTGGATTCCAACGAAATGGCGTTCAAGATGGCGGCCATCTTCGGCTTCAAGGAGGCGGCGAGAAAGGCCAGCCCCGTCATCCTGGAGCCCATGATGGCCGTGGAAGTCGAGACGCCTGAGGACTACGCCGGCACCGTCATGGGCGACCTGTCCTCGCGGCGCGGCATGGTGCAGGGCATGGACGACATGGCCGGCGGCGGCAAGTCCATCAAGGCCGAAGTGCCCCTGTCCGAAATGTTCGGCTACGCCACCTCCCTGCGCTCGCAAACGCAAGGCCGTGCCACCTACTCCATGGAGTTCAAGCACTACGCCGAAGCACCGCGCAACGTGGCCGAGGCGGTGATCAACGCACGGGTCAAGTAAAAGAGTCTGCGCCACAGGCCAGGCCGTGAGGCCATGGCCGTGGCCCTCACCCCTCCCGTATGCCCACGCCTGCGTCGGGCCGCCTGCGGGGTTGCAGTCCTGCCGCAGGACAGGACTGCCTCGTCATCTGACTCGCCGTGATTGTTTGAGTGAAGCGCGCAGCGCGCAACGAGTTTCACGGCGAACCCCGCAGGCGGCCCGGCGCAGGTTGCCCGCAGCGAAGCGAAGGGACGTGGACATTCGGGTCGTCTTTCTTTGGCCTACGTTTCTTCGGCCGGCGTACCGGTGACGAATCAAAGAAAGGTAGGTCGGCCGCCGGGCCGAGACCCGGCCTCGAAAAACAACCCCCCGGCAGGGGCAAAAACAAGCGCTCCGTCCCAAATCCAAAGGCCCAATGAAAAACAGCCCCTTGAAGGAGCTGTTTTTCATGAGAGAGAAGAGAAGCTGAAATCAGGCCTCAGGCTGCTGCTCAGACTCAGCAGCCTCAGCCTCAGCAGCCGGAGCCGCCTCACCAGAATCCGCCAAAGCCTGCCGCACACCCGCCTTCTCACCAGCCGAAGCAAACTTGCTGTACTTGCCAACGATGCCGACCAGGGCGCCATAAATGCGCGGATTGCCCGCCAGGCATTCCTTCTGCTCCAGGAAATCAGCCTCGCCCGTGAAGTTGCCGACCAGGCCACCGGCCTCGGTCACCAGCAGGCTGCCGGCGGCCACGTCCCAGATCTGCAGGCCGCTTTCAAAGAAGCCATCGGCAAAGCCGGCTGCCACGTAGGCCAGGTCCAGCGCGGCGGCGCCGGGGCGGCGCACGCCTGCGGTTTCCTGCATCACGTCGCCCAGCATGTTCATGTACTGCTTGAAGTTGTCGCCACGGCGGAAGGGGAAGCCGGTGGAGATCAGGCTGTCCTTGAGCTGGATGCGCTTGGACACGCGGATGCGGCGGTCATTCAGGTAGGCGCCGCGGCCGCGTGTGGCCGTGAACAGGTCGTTGCGCGAGGGGTCGTACACCACGGCATGCTCCACCTTGCCCTTGAAGGACAGGGCAATGCTCACGCAGTACACGGGGAAGCCGTGGATGAAGTTGGTGGTGCCGTCCAGCGGATCGATGATCCAGACGTAGTCGGAGTTCTTGGCGCCGAACTCGTTGCCCGATTCCTCGGCCAGGATGCCGTGGCCCGGGTAGGCGCCCAGCAAGGTTTCGATGATGGCCTGCTCGGCCGCCTTGTCCACCTCGGTCACAAAGTCGTTGACCTGCTTTTGTGCGACACGCACGGATTCCACGTCAAGAGCCGCGCGGTTGATGATGGCGCCGGCGGCGCGTGCGGCCTTGATGGCCACGTTGAGCATGGGATGCAGGTTGGTCGACATAGATTGTGAGGCGTTGGCGGAGCAGCGGCTGTGCAAGGAGAGGACGGTCCTCTCTGGCAAAAGCAGGCTGTTTGACGCGGGTAAGAACGGAAAAAGCCGCGTCCGGCGATGCGGGGCGGCGACAATAGCGCGCAATTTTACCCGCCTTGTCCGTTTTGTGCTGCGCAACCTGTCCCGTCTTGGGGGCTCTGCCGGCGCCGGCAGGCCAGCGACGCCATGAAAACCCGATTCGTACTGATAGAAACCAGCCACGCCGGCAATGTGGGCGCCGCCGCCCGCGCCCTGAAGACCATGGGCTTTGACGACCTGGTGCTGGTGCGCCCGCGCTGGCCCAACGTGCTGCGCAAGGAAGAGACCATCCAGCGGGCCAGCGGCGCGCTGGACGTGCTGGGCAATGCGCGCGTGGTCGAGACGCTGGAGGAGGCGCTGGACGGCATCAGCCACCTGTGCGCCACGGCCATGACGCCGCGCGACTTCGGCCCGCCCACGCGCACGCCGCGCCAGCATTTCGAGCTGCTGCTCAGCGGGGCGCTGGATGTGCTGGCTGCGCCCGATGAAGCGGCGCCGCCCATCGATGCATCCGTGTCCGCACCAGCTCCCACGCCGCGCTGCAACCAGTCCGGCGTGGCCTTCCTGTTCGGCTGCGAGCGCTTCGGCATGAGCAACGACGATGTCTACCGCAGCGATGTGGCGCTGTCGATTCCGTCCAATCCGCAGTTCGGCTCGCTGAACCTGGGGGCGGCCATCCAGGTGGTGGCCTACGAATGGCGCCAGGCGCTGGGCGGCTTTCCCGTGGTGGAGCACACGCCCGCGCCGCAGCGCGCCGACGCGGCCCAGGTGGCCGGCATGCTGGGCCATTGGGAGCAGGCGCTGGCGCATATCGGCTTTCTTGATCCGGCGGCGCCCAAGAAGCTGATGCCGCGCCTCAACCAGCTTTTCAACCGCTCGCAACTGACCGCCGAGGAAATCCACATCCTGCGCGGTGTTGCGAAGGCCATGCTGCAGAGCACCCCACCGAAACGCTAGACTGAGCGGTCTTGTCAACAATAACCAGCCCCTAGATGCTTGACCGCCTGCGCTCCGATATCCAGTGCATCCTCGACCGCGACCCTGCGGCACGCAGCACCTGGGAGGTCATCACCTGTTATCCGGGTCTTCATGCGATCTGGCTGCAACGCCCGGCGCACTGGTGCTGGAACCATGGCCTCAAGTGGCTGGGGCGCTTCATCTCGCACATCGGCCGCTGGCTCACCGGCATCGAGATCCACCCCGGCGCCGTCATCGGCGAGCGCGTCTTCATCGACCACGGCATGGGCGTCGTCATCGGCGAGACGGCCGTGGTCGGCGACGGCTGCACCATCTACCACGGCGTGACCCTGGGCGGCACCTCGCTGTACAAGGGCGCCAAGCGCCATCCCACGCTGGGCCGCGATGTGGTGGTCAGCGCAGGTGCCAAGGTGCTGGGCGGCTTCGAGGTGGGCGACGGTGCCAAGATCGGCAGCAATGCCGTGGTCATCAAGCCCGTGCCCGCAGGCGCCACGGCCGTGGGCATTCCGGCGCGCATCATCGCCAGCAAGAACGGCCACAGCGCCGATGTGACCGAGCACGACCTGGCATCGGCCAAGGCCGAGTCCATCAAGGTCCCTGCCTCTGCCGCGCCCCAGCCATTCACGGCCTACGGCATCACCCAGGAAATGGACCCCGTGGCCCAGGCCATGCGCGGCCTGAGCGATGGCGCGGCCGCGCATGAGCAGCAGATCGCGCTGTTGTGGGAGGCCATTGCCAAGCTCTCGGCCGGCAGCAAGGTGGGCGACTGCGTGCCCTGCGAGTCCGAGCGCCCGCAGGCGTTCCAGAAGGACAAGATCGACCAGATCATGGGCAAGTAGGCCTGCAGAAGATCACCAAAGATCCCCCAAGATCCCCCAAGAAGACCGGAGACTCCGACCAGCATGAACGTTGAACAGGCCTTGCATGCGCGCCGCTCCGTGCGCGCCTTCCTGCCCCAGTCGCCCGATGCGGCGCTGGTGCGCTCCCTGATGGAACAGTCGGCACAAGCGGCCTCGGGCGGCAACCTGCAGCCCTGGCGCGTGCTGGCGCTGACGGGCGAGCCGCTGCAGCAACTGCTGACCGCCGTTGCCGAAGCCGAGCCCCAGGACGCCCAGCCCGGCCTGTCCTACCCGCCCAATCTCTGGGAGCCCTACCGCAGCCGGCGCTTTGCCAATGGCGAAGAGCTGTACCAGTCGCTGGGCATTCCGCGCGACGACAAGCCTGCGCGGCTGGAGCAGCTGGCGCGCAACGGCCAGTTCTTCGGCGCGCCCGTGGGCCTGATCGTGGCGGTGGACGAGCGCATGGGCCTGCCGCAATGGGTGGACCTGGGCATCTACCTGCAGTCCTTCATGCTGCTGGCCTGCGCCAATGGCCTGGCCACCTGCGCCCAGGGCTTCTGGCGCCGCTACAACGACGCCGTGACCCAGGCGCTGGCGCTGCCCGAGGGCTACCACGTGGCCTTCGGCATTGCGCTGGGCTACGAGGACAAGGATGCCCCCATCAACGGCTGGCGCGCCACGCGCGCACCGGTGGCCGAATGGGCACAGATGCGCGGCTTCGACTGAGCAGGGCCTTCAGGCCCCTGGGCAAACCCGCAGGGCAAGGGCGCCTTGCCATCCCCTATACTGCGCTCTGCTCCGGGGTGTGCTGATGCACTGAGATGCCAACCGGTCCATGCGCTGCATGGGCCAGGCGGCGAACCCGACGAACTTGATCCGGTTGATACCGGCGGAAGAAGAGCGGGACCCTGAAGCGGGGCCGAAGTCAGAGGATGGAAGTCCGCCACGGCGGATACACGCAGGGCCGCAACGGCCAGGCAGGCCACCATCCAACGCACATCGGCCCTTGCCAACCAAGGCTGCTCGTGCGCCTTGGCGTGCGTGGCAACCAGGGGCCAAGGCCATACGGCCCTGGCAGGCCCACACTGGCATAGCCCGGTGCGCGGCCTTTGGCACAGCCCAAGGAGTGTCCGGTTCCCGGAGCGTTGTTGATCGACGCTTTGAACGCAAGGAACCCGACATGAACGCTCCCGATTCCATCTTCACTCCCGCAGCCGGCGAAGCTCCCGACGCACAGCGTTTTTCCGATCTGCTGGCGCAGTCGCGCAAGCCGTTCCCGGCCTCCACCAAGAGCTATCTGCAAGGCAGCCTGCATTCCGGCCTGAGCGTGCCCGTGCGCGATATCCAGCTGACCAATGGCGAGCAGGTCAGCGTCTATGACACCTCGGGCCCCTACACCGACCCGGCCGTGGCCATCGACGTGCGCAGCGGCCTGCCGGGCGTGCGCAATGCCTGGATCGAGTCGCGCGGCGACAGCGAGTACTACGCCGGCCGCCTGCGCCAGGCCCTGGACGACGGCGGCAAGCGCGGCGAGGAAGACGAGCGCGTGGCCCGCCTGCGGGCCGAGGCCGCATCCCTGCAGCGCCAGCCGCGCCGCGCCAAGAGCGGCGGCAACGTCACCCAGATGCACTACGCGCGCAAGGGCATCATCACGCCCGAGATGGAATACGTGGCCCTGCGCGAGAACGGCCGCCGCGAATGGATGGCCGAGTACCAGCAGGACGCCGCGCGCGAGGCCCGCCTGGCCGGCAACGGCCTGGGCGCCGCCATCCCCAAGATCATCACGCCCGAATTCGTGCGCGACGAAGTGGCGCGCGGCCGCGCCATCATCCCGGCCAACATCAACCACCCCGAGATCGAGCCCATGGCCATCGGGCGCAACTTCAAGGTCAAGATCAACGCCAACATCGGCAACTCGGCCGTCACCTCCAGCATCGAGGAAGAGGTCGAGAAGCTGGTCTGGGCCATCCGCTGGGGCGCGGACAACGTGATGGACCTGTCCACGGGCAAGAACATCCACACCACGCGCGACTGGATCATCCGCAACTCGCCCGTGCCCATCGGCACCGTGCCCATCTACCAGGCGCTGGAAAAAGTGGGCGGCATCGCCGAGGACCTGACCTGGCCCATCTTCCGCGACACGCTGATCGAGCAGGCCGAGCAGGGCGTGGACTACTTCACCATCCATGCCGGCGTGCGCCTGGCCTACATCCACCTCACGGCCCAGCGCCGCACGGGCATCGTCTCGCGCGGCGGCTCCATCATGGCCAAGTGGTGCATGGCCCACCACCGCGAGAGCTTCCTGTACGAGCACTTCGAGGACATCTGCGACATCATGAAGCAGTACGACGTCAGCTTCTCGCTGGGCGACGGCCTGCGCCCCGGCAGCGCCTCGGACGCCAATGACGAGGCCCAGTTCGCCGAACTCAAGACCCTGGGCGAGCTGACCCAGCTGGCCTGGAAGCACGACGTGCAGACCATGATCGAAGGCCCCGGCCACGTGCCCATGCACATGATCCAGGCCAACATGACCGAGCAGCTCAAGCACTGCCATGAGGCGCCGTTCTACACCCTGGGCCCGCTGACCATCGACATCGCGCCCGGTTACGACCACATCGCCAGCGCCATCGGCGCGGCCATGATCGGCTGGTTCGGCACCGCCATGCTGTGCTACGTCACGCCCAAGGAACACCTGGGCCTGCCCGACCGAGACGACGTCAAGCAGGGCATCATCGCGTACAAGATCGCAGCCCACGCGGCCGACGTCGCCAAGGGCCACCCCGGCGCCCGCGCCCGCGACGACGCGCTGAGCCAGGCCCGCTTCGACTTCCGCTGGCAGGACCAGTTCAACCTGGGCCTGGACCCCGACACCGCCCAGGCCTACCACGACGAAACCCTGCCCAAGGACAGCGCCAAGGTGGCGCACTTCTGCTCCATGTGCGGCCCCAAGTTCTGCTCCATGAAGATCACCCAGGAAGTGCGCGAATTCGCCGCCGCCAAGGGCGTGGCCGAGCAGGAAGGCATTGCCGCCGGAATGCAGGCCAAGGCCGAGGAATTCAACCGCGCCGGCGGAGAGTTCTATATCCCCATCGTGGCGGCCAGCAGCGATACGACGGCGCGTTGACGCCAGCCGGCAGGCTGCGCGCGGCTCACTGGCCGTCGCGCGGCTGCCGGTTCAACGACAACTCCTGTGCCGCTTGCAAAAGGCATTCGCGCGCTTCATCCAGCGAAGGGCCCGCATGTCCATCGATGCGGCGGATGTAGGGTGAGGTCAGCACGGCCAGGGCCTGACCGTCAGGTCCCAGGATGGGGCAGGAGATGTCCACCACACCATAGGACTGCAGGCTTTCGCTCTGCCTGTAGCCCGTGCTGCGTATCTGTTCCAGCATGTCGTGCAGCTGCGCTTCGGGCAGTGGCACCTCGCCTTCCAAAGGCGTGTGCTCGGCCATCATCTGCGAGCGGCGTTCGGGTGTCTGGCAGGCCAGCAGCACATGGCCTGACCCGGTGTCCAGCAGCCCGACGCGTGCGCCCAGCCTGATTGACAGGCCCCAGTTCCCGGGGCCGGGGACCTGGGCCACGATCAGGACATTGCCACGGTCGTAGAGGCCCAGGTGGCAGGACTGCTCGGCCTGCCGCGCATAGGCATCCATGACGGGCAGCGCCTGGGTCACGAGGCGGTTGACGGGCGGGTGGCGGTGTGCCAGCGCGAACATCTTGAGGCTGAGCGCATGGCGGTCACCACCGGCCGAGCGCATCACATATTGCCGGGCCACCAACCGCTCGAGCATGCGGTAGATCTCACTGGGGCCCCGGCCCAGTTCCTTGACGATCTCGGCCCGCGTCAGTCCATCGGGGTGCTCGGCGAGCAGCTCCAGGATGTCCAGCCCCTTGTCCAGTGCCGGCGCGCGGTAGCGATCGCTGTCTTCTGCGTTGTCCAGTGCTTTGCTCATGCGTGCAGATCTTACGTTCGGGATAGGACTGATCCTGTTTTGGAGGATGCCTTGTGCATCGGGGCAATGCTCTGGGTAAACCATAGGTGCCGAGTTTGAATTTATTCATAAATAATAAATTCATGGATGAATGATTTTGCCGAACCAAGGCATTTTGGTCATAGGCAAGAGGCGATCCCGTCACACCGCCGCACCGCCGGAGTCCCGGCACACATGAGGAGGCCAGTTCCATGGCAGCACTGCATGGCGTTTCCCAGGCACCGGCCAAACGGGTCGGCATGGCTTGGCGGTTCTCAGCCGCTGTTGCGGCGCTGGCATGCGCGGGGGTAGCGCTGGCGGCGGAACCCGGCCCGGCACAGAGCAGGATCGGGGTCAACCTGCCGCTCCTGACCTCGCCGTTCTGGCAGGCCTACAACGGCTACCTCCCGCAAATGGCGAAGGCCCTCGGGGTCGACATCCTGGCGCCGGTGAACTCCAACCAGGACCCGGCCCAGCAGATCACCGACGTGGCCAATCTGATCAACCTCGGCGCCAAGGGGTTGGTGGTGGCGCCATTGGATTCGGCAGCCATTGGTCGAGCGCTCGCCTTGGCCGAGCAGGGGAAGATTCCTGTGGTGGCGGTGGACGTGGCGCCTACCCGGGGCAAGGTGGCGATGGTGGTGCGTGCCGACAACCGCGCCTATGGCACGCGGTCCTGCCAGTACCTGGGCGCGCAGGTGAAGGCGGGCAAGGTGGTGCAGATCATGGGCGACCTGGCATCGGTCAACGGCCGTGATCGGGCCGAGGCTTTTCGCAGTTGCATGAAGGATTTCCCGGCGCTGCAGGTGCTGGAGATTCCCGCGGCCTGGAAGTCCGATGCCGCCGCTGCCGCGCTCGACGGCCTGCTGTCCGCCCATCCGGACCTGAAGGGCATCTACATGCACGCAGGCGGTGTCTATCTGGCGCCCACGCTGCAGACGCTGCGGCGCAGGGGGCTGCTGCATCCGGCCGGCGATCCGCGGCACATCGTGGTGATCAGCAACGACGGCATCGCCCAGGAGCTGGACGCCATCCGCAAGGGCGAGATCGACGCCACCATCTCGCAGCCCGCCGATCTTTACGCAAAGTACGGCCTGTACTACATCAAGGCAGCGCTGGCCCGGCAGTCGTTCAAGCCCGGGCCCACCCCGCATGGCAGCCGCATCGTGGAGGTGGCGCCCGGCATTCTGGAGGACCAGTTGCCCGCGCCCGTCGTGACGCGCGACAACGTGGATGACAAGTCGCTGTGGGCCAACCAGCCATGACGATGCGCCCCGGATTCATGGCTGACAGGCCCGGCACGCCGGTGATGGAGGCGCGTGGGCTCGGCTTGCGTTTCGGCTCCACGACGGCCTTGCACGATGTGAGCCTGGCGGTCATGCCGGGCGAGTCGCATGCACTGGCTGGCCGCAACGGCGCAGGCAAGTCCACCTTGGTCGCCCTGCTGACCGGCCTGCACCAGCCCGGCACGGGAAGCATCCGCTTCAACGGCCAGCCCGCGCCTGCGGTGGCCGACCGCATGGCCTGGCGCCAGCATGTGGCCTGTGTGTACCAGCATTCGACCATCATCGGCGAGCTGTCGGTGGCCGAGAACCTGTTCATCAACCGGCAGCCGCTGCGCCATGGCTGGATTTCCTGGCGCGTGCTGCGGCGCGAGGCAAGGGCCTTGCTGGATGCCTGGCAGATCGATGTGCACGAGGATGCGCTGGCCCGAGATCTGACGGTGGAAGCCCGCCAGCTGGTGGAAATCGCACGGGCACTGTCGCTGGGCGCGCGCTTCATCATCCTGGATGAACCCACGGCGCAGCTGGACCACGACGAGACGCGGCGGCTGCTCAGGCGCGTGCACGATCTGCAGCAAGGCAGCGTCACGTTTCTCTTCATCTCGCACCACTTGCAGGAGATCTATGAGATTTGCCAGACGGTCACCGTGCTGCGCGATGCCCGCCATGTGGTGACGGCGCCGGTGGCGCAGTTGCCCCGGCAGGCACTGATCGAGGCCATGACCGGCGAGCGGGACAGCCTGGCCGGCTCGCCTTGCATCGCCCACGCACCCCCGGCAGGCGGGGGCGCGGGCGTTGCCCCCGTGGTACTGGCGCTGCAGCAGGTGTGCGGCAAGGGTTTTGAGGGCGTCAGTCTGCAGGCGCGGCGTGGCGAGATCGTGGGGCTGACAGGCTCCACCAGCAGCGGGCGCACGGCCGTGGGTGAGGCGGTAGCGGGTCTGCGGCGCACGACGGCAGGCCGGATCCTGGTGTCGGGCCGCGTGCTGCCGCCCGGCGATGTGGGCGCCGCGCTGGCGCACGGCGTGGGTTGCGTGCCGCAGGACAGGCACCGCCAGGGCCTGGTGCCGGGGCAGTCCATTGCCGAGAACGCCACCATGACCATCATGGACAGGCTGGGCCGGTTCGGCTTCGTTGCGCCAGCGCGCCGGCAGGCGGCGGCGTTGTCGGCCATGCGTGCACTCGATGTGGCGGCCAGCGGGCCGCAGCAGGCCGTGTCCGGCCTGTCGGGCGGCAACCAGCAGAAGGTGGTGATGGCGCGCGCCCTGGCCAGCGAGCCCGATGTGCTGGTGCTCATCGATCCCACTGCGGGTGTGGATGTGAAGTCCCGGCAGGCATTGCTGGCCGTGGTGGAGGGTGAGCGACGGCAGGGCCGGGCCGTGCTGCTGGCGAGCAGCGAGCTGGACGACCTGCGCATCTGCGACCGCGTGCTGGTGATGTCGCATGGCCATGTGGTGGCCGAACTCGCCAGAGGTTGGGACGACGGTGAACTGATTGCCTCCATGGAAGGAGTGAGCCTGCATGCGCACTGAAGCCTTTGTCTCGCCGAACACTGCTGTGCCCGTGCCGGCCGCCCGGCGGCCCGCCCTGCACCGGCTGCGCGACTATGCACTGGTCCCTGCGCTGGCCCTGCTGTTCGTGCTGGGAGCCTTGACCAGCCCCAGCTTTCTGACACCGGCCAACCTGGTCAGCATCCTGGGGGCCTCGGCGGCCCTGGCGCTGGTGGTGCTGGCGGAGTCGCTGATCATCATCACGGGCAAGTTCGATCTGTCGGTGGAGTCCACGGTGGGCATTGCGCCGGCGGTGGGCGCCATGCTGGTGATTCCCGCAGCCTCGGGGGGCTTTGGCACGGAATGGCCGGTGGCGGCGGGGCTGCTGGCCATCGCGGCCGTGGGCGCATGCACGGGTTTTCTCAATGGCCTGTTGGTCGTCAGGCTGCGGCTCAATGCCTTCATCGTCACGCTGGCGATGCTGATCGTGCTGCGCGGCCTGCTGGTGGGTGCGACCAGGGGCGGCACCCTGTTCGACATGCCGCAGCCTTTCTTCGCCCTGGCCACGGCCACGCTGCTGGGGCTGCCGCTGTCGGTCTGGCTGGCGGCGCTGGCGTTCGGCACGGCCGCTGTGATGCTGCGCCACCACCGGCTGGGCCGCGCGCTGTATGCGATTGGCGGCAACCCCCATGCGGCGCGCGCGGCGGGCATCAATGTGGACCGTATTACCTGGGGCGTCTTCGTGCTGGCCGGCGTGCTGGCCGCAGCGGGCGGGCTGGTGGTCACGGGCTATGTGGGCGCGATCAATGCCAACCAGGGCAGCTCGATGATTTTCACGGTGTTCGCGGCGGCCGTCATCGGCGGCATTTCGCTCGATGGCGGCAAGGGCTCCATGTCGGGCGCGCTGTGCGGCGTGCTGCTGCTGGGCGTGGTGCAGAACCTGCTGACGCTGGCGCAGGTGCCATCGTTCTGGATACAGGCCATCTACGGCGCCATCATCCTCGGCGCCCTGATGCTGGCCCGGCTCGCAGGTGAGCAGCAGCAATAGGCGCGGCCCGCGAATCGCCCGTGCAGAACCCTTTTCAAGCAAGGGAAGGAATGGCTCCATGAGACTTGCCGGAAAACACATTCTCGTCACCGCAGCCGGGCAGGGCATAGGGCGTGCCTGCGCGCTGATGTTTGCCCGCGAGGGGGCCAGCGTGCTGGCCACCGACATCAATCTGCAGGCGCTGGCCGAGCTGGAGGGCAGGGATGGCCTGCGCACGCGGCGGCTGGATGTGACGGATGCGGCCGACATCCTGGCACTGGCCGGGCAGGAGAGGGCCTTCGACGCACTGCTCAACTGCGCGGGCTTCGTGCACCACGGCAGCATCCTGGACTGCAGCGACGAGGACTGGGCCTTTGCATGGCAGCTCAACGTCACCTCCATGCACCGCATCATCCGCGCCCTGCTGCCTGCCATGCTGGCCCAGGGCGGCGGGTCGATCATCAACATGTCGTCCGCGGCCTCCAGCGTGAAGGGCGTGCCCCTTCGCCATGCCTATGGCGCCACCAAGGCCGCCGTGGTCGGGCTGACCAAGGCCGTGGCGGCCGACTTCGTCACGCAGGGCATACGCTGCAACGCCATCTGCCCTGGCACGGTGGAGTCCCCGTCGCTGCAGGCGCGCATCGCCGGCCAGGCCCGGCACCAGGGCGTGCCGCTGCAGCAGGTGCGCGCGGCCTTCGTGGCGCGCCAGCCCATGGGGCGGGTAGGCCAGCCCGAGGAGATCGCCGCGCTGGCCACCTATCTCGCCAGCGATGAATCCCGCTTCGTCACCGGCACGCTGAGCGTGATCGACGGCGGCTGGTCCAACTGAACTGCACAGGACTGCTTCATGAAATTGCTGCGATACGGCCCCAGGGGCCATGAAAGACCGGGCCTGCTCGATGCGCAAGGGCATGTGCGCGACCTCTCGGGCGTGGTGGACGACATTGCCGGTCCTGTGCTGCTGCCGGACAGCCTGGCGCAACTGGGCGCCCTGGACCCCTTGCAACTGCCCCTGGTGGAAGGCGTGCCGCAGCACACGCTGCGTCTGGGCCCCTGCGTGGGGCGGGTGGGCAAGTTCGTGTGCATAGGCCTCAACTACTCGGACCATGCGGCCGAGGCCGGCATGCAGGTGCCGCCCGAGCCCGTGGTGTTTGGCAAGTGGACCAGTGCCATCTGCGGCCCGGACGACGCCATCGAGATTCCACCCGGCTCCGTGAAGACGGATTGGGAGGTGGAGCTTGGCGTGGTCATAGGCCAAGGCGGGCGCCATATCGACGAGGCCCGGGCCATGGGTCACGTGGCGGGCTATTGCGTGGTCAACGACATCTCCGAGCGCGAGTACCAGCTCGAGCGCGGCGGCACCTGGGACAAGGGCAAGGGCTGCGACGGCTTCGGCCCGCTGGGGCCCTGGCTGGTCACGGCCGACGAGGTGCCCGATCCGCAGGCGCTGCGCATGTGGCTGGATGTGGACGGCCGGCGCATGCAGGACGGCAGCACGGCCACCATGGTGTTCGGCGTGGCCTTTCTCGTCAGCTATCTGAGCCGCTTCATGAGTCTGCAACCGGGCGATGTGATCTCCACCGGCACGCCGCCGGGCGTGGGCATGGGCCAGAAGCCGCCCATGTACCTGCGTGCAGGGCAGGCCATGCGGCTGGGCATCGCCGGCCTGGGCGAGCAGCGCCAGACCATGGTGGCGGCCTGCGAGCAACCGAGTCCCTCGACAACCGGCAAGGCCTGAGAAGACCATGACGCGAATCCTGTCCCTGCGCGTGCTCGATGTGCGCTTTCCGACCTCCAGGCAGCTGGATGGGTCTGACGCCATGAACCCGGACCCGGACTACTCCGCCGCCTATGTGATCCTGGAGACGGACACGCCCGGCCTTGAGGGGCACGGGCTGACCTTCACCATCGGGCGCGGCAACGAGGTCTGCTGCGCCGCCATCGCGGCCATGCGCCACCTGGTGGAGGGCATGGAGCTCGACTGGATCCGGGAGGACATGGGACGCTTCTGGCGCCACATCACCTCCGACAGCCAGTTGCGCTGGATCGGCCCGGACAAGGGGGCGATGCACCTGGCCACCGGCGCCGTGGTCAATGCCGTGTGGGACCTGTGGGCCAAGGCCGAGGGCAAGCCGCTGTGGCGCCTGGTGGCCGATTTCACGCCCGAGGAGTTCGTCCGCGCGCTGGACTTCCGCTACATGACGGATGCCCTGACCGAAGCCCAGGCGCTGGAGCTGCTGCATCGCCAGTCGCCGCGCAAGGCCGAGTGCATCGGCGTGCTGGAGCGCGAGGGCTATCCCTGCTACACAACCTCGGCCGGCTGGCTGGGCTATGACGACGACAAGCTGCGCCGCCTGTGCCGCGAGGCGGTGGCCGGCGGCTTCAACCACGTCAAGCTCAAGGTGGGGCGCAGCCTGCAGGACGACATCCGGCGCGTGTCCATTGCGCGCGAGGTGCTGGGGCCGGACCGCCAGCTGATGATCGACGCCAACCAGGCCTGGGAGGTGGGGCAGGCCATCGGCTGGGTGCGGGAGTTGGCCTTTGCCAGGCCCTGGTTCATCGAGGAGCCGACCAGCCCTGACGATGTGGAGGGCCACCGCGCGGTGCGCGAGGCCGTTGCCCCGGTCCAGGTCGCCTCTGGAGAGATGTGCCAGAACCGCATTCTCTTCAAGCAGTTCATCATGCGTGGCGCCATCGACGTGGTGCAGATCGACGCCTGCCGGCTGGGAGGGGTCAACGAGGTGTTGCTGGTACTCCTGCTGGCCGCAAAGTACGGTCTGCCCGTGTGTCCGCATGCCGGGGGCGTGGGCCTTTGCGAGTATGTGCAGCATCTGTCCATGATCGATTTCGTCTGCGTGTCCGGCACGCGTGAGGGGCGCGTGATCGAGTACGTGGACCATCTGCACGAGCACTTCGTGGATCCCTGCGTGGTACGCAATGCGGCCTATATGCCTCCCGGTGCGCCCGGCTTTTCCATCACGATGAAGCCGGCATCTCTCCACAGATACCGCTTCCCGGCCTGAGCCATGGACGAAGCACCTTCCCTTCAGCGCATAGACGCGCATCTGCACTTCTGGCATTACAGCGCCCGGGACTATCCCTGGATAGGCGAGGGCATGCAGGCGCTGGCGGTGGATTGCACGCCGGAGCAGGTATTGCCGCTGTTGGAAGCCTGCGGCCTGACCGGCGCCATTGCCGTGCAGGCCAGGGGCAGTGTCGATGAAACGAGATACCTGCTGGATCTGGCGCGGCGGCACGGCGGTATTTGCGGCGTCGTGGGATGGGAGGATCTGGCCTGCGACGGCATTGGCGAGCGCCTGCAGTCCTGGCGTGCCGAGCCGGCGCTGTGCGGGTGGCGCCATCAGGTGCAGGATGAGCCTGATGCCTCGGCCTTTCTGTGCTCTGCGGCATTCGCACGCGGTCTGTCCGTGCTGCAGCGCCAGGGCTGGGCCTATGACGTGCTGGTGTTCGACCACCAGATGGACGCGGCCGCCGCCTTGTGTGCACGGCATGACGCGCACTGGATGGTGCTGGATCACCTGGGTAAGCCGCCACTGGCCGGGCTGGCGCGGGACCAGCACAAGGGCCAGGCCCAGGCCGCGTTCGGCCGCTGGCAGGCATCGCTGCAGCGCTTCGCCCCGCTGTCGCATGTCGCGTGCAAGCTCTCGGGCCTGGTGACCGAGGCCGACTGGCGATCCGGCCTGCGCGAGCCTGACCGGGCCTGCCTGCTCCAATGCCTGGACACGGCCTTGCAGGTGTTCGGTCCGCAGCGGCTGATGTTTGGCTCCGACTGGCCGGTCTGCCTGCTGGCCGCGCCATACGCCACGGTCTTTGCGCTGGTGGATGGTTGGGCGTCGTCGCGGCTGTCGGTGTCCGAGCGCGAGGCGCTGTGGGGCGGCACCGCCGCGCGCTGCTACGGCCTGCAGCCGCAAGGCATGACCTGACCCCATGGGAGGCAGCATGGACCTGAACCTGAAAGACAAGACCTTCATCGTCACGGGCGGTGCCAGCGGCATCGGGGCGGCCATCTCGCTGCGGCTGGCCGGTGAAGGTGCGGTTCCGCTGATCTGCGGCAAGGACACCATGTCCGCGCGGTTCGAGGCGCAGCTCATGGAGCTGCAGCCCCGGGCCCGCCACTTCCGCTTCGACCTGGTTGATGAACAGGCATGCGGGGAGACGGTGGCCCGCGCTGCGGCGGACTGCGGCCACATCGACGGCCTGGTGAACAACGCGGGCATCAATGACGGCGTGGGCCTGGAGGCAGGGCGCGACGCCTTCGTGCGCTCGCTGCAGGCCAACCTGGTGCACTACTACGTCATGGCCCACCATTGCCTGCCGCACCTCAAGGCCAGCCGTGGCGCCATCGTCAACATCTCGTCCAAGACCGCGTTGACCGGGCAGGGCCAGGCCAGCGGCTACTGCGCGGCCAAGGGGGCCCAGCTCTCGCTGACGCGCGAATGGGCTGCCGCGCTGGCAGCCGATGGCGTACGCGTCAATGCCGTAGTGCCCGCGGAGGTGATGACGCCGATGTACCTGCACTGGCTGGGCCGCTTCGACGACCCCGGGCGCCAGCTGGAACAGATCAGCACCCGGATTCCGCTGGGCCGGCGCATGACGGCGGCCGAGGAGATTGCGGACACGGTCGTCTTTCTTCTGTCCGAGCGGGCATCGCACACCACGGGGCAATGGCTGTTCGTCGATGGCGGCTACATCCACCTGGACCGCGCGCTGACCTGACCACCATGGAGACACCATGCGCCAATGGCTTGCACTCGACCTCAAGGATGACCCGGCGCTGATCGCCCGGTACGAAGCCCTGCACCGCCGGATCTGGCCGGAGGTGGCGGCGCATCTGCGCAGCCATGGCGTCACCGGCATGGAAATCCACCGCCTTGGCACGCGCATGGTGATGGTGATGGAAACCGATGACGCGGTGCATGACCCCCGGGCCATGTCCCTGGCCGCTGCCATCGACCCGAAGCTGCGCAAATGGGAGGCGCTGATGTGGACCTTCCAGGCGCCCACGCCCTGGACACCGCCCGGCGACAAGTGGACTCCCATGGCCTGCATCTTCCGGCTGGCAGATGCTGCGGCGGACTGAGTATCCGGCGGCCATGCCCCATCCCCGAACGTCGCTCAACCCCCCCTTCCAGGGGAAAACACCGGGGCGCCCGCGCCGCAAATGCATAGGTCTGCGCATGAATCGTTCAGGCCCGGCGCCATCCCTGCGGAGAATTCATGAAAGCAGCCTGCAGGGCATCGCAACCACGGGACTGCATGCGCCCGCAAGAACAAGAAGCACAAGAACAAGAAAAGGGGCTGGCGACCGGTTTCAAGCTGCTCCCCATGGCAGCCGTGCTGCGGCCATGGGGATTTTCGCCAATCGGCAATGTCAAGGAGGAGAGGGAGATGAATAAACGCATGATCCGCAGCGCTGGCCTGGCCGCGCTGGCGCTGGGCACGGCCCTGGCGGCCCAGGCCCAGAGTTCGGTCACGCTCTATGGGCGTGTGGTCGCGGGGGTGGACTACCAGAGCAATGTGTACGACCCGGCCACGGGGGGCTCTGGCAATCTGTGGCGGGCCGTGGGCAACCAGTGGGGCACGAGCATGCTGGGTTTCAAGGGGGAGGAGGATCTGGGCGGCGGGCTGCATGCGCTGTTCACGCTGGAGTCGGGCTTCAGCATCGACGATGCCAGGTTCAACGGAGCAGGTTTCTTCAACCGCCGCACCTTCGTGGGCCTGCGCAGCGGCTGGGGCACGCTGAAGCTGGGCAAGGACCTGTCGATCTCGGATGCGCACTGGGCGCTGGACCCCACGGGCCAGCAGTTCATCGGCTCGGCCACGCTGGTGCGGGGGCGCAACTGGGGCGGGCATGACAACATGATCTCGTACGAGACGCCCAGCTGGGGCGGCCTGCGCGTGCTGGCGCTGACCGGCCTGGGCGAGCAGCCGCAGGGCGCATCGCGGCTGCGCAAGGATGCGCTGTCCGTGTCCTATACCGCGCCCACGTTCGAGTTGCGCGCCATCTACGATGTGGCCCGCGATGCCAATGGCCGCTTCAGCGATCTGTACACCACCTCCCGCAACCTGACGCTGGGCGGCACAGTGACGCTGTCCGCGCTCAAGCTGTTCGCGGGCTATGAGCAGCTGTCCGCGCCCGACAGCGCGGCTGGCGTGCCCAACAAGGCGCGGCAGTACTGGATGGGCGCGCGCTACAAGGTGTCAGGCCCGCTGACGCTGATCGGGGCGGGCTACCGCACCACGGTCAACAACGGCGGCGGCAGCGCCAACCTGTTCATGGCGGGCGCCGACTACGCGCTGTCCAAGCGCACGCTGCTGTATGCCAGCGTGGGCAATGTGCGCAATGGAGGCAATGCGAACTTCTCGGTGGAGACCACCAACAACAACCCGGCGCCGGGCGGCAGCCAGACCGGCTTCTACGTGGGCATGGCGCATTCGTTCTGACTCTGGCGGACCCTGGGTGGTGGCTTCAGGAAGCCGGCCACCCTCCGCCTAGCGCCTTGTGCAGCGTGAGCTGGTTCTGCAGGCGTGCCAGGTGCAGCGCGGACAGGGCCAGCTGCGCTGCGCGGCGGCGCTCCTGGGCGTCCAGCCAGGTGCGCAGCGGCACCTGGCCGGCGCGGTAGCGCGCTTCGTACAGCCGCGTGATTTCCACGGATTCCTGCGTGGCGCGCTGCTGGGCCTCTTCCTGGCGGGCCAGTTCGGTGCGGGCGGACAGGGATTTTTCCGTTTCGGCCAACGCGGCGTACAGCGTTTTGCGGAAGTTGACCACCGCCTCTTCGTACTGGCTGCGTGCAATGGCGGTGTTCAGCCGCATCTCGCGCACATTGAGAAAAGGCAGGGCCAGGTTGGCGCCCAGGGCCGCCACGGGATTGGCCAGCACATCGAGCAGGGTGCTGCTGGATGTGCCCAGGCTGCCGGTGAGCGACAGCCGCGGGTAGTAGCTGGCGGCCGTGGCATCGCTGCCGGCCAGGGCGCCGCGCAGCCGCAGTTCGGCGGCGCGCAGGTCGGGGCGGCGTCCCAGCAGGTCGGCGGGCAGGCCTGGCTGCACGGCGGGCAGGTCGGCCACGGGCAGCGCCAGGGGCTCGCCCCCGGGCGGCTCGGCGCCCTGCAGCAATTCGGCCAGTGCCTGGCGCAGTTCGGCGCGGGCCTGGGTGTATTGGCTCAGCAGGGCCTGCTGCTCGGCCAGGGCCTGCCGGGCCTCGCGCAGCTCCAGGCCGGACACTGCGCCGCTGCGGTACTGGGCCTGCACCAGGTCGATGGTGCGGCGCACGTACTCCAGGCTTTGGCGTGACATGTCCAGGCGCTCGTTGGCCAGCGCCAGTTGCCAGTACAGGCTGGCCGTGGTGGTGGTCAGCGACAGCGCCACGGCATCCTTGTCCTGCACGCTGGCCTGCGCTTCGAAGACGGCGGCATCGCGCTGCGCGCCCAGCCGGTCGAACAGGTCCAGCTCCCAGGCCACGCCCAGTGTGGCGCTGGCGTTCTCCAGGGTGCTGCGCTGGCTGCCCGACAGCGGGCGGCTGGCGCCCGTGCCTGCGCTGCCGCTGGGCTGGGGCAGCAGCGCATGGCCTGCCAGTTGCGCCTGCAGCGCGGCACGCCGCACGCGGATGCCGGCCGTGGCCATGTCAGGGTTGCGCGCCAGCGCCAGGTCAATCCAGGCATCGAGCCGTGGATCGCCGAAGCCGCGCCACCAGGCATCGGTCATGGGCGTGGGCGTGGCTGCCGGGGACGATGCCTGCGCATGTTCGAACTGCGCGGGCAGCTCCACCTGGGGCGCTTCGTAGGGGGTGCGCGTGATGGCGCCGCAGCCCGCAAGGGCCACGGCGCATGCCAGCGCGCTGGTCTTGAGCATATGCATGTCAATCTCTGGAGAGGGCCTGGACGGGGTCCAGGCGCGCCGCGCTGCGCGCGGGCAGGAAGCCGAAGGTGATGCCTATGAGCGAGGAGCAGGCGACGGCCAGCACGATGGAGGCGGCCGAGAACGACAGCTGGAAGCTGGAGCCCGACAGGCTCACTGCCAGGCCCAGGCTCAGCGCCAGAGAGACACCCAGGATGCCGCCCACGATGCAGACCAGCACGGCCTCGATCAGGAACTGCTGAAGGATGTCCGACTGGCGCGCGCCGATGGCCATGCGCACGCCGATCTCGCGCGTGCGCTCGGTCACCGACACCAGCATGATGTTCATCACGCCGATGCCGCCCACCAGCAGCGCGATCATGGCGATGGCCGAGACCAGCAGCGTCAGCGTGGTGCTGGTGCGCGTGATGGCCTGGCGGATCTGGTCGGAGTTCCAGACGAAGAAGTCCTTGGTGCCGTGGCGTTCCGTGAGCAGGCTGGTGGCCGCCTTCAGCGCGATCTCGGCGGGCACCTCGTCCTTGATGCGCAGCGTGATGCTGTCCAGGTGGTACTTGCCGACCAGGCGCGTGGCGGCTGCCGTGTAGGGCACGAAGAAGGTGGGCGTGGAGCCGCCGAAGCTGTTTTGCGCGGGGCGCAGCACGCCCACGATCTCCACGGGCATCTCGCCCAGCATCACCACCTCGCCCAGCGGGCTGGGGTTGCCGGGGAAGAGCGCGGTGGCGGCCTTCTGGTCGATGACCGCGACCTGGGCGTGCAGGTCCACGTCGCGCTGGTCGAAGAACCGCCCTGACGCCAGGCGCAGGCCCTTCACCCGGAAGTGCTCGAAGCCCACGCCCGTCACCTGGGCCATGGCCGCGTTCTCGCGGTACAGCGCCGTGACGCTGACCGACACATTGGGCGTGGCGCTGTCCACGTAGGGCTGCTCGGCCAGGGCCTGGGCATCGGCGGCGACCAGGGTCTCGATGGCGGCGGCGCGCGTGTCGCCGAAGTCCTTGCCCGGGAAGATGTCCAGCGTGTTCGTGCCCAGCTCGCTGATCTGGTTCATCACCTGCTGCTGCGCGCCGCGCCCCAGCGCCACCACCGAGACCACGGCAGAGATGCCGATGATGATGCCCAGCATGGTCAGGAAGGTGCGCAGGCGGTGCGCATTCATGGCCCGCAGCGCCATGCGCAGCGCTTCGCCGAAGCGGTCGCCGAACATGCGCCAGGAGGCGGCGCGCGGTGCGGCTGTGGCCTCCAGCGGGGCCTTGCTTTCATGCGGGGCGCTGCGCCGGTCCGCGATGATGGCGCCGTCGCTGATCTCGATCACGCGCGAGGCGTGGGCCGCCACGGCCATGTCGTGCGTGACCAGGATGATGGTGTGGCCGTCGGCATGCAGCTCCTGCAGGATGCGCATGACCTGCTCGCCGCTGGCCTTGTCCAGCGCGCCGGTGGGCTCGTCGGCCAGGATGACGGCGCCGCCGTTCATCAGCGCGCGGGCGATGGACACGCGCTGCTGCTGCCCGCCCGACAGCTGGCCCGGCCGGTGCTGCATGCGGTCGGCCAGGCCCAGGCGTTCGAGCAGGGCGGCCGAGCGCGCATGGCGGTCCGTGGGCGCCGTGCCGGCGTAGACCGATGGCAGCTCCACATTGCCCTGGGCCGTGAGGTCGGCCAGCAGGTGGTAGCGCTGGAAGATGAAGCCGAAATGCTCGCGCCGCAGCGCGGCCAGCGCATCGGGGCCCAGCTCGCCGGTCTCGCGGCCGGCGATGCGGTAGCTGCCCGAGGTCGGATGGTCCAGGCAGCCGAGGATGTTCATCAGCGTGGACTTGCCCGAGCCCGAGGCGCCGACGATGGCCACCATCTCGCCGGCCTCGATGGTCAGGTCGATGTCCTTGAGCACGGCGACCGTGGTGTCACCCGCGGGGAACTCCCTGCGCAGTCCCCGCATCTGCAGCAATGGCTGGTCCATGCTCACATTCCCATGGGGTCGGCGGCGGGGGCGTTGTTCGGGCCCGCCTCGCCGATCACCACCTGCTCGCCTGCCTCCAGGCCCGACAGCACCTGGGCCTGGGCATTGGTGCGCAGGCCGATGCGCACCTTGCGCTCGGCGACCTTGCCTTCGCCGTCGCGCACGCGCACGGTGTAGCTGTCGTCCTCTGCCCGGCTGCCCAGTGCGGCGGCCGGCACCAGCACGGCCTTGTCGGCCTGGGCCACGCGCACGGTGACCTGGGCGGTCATGGAGGGGCGCAGCTTGCCGTCCGGGTTGGGCACGTCGAACTGGGCGTTGTAGTAGATGGCCTTGGCGGCGGGCGTGGCCGCAGCGGGCGAGGCGCTGCCGCCCGCGTCATTGACGATGGAGGTGGGTGCGGGCTCGATGCGCTCTATCTTCGCCATGTGTTTTTGGCGGTTGCTGCCCAGCGTGGTGAACCATGCGGTCTGGCCAAGCTGGATCTTGTCCACGTCGGCCTCGGCAATCTCGGCACGCACGGTCATCACGTCGAGCTTGGCCAGCATGACGATGGTGGGCGTGGTCTGGAAGGAGTTCAGGGTCTGGCCCTGCTTGGTGACCACGGCCACGATCACGCCGTCCATGGGCGCGACGATGCGGGTGTAGCCCAGGTTGATGCGCTCGGTCTCCACCTGGGTGCGTGCCTGCTCGATCTGGGCCTGCAGGGCGCCGACCTCGGCCTGGGCCGTGTCCAGCGCCGCCTTGGCGGCCTCATGGTCGGCGCGCGAGGTGGCGTCGGCCTGCAGCAGTTCCTGCTGGCGCTGGAAGGTGAGCCGGGCCTGGACGAGGGCCGCGCGCCGCGCGGCCAGCTGCGCCTGCAGCGCGGTGACCGAGGCCTCGGCATTGCGCAGCTTGATGCGCTGCGGCTGGGCATCGACTTCGGCGATCAGGTCGCCGGCCTTGACCTGCTGGCCCAGTTCCACATGCAGGCGCTTGACCTGTCCGGAGACCTGGGCGCCCACGGCAACCAGCTCCTTGGCATGCAGCCGGCCTACGGCCAGCACGGTCTGCTCCAGGTTGCCCACGGTGACGGCGGCCGTCGCGTACCGGGTGGCGGGCTTGGCGCTGGCCTTCCACAGTGCGCCCCCGGCGATGATGCAGGCACCCACCACGGCGCCAATGGTCCACTTGCGATTGAACTTCATTCTTCCCCTGCCGCGCGGTCGGCCGCAGGGGAAGAAGTTCCTGCCCGGCGCCGCGCCCAATGCTCGAACTTACCAGTCTGGCGCGGTTCGATGTCCCGGCATTGACCAAGGCATGGAGATTCAGTGGAGAAAGGCGAGGGGCGGGAGCGGCCGGGCTGCCCCTCCCGGCTCACCGCAAGTTCAGCGCCAGTTCAGCGCCAGTATTGGCACTTGCTCTCGGCCTTGGTGGTCCAGACCTGCTCGGCCGGCAGCTTCTTGACCAGCTTGTAGTAGTCCCAGGTGCCCTTGGATTCGGCGGGGGATTTCACTTCCATCAGGTACATGTCGTGAACGTAGCGGCCGTCCTCGCGCAGGTAGCCGCTGCCGAAGAAGTCGTCCATCTTCATGCCGCGCCAGGTGGCCATGACCTTGTCGGCGTCCAGCGTGCCGGCCTTCTCCACGGCCTTGAGCCAGTTCATGGTGGCCGAGTAGTCGGCCGCCTGGATCTCGCTGGGGCGGCGCTGGGTCTTGGCCATGAAGGCATCGGCGAACTTGCGCGAGGCGTCATTCATGTCCCAGTACCAGCTGGTGGTGAACTGCATGCCCTGGGTGTTCTTCAGGCCCAGGCTGTGCACGTCGGTGAAGAACACCAGCAGGCCGGCCAGCTTCATGTCCTTGGTCACGCCGAACTCGCGCGCGGCCTTGATGGAGTTGATGGTGTCGCCACCCGCGTTGGCCAGGCCCAGGATCTGGGCCTTGGAGTTCTGCGCCTGCAGCATGAAGCTGGAGAAGTCGCTGGCGTTCAGCGGCGTCTTGACCGAGCCCAGCACCTTGCCGCCGCGCGCCTCGATGATCTTGGTGGTATCGGCCTCCAGCGCATGGCCGAAGGCATAGTCGGCCGTCACGAAGTACCAGCTCTTGCCGCCGGCCTCCACCACGGCCGCGCCCGTGCCCTTGGCCAGGGCCACGGTGTCGAAGGCGTAGTGCACGGTGTAGGGGCTGCACTGCTCGTTGGTCAGCGCCGAGCTGCCCGCGCCGTTGTCGATGAAGACCCGCTTTTTCTCCTGCGCCACCTTGGCCATGGACAGGGCCGTGGCCGAGTTGGTGCCGCCAAACACCAGGCTGATGCCCTGCGTGTCGATCCACTCGCGCGCCTTGCTGGCGGCAATGTCGGCCTTGTTCTGGTGGTCGGCCGTCAGCAGCTCGATGGGCTTGCCCAGCAGCTTGCCGCCGTAGTCGTCGATGGCCATCTGTATCGCCACGGCGCCGTTCTTGCCCTCGACATCGGCATAGAGACTGGACATGTCGGTGATGAAGCCGATCCGAACCTTGTCCTGCTGCGCCAGGGCCGGCGTTGCCAGTGCGGCGGCGCACAGTGCCAGGGCCAGCGGTGTCATCAGCGATGTCTTGGGGCGTTGCTGCATGAAGTCTCCTTGCTTTGGATGGAAAAAGCCCGCTGCTGTTGCGCAGGGGCCGGGATGATTCCATGCTGGCAGGGACAGGGGCCTGCCGCATTGGGGCAAGCACGGGCTTGGTGGCCCCGGTGCGACAGTACAGCCGCTCATTCTTGCAACGTGGCCGGCCCGTTGATTGATTGCCATGCGCTGCGCATCCCGGCCGTGGCTTGTGCGCGCGTCAGGACCTGCTTTTCCGTTCCGTGACTTGGAGATGCGAAAGCGCTGGTCTTGAATTAATTTGTCTAGAAAAACAATCAAAAATATAGGTTTTGCTTAAAATAATGGACAAATGAAAACACCAGAAAAGTCCACCCTTCTTCAGCGCCAACTGCTTTTGCAGTTCGGTGACCGGCTCAAGCGCCTGCGCAAGGAGCAGGGGCTGGGCACGGTCGAGATGGCCTCGCGCGTAGGCATATCCCGCAGCACGCTCGCTGCAGTCGAGTCCGGCGATCCCGGGCCATCCATGGGCACGTACCTGCGAGTCATGTCGGAACTGGGCATAGGGGGAGAATTGGCATTGCTGGCGGGCGACGCCCTGCAGCCCGCGCCCGCAGGAACTGCCGCAGCCCGTTCGCGCCATGCCAGGCCCGTCGTACAGGTTCTGGTGCGTGCGCAGGATGCGCGCCATGAAGTGCAGGATCTGCAAAGCCTGGCATTGCATGAAGAAGCCGTGCGCCTTGTGCGATCTGACCCGGCATTGCTGCAGCAGGCGCAGGACACGTTGGAGCGGTGGCTGAGCCAGGGGGATTCGCATTCCGCCAGCCTGTGGAGGCAGTGGCAGGATGTCTTGCAAAATGGCCGCTGGCGCACCATCCTGGCCCGCACGCGAAGGGCCCAGGAACTGCGCCAGGCCTCGCCCCTGACATCGGTGCTGCCCGAACAGGTGCGCCAGCAGGTACTGGCGCAGGTGGGGGATCTCAAGCGGGGCGTTGCATTGGGAGATACAGGGCGGGCCTATGAACCGAGAGGATCTTGAGCACATCATTCGTGCGAGCGGGGATGTGACGAATGAGTATGAATTCGTCATCGTGGGAAGCCAGGCAATCCTGGGCTCCATCCCGTATCCCGAGCCGGTTTTCAAGATGTCCGCAGAGGCGGACATCTATCCGCTCAACGCTCCGGATCTGGCGGACCGGATCGATGGATCCATTGGCGAAGGCTCTCGCTTCCACGAGTCCAATGGCTACTACGCACAGGGCGTGGGCCCGGACACGGCAGTGCTTGCCTCAGGCTGGCAAAACCGGCTGCACCGTATTCAGAACGGCAATACCAACGATCGCGTCGGCTATTGCCTTGATGTGCTGGATCTCTTCCTCTCCAAGGCCCAGGCGGGGCGCGACAAGGACCGGGTGTTTTGCATGGCACTGATGGAGCATGGCCATGTACAGGTCGATGCGGCACTGAAACTGGCAAGCAGCATGCCGTTGGGTGATGACGGCAAACGGCAATTGCGGGCCCGGATTCAGCGGTGGTTCAAAGGGCTGAAAAAATAAAAAGCAGCCCGCAGGCTGCTTGTCGTTTGCCGTGTCCGCGCGCTCAGGCCGCAGGTCGCGCGGTGCGCACTGCGCTCTTGGGGCGGAACGCCTTGCAGACGCTGTCGTCCGTTTCCAGATAGGGCCCGCCGATCAGGTCCACGCAATAGGGCACGGCCGCGAAGATGCCGTTGACCTTTTGCGTGCCATCGGGGTTCTTCAGGCCTTCCAGGGTTTCGGCAATGGCCTTTGGCTGGCCCGGCAGGTTGATGATCAGGCTCTTGCCACGGATCACCGCCACCTGGCGCGACAGAATCGCCGTGGGCACAAAGGCCAGGCTGATCTGGCGCATCTGCTCGCCAAAGCCCGGCATTTCCTTGTCGGCCACGGCCAGCGTGGCTTCGGGCGTGACATCGCGCGGCGCGGGGCCGGTGCCGCCCGTGGTCAGCACCAGGGAGCAGCCCGCATCGACCAGTTCGATCAGCGTGGCGCTGATGCCGGCCTGCTCGTCGGGGATCAGGCGCGGCTCGAACGTGATGGGGTTCCTGAGCGCGCGGGTGAGCCAGTCCTGCAGGGCCGGCAGGCCCTTGTCCTCATAGACGCCGCTGCTGGCACGGTCGCTGATCGAGACGATGCCGATGCGCACAGCGTCATAGACGGGTTCACTCATCGTCAGCTTCCTCGCCAGCGCCGTCACCGTCCTCGGCAGCCTCGCGGCCCGTGCCGCCCAACTGCTGGCGAACCAGCTGGAACAGGTCGCGGTAGGCGCGGCCCTTGCGCTGGGCCAGGCCGGTGGATTCCTGCACATTGGCCTCATGGGCGCCCGGCATGTCCTTGCGGGCCTGGCGGATCAGGGCGCGCAGCTGCTGGGTGTCGGTGTCGGGGAAATGGTCCAGCCAGATGGACAGGGCCGATTCCTCGGCAATCAGGCGGTCGCGCCATTGCTCGGCGGCGTGCAAGGCCATCTTCTCGGCGGCCGAGCCGTTGTGCTGCTCGTCCAGTGCCGCGCGCACGGCGGCGATCTCGGTCTCGTCCAGCTTGCGCATGAGCTTGCCGACGAATTGCATCTGGCGGCGCTTGCCTTCGAAATTGGTGATGCGCTTGGCCTCGGCCAGGGCATCGGCCAGCTGGTCGGGCAATTGCAGGCGCTTGAACAGGTCGGAGCGCAGCGTCAGCAAATCCTTGCCGAGGTCCTGCAAGGCGTCGGACTCGCGCTTGAGATCCGTCTTGCTGGAGTCGGGGGTGCCTTTGAGTTCGGCCTTGAGCTGCAGGTCGAGTTCGCTGCCTTCGGCAACGAAGTGACCTTTGACGTAGTAGCCTTTTTTGGGTTTGCGTGACATGGGGTAGGGGACAAATGCAGTGGCGGCGCGGAGAGCGCTGCAGTGGCGGCTATCATAGCCGCCGCTATGAAAAAACCCCGTCCCCGCTCGGCAAGCACCGCCAAACCGCAGGCTGATTCCGGCTTCAGCTACAGCCAACCGTTTTTTGAAGACTTGGTGGACCGTGCCCTGGTCCACGCCAAGAAGCTCGGCGCCACCAACGCCGGGGCCGAGGCTTCCGAGGGCTGCGGCCTGAGCGTGAGCGTGCGCAAGGGGGCTTTGGAGACCGTGGAGCGCAACCGCGACAAGTCGCTGGGCGTGACCGTCTACCTGGGCAACCGCCGTGGCAACGCCAGCACCTCGGACTTCTCGGATGCCGCCATCCAGCAGACCGTGCAGGCCGCCTACGACATCGCACGCTTCACGGCCGAAGATCCCATGGCCGGCCTGCCCGATGCGGCCGACATCGCCCAGCCCGGCACCCACCGCGACCTGCAGCTGTTCCACCCCTGGGACCTCACCAGCGAGGCTGCGGCCGAACTGGCGCTGCAATGCGAGGAAGCCGCGCTGCGCACGCACAAGCGCATCACCAACAGCGAAGGCGCGGGCGTCTCGGCCCAGCAAAGCCATTTCTTCAGCGCCCACACCAATGGTTTCCGTGGCGGCTACGCCAGCTCGCGCCACAGCCTGTCGGTGGCGCCCATCGCCTCGCTGCCCGGGCGCAATGGCGAGATGCAGCGCGACGCCTGGTACAGCTCCATGCGCAACGCGGCCGACCTGGCCTCGCCCGAAGCCGTGGGCCGCTACGCCGCCCAGCGCGCCCTGAGCCGCCTGGGCAGCCGCAAGATCCCGACCACCGAATGCCCGGTGCTGTTCGAGTCCACGCTGGCCGCAGGCCTGCTGGGCAGCTTCGTGCAGGCCGTCAGCGGCGGCGCGCTGTACCGCCGCAGCACCTTCCTGCTCGACTCGCTGGGCAAGCCCGTCTTCCCCAAGCACATCGACATCACGGAAGACCCCTTCATCCTCGGCGGCAAGGGCAGTTCGCCCTTCGACGAGGAAGGCGTGCGCGTGCAGGCCCGCAAGGTGGTGGATGCCGGCCGCGTCGAGGGCTACTTCCTGTCCAGCTACTCGGCCCGCAAGCTGGGCATGAAGACCACCGGCAATGCCGGCGGATCGCACAACCTGGTCATGACCTCGCGCCGCACCAAGGCCGGCGACGACCTGCCCGCCATGCTCAAGAAGCTGGGCACGGGCCTGTTCGTGATCGAGCTCATGGGCCAGGGCGTGAACTACGTGACCGGCGACTACTCGCGCGGTGTCAGCGGTTTCTGGGTGGAGAACGGCGAAATCGCCTTCCCCGTGCATGAGATCACCATCGCCGGCAACCTCAAGGACATGCTCAAGGGCATCGAGGCCGTGGGCGCAGATGCCTACAACTACGGCGCCAAGACCGTGGGCTCGATCCTGATCAACCGGATGAAGGTGGCGGGCAGCTGAGCGCTGGTTCAGCTCAAGAATAAAGCGGCTTTTTGAAGCCGCTTTTTTGTGGATCTACACCACTCGCTGCCTCTGCACGCCCAGCCCCTCGATCCCCAGCTCCATCACATCGCCAGCCTTCAGATAGCGCGGCGGCTTCATGCCCATCCCGACTCCCGGGGGCGTGCCGGTGATGATGAGGTCGCCGGGCTCCAGCGTCATCACGCGGCTGCAGTGGCTGATGAGTTCGGCGCAGCCAAAGATCATGGTGCGCGTGCTGCCGCTCTGGCGGCGCTCCCCGTTCACATCCAGCCATAGCTGCAGGGCCTGCGGGTTGGGCACTTCGTCGCGCGTGACCAGCCAGGGGCCGATGGGGCCGAAGCGGTCGAAGCCCTTGCCCTTGCTCCATTGGCCACCGCTGCGGTCGATCTGGTATTCGCGCTCGGACACATCGTTGGCAAGGCAGTAGCCGGCCACATGCTCCAGCGCATCGGCCACGGACACATTGCGCGCGCGCTCGCCGATGACGATGCCCAGTTCCACCTCCCAGTCCATGCGCGTGCTGCCCTCGGGCAGGGGGATGTCGTCGTCGGGGCCGCAGGCGCAGCTGGGCCATTTGGCGAAGAGGATGGGCTCCTTGGGAATGGGCATGCCGGCTTCCTCGGCATGGTCGCGGTAGTTCAGGCCGATGGCGACGAACTTGGACATGCCGCTCCAGGGCATGCCGATGCGCACCGGGCCCTGCACCAGGGGCAGCCTGGCGGGTTCGATGGCGGCCAGGGCCCGCAGCGCCTCGCGGCCCAGCAGGCGGGGCGTGTAGTCGTCCAACAGGGCGGACAGGTCGCGGATCTGGCCTTCGGCATCCAGCAGGCCGGGCTTTTCCTGGCCCTCGGGGCCGAATCTCAGCAGCTTCATGGAGTCTCCTTGGAATGCTCTGGAATGTCTTGAAATGGGCCGGCTGCTTAGTCCACCTGGATGCCTGCCTGCCGGATCAACTGGCTCCAGCGTGCCAGGTCGGCTGCCGTCTGCAGCCGCAGTTCTGCAGCGGTGGGGGCGTAGACGCTGGCGCCCATTTTGCGGAATTTCTCGCGCAGTCCGGGTGATGCCTGGGCCTTGTCCACGGCCTGGCGCATGCGCTGCACTTCCTGCGAGGGTGTGTCCTTGGGCGCGTACAGCGCAATCCACAGGTCGCCAACCAGGCCGGCAACGGTGTCGCGGGCCAGGGGCAGGTCGGGCAGGAACTCGCTGCGCTGGTCGGAGAACACGGCCAGGGCTTTGACGTCGCGGCTTTGCAGGTAGGGCATGGCCGAAGGCAGGGTGCTGATCAGCATCTGTATGCGCCCGGCCATCAGTTCGGTCATGGCCGGGGCCACGCCACGGAAGGGGACATGGGAGGCATCCACCTTTTCGGCGCGCTTGAGGAATTCCATGAGGATGTGCGAGTAGGTGCCGTTACCGGCAGAGCCGAAGAAGTACCTGCCCGGCTCCCTGCGCAGCAAGGCCAGCAGCTCGGGCAGGGTGGACGGCGCAAAGTCCTTGTTGACCAACAGCACATGGGGCACGCTGGCAATGCCGGCCACGGGCACGAAGTCGCGCAGCGTGTCGAAGCCCGGGTTGGCGAACAAGCCGGGGTTCATGGTGACGATGCTGGCTGACGTCAGCAGCCAGATGTTGCTGCCGGCTTCGGCGCGTGCCACGTAGGCTGCGCCGACATTGCCCCCGCCGCCTCCCCGGTTCTCGACCACCACGGGCCGGTCGAGTTCGCCGCGTAGCAGCGGCTCCATGACGCGCGCCACGATGTCGTTGGAGCCGCCCGGCGCGGCAGGCACCACCAGGGTGACCAGTTGCGCAGGGGCCGCGTGGGCTGGCAAAGAGAGCAGGGCGGCGTGGCCCAGGGCTGCCGCCATGGCGACCCTGGTGAGCAAAGTCCTGAGAAAGGCCATGGTATGTCTCCTTCGTTGTATGGGCTGAGGGGTCATTCGGTCGGGGCAGGGTGATCGCTCCAGGCGCCCGGTGGCACCAGGTGCTGGTGCTCTCCCAACGCAGGGCCCAGGCTGCGGATGGACCCGGGTGTGCGCGACAGGCGCGGAAAGACGTTGTGCATGGGCAGGGGCTGGCCGTCGGCATCGGGGATGCAGGTGATGCAGGCCCTGGCGCGCACATGCTCGTCGGCCAGCAACTGCTCCACGTCAAGCACCGGCCCCACGGTCACCTCCCATTGGCCGAAGTGCGACAGGTTGTCCTGCAGGCTGCGCTGTGCCACAAAGCCGGCTATCAGCGCGTCCAGCGCATCGACATGTCGCAGCCGTGCCGCGTTGGTGGCGAAGCGGGGATCGCTGCACAGGTCCTTGCGGCCCATGGCCTCGAAAATCCGTTCGGCCATGCGCTGGGTGGAGCCCGACATCACCAGCCAGCGCCCGTCGGCGCACTGGTAGGCATTGCGCGGTGCGGCGATGTCGGCACGGTTGCCCATGCGCCGTGGCCGCCGGCCGGTGCGCTGGAAGATGGCGGGGTCGGGGCCGAGCACGGCCAACATGGGTTCCAGCAGCGACAGGTCCACCACCTGGCCGCGGCCACCATTGGTTTCCACTTCGCGCAGTGCGAACATGGTGGCGCCCACGCCCGCCAGGCCCGCGATCATGTCGGCCAGGCCGAGGTTGGGCAGGGCGGGCGGCTTGTCGGGAAAGCCATTCTTCTGGGCAAAGCCCGAGAAGGCTTCGACCAGGGTGCCAAAGCCGGGCCGTTGCGCATAGGGACCGGTCTGGCCCCAGCCTGAGATGCGCACGATCACCAGGCGGGGATTACGCTGCAGCAGGACATCGGGTCCCAGTCCGAATTTTTCCAGTGCGCCGTGGCGAAAGCTCTCCACCAGGACCTGTGCCGATTCGGCCAGCTGCAGAAGACTTTGCACATCGGCCCCGTCATGCAGGTCCAGGCAGATGCTTTTCTTGTTGCGCGCGTAGATCTGCCACCACAGCGGCTGGCCGTCGTTCTTCCAGTCGCGCAGGGTGTCGCCGCTTGGCGCCTCGACCTTGATCACTTCGGCGCCGAAGTCGGCCAACTGCAGCGTGAGCATGTTGCCTGCAGCCAGGCGCGACAGGTCGAGCACGCGGATGCCGCGCAGGGGCAGGGCGCCTGTGTTGTCCGTGGCGTTCATGCGGCTTCCCCGGTGCTGCGCAGCAACTGGCGTGCGCGCTCTGCAATGGGTGCATCGACCATGCGGCCGTCAACGGCCGCGGCGCCCTGTCCCTGCGCCAGCGCCTGTTCATAGGCCAGCACGGTGTCGCGCGCCTGGCGCAGATCCTCTTGGCTGGCTCCGAAGGCTGCGTGCACGGCCGCCAACTGGGCCGGGTGGATGCAGGCGGCACCTTGCATGCCCAGTGCGCGGGAGATCCGGGCCAGTTCGCCGAACTGCGCAAGATCCGCATAGCCGCCGATGCTGCCTGCCAGCCCCATGGGATGCAGCCCGGCTGACACGGCTGCGATGACCACGGCCTGTGCCGGCATGGCAAGGGCCTGGGGCGTGGGCGCCACGCCCAATGCAGTGGCGAAGTCCTCGCCGCCAAAGGCCAGCGACACCAGCCGGGGCGAGGCCCGGGCAATGTCCTGCAGACGCATCAGCCCGGTGGGCGTCTCCACGATGGCCTGCAGCAGCACCGGCGGGCTGCCGTGGATGTCGACCAGGGCTGCGATGCGCTGCACATCGGCGGCAGATTCCACCTTGGGGATGACCAGGCCATCGCAACCAGCCTGCAAGGCGGCCTCGGTATCGGCCTGTGCCAATGCCCTGTCCGCGTTGATGCGCACCAGCACGGGGCACTGCCCGCGCAGGCTGGCGATGGCCGGTTGCAGCATGGCGCGGGCCTGCTGTTTCTGCGCGGGGGCAATGGCGTCTTCCAGGTCCAGCACGAGGGCGTCGGCACCGCGCCGCCCTGCGCTGGCCAGCATGCGTGCGGAGGTTGCAGGAACATATAGCAGGGATCGGGGGTGGAACGGCATGGGGCTTGGGTAGCGGAGTGGCGGTAAGCACAATGTAGGCAGCACCTCGCAGCGCATGGCTGAGGAATTCAGAACCGGCCTTCGTGCAAATCGAACCCCTCTTCGGACCTGACATGGAATTGCGCCAGCTCAGATACCTGATTGCCGTGATCGATGCCCAGAGCATCACCCGCGCCTGTGATGTGCTGCACGTGGTGCCATCCGCCGTGAGCCACCAGCTCAAGCTGCTGGAGCAGGAACTGCAAAGCACGCTGCTGGTACGTGGCGCGCTGGGCGTGCAGCCCACGGCCACGGGCCGGCTGCTGTACGGCCAGGCACAGGCCATCCTGCGGCAGGTGGCCGATGCGCGGGCCTGCGTTCAGGTCGAGGAATCGCAGGTGGCCGGTTCTGTATCGGTGGCCATTGCGGGCAGCATCGCCCAGGTGCTGGCCGTTCCCCTGCTGGCCGCCTGCCGTGAGCGCTGGCCGGCCGTCATCCTGTCCATCCACGAAGGGCTGAGCGGCCATCTGGTGGAGGGCGTGCACAGTGGCCGCTTCGACATGGGAGTGCTCTATGCCTCGGAGGCCACGGCCAAGCTGGAGACGCGGCCCGTGGTACGCGAGCCTTTCTTCTTTGGCTGCGCCCGCGCCCTGGCACCCGAGGCGGATGGCAAGCCCATGTCGCTGCAGGATCTGGCACGGCATCCACTGCTGCTGCCCAGCCTGCCCAATGCCACGCGCGGTGCGCTGGACCGGGCCTTTGCGGCGCTGGACACCGGCTACCAGGTGGCAGGCGAGGTGAACTCCACTGCCACCCAGATCGGTGCGGTGCGCGCAGGGCTGGGCGCCAGTGTGCTGCCGTGGATCAGCCTGCGCATGCTGCGGCCACGGCGCTCCACGGTGATCCGCCCCCTCGACGTCGAGCACCTCTACCGCGACGTGCTCACGGCCACGAAGCCGCAGGCCGTCCGCAGCCGGGCCAGCGCCATGGTGCTGGCGCAGCTGGAGCACCTGCTGCGGGATATCTACGCGCCCCTGGCTTCCCATCGCTGACTGCAGACCGCTGGCAGCCCGATGCCTGCATGTCGGCAAGGCGCTGTCCTACTGGATGTGCAGGGTTTGGGAAGGCGACACGACTGATTCAAATTGTCAAATTTGTTCCTGAATGTGTTTCTTCCGTGCCAGCAGTCTGGCCGGTTTGCGTAGGTGGTTCGAGGGAGAGCGACGTGGGTTTTCTGAGGCGTATGAAGTTGGGAACCATGCTGGGCATGGGTTTTTTCGCGGTGATCGTGGTTTGCGTATGCGTGGCGGCCTTCGGCTGGATGAAGTTGCGTGACCAGGGCGAGCAACTGCGCGTGCTGGCCGAGGACCGCATGGGCAATCTGGCCCGGCTGCAATCGCTCAAGGACAACGCCAACGCGTCGGCACGGGTGGTGCGCAATCTGGCGCTGATCACCGACCCGGCGCAGATGGCCGAGGAGAGCCGCCGGCTGGATGAGGTGGTTGCCAGGAACGGCCTGGTCATGAAGGAGCTGGACCAGCGCCTGCAGACCGAGCAGGCGCGCCGGCTCTTTGCCGACATACGTCAGGCGCGCCAGCCTTTCGTGGAGACCATGCGCCAGGCCGGTGACCTGGGCCTGGCCAACCAGGGCGATGCCGCCAGGGATCTGATCATGGGGCGCCTGCGCTCCTTGCAGACCACCTATTTCGATGCGGTCGAGGCGCTGGTCGATTACCAGAAGGCACAGACGCAGGCCACGGTGGACGGCTCCCTGCGCCGCGTGGCCGAAGACGGCGTGGCCATGCTGGTGCTGACGCTGCTGGCCGCCGCGCTGGGCGGACTGGTGGCATGGATGATCACCAGGACGGTCAAGCAGCAACTGGGCGGAGAGCCCTCCTATGCCGCCGGGGTGGCACGCCAGATCGCGCAGGGCGATTTGTCCGTGCAAGTGCAATTGGCGCCCGGCGACACCTCCAGCCTGCTGCGCGCCATGGAGGACATGCGGGCCGGCCTGGCGCGCGTGGTTGCCGATGTGCGGCAAAGCAGCGAATCGATTGCGACCGGCGCCAGCCAGATTGCCTCGGGCAATGCGGACCTGAGCCAGCGCACGGAAGAGCAGGCCAGCAACCTGGAGCAGACCGCCGCCTCCATGGAGGAGATGAACGCCACCGTCAAGCTCAATGCCGATACGGTGCGTACCGCCACCCAGCTGGCCGCATCGTCGAGCCAGGCTGCCACCGGCGGCGGCAAGATCGTGGACCGCGTTGTAGCCACCATGGAGCAGATCACCGCCAGTTCCCGGAAGATCGAGGACATCATCGGCGTGATCGACTCCATTGCCTTCCAGACCAACATCCTGGCGCTCAATGCCGCCGTGGAGGCGGCGCGGGCCGGCGAGCAGGGGCGCGGCTTTGCCGTGGTGGCATCCGAAGTGCGCAGCCTGGCCCAGCGCAGCGCGGGGGCAGCCAAGGAGATCAAGGCCCTGATAGGCGAGAGCGTGTCCAAGGTGGACGAGGGCTCGGGCCTGGTGAGCGAGACGGGTTCCGCGATGAAGGACATCGTCCAGCAAGCGCAGCGCGTTGCCGACCTGATCGGCGAAATAGGCGCGGCCACGGCCGAGCAGGCCGACGGTGTGGCGCAGGTGGGCGATGCCGTCGTACAGCTTGACCAGGTCACGCAGCAGAATGCGGCCCTGGTCGAGGAATCGGCGGCGGCTGCCGCAAGCTTGAACGCGCAGGCTGCCAGGCTGGTCGATCTGGTCAGCCTGTTCAAGCTGGACGGGGTGTCCTCGTCCGTGCCCCTGCCCGCGTCCTCACCGGCCCAGGCGCCAGCGCCGGCCGCCGCAGGCAGCAAGGGCGGCCAGCGGACGATGGCGTCCGCAGCGGCACCCAGGGTTGCTGCAGCGCCTGCCAAGGCCACCCCGCTGCGCAATGCGGGCGAGCGTGTGGACGAGAACTGGGAAGTGTTCTGACCGCGAGAGGGGCAATGCCGCGCTGTGCGCTTGGAACCGGGGGACTTGCCGGCCTCATGCCGTCGGATGGGGTGGGGTCTGCCCAGGCGCCTGCCCAGGTGCCTGCCCCGGTGCCTGCCCTGGTGCATGGGCCGGCATGTTGCGCACATGCAGGTCCAGCTGCGGGAAGGCCACGGCAATGCCAGCGTCCTTGAGCCGGTCGTTGACGCGGCGGTTGAGGTCGTGGCGCACGGGCAGGCGGTCTTCGACCTTGCCCACGTAGGCGCGCAGCTCGAAGCGCTGGCCGTTGCCTTCCAGCGCCATGAACCAGCAGTTGGGCTCGGGTTCGCGCAGCACCTGGGGGTGTTCCCTGGCAATGGCCAGCAGCATGTCGCGCACTCGCTCGGGGTCATTGCCGTGGGCCACGGGCACGTCGATCACCAGGCGGGTCACGTCGTCGCTCAAGGTCCAGTTCGTCACCTGGCCGGTGATGAAGGTCTTGTTGGGGATGACGATTTCCTTGTTGTCGAAGTCCAGCACCGTGGTGGCCCGCGTGCGGATGCGCGTGACGGTGCCGGTGAGGGTGTCGATGGTGATGACATCGCCCACGCGGAAGGGCCGCTCCACCAGCAGGATCAGGCCCGAGACGAAGTTGGCGAAGATCTCCTGCAGGCCAAAGCCCAGGCCCACGGTGAGCGCCGCCACCATCCACTGCAGCTGGCCCCAGCGCAGGCCCAGCAGCGTGAAGGCGCTGACCGTGCCCGCGATGGTGATGGCGTAGCGCGCCAGCGTGGCCAGGGTGTAGCGCGCGGAGCTGCTGATGCGGTTGGAGGCCGACAGCGTCACTTCCAGCAGGCCCGGCAGGTTGCGTGCAAAGCTGAAGGTGAGCAGCAGGATCATCACGCCCAGCAGCGCGTCCATCAGGCTCACGGGGGCGGCATGCGCGATGCCGTCGGCGCCGGTGTTGGTGGTGTACCAGAGCACCACGCCTTCGGAGCGCAGCAGCGCAGGCAGCACGGGCAGCCAGGCGTAGACCAGGGTCAGCACGACCAGCACCTGCTGCAGCAGGCCCAGCAGCCGGTGCGCCTGGGCGCCCACGGTGACCAGGGCCATCTGGGTGGCTTCGTCGGTGGGGGCCTTGCCGGTGTCCACGCCCGAGCCGCTCTGGGCCAGTCTGGCGGCTTCGCGCAGCCGGTTCAGCGCCAGGCGCCGCTCGCCCAACAGCAGCCAGCGCCGCAGCAGGTTGACCACGACCTCGACCGCGCCCAGGAACACGAAGCTGGCCATCAGGGCCTGGATGAATTCGGTGGCCGTGTAGACATAGCCGAGCACGATGCCCACGGCCAGCGCGCTGAGCATGAGCATCAGCACCACGCTGACGATCTGGCCCCAGTGGATGCCGGGCCGCTTTTGCTGCATGACACGGCGAAAGTACAGCCAGGCCATCCAGGCCAGGCCCAGCGACAGCATGAGGATGGAGATGCGCCCCCAGGTGCTGATGGCGTGGTTGTCATGGCTGTAGAAGGCCAGGCCGCCCAGCAGTTCGGCAGGCACGATCAGCCAGGCGGCGCGGCGCACCATCTGGCGCAGCATCTGCACGCGAGCGGCCGGCCAGCCGAAGTGGGCCAGTGCCAGCCCGCCCGGGCAGAACAGGGCGTTGAGCAAGGTGGCCACGAAGATGAAATCGCTGAGCTGGACCAGGGTGGCGCCCAGCGGCTCCAGCGCCGTGCCCACGGTTTCGGGGCCTTGCAGCAGGCTGCCCAGCGCCGCGGCCGCAAAGCTCCAGGGCAGGGTGTAGAGCAGGCTCCAGCCCAGCGCGAGCAGGCTCAGCCCGAAGTTGTCGCGCATGAAGTCGCCCACGCGCACGGAGATGGCCTGCAGCTGGCGCAGCGCATAGCGGCGCAGGCCCAGCAGCAGGGCCACGATCAGGCCGACGGCGCCAAAGGCCCAGGGATCGTTCCAGATGCTGGCGGCCAGGGCGCGCGCGGTTTTCCAGGGGGAGCTGCTGCCTTCGATGTCCTGCTCCAGCGCCTGCCACTCGCTGAGCCAGGTGCGGTCCATGGGGCGGTGGCTGGGGAACCACAGCAGTTCCTTGTCCAGCACCTGGCGCAGTTCGTTGCCGCTGCGCAGGGCGGCGCGCAGGGCTTCATCGGTCTGCTCCAGCACGGCAATGCGGCGCAGCAAAACGGGCTGCAATTGATCGGTGAGCGCCACCTGCCGGGCCAGCAGGGCGGTCTGCTGTGCCGAGGTGGATGCATTGATGGCCGTGGTGGCGCTGGCGGCAGGTTCAGGTGCCGCCACGCCGCCTGCATCCGCAGCGTCGGCCGGGGCCTGTGCCGCCGTGTCCGCGCCGGGGTTCTGGCGCCATTTGCTGGAGTTGAACAGCATCAGCCGCAGTTCGGCCAGCTGGCGCTGCACGGCGCGGTGCCTGGACTGCAAGGTGTTGCCGGAGGACAGCTCCACGCGCTGCTGCCACAGCCACTGGCCCACGGCCGCGCTGCCACCGCCCAGCCGCAGACGTGCCTGGGTGTCGCGCAGCGTGGCGCTCAACTGGTCGCGGACATATTCGTCATTGGCCAGGGTCTTGCGCTCCTGCGCCAGTTCATTGGAGTTCTTGAGGATCTGCGCGGCCAGCGCCGCATTGCGCTGGGCCAGGTCGCGTATGGCGGGATCGGCGGCGGAAGCGTGCTGGGCGGCCAGCTCCATCTCCTGCACCTGCTGCTCCAGTTGCTGGCGGCTGCGCTCGGCAATGCGCTGGGTCAGCCAGGCGGCGCGCGGCATGCGCTCCAGCAGCTCGCGGCGCTGGGCCTGCAACTGGGCGGCCAGCAGGCGCTGACGGGCTTCGATGGTGGACTGCTCTTCCTGGCGCAGCGCCAGCTCCAGCAGGGCGCGGCGGTGCTCTGCGCTGCGCCTTGCCTGGCGGGCCTGGGTGAGGTCGGGGGCTTCGCCGGGCTCGGCGGTCACGGGCTCGGCGTTTTCCTGCGCGCGTTGCTGGAGGATGGACAGATCGATCCGCCCCGGGCCGGGCTGGGACACCAGATTGGCCTGGTCGGCCGCGGATTTTTCGATGCCCACCTTGAGTGCGGCGATGGCATCGCGCTCATCGGCCAGCAGGCGTTCCAGAACTTCCTGGCTGGCGTTGGCGGGAACGCGTTCCTTCCAGCGATCGAACAGGCTGCCCAGCTGCTCGTCGCTCAGCGGCGCGGGCAGGGCCGGCACGGGTGTGCGTGCCCTGGCGCGCAGGCGGTCCAGTTCCTGCGCCAGCGCATCGGCTTCCTTTGTCGCCGATGCGGCGGCATCCAGTTGGGCCTGAATGGCGTTGCTTCGTTCCTTGTCGGACGCGGAGCCACCGCCCAGCGTGCCCTGCAAGGCACCCAAAGGGCCTGCTGCCGGTGCGGCCTTGGCCAGGCCCGGTGCCAGCAGGGCGAGCAGCAGGCCGAGCACCAGGCTCATGGCCCACAGCAGGTGCATCGGCGTCACGGCAGCCAGTTTGCGCGATGGGCGACCGGCGGCAAGTAGGGGGTTGTCGGCAGGAGACATTGGTTCTGAATTCGGGCCTGTGCCGCTGTGTGAGTGCGGACTATCATTTGTCAAAAGTGGGAGCGTCAGGCGCTGTATTCACGGGCCTTGCTGCAGGCCCGGCTGGCTCAAGCCCCTGTCCCGGCGCCGCAAAAAGCGGGGTAGTCCAGGAACCTGACATTGTGACCTCGCGCGCAATGCAGACATGTGGGACGTATGAGCTATTCAAAGCCGATGCAAGGTGCTACAACAGTTCCACACGGTAGCGAATGCCTTGCAACTTCGCGGCACTGTTCGCCCTCGGGTGCCGCCGGGAGAGGTCGTATGGATGTCATCAGCAACTCGGCTGCACGTTACGTTCGCCTTCGCGAAGAAGAGATGTCGCTGGACGAATTTCTCGCCCTGTGCCAGCGCGATCCCATGGCTTACGAAGGTGCTGCCCAGCGCATGCTGGCAGCCATCGGCGAACCTGAAATGGTGGACACGCGCAATGATCCACGCCAGTCGCGGCTGTTTGCCAACAAGGTCATCCGGCGCTATCCGGCCTTCGCCGAGTTCTACGGCATGGAAGACTCCATCGAGCAGGTGGTGAGCTTCTTCCGCCATGCGGCCCAGGGCCTGGAAGAGCGCAAGCAGATCCTCTATCTGCTGGGTCCCGTGGGCGGTGGCAAGAGCTCCATCGCCGAGCGCCTCAAATACCTGATGCAGAAGGTGCCGTTCTACGCCCTCAAGGGCTCGCCCGTGAACGAGTCGCCGCTGGGCCTGTTCGACCCCGTGGAGGACGGGCCGCTGCTGGAGGAGCAGTTCGGCATTCCCCGGCGCTGCCTCAACCATGTGCTGTCGCCCTGGGCCGTCAAGCGTCTGGAGGAGCTGGGCGGCGATATCCGCCAGTTCCGCGTGGTCAAGCGCTATCCCAGCATCTCCAGGCAGGTGGGCATTGCCAAGACCGAGCCCGGCGACGAGAACAACCAGGACATCTCCAGCCTGGTGGGCAAGGTGGACATCCGCAAGCTGGAGAACTTTGCCCAGGACGATACCGACGCCTACAGCTACTCGGGCGGCCTGTGCCTGGCCAACCAGGGCCTGCTGGAGTTCGTGGAAATGTTCAAGGCGCCCATCAAGGTGCTGCACCCGCTGCTGACGGCAACGCAGGAAAGCAACTACAAGGGAACGGAGGGCTTTGGCGCCATTCCCTTCGACGGCATGGTGCTGGCCCACAGCAACGAGAGCGAGTGGAAGGCCTTCCGCAACAACCGCAACAACGAGGCCTTCCTGGACCGGGTCTACATCGTCAAGGTGCCGTACTGCCTGCGCGTTTCCGAGGAGGTGCGCATCTACGAGAAGCTGATCCGCGAGTCGTCCCTGGCCAGCGCCGTGTGCGCGCCCGGCACGCTCAAGATGATGGCCCAGTTCGCCGTGCTCACGCGGCTGAAGGAGCCCGAGAACTCCAGCATCTTCAGCAAGATGCAGGTCTATGACGGCGAAAGCCTCAAGGACACGGACCCGCGCGCCAAGAGCTTCCAGGAGTACCGCGACTATGCGGGCGTGGACGAGGGCATGTCGGGCATCTCCACGCGCTTCGCGTTCAAGATCCTGTCCAAGGTCTTCAACTACGACAGCACCGAGGTGGCGGCCAACCCGGTGCACCTGATGTATGTGCTGGAGCAGCAGATCGAGCGCGAGCAGTTCCCTGCCGAGCTGGAGACCAAGTACACCAGCTACATCAAGGAATACCTGTCGCCGCACTATGCCGAGTTCATCGGCAAGGAAATCCAGACCGCCTATCTGGAGAGCTACAGCGAGTACGGCCAGAACATCTTCGACCGCTACGTCACCTACGCCGACTACTGGATACAGGACAGCGAGTACCGCGACAACGATACCGGCGAGGCCTTCGACCGCAACGCGCTCAATGCCGAGATGGAGAAGGTCGAGAAGCCCGCGGGCATTGCCAATGCCAAGGACTTCCGCAACGAGATCGTCAACTTCGTGCTGCGCGCGCGGGCCAACAACCAGGGCAAGAACCCCAGCTGGACCAGCTACGAGAAGCTGCGCGTGGTGATCGAGAAGAAGATGTTCTCCAATACCGAGGAGCTGCTGCCCGTGATCAGCTTCAATGCCAAGGCCAGTGCCGAGGACGCGCGCAAGCACGAGGACTTCGTCACCCGGATGGAGGCCAAGGGCTATACGTCCAAGCAGGTGCGCCTGCTGTGCGAGTGGTACCTGCGCGTTCGCAAGAGCAACTGACGGGTGGGTGCGCCGCCCTTCGGCGCGCCCGGGCTGGGGGGAACAGATGGCATTGCAAATCATCGATCGCAGGCTGGCCGGCAAGAACAAGTCGGTGGGCAACCGCGAGCGCTTCGTGCGCCGCTACAAGGCGCAGATCGCCGAGGCGGTGCGCCGCGCGGTGGACAAGCGCGGCATCCGCCACATGGAGGAGTCCGAGAGCGTCTCCATCCCGCGCAAGGACATCCGCGAGCCCGTGTTCCACCACGGGCAGGGCGGCGTCCATGACACGGTGCACCCGGGCAACACCGAGCATGTGCGCGGCGACCGCATTGCCCGGCCGCAGGGCGGCGCAGGCGGCGGCGGCTCCCAGGCCAGCGACAGCGGCGAGGGCGAGGACGACTTCACCTTTACCCTGACCAAGGAAGAGTTCATGGAACTGTTCTTTGAAGACCTGGCCCTGCCGCGCCTGCTGCGCACCCACATCGGCAACACCATGCAGTACAAGACGCGCCGCGCCGGCTACAGCCATGACGGCACGCCGCACAACCTGGCCCTGCTGCGCACCATGCGCGGCGCCCTGGGCCGGCGCATTGCGCTGACCAAGGCGCCGCACCGCGAACTCAAGGCACTGGAGGAGCAGCTGCAAGCGCTGCTGGCGCAGGACGCTGGCACCAGCGAGGCGGCGGCCGAGCTGCAGCAGCGCATCGATGCGCTGAAGCTGCGCATGGGCACGGTGGCCTTTCTCGACCCCATCGACCTGCGGTTTCGCAACCGCACGCGCGTGCCTGCTCCCATCAGCCAGGCCGTGATGTTCTGCGTGATGGATGTGTCCGGCTCCATGGACCAGGACCGCAAGGACCTGGCCAAGCGCTTCTTCATCCTGCTGTACCTGTTCCTGACGCGGCACTACGAGAAGATCGACATCGTCTTCATCCGCCACCACACTCAGGCGGCCGAGGTCAGCGAGGACGAGTTCTTCCACTCCCAGGAAAGCGGCGGCACCGTGGTCAGCAGTGCGCTGGTGCTGCTGGACCAGATCATCCGCGCGCGCTATCCGTCCGCGGACTGGAACATCTACGTGGCCCAGGCCAGCGATGGCGACAACTTCGGCGACGACGGCTCCAACTGCCGCAACCTGCTGGTCGAGAAAATCCTGCCGCTGGTGCGCTACTTCGCCTATGTGCAGGTGGTGCAGGAAGAGCAGAGCCTGTGGCAGGAGTACAGCCAGGTGCTGCCGCTGTTCTCGCACTTCGCCATGCGCAAGGTGTCGGACGCCAGCGAGATCTATCCCGTGTTCCGCGACCTGTTCAAGAAAGAGGGGGTATCGGTATGAACCTCTCTCACTATCCCGTGCTGGCGCCCCGCCATGCCACGCCGCAGTGGAAATCCCATCTGGCCAGCGACCGGGCCCAGCGCATCGTGCCCTCCGCGCCGCTGCCGGCGGGGGCGCGGCCGGCCGAGCCTCTGCCCGATCCCAGCGACTGGACCTTCGAGCTCATCGAGCGCTATCACGCAGCGATTGCGGCCGCCGCCGAACGCTACGGCCTGGACACCTATCCCAACCAGCTGGAAGTGATCTCGGCCGAGCAGATGATGGACGCCTACGCCAGCGTGGGCATGCCCGTGGGCTACCGCCACTGGAGCTATGGCAAGGAATACATGGCGACGGAGCGGCGCTACCGGCGCGGCCACATGGGCCTGGCCTACGAGATCGTCATCAACTCCAACCCCTGCATCAGCTATCTGATGGAGGAGAACACCACCGCCATGCAGGCCCTGGTGATCGCCCATGCGGCGTACGGCCACAACAGCTTCTTCAAGAACAACTACCTGTTCGGCATGTGGACGGATGCGGGGAGCATCATCGACTACCTGGTCTATGCGCGCGACTTCATCTCCCAGTGCGAGGAGCGCCATGGACTGACGACGGTGGAGCAATGGCTGGACTCCTGCCACGCGCTGTCCAACCTGGGCGTGGACCGTTACCGCCGCCCCTCCAAGAAAAGCCTGGCGCGCGAGCGGGCCGAGCGCGAGCAGCGCGAGGCCTATGCCCAGCAGCAGGTCAACGAGCTGTGGCGCACCCTGCCGGCCCGCCCCGGCAAGGACAGCGCGGCGCAGCACAGCGAGCGCTTTCCCAAGGAGCCCGAGGAAAACCTGCTGTACTTCATCGAGAAGAACGCCCCGCTGCTGGAGCCCTGGCAGCGCGAGATCGTGCGCATCGTGCGCAAGATCGCCCAGTACTTCTATCCGCAGCGCCAGACCCAGGTGATGAACGAGGGCTGGGCCACGTTCTGGCACTACACCCTGCTCAACACCCTGTACGACGAAGGCTGGCTGACCGACGGCGTGATGATCGAATGGCTGTCCTCCCACACCAACGTGATCTACCAGCCCCCGGCCGGCCACCGCGCCTACAGCGGCATCAATCCCTATGCGCTGGGCTTTGCCATGTACCGCGACATCCGCCGCATCTGCCAGGACCCCACCGAGGAAGACCGCCGCTGGTTCCCCGACCTGGCCGGCACGCCCTGGCTGCCGGCGCTGCACCATGCCATGCAGAACTTCAAGGACGAGAGCTTTGTCGGCCAGTACCTGAGCCCGCAGCTGATGCGCGACATGCGCCTGTTCTCCATCCATGACGATGCCAGCGAACGCGAACTGCTGGTCAGCGCCATCCATGACGACGACGGCTACCGCACCCTGCGCCAGACCCTGTCGCAGCAGTACGACCTGGGCGCGCGCGAGCCCAATATCCAGGTCTGGAACGTGAACCTGCGCGGCGACCGCTGCCTGACCCTGCGCCACACGCGCTACCAGGGCCGGCCCTTGTCCGACGATGCGCTGGAAGTGCTCAAGCACGCAGCGCGCCTGTGGGGCTTTGGCGTGCAGATGGAAAGCGTCAACGGCGATGGCGACGCGCCCGTGCTGCTGCACTCCGTGCCCGCTCCACCGGCCTGATCAGGCAAGACGCTAGCGCAGCGTGCCCACGTACTTGCGGTTTTCCGCACGCTGGCGCATCAGCTCGCCGGCGCGCTGGATGAGCGGCGAGCGCTCGGCGGGCCCGGCCAGCGCGGCGTTCCAGGCGGCTTCGAAGCGGTGGGTCCAATCCACCAGTTCGGGCGTGCTGCGCGTCCCTTCCTGCTCCCGGGCGAAGCGGATGATTTCGGCGGCGTACTCGGCATTGGCCGCCAGCCATTCGGTGTCGGTCACGCGGCCGCAGCTTCTGCGCAGCAGCACATGCAGGTGCGCGGCAATGGCCAGGAGTTCGCTTTCGGGCATGTAGTGGGCACTCCTTCGGTTTGACGATCATCGGGCGCCGGGCCGCTTTGCGGCCCGGCCGTTCATCCACTCAGGCGTTCGCGGTGCAGCGCCAGGTCCAGGCCCTGCAGCTCGCTTTCCTCGTCCACGCGCAGGCCGATCAGCATGTCCAGCAGCCACAGCAGCACGGCCGTGGCCACTAGCGTGAACAAGGCCACGGCCAGCACGCTCACGGCCTGGGTGAGCACGCTGCCCTGCACGCCGCCGATCTGCGGACTGGCAAACACGCCGGTCAGCAGCGATCCCACGATGCCGCCCACGCCATGCACGCCAAACACATCCAGCGAATCGTCCGCGCCCAGCAGCCGCTTGAGGCCCGTGGCGCCCCAGTAGCAGGCGACACCGGCGATCAGGCCGATGCACAGCGCCGACAGCGGCGTTACGAAACCCGCTGCCGGCGTGATCGCCACCAGGCCGCCGACCAGCCCCGAGCACAGGCCCAGCAGCGTGGCCTTGCCGCGCACCACATACTCGGCCAGCGACCAGGCCAGGGCGCCCGCGCTCGCGGCAATGTGGGTGACGGCCAGCGCCAGCGCCGCCCGGCTGTCCCCGGCCAGCGATGAGCCGGCGTTGAAGCCGAACCAGCCCATCCACAGCAGGGCTGCGCCCATCATGGTCAAGGCCAGGTTGTAGGGCTCGAAGGGCTCGTGCCCGTAGCCGCGGCGCGGCCGCAGGAACCAGGCGCAGACCAGGCCGGCCACGCCCGCGTTCACATGCACCACGGTGCCTCCGGCAAAGTCCAGCGCGCCCATGCGCGCCAGCCAGCCCCCGGGCTCCCACACCCAGTGCGCCACCGGCGCATAGACCAACAGGCTCCACAGGCCCACGAAGATCAGCATGGCACCGAAGCGCATGCGCTCCACCCAGGCGCCCACCAGCAAGGCGGCGGTGATCACGGCAAAGGCCAGCTGGAACATGGCATAGGCCGCTTCAGGCACATGCGGCGCCAGGTGGCTCACGGCCACCAGGCCCTTGGCGGCGTTGAAATCCAGCCCCGCGAACCAGGCGCGCGAATCACCGCCTATCCACGCATTGCCGGGCGTGAAGGCCAGCGAATAGCCGAGTGCAAACCACAGAATGCTCACCAGGCAGGCAATCGCCACCACGCTGGCCATGGTGTTGAGCACGTTCTTGCGGCGGACCATCCCCGCATAGAACAGCGCAATGCCGGGCAGCGTCATCAGCAGCACCAGCACCGTGGCCGTCATCAGCCAGACCGTGTCCACGGCGCTGATGGATTCCACCGCCACCGGCGACGGCCGCGTGATCGCCTGCTCGGCCGCCTGCGCCGTCTGCGCCGCACCCAGGACCGCGACCCATCCTCCCCCCACCAATGTTCTCAACGCCCGTGCGCACCTGTGCATGCAATGACTCCCTTGTTTGTTGTGGTCATGGGGCCGTCTGCCGTTGCCGCCATGGCTGCATTGGCCGGCCTGCAGCGGCCTTGCACAAGTCGTGCCAGCGCACACGGAGCCCTTGGGGCCCGCGCGATGCAGCCGGAACACCAAAACGGGAAAACAGCGAGTCAAAACAGGGCAGCCGGGCAGGCGGTGCACCATCGCCGTGCGGTGGTGCAGCTCTTAAACTGCCTGCATGAATCGAAGAAATCTGATGTGCGCCGCGTTGCTCGCCTGTCTGTCACAGGCGGCTCTGGCGGCTGCCGAACTGCAGGACAAGCCCGAGTGGGACCGCTTCTTTGCCGATGCCAAGGTCGATGGCAGCATCGTCGTGGTCGATGCCAGAGGCCAGGCCGAAGCCGTCTACGTCCACAACCGTGACCGCGTGGCGCGGCGCTACTCGCCCGCTTCCACCTTCAAGATCCCGCACAGCCTGTTCGCGCTGGACGCCGGGCTGCTGCGCGATGAATTCCAGCGCATTCCCTGGGATGGCGTGAAGCGCCAGTTGCCGGCCTGGAATGCCGATCAGGACCTGCGCTCTGCCATGCGCAACTCCACCCTGTGGGTGTACGAAGGCTTTGCCAGGGAGCTTGGCAGCGCGCGCGAGGCTGCCTACATGCGCAAGATCGACTACGGCAATGCGCTGGCCACGGGCGAGGCGCCGTTCTGGGTGGAGGGCGACCTGGCCATCTCGGCACTGGAGCAGGTGGCCTTCCTGCAGCGGCTGTACCGCAATCGGCTGCCCTTGCCGGTGGAGCACCAGCGGCTGGTGAAGGACGTGATGATCAACGAGGCGGGCCCGGACTGGATACTGCGCGCCAAAACCGGCTGGACGGGCCGTATCGGCTGGTGGGTAGGCTGGGTGGAATGGCCGGCCGGCCCCGTGTTCTTCGCCATGAACATGGACACGCCCCACCGGCTGGCCGACCTGCCCAAGCGCCAGGGCATCACGCGCGACATCCTGCGCTCCATCAACGCGTTGCCCAAGGCGCCGTAGCGCGCGGGACAAGGGCCATGCGCCAGCCCGTCAGCCCATCAGCCCTGGAGGCCGCTTGTCGGCCTTGCGCTCCACCGGATTGGCGGTGAGCCAGTTGGACGGGTACTGGCGCATGAACTCGCGGGCCTTTTCCACGCGCGCGTTGAGCCAGGCGTCGTAGGCGCCTTCGTTGAGAATCGCCGGCATGCGCTTTTCCGCGCCGGGCTGCTGGTAGCGGTGCAGCAGCGCATGGCTGTTGGCGTTGACCGTGAGCAGGGCGTAGCTCAGCAGCACCTCGCCGTCCGGACCCGTCCACTGCGCCCACACGCCGGCCACGCCCATGGGCTTGCCGTCGATGCGCGAGATGCGCGTGGGCAGGGCCTTGCCGTTGCGGTAGTCATCCTCGAAAAAGGCGGCCATGGGCACGATGCAGCGCTGGCCATTGAGCCAGGCATCGCGGAAGGCCTGGGCCGTGGACACCGTTTCGGAGCGCGCATTCACCAGCTTGAGCGCGCGCAGCCGGCCGTCGGAGGCCGACTTCACCCAGTGCGGTACCAGGCCCCATTGGGCGGTAACCAGCTCGCGTGCGGGAGTGGTGGGTGCTGCAGGCGGTGTGTCGGGAGCTGCAGGTTCTGCCTGTTCAGCGGCTGCCTCTGCAGCCACGGCGACGCTGCGGATGAAAAAGCCGGACTTGCGCGGCGTCATGTTGCGCTCGCTGGCCGCGGGCGCTTCCACGTCGAAGGCGTCGCGGTAGGCGTCGGCTTGCGACAGGGATTCGTAGTGGGTACTCATGCGCGGATGGTACCTGCGTGTCCCGGGGGTATCGGCAAGGCGAGAGACTATTCCCTGCGCATTGCGAGCCCGGCGCCGCTGCCGGGTCGATACACTGCCGCGGATTCCATGGCCTCTGGAAAGGAAGCGTGAATGCGGATATGGGTACTGGGCCTTGCAGGCCTCTTGAGCGGCTGCGCAATCTCTGCAGGCATGTGCGATGCCCTGGGCCCAGGCACAACCGCGTCGCTGGGCCTGCCCCAAGGTGCATCGGCCGAGCAGGCCTTTGCCTGCCTTGACGAAGCCATGGCCGGCAACGAGGGCGCCTACCACCTTGGCAACGGCCATGCCATCCGCGACAGCCGGGCGGGCGTGCTGGAGACGGCCGACTACGGCGCGCCCAACGTGGCGGGCTTTCGGCTGAGGGCCGAGGTTTCCAGGAGCAAGCCTGCCACTCTGGATCTGTCACTGCGCGGGGCTGGCGCCTATTGCGCCGACCTGGGCGTGGACAGGGAAATGGCCCGCCTGATCGATGGCGCCGGTCGCTGCCTGCGGCGCTGATGCGCCTTACGCGTCGGCTCCATCGGGACGGGCCCGCAGTCAGACGGTGATCGTCCCGGTCAGGTAACGCGCGCAGTGGCCAGCCACCTCGACGCTGGCATCGGTCACTTCGCAAAACAGCGTGCCCGTGCGGCGCGAGGCCTGGTGGCCGATCAGACGGTTCTTGCCCAGCCTGCCCGCCCAGTAAGGCGCAAGCGCCGCATGGATGGAGCCCGTGACGGGATCTTCCTCGCCGCCATTGGCGGGCCAGAAGTAGCGGCTGACGAAGTCATACGATGCGCCCGCATCCGCAGGCGCCGTCACCACCACGTCCAGCGGGCCCAGCGATTTGAGGCGTTCCAGATCCGGCTTGACGGCCAGCACATCGGCCTCGGCGGCGTAGACCGCCACGTAGGCCTGCTGGTTCACAAGATAGGCCGTGGGTGCGGGCGTCAGGCCTTCGCGCAGCGCGGCCGGCACCTCATCCAGCGGCTTGGCATCGCGGCGCGGGAAGGTCATGACGATGCGTCCGCCATCCTCCTGCATGGCGGTGACCTTGCCCACGGCAGCGGCCCAGAACGTGATGCTGCGCAGCGCCGGGTCGGCCTCGAACAGCACGAAGGCGCTTGCCAGCGTGGCATGGCCGCAGAACGCGATCTCCGTGAGCGGGGAGAACCAGCGGATCTCGAAGGCGTCGCGCTCGGCACTCCAGACCAGGAACGAGGTTTCCGAGAGATTGTTCTCTGCGGCAATGGCCTGCAGCGTGGAGTCGGCAAGCCATGCATCCAGGGGAATGACGGCGGCCTGATTGCCCTTGAATCGTTCCGATGTGAATGCGTCGATGACGTGGATGGGGAGTTGCATTTGCAAAAGGCCTTTGGGTCGGATTCGTGTGCAGCCGGTCATTCTTGTCTCTGTCTCCAATGGCTGCGCGCGGATTCTACGGTCCCGCAGGGCAATGGCCGGGAATGGGCCAGGCATTGCGGCTGATGCACTGGGTAGCGTCTTTTCTGGAAAACCCTGGTGTAGTTTGCAAGTGCTTGTGAAAATAGAATGAAGATTCGTTCTACTATCAGCTCCCATGCAAGACGAGGCCTGGACCTTCTTTCCGCACGCGGGATCGCGCCATGTGCAGACGCTGCGCGTGGCGCTCAGGCTGTTCGTGGAGCGGGGCTTTTTCAATACCTCGATACAGGACCTGTGCGCCGAGGCCGGCGTGTCCATCGGTTTCTTCTACAACCACTTTGCCGACAAGGAAGGCATTGCGCGCGAGCTGTACCGGCATTTGCTGGCGCGCATGAATGTGCTGCTTGACGATATCGAGGAGCGGCACGCGGGCAGCGCCCAGCGCTGCCGCGAGGTGCTGCGCATGCTGTTCGGGCTGGCCGAGGCCGAGCCCGAGGCCATGGGCTTCGTGGTCAATGCGCGCCACCGCGAGTTTCTGCCCGACGAGCAGGCCATCTGCTCGGCCTCGGCCTTCGTGCGCATGCGCGGCTTCGTGTTCGCCGGCATGACCGATGGCGAGATCCGCCAGATGGAGCCCATGGTGGCGGCCAGCCTGATGTACGGCAGCGCGATCCGCATGATCTGCCTGCGGCTGGACGGCATCATCGACACGCCCATAGAGCCCCTGTTCGACGCGCTCTGGGACGGGGTGTGGCGATCGCTCAAGCCTGACTGAGCGGCGCATTTTCCGGCGCTGGCGCCGTGCGGCGCCAGCGGTTGTTCCACTGAGGCGAAAGCACAAGGAGTAGCAGGGATGGCGCATCACATCTTGATCATCGGAGGGGGCATTGGCGGCACCATGACCGCCAACCACCTGGTCAGCAAGCTGTATCCGGAGGTGGTCACGGGCAAGGTGCGCATCACCATGCTGTCGAACTCGCCCTGGCACTACTACAAGCCTGCCTTCATGTACGTGGCCTTCAATGCCTTCTTCCGCGACGAACTGCGGCGCAGGCAGCGCGGCCTGCTGCGGCCCGAGATCGACTTCCAGGTGGAAGAGGTGGAGCGTTTCGACTTTGCGCTGCAGGCCGTGCACTGCAAGAGCGGCAAGCGCTTCGGCTACGACCATCTGGTGATCTCCACGGGCTGCGTGCCCTCGCCCGAGCGCATCGAAGGCCTGGCCGAGGCCGGCGACCACTTCTACCAGCACGCGCCCGCGCGGCAACTGGCCGACAAGCTGGCGCGCATCGAAAAGGGCCGCATCTTCGTCACCGTCACCTTTCCCAAGACGCCCAATGTGCCGCACCAGTGCGGCATCGCGCCCATAGAGACCACGCTGATGCTGGACGACCTGCTGCGCCGGCGCGGCGTGCGCGACAAGGTGGAAATCGTCTACACCTATCCCACGGTCTCGCAGCTGCTGCGCAACTGCCTGTTCCTGCAGAAGGACACCTGCGAGATCCTGCCCACGGTGTTCGAGCAGCGCGGCATTCGCCACCAGCGCGGATTCACGCTGGCGCGCGTGGACCCCGAGGCCAAGGTGGCCCACTCGGAGGAGGGCCAGTCCGAGGACTTCGACATCCTCATGGCCACGCCGCCCATACGCGCCGTGCAGGCCGTGCGCGACTGCGGCCTGTCGCAGGCACAGGATGGCGAAGGCTGGCTGCCCACCGACCACGAGACCATGCAGGTGCTGGGCCAGAGCCATGTCTATGTGCTGGGCGATACGGTGGACCTGCCGGTGAGCAAGGCCGGCGGCGCCTGCCACAACCAGTCGCCCGTGGTGGTGAACAACATCGCCTCGCAGATCCGCTTCGGCCGCACCAGCGATGCCTACGACGGGCGCGTGGTGGCCATCGCCCAGATGGGCCTGGACGGCGGCATGCCGCTTTGGTACGACTACCAGGTCGACGTCAAGCCCACGCCGCCGACCAAGGTCGGCTCCATGATGCGCAAGGGCTTCAACCGCGGCATGTACTGGGCCGTGGCCCGCGCCCTGGTCTGAGGCCAGGGCCTTTGCATTGTCATTCCAAGCACGAAGACAAGGAGCACCGAGATGAACATCGCTTCCGACATTCCCGTGGCGCAGCCCGCCGCTGGCGGCCTGCTGCAGGACGACGCCGCGCTGCAGGGGCTGGCCGAACTGATGGGCAAGCTGGAGCCGCTGCTGGCGGGCCGGCGCCTGAACCGCGTGGTCGATCTGCTGTCGGCCACGGCGGACCTGGTGGACATGGCAGACGACTACATGGTCGAGAAGGTCGCCAAGGCCTTCGAGGATGGCGTGGGCGGGGCCTGGGCCGCGGGCAATGCCGCGCGCATGGCGGCGGCCCAGGTGCAGGCCATGGAGGAAACGCCCACCCTGATCGGCCTGATGCGCATGGCACGCGAGCCCGATGTGCGGCGCGGCCTGGCCTTCATGCTGGCCATGGCCGGCGCGCTGGGGCGCCAGCATGCCCACGATCCCATCGACTACGCGGCGGACTGAAACGCAGGGCCGAGCCACGGCCGCCCGGCAGCGCACGGGCTGCGGTGGTACAAACGCCGGGGGCGGATGTGATCCGCCCCTTTTCTTTTTGCCCATTGCCCGCCATGCCTTCTTCCTGTTCCTTGCCGGTGCTGCCGGCCGCTGTCCCTGACCATTGCAGGCCCCGCCGCACCGAGGGCAGGGCATGACCGCGCAGCACCTGAGCCGTGGCGACTGGGCGCGTGCGCTGCTGGTCATCCTGATCTGGGGCACCAACTTCGTGGCCATGAAGTTCGGCCTGCTGACGCTGTCGCCCATGCTGCTGAGCGCGCTGCGCTTCGTGGTGGCGTCGCTGCCCTTTTTGCTGTTCGTGCGTCCGCCCAAGTCGGTGGGCTGGCGCTATCTGGCCGCCTATGGGCTGGTGCAGGGCGTGGGCCAGTTCGGCATGCTGTTCCTGGGCCTGAAGCTGGGCATGCCGGCCGGCATGGCCTCGGTGGTGCTGCAGACGCAGGCCTTCGTCACGCTGCTGCTGGCCGCCTTCCTGCTGGGCGAGCCCGCGCGCCTGTGGCATTGGCTGGGCCTGGTGGTGTCGCTGGGCGGGCTGGTTGCCATTGGCAGCGCCCATGGCGAGGGCGACAACGCCATGACGCTGGCCGGCTTTTTGCTGACCGTGGGCGCAGCCTGCATGTGGGCCGTGTCCAACATGATCACGCGCTATGCGGCGCGCAGCGGCCCCTACGAGCCTTTCCCCTTCATCGTCTGGAGCAGCATCTTCCCCATCGCGCCGCTGATGGCCCTGGCTGTCTGGACGGATGGCGCGGATACGGTCGTGCAGCAACTGGCGGGGATCGACCTGACCGCCGTGGCCTCCATCCTGTACCTGGCGCTGCTGGCCACGCTGCTGGGCTATGGCCTGTGGACGCGCCTGCTGCAGCGCTATGCGGCCGGCACGGTGGCGCCGCTGTCTCTGATGGTGCCCGTGGTGGGCCTGGTCTCGGCCATGCTGCTGCTGGGCGAGCGGCCTACCTTCATGCAGTGGATGGGCACGCTGGCCGTGCTGGCGGGCATGGTGATCAACCAGTTCGGCGGGCGCTGGCTGGCGGGGCGGACGCGATAGGGGAAAAGGCGCCAGGGAGATGGTCGGGGCCGGTGGCAGGAGGCCGGCTTTGCATTTCTTTAAATGACTCGGGTAATAAAAATCATTATCATTCCCGATCTTTGAAGGGCGGCGTGCTCCAGGCGCGCGGCCAACGCCCGGCGCCGCACAGACCTTGAACTGTTGTGGCGCCTTTGTCCGTCCGGGCCTGCGCTGCGGCCGCGGCGTCCGGAACGGGCAACGATCCGCAAGAAAGGTCATCCCCATGCAAGCCTCGACCCCGGGAGGGTCCTCTCCATCCTTGCTGCGCTACCGCGTGGCCGTGGCCTCGCGCGCCTTGGCGGCGATCGGCGGCGGCTATCTGCTGTCGGCCGCCTGCGCCGCCACGGGCGCGCGCGCCATGGTCTGGCTGGGCGTGGAACGGGCCGATGCGGCGCTGGGCTCGACCCTGCTGGCCTTCATCATCTACGCCGTGGCGGCCATGTGGGCCTTTGGCTGCGCCAGCGCCTGGCGCGCCTGGGCCGTGATCGGCCTGCCGGGCGCGGGCCTGGGACTTCTGGCCTGGGTGCTGTCGAACGGAGCCGCCGCATGAGGGCAGACGGCAAACCCGAGGGACTGCGCCAGTCCATGTCCTGGCTGCACACCTGGAGCGGCCTGCTGCTGGGCTGGCTGCTCTACGCGGTGTTCTTCACGGGCACCCTGAGCTATTTCCGCGACGAGATCAACGACTGGATGCGGCCCGAGCTGCACGGCTCGGTGCAGGACGCCGACACCGCGCAGCGCGCACTGAACGCCATGCAGCGCATCGCGCCGGAGGCCACGACCTGGACGCTGGGCCTGCCCGGCCCGCGCCAGGTGGCGGTGGCCGCATCCTGGCGCGAGCCCGGCGCCGCCACGGGCCGCGCAGGCACCAAGCGCGCCGAGATCGACGCCGCCACGGGCGAGAAGCTGGAGCCGCGCGAGACACGCGCCGGCAACTTCTTCTACCGCTTCCACTTCGAGCTGCACGCCATGCCGCGCATCTGGGGCCGCTGGATCGTGGGCTTCGCCACCATGCTGATGTTCGTGGCCATCATCACGGGCGTGATCACGCACAAGAAGATCTTCACGGACTTCTTCACCTTCCGCCCGCGCAAGGGCCAGCGCTCCTGGCTGGATGCGCACAACGCCACGGCCGTGCTGGCATTGCCGTTTCACATCGTCATCACCTTCAGCGGCCTGGTGCTGCTGATGTTCATGCTCATGCCCTGGGGCATACAGGCGGCCTACAACGGCGACACCAATGCCTACTTCGCCGATGTGCGGGGTGCGCGCGGTCAGGCGGCCAACCAGGGCCCGGGCGCGCGCGGTGGCAAACAGGAGCGCCAGGCCGCCGCGCTGGCCGATATCGCGCCCATGATGGCCGAGGGCGCGCGCCGCTGGCCCGAGCACGGTGTGGGCAGCATCACCGTCAACGCGCCCGGCACCTCGCGCGCGGTGGTCGAGCTGCGCGAAGGCGGTGGCATGAGCCTCATCAACCGCGGCCAGTCCGAGACCCTGCGCTTCGACGGCGTGACCGGCCAGTTGCAGGCCAGCCCCGAGGCGCCCGCCATCTCCTGGGTGCGCGCCACCGGCAACGTGATCACCGGCGTGCACCTGGGCCGCTTTGCCGAGCCGGCCACGCGCTGGCTGCTGCTGCTCAGCGGCGTGGTCGGCACCTTCATGGCCGCTTCGGGCATGGTGCTGTGGGTGGTCAAGCGCATGCCCGAGCGCCGCAAGCTGGGCCGCACGCCCTTCGGCCACCGTCTGGTGGAGGTGCTCAACGTGGGCTCCATCGCGGGCCTGTCGGTGGCCGTGGCCGGCTTCTTCTGGCTCAACCGCCTGCTGCCCGTGCCCATGCAGGCACGCAGTGATTGGGAGATCAACGGCTTCTTCATCATCTGGCTGCTGTGCCTGCTGCATCCGCTGCGGGTCTCGCACCGCAATGCCTGGCTGCAGCAGATGGCGCTGGCCGCCGTGCTGTACGCGCTGCTGCCCCTGCTCAACCTGCTGACGGGCGGCGCATCGCTGGTGCAGACCCTGGCCAACGGGCAGTGGAGCATCGCCAGCTTCGAGCTGCTGATGCTGGGCCTGGCCGCCATCCACGGCGTGGTGGCCTGGTGGCTGCTGCGCGGCAAGCCGGCAGCCGCTGCAGTGCCCCGCACGCAAGCCCGCGCCGCCAGCCATGCCCCCGCGCTGGAGCGCGCGTCATGATGATTCTTGCCACCCTTTGCCTGGCCTTTGCAGGCTTTGCCGTCATCGCCGCTTCCATGGACCGGCACCAGGACCAGCTGGGCACCGAAGGCCTGGCGCCCGCGCGCCTGAAGGCCTGGCGGCTGGCCGGCTACGCGCTGCTGGCCCTATCGCTGGCGCCTTGCCTGCTGCGCTGGAATGCCTCGGTGGCCGTGGCCGCCTGGCTGGGCCTGCTGACCTTTGCGGCCCTGGCCCTGGGCCTGCTGCTGACCTATGCGCCGCAGTTCGCGCGGCGCGTGGCGGCCGCTGCAGCGGCGGTGGGGCTGCTGGCCTGGCTGGTGGCTGTCTGATTCAATAGGCGGCAGCTGCCTGCTGTGCAGGCTCGGCCACTGGCGAATCATCGAACTGCCCCCGCAGCCTGCGCGCCGCATTCGCAAACAGCAGCACATCCACGCCCACGGCCACAAAGCTGCAGCCCAGGTCCAGGTAGCGGCGGGCCAGGGCGGGGTCCGAAGTCAGGGTGCCGGCCGCCTTGCCGCTGGCGATGATGGTCTTCATGGCGCCCTCGATGGCTGCCTGCACTTCGGGGTGGCCGGGGTTGCCGCGGTGGCCCATGGAGGCGGCCAGGTCGGCGGGGCCGATGAAGACGCCGTGCACGCCGTCCACCGCGCAGATGGCCGGCAGGTTCTGCAGGGCGCTCACGGTCTCGGCCTGCACCAGCAGGCAGACCTCGTCGTCGGCCACCTGCAGGTAGTCGGCGCGTGCGCTCCACTGCGATGCGCGGCCCACGGCGCTGCCCACGCCGCGCACGCCCAGCGGCGGGTAGCGCGTGGCGGCCACCACGGCGCGCGCCTGTTCGGCCGTGTCCACCATGGGCACGAGCAAGGTGGTGGCGCCTATGTCCAGCATCTGCTTGATCAGGGCCGTGCTGCCTTCGACCACGCGCACCACGGCCTGGGCCGGGTGCGGGGCCACGGCCTGCAGCGCGGCCAGTGTGCTGCGCACGTCGTTGGGCGCGTGCTCGCCGTCGATCAGCAGCCAGTCGTAGCCGCAGGTGGCGGCCGCCTCGGCCAGGTAGGGGTCGGCCATGGACAGCCACAGGCCGATGCGGGGCTGGCCTGCGGCCAGGGCGGTCTTGAAGGGGTTATGGGCTGGCATGGTGTCCGGTGATTTCGTTGAGGGAAACATTCAGTCCAGCAGGCCCTGGCAGACGTACTTGGTGTGCAGGTAGTCGTCCAGGCCGTGGGTGGAGCCCTCGCGGCCGTAGCCCGATTCCTTGACGCCGCCGAAGGGCGCTGCCTCGGCGGCCAGTGCGCCTTCGTTGATGCCGACGATGCCGGTCTCCAACGCATCGGCCATGCGCCAGATGCGGCGTGCGTCGTTGCTGTAGAAGTAGGCGGCCAGGCCGAAGGGCGTGTCGTTGGCGGCGGCGATGACCTCGTCCTCGCTGTCGAAGACCGTGAGCGGCGCCACGGGGCCGAAGGTTTCCTCGCAGGCGCAGGCCATGGAGGCATCGGCGCCCGTGAGCACGGTGGGCGCGTAGTAGTTGGCGCCCAGGGCATCCAGGCGCCTGCCGCCCGTGAGCACCCTGGCGCCGCGCGCCACGGCGTCCTGCACATGGCGCTCGATCTTTTCCACGGCGCGCGCATTGATCATGGGGCCGATCTGCGAGGCCGGGTCGCTGGCCGGGCCCACGTGCAGCGCGGCCACGCGCGCGGCCAGCTTCTGTGCGAACGCGTCGTGCACGCTGCGGTGCACGAAGACGCGGTTGGGGCAGACGCAGGTCTGGCCGCCATTGCGGAACTTGGCGGCCATGAAGCCATCGACGGCGGCCTCGATGTCGGCGTCCTCGAAGACGATGAAGGGCGCATTGCCGCCCAGCTCCAGCGAGAGCTTCTTGAGCGTGTCGGCGCTGCGCCGCGCCAGGTGCTTGCCCACGGGCGTGGAGCCCGTGAAGGTGATCTTGCGCACGCGCGCGTCGTCCAGCCAGACATCCACCACCTTGGGCGTCTTCTCGCGCGAGGCCGTGACGATGTTGAGCACGCCGGCCGGGACGCCCGCCTCCTGGGCCAGCAGCACCAGGGCCAGCGAGGTCAGCGGCGTGTCTTCCGCGGGCTTGCAGACCACGGTGCAGCCGGCGGCCAGTGCGGGCGCGATCTTGCGGGCGATCATGGCGGCAGGAAAGTTCCAGGGCGTGATGGCGGCCACCACGCCCACGGGCTCGCGCAGCGCAAACATGCGCCGGCCCGGCACGGGCGCGGGAATGATCTCGCCGTTCATGCGCGTGGCCTCTTCGGCAAACCATTCGATGTAGCTGGCCGCGTAGGCGACCTCGCCCTTGCCCTCGGCCAGGGGCTTGCCCTGCTCGCGGCTGATGAGGCGGCCCAGGTCGTCCTGGTGGGCCAGCACCAGGTCGTTCCAGCGTTTGATGATGGCGGCGCGCTGTTTGGCGGGCGTCTTGCGCCAGGCGGGAAAGGCGGCATGCGCGGCGTCCAGCGCGGCGCGGGCCTCGGCGGCGCCGGAGTCGGGTACCTCGGTGATCAGTGCGCCCGTGGCGGGGTCGGTCACGGCCAGGCGTGGGGCGGGAGCGGTGGGCGTGGCCGTCGTGGTCGCCGTCGCAGTCGCGGTCGTCCATTGGCCGGCGATGAAGTTGGCGCTGCGCAGCAGCTCGGGGCGGGTCAGGGTCAGTGGCATGGAATCGTTGGATGCAGGTGTTGTAAGGGGCGGCTCAGCTCACGATGCCCAGGTGCCAGGGTACGAACTCATGGTCGCCCAGGCCCAGGGCCTCGCTCTTGGTGGGCTCGCCGCTGGCGTGGCGCAGGATCTGCGCGAAGATGCGCTGCCCCATCTCGGGCACGCCGCATTCGCCGTCCACGATCAGGCCGCAGTTGATGTCCATGTCCTCTTCCAGACGGCGGTACATGGGCGTGTTGCTGGCCAGCTTGATGGTGGGCGCGGGCTTGCTGCCGAACATGGAGCCGCGCCCCGTGGTGAAGCAGATCAGGTGCGCGCCGCTGGCAATCTGGCCCGTGGAGGCCACGGGGTCGTAGCCCGGCGAATCCATGAAGACGAAGCCCGGCTCGGTGATGGGCTCGGCGTATTCGTAGACGGCGCGCAGCGGCGTGGTGCCGCCCTTCATGGCCGATCCCAGCGATTTCTCGAAGATGTTGGCCAGGCCCCCGGCCTGGTTGCCGTGGCCGACCACGCCGTTGAACTGCGCGTTCTGGCCGGCCGCGTAGCGCTCCCACCAGGCCAGGCGGTCCAGCAGCTTCTGCCCTACGGCTGGCGTGATGGCGCGGCGCGTGAGCATGAACTCCACGCCATGGATCTCGGGCGTTTCCGACAGGATGGCCGTGCCGCCGTGGCGCACCAGGATGTCCATGGCCGCGCCCAGGGCCGGGTTGGCCGTGATGCCCGAAAACCCGTCCGAGCCTCCGCACTCCAGCCCGATCTTCAGGTGGCTGGCGCTGACCGTGCTGCGCCGCGCAGCGTCGGCCTCGGGCAGCATCTCTTCGATGGCGCGGATGCCCGCCTCTATGGTCACGCGCGTGCCGCCGACCTCCTGCATCACCAGGGTGCGCATGAGCCGGCCTTCGCTCAGGCCCTGAGACTCCACCAGGGCATCGACCTGGTTGCGCTCGCAGCCCAGGCCCACGATGAGCACGCCGGCCAGGTTCGGGTGGCGCGCATAGCCGGCCAGTGTGCGGCGCAGCACGTCGAAATGCTCGCTGGGCGAGGACATGCCGCAGCCGCTGGTCTGGGCGAAGGCCACCACGCCGTCCACGTTGGGGAAGGCCGCCATGCGCTCGGCCGTGAAATGCGCGGCAATGCGCTTGATCACCGTGGCCGAGCAGTTCACCGACGACAGGATGCCGATGAAATTGCGCGTGCCCACGCCGCCGCCGGCGCGCACAAAGCCCTGGAAGCTGGCGCGCTGCGCCTCGGGCACATAGTCCACGGGCCGCACGTCGGCGCCGAAGGCCGGGTCGCGGTAGTAGTCCACGATGCGCAGGTTGTGGCTGTGCACATAGTCGCCGGCCTCCAGCTCGCGCATGGCCACGCCGATCACGGTGTCGTACTTCTTCACCTGCTCGCCCTCTGCGATGCGGCACGCGGCGATCTTGTGGCCCGCAGGCACCTGGGCGCGGGCGCGCACGCCCAGTTCGGGAATCTCCTGGCCCAGCGACAGAGCGGTCTTGGCGACCAGCACGTTATCGTTGGGATGCAGGTGCAGCAGGGGGCTATCGGTGCGGGACATGCGGGGCATGAGGGGCTTTCATCGATGTGGGTTCGCGGGCTGTCAGCCCTTCATCAATTCGCGCAGCTTGAGCTTGTCGATGAGGACGGTCTCTTTTTGATAGACCGTGTTGACGTATTTCTCGTAGTCCGGGCCGTCCAGGTACAGCAGCGGTGCATCCAGCTTCTCGGCCACGGACTTGAACTCGGGGCTGGCCACGGCGGCGCGGAAGGCCTCGCGCAGCCTGGTCGCCACGGCCGGGTCCAGGCCACGCGGCGCGCCAATGCCGTTGGGCGCATCGACCACCACGTCGTAGCCGCATTCGCGCAGCGTGGGCACGTCCTTGAAGCGCGCCGTGCGCTGCTCGCCCCAGGTCGCCAGCAGGCGCAGCTTGCCGGCCTCCACATGCGGAGCCCAGGAGCTGGAGTCGGCCAGCGCATCCACATGGCCGCCCAGCACGCCCTGCAGTGCCTCGGCGCCGCCCTTGTAGGGCACATGGTTGAGCTGTATGCCGGCCACGCCCGCAAATTCCTCCATGCCCACATGCGTGGCACCGCCCACGCCTGCATGGGCATAGGTCACCTGGCCGGGCCTCGCCTTGGCGGCGGCCACGAAGTCCTTGAGCGTCTTGAACGGCGAATTGGCGGGCACGGCAATGCCGAAGGTCTGGCCCGAGGTACGCGCGATGTAGGTGTAGTCCTTGCGCGGATCGGCCTGCAGGCTGCCCAGTTGCGAAAAGCGCGTGACCGAGATGGGAATCTGGCCGATGGTGTAGCCGTCCGCCCTGGCCGAGGCCAGCGCCTTGGCGCCGATCATTCCCGAGGCGCCCGCGCGGTTCTCCACCGCGATCGGCTGGCCCAGCAGCTTGCCGGCCACGGTGCACAGCGCGCGCATGGACTGGTCGGCCGTGCCGCCCGCAGGCCAGGGGCAGATGAAGGTGATGGGGCGTTCGGGCCAGTTCTGGGCGAAGAGGGGGCCGGTGGCGGCCAGTGCGCTGGCGCCGAGGGTGGCGAGCACGAATTCGCGCCGGCTTGCATGGCGTGTGCGTGGGGTGTTCATCGCTTGTCTCCTGTATTGGCTTTTTGCAGCCCTGTGATCCGGGCCTTGGGCTGACTGGCGCGATTGTTCAGCGCCTGATCATGACAATCCAATGAAAAGATAGACTGGCTTCATAACCTCAAAGCTATGAAGACTCCATGAGCAAGATTGACCGCGTGCTGCGCTCCAACCTCAAGCTGCGCCACCTGCAGCTGCTGGTGGCGCTGGACCAGTTCCGCCACCTGGGCCGCGCCGCCGAGTTCCTGGCCGTGACCCAGCCCGCCGTCTCCAAGACCCTGGCCGAGATAGAGCGCATGCTGGACATGACGCTGTTCGAGCGCTCCACGCGAGGCACCGAGCCCACGGCGGCCGGCGTCAGCATGGTGCGCTTTGCGCGCTCGGTGCTGGCGGGCTTCGAACGCACGCGCGATGAAATGGCGGCCGAGGCCAGCGGCACACGCGGGCGCACCAGCGTGGGCGCCATGGTGGTGGCCACGCCCGTGCTGCTGGCCCGGGCCGTCGAGCAGTTGAAGGCGCGATCGGCCCAGACCACGGTGCTGGTCGAGGAGGGCGATCTCACGCGGCTGCTGCCCAAGCTGCGCATGGGCGAGCTGGACCTGTTCGTGGGCCGGCTCGAACCCGGCTATGCCTCGCCCGACCTGGAGACCGAAGCCCTGTACGACGAGCCCATGGTCGCCGTCGTGCGCCCCGGCCATGCGCTGCTGGCGCAGCCTGCGAGCTGGCAGGCGCTGGCCGACATGCCCTGCGTCATGCCCCCGCCCTGGGCATCGCTGCGCGTGAAGCTGGAGCAGCAGTTCTTCGCCCACGGCCTGCATCCGCCGGCCGACCTGGTGGAGTCCGCCTCATTCCTGTCGCAGATCAGCTTCCTGCACACGCGCGGCGCCGTGGCCTTCATGGCGCGCGGCGTGGCCGAGCATTTCGCGCAGCAGGGACTGGTCGCCGTGCTGGACCTGCCCGTGCCCATCGACCTGCCGCCCGTGGGCCTGATCACCCTGCGCGGCCAGCCGATGACGGCGACGACGCGGTTGCTGGTGGAGTGTTTGCGGGCGGTGGGGCACGGCCTGGCGTCGCGCTGAAATCGTCTTGGGAAGTGGAAGTGGAAGCGGGAGCGGAAGCGGAAGTGATCCTGGGGTCAGCCGGATGCCGCGTCAGCTCTGCGCCACCGGCATGCCCACCACCAGCCCATTCAGCTGCGGCGAGACCGTGATCTGGCAGGCCAGCCGCGAGTCGCCGCGCACGTCGAGGGCGAAGTCCAGCATCTCCCTTTCGCCGCCCTGGGCCGGGCCCACGCGGTCCAGCCACTCCGGTTGTATGTAGACATGGCAGGTGGCGCAGGCACAGGCGCCGCCGCATTCGGCATCGATGCCCGGCACGCCGTTGGAGACGGCGGCGCGCATGAGGCTCTGGCCGTCCGTGGCCTGCACCACGTGCTTGCGGCCGCTGTGTTCTATGAAGGTGATGGTGGTCATGGCGTGGGTGGGGCTTTGGGGGGGAGGGACGGGAAACCGGGGTCGGCGCAGTGCGTGGCGGCGATGGCCTTGCGCGCTGCCATGAATTCGCCCGGTGAGTTCACGCATTCGGCGGCGCACAGCTGGCCACCGCGCAGGTGCAGGACGGCGAACCTGCCGCTGGTCGGGTCGCCGCGCAGCACGGTCTGGTCGCCATGGCCGGGCAGGCCGGCGATCTGCAGCTTGGTGTCGTACTGATCGGACCAGAACCAGGGCGCTTCATGGGCGGGCAGTGCGCGGCCCGTGATGGCGCAGGCTGCGCGCCGGGCCTGTTCGAGCGCGCTGGGCACGCTTTCGAGCCGGTGCAGCCCGGGGTAGCCGGCCAGGGGGCGGCGCGTGGCATCGCCTATGGCGTAGATGCCGGCCATGGCGGTACGGCCTTCGCCGTCCACGGCAATGCCGCCCGCGCAGTCCAGGCCGAGGGACTGCGCCAGCTCCACGCTGGGCGCTGCACCCACGCCGATGAGCACGGCATCGCACTCCAGGCGGGAGCCATCAGCCATCCTCAGGCCCGTGATGCCGGTGGGGCTGTCGCCCTGGATGGCGGTGACCGAAGCGTTGAAATGCACCTCCACGCCCTGGCCTGCATGCAGGCCGTGCAGATGTGCGGCCATCTGGGGCGAGGCGCTGCGAGACAGCAGCCTGCCTTCGCGCTCGATGACCCGGACCTGCACCCCCAGCTTGCGGGCCGTGGACGCGACTTCGAGACCCACATAGCCGCCGCCGATGATGGCCAGGCAGCGGGCGGTCTGCAGGTGGCCCCGCAGCGCCTGCGCGTCTTCCATGGTGCGCAGGTAGGTCACGCCGGGCCGCTCACCCCCGGGCAGGGCCAGCCAGCGCGGTGCGGCGCCTGTGGCAATGACCAGGTGGTCGTAGTGCAGTGCCGACCCGTCGTTCAGCGCTACCTGCTGCGAGCCCGGCTCTATGGCCATGGCGCGCACGCCCAGGCGCAGGGCAATGGCCTGGTCGGCATAGGCGCTGGCGGGCCGCAGCAGCAGATCGTCCAGGCCCATGGCCTGCTGCAGCCAGGCCTTGGACAGCGGCGGGCGCTGGTAGGGCGGCAGGTCTTCGCCGCCGACCAGGGTGATGGGGCCCGGGTGGCCGTACTGGCGCAGCAGGGCGGCCAGGGTGCCGCCGGCATGCCCGGCGCCGATGATGACGGCGTGGCCTTGGGGGTGTTGTGCGGGGGTCATGATGCACCTTTGCACGAGGCCTGGACTGCGGGGCGGGCGCAGATCTCGTCCCAGGCTTGCCGCATGAAGCGTGCGGCCGCCACGTTCTGCGCCAGCAGGTCATAGCCTGCGCCCAGGCCGTAGTCGGGCAGGTTGATGAATTCGGTGGTGAGGTGGCGCAGCGGGCTGTGCGGGTGCGCGTGGTGGTAGGCCAGCACCTTGCGGATGGCCTCCTTGGAGGGCTCCAGCAGATAGGCGTGCCAGGGCGAATGCCATTCGCCGGGGCCGGGCCGCAGCATGGGGTACTGGATGCCCCGGCCCGGGCTGCCGTCCTCGTTGCGGTGCCACAGGTTCAGGGGCTGGTTGGGGCCGGCTGCGCGCAGCTGGGCCCAGCGCACGATGCCCATGTCCAGCCATTGTTCGCACAGCGAGCCGGGCTCGAAGGGGTCCAGCACCAGTTCGCCGCTCTCGACCAGTTCGCGCACGCCCGACAGTTCCTGCTCGGCCGGGTTGCCGATCTTGAAGTTCACATGGCTGTAGTCCAGCGTGAAGTGGAAGGGCACGCCATGCGCCTGCACGCGCCGGGCCACCTCGCGTACGCGCAGGAAGTCCTCGGTCCACATGTTGACGTGCAGCTCGAAGCTGGGCTCCACGCCCAGAGACATGGCGTCGTCGTAGAGGCGCAGGTAGTGGTCGGTGATCTCGGCATCGTCCAGCACATGGCCGTCGCGGTGGTGCTTGAAGGTCATGATGTTGTGGCAGCGCGCGCCTATGGCCTGGCAGATGCGCAGGTTGTGGGCCAGCAGGGCCTCGTCCTCGCCCAGGCGGTAGAACCAGCTGGCCGTGTGCACGGGCAGGTTGAACTCGGCGATGGCGGCCTCGTACTCGGCCATTTGCGTGCGCAGAGGCAGGCGGTCGAAGCAGTCGAAGGCGCCGGTTTCACTGACCAGGCGGAACTGCTCGCGTATGGGCAGCTCCTGAAGGCCGATGGGCTGGTGGCGCGAGGAGCGCTGCACGCCACGGCCGTTGCAGCCGATGGGCGGGAGGGTGGGGTGGGTGTCGTCGTGCATGGCCCGCTCCTCAGTCGCCCGTGGGCGCGCCCTCGATCATGCGGTCCACCATGCGGCGCATGCGCCGGGGGGCCGCATCGATGGCGATCTTGATGGTCTTGCGCGTGGCAAAGCGCTTTTCGTTGCGCTCTATGGCTTCGAGGATGGCCTTGTCCTCGGCGAAGGCGACGCGGAAGTCGGCGGAGAGGGCCGCATTGGTGTCGGCATCGGCCGTGAAGTTCTTGACGTGCAGCCAGTGGTCGATGGAGGTGTTCCGGTCCACGGGCGTCATGAAGTGGCAGGCATAGATCTGCATGCAGTTGTCGCGCCGGCCCTCGGGGGCGCCCGTGCCCGTGGCGGCACTGCCGAAGTCGATGATGGCGATGCTGGGCGCGTGGTAGTGGTAGTAGTGCCAGCGGTCCACGTTGCCGCTGAAATTGCCGTACTTGGCGAACAGCGGAATGGCCGGCGCATCGATGATCCAGCGCCAGGTGACGATGCGGCCGTCCAGCTCCTCGTGGTGCACGGGGATGTCCTCGCTGGCCGCGTTGCCCAGCGTGCTCAGGTGCACGAAGCTCACATGGGCGGGGTCGCAGAGGTTGTCGGCCAGGTTCAGGTAGTTGGCCTCTATGCGCAGCGCATCGCCTTCGACGGCGCTCCACGCCGGGTCGTGGTACTGGGGCAGGTCGAACACCGGCACGCTGTCGGCGCGCGAGGGATCGCCCATCCAGATCCAGACCAGGCCCATGTTCTCCTTGACCGGATAGGTGGTCACCACGGCGTTGCCCGGGATCATGTCCTGGCCCGGCACGCGCGTGCAGCGGCCGCTGCAGTCGAAGGTCAGGCCGTGGTAGCCGCATTCGATGGCATCGCCCTTGAGCTTGCCCATGGACAGCGGCAGCAGGCGGTGGGGGCAGGCGTCCTCCATGGCCACGACGGCGCCGGCCTCGGTGCGGTAGAGAACCACGTCGCGTTCGACGATGCGGTGCGCCGACAGCTGGCGGCCCACGTTGCGCGACCAGGTCAGCGGGTACCAGGTATCGAGTACATAGGTTTCCATGGGGACTCTCCTTGTTGAGTGTTCACTCAATTTTGTTTGAGTGAACACTCAATTTCAATATGGCGTTTTTCCCTAGAATGGCCGACGCAACGCCCCCTTCACCTGACGCCGTGCCCATGACCACTGATCCCGAGGAAGTTCCCGCCACCCCGAAGCGCAAGGCTGCGCCCGCCAGGAAAGCCGCTGCGAAGTCGGCCCCTTCCAAGGCCCCTGCCAAGGCGTCTGCGGGGCGCAAGCGGACTGCCAAGACCGGCAAGACGACCAAGGAGGCCATCTTGCTTGCGGCCGAGATCGAGTTCGCCAGAAGTGGCTACGACGGCGCCAGCGTGCAGCGCATCGGCAAGCAGGCCAAGTGCTACGAGAGCCTTCTCTACTACCACTACGGCAGCAAGGACAAGCTGTTCGCCGCCGTGCTGGAGAACGCCTACCGCAAGCTGGTGGAGGCCGAGGCGAAGCTGCTGGTGGACTTCGACGATCCGCGCGCTGCGCTGGAGGCCGTGGTGCGCTTCATGTGGCGCTACTACCAGGAGCACCCGGAACTGATCTTCCTGCTCAACACCGAAAACCTGCTCAAGGGCAAGCACCTGAAGAAGGCCTCGGGCATACGCGACTTCTTTCCCAACGCCATCACGCTGCTGCGCAAGGCCGTGGAATCGGGAATGGCCCAGGGCCTGTTCCGTCCCGATGTGCACATCGACGATCTCTACATCACGGTCATGGGACTGGGCTACTTCTACCTCTCCAATCGCCACACGCTGAGCGCCTTCTTCGACAAGGAGCTGCTGCAGCAGGCCGAGCTGCAGCGCTGGGGCGACCACATGGTGGAGACGGTGTTGCGCGTGGTGCAGCAGCCACCGGCCCAGCCCCAGCCCAGGACTCAGAAATAGTGGCGCAGGCCCAGGCCCCAGGTCTGGCCGCTGCCGGCGCCCGTGCCCGTGATGCGGTCGTGCAGGCTGTTGAGGTAGATGTCCGTGCGCTTGGACAGGGGGTAGTCATAGCCCACGGCCCAGGTGTTGCGCCTGGCGTCTTCGGCGCCCGAGGTGCGCGCATGGCCATATGAGGCCAGCACGGCGCCCGGGCCTGCGGGAATGGACAGGCCGAACTGGCCGCTGTTCCTGCGGCGGTCCGCGCCGGCCACGGTGTCGGCCAGCCGCTGGTACTGGGCGAACAGCTTGACCATGCCCAGATCGTAGGAGCCGCCCAGCAGCCAGGCGCTCTGGCGGTCAAGGCCGGTGGCGGTAGCGGTGGTGGCGGCATTGGGATGGGCCACGCTCTGGTAGGCGAGGGCGGCGGCGAATGCGCCGCCCGCATAGCTGAGGCTGGCGCCGTACTTGTCCGCATCGCGGCGCTGGGACGCGGGCGTGCCGGCAGGCGGCTCGAACGAATACTGCAGCCGTGCCGTGAATCCGCCCCAGGACGGGCTGGTGTAGAGCAGGCTGTCGCTCCAGCCCGAGTCGCCCCGCAGCGGCGCGGCGGCCGTGCCGTTGGGCCCGAAGCTGTGCAGCACCGCGGGTGAGAGCGAAAAGGACCCTGCATACGGGTTGAATGCGATGGTGGCCAGCCAGTAGGGGGTGGTGTTGCGCCCCAGTTGCAGCGTGCCCCAGCCGCCGCTCAGGCCCACATAGGCGCTGCGCGCAAAGAAGGCGTCATTGGCAAAACGCCCTTCGGCGCCGCTGTCCGCGCGGTAGAAGGCCTCCAGTGCAAACACGGCCTTCAATCCAGAACCCAGGTCCTCCGTTCCACGCAAGGCCCAGAAATTCGTCTGCATGCCGCCTGGCGTGAGCACGCCCGTGCCCTTGTCCGCGCCCAGCGGGCGCGAGAACCCCGCGAAGGCATCGATCTGACCCTGCAGCGTGACCTGCGCGCCCGCCGGCAGCGGGGCGATGGCATGGAGCAGGGCAAGTGCCGGGCCGGCCAGGGCAATGGCGTGTCCTGTCCTTGAATGCAGTCTGGGCATGGGTTGTCTCCTTGGTTCTGATCACGGATTTCATTCCGCGGGTTCGGGGTTTTGAAGCGTATGCGCTTGAATTGAGTCGGGTTAACTACAAAGGAGCACCAAGGCATTGCGTGAGTTGATGCCCCTTTTTTCCTTTGCGTACAGGGATTTTTGTGCGAATTGATGGATGATGACTATCGGGAAACTACTTGATTTGTTTTTGACTATCGTGCGTAGCATTGAGCGTAGGCACTTGAAATTTCCACTGCAGACAGATGTTTCCGCCGGATCCGGCTGCAGTGCGCCAACGCGGCGACGCAGGGCCATGAACGGTGGCAATGGTCAACACAGCAAGGAGCTGAAATGTCAGTTCACAGCAATGCAGGCATTGGCGGTATGCAGGGGCAGGGGGTCCACTTGCAGGAGCAGGAGAAGGAGCGGCGGCAGCTGTACGGGCGCGTGACGTGGCGGCTCGTGCCCTTCTTCTGCCTGTGCTACCTGGCCGCCTATCTGGACCGCATCAACGTGGGGCTGGCCAAGCTGCAGATGCAGCAGGACCTGGGCTTCAGCGAGACGGTCTACGGCCTGGGTGCAGGCCTGTTCTTCGTGGGCTACATCCTCTTCGAGGTGCCCAGCAACCTGGTGCTGGCGCGCATGGGCGCGCGGCTGTGGATCGCGCGGATCATGATCACCTGGGGCCTGATCTCGGGCGCGACCATGTTCGTGAGCACGCCCATGCAGTTCTATGTGCTGCGCTTTCTGCTGGGTGTGGCCGAGGCGGGGTTCTTTCCCGGCGTCATGCTGTACCTGACCTACTGGTATCCCACGCGCATGCGCAGCAAGATCATGGCGCTGTTCCTGATCGGCCTGCCGCTGGCCAGCCTGGTCGGGGCGCCGCTGTCGGGCTGGATCATGACGGCCTTTGCCGGCGTGCGTGGCCATGCGGGCTGGCAGTGGCTGTTCTTCCTGGAGGCGATTCCCTCGGTGGTGCTGGGCCTGCTGGTGTTCGTCTACCTGCCCAACAGCATCGAGTCGGCCAAATGGCTGTCGCCGCGCGACAAGGGCGTGCTGCGCGCCAACCTCGACAGCGACAGGCTGGCCGAGTCCCACCATTCGCTGTGGGCGGCGCTGTCCAGCGGCCGGGTCTGGCTGCTGGGCCTGATCGACCTGAGCCTGATGATGTCCACCTATGCCATCAGCTTCTGGCTGCCCACCATCATCCGCGAGGCCGGGGTCAGGAGCACGGCCGAGATCGGCCTGCTCACGGCCGTTCCCAATGCCTTTGCCATCGCTGCGCTGCTGCTCAACGGCATCAGCTCCGACCGGCGCCGCGAGCGGCGCTGGCACATCGTGCTGCCGGCACTGGCGGGCGCGGCCGCCATGGCGCTGAGCACGCTGTACACCGGCCATGTGTTCGCCACCGTGCTGCTGTTCTCTCTGGCGACGGCGGGCATCATGGCAGCCTTTCCCGTGTTCTGGTGCCTGCCCGCCACGTTCCTGACGGGGCCGGCGGCGGCCGCAGGCATTGCGCTGATCGCCTCCATTGCCAACCTGGGAGGCTTTGCGGCCACCTATTTGCTGGGCTGGCTCAAGGATCTCACGCACTCGTCGAGCGCAGGCCTGCTGCTGTTCGCCGCCTGCCTGGTGGCCGGCAGCCTCTTGACGCTGGCCCTGCCCAAGGCCGTGGTCAACCGCTGAGGTCAGGCTGTGCGCCTGTTCAGCGCATGGTCACGAACTCCTCGGCCGCCGTGGGGTGGATGGCCACGGTGTCGTCGAAGTCGCGCTTGGTGGCGCCCATCTTCAGGGCCACGGCAAAGCCCTGCAGCATCTCGTCCATCCCCAGGCCGATGCCGTGTATGCCCACGATGCGCTCCTCGGGGCCCACGCAGACCAGCTTCATGCGCGCGGGCTGGCGGTGGCGCGTGACGGCCGTGTACATGGCGGTGAAGGCCGATTGGTAGACCTTGACCTGATCGTCGCCAAAGCGCTCGCGTGCCTGCGGCTCGGTCAGGCCCACGGTGCCGATGGGTGGGTGGCTGAAGACCACGGTGGGCACGTTGTCGTAGTCCAGGTGCTCGCCCGTCTTGCCGTTGAACAGGCGCTCGGACAGGCGCCGGCCGGCGGCCACGGCCACGGGCGTGAGTTCGATGCGGCCCGTGATGTCGCCCACGGCGTGGATGCCGGGCACATTGGTGTCCTGGAACTTGTCCACCGCGATGTGGCCGCTGTCCTGCAGCGCCACGCCTGCGGCCTCCAGGTTCAGGCCCGAGGTGTCGGGTCGGCGGCCCACGGCCCAGACCACGCAGTCCACGGTGTGGCTGCTGCCGTCCTGCAGTTGCAGGTCCAGGCTGCCGTCTGCGTTGCGGACCACGGCCTTCGGGGTGGCCTGGCGGTGCACGGCGGGGCCTTCGGCCTCCATGATTTCCATCAGGGTCTGGCTCAGCAGCGGATCGAACCCGCGCAGTGCCGAGTTTTGGCGCAGGAACAGATGGGTCTGCGATCCCAGCGCGTGCAGCACGCCGGCAATCTCCACGGCGATATAGCCGGCACCGACCACGGCAGTGCGCGCAGGCAGGGCCTTGAGGGCGAAGAAGCCGTCGGAGTCGATGCCCAGCTCGGCGCCCGGAATGTCGGGCCGTGCCGGGCGCGTGCCCGTGGCGATGAGGATGTGATCGGCACTGAGCCGCTGGCCGCCCACCTCCACGGTGCGTGCATCCACGAAGCGGCCAAAGCCCTGGATCAGCTCGACCTTGTTGCGCGCCAGGCCGCTTTCATACGAGGCATGGATGCGGTCGATGTAGGCGCTGCGGCTGTCCAGCAGGCGCTGCCAGTCCAGGCGGTTGACGGTGGCATCCCAGCCGTAGTCGGGGCCGTAGCGGTGCATGGCCTCGCCGATCTGGGCCGCATGCCACATGACCTTCTTGGGCACGCAGCCCACGTTGACGCAGGTGCCGCCGATCTCGCCGGCTTCGATCAGCGCGCAGTGGCGCCCGTGCATGGCGGCGCGGTTGGCCGATGCAATGCCGCCGCTGCCGCCGCCGATGACGATGTAGTCGTAGTGCTTCATGGAGATTCCGTGCTGTGTCTGAGCGGCCCGAATGCCGCAGCCGGCCATCTTGCCCTGTTCGCCGGCCAGGGGCCTGCGGCGGGGGCAATGCCGTGATCTCCAGGCGGCAGGCTCAGCTGCGCTGCGGCTCCAGCGTCTTCGTGTACAGCGCCTTGCCGTCCAGGTCCTTGAGCACCACGGTCAGCGCCTGGCTGCGGTGGTCTATGTCGAGCTGGCCGAAGAACTGGAAGCCTTCGCTGGGCGCGGAGTTGGCGTGGCCCGCGCTTTTCTGGAACACGACTTCGCCGCCAAAGGTCCTGTCCATCTCGTTGGGGCCGAAGCCGCCGGCATTCAGCGGACCGGAGACGAATTCCCAGAACGGGTCGAAGTCCTGGAAGCTGGCGCGCTCGGGGCTGAAATGGTGGGCCGCCGTGTAGTGCACGTCGGCCGTGAGCCAGACCACGTTGTGGATGCCCGCGTCCTTGATGCCCTTGAGCAGGCGCGCCATCTCCAGCTCGCGGCCCCGGGGTGCGCCATGCTCGCCATTGGCCACGGCCTCCCACTGGGCGCGGCCCTCGGCATCCTTGCCATCGGGCACGAAGAGGCTGATGGGCATGTCGCTGGCGATCAGCTTCCAGGTGGCGCGGCTGCGCTTGAGGCCGTCCAGCAGCCACTGTACCTGGGGGCGGCCCAGCATGTCGGTGTCCGGGCCTTCGGCCGCCTGCAGGTTGTAGCTGTTGGGGCCGCGGTGGCTGCGCATGTCGATCACGAAGATGTCGGCCAGCGGGCCCTGGGGCAGGCGGCGGTACAGGCGCTGGTGCATGGCCGCGCCGAAGGGACGCATGGGCGCGTATTCCATGAAGGCGCGCTGGCCGCGCGCCGCCAGCAGCTGCACGTTCTTTTCGGTGTAGCGCGCGTCGTTGGCCACGCTCTTGCTGTCCGAGTAGTTGTTGGTGACCTCGTGGTCGTCCCACTGCCAGATCTGGGCGACCTCGCTGCCCAGGGCGCGCACGTTGGCGTCCATGAGGTTGTAGCGGTGGCGGCCCCGGAATTCGTCCAGCGTCTCGGCCACCTTGGCGACCTCGGGCGTGACCAGGTTCTTCCACAGCGTGCCGTCGCGCAGCTTCATCTCTGTGGCGATGGGGCCGTCGGCATAGATGGTGTCGCCGCTGTGCAGGAACACGTCGGGGTCGGTCCTGCGCATGGCCTCGTAGATGCGCATGCCGCCAAAGGCCTCGTTGATGCCGAAGCCCTGGCCCGCGGTGTCTCCGCTCCACACCAGGCGCAGCGGCCGCGTGGCGGGCATGCCCGCCGCCAGCGGCGTACGAAAGTGCCCCTGCACGGCGGGCGAGCGCACATTGGCGCTGGCAAAGTCCTCCAGCACCACGCGGTAGAAGATGTCCTGGCCCGCAGGCAGGCCCTGCAGGTCGATGCGGCCCGTGCCGTCGCTGCTGTCCATCAGCAGGTCAGGCCCGCGCACGCGCGTGGGGTTGGCAAAGCCGGAGGTGGTGGACCATTCGATCCACATGCGCGCATCGCGGCTGGCGCGCGCCCAGACGATGGCGCGGTCAGCCAGCACATCGCCGCTTTGCAGGCCAGAGGGCAGCAGCGGCCGCGCCGCGTCGCGCGTGATGGCGGCGGGTGCGGACTGGGCCCGGAGGATGGAGGGCAGCAGCGAGCCGCCAGCGGCGGACAGCAGAAGATGGCGGCGGAGCATCATGGCGGGGGAGTGGGGGTGGCAGAGCGTTTGGCAGGGCGTTTGGCGACCCAGCCTAGCGCCCACCGATGACCGGGCCGTGACCGTGCGTTGGCCCGGGATGAATTGCAGGCACAGCCGTGCCGCACACGATGGATGGGATGGGCATGGATTCTCTGATCACGGCGGCGGCCCGTGCGCTCGCGGTTGGCGACCCCCTTGGCGCGCTGAACCGGGTGGCGCTGCGCGACGATGCACCCGCGCTGGCACTGCGTGGCATCGCCATGGCGCAACTGGGCGATCTGGTGCGGGCCCGGGCCTTGCTGCGCAGCGCTGCGCGCGCCTTCGGCCCCCATGAGGCTGTGGCCCGCGCCCGCTGCGTAGTGGCCGAGGCCGAGATTGCACTGGCCTTGCGCGAGCTGGCATGGCCGGCCCGCAGGTTGGTTGCGGCGCGGGCGGTGCTGCAGGCGCATGGCGATCCCGTGAACGCCGCGCATGCGGGCTATCTGGAAGTACGCCGGTGCCTGCTGCTGGGCCGCCTGGGCGAGGCCGAGGGTCTGCTGGGCGGACTGCGGCCCGCGCTGCTGCCTGCCGCCTTGCAGGCGTTCCATGCCCTGGCCCTGGCGGGTATCGCCATGCGCCGATTGGACATCCGTGCGGCGCACAGTGCGCTGGCCGATGCCGCGCAGGCGGCCGGCGCCGCCGGCATTGCAGCCCTGGCCGCCGAGGTGGGGCAGGCCGCCCAGGCCCTGCACGCGCCTGCTGCGGTGCTGCTGGAGCGGGAGCCGGCCGGATCGCAGGCTCAGAAGCTGCTGTCGCTGGATGAGGCCGGGACCCTGCTGGCCTCGGGCGCGCTGGTGGTGGATGCCTGCCGCCATGCGGTGCGCGCCGGACCGGCGGCGGTCTCGCTGGCGGGGCGCCCGGTGCTGTTTGCGCTGGCGCGCGCGCTGGGCGAGGCCTGGCCCGGCGATGTCTCACGCGAGGCGCTGGTGGCGCAGGTATTTCGCGCCCGGCAGGCCGATGACTCGTACCGTGCGCGTCTGCGTGTCGAGATCGGCCGCCTGCGCCGCCTGCTGCGGCCGCTGGCAGAAGTTCACGCCACGCCCCTGGGATTTGTGCTGGCGCCCCGGCAGGCCCGGGTGGCCGTGCTGGCACGGCCCGTGGAAGGTGCGCCGGGCGTGCTGTGCGGGCCGGTGCTGGCGCTGCTCTCCGATGGCGAGGCCTGGGCCAGTTCGGCGCTGGCCCAGGCACTGGGCGCGAGCCAGCGCAGCGTCCAGAGGATCCTGGAGGCGCTGGAGCGCGACGCGCTGGCGCAGCCCGTGGGCCGGGGACGCGCCCGCCGCTGGGTGGCCCGGCCTGCGCCGGGATTCACGACGACTTTGTTACTCCCCGCTGTGCTGCCGGCTGGCTAGCATGGGCTGACCAACGCAACCAGGAGTTCCGCATGAAGACAGAAGCTGCAGAAATCATCCGCGAGTACGGTCCCTTTCCCGGCATCGATTGCGTGCACGGGGTGTCCTACGACGGCAGCCAGGTCTGGTTCGCCACCGGCACCCAACTGCAGGCGCTGGACCCCGACAGCGGCCGGATCGTGCGCAGCATCCCTGTGCCGGGCGATGCCGGCACGGCCTTCGATGGCCGGCATCTGTTCCAGATCGCCAATGACCGTATCCAGAAGATCGACCTGTCCACCGGCCACGTGCTGGCCACCATTCCTGCGCCCGGGGGCGGCGGCGATGCCGGCGATTCGGGAATGGCCTGGGCTGAGGGCTCGCTGTGGGTGGGTCAGTACCACGGCCGCAAGATCCATCAGATCGATCCCGACACCGGGGCGGTGCTGCGCACCCTGGAGTCCAACCGCTTCGTCACCGGCGTCTCCTGGGTGGACGGCCAGTTGTGGCACGGCACCTGGGAAGAAGGCCAGAGCGATCTGCGGCGCCTGGACCCGGACAGCGGTGCCGTGCTGCAGCGGCTGGAGATGCCGGCCGGCACCGGCGTGTCGGGGCTGGAGTCCGACGGCGGCGACCGCTTCTTCTGCGGCGGCGGAGAAAGCGGCCGCATCAGGGCCGTGCGCCGGCCCCGGCAGGCGCAGCAGCCCTGAGGCCTACTTGCCCGCGATCTGCGCCGCGATGGCCTGGCCCACTTCGGTGGTGCTGGCCGTGCCGCCCAGGTCGGGCGTGCGGGGGCCGCTCCTGATGACTTCCTCGATGGCCGAGACGATGGCGTCGTGCGCCGCGCGGCCTGCGCCCTGGCCGTGGGTCAGGAAGTCCAGCATCAGCGCTGCCGACCAGACCATGGCGATGGGGTTGGCGATGTTCTTGCCGTAGATGTCGGGGGCCGAGCCGTGCACGGGCTCGAACAGGCTGGGGAAGCTGCGGTCGGGGTTGAGGTTGGCCGAGGGGGCCAGGCCGATGGTGCCCGTGGTGGCCGGTCCCAGGTCGCTGAGGATGTCGCCGAACAGGTTGGTGGCGGCCACCACGTCGAAGCGGCCCGGCTGCAGCACGAAGCGCGCGGTCAGGATGTCGATGTGCTGCTTGTCCAGCGTGACGTCCGGGTAGGCCTTGGCCACGTCCTCGGCGCGCTGGTCCCACCAGGGCATGCTGATGGCGATGCCGTTGCTCTTGGTGGCCAGGGTGACGTGCTTGCGCTCGCGGCTTTGGGCCAGGTCGAAGGCGTACTTGAGCAGGCGCTCGGCACCCTTGCGCGAGTAGACCGATTCCTGGATCACGATCTCGCGGTCCGTGCCCTCGTACATGATGCCGCCCAGCGAGGTGTATTCGCCTTCGGTGTTCTCGCGCACCACGTAATAGTCGATGTCGCCGGGCTTGCGGCCGGCCAGCGGGCAGGGCACGCCTTCGAACAGGCGCACGGGGCGCAGGTTGATGTACTGGTCGAACTCGCGGCGGAACTTGAGCAGCGAGCCCCACAGCGAGACATGGTCGGGCACGGTGGCGGGCCAGCCCACGGCACCGAAGAAGATGGCGTCCATGCCGGAGAGCTGCGCCTTCCAGTCGTCGGGCATCATTTTTCCGTGGGCCAGGTAGTAGTCGCAGTGGGCCCAGTCGAAATTGTGGAATTCGAGCTTGATCGCAAAGCGGCTGGCGGCGGCCTCCAGCGTGCGCAGGCCTTCGGGCATGACTTCCTTGCCAATGCCGTCACCGGCGATGACGGCGATCTTGAATGTGTCTTGCATGGTGTCTGTCCTTGGATCGAATGGATGGATATGAAGCGGCGCCGCTGAAAGCCTGGCCGCATGCATGGCATTGTTGGCTGCGCCAGGGCTAAATACAATCGGCCAACTGTGGTTCCATTGTTTACAGATCGTGAATAAACAACCGGCTCCCGAAGACCTGCGTGTCTTCACCGTGGTGGCCCGCAAATCCGGCTTTGCCGCTGCGGCCGAGGAATTGGGTGCATCGCCCGCCTATGTGAGCAAGCGCATCCGCCTGCTGGAGCAGGAGTTGGGCGTGAAGCTGCTGCACCGCACCACGCGCCGCGTGGCCGTGACCGAGGAGGGCGAGCGCGTATTCCACTGGGCGCAGCGCATCCTCGACGACATGGACCAGCTGATGCAGGAGGTGGCCATCACGCGCAGCGAGCCGCGCGGCCTGCTGCGCGTGAGCAGCAGCTTCGGCTTCGGGCGGCATGTGATCGCGCCGGCGCTGTCCCGGCTGGTGGAGCGCCATCCGGGGCTGCAGGTGCGGCTGGATGTGTTCGACCGGCTGGTGGATGTGGCGGGGGAGGGCTTCGATCTGGATGTGCGCGTGGGCGACGAGATTGCGCCCCACCTGATTGCGCGGCGGCTGGCCGACAACCACCGCGTGCTGTGCGCGGCGCCTGCCTACCTGGCGCGCCGTGGCACGCCGCGCACGCCGGCCGAGCTGTCGGCCCACGACTGCCTGGCCATCAAGGAGCGCGACCAGGCCTTTGGCGTGTGGCGGCTGCGCGCGGGCGCTGCCGAGCAATCGGTGAAGGTCACGGGGCCGCTGTCGGCCAACAACGGGGAGATGGTGGTGCAGTGGGCCGTGGATGGGCGCGGCATTGCGCTGCGCTCGTTGTGGGATGTGGGCGCCCATCTGCAGGCAGGGCGCCTGGTGCAGCTCTTGCCCGAATGGCGGCAGGAGGCCAATGTCTGGGCGGTCTATCCGACGCGGCTGCAGCTGTCGGCCAAGGTGCGTGTCTGTGTCGAATTCCTGCAGGAGCACTTTCAGCAGGAATGGGCGGCAGCAGCGTCCTGAAAAGGGCGCGGCTGCCGCAGCAGGCTCAACCTGCCAGGGCGGCCTTGACGGCAGCGGACACCTGGCCCATGTCGGCCTTGCCAGCCAGCTGCGCCTTGACCGCGCCCATGACCTTGCCCATGTCGCCGGGGCCGGAGGCACCCAGCTCGGCCACGATGGCCTTCACGGCGGTGGCCACTTCCTCGGCCGACATGCGTGCGGGCAGGTAGGCGGTCAGCACGGCCATTTCGGCCTTTTCCTTGTCGGCCAGGTCCTGGCGGCCCGCGCCCTCGAAGGCGGCGATGCTGTCCTTGCGCTGCTTGATCAGCTTGTCCACGATGGCGATGACGGCGGCGTCGTCGAGCTCGACGCGCTCATCGACTTCCTTTTGCTTCATCGCAGCCAGCAGCAGGCGGATGGTGCCCAGGCGTTCGCTGTCCTTGGCGCGCATGGCGGTCTTCATGTCTTCGGTGATCTGGGCCTTGAGGCTCATGGCATTTCTCCTGAGGTAGTGGCGTCGGAAAACAAAAACCAAAAAACAAAAACAAAAAACCCGCGCCTGGCGTCCCGAGCGCGGGTTTTGCGGCTGACGAGAGCCGGCTGGTCAAGGGCTGATCAGTACAGCTTCTTGGGCAGCTGCATGCTGCGAACGCGCTTGTAGTGACGCTTGACGGCGGCAGCCTTCTTGCGCTTGCGTTCGGATGTGGGCTTCTCGTAGAACTCGCGAGCGCGCAGGTCGGTCAGCAGGCCGAGCTTTTCGATGGTGCGCTTGAAGCGGCGCAGGGCAACTTCATAGGGCTCGTTTTCTTTTACGCGGATGGTGGTCATTAGCTAGATTTCCAGATATCTGTGCTGACAGCGGGTTCTCGGGAAGATCGGGCCTGAGAGCCATGTTCAGCGGTTGGTCCCCGTCAATAGTTAACTAGTATTGGCCGACGGGGCAATTGCCAGCAAAGCGGGCGATTATACGCGAGACGAAAGCGATCTGACAAATCACGCACAAGGCAAGGCCTGCGCGCACGCATACCCGCTGGCCCAGGCCCATTGGAAGTTGTATCCGCCCAGCCAACCGGTGATGTCCACCACTTCGCCGATGCAGTACAGGCCGGGCTGGGTCTTGCATTCCATGGTCTGTTGCGAAAGCGCACGCGTGTCCACGCCGCCCAGCGTCACTTCGGCCTTTTTGTAGCCTTCGGTGCCGGTGGGCACGATCTCCCAGCGCGACAGGCGCTCGGCCAGCTGGTTCAGGGCCTTGTCCGAGGCTTCGGCAATGGGGCGCTGCCAGGCCGCGTCCTGCTGTACCCAGGCATCGGCCAGGCGCGAGGGCAGCCACTGCGCCAGTTCGTTGGCGATGAGCTTGCGCGAGCGCGACTTGGCCTTGAGCAATTCGTCCTGCAGGTCCACCTCGGGGGCGAGGTTGATGCACAGGGGCGTGCCGGGCTTCCAGTAGCTAGAGATCTGCAGCACGGCGGGGCCGGACAGGCCGCGGTGCGTGAACAGCAGGTCTTCCATGAAGGCCATGCGTTCCTTCTTGCTGCCGGTGCTGATCTCCACGGGCAGGGCCAGACCCGCGAGCTGGGCGTAGGGGGCCCAGGCGTCGCCATCGAAGGTCAGCGGCACCAGGCCCGGCGTGCGCTCGACCAGGGGCAGGTCGAACTGCTGGGCCAGGCGGTAGCCGAAGTCGGTGGCGCCGATCTTGGGAATGGACAGGCCGCCCGTGGCGATGACCAGGCTGGGCGCCTGCACGGCGCCACGGCTGGTCTGCAGGCGGTACTGGCCATCCGCATGCGCGACGGAATCGACCTTGCAGGGCTGCCAGCGCTGCACGCCGCCGGCCTGGCATTCGGCCAGCAGCATGGCGATGATGTCCTCGGCCGAGCGGTCGGCGAACAGCTGGCCCTTGTGCTTTTCATGGTGGGCAATGCCGTGCCTGTCCATCAGCGCGATGAAGTCGGCCGGCGTGTAGCGCGACAGGGCCGAGCGGCAGAACTGCGGGTTGCAGCCCACGAAGTGCTTGTGCGGCGCACGCACGTCCAGGTCGCGGTTGGTGAAGTTGCAACGGCCGCCGCCCGAGATGCGGATCTTCTCGGCCACCTTCTCCGCGTGGTCCAGGAGCAGCACCGACAGGCCACGCTGTCCGGCCTGGGCCGCACAGAACAGACCGGCCGCGCCGGCGCCGATGACGATGGCGTCGAAAGAGAGGGAAGAGGTCACAAAAACGTCACTCGGGGGGCAAAAGGGCGCCCATTCTCGCGCACTTGTGCCAGCCCTTCGCGTGCCCTGTGAAACTGGCGTGTCCTGAAGCCAGGGACACCGAGGAAGGGCCGCCCCGCACCGAGGGTGTCGTCCCCCTCTGGGGGAAGGCGCGCAGCGACTCAGGGGGGACCTAAAATCCAGCGATGAATTTCCCATCGCACCAGCTGAGCATGACCGTGCTCATGTCGCCCGACATGGCGAACTTTTCGGGCAACGTCCATGGCGGCGCCGTTCTCAAGCAGCTCGACCAGGTGGCCTATGCCTGCGCCAGCCGCTACGCGGGCCGCTATGTGGTCACGCTGAGCGTGGACCAGGTGATGTTCCTGCAGCCCATCCACGTGGGCGAGCTGGTGACCTTCCTGGCCAGCGTCAACCACACGGGCAAGTCGTCGATGGAAATCGGCATCAAGGTGGTGGCCGAGGACATCCGCACCCAGGTGGTGCGCCATGTCAACAGCTGCTTTTTCACCATGGTGGCGGTGGACGAGAACAAGCAGCCTGCGCCCGTGCCCACGCTGGTGCCGGCCACCGACGAGGAAAAGCGCCGCTGGCAGGCCGCGCTGATCCGCAAGGACCTGCGCCGCGAGCTGGCCCAGCGCTTCGAGCAAAGCCGCGTGACGGCCAGCAGCTCGGTCAAGCCGGGCTGAGCGTGGAGGGTGCGGCGGGCGGCCGATGCAAGGTGCCGGGCGCGCTGCCCTGCAACTCGTCCCGCACCTGCTCGATGACGCGCCTGAGGTCTTCCATGGAGGCCGGCTTGGACAGCACCTCGTCGGCACCGGCCTGCAGGTAGCGCAGGGCCTCGGACGCCTCCGGACTGGCGGTCAGCGCAATCACGCGGCAGCGGCGCAGCTGGTTTTCGGCTTCCCGCCGACGCAGGCGCCGGATGAACTCGAAGCCGTCCATGATCGGCATGCGGCCGTCGGTGATGATGAGATCAAAGGACTCGGCCAGGCAACGCGCCCAGGCCTCCTGTCCATCGCCGGCCAGCGAGATGCCGTGGCCCAGCGCGGTGAGCTGGCTCTTGAGCAGCTCGCGATTGAACATATAGTCTTCCACGGCCAGGATTCTGAGTTCCGGCTCGGCCGGGACTTCGGGCAGGGGCTCGGTGCCTGTATCGGCCTTTGCACGCAGCTCCAGGGGCGCGGGCATGAGCCGGGGCAATACCTCTTCGGCCGAAGGCCTGTCGTCCAGCTCCACCAGCGGCAGGCTCAACCTGACCGTGAAGCGTGAGCCCCGGCCCGGCATGCTCTCCAGGGTGATGGTCCCCCCCATGTGCTCCAGCAGGCGGCGCGTGATGCTCAGGCCCAGGCCGCTGCCGAAGGCCTGGTCCTGATGGGCGCCCGGCACCTGCGAAAAGGGCTTGAACAGCCGGGCCTGGTCCTGCGGGGCAATGCCGATGCCGGTGTCCTCCACCTCCATCTGCAGCAGCAGGCGGTCATGGCGGCGGGTGCCTTGCGCGCGCAGGGTGACGCTGCCGCGTTCGGTGAATTTGATGGCATTGCTCAGCAGGTTGAACAGCACCTGCTTGAGGTGCAGCGGGTCTGCCGTCACGCTGTGGTCCACGCCCTTGCCAACCTGGGTGCGCAGCGACAGCCGCTTGCCGTGCGCCAGGCCCTGCAGCAGCGGGGCCATGTCTTCGATCAGCGGCCGCAGCGCCACGGGCTGGGGCGTGGAGTCGATGTGGCCCGACTCGATGCGGTGCAGGTCCAGCACATTGCCCAGCAGCAGGAGCATGCCCTGGGAGGCCTTGTGGGCCGCGGCCAGCGTATCGCGGTGGGGCAGGCCGAGTTTTTCGCGGTCCTGCGCCAGCTCCAGCAGGCCGATGATGGCGCTCAGTGGCGTGCGTATCTCGTGGCTGGTGGTGGACAGGAACAGGCTTTTGGCCCGGTTGGCGGCCTCGGCGCGCCGCTCGGCACGGCGCGTCCTGCGCATCTGGCGGCTCAGGTAAAAGCCCCAGACCAGGGAGGTGGCCGTGGCCAGCGCCAGCGCTGCCAGCAGCAGCAGCAGGCGCTGGCGGTGCTCGCGCCAAAAGCGCGTGCCGCTGCCGCTATCGCGCGGCGCCCACAGGCGCACGATTTCGGCCATTTCTTCGGGTGAGATGGACAGCTGGGCCTTCTCCAGAATGCTCAGAAGCTCGGGCTCGGCGGCATGCACGGCCAGGCTCACGGGGCGGGTGTAGTCCTCCAGGATGCCGGTGAGCTGCAACTGGTTGCCCAATTGCTGGGCGTTGGCATAGCGCGCTGCGTAGTCGTTGCCGACGAAGGCATCGCTGTCATCGGCTGCCACGCTGGCCAGGGCCTGGGCCAGGTCGGGATACAGCTGCAGCCGTATGCGCGGATGCTCGCGGCGCACCGTGTCCTCCAGGAAGAAGCCAGCCACCATGGCCACGCGCTTGCCCTCCAGTCCCTGCAGGTGGTGTATGCCCTTGTCACGCTGTGTGCCCGCGTTCGCCTCGGGCCGGGCCAGCACCACCACCGCGCTGCGCAGGTAGGGCGGCAGCAGCTTGATATCGGGCGATGCAATCGGCGGCGAGGTGTAGACGGGGGTGAGCAGGGCCTTGCCCGAGCCCAGAATGGCCTCGAGTTCGGTGTAGTTGCGTGCGGTCACGTAGTCGAACTGCAGGCCGGCGCGGTGGCTGATCAGGTCCAGGTAGTCGGGTCCTATGCCCTCGGCCTGGCGGTCGGCATTCAGCTTTCCCAGCGATCCCAGCGAGCTGTTGAGCACCACGGGAATGCGGGGATGGGCATCCAGCCATTGCTTTTCAGAGGGTGTCAGGGCCACGCGGTCGCTTCCCAGCAGCGGACGGCGGCTGCCGCTCCAGCTGTGCAGAATGTCGTCGCCATGCTGCAAGGTGATGGCGGGCAGGGCCTGGTCCAGATAGGCCTTCAGCTGCGTATCGTCATGCCGCACCAGCATGCCGAAGCCCCGGCTCTCTATGGGGGCAAAGCCCTGCACGCGCAGGTTGAGCAGGTAGTTGGCCTGGATCAGGTAGTGCACCGTGACCGTGTCGCCGACGAAGCCATCGATCTCGCCCAGGCTCAGCGCCTCCAGCGCGCGGCGGGGTGTTTCATAGGTCAGCAGCTCGCTGAGAGGATAGGCGGCCGCAACCTGGGAGCGCAACAGCTGGTCGGGCGTCATGGCCAGCCGCGCGCCCCGGCGCTCCGCGTCGAAGGGCGCATGCGAGAGCGACACCAGCACGGGCTGGCTGGGCAGGTAGGGCACGCTCAGGGCCAGGTCGGCGCGTTCGGCCTCCAGCTCGGTGCCCTCGCAGGCCAGGTCGATCTCGCCGCGCCGCAGCGCATCGAGCACGGCCACGCGCGATCCATAGGTCTTGAAGCGCACCGGCGCGGGAAACAGCAGTCCCAGGTGGTCGGCCGTGATGCCCTGGAAGCGCTCGCCATCGATCATTTCCAGGGGAGGATGGTCGGGCAGGGAAATGCCCACGGTCAGCGGCCCGCGCGCCTGCAGCCACTGGCGGTGCGCGGGCGTGAGCCAGGGTTTTGCACCGGCCGTGACGCGCGTGGCCAGCACCATGTCGGCGCCTCCAGCCAGGCCGGGCATGAGCAGGGCCATGCCCAGCGCGCAGCCGGCCAGCAGCGGCGACCACGTGCGCCGCCATGCGGACAGCCGTATCTGCGCAGCTGTGGAAGTGAAATTAAGGCCTGGTGTTTTCATGGAATCCCCCGATGGCGCTACCGCCGCCTGGCGGAGCTGACGGTCTGCCAAAACGGTCTAAACGCCGTTTCGGCAGCCAACAGGGGATTTTTAATGAAAACTAATGACTTTTATGAATCGATAGATTTTTGATTGCAGCAATCTCGCACTCAGGCGGCTGCAACCGCAGCGTTGAGCTGCGTCTGAGGCTCGGCCATTGCCCGTACGCCATGGACCACATCGCCAACGACGATGACGCTGGGGCTGCCCAGGCCCGTGTCGGCAATGCACTCCACCAGCGCGCCCAGCGTGGTCAGCGCGTGGCGCTGCTGTGGCAGGCTGGCGTGCTGGATCACGGCCACGGGCGTGGCTGCGGGCAGGCCATTGAGCAGCTCGGCGCGGATGTGCTCCACGCTGCTCACGCCCATGTAGATCACCAGGGTGAGCCGCGCATCGCGCGCGGTGGCGGCCAGCTGGCGCCAGTCGGTGCCGCTGTCGCCGGGCTTGGCGTGGCCCGTGATGAAGACCACGCCGTGCGCCCGGTCGCGGTGCGTGAGCGGGGCGCCCAGGCTGGTGAGCCCGGCCAGGCCAGCAGTGATGCCGTTGATGACCTGGACCTCGACGCCCGCTTCGCGCAGGTGCTCCACCTCTTCGCCGCCGCGCCCGAAGATGAAGGGGTCGCCGCCCTTCAGGCGCACCACGGTCTCGCCCTCCTGCACGGCGCTCAGCATGAGCTTTTCGATGAAGGCCTGGGGCGTGCTCTTGCAGCCGCCGCGCTTGCCCACGTAGACGATGCGCGCCGTGGGCGCGGCATGGGCCACGATGGCGTCGCTGACCAGGTCATCGACCAGCAGCACGGTGGCAGCCTGTATGGCCTTGAGGGCCTTGATGGTCAGCAGCTCCGGGTCGCCGGGGCCGGCGCCGACCAGGGTGCAGGTGCCGCGCCGGGCGGTGTTCGCAGGGGTGTGGGACGGGGTCGTCATGGCGGGGCTCCGTTTTTTCTGGGGTATTCAGCGAATCTGATCGGCAAGGTGGACGATGTGTTCCACCTGGCGTGTGAGCGCGGGAGGCACGGGCAGCCGGCCCGCGAGCACGTCTTCGGTGTAGCGCGCCGTGGTGTCCACGTCGATCTCGGCGGGCAGGCCCGGCACGTCGGAGGCGGTGCCGCTTTGCTGCTCGGCCAGCAGCTGGTGGGCGCCTGCCACAAAGCCGTCGTAGCGCGGCAGCCGGCGCGGGTCGGCCGCGACCTCGCCTTCCAGCCCGCGCGAGAGCAGGACATTCATGCCCAGCGTCCCGAAGGTGCCGTGCAGCATGGGCAGGTACTCGGGATGGGTGTAGGCCGTCACCAGCAGGCAGGGGCCGTCGCAGGGCGCCAGCAGCTTGACCACGCTGTGGCCCGGGTTGCGCAGGCCGATGACCTCGCGCACGGACAACAGGCGCGCCAGGGCCGGGTGCAGATGCTCGGTATGGATATGGGCCACCTGGCCGCCGGCCAGGGCCTGGGGAGATGGCAGCGGCGCAATGCCCAGGGCCTGCAGCACATCGCTGGCCAGGATGCGGCGCGCCTCGGTGCGCATGCCGTGCAGCAGCACGGGCAGGCCTTCGCGTGCCAGCAGCAGGGCCAGCAGGGGCGTGAGCACGGGCAGGCGGCGCGCGCCGTTGTAGCTGGGCAGCACGATCACGGGGCGGCCATGGGCCGAGGCGGGAAAACGGGCGACGCGCGCATGCACGGCGTCCAGGAAGCCGCTCATCTCCTCGACGGTCTCGCCCTTGATGCGCATGGCGATGCAAAAGGCCCCGATCTCCAGGTCGCTGACGCCGCCGTCCAGCACCTGGCCGAACAGGTCGGACGCCTGCGGGCGCTCCAGCGCCTTGGCTCCGCGTGCGCCGCGGCCTATTTCCTTGATGTATTGGCTGATGCCCATGGCGTTGCAATCGTGGGTGGAATCCTGTGGGGGCATATTTTCCCGCAGGTTTCATTACTTTTCGCTATATATGCAAACCCGTTGTTCAATCGCCTCTTTCATGCGGCCTCCTGGCTCTTCGCCAGGGGTATGTGGCGCACCAGGCGCTTGAGCTCGGGCAGGCAGGAGCCGCAATTGGTGCCGCAGCGCAACTGGCCCTGCAGCGCGGCCAGGCGAGCGTCGTCGCTGCCATCGCAGCGCGCAAGTGCGCCTGCGATGGCGGTCTCGTCCACATCGAAGCAGGTACAGACCTGGCGCGCACGCGGCTGGATGGCCAGCGGCGCCGAGCCCGAGGGCATGAGCAGCAGGCGGCCATAGTCCTGTGCCGGCATCTGGTCCTGCAGCAGGGTGGACAGCCAGCTGCCCGCGCGCGTGTCGCCCGCCAGCAGCAGGGCCTCGACCGTGGTGGACAGGCTGTGGCGGTCCAGCCGCAGCGCGCGGCTGTGCTGGCGGCGGCGGTCGCTGTAGCGCAGGGTGTCGGCGGCATCCAGGCCCAGCAGGGATTCGATCCGTGCGAGGACGGCCTCGCCCGGCGCCTCATGCGCGGCGGCGCGCAGCAGCACGCCGTGCCGGGCCCGGGCGGCGTCCTGCAGCGGGACGGCATTGCCGAAGGGCACGCAGCTGGCAAAGCCGAAGTGCGGCATGAGGGCGGACAACTGCTCGCGCACGGCCAGCACCCGGTCCTCGGGCAGCCAGGCCATGGCCAGCAGGGTCCAGGGCAGTTCGGCCTTTTGCAGCTTCACGGCCGTGTGCTTGAGTTCGGGCTGCTTGGAGCCGGGGCACAAGGCCGGTGTGGTCAGGGCATTGACGCCGCCCATTGAAGTGCCGCCCAGGTACTCGCCGCCCCAGTGCATGGCCATGAAGAGCTGGGAGGGCGTCAGCGTGTCGTCGGGCTGCACCGGCACCAGCAGGGCGCCGCGCCGGCTGCTCATCTGCACCAGGTCGCCCGCGCGCAGGCCGCGCTCGGCCATGTCCCGCGGGTGCATTTGCAGGCAGGGCTCGGCCGCATGGCTGAACAAGCGGCCCAGCTGGCCCGTGCGGCTCATGCCGTGCCACTGGTCGCGCAGCCGGCCCGTGGTCAGGCTGAAGGGATAGTGCGCATCGGGCGGCTCGGCCAGCGGCTGCCAGGGCAGCAGGGCAAAGCGTGCGCGGCCATCGGGCGTGGGAAAGCGGCCGTCTTCGTAGAGCCGTGCGCGGCCCTGGGCTGCGCCTTCGGGCAGCGGCCATTGCTGGGGGCCTTGCGCGTCCAGCAGATCCCAGGACAGGCCGGTGATGTCCAGGTCACGCCCGCGCGTGCTCTCGCGGTGCTCATTCCAGATGGCCTGGGCGCCGGCAGCGGCGTCTTCGGTGTCGTAGGGGAAGAGGCTGGGCCGGCCCGGGCGCAGCCGTGCCTCCATGCGCCGCGCGCAGTCCACGGCAATGCGCCAGTCATGGCGCGCGGCGCCGGGTGCGGCCACGGCGGGGCGCACGCGCGAGATGCGCCTTTCGCTGTTGGTCACCGTGCCGATCTTCTCGCCCCAGGTGGTGGCAGGCAGCAGCAGGTCGGCGTAGGCGCAGGTGGCGGTGGTGGCAAAGGCCTCCTGCACGATGACGAATTCGGCCCGCTGCAGCGCGCGTCGCACCAGGGCCTGGTCGGGCATGCTTTGCGCAGGGTTGGTGCAGGCTATCCACAGCGCGCGGATCTCGCCCTCGGCGGCGGCCTCGAACATCTCCACGGCGGTCTTGCCGGGGCGGGGCGGCACGGCGTCCACGCCCCACAGTGCGGCCACTTCGGCGCGGTGGGCCGGGTTGGCCAGGTCGCGGTGGGCCGACAGCAGATTGGCCAGCCCGCCCACCTCGCGCCCGCCCATGGCATTGGGCTGACCCGTGAGCGAGAACGGCCCCGCGCCTGCGCGCCCGATCTGGCCCGTGGCCAGGTGCAGGCCGATCAGCGCGGCGTTCTTGGCCGTGCCGTTGCTGCTCTGGTTCAGGCCCTGGCAGTACAGGCTCAGCGTGGCGCCACGGGCGGCGTCGTCGCGTGCATCCCCGCCCAGCGCAAACCATTGCGCGGCCTGGAACAGATCGTGCCGAGGCAGGCCGCAGAGCTCGCCCACGCGCTCGGGCGTGGCCTCCCGCACCAGGGCCTGCAGGTCGGCAAAGCCGCTGGTGTGGCGTGCGATGTAGGCCTGGTCCAGCCAGCCTTCCAGTTCCATGATGTGCAGCATGCCGTGGAACAGCAGGGTGTCGCTGCCGGGGCGCAGCGGCAGGAAGAGGTCGGCCATGCCGGCCGTGTCGGTGCGGCGCGGGTCGGCCACGATGATCTTCATCTGCGGCCGCGCGGCACGCGCCTGCTCGATGCGCCGCGTGAGCACGGGATGCGCCCATGCCGCGTTGCTGCCCGCGATGAAAAGGCAGTCCGCATGGTCCACATCCTCGTAGCAGGCCGGTGGCGCGTCGGCGCCCAGCGTGAGCTTGTAGCCGGCCACGGCGCTGCTCATGCACAGGCGCGAATTGGTGTCGATGTTGTTGGTGCCGATCAGGCCCTTGGCCAGCTTGTTGAAGACGTAGTAGTCCTCGGTCAGCAACTGGCCGCTCACATACAGGCCCACGGCGTCGGGGCCGTGCTCCTGCACGATGGAGGCCAGCCTGCCGGCGGCCAGGTCCAGTGCGGCATCCCAGCCCACATCCTGGGGCGCCGCGCCGCGCGTGGCACGCAGCGCGGGCTGCAGCAGCCGCGTCTGCCGTGCCAGGGCGGGCGAGGCCGTCAGGTGCAGGGTGCTGCCCTTGGTGCACAGGCGGCCGTGGTTGGCGGGGTGCGCCGGATCGCCACGCACGCCCGTGATGCGCGCACCATCGCTTTCGATGAGGACGCCGCAGCCTACGCCGCAATAGGGGCAGGTGGATCGGGTTTCTTGCATGGTGGGCCTGGGGTGGATGAGGGAGGGGCAGGGCACGGGCGCCGTCACGCGCCGCTGGCCGGGTCGGCCTGATTGGCCTTGCTGGCTTGACTTTCGCCGAACATGAGGCGGTCGCGCAGTTCCTGCACTGCCACGCCATCGCGCAACAGGCGGAAGTACCATCCGCCGTCCTCGGTGTCGCCATACAGGCAGGCGCCGACCAGCCTGTCACCGCGCAGCACAAGCTTGCGGTATACGCCCGCGCCGGGGTCGCTGAGCACGATTTCCTCCGTGCCCTCGTCGCCGCGGAAGTCGCCCGCGCTGAACAGATGGATGCCCGTGACCTTGAGCTTGGCCGAGGTCTGCGAGCCCGGATAGCGGCCGATGCCCATCTCCGCCAGGTGGTTGGCCAGCACCTTGCCCTGCTCGAACAGGGGCGCCACCAGCCCGTAGGCCACGCCCCGGTGCGCCGCGCACTCGCCCACGGCGTAGATGCGCGGGTCGGTCACGGTCTGCAGCGTGTCGCTGACCACGATGCCGCGCTGCACGTGCAGGTGCATCTGCTCGGCCAGCGTGGTCTCGGGCCGGATGCCCACGGCCATGACCACCAGCGAGGCCGGTGCCTCGCGCCCGTCCTGCAGGTGCACGCAGGCCACGCGGCCCTGGCCGTCGCCCGTCAGCGCCCGGGTCTGGGCCTGCATCAGAAAGCGCATGCCGCGCTCGGCCAGCGAGGCCTGCAGCAAGGCGGCGGCGGTTTCGTCCAGCTGGCGGTCCAGCAGGCGCTCGCCCGCATGCACCACGGTAACGTCCATGCCGCGCTTCATGAGTCCGTTGGCGGCCTCCAGGCCCAGCAGGCCGCCGCCGATGACCACGGCATGGCGGTGTCTGGCGGCCGCCGCGATCATGGCCTGGGTGTCGGCAATGTCGCGGTAGCCCAGCACGCCTTCCAGCTCGCGCCCGGGCACGGGCAGCATGAAGGGGCGCGAGCCCGTGGCCAGGATCAGCCGGTCGTACTCGGCGCTCACCGGCTGTCCGGCCGCGTCCACGGCGTGCACCACGCGGCGCGCCCGGTCGACTGCGTGCACGCGGCAGCCCGCATGCAGGGTGATGCCGTGCTGCGCATACCAGGACCAGTCGTTGAGGATGATCTCGTCCAGCCGCTGCTCGCCCGCCAGCACGGGCGACAGCATGATGCGGTTGTAGTTGGGGTGGGGCTCGGCCCCGAATACCGTGATCTCGTGGAGGTCGGGCGCGATCTTGAGCAGCTCCTCCAGCGTGCGCACGCCGGCCATGCCGTTGCCCACCATCACCAGCCTGGATTTTTTCATCGTGCCCCCGTTGCGGTTCGGAAAACAAAAAAGGCGTCCCCACGCTGCGCGGCCGATGGCTGCGCGCGGGGTGACGCCTTTGTCCCGGGCCGTGGCACGTCGTTGCGCCTGGCCCTGCGGCCCTTCATGGCCACGCCCGGTATTTAGCAAGCTGCGTGCCAGGCCTGCTGCCCTGTGGCGACTGATCGCCCGGGGACGCGAGCCCGCGCGGCCGTGCCAGGCTGGTGCGCCGCATGCATCAAAGCGGTGCGCGTGCTATCGATACGGTCCTATCAGATGTCTGAATCCAATGGAGATTTTGTTTTTATTTGTTTCAAATGTGGCGGTTCGGGGTAAAAACTTTGAACTCCGGCCAGCGGCTCGCTGGGCCGGATGGGGCACGCAGGATTTTTCTTCTTCAAGGGAGGATGCCTATGAGAGTGAATCTGCCGGTCAGTACGCGCGAGTACTCGTTTCCCAAGGGCCAGACCTTGGTCTCCACCACGGACCTGAAGGGCCGCATCCTCTACTGCAACCCGATGTTCATCGAGGTCAGCGGCTACGAGCGCGAAGACCTGCTGGGCCAGCCCCACAACATGATCCGCCACCCCGACATGCCCGAGGAAGCCTTCCGCGACATGTGGGAGACCATCTCGGCGGGCCTGCCCTGGTCCGCCCCCGTGAAGAACCGGCGCAAGAACGGCGACTTCTACTGGGTCATGGCCAATGTCACCCCGCTGATGGAGGGCGACCGGCCCTCGGGCTACATGTCGGTGCGCACCGAGGCCACGCGCGAGCAGACCGATGCGGCCGAGCGCCTCTACGCCACCATGCGCGCCGAAAAAGACGCCGGGCGCCGGGTCCACGTGCTGCGTGCCGGCCACCTGTTGCGCAACAACCTGCGCGGCCGCCTGGCCAACGCATTGAGCCTGGGCCTGGCCGGCAAGCTGGTGCTGATCTTCTTCATGGTGGTGGCGGCGGCCTTTGGCGCGGCGCTGGCCGGTGGGCATACGCTGGACGCATGGTCTGCGCTGGCCTGGCTGGCGGTCTGCATCTTCACGGGCCTGGCCGGGGCCTGGGCCTACCGGCTGACCGTGGCGCCGCTGGCGCAGATGGTGCTGCTGGCCAACCGCCTGGCGGCCGGCGACCTGACGCAGACCATACGCATCACGCGCAAGGACGTGGTGGGCGATCTGCAGAAGGCGCTGAGCCAGCTCAACGTGAACCTGCTGTCCATCGTGCGCGATGCGCGCGAGGAAAGCGACAAGATGCAGATCTCCAGCCGGGAAATCGCGCAGGGCAACCATGACCTGTCCGCGCGCACCGAAACCCAGGCGGGCAACCTGCAGCAGACGGCGGCCTCCATGGAGGAGATCACGGGCACCGTCAAGCACACGGCCGACTCGGCCCGCCAGGCCACGGACCTGGCCGCCCAGGCCAGCGAGGTGGCCGAACGCAGCAGCGGCGCCGTCGATGGCGTGGCCGCCACCATGAAGCAGATCCAGGCCGCGTCGGGGCGCATCGGAGAGATCACGCAGCTCATCGACTCCATCGCCTTCCAGACCAATATCCTGGCGCTGAACGCTGCGGTGGAGGCCGCGCGCGCGGGCGACCAGGGCCGGGGCTTTGCGGTCGTGGCGGCCGAGGTGCGCAGCCTCTCGCAGCGCACGCTGGCGGCGGCCAAGGAGATCCGCGAGCTCATCGACGACTCCGCCGCCAAGGTGCTGGACGGCAACCAGAGGACCGAGGTGGCGCAGAAGACCATGATCGAATCGCTGGATCTGGTGCGGCGCGTGAGCCTGCTGATCGGCGAGATCCACAGCGCCTCCAGCGAGCAGCTCAGCGGCATCTCGCAGGTCAACGCGGCCGTGGCGCATCTGGACAGCATCACGCAGCAGAACGCGGCCCTGGTCGAGCAGAACGCGGCATCGGCCATGGCCTTGCAGGCCCAGGCGCAGACCGTGTCGGAAACCGTGCAGGTGTTCCGGCTGGACGCCACGGGCCGCTCGCCTGCCGCAGCGGGCGATGCCGTGGCCCTGCGCCGGTCCATGAAGGCCCAGGCACAGAGCCAGGCAGGCGGCCAGGCACGCAGCCAGGCACGCAGCCAAGTGCAGAGCCCGCCACAGATGCGGCAGGCGCGCGCGCAGCCGCAGAGGGTGCTGACCACGACCTGATCCCTGCGGGTTCCTGCGGGCGCTGGAAAACATCGTTGACACTTGGACGTGGCACCGTCATGTGCGCTGCGCAGGCTTGCGCATACCATGTGGCTTTGTGTTGACCGGGCGACCGGATGAAGGAACGACCATGAACTCCAGCTCTTCCCTGGCCGCCGAACTGATGGCCCAACTGCAGGGCGCGCCCATGCAGCAGATGGCGGACCAGATCGGCGCCAGCCCCGCCCAGACCGAAAGCGCCGTGGGCGCGGCCCTGCCCGTGCTGCTGGCCTCGCTGGGCCGCAATGCGGCCGATCCGCAGGGCGCGGCCAATCTCTTCGGCGCTCTGCAGCGCGACCATGGCGCGGCCAGCGGCGGCGGCGGCGCCGGTGGCCTGGACCTCGGCGGCCTGCTGGGCTCGCTGCTGGGCGGCGGCGCAGGCGCGGGCGGCAATGCAGGGGGCGGGCTCGATGGCGCGGCCATCCTGGGCCACATCCTGGGCGGCAACCAGCAGCGCGCGCAGGACGGACTGGGCCAGGCCACGGGCCTGGGCAGCGGCGGCGCGGCCCAGCTGCTGCAGCTGCTGGCCCCCATCGTCATGTCCTTTCTTGCACAGCGCGTGAGCGCAGGCGGCATGGATGCCGGCGGCCTGGGCCAGGTGCTGGGCCGCGAGCATGCGCAGGCGCAGCAGCAGGGCGGTCTGGGTGGTGGTTTGCTGGGCAGCCTGCTCGATCAGGATGGCGACGGCCAGGTAGGTCTCAGCGATCTGATGAAGATTGGTGGCAGCCTGCTGGGCGGCCGCCGCTGAAATGATGCAACACCCCCTGAGCCGCTTCGCGGCTTCCCGTTGCACGGCGCCCCCTCTCTCGCTTCGCGGGAGGGGGACGACGCCGTCGGCTAGGCGCCCCCGCCGCGAGGCGGCTCTTGCTCGGCGTCCCTCGCTTAGGTAGCGCCAGTCGTATGCGCTGCAGGCGGCTCTATTGCAGGACCAACGGATAGGTTGGGATCAGGGTAACGGGCAGGGCCGGTGCGTGTGCATACACGCGCTGGCCCTGTTGCTTTTTGGGCGCAGTTCGGATGACACTAGAACCGAATTGGCGAACGACTGAAAGGCACCCATGACAGCAGTTGCAGACATTCTCAAGTCCAAGGCCAGCGGCGCGGTGTACAGCATCGCGCCTACCGATTCCGTGCTCGACGCGCTGCGGCTCATGGCCGACAAGGGCATTGGCGCCCTGCTCGTGATGGAGGGCAGCGAGATCGCAGGCATCGTCACCGAGCGCGACTACGCGCGCAAGATCGCGCTGCTGGGGCGCACCTCGGGCGCCACCCTGGTGCGCGACGTGATGACGCGCGACGTGCTCTTCGTCGGCCCCACCCAGACCACGCAGGAATGCATGGCGGTGATGACCGAGAACCGGCTGCGCCATCTGCCCGTGGTGGACGAGGGCGGCAAGCTGCTGGGCCTGATCTCCATCGGAGACCTGGTCAAGGACATCATCTCCGAGCAGAAGTTCATCATCGAGCAGCTGGAGCACTACATCTCGGGCCGGCACTGAGCCGGGGCCCGGCCGGCCCGCAATGTGCAGGGCCCGGAAGGCGGCAGGACCGGCGAAGGTTCAGGCCGCCTTTTCCACATGCCCCTGGCGTGTGTAGAGGAAGTCGATCACCGCCTTGCGGCACTCGCGGTAGCGGTCGTCCTCGGCCAGCGCCACGCGGTTGCGCGGCCGGGCGATGCCGACTTCCAGCACCTCGCCGATGGTGGCTGCCGGGCCGTTGGTCATCATCACGATCTTGTCGGACAGCAGCACGGCCTCGTCCACGTCGTGGGTGACCATGACCACGGTGCTTTGCGTGCGCGCCACGATCTCCAGCAGCTCGTCCTGCAGCTTGGCGCGCGTGAGCGCATCGAGCGCGCCGAAGGGCTCGTCCATCAGCAGCACCTGCGGCTCCATCGACAGCGCGCGCGCAATGCCCACGCGCTGCTTCATGCCGCCCGAGATTTCACCGGGCCGCTTGTGCGCGGCATGGGCCAGGCCCACCAGCTCCAGCGCGGCCAGGGTGCGTGCCTTGAGCTGGGCGCGGCTTTCCGTGCGGCCATAGACGCGCTCCACGGCCAGGTGGATGTTGCCCTCGCAGGTCAGCCAGGGCAGCAAAGAGTGGTTCTGGAAGACCACGGCGCGCTCGGGCCCGGGGCCCTTGATCTCCTTGTTGGCGCACAGCAGCACGCCCGTGGTGGGCGTGGTCAGGCCCGCGATCAGGTTCAGCAGGGTGGACTTGCCGCAGCCCGAGTGGCCGATCAGCGAGACGAATTCGCCCCGCGCAATGGTCAGGTCGATATTGCGCAGTGCCGGAAAAAGGCCCTTGGCGGTCTTGAAGCTCTGCTCCACGCCCTGGACCTCGATGAACTTGGACGATGCATTCATGCCTTCACCTCTTCGAACGTAAATGCCGTTGCCAGCTTGACCAGGGCCATCTCCAGCAGCAGGCCCACGATGCCGATCACGAAGATCGCGATGATGATGTTCTTGACGTTGAGGTTGTTCCACTCGTCCCAGACCCAGAAGCCGATGCCCACGCCGCCGGTGAGCATCTCGGCCGCGACGATGACCAGCCAGGCCGTGCCCACGGCCAGGCGCACGCCGGTCAGCATGTAGGGCAGCACGGCGGGGAACAGGATGGTGGTGGCGATCTTCCATTCGCTGAGGTTGAGCACGCGCGCCACGTTCATGTAGTCCTGCGGCACGCGCTGCACGCCCACGGCGGTGTTGATGAGCATGGGCCAGATGGAGCAGATGAAGATGGTCCAGATGGCCGCCGGGTTGGCGCCCTTGAAGACCAGCAGGCCGATGGGCAGCCAGGCCAGCGGCGACACCGGGCGCAGCAGGCTGATCAGCGGGTTGAACATGCGCGACAGGAAGTTGAAGCGCCCGATCACGAAGCCGGCCGGAATGCCGACCAGCGCCGCCAGGCCAAAGCCCACGGCCACGCGCTGCAGCGAGGCCAGCACATTCCAGCCCACGCCCTGGTCATTGGGGCCGTTGCGGTAGAACGGGTCGCTGAAAATCTCCACCGCCTGCTGCCAGGTCGCCAGGGGCCCCGGAATGCTCTGGCCCGAGCCCGCGGCCACCAGGGACCACACGCCCACCAGCAAACCGAGGCCGCACAGCGGCGGCAGCACGGCCAGCCAGAAGGCGCGCGAGAGCGCTGCCCAGTCGCGCGGGGCGGCGGGCGCCCGGGCCTGGGTGGCCGGCGCGGCTGGAGCGGCGGGCCCTGAGACCTGCGCGGAGATCGGTGTGGAAGCGGCTGCCGGCGCGGCAGCGGATTCGGCCGGGAAGTGGAAGACGGCGCTGACCATGGTGTGTTCCTCTGTGGGGTGGGGCTTCAAAGGGGATCTCTCAGGCCTTGATGGCAAAGCTGTCTGCGTACTTGCGCGGGTCCTTGCCGTCCCAGACCGTGCCATCCATGAGCTTGCTGCTGCGCATCTCCGCCTTGGGCAGTGGGGCCTTGGCGGCGGTGGCGGCCTGCTGGTAGATGTCCAGGCGGTTGATGGAGCGGGCCACGCCCAGGTAGTCGGGGTGGTCCTTGAGCAGGCCCCAGCGCTTGTGCTGGGTCAGGAACCACATGCCGTCGGACAGGTAGGGGTAGCCCACGCTGCCTTCGCCGTAGAACTTCATGTGGTTGGGGTCGTCCCAGGTCTTGCCCATGCCGTCCTGGTAGCGGCCCAGGATGCGCTGGTTGATGGCGTCCACGCCGGTGTTCACATAGGCCTTGCCGGCGATGGTCTCGGCCATGCGGGTCTTGTTGGCCAGGCTCTCGTCGATCCAGCGGCTGGCCTCGATGATGGCCGCCGTCACGGCGCGTGCCGTGTTGGGGTTCTGGCGTGCGAACTCGGCCGTGGTGCCCAGCACCTTTTCGGGGTGGTCCTGCCAGATGGACTGGGTGGTGGCGGCCGTGATGCCGATGCCGTCCATGATGGCGCGGTGGTTCCAGGGCTCGCCCACGCAAAAGCCGTCCATGTTGCCCACGCGCATATTGGCCACCATCTGCGGCGGCGGCACGGTGATGACCTTGGCATCCTTGAGCGGGTGGATGCCGTTGGCCGCCAGCCAGTAGTACAGCCACATGGCATGCGTGCCCGTGGGAAAGGTCTGGGCAAAGGTGTATTCGCGCTTTTCGCTGGCCATCAGCTTGGCCAGGCCCGCGCCATTGACGGCCCCCTTGTCGGCCAGTTTCTTCGACAGCGATATGGCCTGGCCGTTGTGGTTGAGCGTCATCAGCACGGCCATGTCCTTCCTGGCGCCGCCCACGCCCAGGTGCACGCCGTAGACCAGGCCGTAGAGCACGTGGGCAAAGTCCAACTCGCCGTTGACCAGCTTGTCGCGCACGCTGGCCCAGCTCGCTTCCTTGGAGGGAATGATCTTGACGCCGTACTTCTGATCGATCCCCAGCACCGAAGCCATGACCACGCTGGCGCAGTCGGTCAGCGGGATGAAGCCGATGCGCACCTCTTTCTTCTCTGGCGCATCCGAGCCGGCCGCCCAGGCGCCATGGTGGCCCAGCTGGGTGTAGAGCGCCGCACCGCCTGCCAGCGTGCCGGCCTGGCGCAGAAAGTCGCGCCGGGGCAGGGCCGGGCCGGCGGTGAGAGGGCCTGTGGTGGGCTTGGGGCTTGACGCCATGGCGGAACTCCTTCGATTGTCGGGAATGGAACACTTGCAAACGGGCTCTGTTCCAAGCAAAACGGCGTCCTCTCCAGCCGCGCTGCGCGGGGAGAGTGACGCCGTTGTCCTGGGGCCTTGAATCAAGACCGGGGTCCCGGCCGCCTTTGGCCGGGAGTTGCCAGAGTCAATGCAGAAAGCGTGCCAGGCCGTGTTCACAGGGGGCCATGCCGTCCATCGGCCTTGCAGTCCTCGCCGGGCCACCTTCTGGTGCGTTCCATGGCACCAAGTCGGTGCTGCACTGCAGCATGGCTCGCACCGGCCTAGCGTTCAAGGCGCGGGCGGCAGGAGATCGGCCATGGAAAGCACGGCCTGCGCCACATCGGCCAGGCGGCGGTTCTGGTTCATGGCGGTCTGGCGCAGCAGCTTGTGGGCCTCGCCTTCGCTGAGCTGGCGCCGCGCCATCAGCAGGCCCTTGGCGCGTTCCAGCAGCTTGCGCTCCGTGAGCGTGGCGCGCACGGTCTCCAGCTCGGCCTGCATGGCCTGCAGGCGCTGCGACTGGTCCTGCACCAGGTCCATCACGGAACGGTCCAATTGCGGCCCCAGCCGTGCGGCCGGCGGCTGCAGCTCGCCCGGCGCCAGCGTGGCCGAGACCGGCGCGCTTGCCAATGCCTGCGGCGCCTGCAGCAGCGTCTGCAGGGCGGCGCGGGCATCGGCAATGCGGTGCTGGCATTGCTGCTGCAGCTCGGCCGTCAGGCGGGCCTCGACGGTCTGCAGCGCGTCCATGCGCTGCGAGCAGCTGTCGAACCAGGGCTCGGCCATCTCCACGGACAAAGGCGCGCCCGCCGTGGCCGTGCAGCCCACGCGGCGCAGCCGCTCGATCACGGCCAGCGTGGCGTCGGCCGCACTTCTTTCTTGCCACAGGGCCAGGGAATGGGGCGGCGCGAACTCCGCAAAGACCTGAAAGCAGCGCTCCTGCGAGGCGATCAGGTGCAGCCAGTGCTGCTGGCGCGGCGCATCGCTCACGCCCGCGCCGAACGCCGCCACGCCCGTGGCGCGCTCCTGGCCCGCGAACTCCTTGCCCTGCATGAAGTTGAACAAGGCCACCAGCAGGCGCGAGATGCCGGGCTCGGGCGCGCTGTCCGCCGCCTCGAAGACCACGGCCAGCAGGCCGGCCACCAGATCGATATAGAGGGCCGTGGCCGCCTCCGGCGACAGCGTGCGGCTGGCGACGCGCTCGCGCAGCGCGGGCAGGGCGTCCAGGCACTGCAGCACATGGGCGATGCGGCTGAACAGCCGCGCGCCATGGCCGGGGTGGCCGGTGAGTCCCGCACCACCGGGCTGCATGTCCACCAGCTCGAAGCCGTCGCGCGCCGCAGCGGCCATGCGGTCGCACTCAGCCATCTGGGCCAGCCGTGCCTGGCCGCCGCGCGCGCCTGCGCTGGCCAGAAACACGTTGGACAGGCCGCGCTCCTTTTGCAGCGCATGGATGAGGCGGCTGAGCAGATCCACCAGGGCGCTGGTGCGCTGCAGTTGCTCCAGCTCGCCGATTTCGCACTGCCGCGCGGCCACAAGAAAGTTGAGAGCGGTTTTCATGGGGGGCTTGGTCCTGTCTGCCTGCCTTGATGCAGTTTGCCTTGGTGCAAGGGACCTGGATGCAATTCCCATGCCGGGGGCGTCGCGCGGTGCTTGCATGGGCACGGGATCGATGATTTGATAGAATTTTTTTAATGATTTGAAATTTTCGATACACAAACTGACGTGTAAGCGTGTCGAATGTTTGCAAAGCGAATGGGGCGGTTTTTCAAGAAAAGCCCCGTTCATCCGGCGCACATGGCAACGCAGACCACGGCATTGGGCTGCGCAATGCGGCAGTGAGGCTGAATCGGCATGAGTTTGAAATATCACGAGAAGATCGGTTTTTCCCCATGCATTCGCTGTTCATGACCGATGGGGTGTCCCGGTGGATGCCTGCGCGCTGGCGCAGCCCGGCATTTGCGTGCTGGCTGGCTTCGCTGCTGCCCTGCATGGCGCAGGGTCAGGTGCTTGCGGCTGCCCCGGATGGCGTCGCGTCGGCGCAATTGGCCGATGAGGGCGTCTGGTTCGCTGGATGGCATGCCCTCGGCCCGTGGGGTGCCGGTGCGTTCGTGGCCTTCCTGCTGGTGTGCTCGGTGCTCTACATCCGCATGCGCTGCAAGGCGCAGCGCCTGACGCAGTCGCTCAAGCAGAGCAATGAGAAATTGCTGCGCGCCAATGTGAAGCTCAAGCGCATCGCCTTCCGAGACCCGTTGACCGGTACGGCCAACCGGGCGCTGTTCGAATACCGGCTGGGCCGCACGATTGCGCGCGCCGACAGCTCGGTGGAGCAGCCGGGGCCCTGCGGGCCGGTGCGCGTGGGCCTGCTGTACATCGACCTGGATGGATTCAAGCCCATCAACGATGTGGAGGGCCATGCCGCCGGTGATGCGCTGCTGTGCCAGGTGGCCGTGCGTCTGGGCCATATGACGCGCAAATCGGACACGCTGGCGCGCGTGGGTGGCGACGAGTTCGTGCTGCTGCTGGGCTGCCTGGCTTCGGTGGACGACGCCGTGGCCATGGCAGGCCGCGTGCAGAAGGCCTTGAGCCAGCCGTTCGACCTGCCAGGAAAAGCGGTCTCCATCAGCAGCTCCATCGGCGTGGCCATCTATCCCGACCATGGCAAGAAGGAAAAGCTCATGGCGGCGGCCGATGCCGCCATGTACACGGCCAAGCGTGCCGGCGGGAACACCTACGCCATCTTCAAGGAAAGCATGCGCCAGGGCGTGGCCGCGCAGTTCGACCTGCAGCAGGCCCTGCGCCGCGCCGTGGCCAGCCAGCAGCTGGTGCTGTTCTATCAGCCCAAGATCGATACCCGCACGGGCCGCATCCGCAGCGTGGAGGCGCTGGCGCGCTGGAACCACCCGCAGTTCGGCCTGATCAGTCCCCGCGTGTTCATCCCGCTGGCCGAGCGCTTCGGCCTGATCAGCGAGATCGGCGACTGGGTCATCGACGAGGCCTGTCGCCAGACCGCGCAATGGGCGCGCGAGCGGCGCTTCATGCGGGTGTCCATCAATATCTCGGGCTACCAGCTCTTTCAGACGCGGCTGGCGCAGTTCATCGCCGAGGCGATCGCAAGGCACCACATCCGGCCCGAGCAACTGGTCTTCGAGATCACCGAGTCCGTGGCCATGGAGGACGACAAGACCACCATGGCCGTGATTGCCGAACTCACGGGCATGGGCGTGCAGATCTCCATCGACGACTTCGGCACCGGCTACTCCAGCCTGGCCCTGCTGCGCCAGCTGTGCGCCGACGAGGTGAAGATCGACCGCAGCTTTGTGCGCGACGTGGCCCTCAAGAGCGATGCGCGGGCGGTGGTCGATGCCATCGTGCGCCTGGCCCATGCGCTGGAGCTGCGCGTGGTGGCCGAAGGCGTGACCAACCAGCAGCAGCGCGAAGTGCTGCAGGCGCTGGGCTGCGACGAGCTGCAGGGCTTTTACTTTGCCCGCCCGATGGATGCCCAGGCACTGATCGCCAGCGAAATCTGGACCTCCGACGGCTTCGAGCCCGTGCGGTTCTCGCGCTCTTCCTACATAGACAACCTGTAGCGGAGCGCCGGCCGTGCAACTGCCCGCCTGCCAGGGGCCATTGATGCCGGTGGCCGTGCGCCGCGCCCGCAGGTTCTACACTTCAGCCCCATGAGTTTGCTGATTCTGGGGATCGAATCCTCCTGCGATGAAACCGGCGTGGCCCTGGTCGAGGCCCCCGATGGCACGGGCGTGCCCACGCTGCTGTCCCATGCGCTGCACAGCCAGATCGACATGCACCGCGCCTACGGCGGCGTGGTGCCCGAGCTGGCCAGCCGCGACCACATCCGCCGCGTGCTGCCGCTGACCGAAAACGTGCTGGGGGAGTCCGGCCGCACGCTGGACCAGGTCGATGTGATCGCCTTCACGCGCGGCCCCGGCCTGGCCGGCGCGCTGCTGGTAGGCGCGGGCGTGGCCTGCGCCATGGCTGCGGCATTGAACAAGCCCGTGCTGGGCGTGCACCACCTGGAAGGCCATCTGCTGTCGCCCTTCCTGAGCGCCGATCCCCCCGAATTCCCCTTCGTGGCCCTGCTGGTCTCGGGCGGCCACACGCAGCTGATGCGCGTGGATGGCGTGGGCAGCTACGCCATTCTGGGCGAGACCATCGATGACGCGGCCGGCGAGGCCTTCGACAAATCGGCCAAGCTCATGGGCCTGCCCTATCCGGGCGGTCCCGTGCTCTCGCGCCTGGCCGAAGGCGGCGATGCCCAGGCCTTCAAGCTGCCCCGGCCGCTGCTGCATTCGGGCGACCTGGACTTCTCCTTCGCCGGCCTGAAGACGGCCGTGCTGACCCAGGCGAAGAAGCTGGGCGATGACCTGGAGGCGCGCAAGGCCGACCTGGCCGCCAGCACGCAGGCCGCCATCGTCGAGGTACTGGTCAAGAAGACCCTGGCCGCGCTGCAGCAGACCGGCATGAAGCGCGTGGTCGTGGCCGGCGGCGTGGGTGCCAACCGGCTGCTGCGCTCCCAGCTGGATGCGGCCTGCGCCAAGCGCAAGCTGCGCGTGCACTACCCCGAGCTGCACCTGTGCACCGACAACGGCGCCATGATCGCCATGGCCGCCGCCATGCGCCTGCAGGCGGGCCGGGAAGTGGCCAACCGGCACTACGCCTTCGACGTCAAGCCGCGCTGGCCGCTCGATTCGCTGGCTTGATTCTTCGGCCGCCTCTGCCTTCCCCATCGCCGCGCTGTGCGGCGGGGCACCTGTGATGCGCAGCCTGCGCACAAAAAAAGCCCGGCATGTGCCGGGCTTTGAAAACGGGCTGTCACCTTGCTAAGAGGAGGGAAGAAAGGATTGGTTGACAGCCCGGGTGCACAAACTCGCTGACCGGATTTACTGGATGCTCAGCGTGGTGGCCTTGCTCTGCGGCTCCAGGCGGGCTAGGGACAGCGTGAGCACGCCGTTTTCCAGCTTTGCGCTGCTGGCGGCAGTGTCGATCTCATGGTCCAGCTCCCAGGCGCGCTGCACCTGGCGGGGCGCACCCTCGACGCTGGACAGACGGACCACGGCGCCTTCGATGCTCAGCTGCAGCTGCTCGCGGGACAGGCCGGGCACATCCAGCTGCAGCGTCGTGGCCTTTTCATCGCGCTGCACCTGCACCGACGAGGGAGAGTGGGCGGCGTTGCCCAGGGTGCCTTGCAGGAAGCGCTGCAGGGCCAGATCGGCGGCTTGGGGGTTGAAGGCGTTGCGGCGGAGAACAGGCGAGAAGATCATGGTGAAGTGGCTCCTATAAACTGCGCGGCTTCATCGAAGTTGTCGCCGCATGGAGCGTAGTTGAGCGGCGTTGAACGCATTTCAAGAGGGAAAAAGCCATGAATAAATTGCGCCGCAAGGTCTTGAAAAGCGGTGCCATGGCGCTATTTGCGGCGCCCGCGCTGGCGGCCCTGGCCGCAAACGAACGCGGACAGCCCGTGCCCCCGCCGCGCGGCGAGCCCATACGGCTGGCGCTGATCGAAAGCCTGTCCGGCCCCTTTGCCAACACGGGCGAGGCCGTGTTCCGCAACCTGCTGTGGGCCACCGAGCGCGTGAATGCGCGCGGCGGTGTGTCACTGCCGGCCGCGCAGGGCGGCGCCCGGCCCCTGGCCATCGAACGCCATGACAGCAAGGGCCAGAACGAGGAGGCGCTGTCCGCGCTGCGCGCAGCCATCGACGGCGGTGCGCGCGTGGTCATGCAGGGCAATTCATCGGCCGTGGCGGCCGTGCTGGTCGATGCCATTGCCAAGCACAACGAGCGCGATCCGGCCCGGCGCGTGCTGTACCTGAACTACTCGGCCGTCGATCCTGCGCTCACGAACGAGCGCTGCAGCTTCTGGCACTTTCGCTTCGACGCCCATGCCGACATGCGCATGGCCGCGCTGATGCAGGTGCTGCGCGAGGACGCGGCCGTGCGCAGCGCCTACCTGATCGGGCAGGACTACAGCTTTGGCCAGGCCGTGCTGCGCGAGGCACGGCGCCAGCTGGCCGCGCAGCGGCCCGATGTGGTCATCGTGGGCGACGAGCTGCACCCCGTGGGCCGCGTCAAGGACTTTGCGCCCTATGCCGCCAAGATCAAGGCCAGCGGCGCCCAGGCCGTGATCACGGGCAACTGGGGCAACGATCTGATGCTGCTGGTCAAGGCCGCGCGGGAGGCGGGTTTTGACGGCCGCTTCTACACCTTCTACGGCAATGCGCTGGGTGCACCCGCCGCTTTAGGCGAGGCCGGCGTGGGCAAGGTGCTGGCCGTGGCCGACTGGCTGCCCAACGTGCCGGGCCCCGACAGCCAGGCCTTCTACAAGGCATTCCGCGAGCGCTTTCCCAGGCCTGCCGATGACTATGTGCACATGCGCATGCAGCTGATGATCGAGGCCCTGGCCCAGTCCATGGCGCGTGCGGGCAGCACCGACACGGTGGCCGTGGCGCAGGCGCTGGAAGGCGCCGAGGTGGCGCTGGCCGGGCGCAAGGGCCGCATGCGCGCGGCCGACCACCAGTTCCAGCAGGCGCTGGTGGTCGGCGTCATGGACAGGCAGGGCGCGCCCGGCGTGCCCTTCGATGTGGAGGGCTCGGGCTACGGCTTCCGCGTGGTGCGAGAGATCGAGGCGGCGCGTGCCGAGCAGCCTGCGATGTGCCGCATGCGCCGGCCCTGACCGCCTCGACGGTTTGGATGGCCCGGATCAGCGGCCCATGGCCGCAGCGACTTCCTGGCCCAGTTCGATCACGGACAGCGCGTAGTAGCTGGACCAGTTGTAGCGCGTGATGGCATAGAAGTTCTCCGTGCCCGCGATGTACAGCGGCTGGCCCTGCGCGCCGTTTTCCAGCTTGACCAGGGCCAGCGGCCCTTGATGCGCCGCGCCGCTGCCCGGCAGCTGTACGCCGCGCGCAGCCATCTCGTCGGCCGTGAACTGGGGCAGGATGTCGGGCGCCAGCAGGGCGGCCAGGTCGGCGCCCTGGGCCTGCATGATCACAGGGTAGTGCGTGGGCATGCCGCTTTTCCAGCCATGCGCGACAAAGTAGTTGGCCACCGAGCCGATGGCGTCGGCCGCGCTGCCGAACAGGTCGATGCGGTCGTCGCCGTCGAAGTCCACCGCCCACTTCACCCAGCTGCTGGGCATGAACTGGCCCATGCCCATGGCGCCCGCGTAGCTGCCGCGCAGCGAGAACGGGTCCGTTGCGGCGCGGTGCGTGAAGCGCAGGAACTGCTCCAGCTCGCCGCGGAAGTACTCGGTGCGTGCCTGCGCGCGGGGGTGGGCTGCGGGGAAGTCGAAGCTCAGCGTGGCCAGGGCGTCGATCACGCGGAAGTTGCCCATCTGCTGGCCGTAGATGGTCTCCACGCCGATGATGCCGACGATGATTTCGGCCGGCACACCGTACTGCTTTTCGGCACGCGCCAGCGCGGCGGCATTGGCCTGCCAGAAACGGGTTCCGGCGCGTATGCGCACGGGCTCGACAAAGCGGCTGCGGTAGACGCCCCAGTTCTTGGCCGTGCCCTGGGCAGCCGGCGTCATCAGGCGGGGAACCTGGGGCAGAAAGCGCGCCTGGGCGATGGTGTCGCGCACCCAGTCCACCGGCAGGTCGTGGCGCATCGCAATGTCGGCGGCCATCTGCATGGCATCAGGCCGTTCTCCGTAGGCGGTGCTGCCCTGCACGGTCCTGGCCACGGCGGCGCCGCCTGCCGCCGTGGCGGCGGCAGCAGCGGCCGTGCGCTTTTTCGTGGAAGGTTTGGCCGTGGACTTGGCGGCAGTCTTGGCTGCGCCGGTCTGGGCGGGCGCCGGCTTGCTGGCCAGCGCGCCGCAGGGCAGGGCGGCGGCCGCAAGCAGCAGCAGGGCGGAGGGGATCAGTCGTTGCTTGGTCATGGTGTGCTTGTCGTGGGGCCGGCAGCGGCGGCTTGTGGCCGTGGCTGCGGATTGCGTGGCCAGTCCAGCGCCCGCCATTGGCGTCGCAGGGCGGGCAGGCCGGGGGTATCGGGTGCGGAATTGGGTGCGGACTGGGGTGCGGATCGGGGGACGGATTGGGGGGCGCGTGCGTAGCGCTGGCGCTCCATGTCCAAAAGCCAGTCGTGCAATGCCTTGGCGGCCGTGGCGTCGTCCTGGCCCCAGCGGTCCATGACCTGGGCTGCCAGCGCGCGCGGGGGCAGGCTGGCATCGGCATCCAGGCCGATGCGGCGCAGCCGGGCGCGGGTCCTGTCCATCAGGCGCAGCCATTCATCGCGGCTGCTGCGCTGGGCGCGGGCCATCCAGGCCAGCCAGGCCAGCGCAGCCACGCCGGCCAGCGCGCCCAGCAGGCGCAGCATGTCCACCCACGAGGGCGACTGCACGCCCAGGTTCTTGAGCAGGTCCAGCTGGCGGCTTTGCGTGTAGTTGAGCACCCACTGGTTCCAGCCGTTGTTGACGGCCTCCCACACGGCGCGCATCTGCTGCAGCATGCCCACGCCCACGAAGTTGCCCACGGCGCCCGCAATGGCACCCTGGGGGGCGCGCAGGCGCTGGAACTCGCCCACGCGCGACGGGGCCACGGCGCCGGTGGGGTCGATGCGCACCCAGCCCTCGTCCGCCAGCCAGACCTCGGTCCAGGCGTGGGCGTCGGCGTTGCGCACGGTCCAGTAGCCATCGACAGGGTTGCGCTCGCCGCCCTGGTAGCCGGTGACGATGCGGGCAGGCACGCCCATGCCGCGCATCAGCACGGCGAAGGCCGAGGCGATGTGCTCGCAGAATCCCTCTTTGCTGTCGAACCAGAAGTCATCGGCCGTGTGCACGCTGTCCACCACGCCGGGCTCCAGCGTGTAGGTGTAGCCGCCCGTGCGCAGGCGCGCCAGCGCGGCCTGTACCCAGGCGCGGGGCGGGGCGTCGGCCAGTTGCGGGTCGGCGCGCATCTGCCGGGCCAGCGCCAGCGTGCGCGGGTTGCTGCCTTCGGGCAGCTGGGTGTAGCGGCGCAGGGCGCGCGTGGGCTGCAGCGGCCCGTAGCTGAACTGCACATGGCTTTGGGCGCTGATGCGCACCACGTCGGTGATGGGGCGCCAGGCCAGCCATTGCAGCTGGGGCGTCATGCGGGCGCTGCCCATGCCCGGGGGCAGTTCGGGAGCCCTGGCCGCGGCGTCCAGCAGGGGCAGCCAGGGGCGGCGGCTGGGCTCGATGGTCATCTGGTAGCTCACGCCCTCGCCGGAGACGCGCAACTGCGCGTCCTCCAGAACGGCCTCCGTGTCCATCTGCCATTCCTGTCCGTCAAAGCGCGACAGAACGGGCCCCCGGAAATACAGGGTGTTGGCAGGCGGAGGAGCACCATCGGGCGTATCGAAGCGCAGGCGCAGGGCCACGTTTTCGTCCAGCACCAGCGAGGCCATGGAGCCCACGCGCATGTTTTCCGACAGGCCGCTGCGGCCGGCCAGGTCGTTGCTGGGCACACCCCACAGCGGCGCCATGCGCGGGAAGAACAGGAACAGCGCCACCATCACCGGCGTACCCCACAGCGCCAGCAGCGCTGCCGTGCGCAGCGCCTGTGTCAGCGGCGGGCGGCTGGCGGTCATGTGGGCATTGACCAGGGCCGTGAGCAGGCCCAGCAGGCCCAGCACCATGGCCAGGGCCAGCGGCAGGGACTGCGAGTAGAAGAAGTTGGCCAGCAGCGCGAAGAAGCCCAGGAAGAACACCACCATGGCATCGCGCCGGGCGCGCAGCTCCAGTGTCTTGAGCGCCAGCAGCAGCACGATCAGGGTCACGCCCGCATCGCGCCCGATAAAGGTGCCGTGCGAGACCCAGGTGGCGCCCACGGCCAGCAACAGCAATCCACCCAGCACCCAGCGGCCGGGCAGGGGCTGGCCGCGCCAGGCCAGCAGGCCGCGCCACAGCAGCAGGCCGGCCACGAAGACCATGGTCCACCAGGGCGTGTGGGCGGCCTGGGGCATCAGCACCCAGGCGACCACGGCCAGCAGGAACAGGGTGTCGCGCGCATCGCGCGGCAGGGCGGCCAGGCGCTGGCGCCAGGGGGCCGCGGGCTGCGCAATGGCTTGGAAGGAGGAGGGCATGGACGTGCGATTCATGGGCAGGCCGCCAGGGCTTCCAGGCAGAGCGTGGCGTGGGCCGCGCCCTGGTCGGGTGCGATCTCGCGGCCGTCGGGCAGGCGCAGGCCCCAGGTCAGGTCCTGCTGGCGCGCGACCAGCACCCAGGCGGTCAGGCGGCTGAGGCGGGCCTCGGGGTCGGCCAGGCCGGTGGCCTTGGCGTCCAGCCACAGGCGGTGCTGCTGGGACAGCGGGCGGTCGCGGCTCACCAACTGGTCACTGCCCGTGGCAAAGGCCTGGGCGGCCTTTTTCCAGACCACCAGCTTGAGCGCATCACCGCGTCGGTAGGCACGCACGCCATCGAACTCGTCGCCGTGGCGCGTGGAGGCCGCGCTGCGGCCGCCGGCATCGGCACTGGCCGCAGGCAGGGGCGGGGGATTGTGTTCGGGCGCCGGGTAGATCCAGGCCTGGGTCTGCGCGCGCCACAGCGCCCAGACGCGGAAGGTGCCCAGCGGGTAGCGCGTGGCCGCCGTGATCGTGGGCAGCGATTGCAGGCCCCGGCGCAGTGGCGTGAAAGCCAGTTGCGCCGTGGTGCTGCCCTGTGCCGGGACATCGATCCACGTCCAGTCGGTGGCCGCCGTATCGCCCTGCACGGCCAGGCCTATGCCCCAACGCGTGCTGCGGCGCGTGTTGTGCAGCACCACGTCGAAGCGGCAGGGCTGGCCGGCAAAGCTGCCGGCCGGAGGCAGCAGGTGCAACGCCAGGCCGCGCAGATTGCCGTGGCCGACCACCATGCCCGCTGCCGCGCTGCCGGCCAGCAGGAACGTCAGCAGATAACCCAGGTTGAGCTGGTAGTTGATGGCGGCCACCAGCAGCACGCACAGCGTCAGCGCCAGGGCCCAGCCTGCACGCGACGGCATGATGTAGACATTGCGCTGGGTCAGCTTCAGGCTGTCCGTGCGGGGCAGGCGGGCATGCCACCACTGGCGCACGCGCCGCGCGGGAGACCAGCGCTGGCGCAGCGATGCCCCCGGCTGGGGGGCGCCGGGCGAAGACGCGGGAGCGGCCGGCATCAGCGCAGCGCCACGGCGTCCAGCATGGCGCGCACCTGCTCCACGGCGCCCCGGCCTGACGAGCCTATGGGCACCAGGCGGTGGGCCGCCGTCTGCGGCAGGATGGCCTGAACATCGTCGGGCGCCACATAGTCGCGCCCTTCCATCAGGGCCACGGCCCGGGCCGCGCGCAGCAGCGCAATGCCCGCGCGAGGCGACAGGCCCTGCACGAACCACTGGCCCGAGCGCGTGGCTTCCAGCAGGTCCTGCACATAGTCGAGCAGGGCATCGCTGGCATGCACCTGCAGCACGGCAGCCTGCAACTGCTGCAGCTCGTCCGTGGTCAGCAGCGGTGCCAGCGCGTCGGCCTGGGCGCGCCGGCCATTGCCGGACAGCAGGGATCGCTCGGCCGCGCGGTCGGGATAGCCCAGGCTGATGCGCATCAGGAAGCGGTCCAGCTGGCTTTCGGGCAGCGGGAAGGTGCCCAGCTGTTCCTGCGGGTTCTGGGTGGCGATCACGAAGAAGGGTTCGGGCAGGCGGTGCGTGCGGCCCTCGGCCGAGACCTGTCGCTCCTCCATGGCTTCGAGCAGGGCGCTCTGCGTCTTGGGGCTGGCGCGGTTGATCTCGTCGGCCAGCAGCACCTGGGCGAAAACGGGGCCCGGGTGGAAGACAAAGGTCTCGCTGGCGCGCTCGTAGATGGACACGCCGGTGAGGTCGCTGGGCATGAGGTCGGCCGTGAACTGCACGCGCGAGAACTGCAGCCCGAAGCTGTGTGCCAGCGCATGCGCCAGCGTGGTCTTGCCCACGCCGGGAACGTCTTCCAGCAGCAGGTGTCCCCCGGCCAGCAGGCAGGCCACACTGTCGCGGACCTGAGCCGGTTTCCCTACAACCACCGTGTTAAGCTGATCCAGAAGCGCCTTGATCTTGTGTGTTGCTTGCATGGCGCGACGTTATCCTAAAAAAAACATCGCGGAGACATCACTGTGGGCAAGACGGGTTATTTCACCCATAGGGAGTGCTGGCGGCATGAGATGGGGCCGGGGCACCCGGAATGCCCGGCCCGGCTCGACGCCATCGAGGACCGGCTGCTGGTGACCGGCGTGGCCGATGCGCTGGAGCGGCACGAGGCCCCCCAGGCCTCGCTGGCCGACATCGAACTGGCCCATGACCGCATGCATGTGGCCGCGCTGCAGGGCCTGACACAGCGCCTGGTCGAGGAGCAGCAGGCCGGCGGCCCCGAGTACTCCCAGATCGATACCGACACCTCCATCAACAGCCACACCTTCTCGGCCGCCCTGCATGCGGCCGGCGCCGCGCTGGCGGCCACCGATGCGGTGATGGCCGGCGAGTTGGAGAACGCCTTTTGCGCCGTGCGCCCGCCGGGCCACCACGCCACGCGCCACCAGGCCATGGGCTTTTGCTTCTTCAACAACGTGGCCGTGGGCGTGAAGTACGCGCTCAGCCGCCACCACCTCAAGCGCGTGGCCGTGATCGATTTCGACGTGCACCACGGCAACGGCACGGAGGACATCCTCTCCGGCGACGACCGCGTGCTCATGTGCGGCATCTTCCAGCACCCGTTCTACCCCTTCAGCGGCGACCAGCATCCGGCCGCCAACATGGTCAACGTGCCGGTGGCCGCATATACCAAGGGCATGGACATCCGCGAGATCGTCGAGATGATGTGGATTCCGCGCCTGGAGGCCTTCAAGCCCGAGCTGATCTTCATCAGCGCCGGCTTCGACGCCCACCGCGAGGACGACATGGGCCAGCTGGGCATGACCGAGCAGGACTTCACCTGGATCACCTCGCGCATCAAGGACATCGCGCGGCGCTTTTCCAAGGGTCGCATCGTCTCCTGCCTGGAAGGCGGCTATGTGATGGGGCCGCTTGCGCGCAGCGTGGAAGCGCACGTGCGCGTGCTGGCCGACCTCTGAACCGGATCTGGAACACCATGAACGCGAGCACCCATCCTCCTGAAGCCAGCCCCCTGCTCGACGTGCAGCGCGACGCGCGCGGCGTCGTGCGGCTCACGCTCAACGACCCGCAGCGCTTCAATGCCCTGGGCGAGCAGATGCTCACGCAGCTGCAGCAGGCGCTGGACGATGTGGCGCGTGATGAGTCCGTGCGCGTGGTCGTGCTGGCTGCGGCCGGCAAGGCCTTTTGCGCGGGGCACAACCTCAAGGACATGGCGGCCCATCCGCAGCTGGACTACTACCAGAAGCTGTTTGCCCAGTGCAGCCGCATGATGCTGTCCATCCACCGGCTGCCCGTTCCCGTGATCGCGCGCGTGCACGGCATTGCCACGGCGGCAGGCTGCCAGCTCGTGGCCCAGTGCGATCTGGCCGTTGCTGCGCAGGCGGCACGCTTTGCCACCAGTGGCATCCACTACGGCCTGTTCTGCGCCACCCCCAGCGTGCCGCTGGTGCGCAATGTGCCGGCCAAGCAGGCCATGGAGATGCTGCTCACGGGCGACTTCATCGACGCGCAGCAGGCGCTGGAGCAGGGTCTGGTCAACCGCGTGGTGGCCGAGGAGGCGCTGGACGATGCCGTCGAGCACTTCGTGCAGTCCATCGTCAGCAAGCCCCGTGCGGCCGTGGCCATGGGCAAGGCCCTGGTCTACCGGCAGCGCGAGATGGGCATCGAGGCGGCCTACCAACTGGCCGGCCAGACCATGGCCGCCAACATGATGGATGCCGACGCCCAGGAGGGCGCCCAGGCCTTCGCCGCCAAGCGCGAACCGGCCTGGAAGACGGGCCACTGACCGACCTGCATGTAGGTCCCGGTCCGGTCGGCCTGTCCTGGATCTGCGCGATGATGGCGGCCTGCGCCCTTGCGGCGGAACGGCCCTGACCCATGGACATCTTCGACAAGCTCATCAACGACTTCCAAAGCTCCAGCGCCTGGCTGGAGTTCTCCGTGCTCATCGCCTGCCTGCTGCTGGCCTACGGTGCCATGCGCGGCCTGCATGCGCGCTACGGCCATCTGAACGATGGAAAGCCCTCCGTATGGATAGGCCGCCATGCGCTCGATGGCGCCCTGTTCCCGCTGCTGGCGCTGGTGCTGGTCTTCACCAGCCAGGAGATCCTGGCGCGGTTTTCCACGGTGTTCTGGCTGCGCGTGGCCGTGTCGCTGCTGGTGTCCCTGTCGGTGATCCGCTTCGTGGCGCGGGTGCTCAGCCGGACCTTCCCCCACTCCACCGTGGTGCGCCTGATCGAACGCATCTTCTCCTGGCTGGCCTGGGGCGCGGCCGTGCTGCACAGCATCGGCCTGCTGCCGCAGGTCATGGAGGAGCTGGAGGCCCTGCAGTTCAACATCGGCAAGACGCCGGTCAGCCTGCTCAACCTGATCGAGGGCACGCTGTCGGCGGGCCTGATGATGGTGGCCGTGCTGTGGGTGGCAACGCTGTTCGAGCAGAAGGTCATCAACCAGTGGGTCAGCGACCTGTCCATGCGCAAGGTGGCCATGAACATCACGCGCAGCGTGCTGATCCTGGTGGGCCTGCTGGTGTCGCTGTCCATGGTGGGCGTGGACCTGACGGCACTGTCCGTCATGGGCGGTGCCATCGGCGTGGGCCTGGGTTTCGGCATGCAGAAGATCGCCTCCAACTATGTGAGCGGCTTTCTGGTGCTGATCGAGCGCGCGCTGCGCATCGGCGACAACGTGCGCGTGGATGGCTTCGAGGGCCGCATCACCGACATCCGCACGCGCTACACCATCATCCGCGCGCTCAACGGCCGCGAATCCATCGTGCCCAACGAGACGCTGATCACCCAGCGTGTGGAGAACCTCACCGGATTCGACGTCAAGTTCGGCCTGTCCACCAACATCGTCGTGGGCATGGACAGCGATGTGGAGCAGGTGCGCGGCATCCTGCTCGAAGCCGCAGCCGCGCAGCCGCGCGTGCTCAAGACGCCCGCGCCTTCGGTGGCTCTGGTCGACTTCGTCGAGCAGGGGCTGCAGTTCAGTCTCAGCTACTACATCAACGACCCGCAAAATGGCCAGGGCAATGTGCGCTCCGAGGTGAACCTCGCCGTGCTGCGCGGCCTGCGTGCCGCAGGCGTGAGCCTGCCGGTCCCCAAGCAGGTGGTACAGATCACCGAACGCGGGGGCGTGGTGGCTCAGGCAGCAGAGAAAAGCAGCTAGGATTATTCCTAGGTGCATACCCTGAGTTCAGGCTGTTCCCCCGCAGTAAATCTCAAGGGTCGTGCTTAAAATGGCACGATCGTTCTTTTTTGTGAGCGCGCATGCGGCCCTCGGCCGTCAGGGAAACCTGCCGCAGCTGCTGCAGTGCCGCATACAATGATTTCGGTTTACGTAAACGTCAATCTATCAATCAATCAGGAGCCGCTGCAATGAAGGTTTTGGTCCCGGTCAAGCGCGTGGTGGACTACAACGTGAAGGTCCGCGTGAAGTCGGACGGCACGGGCGTGGACATCGCCAACGTCAAGATGAGCATGAACCCCTTTGACGAAATCGCCGTCGAAGAAGCCGTTCGCCTCAAGGAAAAGGGCGTGGCCACCGAAGTCATCGCCGTCTCCTGCGGCGTGGCCCAGTGCCAGGAAACCCTGCGCACGGCCATGGCCATCGGTGCCGACCGCGGCATCCTGGTGGAGACCACCGAGGAGCTGCAGCCCCTGGCCGTCGCCAAGCTGCTCAAGGCGCTGGTGGACAAGGAACAACCCGGCCTGATCATCCTGGGCAAGCAGGCCATCGACGACGATGCCAACCAGACCGGCCAGATGCTGGCGGCCCTGGCCGACCTGCCGCAAGCCACCTTCGCCTCCAAGGTCGAAGTCGCTGGCGACAAAGTGAACGTGACCCGCGAAGTGGACGGCGGCCTGGAGACCCTGGCCCTGAGCCTGCCGGCCGTCATCACCACCGACCTGCGCCTGAACGAGCCGCGCTACGTCACGCTGCCCAACATCATGAAGGCCAAGAAAAAGCAGTTGGACACGGTCAAGCCTGAAGAGCTGGGCGTTGATGTGGCCCCGCGCCTGAAGACGCTCAAGGTGGCCGAGCCCGCCAAGCGCGGCGCTGGCGTGAAGGTGCCCGATGTGGCGACCCTGGTCAGCAAGCTCAAGAACGAAGCCAAAGTGATCTAAGGAAGACAGCGACATGACATCCCTCGTTATTGCAGAACACGACAACGCTTCCATCAAGAGCGCCACGCTCAACACCGTCACTGCGGCCCTGGCCTGCGGTGGCGACGTGCATGTGCTGGTGGCGGGCGAGAATGCCGGCGCCGCTGCGCAGGCCGCTGCCCAGATCGCTGGCGTGTCCAAGGTCATCCACGCCGATGGCGCCAGCCTGAAGGACGGCCTGGCCGAGAACATTGCAGCGCAAGTGCTGGCGATTGCCTCGAACTACAGCCACATCCTGTTCCCCGCCACCGCCAGCGGCAAGAACGCCGCGCCGCGCGTGGCAGCCAAGCTGGACGTGGCCCAGATCAGCGACATCACCAAGGTGGACAGCGCCGACACCTTCGAGCGCCCCATCTACGCAGGCAACGCCATTGCCACGGTGCAAAGCAGCGACAAGATCAAGGTCATCACCGTGCGCGGCACGGGCTTTGACGCAGCGGCCACCACGGGCGGCAGCGCCCAGGTGGAGCAGCTGGCCGCCGCTGGCGACAACGGCAAGAGCAGCTTCGTGGGCCGCGAGGTCACCAAGAACGACCGCCCGGAACTGACGGCCGCCAAGATCATCGTCTCCGGCGGTCGCGCGCTGGGCAGCAGCGAGAAGTTCCAGGAAGTCATCACCCCCCTGGCCGACAAGCTGGGTGCCGCCATCGGTGCTTCGCGCGCAGCGGTGGACGCAGGCTATGCGCCCAATGACCTGCAGGTCGGCCAGACCGGCAAGATCGTCGCGCCGCAGCTGTACATCGCCCTGGGCATCTCGGGCGCCATCCAGCATTTGGCCGGCATGAAGGACTCCAAGGTGATCGTGGCGATCAACAAGGACCCCGAGGCACCGATCTTCTCGGTGGCCGACTACGGCCTGGAGGCCGACCTGTTCCAGGCCGTGCCGGAACTGGTGCAGGCGCTGTAAGCGGCTGAAGCTGAAAAATGAGGGGCACAGGCCCCTCTTTTTCCGTCATGGATTCCGGGATGGTCCGCTGGTCACGGCGCGCACCACCGACTACAACAACGGACTTGGCCGCCAGCCGGTGCTGGCGATGGCATGAACCGAGAGGGAGATTGAAATGAAGATGATGCGCTTGCGCCTGGCCCGCACGGCCGTGGCCTTTGTCTGTGGCGCCATGGCGCTGGCCGCCGAGGCCAATGCCTGGGTGGTGGGGCAGGTGGCACCCATGTCGGGAGCCGGTGCGACGCAGGGCCGTGCCTATGCCCAGGGCATGCGCCTGTACTTCGACCAGATCAACAAGGCCGGCGGCGTGCAGGGCCAGCCCGTGCAACTGGTCACGGTGGACGATGTGGGCCACCCCGAGGAAACCGTGGACAAGACCCGCAAGCTGCTGGACGAGTCCAAGCCCGTGGTGCTGGCCGGCTACTTCGGCAACCGCAACATGGCGGCGCTGCTGGACAGCAAGCTGCTCGACCAGTCGCAGATCTCCCTCGTGGGCTACCAGAGCACGGACACGCGGGTGCTGAGCAATCCCCAGATCTTCAGCACGCGCGCCAACCTGCCCGAGGAAATGGCCAAGATCGCCTCGCACCTAGCCACCGTGGGCATCACGCGCCTGGCCCTGCTGCATGACGAACGCCCGGATGCCAAGGCCGTGGCGGAACTCGTGGACAAGGCGATTGCGCCTTCCAAGGCCAAGCTGGTGGTCAGCGCCTCGCTGAGCACGGGCAAGGGCGCCATGGACAAGGCCGTGTCCCAGTTGCAAAAGGCCCAGCCTTCGGCGCAGGCCGTGATGGTGGTGGCCTCCAGCCCCGTGACCTCGGCCTTTGTCGAGGCGTACCGCATGGCGGGTGGCACGGCCCAGATCTACGCGACGTCCGAAGCCGATATCGAGCAACTGGCCAAGCGCCTGCCCGTGGAGTTCATGAGCGGCCTGTCCATTGCCCAGGTCGTGCCCAGTCCCTACAAGGTGACCATGCGCCTGAACAAGGAGTTCAGGGACGCGGCCACCGCTGCAGGCAAGTCGCTGACCGTGCCGGTCAGCTACGCCATGATGGAAGGCTATGTGAACGCCCGCGTCATCGTGGAGGCCATGCGCCGCACCCAGCCGCTGACGCGCGACAAGCTGGCCGCTTCGCTGCGCGGCCTGGACGCCTTCGATCTGGGCGGCTACTGGGTTACCTATCGTCCGGGCTCGCAGGCGGGCTCGAAATTCGTGGATTTGTCCATCGTCAACGCATCGGGCCGCGTCACGCAATAACGCAGCAATGCAGTAGTGCCGTGGCGGCGTGCCCGCTGTCCCAGGTCGCCGCGCGCTGCGCGCCGGCGGTCCAGGCTCTGTTCAGGAAGGTTCAACAATGACTTACTCGGCTCCCCTCAAAGACATGCTGTTCGCCATGGAGCATCTGGCGCAGATCGACCAGGTGGCGCAGTTGCCCGGTTTCGAGGAGGCTGGCCTGGAGACGGCCCAGGCCGTGCTGGAGGAATGCGCCAAGCTGTGCGAAGGCGTGGTGGCACCGCTGAACCTGCCAGGCGACGTGGCGCCTTCCAGCCTCAAGGACGGCGTGGTCACCACCACGGCGGGCTTCAAGCAGGCCTTTCGCCAGTACGCCGAAGGCGGCTGGCAGGGCCTGCAGCATCCGCAGGATTTTGGCGGCCAGGGCCTGCCCAAGACGATTGGCGCGGCCTGTGTGGAAATGCTCAACAGCGCCAACCTGAGCTTTGCGCTGTGCCCGCTGCTGACCGACGGCGCCATCGAGGCCCTGCTGACGGCGGGCAGCGATGAGCTCAAGGCCACCTATCTCGAGAAGCTGGTGACCGGCGAGTGGACCGGCACCATGAACCTGACCGAGCCCCAGGCCGGCTCCGACCTGGCCCTGGTGCGCACCAAGGCCGATCCGCAGCCCGATGGCAGCTACAAGGTCTTCGGCACCAAGATCTTCATCACCTATGGCGAGCACGACATGGCCGAGAACATCGTCCATCTGGTGCTGGCCCGTGTGGCCGGGGCGCCCGAGGGTGTCAAGGGCATCAGCCTGTTCGTGGTGCCCAAGTTCCTGGTCAACAAGGATGGCTCGCTGGGCGCGCGCAACGATGTGCACTGCGTGAGCATCGAGCACAAGATGGGGATCAAGGCCTCGCCCACGGCCGTGCTGCAGTACGGCGACAACGGGGGGGCCATCGGCTATCTGGTTGGCGAGGAAAACCGCGGCCTCGAATACATGTTCATCATGATGAACGCGGCCCGCTACGCCGTGGGCGTGCAGGGCATTGCCGTGGCCGAGCGCGCCTACCAGCACGCCGTGGCCTATGCCCGCGAGCGCGTGCAAAGCCGCCCCGTGGACGGCAGCGTGAAGGCCAGCGCCACCATCATCCACCACCCCGATGTGCGCCGCATGCTCATGACCATGCGTGCCTACACCGAGGGCTGCCGCGCCATGGCGGCCACGGCCGCCGCGGCCTACGACGCATCTCACCACCATGCCGACGCCCAGGTGCGCGAGGCCAATGCGGCCTTCTATGAATTCATGGTGCCCCTGGTCAAGGGCTACAGCACCGAGATGAGCCTGGAAGTCACCAGCCTGGGCGTGCAGGTGCACGGCGGCATGGGCTTCATCGAGGAGACGGGCGCCGCCCAGTACTACCGCGACGCCAAGATCCTGACCATCTACGAAGGCACGACCGCCATCCAGGCCAATGACCTGGTGGGCCGCAAGACGGCGCGCGATGGCGGCCAGACCGCGCTGGCCATTGCGGGCCAGATCGAGAAGACCGAGGCCGAGCTGGCCGCCAGCGGCACGCCCGAGGCACTGGCCGTGGCCCGCCAGCTGGCCGCCGCGCGCCAGGCCTTCGTGGAGGCGGTGCACTTCGTCTCGGGTCAGGCCAAGGCCGAGCCCAATGCCGTGTACGCCGGCAGCGTTCCCTACCTGATGCTGGCGGGCAACCTCGTCGCAGGCTGGCAGATGGGCTGCGCCCTGCTGGTGGCCGAGCAGCTGTTGCACAAGGGACAGGACGAGGCCTTCATGCGCGCGAAGATTGCGACGGCGCGCTTTTATGCCGAGCACATCCTCGTCAAGGCGGCGGGCCTGCGCGATGCCATCGTGCACGGCGGCGACAGCGTGATGGCGCTGCCCATGGACGCCTTCTGACCCGGCGCTTGCGCACGGCACAACGCAGACAAAGACACCGAGAACCAACGGAGACAACGCATGTCCAAGCTTCCCCCGGCGCTGAAGAAACTGGCCCTGCCAGTGATCGGCTCGCCGCTGTTCATCATCAGCAACCCCAAGCTCGTGATCGCCCAGTGCCAGGCCGGCATCGTGGGCTCCATGCCCGCGCTCAACGCGCGCCCGGCCGAGCAGCTCGAAGACTGGCTGGCCGAGATCACCGAGACCCTGGCCGCCTGGGACAAGGCCCATCCGGACCGGCCCTCGGCGCCGTTCGCCATCAACCAGATCGTGCACAAGAGCAATGACCGGCTCGAGCACGACATGCAGATGTGCGCCAAGTACAAGGTGCCCATCGTCATCACCAGCCTGGGTGCGCGCGAGGACGTGAACCAGGCCGTGCACAGCTGGGGCGGCGTGGTGCTGCACGACATCATCAACAACAAGTTCGCGCACAAGGCCATCGAAAAGGGGGCCGACGGCCTGATCGCCGTGGCGGCGGGCGCCGGCGGCCATGCGGGTGTCAAGAGCCCGTTCGCGCTGATCCAGGAAATCCGCGAATGGTTCGACGGCCCCGTGGCGCTGTCGGGCTCCATCGCCTCGGGCGGTGCCATCCTCGCGGCCCAGGCCATGGGTGCGGACTTCGCCTATATCGGCTCGGCCTTCATTGCCACGCATGAGGCGCGTGCGCACGACGCCTACAAGCAGGCCATCGTGGACGGCACCTCCGACGACATCGTCTACAGCAACCTGTTCACGGGCGTGCACGGCAACTACCTGGCGCCGTCCATCCGTGCGGCAGGGCTGGACCCCGACAACCTGCCCGAGTCGGACCCCAGCAAGATGAACTTCGGCGGCGACGCCAAGAAGGCCTGGAAGGATATCTGGGGCTGCGGCCAGGGCATTGGCGCCATCCGCGAAGTCACGGGTGCAGGCGAGCTGGTCGAGCGTCTCAAGCGCGAATACAACCAGGCGCGCGACCGCCTGCTGTCCACCCCGTAAGGTCGGGGAGCCCAGGACGGGCTCTTCTCCTACCCTGCCAGACGGCGCCTTCGGGCGCCGTTTTCTTTGGGTATTACCCACGCTGTGCGGGACCGGTTCTCGAAGTTGTTTGCGCAAAACCCCTTGCGCACGCTTGACTGCTTCACTCGGCTTCCCCCTACGAGCGACTTGCCTGGAGCAAGTTTGTTTAGAATTCTTTGCGTAATTTCAGTAAATACTGAAATTACAGAATAAATGAACAAACCTTGTACCTCGTCATTGCCTGAGTTCCACCAGCTGGCGCGTCGTCCGATGGCGGGTACGGGGCGCCTGGTGCTGGCCTCGCTGCTGTGGCTGCCCCAGGCGGCGCTGCTGGCGCTGGCCGTGCAGTCCATGGCCGATGGCGCAGGCGTGGAGCCGCTGTGGCCACTGTGGCAGCTTGCGGCCGGCGTGGCACTGCTGGGCGGGTTGCGCGCCTGGTGCGATGCCAGCGGCACACGCCGCGCCAATCTGCAGGCGCGCAGTCTGGTGAGTGCGCTGCGCGCGCAGGTGCTGCGCACGCTGGCGGGCACCTCGCCGCTGGACCGCCAGCGCGCGGCCTCGGGCCAGGCGGCCAGCGCCATGGCCGAGCAGGCCGAGGCCATCGTGCCCTGGCTGTCGCGCTACCAGACCGCCATGTGGCGCGTGCGCACCGTGCCGCTGGTGATTGCGCTGGCCGTGGCCAGCCAGAGCTGGGTGGTGGCGCTGATCCTGGTGGTGGCCGCACCGCTGATCCCGCTGTTCATGGCCATCGTCGGCTGGCGCGCCAAGGCGGCCAGCCAGGCGCAGATGCTGGAGCTGGGCGGCATGAACGCCTTCCTGCTCGACCGCCTGCGCGGCCTGTCCACCCTGCGCGCCCTGGGCGCGGTGGATGCCACGGCGCAGCGGCTGCGCTCCAATGCCGAATCCCTGCGCGAACGCAGCATGCGCGTGCTGCGCATCGCCTTTCTGTCCTCTGCGGTGCTGGAGCTGTTCTCGGCCCTGGGCGTGGCCATGGTGGCCGTGTACGTGGGTTTTCACCTGCTGGGCCATCTGCCGTTTGGCAGCTGGGGCCAGACACTGAGCCTGGGCCAGGCGCTGTTCGTGCTGCTGCTGGCGCCCAGCTTCTTCGATCCCCTGCGTGAGCTGTCTGCCGTCTGGCACGACCGTGCCAGCGGCGAGGCCGCACTGCAGGCCCTGGGCGAGCTGGGCCGCGATGCGCAGCCGCTGCCCGGCGCATTGGCTGCGCCCGGCAGGGCGGCCGGCCAGGCCTGCGCCCTGCACCTGGAGCAGGTGCGGCCCCAGGCGCCAGGCGGCGCGGTCACGCTGCCAGCGCTCACGCTGGACGTGCGGCCTGGCGAGCATGTGGCGCTGTGGAGCCCCAGCGGCAGCGGCAAGTCGCTGCTGCTGGCGCAGATTGCCGGCCTGCTGCCGGTGGCCGAGCCTGGGCGCATCCATATCGATGGCCAGCTGCTCGACGGCGAATCGGCCGGCCGGCTGCGCGCGCGCATGGCCTGGATGGGGCAGAGCCCCCATGTGTTCGCCGGCTCGGTGGCCGAAAACCTCCGGCTGGGCCGCCCGGGATTCACCTTCGGCGAACTGCGCCAGGCCCTGCGGCTGGCCGGGCTGGGCAAGCTGGCCGAGACCCGGCCCGGCGCCACGCTGGGCGAGGGCGGAGCCGGCCTGTCGGGCGGGGAGATCGTGCGCCTGGCACTGGCGCGCCTGGCCTTGTCGCGCGATGCAGGCCTGCTGCTGGTCGATGAACCCACGGCCCACCTGGACCCGGCCACGGCCGCCCAGGTCACCGATGCCCTGCTGCAGCTGGCACGCGGGCGCACGCTGATCGTCGCCACCCACGATGCCGAACTGGCCGCCGCCATGCACCGCGTGGTGGAGCTGGCGGGCCATGCCGCCCCGCAGGAGCTGGCCGCATGAAGCCCCGCTCCACCCTCCGACCCGTGCTTGCCGCCCTGGCGCGCATGGCGCCCCGGCGCCTGTGGCTGGGCGGCGCGCTGCTGGCCCTGCTCACGGTGCTTATGGGCATGGCGCTGCTGGGCCTGTCGGGCTGGTTCATCACGGCCACGGCGCTGGCCGGGCTGCTGCCGGCCACGGCCATCGTCTTCGATGTGTTCATGCCTTCTGCCGGCATCCGCCTGCTGGCCCTGGGCCGCACGGGCACGCGCTATGCTGAACGGCTGGTCACCCATGACGCCACCCTGGCCGTGCTGGCCGCCCTGCGCGAGCGGCTGCTGCGCAGCTGGGCCACGCCCGCCGCCGCCCTGAGCCTGCGCCTGCGGCCCGCACGCCTGCTGCAGCGGCTGACGGCCGACGTGGATGCGCTGGACAGCCTGTACCTGCGCCTGTTCGTGCCCTTGCTGGCCGCCACGGGTGCCACGCTGGTCGCCGCCCTGGCACTGGGCCTGATGCGCTGGTGGCTGGGCATGGCCTTGGCTGCGTGGCTGCTGGCCACCGGCCTGGGCAGCGCCCTGTGGCTGGCGCGCAGTGCGCGCCGGCCCGCCGTGCGCCGCGCGCTGGCGCTGGAGTCCCTGCGGGCCCGCACGGCCGACCTGGTAGCCGGGCAGGCAGAGCTGGCCATGGCCGGCACCCTGGCCGCGCATTGCGAACGCATTGCCGCCCTGGACGCCCGCGTGGCCGAGGCCGACGCCGAGCTCCACGGCCTGGAGGCCCGAACCTCCTTCGTGCAGGGCCTGTGCGGCGCCCTGGCCCTGGCCGGTGTGCTGCTGGGCGTAGGCTGGCTGGCCGAGGCCGGCCTGCTGGGTGCCCCCGTGGCCGCGCTGGCCCTGCTGCTGGCGCTGACGGCCATGGAGCCCTTTGCGGCATTGCGCCGTGGCGCGCTGGAGGCCGGCCGCAGCTGGCTGGCCGCGCGCCGGCTGGCGCCCGCCCTGCGTGATGGCGCTGCGCAAGGCGCCTGCGAACCGGCTGCGCCCAGGCAGGGCTTGGCGGTTGAGCTGGAGCAGGTCGTGGCACCCCGTGCCGCCGTGCTGGCCCAGGACATCCGTATCGCCGAAGGCGAGCGTGTCGCCCTGCTGGGCGCCAGCGGCGCGGGCAAGACCACGCTGCTGTCCCTGATGGCCGGCGAGCTCCAGCCGCTGGCCGGCGCCGTGCGTGCCCGGCGCTGCACCTGGATGACGCAGCGCACCGAACTGTTCGAGGACAGCCTGCGCGACAACCTTTTGCTGGCCTGCCCCGAGGCCGCCGAGGACACGCTGTGGGCGGCGCTGGAAGTCGCCGGGCTGGCCGGCGATGTGCGCGCCATGGCGCAGGGCCTGGACACGCGGCTGGGCGAGGGCGGGCTGGGCCTGTCCGGCGGCCAGGCACGGCGCCTGGCGCTGGCGCGGCTGCTGTTGAGCCCCGCGCGCTGCTGGCTGCTGGACGAAGTGACCGAAGGCCTGGATGCACGCACGGCCGCCGACCTGCTGGTGCGGCTGGACAGTGCAGCCCGGGGCCGCACCCTGGTGCTGGCCACCCACAAGCTGCGGGAGGCGCAACTGGCCGACCGGCTGCTGTGGGTGGAGCAGGGCCGCGTGGTGTCCGAGGCGCTGCGCGGCACACCGCCGTTCGAGGCGGCCCTGGCGCGCCTGCGGCAGGACGGCTGATCAAGGATTTCACCAAGTACCCCCGAGAGAAAGGATCTCACCATGGACCTCGACATCGTCGATCTATCGCGGCTGCAGTTCGCGGTAACGGCGCTCTACCACTTCCTGTTCGTGCCGCTGACCATCGGCCTGGCCGTGATCATCGCCATCATGGAGACCGTCTACGTGATGACGGGCCGCACCATCTGGCGCGACATGACGAAGTTCTGGGGCACGTTGTTCGGCATCAACTTCGCCATGGGCGTGGCCACAGGCATCGTGATGGAGTTCCAGTTCGGCATGAACTGGAGCTACTACAGCCACTACGTGGGCGACATCTTCGGCGCGCCGCTGGCCATCGAGGGGCTGATGGCCTTCTTCCTGGAAGCCACCTTCGTGGGCCTGTTCTTCTTCGGCTGGGACCGCCTGAGCAAGGTCGGTCACCTGGTGACCACCTGGTGCGTGGCCCTGGGCTCGAACTTCTCGGCGCTATGGATCCTGATCGCCAACGGCTGGATGCAAAACCCCGTGGGCGCGGCGTTCAACCCGCAGACCATGCGCATGGAGGTCACCGACTTCTTCGCGGTGCTGACCAACCCCGTGGCCCAGGCCAAGTTCGTGCACACGGTCTCGGCCGGCTACGTGACGGCGGCCATCTTCGTGCTGGGCGTCTCGGCCTGGTATCTGCTCAAGGGCCGGCACATCCAGCTGGCGCGCCGCTCCATGACGGTGGCCACCTCGTTCGGCCTGGCCGCCGCGCTGTCGGTGGTGGTGCTGGGCGATGAAAGCGGCTACCTGTCGTCGGAGCACCAGAAGATGAAGCTGGCCGCCATCGAGGCCATGTGGGACACCGAACCCGCACCAGCCGCCTTCACGGCCTTCGGCTTCCCTGACAAGGCCGCACGCGAGACGCACTACGCCGTGCACATTCCCTGGGTCATGGGCCTGATCGGCACGCGCTCGCTGACCACCGAGATCCCCGGCATCAACGACCTGGTCCAGCGCACCGAGCAGTACATTCGCAACGGCATCGAGGCCTATGGCGCGCTGGAGGCCATCCGCGCCGCCGGCCCCACGGGCCAGGTGCCGGCCGAGGCCAAGGCCGTCTTCGAGGACAAGGGCGGGCAACTGGGCTACGCGCTGCTGCTCAAGCGCTACGTGGACGACCCGCGCCAGGCCACGGACGCGCAGATCGCCCAGGCCGCCTGGGACACCGTGCCGGCCGTGGGGCCGCTGTTCTGGGCCTTCCGCATCATGGTGGGGCTGGGCATGTTCTTCATCGCGCTCACGGCCGCCTTCTTCTGGCTGTCGGTGCGGCGCAGGCTGGACGCCCATCCGTGGATGCTCAAGCTGGCCGTGATCGCCATTCCCCTGCCCTGGATCGCGGCCGAGTGCGGCTGGATCGTGGCCGAGGTGGGCCGCCAGCCCTGGATCATCGAAGGCGTGCTGCCCACGGCGCTGGCCGTCTCCAACCTGGGCGCGGGCACGCTGCTGCTGACGATTGCAGGCTTCATCGCCATCTACTCCGTGCTCTTCGTCATCGAGATGAAGCTCATGGTGAAGGCCATCCGCAAGGGACCTCAGGAGGAAAGCGCGCCGCACCTGACCACCTACTTCCCTCTGATGCAAAAACTCGCCCGCGGGCAATGACCAAGGGAGATTGTCACCATGATTCTTCACGAACTGATCAGCTACGACATCCTGCGCCTGCTGTGGTGGGGCCTGCTGGGCGTGCTGCTCATCGCCTTTGCCGTCACCGATGGCTTTGACCTGGGCGCTGCCGCGCTGCTGCCGCTGGCGGCCAGGACCGACGTGGAGCGCCGCGTCGTCATCAACTCGCTGGGCCCGGTCTGGGAAGGCAACCAGGTCTGGCTCATCCTGGGCGGCGGTGCCATCTTTGCGGCCTGGCCGCAGCTGTACGCGGTCTCGTTCTCGGGCTTTTACCTGGCCATGTTCGCGGCCCTGGTGGCGCTGATCCTGCGGCCCGTGGCCTTCAAGTTCCGCAGCAAGCGCGAGGAGCCGGCCTGGCGCGCGCGCTGGGATGCCGTGCTGTGCATGGCCGGCGTGGTGCCCGCGCTGATCTTCGGCGTGGCACTGGGCAATGTGCTGCAGGGCGTGCCCTTCCGCCTGGCGCCCGACATGCGCATCTACTACGAGGGCACGTTCTTCGGCCTGCTCAACCCGTTCGCGCTGCTGGCCGGCCTGGTCTCGCTGTGCATGCTGCTCATGCATGGTGCGTCCTGGCTGGTGTTCAAGACCGAAGGCGATGTGGCCGCGCGCGCGCGCCGCTTCGGCATGGTGGCGGCCGTCGCCACCACGGTGCTGTTCGCGGCTGCCGGCGTGTGGCTGGCCGCGCTCAATGGCTACCGCATCACCAGCGAGATCAACACCACCGGACCGTCCAACCCGCTGTTCAAGACGGCTGCGCTGCAGGCGGGCGCCTGGTTCGCCAACTACCAGGCCAGGCCCGTGCTCTGGGCCGTGCCGGCCATCGGCCTGCTGATGCCGCTGCTGGCGGCGCTGGGCCTGTGGCTGCGCCGCGAGTGGCTGGCCCTGCTGTCCAGCGGCCTGGGCATTGCGGGCATCATCGCCAGCGTGGGGGCGTCCATGTTCCCGTTCATCCTGCCCTCGTCGCTGAACCCGCAGCACAGCCTCACGGTCTGGGACTCTTCGTCCAGCCATGTGACGCTGTTCATCATGCTGGTGTGCGCGCTGATCTTCGTGCCCCTCATCGTGGCCTACACCAGCTGGGTCTACAGCGTGCTGCGCGGCAAGGTCGACCCGATGGCCATCATCGAGGGCCGCGGCCACTCGTACTGATCCACCGAATCAAGCAACGACATTCAACGTCAAGAAAGGACACAACACCATGTGGTACTTCGCCTGGTTGCTCGGCCTGCCGCTGGCGGCCGCCTTCGCGGTGCTCAACGCGATGTGGTACGAACTGATGGACGACGAGGCCACGCGCCGCGAACTCCTGGCCCGGGAGAAATAAAGCTCCCCCTGAGGCGCTTCGCGCCTTCCCCCTCTCTCTTCGGGAGGGGGACGACACCCTCGCTGCGGGGGCGGCCCTTGCTCGGTGTCCCTCGCTTTGGGCTACGCCAGTTTTTGCACGCGCTTACCGCCAATGAAGCATTGCTGTAAACACAATGAGCTCCCTCGGGAGCTCATTTTTGTACGCAGGCTTGCCAGGTTCAATCGTCGGTGTCGTCCGCCTTGGCGCGGCCCTTGCCGCCCGTGATGCGGTCCTTCAGATCCAGCAGCCGCGTCACGGCCGTGCCCATGCCCATGAGCTGCATGGCGGTCTCGGGCGACAGGCGCTGCACGTCGTCGAACCAGTTCATGAGCCGGTCGATCAGCTCGTACATGTCGCGCATGCGCTGCTGGGCGTAGCGTTCCTCTTCGGTGGTGACTTCCTCCAGCATGGCGGCGCGCAGCATGGACTGGGTGGGCTCGATCTCGCGGCGGCGGCGTTCCTCGGCAAGGCGGCGGAAGATTTCCCAGACATCCTGCGGCGCCTCGAAATACTCGCGCCGGTCGCCGGGCTGGTGGCGCAATTGCACCAGGCGCCAGGCCTGCAATTCCTTGAGCCCCATGCTCACGTTGGAGCGCGAGAACTCCAGCGTCTCGGCGATCTGGTCGGCATTGAGCGGCTCGGGCGAAAGAAACAGCAGTGCGTAGATCTGGCCTACCGTGCGGTTGATGCCCCAGCGGCTGCCCATCTCGCCGAAGTGCGAGACGAACTGCCGGTTCAACGCCGGAAGAGGTTTGGATTGCGTCATGGCATGCATTGTGCCTGCGCGTGCGCGGCACGCTCCGGGCGGCTTGGGAAGCGATGTGTCAGCTTTCTGCAAGTCGCGTCCAAAAGGCGCACAATGGCGCCTTTGCGGGCTTGCGGCCAGGCGGCCCGGGCCCTGCGCCTTCCCGCCCCGTACCGACTACAGATTGCCCCATGTCTCACGCTAGCCGCAGTGCGCTGATCGACTGCACCAAGGGCCTGGCCTGTGCCGCCATCATCTGGCACCACCTGGCCTTCTACGGCCCCATGTCCGATATCGCCCATCCGGCCGCGCCGGACCTCATCGACTGGCTCTATGAATATGCGCGCATGGCCGTGCAGATCTTCCTGGTGCTGGGCGGCTACCTGGCTGCAGCCAGCATGGCGCCGCAAGGCCACGGCCAGCACAGCGATCCGTGGTCGCGCATCGGGCGCCGCTTCGTGCGCCTGGTCGTGCCCTATGCGGTGGCCCTGGTCGTGGCCATCGTGGTCTCGGCGGCCGTGCGGCCCTGGTTCGACCATGCCTCGGTCTCCGGCGAGCCCGATCTCTGGCAACTGGTGGCGCATGCGCTGCTGCTGCAGAACATCGTGGGCGAGGAGTCGCTGTCTGCCGGCGTCTGGTATGTGTCCATCGACTTTCAGCTGTTTGCGCTGACGGCGCTGCTGCTGGCCGGCACGCGCTGGGGCGCTGCCTTGCTGCGCCGCCGCTTTGGCGGCGACGCCCTGTCACGCTGCTGGCCCTGGGCGCTGAGCGTGGCGCAGGCGCTGGTGGTGATCGGCGTGACCGCTTCGCTGCTGGGCTTCAATCTGGATGCGCAATGGGACGTGTGGGCGCCGTACTTCTTTGGCGCCTACGGCCTGGGCATGCTGGCCTACTGGGCCGCGCATGCGGACAAGTCCTCGACGGCCTGGAGCTGGTCCCTGCTGATCGTGGCCCTGGTCGTGGCGGCACTGGCACTGGAGTGGCGCGACCGCATCGCGCTGGCCGGTGCCACGGCGCTGGCCCTGGTCGTGGCCATGCGCAGCCCCGCGTTTGCGCAGGCACAAGGCTGGGCGCCGCTGCGTCGGCTGGGCAAGATTTCGTACTCGGTGTTTCTCGTGCACTTCTCGGTCTGCCTGCTGGTCAATGCCGTGGAAAGCCATTTCTGGCCACATTCCATTCCCGCCGCCCTGCTGGGCATGTGCACGGCCTTCGTGCTGTCGATTGCGGCCGGCCATCTGCTGTACGAGCGCGTGGAGCGCCACGTTCCCAGCTGGCACATGGCGCTGCGCTGGCAGGCGGGCCTGGTGGGCACCGGCCTGATCGCGGCGTTTCTGGCAGGCCTGCGCTGAGGCGCCGTGCGTCAGTCCACAAACAACAAAGGCAGCCGGTTGGCTGCCTTTTTCGCTTCACGCCGGTCGGCGTTCAACGGTGCAGCTCGCCTGCGCTTTCCGGCTGGAACTCGATGGCATCCACGCGCACGGTGACCTGGCCCGAGGGACCGGCCATGCGCGACTGGTCGCCCACGCTCAGGCCCAGCAGGGCAATGCCCACGGGCGCGAAGACCGACACCTTGTCGGAGCTGCCGTCCATCTCCTTGGGATAGACCAGGGTCAGCGTATTGGACTTGCCCGACTCCAGCAGCGTGAAGCGCACGGTGGAGTTCATGGTCACCACATTGGGCGGCATTTCCTTGGGTTCGAGCACGTCGGCGCGGTCCAGCTCGGCCTCGAGCGCGTCGCGGCCGGGGAAGGCGGGTTGCTTGTCCAGCAGGGCCTCGATGCGCTCCAGGTCCAGGGACGAAAGAATGATGTGGGGCTTGCGCTCCATGGTGTTGGCTCCCTTGTGTGCTTGCGCCGTGGCTGCAGTGAAGGGCAGCGGCGCCCAAACGGACAAAAGCCCGGGCAACGCGGTTGTCCGGGCCAAGGCATCTTCAGAAAAGAGAAAAGCACCAAGTTGGTGCGATAGGCCCATTGTGCAGGCCCGTGTGGGTTCTGCCAAGCGAACCCGCACGGTGCGGTGCGGATTGGCGTGGGCACTTGCCAAGCCGGCAAAACCCACTTCGCAACTGCAGGCATGCGGGGAGTGCTTGTTGGTATGGCTGTATTTTTATACAGTTTCCCCATGCTGCCCAGTCCTCCCACGCCTCATCACGACACGGCCAGGGTGCCCCTGCACGCCATCAAGGGCCGGGGCGCAGCCAGCCAACTGGCCCACCGCTTCACCTCCGACCCGCGCGAGGCCTTCGATGACGGCTGGGGCAGCCATGAGGCGCCTGCCGAAGACGAAGAGGCCGCTCCGCTGCGCACCGAACTGCGCTGGGAGCAGGCCCGCTCGGCGCTGAGCCGCCACCAGTCGCCCGACCTGCCGTTTCACATGGGGCTCAATCCCTACCGGGGCTGCGAGCATGGCTGCATCTATTGCTATGCCCGGCCCACGCACAGCTACCTGGGCTGGTCGCCGGGGCTGGACTTCGAGACCCGGCTCATCGCCAAGCAGAACCTGCCCGAGCTGCTGCGCGCCGAGCTGTCGCGCGCCAGCCATGTGGCCGCGCCCGTGATGCTGGGCTCGGTCACCGACTGCTACCAGCCCGTGGAGCGCGAGTTGGGGCTGACGCGCCGCCTGATCGAAGTGCTGGCCGAGGCGCGCCACCCGTTTTCCATCGTCACCAAGGGCAGCGGGGTGGAGCGTGACCTGGACCTGCTGGCCCCGCTGGCGCGCCAGAGCCTGGCCTCGGTGCACATCACGCTGACCACGCTGGATGCCGACCTGGCACGCCACCTGGAGCCGCGCGCCGCCGCGCCGCACCGCCGGCTGCGCAGCATCCGCGCGCTGACCGAGGCGGGCGTGCCCGTGGGCGTGAGCCTGGCACCGCAGATTCCCTTCATCAACGAAGACCTGGAGAAGGTGCTGGAGGCGGCCGCCGACGCAGGTGCGCGCCACGCCTTCTATGCCGTGCTGCGCCTGCCCTGGGAAGTGGCGCCGCTGTTCGAGCAATGGCTGCAGGTGCACTACCCCGACCGCGCCCGCCGCGTGATGGAGCGCGTGCGCGACCTGCACGGCATCCAGGGCGAGCAGCGCGAGGCCGGCCGCGTGTACAACGCCGAGTTCGGCCAGCGCATGAAGGGCACGGGCCACTGGGCCGAGCTGCTGCGCCAGCGCTTTGCCCTGGCCTGCCGTCGGCATGGATTCAACCGCGAGCCGCTGCGGCTCGATTGCAGCCTCTACCACCCGTCGCTTTTGCTGCCGCAACGCAGCCTGTTCTGAGAGCCTGCGTGCCAGGCACAGGTCAGGGCATGGTCCGCTAGCGGGAATCGATCAGCTCGGACAAGGCGGCTGCCAGTGGGGAGCGCACCGAAGAGCGCAGCCACACCATGCCCACTTCGCGGGACGGGCTCGGAGGGGGCAGCGGCCATCGGCGCGTTCTGGCATCCGGCGGTCCCAGCACGGGCCAGTCCGGCAGGATGGAGACACCAAATCCTTCCGCAACCAGCTGTGCGATCTGCTCGATGCCGTCCAGCTCGAAGCGAACTTTCGGCTTGATGCCGTGGCCCCGCAGGTATTCATCCGCCATTTTTCCTGCCACCACCTTGCGGTCGTACTGGATGAAGGGCTCGCGTGCGGCCGTGAGCAGCGGATCGCGCACCTTCATGTCTCGGGGCGCGAGAAGAATCAGCGCCTCGCTGCGCATCAGCCGCCACTCGCAGGTCTTGGGCATGGCGAAGGCCGGGTGCACAAGGATGGCCGCATCCAGATGGCCGGCCTGCACCTGGTCCAGCAGCAGTGAGGAAGTGCCGGGTTCGATGTAGACGCGCACGGCCGGATGGGCGCTCATCCACCGGCGCAGCAGCGGGGGCACCAGGCCCATCAGCGCCGTGGGCGTTGCCCCCAGCCTCAATGGGCCTGCGGGAAGCTCGGTGGCCGATGCGGCCGACCTCAGGTTCTCCACGGATTTGAGCACCTCCCGCGCATGCTCCACGATCCGGGCGCCCACGACGGTGGGCCGCACCGTCCGGCCCACCCGCGTGAGCAGTGCGCAGCCCACGTCGGCCTCCAGCGCACGCATCTGCTGGGCCACGGTGGTGGGCGGCAGGTCCAGCCTGCGCGCGGCGTCGGCCATCGAGCCGCAGTCCACGACGGCAATGAAGCTCTGGAGAAAGCGCGAATCCATGCGACGCATTTTGCGTCATCTGAACCATGGGACACCATCTTTGTTGCAGATCTCCTGAAGCGCAAAGTTCGCTCGTTCCCGCTTCCAAACCATGTCAGGAGAGCTCATGCCCCTCATCGAATCCATTGAAGTCTGCGTTGCCCGCGTACCGCTGGACAAGGTCACCTATCTGTCGAACCGCACCGTGGTCGACCGCCACTACGGACTGGTCAAGGTCCGCAGCAGCGACGGCGTCGAAGGCATCGGCTTTTGCTATGTCGGCAATGCGGCGGGCGAGCTGTTCCGTGTCGCGGTCGAGCAGCTGCTCGGTCCTGTGCTGCTGGGCCGCGAGTCCCTGGCCGTCGAAGGGCTGTGGAAGGAGATGTACCAGGAGGCGCTGCTGCAAGGCCGCATGGGCACCGTGATGCGCGCACTCAGCGCTCTCGACATTGCGCTGTGGGACCTCAATGCCCGCACCGCCCAGTTGCCTTTGCACAAGTACCTGGGCGCGGTGGAGCTGGACACGGTGCCGGCCTATGCCAGCGGCGGCTACTACGTGGACGGCAAGACCGCCGGCCATGTCGGCGAGGAGATGGCCGGCTATGTCGAGCTGGGTTTCAAGGCGGTCAAGATGAAGACCGGCCGCTGGTCGCCCCAGGGCGAGGAGTCGCGCGTGAAGGCGGCGCGCGAAGCCATCGGCCCGGACGTGGAGCTCATGCTGGACTGCAACAACGGCTGGGTGGACACCGTGCAGGCCATGCAGTACCTGCGCCGCATGGAGGCGTACGACCCCTATTTCATCGAGGAGCCGTTCAGCCCCGACGATGTCGAAAGCCACGCCCGCCTGGCAAAGCTCACCCGCATTCCCGTGGCCACCGCGGAAATCGGCTATGGCCGCTGGTACCACAAGCATCTGCTCGACATGGGCGCCGCATCCATCCTGCAGACCGACGCCGCAGTCTGCGGGGGCATTACCGAGTGGAAGCGCATTGCCGCCATGGCGGCGGGCTATGGGCTGCAGATGTGTCCGCACTGGTTCCACGATGTGCACGCGCCGCTGGTGGCCGCGACCCCCAATGCGCGCTATGTCGAGTTCTTCTGGGATGACCAGGTGCTGAACTTCCGCCGCCTGCTGGACCGCCAGCTGGCGCAGGAAAAGGGCCGTGTCGTGCTGCACCAGACGCCGGGGCTCGGCTTCAATTTCGACGAGGCGCAGGTGTCCCGGTTCGGCCGCTGGACCTCGGTGGCGTAAGACCGCCGCCAGCCCATCATCCAAGGAGACAAGCCATGCAACGCAGACAGTTCCTGACCTCGGCCGCCGCAGCCGCCGCCCTGCATGCCCATCCGGGCTTTGCACAGGCCAGGCCGCCGGCGGGCCCGGTCAAAATCCTCGTCGGCTTCTCGGCAGGCGGCGGCACGGACATCCTGGCGCGGATCATCGCCAACCGGCTCAACCAGCTGTGGGCCATTCCCGTCATCGTCGAGAACCGGCCAGGCGCGGCGGGGCTGATTGCCGCTGCCGAGGCCGCCAGGGCCGCGCCCGATGGGCAGACGCTCATGATGGGCCACATCAATGCCCTGGGCATTGCCCCTGCGCTCAACCCCAGGCTCGGTTTCTCGCCGGAGCGGGACTTCTCCGCCATCGCCCTGGTGGGCCAGACCCCGCAGGTCCTGGTTGCCAGCCCCAAGGCTTCCGCCACCATGCAGGGCCTGCTGGCCGCGTTGAAGCAAAAGCCGGGGGAGGTCAGCTTCGGCTCCTCGGGCACGGGGTCGGCCCAGCACCTCGCGCTGGCGCTGTTCGAGCAGACTGCGGCGGTGTCCGCGCTCCATATCCCGTACAAGGGCGCGTCGAACGTGATGACGGATCTGCTGGGCGGCCAGATCGACTACGCGTTCGAGGGGATGACCACGGCGGCACCCTTCATCAAGGGCGGAAAAGTCCATGCCGTGGCTCAGACGGGTGTGAAGCGCGCCAAGGCCTTCGCGGAGATTCCCACCGTGGCGGAGCAGGGCTATTCCGGGTTCAACGCGAGCATCTGGTTCGGCCTGGTGGGCCCCGCAAGAATGCCCGCCGATCTGGTGGCCCGCATCAATGCGGACGTCAACCGCATCCTGGCCATGCCCGATGTGGTGGCCAAGCTCGAAGAGTTCGGCGCAGAGGATGGAGGGGGGACGCCGCAGCGCTTTGACGCCTTCATGCGCGATGAACGGGCGAAGTGGGCCCGGCTGATCCAGGCGCGCGGAATCAGGGTGGAGGGCTGAGGCGGGGTGCCGAGGGGGCCCGGCGCGGCCCTCAAACCGCCTCCAGAAAAGACCTCACCAGCAGGCTGTCGCTGCGCTCGCGCATGCAATAGACATAGGTGGTGGTGCTGGCCGGGTCGCCCGCGATGCGCAGCGGGCGAAAGCGCGGGTCGGGGATGAATTCGGCTTCGGACACGGCGCCCAGTCCCAGGCCGCGCGCCACGGCTTCGCGTATGGCTTCGCGGCTGCCGATCTCCAGCTCGGTGCGCGGCTGCACCCCGGCGGCCTGCAGCACCGATTCCAGCGCGGTGCGCGTGGTCGAGCCGTGCTCGCGCAGCAGCAAAGGCTGGCCCTGCAGTTCGGACAGCGCGATTTCGCTGCGCCGCGCGAAGGGATGGGCGACATGGGCGAACAGCACGATGGCGTGGCGCGCGTACTCGCGTGCCAGCAGCTCCGGGCGGTCGTAGAGGCCGGCGAGCACGGCAACGTCGGTGTCGTAGCGTTCCAGGTCGGCCAGCACCTGCTGCGAGTTGCCCATGCGGATGGACAGCTGCATGCCCGGGTGCCGTGCGCGGTAGGCGGCCACCATTTCAATCACATGGAAGGGCCCCACGGCGCCGATCTTGAGCTCGCCCTGGTGCAACTGCCCCGAGTCGCGCAGGAAGAACTCGGCCTCGGCCTCCAGCGCCATGATTTTCTGCGCCATGGGCAGCAGCCTGGCGCCTGCGCCCGTGAGCGTCATGCGGTAGCCGCGGCGGTGGAACAGCTCGATCTGGCTTTGGCGCTCCAGCGTGGCGATCTGGGTGGAGATGGTGGGCTGGCTCACGCCCAGTGCGCGGGCGGCGGCGCTGAGGCTGCCGTGGTGGGCGACGGCGATGAAGGCGCGGTAGCGGGCGTTGCTCACGAAAGTCGGTATCTCAAGGTTTTGTCTATGGATGCTGTCAAAACCGATTCTGAAACTTTCACATGGCAGAAATATGTCGCTCCTAGCATTCAGCCATCCCCACCCGCCTGGCGATTTGGCCGGCGATTCACGGATCCACCGATCTGCCGATGTGCCTGACCTGATGCAAAGGAACACTCCCATGAAGATGAACCGCAAGACCTGGCTGCGCCATGCCGCAGCCGTGCTGGCCCTGGCCGCCATCGCCGCCACCGCTACCACTGCCGCCTTTGCCCAGAGCGCCGAGCTGCGCGTGGGCCTGATCCCCTCGGAGGACGCGCAGGCCATGATCCGCGCCAGCCAGCAGGTCATGGACCAGCTGGCCACCCGCACCGGCATGAAGGTGCGGCCCTTCGTGGCCAATGACTACAACGGCGTGATCGAGGCGCTGCGCTCCAACAAGATCGACATCGCCTTCCTCGGCCCGTTCTCGTACGTGCTGGCCAGCCAGGTGGCAGGCGCCGAGGCCTTTGCCGTGGCCGTGACCAAGAAGACGGGCAAGAGCGCGTACCACAGCATGGTGATCTCCCGTAAGGACAAGGGCCCGGCCAGCGTGGCCGATCTCAAGGGCCGCAGCTTTGCCTTTGTGGACCCGACCTCGGCGTCGGGCCACCTGTTTCCCAAGGCCGGGTTGATGGCCGAGGGCTTCGATGCGGACAAGGGCTTTTCGCGCGTGATCTTCTCGGGCTCGCACGACGCCAGCATCATGGCCGTGGCCAACGGCAAGGTGGATGCGGCAGCCGTGGCCGACCGCATCTTCGACTCGGCCGTGAGCAAGGGCCTGGTCAAGCGCGAGGAATTCCAGATCGTCTGGCGCTCCCAGCCCATCCCCGAGTCGCCTATGACCTGGCGCAAGAACCTGGACGCCGGCACCAAGCAGAAGGTGGCTGCGGCCCTGGCCGAGGTCAAGGACCTGCCCTGGGGTGACCAGGGCGTGCTCGACGGCTTCGCGGCCACGGATGACAAGGCCTACGACGTGGTGCGCCAGACGGCCAAGGCCCTGAAGCTCGACCTGGGGAGCATGAAATGATCCGCATCCGCCAATTGCGCAAGAGCTATGGCAGCAACCATGTGCTGCATGGCATCGACCTGGATGTGCAGCCCGGCGAGTTCGTCGTCATGCTGGGCCTGTCGGGGGCCGGCAAGTCCACGCTGCTGCGCTGCATGAACGGCCTGGCCCGCGCCGACAGCGGCACGCTGGAGGTGGGCGGCATGGACCTGATGCTGGGCGGCGGCAGGCACAGCCGGCGCGAGCTGGCTCGCCACGTGGCCATGGTCTTCCAGCACCACAACCTGGTGCCGCGCCTGTCGGTGCGCAAGAACGTGCTGACCGGGCGCCTGGGCCAGACCGGCACCCTGGCCTCGGTGCTGCAGCTGTTCCGCGAAAGCGATATCCGCCTGGCCGACCAGTGCCTGGAGCGCGTGGGCCTGGCCCACAAGGCGCTGGAGCGCACCGAGGCGCTGTCGGGCGGGCAGATGCAGCGCGTGGGCATTGCCCGCGCGCTGGCCCAGCAGCCCCAGGTCATCCTGGCCGACGAGCCCGTGGCCAGCCTGGACCCCAAGACCGCGCGCAGCGTGCTGCAGTACCTGCGCGATGCCACGCGCGAGCTGGGCATTGCCGTGGTCTGCAACCTGCACCAGGTGGACTACGCGCGGGAGTTCGGCGACCGCGTGCTGGGCCTGGCCCAGGGCCGCATGGTCTATGACGGATCGCCGCAGGCGCTGGACGAGGCCGCGCTGCAGGCCATCTACCATGCGCAGCCCACTGCAGGTCAAGGCGCAGGGCAGGGCGCAGGGCAGGGCGCAGAACCGGACACACCACCGGGCGCGCAGGCCATAGGGCCTGCCGGCCTGCATGCGCAGGCGCCGGTGCCTGCCTCGTGGATGCGGGCCAGCGCGCCCGCAGGAGGACTGTGATGACCAGCGCCAATTCCTGGAGCCCCGAGCCGCGCGACCGCTGGCAATGGACCGCGCCGCGCCCCCACGGCACCCTGGGCTGGACCGGCTATGCGGCTGCGGCCCTGGCCATCGCCTGGGTGCTGCACTGGAGCGCGGGCGGCGCGCAGATGAGCTGGGGCGAACTGGCGGCAGGCATGCCCCAGATCGCGGATTTCGTGGCGCGCTCCGTGCCGCCGGACTGGAGCATGCTGCCGCGCCTGATGGCGCCCGCGCTGGAGACGGTGCAGATCGCCATCTGGGGCACGCTGCTGTCCGTGGTGCTTGCGCTGCCGCTGTCCTTCATCGCGGCCGGCAACCTGCATGGCTGGCACTGGCTGCGGCGCATCACGCGGCAGTTCCTGAACGTGGTGCGCAGCATCAACGAGCTGATCCTGGCGCTGGTCTTTGTCTCGGCCGTGGGCCTGGGGCCGTTTCCCGGCGTGCTGGCCCTGGCCCTGCATGGCATGGGCATGCTGGGCAAGTTCTTCGCCGAGAGCATCGAAGAGATCGACGACGGCCCGCTGCAGGCCCTGCGCAGCGCAGGCGCCACGCAATTGCAGCTCATCGTCTTCGGCGTGATACCGCAGGCCATCACGGCCTGGATCGCGGTCGTGCTCTACCGCTTCGAGGTCAACCTGCGCTCGGCCACGGTGCTGGGCATGGTGGGCGCGGGCGGGCTGGGGTTCGAGCTGGTCGGCAGCCTCAAGCTGTTCCGCTACCAGGAGACGGCCACCTGCATCGTGGTCATCACCGTGATGGTGATCGCCGCCGATCTCGTCTCCCACTGGCTGCGCCGCCGCATCCAGCAGGGCACCCGCCATTGAGGGCTGTGCTTTTCCCGGCGCCCCCGTTTCATTCAAAGGACCGATTTGTGTGGACCTATCACAACCCCGTTTCCATCCATGCCGGCCCCGGCCGCCTGGACCGCCTGCCCGAGCTGCTGGCCGGGCGCGACTGCCTGCTGGTGACGTTTCCCGAGGCCGAATCCCTGGGCCTGGTGCAGCAGCTGCGCCAACGGCTGGGCAGCCAGCTGCGCGGCGTGGTGGACGGCATTGCGCCCAACCCCGATGTGCAGTGGCTGGCCCCGCTGTATGACCGCGTGCACCGCGAATACGCCGAGGTCCCGTGCATCGTGGCCCTGGGCGGCGGCAGCGCCATCGACTCGGCCAAGGCGCTGATGTGCGCCACGCCCACGCGGCGTTTCGGCGAACTGCTGCAGGCCTTGGAGCAGGGGCTGGCCCTGCCGGCCGCAGGCCACAAGGCGCTGATCGCCATTCCCACCACGGCCGGCACGGGCAGCGAGGTCACGCCCTGGGCCACGATCTGGGACCAGGCCGCTGGCCGCAAGCACTCGCTGCACCAGCACTGGACCTGGCCCGAGGCCGCCATCATCGACGCGCAGCTCATGCAAAGCCTGCCGGCCGGCGCCACGCTGGCCTCGGGGCTGGATGCGCTGTCGCATGCGCTGGAGTCCATCTGGAACCGGCACCGCAATCCCGTCTCCACCACCTTGGCCGTGGGCGCCGCGCGCCGCACCCTGGCCACGCTGCCCGCGCTGATGCAGGACCTGGGCAGCCTGCCGCTGCGAAGCCGCATGGCCGAGGCCGCCCTGATGGCCGGCCTGGCCTTCTCCAACACCCGCACGGCGCTGGCGCATTCGCTGTCCTACGACATCACGCTGCGCCATGGCGTGGCCCACGGCATTGCCTGCTCGTTCAGCCTGCCGCTGGTGCTGGAGATGGCCCTGGGCGCCGACGACGAGGCCGACGCGGCCCTGCTGTCCATCTTCGATGCGTCCACGGGCGAGCTGGCCGTGCAGCGCCTGCGCAACTTCCTCGAAGGCCTGGGCGTGGCCACCGATCCCGCCCATTACGGCCTGCCTGGGGATGAGTGGCAGCAACTGCTGCAGTCGGCCGCATCCGGCCCGCGCGGGCGCAATTTCATCCGCACGCTGGAATGAACAGGCGCGCGCGGCCCTCTTCTGTTTGAACCTCTTTCCTAGTCAAAAAGCACCATGAACCACACCACCGTCTCCGCCGCCGCCGCCGATCTGTCGCCGCTGCAGGCCGTCATCTTCGACTGGGCCGGCACCCTGGTCGATTTCGGCTCGCTGGCGCCCACGCAGATCTTTGTCGAGGCCTTTGCCAGCTTCGGCATCACCATCACCCTGGCCCAGGCACGCGGCCCCATGGGCCTGTCCAAGTGGCAGCACATCCACGAGCTGCTGCAGGACGAAGGCATCCGCGCGCAATGGCACAAGGCCTTCGGCCAGCAGCCTGGCGACGCCGACGTGGATGCCATCTACGCCCGCTTCATGCCCATGCAGATCGCCAAGGTCGGTGAGTTCTCGGCGCCGATCGAAGGCGCCCCCGAGCTGCTGGGCTGGCTGCGCGCGCAGGGCCTGAAGGTGGGCTCGTGCTCGGGCTATCCGCGTGAAGTCCTGAACCAGCTGCTGCCCCAGGCAGCGGCCAACGGCCTGGCTCCCGACCATGTGGTGGCCGGCGATGAAATGGCCGCAGGCGGCCGCCCCGGCCCCTTCATGGCGCTGGCCAATGTGCTGGCGCTGGGCATCGGCGATGTGCGTGCCTGCGTGAAGGTGGACGACACCGTGCCCGGCATCGAGGAAGGCCGCAACGCCGGCATGTGGACCGTGGGCCTGACCCTGTCCGGCAACGAAGTCGGCTACTCCCCCGCCGAACTGGCCACCGCCCCCGCCGAAGAAGTGCGCGAACGCATGGCCCGCGCCGAAGCCAAGCTGCGCGCAGCCGGCGCCCACCACGTGATCGCCAGCGTGAAGGACCTGCCGCAGGTACTGGAGCGTATTGCGCAGGACATGCGCGCTGGCCATAGGCCAGGTTGAGGCAATCTGCCCTGCACCTGTTGGGCTCATCACCCTTTGAAACTGGCGCGGCCAAAAAAACGGGGACGCCGAGCAAGAGCCGCCTCGCGGCGATGGCGTCGTCCCCCTCCCGCGAAGCGAGAGAGGGGGAAGGCGCGAAGCGCCTCAGGGGGTGTTCAGTTGTTCTGCATGATGGCGCAGATGGTCATCAATGAAGCTCTGGATGAAGTAGTAGCCGTGGTCGTAGCCCCCGTGGCGGCGCAGCGTCAGCGGCTGGCCGGCCTGGGCGCAGGCGGCCTCGAAGGCTTCGGGCAGCAGCTGCTTTTCGATCAGGAACTTGTCGGCCAGGCCCTGGTCCACGAGGATGCCGGCCGGGTAGGGCGCCTGGGTCTGCGCGGCCATCAGGCAGCTTGCGTCATGCGCTTCCCAGGCCTTGCGGTCATCGCCCAGATAACCTGAGAAGGCTTTCTGGCCCCAGGGGCAGTTGACGGGGTTGGCGATGGGCGCGAACGCCGACAGGCTCTTGAAGCGGCCCGGATGGCGCAGCGCCAGCGTGAGCGCGCCGTGGCCGCCCATGGAGTGGCCGAAGATGCCCAGCCGCTGCGCGTCAATGGGCAGGCGTGCGGCGATCAGCGGCAGCAGCTCGCCCAGCAGATAGCTTTCCATGCGCCAGTGCAGTGCCCAGGGCTTGGTGGTGGCGTCCAGGTAGAAGCCCGCGCCCACGCCGAAGTCCCAGGCATCGGCCTCGCCGGGCAGGCCTGCGCCGCGCGGGCTGGTGTCGGGCGCGATCAGCGCAATGCCCAGCTCGGCGGCCAGGCGCTGGGCGCCGGCCTTGGTCATGAAGGTCTCTTCGGTGCAGGTCAGCCCGGCCAGGTAGAGCACGGCGGGCACCTTCTCGCCGGCCACGGCCTTGGGCGGCAGGAAGACCGAGAACTTCATGTTCAGGCCGATCTCGGCGGAGAAATGCTCGTAGAAACGCTGTGCGCCGCCGAAGCAGGCATGGGCGTTCTTGAGTTCCAGGGGCGGCAGTGCGGACATGGTGTTCCTCAAAAAGAAAAATGCTACGGGCACCTTGGCAAACGGTGCGTGCAGCATTCAAAGATGGGAGTTGATACGCTATACACGGTCAACGGCCCATGAAACTGGCGCTGCCCAGGCGCGCAGCGCCTCAGGGGGAGCTTCAGTACACGACGACGGAGCGGATGGACTTGCCTTCGTGCATCAGGTCAAAAGCCTCGTTGATCTCCGGCAGGCCCATGGTGTGCGTGACGAAGGGGGCCAGCTGGATCTCGCCGCTCATGGCCTGCTCGACCATGCCGGGCAGCTCGCTGCGGCCCTTGACGCCGCCGAAGGCCGTGCCCAGCCACTTGCGGCCCGTCACCAGCTGGAAGGGGCGTGTGGAGATTTCCTGGCCCGCGCCGGCCACGCCGATGATGACCGACTGGCCCCAGCCGCGGTGCGCGCATTCCAGGGCGGCACGCATCACGTTGACGTTGCCGATGCACTCGAAGCTATGGTCCACGCCCCAGCCCGTCATCTCGACGATGACCTGTTGGATGGGCTTGTCGAAATCCTTGGGATTCACGCAATCGGTGGCGCCGAAGGTGCGGGCCAGGTCGAACTTGGAGGGGTTGGTGTCCACGGCGATGATGCGGCCGGCCTTGGCCAGCTTGGCGCCCTGGATCACGGCCAGGCCGATGCCGCCCAGGCCGAACACGGCCACGGTGTCGCCTTCCTGGACCTTGGCGGTGTTCTTGACGGCACCCAGGCCCGTGGTCACGCCGCAGCCCAGCAGGCAGACCTGCTCGGGGTTGGCATCGGGGTGGATCTTGGCCAGCGAGACTTCGGCGACCACGGTGTACTCGCTGAAGGTGGAGCAGCCCATGTAGTGGTAGATGGGCTCGCCGTTGTACGAAAAGCGCGTGGTGCCGTCGGGCATCACGCCCTTGCCCTGGGTGGCGCGCACGGAAACGCACAGGTTGGTCTTGCCGCTCTTGCAGAACAGGCATTCGCCGCATTCGGCGGTGTACAGCGGGATGACGTGGTCGCCGGGCTTGACGCTGGTCACGCCTTCGCCGACCTCGACGACGATGCCCGCGCCTTCATGGCCGAGCACGGCGGGGAAGATGCCTTCCGGGTCGTCGCCCGACAGCGTGAACGCGTCGGTGTGGCAGACGCCGGTGTGGGTGATCTTGATCAGGACCTCGCCCTTCTTCGGGGGGGCCACGTCGATCTCGACGATCTGCAGGGGTTCTCCAGCCTTGAAGGCGACGGCGGCTTTGGATTTCATGGGCGTGTCTTTCTGTCGGGGTGGCTCAGGAACGGCAGTGCGCGCGCTCCGCGAAGCCTTGAATGTAGGCCATGGCCGGGCGGCCCGGCCGCATCATGGCCGCAGCCCCAGGTGATATGTCCGAATCTGAGGGGTGTGGCCGGCTTCGGCCGGGCCTGCTGGCCGTGGGTGCTTGCGTCTTTTCGTATAGTCCGCCCCATTCTTTCCACCCTGACCGCCTCCGAGCCCGCCGTTTCCCATGGACCACCGCCACGCCAGCGCCCACCGCATCGATCTTGTCGTCTACCCCGGCTTCAAGGCGCTGGAGGCCATAGGTCCCATGTCGGTGTTCGACTATGCCAACGTGCACCTGCGCGCGCGCGGCCAGAGCGACGGCTACGAGGTGCGCGTGGTCTCGCAGCGGCAAGGGCCCGTGCGCTCGGACACGCTGATGTCGCTGGAGGCCACGCATACGCTGGCCGGGCTGGAGGCTGCAGGCATGGGCTGCACCGTGGTCGTCGTGGGCTCGCGCCATATCGAGCAGGTGCTGGGCGGCTCGGCCGAGCTGGTCGCCTGGCTGGGCCGCGTGGCGCCGCGCGTGCAGCGGCTGATTGCGCTGTGCTCGGGCAGCTTCTTCCTTGCCGAGGCGGGCTTGCTGGACGGCCGGCGCGCGGCCACGCACTGGAGCGTGACGGCGCAACTGGCCCAGCGCCATCCGCGCGTGCAGGTCGATGCCGATGCCATCTACCTGCGCGAGGAGATCCGCGATGGCGCAGGCAGCCGCCAGCTGTGGACCTCGGCCGGCGTGACGGCCGGCATCGACCTGGCCCTGGCCGTGGTGGAAGAGGATTTCGGCCACGCGCTGGCGCTGGAGGTGGCGCGTGACCTGGTCATGTATCTCAAGCGCCCCGGCGGCCAGTCGCAGTTCAGCGTGCCGCTTGCGGCCCAGGCCGCGCAGCACGGCGGCGTGCAGGCCGTGCAGCAGTGGGTGATGGCCCATCTGGCCGAGCCCCTGACCCTTGCGCAGATGGCCGAGCAGGCGCACATGAGCGAGCGGCACCTGCGCCGCGTGTTCCAGCAGGAAACCGGGCAAAGCCCCACGGCCTTTGTGGAGAGCGCGCGGCTGGAGGCCGCCAAGCAACTGCTGGAAAGCCAGGCCCATCTGCCGCTCAAGACCGTGGCCGCGCGCGTGGGCCTGGGCTCGGAGCAGGCGCTGCGCCACCTGTTCGTGCGCCACCTGGGCATTACCCCGGTGGCGTACCGGGATCGCTTTGGCGGGCGAGGCGGCGCGGGCTGAACCGGAAACGCTCAGTTCTTTTTTGCGGTCTCGGCTGCTTCGGCGGCCGCGGCGCGCAGCTTGTCCTTCTTGCTGGGGCGGCGGCCCTTGATGCCGCCGTTGCCGTCCTGCGCCACCGGAGGCGGCGGCACGGGCTCGGTGGGCTCGAAGCCCGGCAGCTGCTCCAGTTCAAGGTCCAGCTGGTTGCGCTTGCAGATCAGCGCCCAGTGCGCCTGGTCGGCCGGCGTCACGAAGCTGATGGCCGTGCCGTCCTCGCCCGCGCGGCCCGTGCGGCCGATGCGGTGCACATAGTCGGTGGCCGAGCGCGGCAGGTCGTAGTTGACGACCAGGGGCAGCTGGGTGATGTCGATGCCGCGCGCCGCCAGATCGGTGGTGATCATCACCTGCCAGCGCTTGGCCTTGAAGTCGGCCAGCGCTTCCTTGCGTGCGCCCTGGCTCAGGTCGCCATGGAAGGCCGTGGCGAAGATGCCGGCCTTGTAGAGCTTTTCAGCCACCAGTTCGGCCGTGTGCCGCGTGGCCACGAAGACCAGGGCACGTTCGAGCGTGACAGGGTCGGTGCCCGCAGCGGTGTCGCCCTGCACCAGCTGGCGCAGCAATTGCGTGCGGCGCGCGCGGTCCACGGCAATGGCGCGCTGGGTGATGCTTTGCGGGCTGGCGGCATCCTGGCCTTCGGCGGCATCGACGCGTGCCTGAACGGGATCGTGCAGCAGGCCCGTGGCCAGCGATTGCACGGCCTCGGGGTAGGTGGCCGAGAACAGCAGGGTCTGGCGTTGCTTCGGCAGCAGGGCCAGCACGCGCTGCAGCTCTTCCTGAAAGCCCAGGTCCAGCAGGCGGTCGGCCTCATCCAGCACCAGGTGGCGCACGGCGGACAGGCGCACGGCGTTGTGCTCCACCAGGTCCAGCAGGCGGCCCGGCGTGGCCACCAGGAAGTCGGCACTGCCGCGCAGCATCATCATCTGCGGGTTGATGGACACGCCGCCATAGACCACGCCGATGCGCGGCGGCTGCTTGAGCGCTCGGCCCAGGTCGGACAGCGTCTCGCCCACCTGCTGGGCCAGCTCGCGCGTGGGCACCACGATCAGCGTGGTCAGGGTTCGCACAAAGCCGCCCTGGGCACCCTGGGCCTTGCCGCCATCCATCCAGCGCTGCAGCAGCGGCAGCAGGTAGGCGGCCGTCTTGCCCGAGCCCGTGGGCGCACAGGCCCAGAGGTCGCGGCCCGCAAGCACGGGGGCGATGGACTGGGTCTGTATGGGCGTGGGATCGACCAGGCCCAGGTCTTGGAGGCTGGAGACCAGCGCCGGGCTCAGGCCGAGGGAGGCAAAGTTCATGGTGTGCAGGGAGTGGCTGGGGCCGGAACCCCGGCGCAAGAAAGGGCCGGCCACGAGGGCCGGGGGGGCATTGTCGGCGAAACCGCGCCGCTGCGTGAAGCAGGGGGCTTGGCCCTTGCGCTCAGGCCAGGCGGCGCAGTCGGCCAGCGGGCCATTCACCAGGCCACCTGCCGTTGCAGCCGGTTCGGCTACACGTGCCTGTACAGGGATCGGGCACCGCCGAAATGAGTGCCCAGAAGATCGAATGGAGGCGGCTCATGGAGGAAGTCGTCCCTGCCTCTTCAGCTCCTTGAGCCGTCGTTCGGTTGCGCGGTCCAGGGCGTCCTGCAGCAGGTCCATCTTGCGTTTGTTGCAGGGTGGGCAGTCGTAGAAGCTTCCGGGTACTCCAATAGGGTCCAGCTTTTTGTTGGCCTCGAAAAGATTAATACGTCCTGTGGGTTCGATTCCCATGACGATGATTTTTCCGCTCTTGAACTTGACGGACGCCCCTCCTGAACACCCTGTTCTTTCCATATATTCACCGAAGTAGTGCTTCTCTGAAATTTTGCGCATGTGCTGCAGCGCATATCGCACATCCTCTTCGGTCAATATCACATCGTCGCAATCAAGCCAGTTTTTGTCTTCCCAAGAAGAGCCGCCTGAGGGCTCGAAGATTTCGATTTTCTGTACTTGCCTGACTGGGTATCTGGCATCGGCCGCATGGAGCATCGATGCCATGGCCATTGCCGAAAGCACAGTCACAATGCGAATGAAAATGAAGCTCATGGTGCCATTTCCCAGTTTGCGCCTTCTGCCTCAGACAGGTTCTTCCGGCTTACTTCAGGGTGCTTGAAGACTTCACTGGGCGATAGTTGTATGGAATCTTGCAGTGCTTCAACCAGCCATGTCAGAGCACGGTTTTGTGCCTCAGTCGGTGTGGGGTAGACGCCAAATTCTCCCCGAATCCCTTCCGGACTCAGTTCCTTTCGTCGTTGAGGGGGCTTGAACCCTTTCGGCAACACAGCCCTGCCAACCATCTCGATGCCTATGGCTTCCATGTTGCTCGGATAGCGATCGCCAGGAGCTTTCATCATCTCGATGCGGTGCATTCCCTTTACGCCTGCTCCTTCATAGTCCCTGGCCTTGCATTTCCCCACAAGCAGGCATCTCGCCTTCAGCGGGCCCACATGGTTGGCACGCTGATAGATGGCAGCAGTCTGGTAGATGGTGCCGTCCTTGTCGATCAGGAAGTGCGCCCCATTGGCCTTCGGGGTCCTGTAGCTGTTTAGCGAAGACTGGGCCGTGTTGGCATCGGTCTGGTGCACGACGATGCCGGTGATGGCGGCGGTCCGCTTTCCTCTCTCGATGGCGGGGCTGCGCGCATTCCTGACGCGCGCATGGATGAGCATTCCGTCCTTGTTGATTTCGACAAGCATGTGAGTCCCGGGGTTGCGTTGAATGGCAGCGGGCATTGCGCTGCGGCTCCATCCCGTTTGAGGGAGGGTCAACGGCCACCTTAAGGTGGGTAGGCTCAATCAATGGGCATGCCACGATAGGGAAAATGGTGTTCCTAGGACGGGTGCGGCCTTCTGGAGCGGTGGGCTCGCCAATGAAAAAAGCCCCATGCAAGGGCATGGGGCTTTTGGGTGCCGGGCCGCTGAGGCCCGGACCTGCGATCAGCGCTGGCCGATCGGCTTGACGTCGCGGGACACGGAGCCCGTGAACAGCTGGCGGGGACGGCCGATCTTGTACTCGGGGTCGGCCATCTGCTCGTTGAGCTGGGCGATCCAGCCCACGGTGCGGGCCAGGGCGAAGATGCCGGTGAACAGGTTCACGGGCACGCCGATGGCGCGCTGCACGATGCCGGAGTAGAAGTCCACGTTCGGGTAGAGCTTGCGCTGCACGAAGTAGTCGTCTTCCAGGGCGATCTTCTCGACTTCCTTGGCCAGGGCGAACAGGGGGTCCTTTTCCAGGCCCAGTTCGGCCAGCACTTCATTGCAGGTTTCCTGCATGAGCTTGGCGCGGGGGTCGTAGTTCTTGTAGACGCGGTGGCCGAAGCCCATCAGCTTGACGCCGCTGTTCTTGTCCTTGACCTGTTCCATGAACTCGCCGACCTTGGCAACGCCGCCGTTGGCCTGCAGGTATTCCAGCATGTTCAGGCAGGCTTCGTTGGCGCCGCCGTGGGCAGGGCCCCACAGGCAGGCCACGCCGGCCGAGATGGCGGCGAAGGGGTTGGTGCCCGACGAGCCGCACAGGCGCACGGTGGAGGTGGAGGCGTTTTGCTCGTGGTCTGCGTGCAGGATGAAGATGCGGTCCAGCGCGCGCTCGACCACGGGGTTCACCTTGAACTCCTCGCAGGGGTTGCCGAACATCATGCGCATGAAGTTGCCGGCGTAGCTCAGGTCGTTCTTGGGGTACATGTACGGCGCACCGATGCCGTACTTGTAGGCCATGGAGACCAGCGTGGGCATCTTGGCGATCAGGCGGATCGCGGCGATGTCGCGGTGCTCGGCGTTGTTGATGTCCATGTTGTCGTGGTAGAAGGCCGACATGCCGCCGACCAGACCCGTCAGGACGGCCATGGGGTGGGCGTCACGGCGGAAACCACGCAGGAAGAACTGCATCTGCTCGTTGACCATGGTGTGCTTGGTCACGCGCTCGACGAAGTCGGCCTTCTCGGACTCGTTGGGCAGCTCGCCGTACAGCAGCAGGTAACAGGTCTCGAGGTAGTCGCAGTTCTTGGCCAGCTGCTCGATGGGGTAGCCACGGTACAGCAACTCGCCCTTGTCGCCATCGATGTAGGTGATGGCGGACTGGCACGAGGCGGTAGAGAGGAAGCCCGGGTCATAGGTGAACATGCCGGTCTGCGCGTACAGCTTGCGGATGTCCACCACGTCGGGACCGACGTTGCCCTGGTAGACGGGCAGCTCGACGCTGGGAGCGCCGTTGCTGAATGACAGCGTTGCTTTGTTGTCTGCGAGTTTCATTTCCAAACTTCCTTCTCTAGATTGCCTAGCCTACTAGCGGGAGAGAACCGGGCTTGCGCTTGCGCACCAGTTCCAGAACTTCCCTGATTTCTTGGGTATCGAGTTCACCTTCAGGCTCCTTGCGGCGCAAGAAGAGGTCCATCAGGTCGTTGTCTGCCAGGTCCATCAAGGCAGACAGACCGCTCGCGTGTCTCCGCGTGAGCTGGTCTCCGTAGGTGGCGAAGAACTGCGCGATGAACAGGTCGTTCTCGACCAGGCCACGCCGGCAGCGCCAGCGCAGCAGGTCTCGCTCGCGTTCGTCGAGCAGAGTATTCGTCATGGTCATCAGATGGCCCGGCGGACCATCAGTTCCTTGATCTTGCCAATGGCCTGCGTGGGGTTGAGGTGCTTGGGGCACACGTCCACGCAGTTCATGATGGTGTGGCAACGGAAGAGGCGGTACGGATCTTCCAGGTTGTCAAGGCGGTCACCCGTGGCCTCGTCGCGGCTGTCCGCGATGAAGCGGTAGGCCTGCAGCAGGCCGGCCGGGCCCACGAACTTGTCGGGGTTCCACCAGAAGCTGGGGCAGCTGGTGGAGCAGCTGGCGCACAGAATGCACTCGTACAGGCCGTTGAGCTCTTCGCGCTCTTCAGGCGACTGCAGGCGTTCCTTGGTGGGAGACGCGAAGCTGTCGTTCTGCAGGTACGGCTTGATCGAGTGGTACTGCTTGAAGAACTGCGTCATGTCCACGATCAGGTCGCGGATCACGGGCAGGCCGGGCAGGGGCTTGAGAACGATGTCGCCCTGCAGGGTCTTCATGTTCGTCAGGCAGGCCAGGCCGTTCTTGCCATTGATGTTCATCGCGTCCGAGCCGCACACGCCTTCGCGGCAGGAGCGGCGGAACGAGATGGAGGGGTCCATCTCCTTGAGCTTGACCAGGGCGTCCAGCAGCATGCGCTCGTGGCCGTCCAGCTCGACCTCGACGGTCTGCATGTAGGGCTTGGCATCCTTGTCCGGGTCGTAGCGGTAGATCTTGAAAGTGCGCTTCATTTGTCTGTTCTCTCGTGGGCTGCTGGATTAGAACGTACGGACCTTGGGCGGCACGCTGTCCACCGTGAGGGGCTTCAGGTTCACGGGCTTGTAGTCCAGGCTGTTGGTGGCGCTGTACCACAGGGTGTGCTTGAGCCATTCCTTGTCATTGCGGCCCAGCGGGAACTCGGCGTGGTCGGCAGGATGCTCGTAGTCGTACACGGTGTGGGCGCCGCGGCATTCGTGGCGGGCAGCGGCCGAGATCATGGTGGCCTGGGCCACTTCGATCAGGTTGTCCACTTCCAGCGCTTCCATGCGGGCGGTGTTCCAGACCTTGGACTTGTCCTTGAGGGTCACGGAGCCCACGCGTTCGCGGATGGCGTTGATCTTGACTTCGCCTTCGTCCATGCTCTTTTGCGTGCGGAACACGCCGGCATGCTGCTGCATGGTGGCGCGGATGTCGCCAGCCAGGTCCTGGGCGTAGGTGCCTTCCTTGGAGTCGTCGAGCTGGTTCAGGCGCGTGAGCGTGCGCTCGGAGCCATCGGCCGGCACGGCCTTGTGGTCGCCGAAGCCGTTGACGAACTGCACGATGTGCTTGCCGGCCGACTTGCCGAAGACCAGCAGGTCCAGCAGCGAGTTCGTGCCCAGGCGGTTGGCGCCGTGCACCGACACGCACGAGCATTCGCCCACGGCATAGAGGCCATTGACCACGTTGTTCTGCTGGCCGTCCCACACCACGACCTGGCCGTTGATGTTGGTGGGAATGCCGCCCATCTGGTAGTGGATGGTGGGCACCACGGGAATCGGTTCCTTGGTGATGTCCACGTTGGCGAAGTTGTGGCCGATCTCTTCCACCGAAGGCAGGCGCTTGCGGATGGTGTCTGCGCCCAGGTGGTCCAGCTTCATCAGGATGTAGTCCTTGTTGGGACCACAGCCACGGCCTTCCTTGATTTCCTGGTCCATGGAGCGGGACACGAAGTCACGCGGTGCCAGATCCTTCAGCGTGGGAGCGTAGCGCTCCATGAAGCGTTCGCCTTCGCTGTTGAGCAGGATGGCGCCTTCGCCACGGCAGCCTTCGGTCAGCAGCACGCCCGCGCCGGCCACGCCGGTGGGGTGGAACTGCCAGAACTCCATGTCCTGCAGCGGGATGCCTGCGCGTGCAGCCATGCCCAGGCCGTCGCCGGTGTTGATGAAGGCATTGGTCGATGCCTGGAAGATGCGGCCAGCGCCACCCGTGGCCAGCAGCACGGCCTTGGCGTGCAGCTCGTACAGGTCGCCGGTTTCCAGTTCGATGGCGGTCACGCCGACCACGTCGCCCTGGGTGTTGCGGATCAGGTCCAGCGCCATCCACTCCACGAAGAAGTTGGTCTTGGACTTGACGTTCTGCTGGTACAGCGTGTGCAGCATGGCGTGGCCGGTACGGTCGGCCGCGGCGCAGGCGCGCTGCACGGGCTTTTCACCGTAGTTGGCCGTGTGGCCGCCGAAGGGGCGCTGGTAGATGGTGCCGTCGGGGTTGCGGTCGAACGGCATGCCGAAGTGTTCCAGCTCGATCACGACGTTGGGCGCTTCGCGGCACATGAACTCGATCGCATCCTGGTCGCCGAGCCAGTCGGAGCCCTTGATGGTGTCGTAAAAGTGGTAGTGCCAGTTGTCCTCGCTCATGTTGCCCAGCGAAGCGGACACGCCGCCTTGCGCAGCCACGGTGTGCGAGCGCGTGGGGAAGACCTTGGACAGCGAGGCCACGGACAGGCCGGCGCGCGACAGTTCCAGCGCGGCACGCAGGCCGGAGCCGCCAGCGCCGACGATGACGACGTCAAACTTGCGCTTGGTGATGTTTGCTTTGGAGTAGCTCATTCTTAACCTTCAATCGTGGAGACCGCGTCTCTATCAGATACGCCACAGGATCTGGATGCCCCAGCCGGCGCAGCCGACGAGCCAGACCAGGGTGAAAACGTTCAGCACCAGGCGCAGGCCCACGGGCTTGACGTAGTCCATCCAGATGTCGCGCACGCCGACCCAGACGTGCCAGGCCAGCGAGACGATCACGGCGAAGGTCAGGAACTTCATCCACTGCGGGGCAAAGATGCCGGCCCACAGGTCATAGCCGACGGAGCCGGTGCTGAAGATCAGCTTGGCCAGCAGCACGATGGTGAACAGTGCCATCAGCACGCCGGTGACGCGCTGCACCATCCAGTCGCGGATGCCGTAGTGCGCACCGACCACGGTGCGCTTGGAGCCGTAATTCACGGACATGGTTCTTTTTCCTTATCGTGAGGGAGAGATCGTGAATCAGTACAGGCCGAACAGCTTGGCACCCAGGATCAGGGTCAGGCCAACGCTCAGGACCAGCACCACCAGGGCCGAGGACTTGCCGAACTGCTTGTTGACGGCGTGGTGGTTCACATCCATGAACAGGTGGCGGACGCCGGCGCAAAAGTGGTGCAGGTAGGCCCAGATCAATGCCAGGCACACGAGCTTGAGGAACCATCCGAAGGGACCTGCGAAAACCGAGGTGAAGCCGTCGAAGGAGATCTCCGAAGTCAGCGACATGTCCATCATCCAGAGGATGAAAGGCAGCAGGATGAACATCAGCAGGCCGCTGATGCGGTGCAGGATGGACACGATGCCGGCCGGCGGCAACCGGTAGGTGGGGAGGTCCTTGAAGAAGTTGATGTTGCGGAACTCTGGCCGCTTTTTGGCTTGCTCAGTCATGGCAGGGTACTTTCGTGGATGTAACTGCTTCGTAATCGCTCAGGGGCGGCGATGCAAAATTCTATTGCAATGCAATAAAAACAGCTTTGCTGGGAATTGCGTATTTTCGCCCGCTTCTCTGGGGAACGGATCGTTCAGCTCAGCGCGTTGCGGTAGTGATGGGTGTCGGTGCGGTACAGGCCACGGCGTAACTCCATGGGAACATCGTTGTATGTGTAAGCGGTGCGCTCCACGCTCAGCAGGGGCGTGGTGCTGGGGACATCCAGCAGCAGGGCCTGTTCGGCCTCGGGCAGGACGGCGCGGATCTTTTCGTCGGCGCGCACCATGCGCACGCCGTAGTCCAGCTCGAACATGGCGTACGTGGGGCCCTGGTAGGCGGACATCTGCTCGGCGGTCAGGCCCTTGAAGGCGTGGCCCGGCAGCCAGATGTCTTCCAAAATGGTCGGGATTGCGGAGAACGACAGCACGCGGCGCACATGCATCACGGCATCGCCGCTGCGCAGCGCCAGGCCGCGCGCCACGTCCGCCGATGCGCGCAGGCGCCGGCAGTCGATGATGCGGCGCTCGGCACGGCCCTCGCCCTGCTGGTCGCCGCCGTCGGGCTGCAGCTTGAGGAAGCGGTACTGCACATGCTGGGCCGCGTGGGTGGCCACGAAGGTGCCCTTGCCCTGGCGGCGCATCACCAGGTTCTCCGCGGCCAGCTCGTCGATGGCCTTGCGCACCGTGCCTTGGCTCACGCGAAAGCGCGCGGCCAGCTCCATCTCGCTGGGAATCAGTTCGCCGGGCCGCCATTCGCCTGCTTCAAGGCTCTGCAGTATCAGTCCCTTGATCTGCTGATACAAAGGGCTGAAGGCCGGGGTCGATGCGCCCGCGCCGATGGTGGGAGCGGCGTTGTCTGAGGCGAGGGGAGGCAGGACTGGCATGGAAAAGTTCGGGGTGGGGAGGCTCCCGGCGACGCAGATGAAAGACTTGGAAACAGACGTCGATCATATCTTATATAAGACATAAGACAAATTGACCGGGCTTCGAAATCGGGAGTACACTTTCGCGTTGTTTGCGGAGCACGGGCTGCTGGTTTCTGACGCTGGTGCGACCTGGCGCCGATAACACCTGATTTTTTCCCCATCCCTGGAGTTTCATCATGAGCAAGAAGCCCGTTCGTGTCGCCGTCACCGGTGCCGCCGGTCAAATTGGTTACGCCCTGCTGTTCCGCATCGCCTCCGGCGAAATGCTGGGTAAGGACCAGCCCGTCATTCTGCAACTGCTGGAGATTCCCGACGAGAAGGCCCAGAACGCGCTCAAGGGCGTGATCATGGAACTCGAAGACTGCGCCTTCCCTCTGCTGGCCGGCATCGAAGCCCACTCCGACCCCCTGCAAGCCTTCAAGGACACCGACTACGCCCTGCTGGTCGGCGCGCGTCCCCGCGGCCCCGGCATGGAACGTGCCGACCTGCTGGCTGCCAACGCACAGATCTTCACGGCCCAGGGCAAGGCGCTGAACGCCGCTGCCTCGCGCAACGTGAAGGTGCTGGTCGTCGGCAACCCCGCCAACACCAACGCCTACATCGCCATGAAGTCGGCTCCGGACCTGCCGGCCAAGAACTTCACCGCCATGCTGCGCCTGGACCACAACCGCGCTGCATCGCAGCTGGCTGCCAAGGCCGGCTTCAAGGTGGGCGACATCCGCAAGCTGACCGTCTGGGGCAACCACTCGCCCACGATGTACGCCGACTACCGCTTCGCCACCGTCAACGGTGAAAGCGTCAAGGCCAAGATCAACGACCAGGCCTGGAACAAGGACGTGTTCCTGCCCACCGTCGGCAAGCGTGGCGCCGCCATCATTGCCGCTCGTGGTCTGTCCTCGGCTGCCTCGGCTGCCAACGCTGCCATCGACCACATGCGCGACTGGGCCCTGGGCTCGGGCGGCGAATGGGTCACCATGGGCGTGCCCTCCAACGGCGAATACGGCATCCCCGCCGGCATCGTCTTCGGCTTCCCGGTCACCACCGAGAACGGCGAGTACAAGATCGTCGAAGGCCTGGAAATCGACGCCTTCTCGCAAGAGTGCATCGACAAGACCCTGGCCGAGCTGCAAGGCGAACAGGACGGCGTCAAGCACCTGCTGTAAGCCGCCGGCAAGCCATGCTCGACTGGAATCCCGCGCTTTACCTGCGTTTCGCCAATGAGCGTACGCGCCCCGCAGCCGAGCTGCTGGCGCGTGTGCCCTTGGCCCAGGCCCGCCATGTGGTGGACCTGGGATGCGGGCCGGGCAATTCCACCGAGCTGCTTGCACAGCGCTATGCCGGTGCCACGATCACCGGCATAGACAACTCCCAGGCGATGCTGGCCACCGCGCGCCAGCATCTGCCTGAGGCCCGCTTCGCGCTGGCCGACATTGCTTCCTGGACGCCCGCCCCCGGCGAGAGCGCTCCCGACCTGATTTATGCCAATGCCTCCCTCCAGTGGGTGGGGGAGCATGAAACGCTGATACCCCGCCTGTTCGCCCAACTGGCGCCAGGGGGCGTGCTGGCGATACAGATGCCCGACAACCGGCAGGAGGCCACGCACCGCGTGATGCGCGAGATCGCCAGCCTGCCCAAGTTTGCCGCCTACATCGGCGATGCCGCCAAGGTGCGGGCCGATATCCTGCCCATCCGCAGCTACTACGACCTGCTGGCCGGCCCGCAGGAGCAGGCCGGCGTCGAGGCCGGCGCCGTCGATGTCTGGCACACCGTCTACCAGCATCCGATGGACTCGGCCGGCGCCATCGTCCAGTGGCTGCGCGGCACCGGCCTCAAGCCCTTCGTCGAGGGGCTGCCCGAAGCCCTGCAGGCCGACTTCCTCACCGAATACGAAAACCGCGTGGACGCCGCCTACGGCGTGCGCGCCGACGGCCGGCGCCTGCTGGCCTTCCCCCGCCTGTTCATCGTCGCCCAGCGCAAGCCATGACCGCCGCCACGTCCACACCCTCTCGCGCACACCCGGCCCAGGTGCTGCTCGATGCGCAGGGCGGTGCCCTGCACCTGCCCGTCTGCGACCACTACAGCGGCGTGGAAGTGCGCATGCGCAAGAGCCTGCAGCTGCAGGCCGAGATGATGGCTGAGTTCGGCACCTGCGTCTTCGACGTCACGCTGGACTGCGAGGATGGCGCCCCCGTGGGCCAGGAGGCGGCCCATGCGCGCCTGGTGGCCTCGCTGGCGCGCGATGCCGCGCCCGGTGCCCGCGTGGCTGCGCGCGTGCATGCCGTGGACCACGCCAGCTTCGCGCAGGACCTGGACATCATCATCGGCGAGGCCGGCGACCGCCTGTGCCACCTCATGCTGCCCAAGGTGGAAAGCGTGGACGACGTGCTGCTGGCCGAGCGGCATCTGGGTCGCCTGGGCTGCCGCGAACTGCCGCTGCATGTGCTCATCGAGTCGCCCGCCGCCGTGCACCGTGCCTTCGACATCGCGGCACACCCGCGCGTGCAGAGCATTTCCTTCGGCCTGATGGACTTCGTCTCGGCCCATGGCGGTGCGATTCCTGCCTCGGCCATGGGCTCGGCCGGCCAGTTCGACCATCCGCTGGTCGTGCGTGCCAAGCTGGAGATCGCAGCCGCCTGCCACGCGCACGGCAAGGTGCCTTCGCACTGCGTGGTCACCGAATTCAGGAATCCACAGGCGCTGCAGGCCGCTGCCACACAGGCGTCACGGCGGCTCGGCTATACCCGCATGTGGAGCATCCACCCGGACCAGATCCGCCCCATCCTCGCCGCCTTCGCGCCCCAGGCCGACGAAGTGGCGCAGGCCGCACAAATACTTACCGCCGCCGAGGCCGCCGATTGGGCGCCCGTCAGCGTGGATGGTGTATTACATGACCGGGCGAGCTACCGCTATTTCTGGCAGTTGCTCACACGTGCCCACCAGACCGGCCAGGCGCTGCCCCCACAGGTGCAGCCCTGGTTTGCATCAGAATCACTTGCTTAGCCCACACCGGGAATTTGCAGGAGCCCAACGTATGAAGACAGCTATCGCCTCCATCCTGATCGCAGCCCCCTTGCTGGCCATGGGCCTGGGTGCCAGCGCCGCCGAGCCCGCCACCGCAAAGAAGGCGCCGGCCAAGGCCGCTGCCAAGCCTGCGGCCAAGAAGGCCCCCGCCAAGAAGGCCACCACGGCCAAGGCCGCTGCCGGCGCTGCCGCCGTCGGCGGTGCGGCCGCCGTCGCAACTGCTGCCCAGCAGCCGCTGTCCGCCGAAGACCTGGCCATTTCCGAGCGCGTGCACACCGGCCGCATCCCCTGCGAGCTGGGCGCCTTCGTCAATGTGACGGCCGACCAGGCCAACCCGGGTTACTTCAACATCGACGGCAAGGGCTTCAAGTACCACATGTCGCCCGTCAAGACCTCGACCGGCACCGTGCGCCTGGAAGACAAGCATGCCGGCGCCGTCTGGCTGCAGATCGCCAACAAATCGATGCTCATGAACCAGAAGGTCGGCCAGCGCCTGGCCGACGAATGCATGAGCCCCGATCAGCTTCAGGTGGCCGAGGCCATCAAGAAGAACCCGCCTCCCAGCCTGCTGGAAGCACCCAAGCCCGCCGGCCAGTAATCCAGGCCCGGACCTGAGCGTCCCGCAAGCAGCCCCACTTTAGAAAACCATGGAGAGAGAATCATGTTGAAAGCCTACCGTGACCACGTGGCCGAACGCGCCGCGCTCGGTATCCCCCCGCTGCCGCTGGAAGCCAAGCAGGTTGCCGAACTGATCGAGCTGATCAAGAACCCGCCCGCTGGCGAGGATGCCTTCCTGCTCGACCTGCTCACGCACCGCGTTCCTCCGGGCGTGGACGATGCCGCCAAGGTCAAGGCCAGCTTCCTGGCAGCCGTGGCCCACGGTGACATCCAGGTGGCTCTCATCTCCAAGGCCAAGGCCACCGAGCTGCTGGGCACCATGGTGGGTGGCTACAACGTGCATCCCCTGATCGAGCTGCTGGACGACGCCGAAGTCGCCGGTGTGGCCGCCGATGCGCTGAAGAAGACGCTGCTGATGTTCGACTTCTTCAACGACGTGGCCACCAAGGCCAAGGCCGGCAACGCCAAGGCCCAGGAAGTCATGAAGAGCTGGGCTGACGCCGAGTGGTTCACCTCGCGCCCCGAAGTGGACAAGAAGATCACCGTCACCGTCTTCAAGGTGCCCGGCGAGACCAACACCGACGACCTGTCGCCCGCGCCCGATGCCTGGAGCCGTCCGGACATCCCGCTGCACTACCTGGCCATGCTCAAGAACACCCGTCCCGACGCGGCCTTCAAGCCCGAGGAAGACGGCAAGCGCGGCCCGATGCAGTTCATCGACGACCTCAAGAAGAAGGGCCACCTGGTCGCCTACGTGGGCGACGTGGTCGGCACCGGCTCCTCGCGCAAATCGGCCACCAACTCCATCGTCTGGGCCACGGGCCAGGACATCCCCTTCGTGCCCAACAAGCGCTTCGGCGGCGTGACCCTGGGCGGCAAGATCGCTCCCATCTTCTTCAACACGCAGGAAGATTCGGGCTCGCTGCCCATCGAAGTCGATGTCACCAAGCTGGAGATGGGTGACGTCATCGACGTGCTGCCCTATGACGGCAAGCTGGTCAAGAACGGCGAAACCGTCGCCGAGTTCCAGCTCAAGAGCGACGTGCTGTTCGACGAAGTGCGCGCCGGCGGCCGCATCAACCTGATCATCGGCCGCTCGCTGACCGCCAAGGCCCGCGAATTCCTGGGCCTGTCTGCCTCCACCGTGTTCCGCCTGCCCCAGGCGCCCGCTGCTTCGAACGCCGGCTTCACGCTGGCCCAGAAGATGGTCGGCCGCGCCGTCGGCCTGCCGGAAGGCCAGGGCGTGCGCCCCGGTACCTACTGCGAGCCGCGCATGACCACCGTGGGTTCGCAGGACACCACCGGCCCCATGACCCGCGACGAGCTCAAGGACCTTGCCTGCCTGGGCTTCTCGGCCGACATGGTCATGCAGTCCTTCTGCCACACGGCCGCCTACCCCAAGCCCGTGGACGTCAAGACCCACCGCGAGCTGCCTGCCTTCATCAGCAACCGCGGCGGCGTGGCCCTGCGTCCCGGTGACGGCGTGATCCACTCCTGGCTCAACCGCCTGCTGCTGCCCGACACCGTGGGCACGGGCGGCGACTCGCACACGCGCTTCCCCATCGGCATCTCCTTCCCTGCAGGTTCCGGCCTGGTGGCCTTCGGCGCTGCCACGGGCGTGATGCCCCTGGACATGCCCGAGTCCGTGCTCGTGCGCTTCAAGGGCGAAATGCAGCCCGGCGTCACCCTGCGTGACCTCGTGCATGCCATTCCCCTGTACGCCATCAAGGCAGGCGCACTGACCGTTGCCAAGGCCGGCAAGAAGAACATCTTCTCAGGCCGCATCCTGGAAATCGAAGGTCTGCCCGACCTGAAGGTGGAACAGGCCTTCGAGCTGTCCGACGCCTCGGCCGAGCGCTCGGCTGCCGGCTGCACGATCAAGCTCAACCCCGAGCCGATCAAGGAGTACCTGACCTCGAACATCGTTCTGATGAAGAACATGATCGCCGACGGCTACGCCGACGCCAAGACGCTGCAGCGCCGCATCGAGAAGGTCGAAGCCTGGCTGGCCAAGCCCGACCTGCTCGAAGCCGACAAGGACGCCGAATACGCTGCCGTGTTCGAGATCGACCTGGCCGACATCAAGGAACCCATCGTCTGCTGCCCCAACGATCCCGATGACGCCAAGTTCCTGTCCGAAGTGGCCGGCACCAAGATCGATGAAGCCTTCATCGGTTCGTGCATGACCAACATCGGCCACTTCCGCGCAGCAGCCAAGCTGCTGGGCGGCCAGCGCGACATCCCCGTCAAGCTGTGGGTGGCTCCGCCCACCAAGATGGACCAGAACGAGCTGATCAAGGAAGGCCACTACGCCGCCTTCGGCACGGCCGGTGCCCGAACCGAAATGCCGGGCTGCTCGCTGTGCATGGGCAACCAGGCCCAGGTCCGCGAAGGCGCGACGGTGATCTCCACCTCGACCCGCAACTTCCCCAACCGCCTGGGCAAGAACACCAACGTGTTCCTGGGCTCGGCCGAGCTGGCCGCCATCGCATCGCGCCTGGGCAAGCTGCCCACCAAGGAGGAATACCTCAAGGAAATGGGCGTGATCGATGCCGACAAGTCCAGCGTCTACCGCTACATGAACTTCGACCAGATCGAAGAGTACGCGGACGTGGCCAGGGGCGTGAGCGCCTGAGTCCGGCCTGATCCGGCTCCATGAGCAAAGCCCGCTTCGGCGGGCTTTGCTGCTTTCTGGCTCTGTACTTTCCGGTTTACGCAGCCTGCCTCAACCGCCCCAGCACCTCCTGCGTCTGCGCATCCGCCGGAAAGAACGACTCCACGGCTAGCTCCTGCAGCGTCACATCCACAGGCGTGCCGAAGATGGTGATGGTGCTGATGAAGTTCAGCCGGCCATGGTCGGTGTCCAGCGCGAAGGGCACGGCGATGTGGCTGGCAGGTGCTGCGCCATGCGAGTCCGCTTCATCTTCCTTGAACGGGTAGGCGGCAATCTCGTCGTGCAGCGCCTGCAACTGTGCATCCGACGTGGCGGCAATCTGCTGCTGCAGGCGGTGCAGCAGATGCGCGCGCCAATGGGCTGCGTTGGCCAGGCGCGGGCCCAGGCCTTCGGGGTGCAGGCTCAGGCGCAGCACATTGACGGGCGGCTCCAGCAGCCAGGGCGCCACGCCGGCCAGCAGCAGCGGCACGATGGCGTTGGCGGCCACCAGGTTCCAGTGACGGTCCACGGCCAGGGCCGGATTGGGTTCGTGGCCCTTGAGCACCAGGTCCACGGCCTGGCGCGCGGCGGCCAGGTCCGGGTGGTCCAGCGGCCGGGCCTGGTACATGGGTGCATAGCCTGCGGCCACCAGCAGCGCGTTGCGCTCGCGCAGCGGCACGCCCAGGCGCTCGACCAGGCGCAGCACCATCTCGCGGCTGGGTTGGGCGCGGCCGGTTTCCACATAGCTCAGGTGGCGCGTGGAGATCTCGGCCTCCAGCGCCAGGCCCTGCTGGCTCAGGCGGCGGTGCTGGCGCCAGTGGCGCAGATGGTCGCCGAAGGGCGAGCGCGCGGACGGTGGATGGGCGGTGGAGGTCATGGCCCGCATCGTAGCGGCGGGGCTGGCGTGGCGGCCATGACCTGCGAGGTTATCGACCCTGTGCAGCCTGCGGCGGACCATGCAGTCCATGGCATGCACGGTGTGTGCCTGTTGCTCTCAAGGAGTTCGCCATGTCGATGTTTGCTTCCCCCCGTTTCCTGCCCCGCGTGATGTGGGCCGATGCTGCTTCCTGCGCCGCCTCGGGCGCCTTGCAACTGGTGGCGGGGCAGCCGCTGTCGGATGTGACGGGGTTGCCTCTGGCGCTGCTGCAGTCCACAGGCTGGTTTTTGCTGGGCTATGCGCTGCTGGCTGCGTGGATGGCGGCGCGCTCGCCTGTGCCGCGGCGGTTGATCGGGCTGGTCGTTGTGGGGAATTTGGGGTGGGCTGCGGGCTGTGTTGCGCTGTTGGCGTTTGGTGGGTTGAGGTTGTCTGCCTGGGGGGTGACGTGGGTGTTGGCTCAGGCGGTGGTGGTTGTGGTGTTGGCTGAGTTGCAGTGGACTGGGTTGCGGCGCACGCGCGATGTGGTTGGCGGTGCGCGTGTTGCCATGTCATGACTACAGCGGGCTTGTTTTGACCCTGCCGGGCCGTTGTTTTTCGAGGCCGGGTCTCGGCCCGGCAGCCGACTGCCCTTTCTTGATTCGCCAAGAAAGGTCAGGCCAAAGAAGGCGACCCGGATGCCCGCGACCCCTTCGCTGCGCTGCGGGGCAACCTGCGTCGGGCCCGGGTTCAGGGGGCTGCGCTGCTTTTGACGTGGTGGGAGCAGCCCACGGCGACGACTTCGCCGCTGGTTTCGCTGGCCAGCATGTCGGCGCTGTTGCGGATGGTGCGCAGGGCGCTGGCGAGCACGTCCAGGCGGTTGCTGGTCTCGGGCGTTTCCAGCCACAGCAGGGCCATGCGGGAGAGTGCCGAGATCTCGGCACAGCCTTGCTGGACCAGGCGGTCCACCTCGGTCACGACCTGGGTGAAATGCTCGGCGCTGGGTGGGGGTCTGGGTGTCATGGCTCGGCTCTCCGTGCAAGGTTGAGAGAGGCCGTGGAAAGGCAAACGTTGCGCATGCTTCCGTGCTCCTAGTCGAGGCTTGAGACCACCGGGTTGCGTTTTCAAGCGCAGGCAGGTGGGCGGGATGTTGAAAACACGAGACTAGTCGTGCGGGCAGCCTTGCGGTGAGCCCCATCCCGCCCGAAATCGCACAGACGTGGGCAAGCGCCCACGAATACAGGATTCAGACGTGACAAAGCCTCGCTGACGGGGAGGCTGCACCGCTAGTCTTGGAAAAGGTGTTTTCAAGCACCGGCCCCGTGACAGGGGGCTGGTGCGGATTGTGGCATAGCGACTGGAGTTGCTCCAGCGGGGCTGGCATGACCTGGCAACTGCGGCGAGTCAGTTGACGAAGCAGTCCTGTCCTTCGGCAGGACTGCAACCCCGCAGGCGGCCCGACGCAGGCGCTGATATACGGGGAGTGGGCTCGGGCCTTTGCTGCGCTCGGCCCGGTTCAGGGGGGGCGCTGCTTTTGACGTAGTGGGAGCAGCCCACGGCGACGACTTCGCCGCTGGTTTCGCTGGCCAGCATGTCGGCGCTGCTGCGGATGGTGCGCAGGGCGCTGGCGAGCACGTCCAGGCGGTTGCTGGTTTCGGGCGTTTTCAGCCATAGCAGGACCATGCGGGAGAGCGCCGAGATTTCGGCACAGCCTTGCTGCACCAGGCGGTCCACCTCGGTCACGACCTGGGTGAAATGCTCGGCGCCTGGTGGGGGTCTGGGTGTCATGGCTCGGCTCTCCGTGCAAAGGCGAGGCGGTCCACCTCGGTCACGACCTGGGTGAAATGCTCGGCGCCTGGTGGGGGTCTGGGTGTCATGGCTCGGCTCTCCGTGCAAAGGCGAGGCGGGCCATCGAGATGGATGCGATGTACATGGTTCCGTGCTCCTATTCGAGACTGAACCACCAGGCCGGGTTTTCAAGCACAGCAATGGTGGACGGGATGTTGAAAACACGAGAATAGTCGTGCGGGCAGCCTTGCGGTGAGCCCCATCCCGTCCCAAACCGTTCGGATGCAGGCAAGCGCCCACGATCCAAGCAAATCAGACGTGACAAGGCCTCGCTATCGGGGAGGCCGCTCCGCTATTCTTCAAAGGTGTTTTCAAGCACCGGCCCCTTAACAGGGGGCTGGTGCGGATTGTGGCATAGCGACTGGAGTTGCTCCAGCGGGGCTGGCATGACCTGGCAGGTCATGGACTCGGGGGGGCGGTGGCGGCGGAGCATCGGTGGGGCCGGCTTGCGAGGTGCATGCCCGGCGATCCACAAGGAGTGCTGATGCCGATGTTTTCCCCTGCCCGTTTCCTGCCCCGCACCCTGTGGGCCGACGCCATCTGCTGCGCCGCGGCCGGTTCGGTGCAGCTGGCCTTTGCGCAGCCGCTGGCCGTTGTCACGGGGTTGCCGCAGGCGCTGCTGCTGGGCACGGGGTGCTTCTTGCTGGCCTGGGCCTGCGTGGCTGGCTGGGGCGCGTGCCGCATGCCGCGCAGCAGGAGGCTGGTGGCCATTGCCGTGTTCGGCAACTTCGGCTGGGCCCTGGCCTGCGGGGTTGTGCTGTACAGCGGCGTGCTGGAGCCTGCGCCCGCAGGCTGGGCATGGGTGCTGGGCCAGGCGGCCATCGGCGTGGCGCTGGGCGATCTGCAGTGCGCGGGGTTGTGGCGCAGCAGGGCTTCGCTGGCCGGTTCGATGACAGCCCCGTGAAAGCCTGTCGCTTTTGCCGCGCGGACAGCGTTGTCCGCGTGTGACTATCGCCAATGGACCACAGCATCCGCGGGCACTTCTGGGCACAATGGAAATCAGAGTCTTGGTGCATGCCCAGCAGCCCGGAAAAGGCGGCGCGCATGTGCCTTCCCAGAGTTTCATCCAGGAGTCTCACGATGCGCCACGAATATGAAAACACCCTCAAGTCCTTTGCTGCGGCGGGGGGCAAGAAGGGCAAGTTCTTCTCCCTGCCTGAACTGGCAAGGCAATATCCACAGGTCCGGCGATTACCCGTGTCGCTGCGCATCGTGCTGGAGTCCGTGCTGCGCAACTGCGATGGCAACAAGGTGACGCGCGAGCATGTGGAGCAGCTGGCGAACTGGAAGCCCCAGGCCGAGCGCGTGGACGAGATCCCCTTCGTGGTATCGCGCGTGGTGCTGCAGGATTTCACGGGCGTGCCGCTGCTGGCCGACCTGGCCGCCATGCGCAGCACGGCCGCCAGACTGGGCAAGAAGCCCAAGTCCATCGAGCCGCTGGTGCCCGTGGACCTGGTGGTGGACCACTCCATCATGGTGGACTACTTCGGCACCAAGAAGGCGCTGGACCTGAACATGAAGCTGGAGTTCCAGCGCAACAAGGAGCGCTACCAGTTCATGAAGTGGGGCATGCAGGCCTTCGACACCTTCGGCGTGGTGCCGCCGGGCTTCGGCATCGTCCACCAGGTGAACCTGGAGTACCTGGCGCGCGGCGTGCACAAGACCAAGGACGGTGTGCACTACCCCGACACCCTGGTGGGCACGGACAGCCACACCACCATGATCAACGGCATCGGCGTGGTGGGCTGGGGCGTGGGCGGCATCGAGGCCGAGGCCGCCATGCTGGGCCAGCCCGTGTACTTCCTCACGCCCGATGTGGTGGGCTTCGAGCTGTCGGGCCAGCTGCGCGAGGGCGTGACGGCCACGGACCTGGTGCTGTCGGTGACCGAGATCCTGCGCCGCGAGAAGGTGGTGGGCAAGTTCGTGGAGTTCTTCGGCGAAGGCACGCGCACCCTGGCGCTGCCCGACCGCGCCACCATCGGCAACATGGCGCCCGAGTACGGCGCCACCATGGGCTTTTTCCCCGTCGATGAAAAAACCATCGACTACTTCAAGGGCACGGGCCGCAGCAAGGCCGAGATCGAGGCCTTCGAGGGCTATTTCCGCGCGCAGGAACTGTTCGGCGTGCCGGCCGCCGGCGAGATCGACTACTCGCATGTGGTGCGCCTGGACCTGGGCACGGTGGCGCCCAGCCTGGCCGGACCCAAGCGCCCGCAGGACCGCATCGAGCTGGGCAATGTGTCGTCCAAGTTCGATGAGCTGTTCAGCGCCCCTGCGGCGCACAACGGGTTCAACCAGCCGATCGAACGGCTGGGCCGGAGCTTTCGCGTAGGCGGTGGCGGCGAGGGCGAGGTGGCGCCCGAGACGCCGGCCCATCCGCCCGGCGCGCAGCGCTCGCTGGCCGAGATGGAGGCCAACAAGCCCAAGCTGGAGGCCGCCCACAGCGAGGCGCCGGTCGATGCTCCTACGCCGCCCAAGCGCCTGAGCATCGCCAACGGCGACGTGTTGATTGCCGCCATCACCAGCTGCACCAACACCTCCAACCCCAGCGTGATGCTGGCCGCCGGCCTGCTGGCCAAGAAGGCGGTGAAGGCCGGGCTCACGGTGCAGCCGCACATCAAGACCTCTCTGGCGCCGGGCTCGCGCGTAGTGACCGAGTATTTGACCGAGGCCGGCCTGCTGCCCTACCTGGAAAAGCTGGGCTTTGCGCTGGCCGGCTACGGCTGCACCACCTGCATCGGCAACGCGGGCGACCTCACGCCGGAGCTCAACGAGGCCATCACCAGCAACGACCTGGTCTGCGCGGCCGTGCTGTCGGGCAACCGCAACTTCGAGGCGCGCATCCACCCCAACATCAAGGCCAACTTCCTGGCCAGCCCGCCCCTGGTCGTGGCCTATGCCATTGCCGGCACGGTGCGCCGCGACCTGATGACCGAGCCCGTGGGCCAGGGCAAGAACGGCCGTGACATCTACCTGGGCGACATCTGGCCGACCAGCGAAGAGATCCACGCGCTGATGAAGTACGCCATGAACGGCAAGGCCTTCCGCGAGAACTACGAGAAGGTGCGCTCCGAGCCCGGCAAGCTCTGGGAAAAGATCCACGGCGTGACGGGCGCCACCTATACCTGGCCCGAGAGCACCTACATTGCCGAGCCGCCGTTCTTCGACGGCTTCCGGCTTGAGCTGGAAGCGCCCGCCGCCGGCGCCGAAGGCTCCAACCCCTACGTGGTGCACGGCGCGCGCGTGATGGCGCTGTTCGGCGACTCCATCACCACCGACCACATCTCGCCGGCCGGCTCCATCAAGGAAAGCTCGCCCGCAGGCCAGTGGCTGCTGGCCCACGGCGTGCAAAAGGCCGACTTCAACAGCTACGGCTCGCGGCGCGGCAACCATGAGGTGATGATGCGCGGCACCTTTGCCAACGTGCGCATCAAGAACCTGATGATTCCCGCGCAGCCCGATGGCTCGCGCGAGGAGGGCGGCCTGACGCTGTACCGCGACGGCACGGGCCAGGTCACCAAGATGCCCATCTACGACGCGGCCATGAAGTACCAGGCCGAGGGCCGCGCCACCGTGATCTTCGCGGGCGAGGAATACGGCACGGGATCGAGCCGCGACTGGGCCGCCAAGGGCACGCAGCTGCTGGGCATCAAGGCCGTGGTGGCGCGCAGCTTCGAGCGCATCCACCGTTCCAACCTTGTGGGCATGGGCGTGCTGCCGCTGCAATTCCTGGGCACGGACAGCTGGCAGACCCTGGGCCTGACGGGCGAGGAGTTCGTGGAAGTGATTCCCGCCGCCGACCTGGCACCGCAAAGCGAGGCCCAGCTGGTGATCACGCGTGCCGATGGCAGCAAGCAGACCGTGGTGGTCAAGCTGCGCATCGACACGCCCATCGAGGTGGACTACTACCGGCACGGCGGCATCCTGCCGTACGTTCTCAGGCAGCTCCTTGAATGAAGTTGGAAACCCCCTGAGCCGCTATGCGGCTTCCCCCTGGAAGGGGGACGACACCCTGCGGCGGGGCGGCCCTTGCTCGGTGCCCCTCGCTTTTGGGCCACGCCAGTTTTGGACATAGTGAACTGAGCAAGGGTGTGGCGTTTATGGCTGCTGTCCCAGCCTGCCCACGCTGTCGCGCAGGTGGGCCAGCAGCGATTCGACCAGGGGCTGCACATGGCCCGGGTGCCACATGGCCTGCATCTGCGACTGCGGGTGCCGGCCCTGGATGGGCACGAAGGCCAGCCCCGGAAAGCCCACACGCTGCAGGCAGGACGGAACCAGGGACACGCCCTGGCCCAGCGACACCATGGACAGCACCGACAGCCAGTGCCGCACCTCGTGGTGCAGCTCGGGCGTGAAGCCCTCGCTCTGGCAGATCTGCCAGATCTGCTGGTGGTAGTCGGGCGAGACCTGGCGCGAGAACAGCACCATGCGCTCGCCCGCCAGCTGGCGCACCTGCAGCCTGCGCTGGCCGGCCAGCGCATGGCCTGCGGGCAGGCAGGCCATGAAGGGCTCGCTCACCAGGGTATGTGATTGCAGGCCGGGCGCGGGGCGCGTGGCGTGCAGCAGGCCCAGGTCCAGCCGCTCCTGCTGCAGGGAGGCGATCTGCTCTGCGCTGTTGAGCTCCAGCATGTCGATGCGCACCAGCGGATGCCGGGCGCGAAAGCTCTCCAGTGCCTCGGGCAGCCCGCGGTAGATGGCCGAACCCACAAAGCCCAGCCGGATGCGGCCCTGCACGCCGTCGGCGATGGCGCGCATGTCCTGGCGCACGCGCTGGGCCTGTTCCATGATGTCCTGGGCCTGCACGTGCAGGTGCTTGCCGGCGGCCGTGAGCCGCACCTCCTTGCTGGTGCGCTCGAACAGCTGGGCGCCCAACTCTTCCTCCAACTGGCGGATGGCTACGCTCAGCGGCGGCTGGGAGATGGACAGGCGCTGGGCTGCGCGGCTGAAGTGCAGCTCCTCGGCCAGCACCAGAAAGTACCTCAGTTGTCTCAGCTCCATGGCGTTCTATCCGGTTTGACTATTGATCAATACGTTATCGATATTTGACTCGAATAGGACTGTTTCCAAGAATGGGGGCATCCCCAAGACCCGGAGCCCATGCGCCCGGGCCCGGTTCCCGCACAGGAGACAGACCATGAACCCCGAACCGCAGGCGCTGGCCGCCATGCAGTCTTCCCCCGCCCAGGCTTTCCAGGCCGTGCCCGACCGCCACGGCAGCAACCTGTACACCACCGATTCGCAGTTGCAGCCGCTGCTGGCGCTGTACCTGCCGCCCGAGGTGAACGCGCACCTGCAGCCCCATCTGGAGCGCATGGGCGCGCTGGCCGGCCGCGAGATCGATGAATGGGCGCTGACCGCCGACCGCAACCCGCCCGAGCTGGAGCACCGCGACCGCACGGGGCGCGATGCGCAGCGCATCGTCAAGCACCCGGCCTATGTGGAGATGGAGCGCATTGCCTATGGCGAGTTCGGCCTGGCCGTCATGTCGCACCGCACGGGCGTGCTGGGCTGGGATGGCAAGCTGCCGCCGCTGGCCAAGTACGCGCTGACCTATCTGTTCGTGCAGGCCGAGTTCGGCCTGTGCTGCCCGCTGTCCATGACGGACTCGCTGGCGCGCACGCTGCGCAAGTACGGCGAGCCGGTCCTGGTCGAAAAGTACTGGCCACGCATGACGCAGCTGCGCTTCGAGGACCAGGCCCAGGGCGCCATGTTCATGACTGAGCAGGCGGCCGGCTCGGACATCTCCAACACCCAGACGCTGGCACGCCCGGCCGCCGACGGCAGCTGGCGCCTGTCCGGCGACAAGTGGTTCTGCTCCAACCCCGATGCCGACTTCGCCATGGTGCTGGCGCGCGTGGAAGGCGCGCCGGCGGGCATGAAGGGCATCTCGCTGTTCCTGCTGCCGCGCCGGCTGGACGATGGCTCGGCCAACCACTACCGCATCGTGCGGCTTAAGCACAAGCTGGGCACGCGCTCCATGGCCAGCGGCGAGATCGTGCTTGACGGCGCCGTCGCCTACCTGGTGGGCGAGCAGGGCCGGGGCTTCGTGCAGATGGCCGACATGGTGAACAACTCGCGCCTGTCCAACGGCGTGCGCTCGGCCGGGCTGATGCGCCGTGCCGTGGCCGAGGCCGAGTACGTGGCGCGCGAGCGCCGCGCCTTCGGCAAGGCCCTGCAGGACATGCCGCTGATGCAGCGCCAGCTCGACAAGCTGCGCATCTACTCCGAGCAGGCACGCACCATGGTGCTGCAGACGGCCCAGGCGCTGCAGCGCTCGGACGCAGGCGAAGACGGCGCCTACGCGCTGCTGCGCATCCTCACGCCCATGATCAAGTTCCGCGCCTGCCGCGACGCGCGCAAGGTCACGGGCGACGCCATGGAAGTGCGCGGCGGATGCGGCTACATCGAGGAGTGGAGCGATCCGCGCCTGGTGCGCGACTCCCACCTGGGATCGATCTGGGAAGGCACCAGCAACATCGTGGCGCTGGACGTGATCCGCGCCATCAAGCGCGAAGGCTCGCTGCCCGTGCTGCGTGACCACGCGGCCCAGCTGCTGGCCCAGACCGAGGCGGCCACGGACTTCAAGGCCGCGCTGTCGGCCAGCATGGACAAGGCTTCCGCGCTGGCCCTGCGCGCGGCCGAGGAGGGCGGTGACCGCCTGGCGCGCGCCGCCGCCTCGGGCCTGTACCACTGCTTCACGGCCACGGCCATGGCCTGGGAGGCCTCATGCACCGGCAGCGCCGAACGCATGCGTTGGGCCCAGCTGGTGCTGCTGCACCGCGTGCTGCCGCGCGACCCGCTGGCGGCAGGCGACCTGCCCGAAGGCTGGACACGCTGAGCCCATCGACCGCACCGATCCAGAACACACATCCCGTCCACAGGGGTGACCGCACAAGTACCGGAGACAAACACCATGCCTTGCACTGACCAGAAGCCGTCCTTCCAGAAACGCCGATTCCTGTGGGCCTGTGCGCTCGCCGCCACCGCCGCACTGCCGGCCGCCGCCCTGGCCGAACGCTTTCCCGAGCGGCCCATCAGCTTTGTCGTTCCCTTCCCGCCCGGCGGGCCCACGGACGCCATGGCCCGCACGCTGGCGATAGCGCTGACCGAGACGCTGGGCCAGAGCGTGATCGTGGAGAACAAGGCCGGCGCGGGCGGCAACATCGGTGCCGACTTCGTGGCCCGCGCCAGGCCCGACGGCTACACCATCATGTTCGGCACCTCGGGGCCGTTGGCCATCAACAAGCACCTGTACCGCAAGATCAACTACGACCCGCAGACCAGCTTCGCGCCCATCATCCGCGTGGGCTACCTGCCCAATGTGCTGGTGGTCAACCCGGCGACCAAGGCCACCACCGTGCAGGAGCTGATTGCGCAGGACAAGGCCAAGCCGGGCAGCCTGGACTATGCGTCCTCGGGCAACGGTGCCTCCTCGCACCTGGCGGGCGTGTTGTTCAACAAGATGGCCGGCACCTCGCTGCAGCACATCCCGTACAAGGGCACGGGCCCGGCGCTCAACGACCTGCTGGCGGGGCAGGTGAACATGACCTTCACCGACATCCTCACCGCCATGCCCTACATCAAGGCCGGCAAGTTCAAGGCCATTGGCGTGGCCACGGAAAAGCGCTCCCAGGCCATGCCCGACATACCCACCATCGCCGAGCAGGGCCTGCCCGGCTACGACGTGAGCGTGTTCTTCGGCGTGGTGGCGCCGGCCGGCACGCCGGCCGACCGCATCGAGACGCTGAACGCGGCCTTCCGCAAGGCCCTGAGCAGCGAGCGCATCCGCAAGACCTTTGCCGACCAGGGGCTGGAGCCGGCATCGGATCTGTCGCCAGCGGGGCTGTCGACCTTCATCGCGCAGGAGGTCACGAAATGGAAGGCCGTGGTCGATGCCTCCGGCGCGAAGCTCGACTGACGAGAGTATCCCCATGAACACAAATCAACGCGCGGGAGCGCTCCAGGGCATCCGTGTCCTCGACCTCTCCCGCATTCTTGGTGGCCCGCTGTGCGGCCAGATCCTGGGCGACCACGGCGCCGACGTTCTCAAGGTGGAGCCGCCGCAGGGCGACGATACGCGCGCCTGGGGGCCGCCGTTCCAGGACGGTGTGTCCTCCTACTACCGGGGCCTGAACCGCAACAAGCGGCTGCAGTTCCTGGACCTGTCCCAGCCCGAAGGCCAGCAGGCCGTGCTGGCGCTGATGGAGCAGGCCGACGTGGTGGTGGAGAACTTCAAGATCGGCACCATGGAGAAATGGGGCATTGGCTGGGAGCAGCTGCGCGAGCGCTTTCCGCGCCTCATCTGGTGCCGCGTCAGCGGCTTCGGCGCCGATGGCCCGCTGGGTGCCTGGCCCGGCTATGACGCGGCCATCCAGGCCATGACGGGGCTGATGAGCGTCAACGGCGAGGCCGGCGGCGATCCGCTGCGCGTGGGCCTGCCGGTGGTGGACATGGTCACGGGTATGAACGGTGTCATCGGCGTGCTGCTGGCGCTGCAGGAGCGCCAGCGCAGCGGCCTGGGCCAGCTGGTCGATGTCTCGCTGTACGACAGCGGCATCTCGCTGCTGCACCCGCATGCGGGCAACTGGTTCATGAGCGGCAGGACGCCGGGGCGCTCGGGCAATGCCCATCCCAACATCTATCCCTACGACAGCTTTGCCACGGGCACCACGCCGGTCTTCCTGGCCGTGGGCAACGACCGCCAGTTCCGCCTGCTGTGCGAGCACCTGGGATGCCCGCAACTGGTGGCCGACGAGCGCTTTGCCACGGCCGGCCAGCGCTCGCACCACCGCGATGCGCTCAAGCCGCTGCTGGAGCAGGCCCTGCAGTCCTGCGACGGCCCCGCGCTGGCCGATGCGCTGATGGCCATCGGCGTGCCCGCCGCGCCCGTGCTGGGCGTGGACGCGGCGCTCAACCACCCGCATACCCTGCACCGCGAGATGGTGGTGGAGATGGAGGGCGGCTACCGGGGCCTGGGCGCGCCCGTCAAGCTCAGCCGCACGCCGGCCAGCTACCGGCATGCGCCGCTGGCCGAGGGCGACAGTTTCGAGTGAGTTGCCTGGTGCGCTCAGGGCACGATGGGGCGCAGTTGCGCGTCAGCCATGCCCACCAGCAGCGCACGCCCGTCGGGCTCCACGCGGAACTCGCCGTAGCGGGCCTGTTCCCAGCGCTGGCCATCGCCTTCGCGGAAGTACCAGGCATCCGTCACCAGCGTCCACCGGCCGCCGCGCGGGGTGAGTTCAAAGCGCTGCTCGCCGGGCGCCAGCGGCTCGCTGGCCGTGCCGGTGCGCAGCCACTGCACCACGCCCTGCTCATCGAGCTTGCCGATGGCGTAGAGGCGTCCGCTGCGCAGGTTCTCTTTCTCCACGTCCCTGTCCTCGGAAGGCAGGCGGAAGTTCAGGCGCATGTAGTCGCCCTGCATCAGGGAGCGCGGGTCCACCGGCGCCAGTTCCACGAACACCTTGCGGCCCTGGGCGATGGTGCGTTCCTTCTGCGCAATGCCGATATTGGCCACCGCCAGCGTGCAGGCCGCCGTCAGCACCACCAGCCACGGCGCCCAGCGCTGCAGGGGCACGGCGCCCGATGCGGCGGCGGTCTCCGCGCTGCCTGGCAGGGCTGCGGCGCGCGGCCCTGCCCAGGCCAGCAGGCCCAGCAAGGCGCCGCAGCCGGCCAGCACCATGGCCTTGGTGGCCAGTGGCCAGGCCAGCTGGTAGTAGAAGCTGCCCACGATCCAGGCCGCAGCCAGGGCGGCCGCTGCGGCCTGCCGCCAGCGGCCGCTGGTGCCGGTCACCGCCAGCGCCAGCAGGCAGGCGCCCAGCCAGGGCAGGAAGGCACTCAGCACGGCCAGCACCACGGCAGCCACGGCGGCGCGCGGCTGCCGCAGCGTGGGCCATGCGCGCTGGGCGAACCAGGCGGCTGCCAGGGCCAGCACGGCCGAGCCGGCCTGCGTCAGAACGCCCATGGAGATGTTCGGGGCGGCTTCCTGCGCCAGCTCGCCCGCCAGGCCGCCGCCCAGCACGCCGGCCACCATGAAGCTCCTGCCGGACAGAAAGGCCAGGCCAGCCAGCACCGCCAGCAGCCAGCCCGTGGCAAAGGGCTCCATCGCCGCCGCCATGCGGGTCTGTGCCGCAGACTGCCCCAGCGCGCGCCACTGGGTTGCCAGCAGCAGCATCCAGAGCAGCAGCGCCGCATGCACGATGACCCAGGTCGGCAGGCCTGCGTACAGGGTGGATGGATCGTTGTCCGGCCAGAGCATGGTGCAAAACAGCAGTGCGCAGGCGGCGCCCAGCAACACGCGCAGCCAGGGCCTTGGAATGGCGGCCGTGCAGGCCAGCGCAATGGCCAGGCCTATCGCGCCCGCAGCCTGCCCCGACAGGTCGCGCGCCAGGCCAAAGCCCAGCAGGCCGGCGCCGGTCAGCATGGCAGGCAGGGCCAGCTGCTCCAGGAAGACGGGCAGCTCCTCGGCGCGCAGCACGGCCACGGCTGCGGCCAGCATCATGGCGCCGATCACATAGGTGCCGGCGCCGCGCTCTATCCAGTCGGACAGGGCAAACGCAAACAGAATCAGCAAGGGCAGAAGGGCCAGCCACGCGCCCAGCGCCGTGAGCAGCACCACCGCCCAATGGCGGTCGTTGGCGGCAGGGCGGCGGTCCTGCAAGGCGGCAGGCGGCAGGATGCCCTGGTCCACGGCCTGGCGCAGCAGGGTGTCGTGTTCGTGGCTCATTGAAGGCCTCCTTCCGCGTTGCGTGACATTCGAAGCACCAGGCTGACCGTGGCCGCCAGCAGGCACGCAGCGCCCAGGCCGACGAGCAGCAGCATGCCCGTGAAGTCCGCCCCCAGTTTCTCCAGCAGCAGGTAGACCAGGCCGCACACCAGCAGCACGTTCAGGCCCAGCGCCGCACCGCTGAGCAAAAAGATATCGAAATGCCTGCGCAGGCCCGCCAGCGCCGCCGCGCCTGCCAGCAGCACCAGCCCCAGCGGGTACTGCGGCGCCACCGTGCTGTGGAACAGCCCGCTGACGGCTGTGGAGGTGATCATCGCCAGCGCCAGCGCGCCCGCGCCGCGCAAGGCCCACAGCCCCGCGCCCGTGAAGCGCCGCAGGGCCGGTGCCATGACCGCGGTGACGGCAAGGGCGGCGCCCAGGGCCACGGCATGGACGCCCAGGTCGCGCGACTCCACCTCCCAGAACTGCGGCGTATGGGCCTGCGCCCACAGCGCGATGCCCGTCATGGCAACCACCACCCAGGGCACCCAGACGCCATCGCTGCGCGCCGCCAGGGCCAGCGGCAGGGTCAGCGCTGCCCACAGCGCAAACAGCTGCCAGGGGTCCGCTCCCGTCTGGTAGGTCTGCCCGAAAAAGGCGAACAGCGCACCTGTGCCCAGCAGCGCCAGCACCGACAGCGGCACGCGCGCCGCCGCGCGCCATGCCGCGCCAAGACACATCACGAGCACGAAGCCCTGCAGCAGGGCAAAGCGCTGCATGCGGCCCATGCTCTCCCAATTGGCGGCAATCCACAGCACGATGCCCAGCCCACCCAGCGCCGCGCCCAGCAAGGCCACCACGGGCCACAGGCGGGTTCTGAGCGCAGCCGGTTCCTGCTCGAATCCCGCCAGTGCAAACAGCTGCACGGCGGCCTTGCGGTCCAGGCCATGTTGGCGGACAAGGTCATGCAATAGGGGGCGCAGGTTCATGGTGCGGACGTTCCTTGGCTTGAAGAGTCGGATGCCCGACTGTGCCAGAACCTCGCGTGCATGGATGGCGGCGCAGGACGGCATTCCTGCGAGCCGGGGGAGCCGTGGGAAGATCGCGGCCAGAGTCCTGCCATCCTCTTGCCGTTGCTCCTTTGCCCAATCCTGCCGACATGCCTTTCCTGCCTGCCCCTTGCCCCGGTGCGCAAACGCACCCGTATCCGCACCCGCACCCACAACCTGCAGGGCAGGCGCGATGAAGCGCGGCGATGCGCTGGACGGGCAGATCGAGTGGCAGCCGGTCACCCGGCCTGCCGCCATCGCGCTGACGGCCTTTGCCGCCTGGATCATCTGGGGCCACTTCCTCAGCCAGGGTCACTGGCTGCTGCTGCTGGACAACGCCAACCTGGCACTGCACGAAGCCGGGCATCCGCTGGTGGCCCTGTTCTCGCAGCATCTCTCGGTCTACGGCGGCACGCTGTTCCAGCTGCTGTTCCCGGCCCTGTTCATGCGCCATTTCCACAGGCAGGGCCAGCGCACGGGCTGGATTGCCGCGCTGATGTGGCTGGGAGAGAGCCTCATGAACGTGGCCCACTACATGAAGGACGCGCGCGCCCAGGTGCTGCCGCTGGTGGGCGGGGGCGACCATGACTGGACGGAGATCTTCAGCCGCTGGGGCGTGCTCCAGGCCGATGTGCGCATCGGCACGCTGACGGCGCTGCTGGGGCTGTGCCTGGTGCTGTGGGGGCTGCGGCTTGCCGTTGCGGCGCTGCGCTCGCCGCAGGCCTGACCCGCCATCTGATACGGTCGAATCCGCTGCATCTGCTGCTACCGCCGGGGCAGGGCGCTGGGCATAGTCCAGGCAGTCCCCGGCAATTCATGACAAGCCCGCATCAAGGGCGCACCGGCCGGGGCGAAGGCCCCGCATGTCAGAACGACCGAAACCGCTTCCCGATGAAACCGCCGCAGCCCCCCGGCCGCGGCCCGCGCCACGCAAGGTGATTCCCATCACCGACGCCAGCGCGGATTCCCCGCTGTTCGAATCGCGCAGGAAGATCCAGCCGCGCTCCATCACGGGGCGCTTCACCCATTGGCGCTGGGCCATGGTCTGGCTCACGCAGCTGTTCTTCTATGGCATTCCCTGGCTGCAGATCCATGGCCGGCAGGCCTTGCTGTTCGACCTGGAGCAGCGGCGCTTCTACGTCTTCGGCTGGCTGCTGTATCCGCAGGACTTCATCTACCTGGCGGTGCTGCTCATCGTCTCGGCGCTGGCGCTGTTCCTGTTTACCACGGTGGCGGGACGGCTGTGGTGCGGCTTTTCCTGTCCGCAGACGGTCTACACCGAGCTGTTCATGTGGGTGGAGCGCCGGCTCGAAGGCGACCGCAGCGCACGCCTGCGCCTGGACGCCAGCGGCTGGGGCGCGGAGAAGATCGCGCGGCGCGGTGGCAAGCATGCGCTGTGGCTGCTGATCTCGCTGTGGACGGGGCTGACCTTTGTCGGCTACTTCGTGCCTATCCGCAGCCTGCTGCCCGAGGTGCTGGCGCTGACCGGCGCATGGCAGATCTTCTGGGTCCTGTTCTATGCGCTGGCCACCTACGGCAACGCGGGCTTCCTGCGCGAGCAGGTCTGCAAGCACATGTGCCCCTATGCGCGCTTCCAGAGCGCCATGTTCGACAAGGACACCCTGGTCGTCACCTACGACACCGCACGCGGCGAATCGCGCGGCCCGCGCCACAAGGGGGTGGACTACCGGGCCCAGGGGCTTGGCGACTGCATCGACTGCACGCTGTGCGTGCAGGTCTGCCCGGTGGGCATCGACATACGCGACGGCCTGCAGTACGAATGCATCGGCTGCGGCCTGTGCATCGACGCCTGCAACAGCGTCATGGACCGCATGCATTACCCGCGCGGGCTGATCCGCCTGTCCACGCAGAACGGCGTGGCCCGGGGCTGGCGCCAGAGCGAGCTGGTGCGCCGCATCTTCCGCCCGCGCGTGCTCATCTACGGCACGGCGCTGGTGGCCATCTCCACGGCCATGGTGGCCAGCCTGGCGCTGCGCACGCCGCTGAAGGTGGACGTGGTGCGCGACCGGGGCACGCTGTCGCGCATCGTGGCCGGCGGCCAGATCGAGAACATCTACCGCGTGCAGATCGGCAATGCCACGGAGCAGGACCAGCGCTATGTGCTGTCGGCCTCGGGCATCGAGGGCCTGCGCGTGGCTTCTGAGACCGAGGTGGACGTGGGCGCGGCCCAGGACCGCTGGGTCGTGGTGCGGCTGCAGGCGCCCTATGGCGCGGCCGGCCCTGGCTCGCACGGCGTGGAGATCACGGCCACGGCGGTGGGTGACCCGGCGCTCTCCAAGCAGGCGCACAGCACGTTCCTGGTGCCGCGCTGAGGGGCCGGTTGGATGGATTGATTCACGAGTACAGCGCAGTTGTTGTGCACGATGCCTGGTCCGCTGCAGCGCGGGCTGGCATCGGTTTTGAGGCCCCGGAAGTTTGTTCCGGGGCCTTTTTTTCATCCTGCCGGCACCGAGGCGGCTTGCAGGGCGGCGACTCCCGGGCGACACGATCTGGTGTAAATGCTCATAGGGAAATCCGCAGACCCCGCTATGGTGGGCGGCTGTTTTCCGTCCCGCGTATGAACAAGAAACCTGCCTCCCCCGACAACGTCTTTTCCGAGTCCAGCGCCTCCGCATCGCTGGCCGCCTCCACCACCACAGCCGGCACCACCAGCACCACCGGCAGCAGCCCGGCAGCGGCCACGCCCACGCCCACGCCCTTTCGCTCCGCCCTGATCCGCTCCGGCACCATCCGTGCCACCACGCGCAGCTTCCTGCATGCCCTGGGCCAGGACGACGAAGACATAGAGCGCCCGCACATCGGCGTGTTCCACACGGGCGGGGAGATGAGCCCATGCAACCTCAACCTGCGCGACCAGGCCCAGCATGCCAAGACCGGCATCTATGCCGGGGGCGGTACGCCGCATGAATGCCCGGTGGTGTCGGTCAGCGACGGGCTGACCATGGCGCATTCGGGCATGCGGTTCTCGCTGGTCTCGCGCGAGTTGATCGCCGACAGCGTGGAGGCCTCGGTGCGCGGCCACCAGTGGGATGGCATCTTCGCCATCGGCGCCTGCGACAAGAACCTGCCGGGGCTGATGATGGGCATGGTGCGCTGCAATGTGCCCAGCGTCTTCGTGCATGGCGGCTCGGCCCTGCCGGGACAGGCGCCCGGCGTGCACGGGCGCGACCTGAACGTGGTCGATACCTACGAGACCATCGGCCAGGTGCTGGCCGGCACCGCCACGGCGCAGGACCTGGAGGCCATGAGCCGCGCCTGCCTGCCCACGGCCGGCGCCTGCGCTGGCCAGTTCACGGCCAACACCATGGGCATGGTGAGCGAGGCGCTGGGCCTGGCGCCCATCGGCTCCAGCATGGTGCCCGCCGTGTTCAGCGAGCGCGCACCGCTGATGCGCCGCGCCGCGCGCCAGCTCATGCAGGCCGTGTGGGCCAGCGCCGAAGGCGGCGGCCCGCTGCCGCGCGACATCATCACGCGCCGGGCGCTGGAGAATGCCTGCGCCGTGGTCAGCGCCACGGGTGGATCGACCAATGCCGCCCTGCACCTGCCGGCCATCGCGCACGAGGCCGGCATCCGCTTCCACCTGGACGACGTGGCCGAGATCTTCGCGCGCACGCCGCTGATCGCCGACCTGCGCCCCGGCGGGCGCTTCCTGGCGCGCGACGTGTACTACATCGGCGGCGCCGGCGTGATCCTGCGCACGCTGATGGAGCAGGGCTTTGTCCACGGCGATGCGCTCACCTTCACGGGCCGCACCCTGGCCGAAGAACTGGCCGATGCCGCGCCGCCCGATGGCGAGGTGGTGCGCACGCCCGGCAATCCCATCACGCGCGACGGTGGCCTGACCGTGCTCAAGGGCAACCTCTGCCCCGATGGCGCGTTGCTGAAGACGGCCGGCCTCAAGACCCTGGTGCACCGGGGCCCCGCGCGCGTCTTCGAGTCCGAGGAACAGGCCCAGGCCGCCGTGCAGGCCATGCAGTACGCGGCCGGCGATGTCATCGTCATCCGCAACGAAGGCCCGCGCGGCAGCCCGGGCATGCGCGAGATGCTGGGCATCACGGCGCTGCTCTATGGCCAGGGCATGGGCGACAAGGTGGCCCTGCTGACCGATGGGCGCTTCTCTGGTGCCACGCGCGGCCTGTGCATCGGCTACGCAGGCCCCGAGGCCGCCGACAACGGCCCCATTGCCGCGCTGCGCGACGGCGACCTCATCGCCATCGACGCCCGCGCCGATGCGCGCAGCATCACGGTGGAAATCGGCGAGGCCGAACTGGCCGCACGTCTGGAACAATCGGCCGCCGCGCGCCGCCAGATGCCGCCGCTGGGCGGCGTGCTGGAAAAATACGCGCTCACCGTGCGCCCGGCCCACCAGGGCGCGGTCACGCATTCGGGCCAGGTGGTCTGGCTGCGCGACGACAGTTGAAGCCGCCGGGCTGGCACGCATTTCCCCCCGCTGTTCCCCCACTGTTTTTTTCAGAGTTTCAATTTCAACCGGAGACATACGCATGAACATCGACCGCCGCCAATGGCTGGGCACCGCTGGAGCGGGTGCGCTGCTGGCCAGCCTGGGCCAGCAGGCCTGGGCGCAGGCCCAGGGCCCCATCGAGACCCTGAACATCATCACCGGCTTCGCGGCCGGAGGCACCTCGGACGCCATCTGCCGCCGTGTGGGCACCAAGCTGTCGGGCTATGCCAAGACCGCCGTGGTGGAGAACCGCACCGGCGCGGGCGGGCAGATCGCCATCAGCTACGTCAAGGGCCGGCCCGCAGACGGCGCCACCTTGCTGCAGACGCCCACGTCCATGCTGTCCATCTACCCGCACATCTACAAGAAGCTGCCCTATGACCCGGTGGCCGACCTGGCGCCGGTCACCGTGGGCTGCATCTTCGACTTCGGCTTTGCCGTTGGCCCCGCCGTGCCCGCCAGCGTGACCACGGTGCCCGAATTCTTCGCCTGGGCCAAGGCCAACCCCGCAGGCGCCAACTTCGGCTCGCCCGCGCCCGGCTCCACGCCGCACTTCATCGGCGCCCTGCTGGGCCAGCATGCCGGCGTGGACTTCAAGCATGCCGGCTACCGCGGCACCCAGCCGGCGCTGCTGGACATGCTGGGCGGCAACGTCTCCGCCGTCTGCGGCCCCGTGGGCGACATGCTGCAGCACCTGGCCGGCGGCAAGATGCGCATCCTGGGCGTCAGCGGCGCCAAGCGCAGCCGCTTCGCACCCCAGGTCCCCACGCTGGTGGAGCAGGGCTACAAGGACATGGCGCACAGCGAATGGTTCGCCTTCTTCGTGCCCGCCAAGACCCCTGCCGAGACCGTGCAGCGCCTGAACGGCCACATGCGCAAGGCCCTGGCCACGCCCGATGTGGTGGACAGCCTGGCCACCTTCGGCCTGGACGCCCAATCCTCCACCCCCGCCGAACTGGCCGCGCTGCTGCAATCCGAACTCGCCAAATGGGGCCCCATCGTCAAGCGCGTGGGATTCACAGCAGAGGGCTGAAAAGAATAAAACGGGCCGAGCGAAGCGAAGGCCCGAGCCAACTCCCCGTATGTCAGCGCCTGCGGCGTGGCGGTTGCGGGGTTGCAAGCCTGCCGAAGGACAGGCTTGCTTCGTGATCTGACTCGCCGTGATTGTCTGAACGTAGCGCGCAGCGCGAAGAGAGTTTCACGGCGAACCCCGCAACCGCCACGACGCAGGTTGCCCGCAGCGAAGCGGAGGGTCGCGGACATTCGGGTCGCCTTCTTTGATCTGACCTTTCTTGGCGAATCAAGAAAGGGCAGTCGGCTGCCGGGCCGAGACCCGGCCTCGAAAAACAACCCCCGGGCAGGGACCAAAAAGATCAGGCCCCTGCAATAGCAGCCTCAGAACGGCAACGTCCCCTGCACATACAACGTCCGAGGCATCCCCACATACTTGCCCCCGTTGTTATCCGTAGACCGCGTGTAGTACCTGCGATCGAACAGATTCTTGACCCCCACGGCCACCCGCAGATTGCTCAGCGACTTGCCAAAGTCATAGCCCGCACGCAGGCCCACGGTCGCAAACCCGGGAATATCACCCAGCCGCCCCGCAGCATCTTCCTGCGTCACATACTGCGTGCCCGACCCCGGAGAGCGCTGCTTCGATTGCGCGGCCAGGTCCGCATTCAGCGTCCACTGCCCCAGCGCATAGCGCGCCCACAGCTGGCCCGTGTGGCGCGAGTACAGCGGCAGGTCGCGCCCCGCGAAATCGCCAGCGCGCGAGACAGCCTCGGTGTAGGTATAGGACACACCCGCCGTCAATCCCTTGAGCGCGGCATTCCACTGGCCCAGGTCGTAGCGCAGCGAGGACTCGATGCCGCGGTGGCGCGTGGCGCCCAGGTCGGTCCAGATGCCGTCCACGCCCACGCGGGTCAGCAGCAGTTCCTTGTCGAAGTCGATGTTGAACAGCGTCAGCTCGGCGTTCAGCGCCGGGCTGTTGTAGTGCGTGCCCACCTCATAGGTCTTGGCGGATTCGGGGTGCAGGCCGCGCTCGCTCTGGGCCAGTTGCGCGTACTGCTGAGGGCCGAAGGACTTGCCCGCGTTGGCGAACAACGACCACTGCGCATTCATGCGGTAGAGCACGGACAGCGTGGGCAGGAGCTCGCGTGCATCGGCCTTGGGGAATAGCTGGCTGGTGACGGTGCTGCCGTCGGCGCCCAGGTTGCTGACGTTGTTGAAGGAGTTGATGCGTTCGTAGCGCACGCCGGGCGTGATGGTCCAGTTGCCGATGTCGATGCGGTCATCGATGTAGAAGGCATGGGCCGTGGTGCCGCCCTGGCTGGTCTGGTAGGGCGTGATCGGCAGGGCCATGGCATTGGCCATGGTGGCGGGGTTGTAGTAGGCGGTGCGCAGCGCGGCCTCGGAACTGCTTTCCTTGAGGTAGCGGTAGCCCACGCTGACTTCCTGCACCACGGAGCCGGTCTCGAACAGGCGCGAGTAGCGCGGCTCGATGCCGAAGTAGTGGTAGCTGCGCGGCGCGGCCGTCAGGCGGCGCTGGTTGGCGTTGTCCTGCTCGATGTAGCTGCCGCGGAACGAGTCCACGTAGTAGCCCAGCACCTCGAAGTTGTTGCGCCCGTCCTTGTGGTTGTACTTGAACGAGGCATCGGTGCGGCGGCCGTCGAAGCTGTCGTAGGAGCGCGTGGACTGGAACGGGTCGGCCGCGTACTGCGCCGTCGTCAGGCCGCCGGGCATGCGGCCCGAGCCCTCGAAGTGGTGCAGCGAGACGGCGATGTCGTCCTGGGCCGAGATGCGGTAGGCGCCCTTGAGCAGGATGTCGTCGATGTCGGTCTTGTCATTGCCTGCGCGCCAGCCGTCGCCATGCGTGCCCGAGTACAGCAGGGCCAGGCCCAGGCCGGATTCGTTGGTGCCGCCCACGAACAGGCTGGGCGTGGTCTTGGCATTGCCGCCGTGGCTGTAGATCTCGGTGCCCACCGAGGCCTCGGCCGCGAAGGTCTTGGGAATGGCGCGTGTGACGAAGTTGATGATGCCTCCCACGTTCTGGGGGCCGTAGCGCACCGAGCCCGCGCCGCGGATCACATCCACCGACTCCAGGTTGCCCAGCGACACGGGCGCCAGCGACAGCTGGGGCTGGCCGTAGGGCGCGTAGGAGACGGGCACGCCGTCCATCAGCACATACGAGCGCGGCGACAGGCGCGCCGTCAGGCCGCGCACGCCGATGTTCAGAGACACATCGCTGCCGCCCGTGCCGTTGCTGTCCTGCACCTGCACGCCGGGCACCAGGCGCAGCACGTCGCGCAGGCTGGAGGAGCCGGTTTCCTCGATGCGCGCCCGTTCGACGATGGTGCGCGCGCCGGCATGGTCCAGCACCTTTTCCTCGGTGGGGTTGTCCAGCCAGTTGCCCGTGACGGTGATGGCGGACAGGCCGGCCTCGGGTGCGGTGGTGGTGGGGGATGGCGCCTGTGCCGACGCCTGCAGCGACAGCAGGGCGGCGGCGACAGCGGCCGCGCAGCGTGTGAGCGTGGCGCAGTGATTGCTGGAAACCATGGAAAACTTCCTTTGTGCCTCTGGGATTGGTGCAGCGCTGAAGGGTCGGCTGGCAGGCTGCAGGACGCGTGGCGGCGGGCGAGGCGGAAGCAGGAGACAAGGACCGGTCAGCATGCATGGCGGCGATGCCGGTTCGGGGTGCGAGTCTAAATGAGAATCATCCAGCTTGCACCAGGCTGACAGCAGCTGTGCCGGGCCGCGTTGCCCGGGCGCTACAGCGCAGCAGGTGCTGCCAGCGCAGCGGGCGCTTACCTTGCTGCTGTTGCTGTTGGAAGGGGCTGCATTGCGCGGGCCAGCTCGCCCAGCGTGGCCAGGGCCTGCCCGGTCTCGTCGCTCCAGTCATGGCCGTAGTTCAGCCGCAGGCAGTGGCCGAAGGCCTGCGAGGCCGAGAAGATCGGCCCCGGCGCCACGCTGATGCCGCGCGCCAGCGCCGCGCGGTGCAGGGCCAGCGCATTGCAGTACGGCGGCAGCTCTATCCACATGAAGTAGCCGCCCTCGGGCCGCGTGGCCCGCGTGCCTTGTGGAAAGTGGCGGGCAATGGCCGATGCCATGTGGTCCCGCTGCAGGGCCAGGCTCTGGCGCAGGCGGCGCAGGTGGCGGTCGGCGCCGCCGCTTTCCAGGTAGTCGGCCAGCGCCTGCTGGGTGGGTGCATTCGTGGCCAGCGTGGTGGTGAGCTTTTGCCGGGCCACGGCGCGCGTGAAGCGCCCCGGCGCGGCCCAGCCCGTGCGCCAGCCCGGCGCCAGCCATTTGGAGAACGAGCTGCAGTGCAGCACCCAGCCTTCGGTGTCGAAGGTCTTGGCCGGCGGCGGGCGGCGCTCGCCGAAGTACAGCTCGCCGTACACATCGTCTTCGATCAGCGGCACGCGGTGGCGCGTGACCAGCTCCACCAGTGCGCGTTTGCGCGCCTCTGGCATGAGGCTGCCCAGCGGGTTCTGAAAGCAGGTCATCAGCCAGATGGCCTGGGGCCTGTGGCGCTGCAGTGCTGCCTCCAGCGCGTTCAGGTCCATCCCCTCGCCCGGATGGGTGGGCACCTCGATGGCCGACAGGCCCATGCGCTCCAGCGCCTGCAGCGCTCCATAGAAGCAGGGCGACTCTATGACTACGGCGCCGCCGGGCCGCGTGACGGCGGCCAGGCACAGGTTCAGAGCCTCCAGCGCGCCGTTGGTGATGACCAGATCGGCTGGCGTCAGCGCCAGGCCGTCGGCCAGGTAGCGGCGTGCGATCTGGCGTCGCAGCGCCAGGCTGCCGGGCGTGAGGTCGTCGATGGCGCTGCGCGGGTCTGCCTCGCGCGCGGCATGCGCCAGGCACTGGCCCAGGCGGCGCAGCGGGAACAGGCCCGGCGAGGGAAAGGCCGAGCCCAGGGGCACGACATCGCGGTCCATGGCCGACTCCAGCACCTCGAACACGCGCTCGCTCACATCGACCACGGCAAAGCTGTCGCCCTCGGGCGAAGACGGCTCGGTAGGCTCGGGCGGCGCGCTGCGCGGGCGCTGGGCCACGAAGTAGCCCGATCGCTCGCGCGCGCGCACCAGGCCGCGCGCCTCCAGCAGGTAGTAGGCCTGGAAGACGGTGGAGGCGCTGACGCCGCGCCGCTCGCTGGTCTGGCGCACCGAGGGCAGCTTGTCACCTGGGCACAGAACGCCTGCGGTGATGGATGCCTCGATATCGTCGGCCAGCTCCTGGTAGCGCGTCATGGCGGCGTGCGTGCTTGGGTGCGGGCGCCGCTTCAGCCTTGCTCGGCCAGCAGTTCCTGCAGCGCCTTGATCTGCTGGCGCAGGCGCTCGTTCTCGGCTTCGAGTTCGTTCACGCGCTGCTGCAGCTCCTCGGGCGAGGCGGTCACGGCCGCGCCTTCGCCGTCGGCCGCTTCGGCTTCGGGCTTGGCGGCCTTGGGCTTTTTCTTGGCATCGCGCACGCGCTTGGCGGCCTGCTTGAGTTCGTCGGCGCCTGCGGCGGCCACGGCCTGCTGCTCGTCCACGGGCAGGCTGGCGACCACGGCGGCGGTGCTCAGCGAGATGTCGCCCGAGCGCACGGCGGCCACCACTTCGGGCGCGGCCTTTTGCTGGATGGTCTCGATCAGCTTGACCTGGCTGCTGGACAGGCGGGCCACGCGGGCCAGGGCCTCGCGCGTGTCCAGGGCCTCGTCGGGCACCTTGGCCACGCTGGCCAGGGCGGCGGCGACCACGGGGTCGGTCTCGCCTTCCCAGGGGGCTTCACCTTCGGCCTGGGGCGCATCGGCCTTGGCGGCCATCACGGCCGCGGCGGCGGCCGAGCGGCGCGTGGCAATGATCTCGCGCTTGCGCAGCGCCAGCACGCCGCGCTGGAAGTCGGACACGCTGCGACGACCCAGGTGCTGGTCGATCATCCACAGGTGCACATCGTCCATGTTCTTGAACTGCGTGGCCTGCACGGTGTTGAAGGGCAGGCCGTGCTTTTGGCAGATGGCGTAGCGGTTGTGGCCGTCGATGAGCAGGTCGTTCCAGAGCACGAGCGCGTCGCGGCAGCCTTCGGCCACGATGCTGCGCTCCAGCGCGTCGAGTTCATCGGGGGTCAGCGGGTCGATGTAGGCCTTGAGTTCTTCGTTGACGACGATGTCCATGGCAGTGCAGAAATGAGGAATGAAAGGAACGGCGGCCGCTCCGGGCCATTGCAGCAATGGCCCTGGACAGCCGCCAGGAAAAAATCAAGGGCAAGAAGAGCAGGGCGGCCTGCGCCCCGGCTTCACAGCAGGCGCGAGATCAGCGCACCCTCGGCCGGCGCATCCAGCGGAATGCGCACGCGGATCGGGTTGCCCTGGGCGACCTGAACGGGTTCGCCTTCGAGGTTGAACATCTTCTCCAGCAGCACCTGGCGGTTGCCCTGCGGGTGGATGATCTCCAGCGTATCGCCCACCGAGAAGCGGTTCTTGGTCTCCACCTCGGCCATGCCGTCGGCATAGCTGCGCACCTCGCCCACGAAGTGGCTGCGCTGCAGCACCGAGTGGCCGGTCTCGTAGTTCTGGTAGTCCTGCGAGGGACGGCGCTCCAGCAGGCCGCCCGTGTAGCCACGGTTGGCCAGGCCTTCGAGCTCGGTGATCAGGTGCGGGTTGAAGGGGCGGCCGGCCACAGCATCGTCGATGGCGCGGCGGTAGACCTGGGCCGTGCGGGCCACGTAGTACAGGCTCTTGGTGCGGCCCTCGATCTTGAGCGAGTCCACGCCGATCTTCACCAGGCGCTCCACATGCTCCACGGCGCGCAGGTCCTTGGAGTTCATGATGTAGGTGCCGTGCTCGTCTTCCATGATGGGCATCAGCTCGCCGGGGCGGCCCTTTTCCTCCAGCAGGTAGACCTGCTCGGCCTTGGGGTGGCGCGCGCCGTCGCCGCAGGTGCTGGTGAACTGGCTGTCGGCTTCCTCGCGGGCCTTCTCGAAGCTGAAGTCCTGCTCCATGGTCTGGGCCAGGGCCTCGCCGGTATTGGGATCCACGGCCGCGTCATGCGTCTTGTAGTCCCAGCGGCAGGCATTGGTGCAGGTGCCCTGGTTGGGATCGCGCCGGTTGAAGTAGCCCGACAGCAGGCAGCGGCCCGAGTAGGCGATGCACAGCGCGCCGTGCACGAAGACCTCGATCTCCATGTCCGGGCATTCCTGGCGGATCTTCTCGATCTCGTCCAGCGACAGCTCGCGCGACAGGATGATGCGCGAGACGCCGGCCTTCTGCCAGAACTTCACCGTGGCCCAGTTGGTGGTGTTGGCCTGCACCGAGAGATGGACCTCGGTCTCGGGCCACTTTTCCTTGACCATCATGATCAGGCCGGGGTCGGCCATGATCAGCGCGTCGGGCTTGCACTCGATCACGGGCTCGATGTCGCGGATATAGGTGCGCACCTTGTCGTTGTGGGCGATCAGGTTGCTGGTGACGAAGAATTTCTTGCCCCGCGCATGCGCCTCGGAGATGCCCTGGGCGATCTGTTCGAGGCGGAATTCGTTGTTGCGTGCGCGCAGGCTGTAGCGGGGTTGCCCGGCGTAGATGGCGTCGGCGCCAAAGTCGTAGGCCGCACGCATCTTGTCGAGCGAGCCGGCCGGCAGCAGCAGTTCGGGGGCTTTGAGGGTCATGATCCCCGTATTGTCCCGCATCGCGCTTTCCAACACGGTTCGCTATGGCTCCGCCAGGCCCAGTCCCTTCAGATGCACCAGCAACTGCCTTGCATGGGCGGGCAACTGGTCTTCCCGGGCCGTGCACAGCAGCAGCTGGCGTCGGGCCCAGGCATCGCTCAAGGGCACGGCGCGGGCGCCGCTGGCCGGGGCCAGGCGCTGCGCGGCGGCGGCGGGCATGACGGCCACACCCACGCCCTGGCCCACCAGCTGGCAGATGCTGTCCAGGTGCTGCAGTTGGGCGCGCCAGCGCAACTGCCCTTCCGACGGCCCTCCCAGCAAGGCGGCCTGCTGGCGCACCAGCACCTGCAGGGCGGCATCGTGCGGCAGGCCTACCCAGTCTTCGGTCAGCAGGTCCTGCAAGGCCAGCCGCTTGCGCCGGGCCAGGCGGTGGCCGCGCGGCAGCACGGCCACCAGCGGGTCGGGGCGCCAGGGCGCGGCCTGCAGGCCGCGCAGGTCCTGGGCATCGCTGGCCACGCCGATGTCGCACAGGCCCTGGCGCAGCCGGTCCAGCACTTCGGCGCTGCGGCATTCCTGCAACTCCAGCGCCACGCGCGGATGGCCGCGCAGGAATCCGGCCACGGCCAGCGGCAGGTGCTCGCTCACGGCCGAGGTGTTGCCGCATACGCGCACATGCCCGGCCAGGCCCGCGCCGTACTCGGCCATGTCGCCGCGCAGGCGCTGCATCTGTGCCAGCACGCTGCGCGCATGCTGGCCCAGCGTGTGGCCGGCCGCCGTGGGCCGCACGCCGCGCGCCTGGCGAGCGAGCAGGGCGCAGCCCAGTTGCGCCTCCATGCCGCGCACGCGCTCGCTGGCCGAGGCCAGCGTCATGTGCGAGCGCCCGGCCGCCGCCGTGAGCGTGCCGCAGTCGAGGATATGGACGAACAGCTGCAGGTCGGTGAGGTCGAATCGCATGGCCTGTGGTGCTGAAGGATCAGGCCATGCCTGAGCCTTGGTTTGAAGATTCCCGATTGTGATCCCTTTGTTGGTGCACGAGCATGGCGCCATGAGGTTCAGGAAGGGCCTGAGCCAGGTCAGTGAAAGTGCAGGGTGGCCGTGATGTGGGATGCGTGGTGGGTGCTGGCGGCGGCGTTGGCCGTGTTCGGGCTGGCCGGTGTCGTCAAGGGAGTGGTGGGCCTGGGCCTGCCCACGGTGTCCATGGCGCTGCTGGCGCTGTTCATGCCGGCCGGGCAGGCGGCGGCCTGGCTGCTGCTGCCGTCCCTGGTGACCAATGTGGTGCAGATGCGGCCCATGCCATCGCTGCGGCCTTTGCTGCGGCGCCTGGGCTGGATGCAGCTGGGCATTGTCGCGGGCACGGTGGGCGGCATGCTGTGGTGGGGCCCGGTGGGCGAGGCCGCCGTGGCGCGCACGGCGCTGGGCGTGGCCCTGGTTGTGTATGCCCTGTGGGGCCTGTGGGGGCCGGGCCTGCAGTTGCCGCAGAGGCATCAGGCCTGGCTGGGTCTGTTGTGTGGTCTGTTGACGGGCTGGATCACGGCGCTGACCGGCGTGTTCGTGGTGCCGGCAGTGGCCTTTTTGCAATCGCTGGCGCTGGGCCGGCAGGCGCTGATGCAGGCCATGGGCCTGTGCTTCACGGTGTCCACGCTGGCGCTGGGCGCGGGCATGGCGCTGGCGCAGGGGCCGGGCCATGCCGCTTCGTCCTGGACGGGCTGGGGAGCCACGGCCCTGGTTTCCGCACTGATGCTGCTGCCCGCCCTGGCCGGCATGGCCTGGGGCGAGCGGCTGCGCCAGTCGCTGTCGCCCCAGGTTTTCAAGCGCGTGCTGATGCTGGGCCTGCTGGCCCTGGGCATCTACATGTGCGCCAGGGGTTAGTCCCGGGCGTTCAGGCGCGGAACACCTTCACGGGGCTGCCGCGCTCCACCTCCCAGTGCTGCTGGCTGCGCGTGCGCCGGGCCTGGCCCTCGCCCTGCGCGTTGAGGCGCGCCAGCTTCAGGGCCAGCAGCTCGCGCGCCAGCCGCTTGTTGGCGTGCTGGCTGCGCTCGCTCATGACCTTCACCGAGATCCCGCTGGGCACATGCAGGGCATGGACGGCGGAGTCCGTGGTGTTGACATGCTGGCCGCCCTTGCCCGAGGCCTTGCAGGCCTGGAAGACGATTTCGCCGTCTGCCGGCAATTGCCGGGGCGGCTCGCACTTCTGCACGGCAACAAACCAGTTCCTGCGCGGGTGGTGGGGCCGCAGGGGACTGTCGAAGACCCACTGGATGGTGCCCAGCCAGGCGCCCAGCGTGCCGTGAAGCGGGCCGGTGTCGCCCTCGCAGCGCAGCAGCACGGACTTGTAGCCGGCCGGCGTGGGCGTTTCCTCCAGCACGTCCACTGCGATGCCGCTGGCGGCGCAGTCGCGCAGCAGCTCGCGCAGGGTCAGGCGCACGGCGTGCTCGCACTCGGCGGGGCCGTGGGATGCGGTCAGCTGGATCAGCAGCATTGCATGGCTCCCTTCTTGTAGGTCAGCAGGGGGCGCAGCCGCGCCACCAGTTGCACCAGGCCGGCTTCCTGCAGGCTGGCGACCACGGAGTCCACGTCCTTGTAGGCCTGGGGGGCCTCCTCGTAGACCAGTTCGCGGTCGGCGCAGACCACGGCGCTGCCGAATTTTGTGCGCAGCAGCTCGTCCAGCGTGAAGCGCGGGCGCAGGCGGCCCATGCAATCGGTGCGTGCCCACTTGCGGCCCGCGCCGTGTGCCAGCGAGTGCAGCGCCTCGTCACGCCCGGCCACGGGCCGCACAAGATAGCTGTAGTCGCCGCGCGAACCCGGAATCACCACAAGCCCCTGGTCGGCCGGCGTGGCGCCCTTGCGGTGCAAAAAGCCATCCTCGCCGCGCCAGTGGTGGGCGATCACGTGGTTGTGGGTGATGTCCAGCAGGGCCTGGCCGCGCGTGCGCAGGGCGCGCAGCAGGCGTGCCGCAATGCTGGCGCGGTTCAGTTGGGCGAAGGCGATGGCGGCCGCGTGCTGGCGCAGGTACTGCGTGGCGGCATCGCTGCTGGCGGCCAGGCCGTCGTGGCTGAAGGCCTCCACATGGGCGCGCAGGATGGCGCCCCCCAGCCCGCGCGAGCCGCTGTGCACCATGAGGTGCACGCGTTTCCTGTCGAGCGCGCCGTCCTCGTACAGCGTGTCCACCACCTGCAGTTCGGCAAAGTGGTTGCCGCCGCCAATGGTGCCCAGGCTGTCCTGCAGATACGCCAGGTCGGCCACGCCGCTGGCCTGGGCGATGTGCTCCAGCTGCTGCATGTCCACGGCGTCCAGCAGTTCCTGGGGCAGGGGGCCGTCGATGTTGCCCACCGCCTTTTCCAGCTTGGGGGCCGAGGTCTTGTGCGCCGCAAGCTCCGTGCTGTACAGCGACATGCCGCAGCCGATGTCGCCGCCGACCAGGGCCGGGTAGAAGCGGCCCACGGAAAAGAAGGCCGCCCCTACCGGGTAGCCCCGGCCCGGGTGCAGGTCGGGCAGGCCCACGGCTGCGCGCATGCCGGCCAGGTTGCGGGCCGTTGTTTGAAGTTGTTGGATGGCGGCGTCTTCAATCCAGACGCCGCGGTTGGCGAACACCTCAATGTAGGTGTCCGAAAGGGAATTGCCCATGAATGGCTTTCGATCGAGTGCTTGGGGCACATTCCGGCAGATGCGGAATGCGCAATGGGCAGTCGCCGCAAGCTCGATGGACAGGCATCAGGAAAAGCGCACGCGCAGCCGAAAGCCGGGCCTCTTGCGGGGCCGGGAATCAGGTCTGCAGCGTGGCCTGGAGGCGCTAGGGCTTCAAGCGTGCACGACTGCAAAGGGACGTGTCGAATGGGACATGGGTTCTCTCCTTTGCGATGGTGGACGGGGGCCGCGAATGCGGCAAAGACGGGGATGCTAGGGACAAGCGGCCGGTGCCGCAAGCGAAGTCGCAGGCGCGTGGCGGATTGCATACAACGCAAGATGGAAAAAGCCCCGCAGGCAGGTACCGGCGGGGCTTTTTGATGAAGGGCCTGTGCCCGTTCAGTCCTGCGGGCGGAATCCGATGACCAGGTCCGAAGGCACGCGGCCATCGATGTCGCGCGGCAGCGTCTCGGTCTTTTGCAGCGCGCGGATGACGGCATCGTCCCAGGCCTTGTTGCCGCTGGACTTGGCAATGGTGGCGCCGGTGATGGTGCCATCGGGCGCGGTGCGCACGCGCACCTCGGCCCGCGGGTTGCCGCTGATGGCGTCTGGATAGACGATGTTGGGCTTGACGCGCGCGGCCACCTTGGCGCCATAGCCGGCCGAGGGGCCTCCCGCCGAGCTGCCCGAGCCACCGCTCTTGCTGCCGCCTGCGCCTTCGCCGGCCGAGCCGCCGCTGCCGGCCAGGCCCTGCATGCGGCGGATGTTTTCCAGGCGGCGTGCCTCGGCTTCCTTGGCCTCGCGGGCTTCCTTGGCAGCCTGTTCCTTCTTGCGCTTGTCCTCGGCGGCCTTCTTCTCGGCTTCGGCCTTGGCGGCCTTTTCCTTGTCGGCCTTCTCGGCTTTCTCGCGCTCGGCCTTGTCCTTGGCGGCTTTTTCCTTGTCCGCCTTTTCCTTTTCGGCCTTGTCCTTCTTTTGCTGCTCCAGGCGGTCCTTGCGGTCCTGCTCGGCCTTGTCCTTTTTCTGCTGCTCGAGCTTGTCGCGGCGGTCCTTCTCGGCCTTTTCGGCTTTTTCTCGCTCGGCCTTGTCCTTGGCCGCCTTGTCGGCCTTTTCCTTGTCCAGGCGCTCCTGGCGTTCCTTCTCGCGCTGCTCACGGGCGGCCTGTTCGGCGCGCTCCTTCTTTTGCTGCTCGATCTTGCGCTTCTTCTCCAGCGCGATCTCGGCCTCGTGGTCGTCGTCCACGGCCTGCGGCTTGGGAGGTGGGGGCGGTGCAATCACGGGCGCGGGCGGCGGCGGTGGCGGCTGGGGAACAGGCTCGGGTGCAGGTGGCGGCGGTGGCGCAGGCACGGGCAGGGCGGGAGCGGGTGCGGCCGTGGACCAGAACTCGGCCTCGACCATGGGCTCGTCGGCCTGCTTCGGGGGGCGCACGGTCCACAGCATGGCGGCCACAAGCAGCCCGTGCGCGGCCACGGCCAGGGCCCACGAGCGCGTGCGGCCGCGCGTGCGCGGCGGTGCGAACTGGTCGTGGTCTTGCAGGTTGGGCATGGAGTCGAAGGCGGGCGGCGCTGCTTACTGGGAGGACTTGACGCCGAAGGCCACGCGCTTGACGCCGGCCGCCTGAAGCTCGGACATGGCGGCCATCACGGTCTCGAAGGGCAGCTTCTTGTCCGCCGAAATCAGCACGGCGCTGTCGTCGCTTTGCTGGTCCTGCCAGCTCCTGGCGGCTGCGCCCAGCTCCTTGAGCGTGACGGTCTTGTCGGTGCTGCCGGCCTTGATGCGGATGCCGCCGTCCTTGTCGATCATCACGTCGGCGCGCTTCGGGGGCGTGCGCGCGGCCTTGCCGGCGCTGGGCACGTTGATGGAGCCCGGCGTGAGCATGGGGGCCGTCACCATGAAGATGATGAGCAGCACCAGCATCACGTCGATGAAGGGCACCATGTTGATCTCGTTGACGGTGCGGCGGCTGCGGCCGCCGCGCGAGGCTACTGCGGGCATGTGCTCACTCCTTGCTGGCTTTGAGCGACTTCAATGGCCGGACGGGGTGCTGGAGCCGGTCGCACCCACGTTGCGCTGCAGGATGTTGGAGAACTCTTCGATGAAGGTTTCCTGCTGGCTGGCCACGCGGTCGATCTGGTGGGCATAGCGGTTGTAGGCCGTGACGGCCGGGATGGCGGCGAACAGGCCCATGGCCGTGGCCACCAGCGCCTCGGCAATGCCGGGGGCCACGGTGGCCAGCGTGATCTGCTCCATGTTGGCAAAGCCGGTGAAGGCGTGCATCACGCCCCAGACGGTGCCAAACAGGCCGATGTAGGGAGAGACCGAGCCCACGGTGCCCAGGAAGGACAGGCCCGACTCGACCTCGTCCATCTCGCGCTGGAAGCTGGCGCGCATGGCGCGGCGGGTGCCGTCCATCAACTGGTTCACATCGGCGATGCGGCGCTCGCGCAGCTTCTGGTACTCGCGCATGCCGCTGGCGAAGATGCGTTCCATGGGACCGCCCTGCTTGGCATGGTGAGCGGCCGAGGCATAGAGATCGTTGAGGCTGGTGCCCGACCAGAAGTCCTGCTCGAAGCCGTCGTTGAGCGAGCGCACGCGCTTCAAGGTCTGCGACTTGCGGAAGATGGTGGCCCAGCTGGCCACCGAGGCGCCCACGAGGATCAGCATGACCAGCTGCACGACCCAGCTGGCCTGCAGCACGAGGCTGAGTATGGACATGTCATGGGAGTTCATGAGAGTTGCTCCAGGATGCGGTTCGGAATTCTTGCGGGGCGCATGGTCGAGCCATCCACCCATCCAATGCGGATCGTGCCTTCGCACAACAGGGGCGGCGGCGCATTGCCATCGCCGGCGGATGCCAGCAGCGCCTGCTGCCGTATTGTCAGCGAAGCGCGCCCGCTGCTTTGCAGCTCGGCGGTAACAAGGAGTTGGTCATCGAGCCGGGCTGCCCGCAGGTATTGCAGCTGGGCCTGGGTTACGACAAACATGCCGCCCGTTTGTTCCCGCAACTGCTGCTGGCCTATGCCCAGGGCGCGCAGCCACTCGGTGCGGGCACGCTCGAAGAACTTCAGATAGTTGGCGTAGAACACGATGCCGCCGGCATCGGTGTCCTCCCAGTAAACGCGGATGGGAAATTCGAAGGCCATGTGCGGCGGCCCTCAGGCCAGCAGGCGCTGCAGGCGGCGCACGGCCTCCTGCAGCTGTTCCATGGAGTTGGCCGTGGAAAAGCGCACGAAGTCGGCGGTCTCGAACGTGCCGAAGTCGCGGCCCGGCGTGATGGCCAGGTGGGCACGCTCCATGACGGCGTAGGCAAAGTCCCAGCTGCCCTGGACGCCGAGCCTGGCGGCAGCGGCACGGCAGTCGGCCCAGGCGTAGAAGGCGCCGTCGGGCTGCACGGGCACGGGCAGGCCCAGGGCCTCGAGCGCAGGGATGAAGAAGTCGCGCCGGGCCTTGAATTCGGCGCGGCGGCGCTCGTACTCGGCAATGGACTCGGGCTCGAAGCAGGCCAGGGCGGCGCGCTGCGAGACGGTGCTGGCGCAGATGAAGAGGTTCTGCGCCACGCGCTCGACCACGGGCACCATGGCCTCGGGCACCACCATCCAGCCCAGGCGCCAGCCCGTCATGTTGAAGTACTTGCTGAAGCTGTTGATGCTGATCACGTCCTCGCCCAGCGCCAGCGCGGTCTGGCCGAAGGCGTCGTCATGCGACAGGCCCAGGTAGATCTCGTCGATGATGGTCAGCCCGCCCCGGGCGCGCACCACGTCGAGGATGCGGCGCAGCTCGGCCGGCGCAATCGAGGTGCCGGTGGGATTGGAGGGCGATGCCAGCAGCACGCCGCGCGTGTGCTCGTTCCAGGCGGACTCGACCTTGTCGGCGCTCAACTGGTAGCGTTCGGCCGCCGTGGTCGGCACCATCACGGCCCGGCCTTCGGCTGCGCTCACGAAGTGGCGGTTGCAGGGATAGCTGGGGTCGGGCATGAGGATTTCGTCGCCCGCGTCGATGGTGGCCAGGCAGGCCAGCTGCAGTGCGGCCGAGGCGCCGGCCGTGACCACGATGCGCCGCGCCGGCACATCCACGCCGAAGCGCTGCGCATACCAGTGGCTGATGCGCTCGCGCAGCTGGGGCAGGCCCAGGGCCGGCGTGTACTGCGTGGCGCCGTCCTGCACGGCGCGCGCTGCGGCCTCCTGCACCAGCGGGGGCGCGGTGAAGTCGGGCTCGCCGATGTTCAGGAAGATCATCGGCGTGTCGCTGTCCGCGCAGCCGCGCGCCATCTCCTGCGCCGCCTTGGCGATCTCCATCACGTAAAAGGGCTCAATGCGGTCGGCGCGGGTCGAAAACTTCATGACGGGTGAAATCCTGGAAGAGGCGCCCGCGCCCGGCAGGCGCGGGCGGGCCATGGATGGCCGGATGCGGCGGGGCCTGTGCCCCGAAGACCCGAGGCGCGGCGTCAGCCGGCGGCCTGGTCGGCAGCGTCGTCTGCTGCTGCGTCCGTGGCGGCATCTGCTGCCGCGTCGGTGGCCGTGTCTGCCTTGGCGGCGGGCTGCGCGGGCGCGGAGCCCTTGCCCGCACGGTCATGCTCGACTTCGGCCGCGCGCAGCGTGGGCGCCAGGCCGTTGAGCACGGCGTTCACGTATTTGTGGCCGTCGGTGCCGCCGAATTCCTTGGCCAGCTCGATGCACTCGTTGAGCACCACGCGCCAGGGCACGTCGGGGCAGTGCTGGAATTCATACACGCCGATCCACATGCTGGCGTGCTCGATGGGCGAGATCTCGGCCATGGTGCGGTCCAGCTTGGGGGCGATCAGCGCGTCCAGGTCCACCTGGGAGTTGATGCAGCCGCGCAGCAGCGCGTCGTAGTGCACCGAGTCGGCCTTGTGAAAGCCGGACAGGTCGCGCGTGAAGCGGTCGATGGCCTCCACGTCGTTGCCGCCCACCAGGTGCTGGTACAGCGCCTGCAGCGCGAATTCACGCGCGCGGCTGCGGTTGGACTTGGAGGCGGCCTTGCGCGCGCCGGTGCTGGTCAGGCCGCCGCGGCTTTGGCGGGGAGGGCGGCCCGAGGCCGGTGTGGATTGTTCGTCGCTCATGTTCGGGCTATGGTTTGGAGCAGGTTGGCCATCTCCACGGCGACCCGGGCCGCGTCGCGTCCCTTTTCGGTCTGGCGCGCGATGGCCTGCTCCGTGTTCTCGGTGGTGATGATCGCGTTGGCGATCGGCAACTGGTAGTCCAGGGCCAGGCGCGTGACACCCGCGCCCGATTCGTTGGCCACCAGCTCGAAGTGGTATGTCTCCCCACGGATGATGCAGCCCAGCGCCACCAGGGCGTCGTACCGGTCGGACTCGGCCATCGCCTGCAGCGCCACGGGCACTTCCAGGGCGCCGGGCACGGTGACGTGGTCGATGTTTCCGGCCTGCACGCCCAGGGCCAGCAGCTCTTCGCGGCAGGCCTGGGTCAGGCTGTTGGTGATGCTTTCATTGAAGCGGGCCTGGACGATGCCGACGCGCAGCTGCGCGCCGTCGAGGTTCTGGGCCTGGCCCTTTTCTGCGTTCAACATTTCTTATTCCTTGGGGATGTAGCCGCTGATTTCGAGGCCGTAGCCGGCCATGCTGGGCAGGCGGCGCGGCTGGCCCATGAGCTGCATGCGCTGCACGCCGCATTCGCGCAGGATCTGCGCGCCCACGCCATAGGTGCGCAGGTCCATGCGGCCGCGCTCGGGGGCCTGGGCGGCACGGGCGCTGCCGTCGAACTGGGCCATCAGCTGGTCGCCGGTTTCGCCGCAGTTGAGCAGCACGGCCACGCCGTGGCCCTGGCGGGCGATGTATTCGAGGCTGGAGTCCAGGCTCCAGGAGTGCAGGGTGCGGCCGGTCTCCAGCGCGTCCAGCACGGACAGCGGCTCATGCACGCGCACGGGCACGGGGGTGTCGGCTTCCCACTGGCCCTTGACCAGGGCCAGGTGCACGGATTGGCTGGGCAGGTCGCGGAAGGCATGGGCGATGAACTCGCCATGCGCCGTCTGCAGCGGGCGCGTGCCGACCTTGCTGAGCAGGGATTCGTTGCGGCTGCGGTACTGGATCAGGTCGGCAATGGTGCCGATCTTCAGGCCGTGCTCGGCAGCGAACAGCTGCAGGTCGGGCAGGCGGGCCATGGTGCCGTCGTCCTTCATGATCTCGCAGATCACGGCGGCGGGGCTGCAGCCGGCCAGGGCGGCGAAGTCGCAGCCGGCCTCGGTGTGGCCGGCGCGCATGAGAACGCCGCCGTCGACGGCCTGCAGCGGGAAGATATGGCCGGGCTGGACCAGATCCGTGGGCTTGGAGTCCTTGGCCACGGCGGCCTGCACGGTGCGCGCGCGGTCGGCGGCGGAGATGCCGGTGGTCACGCCCTCGGCCGCTTCGATGGAGACGGTGAAGGCCGTGCTGTACACGGTGCCGTTGCGCGCGGCCATGGGCGGCAGCTTCAGGTATTCGCAGCGCTCGCGCGTGAGCGTCAGGCAGATCAGGCCGCGGCCGAAGCGCGCCATGAAGTTGATCGCCTCGGGGGTGACATGGTCGGCGGCCAGCACCAGGTCGCCTTCGTTCTCGCGGTCTTCCTCATCGACGAGGATGACCATGCGGCCCGCGCGCATGTCGGCAATGATGTCTTCCACCGGCGAGATGGGCACGGGGGACGTGGAGTTGTTCATGGAGTGCCTTCTGGAGGAGCCGGGTCGTGCGGACGGGGCGCGGCACACGCGCCGGCTCCCTCGGCCTGGCAGGCGTCAGAAGTGGGCTTCCAAAGAACGTGTGGCGCGGCGCAGCCGCTGTCGGCAATCGGCATGACCCGGAATGACCTTGCGAAAGCGCACATTCTATTCCAGCGGCCATCGGCCGCAGGCGGCGCGGGCTTTGGCCGGATTCAGGGGCCGGGGTCCTGCAGCACCACATCGCCTTCGGGATAGGCGATGCAGGGCAGCACGCAGCCCTCGGCCCGTTCCTCGCGCGTCACGCCCGGCCATTCGATCTCGTAGCGCACGCTGCCCGAGACCAACTGCCCGATGCAGGTGCGGCAGGTGCCGTTGCGGCAGGAACTGGGCCAGTCCACGCCGCCTTGCTCCAGCGAATGCAACAGCGGCTGGTCGGCCCAGGCATCGACCTGCAGGCCGCTGGGCGTGAGGCGGGCGGTGAAGAAGGGCGGGGAAAAAGGGGAGGAGGCGGGGGAGTCCTGGCTCATGGGCGTCTGCTTTGGATGGGATCTGCCGAGCCTGCATTTGTATGCGATACGGAGCAGGTCGGCACAGGTCCGGAATTGCGCCGTTTGCCTGTTTTTTAATCAATCGCAGGGCTTGTATTTCAAATCAATGACTTAACCGCGAAATCAGGCCGTTGCAGCCGCTTGTCCACATGCTTGTCCAGTACGAATGGGGGTAAATGCGTACATGCGGGTTGTGCGGTGGATAAGCGGGACGCGGCCCGTAAATCCGGGGTCTTCTGCCTGTTTTTTAAGCGGATTGCATGTTTTCCTTTTGAATCAATGACTTGTGTGGCTTATCCCGCCCGCTATGAAAGTTGTTCACAAGATTGTTCAGGGAGAGACGGGATAAGTCGGGCAGACGACTTGTGGATTTGATTAAAAAATAGGCAAAAGAAAAAAATCCATTCAAAACAAACGCTTGGATCACCAGTCCCGCGCCAGCACATGGTTGTCCACAGGCTTGTCACGCAATGGTGGGGACAAGGCTGGCGGCCCTGCCGCAGTCGCTTGGGCAACCGGCATGAAGGCGGCGTCCGTCTACATTCCCGGGTGACCGGCGCCTAGCCATCCGGCGGGCGGAGCCGGCATCCAATGCAACAAAGGGAGCATCTCCATGGCGATTGAGTTTGAAGGCCGCGTGGCCATCGTGACGGGGGCCGGCGGCGGCCTGGGGCGTCTGCATGCGCTGGCGCTGGCGGCGCGCGGCGCCAAGGTGCTGGTCAATGATCTGGGCGGCGCGGTCGATGGCAGCGGCGGCTCGGCCACGGCGGCCCAGGCCGTGGTGGACGAGATCCGCGCGGCGGGCGGCCAGGCGCTGGCCAACGGCGCATCGGTCACCGATTTCGCGGCCGTGCAGGCCATGGTGCAGCAGGCCGTCGATGCCTGGGGCCGCGTGGACATCCTGGTCAACAACGCCGGCATCCTGCGCGACAAGAGCTTCGCCAAGATGGACATGGATGATTTCCGCCTGGTGGTGGAAGTGCACCTGATGGGCGCCGCGCATTGCTGCAAGGCCGTGTGGCCGCACATGCAGGCGCAGAACTACGGGCGCATCGTGATGACCACCTCGTCCACGGGCCTGTATGGCAACTTCGGCCAGGCCAACTATGGCGCGGCCAAGCTGGCCCAGGTCGGCCTCATGCAGACGCTGGCCATCGAAGGCGCCAAGCACGGCATCCATGTGAATGCGCTGGCGCCCACGGCGGCCACCCGCATGACCGAAGGCCTGATGCCCGAGGCCGTGCTGGCCGCCCTCAAGCCCGAGGCCGTGGTGCCCGCCATGCTGGTGCTGGCCCACGAAAGTGCGCCCACACGTACCACGCTGTGCGCAGGCGCGGGCGGCTTCGAGGCGGCCTTCATCACGCTGACCGAAGGCGTGTATCTGGGCCAGGGCGATCAGGTTCCGGAGCAACTGGCGGCGCAACTGGCCCAGGTGCTGGACCGCAGCGGCGAACAGGTGCCCGCCAGCGGCGCCGCGCAGGGCACGCTGGAGGTGGGCAAGGCCATGGCCGCTGCCCGTTGATGAAGCGGGGGCCGGCAAGTGATTTCACCGCTGGCCGGCCTGCCCTTGCCCGGCGTCAAGGCAGGGCCGGCCGTGAGGGCGGAACTCTGACATATTCCTTTCGCTCGCGGCGGTGTCATGCGGGGCAACAGGCCAAAACGCGTGGTTAAGCGGACAGGCGCCATCGCGTTTCCTGCCGTTTCTCTATCATTCGGCGTCCGGGTCGGGTCCGCCGGGAATCCTGGTGGTTTCCGTGTGGGCCGGTGCCCATCAACGAATCGGTAAACAAGAATGAAAACATCGCAGGCATCCATGGCGGTTCCCGATCCCCAGCGGCTCAAGGGCATACGCCGTGGCATAGAAAAGGAGGGCCTGCGCGTGCTGCCTTCCGGCAGCCTGGCGCTGACGCCGCATCCCCTGGCACTGGGCTCGGCGCTCACGCATCCGCACATCACCACCGACTACAGCGAATCGCAGATCGAGCTGATCACGGGCGCGCGCCTGGGCGTGCAGGAATGCCTGGACGAGCTGGTGCAGATCCACCAGTTCGTGCTGCGCAGCCTGCGCGATGCGGGCGGCGAGATGCTGTGGTCGTCCAGCATGCCCTGCCAGCTGCCCACGGACGAGACGATTCCGCTGGCGCGCTATGGCTCCTCGCATTCGGGCCGCTCCAAGAGCGTGTACCGCATGGGCCTGGGCCATCGCTATGGCCGGCGCATGCAGACCATCTCGGGCATCCACTACAACTGGTCGCTGCCCGGCGTGGCCAGCGAGCAGTATTTCTCGCTGATCCGCAATTTCCGGCGCCATGCCTTCGTGCTGCTGTATCTGTACGGCGCATCGCCCGCGCTGTGTCCCTGTTTCGTCGAGGGGCGCGAGCATGGCCTGAAGCCGCTGGGCAATACGGGCCAGGCGCTGTACCTGCCCCATGCCACCTCGCTGCGCATGGGCCGCCTGGGCTACCAGAGCGATGCGCAGGCCAGCATCAACGTCAGCTACAACGGCCTGGAAGGCTATGCGAATTCGCTGCATGAGGCGCTGACCCATCCCTACCCGGCCTACGAGATGCTGGGCGTGCGCAATCCGGGCGGCGACTACAACCAGCTGGGCACGGGTCTGCTGCAGATCGAGAACGAGTTCTACGGCACCATCCGCCCCAAGCGCACCGTCAGCCGTGGCGAGCGCCCGCTGCATGCCCTGCGCGAGCGCGGCGTGGAGTATGTGGAAGTGCGCCTGATGGACCTCGATCCCTTCGAGGATGTGGGCATTGCCGCCCCCACCATGCGCATGCTGGACGTGTTCCTGCTGCACTGCCTGAATGCCGACAGCCCGCCCGATACGCCGGCCGAGATCGCCGAACTCAAGCACAACCAGCACCTGACCGCCGAGCGTGGCCGCGAGCCCGGCCTGCAGCTGGTGCGCGCGGGCCGCGAGGTGCCGCTGCGCGACTGGGCCCATGAAGTGCTGGACCAGTGCCGCCCCTATGCCCAGGCGCTGGACAGCACGCACGGCACGCAGGATTACAGTGCCGCGCTGGCCCAGGCGCTGGAACGCCTGGAGCATCCGGAGCGCACGCCGTCGGCCCATGTGCTGGGCGAGCTGACGGGCGAGTACGGCAACAGCTTCTCGCGCTTCACGCTGGCCTGTTCCGAGCAGGCCCGCGATTCGCTGCTGGCCCTGCCCTGGAGCCAGGCGCAGCAGCAGCGCTTCGAGCAATGGTCGGCGCAGTCCGTGCAGGACCAGCGCGACATCGAGGCCGCAGACACGCTGTCCTTCGAGGAATGGCGCCTGCGCTACATGTCGCCCGAGAACCTGCGCTGACCGTGCCTCAGCCAGGTCCGCCGCTCAGGGCCTGGCCTGCATCCTCGCACCAGAACAGCACGGCGTCGTAGAAGCCTTCCCAGACGCAGCCGTTGCAGCCGCGGCCGCAGCAACTGGTGGGCTGGGGCGGCGCCGGGCGCAGTGCAATGCCTGCAGCCTGGGCGCGCTGCTGCCAAAGCCCGATCTGCGACAGCGCCTGCTCCAGCGGGCCCTGCACCATGCTCAGCGCCGCGCCTTGCTGCGGCGCACCACAAACAGCACGATGAAGGCCGTGCCCAGCAGCAGGGCGAACCAGCCGACCAGGTACGACTGGGCCATCATCTGCACGATGCCCCCGGGTGCCATGAACTGCGGCGCCAGCAGAATCACCAGGCCGATCACGGCGCAGGTCACTCCCTTGATCAACAGTTCGATGTCGGCCTTGCGCGAGGCGGAGCGGGAAGAGGGGGTATCGGGCAAGGACATAGGCAGTGGGGCGGGGCGTAAAAGCGGGGGACAATTGCGGCTTTCGCAAGAAAGAATGAAGCCTGCGGTTTGCGCTGGGGCGCAGCGCGCTGTTCCATCCTGTCTGCGCAAGCCATGAATTATCCTTGCGCCCCTGCCAGTTCCCCCGTTTCCCAGAAAGTAATCCCATGGCCATACAGTGGTTCCCCGGTCACATGAATCTCACGCGCAAGGTGATCACCGAGCGCGTCAAGGAAATCGATGTGGTCATCGAAGTGCTGGATGCGCGCCTGCCGGGGTCGAGCAGCAACCCGCTGCTGCAGGAGCTGACGGGCCACAAGCCGCGCCTGCAGGTGCTCAACAAGCAGGACCTGGCCGATGCCGCGCGCACGCCGCTGTGGCTGGACTGGTACAACGCCCAGAGCGACACGCGCGCCATTGCGCTGGACGCTTCCGAGCCCGCGCCCACGCGCCGGCTGATCGAGGCCTGCAAGCTGCTGGCCCCCAACCGTGGCGGCATGGCCAAGCCCATGCGCGTGCTGATCTGCGGCATTCCCAACGTGGGCAAGTCCACGCTGATCAACTCCATGAGTGGCAAGCGGCAGGCCAAGACGGGGGACGAGGCCGGCATCACCAAGCTGGAGCAGCGCATCGTGCTGGCCGACGATTTCTACCTCTGGGACACGCCCGGCATGCTGTGGCCGCGCATCATCGTCGAGCAAAGCGGCTACAACCTGGCCGCCAGCGGCGCCGTGGGCCGCAACGCCTATGACGAGGAACTGGTGGCGCTGGAGCTGCTGGGCTATCTGCAGAAGAACTACGCGGACCTGCTGGAGGCGCGCTACAAGCTGGGCCTGGACAACGAACGCATTGCAGCCCTGCATGACGACGAACTGCTGGACGCCATCGGCCGGCGCCGCGGCGCCATGATGAGCGGCGGACGTGTCAATCTGCAAAAAGCTGCCGAGCTGGTGCTCACGGATTTCCGCGGAGCAATCCTGGGCCGCATCACGCTGGAGACGCCCGACGAATACGCGCAGTGGCTGGCCGTGGGCCAGGAACGCGATGCCGAGCGCCAGGCGCGCAAGGACGCCAGCAAGGCGCGCAAGCGCCCCCCGCGCGAGCGCAAAAGCGCGCCCTGAGGCACCGCCGGCCGGCGCCGGCATACCCCGTTTGGTGCAAGAGGGCGTCCGACCGGGGCGGTGGCACAACCACCACAGCCGCAGGCGGCGCCGACCGCTAGCATGTTGAGTGTTCTTTCTCTGTTGGGGCTTTTTCATGCGGCGTCATCGAGTCGAGGCGGAAATCCATTTGTCCCTGCGCCGGGTCGTTCTGGTCGGCAGCCTATGGATCACCAGCCTCACCGTGCTCCTGGCCATGGCGCTTCTGACGCAGGACCCCGTTCCCTGGCCCAGCGTGCGGCTGAACCTGGTTGCCGCCGGCGTGAGCTTCGGCGCCGTGCTGCTGGGCTGGCGCCGGCACTGGAAGCTGGCCTCCAATCTTCTGGTCTGGGGCACCTGGGTGGCAGCCGTGACCGTGGTGGCTGCCACGGGCGGCGTGCAAAGCAGCTCGGTGCTGGCCTTTCCGGCCTTGCTCGTCATGTGCGCCTGGGTGCTGGGCGTGCGCACCACGCTGGCCATGCTGGTGCTGTCCGTGCTGGCCATGGCCGCGTTCTGGGTGGCGGGCCGCGAGGGGGTTGACTGGATAGGCCAGCGCGAGACCTCGCCCGTGTTCTCCATGCTGTACTTCGTGGGCATGCTGGGGCTGACGGGCACGGTCACGCTGATGGCAAGGCGCAGCCTGATCCGCCGTGCCCAGGAACTGCAGGACACGCTGGGCTCGCTGGAGCAGCACCAGGACGATCTGCGCAAGTTCTACCGCGCCGTGGAGCAGAACCCCGAGAGCATCGTCATCACCGACGTGCACCAGAACATCGTCTACGTGAACGAGGCCTTTTTGCAGCGCACCGGCTTTGCGCGCAACGAGGTCCTGGGCCAGCCCACGCACCGCTACTCCACCATGGGCCTGGACGCGCCGGCCTGGGAAGAGGCCTTGCACCAGCTGGGCCGGGGCGCGCTGTGGCGCGGCCAGATGACCAACCGCACACGCCAGGGCGAGGACCTGCCCGAGGCCGTGCTGGTGGCGCCCATACGCGCCTCGGACGGCAGCATCGTCAACTATGTGGAGCTCAAGCAGGACCTGTCCGAGCGCATGCGCGCAGAACGCCAGATCCATGCACTGGCGCATTTCGACGCGCTCACCGGCCTGCCCAACCGCCTGTCGCTGACCCAGCGCCTGCGCGCGCTGGCGCGCGAATTCCGCGAGGGCGGCAAGGGCGGCGAGCCGCGCCACGGCCTGCTGCTGCTGGACATGGACCGCTTCACGGCCTTCAACGATGTGCGCGGCACGGTGCGTGGCGATGCGCTGCTGGGCGCGCTGGCGCTGCGCCTGGCCGATGCCCTGCCCGACGGCGTGCTGCTGGCCCGCATGGGCGCCGACGAATTTGCCGTGCTGCTGGAGAAGGCCGGCCAGGAGGCGGCCGAGGTCGATCAGCACATGCGCGCCCTGGCCCAGGTGCTGCAGGACGCGCTGGAGCGCCCGCTGTGGCTGGAGGAAACCGGCGAGGAAGTGCAGGCCAGCTGCAGTATTGGCGCGGCCAGCTTTGCCGCCTCGCGAACCGACAGCGGTGGCCATGACGTGCTGCGCCGCGCGGGCGTGGCCCTGCACCAGGCCAAGCAGGCCGGGCTGGGCCAGGTCGTCATCTTCCAGCCCGACATGGCCGAGGCCGTGGGCAAGCGCTTTCGCATCGAAAAGGACTTGCGCCGCGCCATTCCTGCCGGCGAGCTGCAGCCCTATCTGCAGTCCCAGGTGGACCACATGGGGCGCTGTGTGGGCGCCGAGGTGCTGGTGCGCTGGAACCATCCGCGCCTGGGCATGGTCGAGCCCGGTGATTTCATTCCCGTGGCCGAGGAATCGGACCTGATCGTGCAACTGGGCGACTGGATGCTGGAGCAGGCCTGCCGCATGCTGGTGCGGCCCGAGTTCGTGCAGCAGGGCTGGCGGCTGTCGGTCAACGTCAGCTGGCGGCAGTTCCGCCAGCCCGACGTGGTGGACAAGCTCAAGCGCACCCTGGCCGCAACCGGGGCCGACCCGCGCCGCCTCACGCTGGAGGTCACCGAAAGCGTGGTCATGCGCGATGTGGACGAGGCGCGCGAGCGCATGGCCGAGCTGCAGCTGCTGGGCGTGGAAATGGGGCTGGACGACTTCGGCACCGGTTATTCATCGCTGGCCTATCTGCAGCGGCTGCCGTTCCGTGAACTCAAGATCGACAAGTCCTTTGTGCAGGACTGCCATACCTCGCCGGGCAATGCCGCCATGGTCGAGGCGATCCTGCTGCTGGCCAGACGCCTGCGCCTGCGCGTGGTGGCCGAAGGAGTGGAGACCGAAGAGCAGGCCGGCACGCTGCGGGCCTGGAACCAGGACGTGCTGTTCCAGGGCTACCACTACGGCCGGCCCCTGCCGGCGGTCGAGTGGGTGGACCTGCAACTGGGGGCGCCTGCCGGCGTGTGAAAGCCGGCGCAAGGGCCTGCGTGTGAGGGCAGGCCCAAGAGCCTGCGTGTGACGGCGTTCAGGTCCTGGACTGTTCCAGCCAGCGGCGCGCCAGCAGGTCCCAGAAGCGTGCGCCGCGCCCCAGGTTGTCGTCATTGAAGTCGTAGCCGGGGTTGTGCAGGCCCACGCCGGGCTCGCCCGTGGCGGGGCCGTTGCCTATCCAGCCATAGGCGCCGGGCACGGCCTCCAGCATGAAGCCGAAGTCCTCGGCCGTCATGGCCGGCAGGATGTCGGCGTGGGTGCGGTCCGCGCCGACCGCTTCGCGCATTACCTCGGCCATGAAGCGGGCCTCGTGCGCGTGGTTGGTGGTGTTGGGATAGCCGGGCTTGAGAATGAACTCGGCGCGGCACAGATGGGCCGCTGCCACATGCTCGCTGATGCGCTGCATGCCTTCGATGAACATCTGCTGCGTCTCGGTCCTGAGGGCGCGCACCGTGCCGAAGATGCTGGCCTCGTCGGGAATGATGTTCTCCACCGTGCCGCTGGTGATCTTGCCCACGGTGAGCACGGCGCTGTCCAGCGGATCGGTGCTGCGCGACACCAGGGTCTGCAACTGGCCGACGATGGCGCAGGCCACGGGAATCGGGTCCAGCGTGGTGTGGGGCATGGCTGCGTGGCCGCCCTTGCCGTGCACGCGGATCTCGAAGCGCAGCGTGGAGGCCATGATGGGCCCCACGCGCACCGCCATCTCGCCGGCGGGCAGGGCAGGCCAGTTGTGCAGCGCGAACACGGCCTCGCAGGGGAAGCGGTCGAACAGGCCGTCCTCCATCATGGCCTTGGCGCCTGCGCCGCCCTCCTCGGCGGGCTGGAAGATCAGGTGCACCGATCCATCGAAATCCGGCTGCTGCGCCAGCAGCGTGGCCGCGCCCAGCAGCATGGTCGTGTGTCCGTCATGGCCGCAGGCATGCATGCAGCCCGGGTTCTGGCTGGCGTGGCCGAAGGCGTTGAGCTCCGTCACCGGCAGCGCATCCATGTCGGCTCGTATGCCGATGCTGCGGCCCGGGTTGGCGGCGCTGCGCCCCCGGCCGTGGATGCTTGCCACCACGCCGGTCCTGCCCAGCCCGCGGTGCACCTGCAGTCCCAGCGCCATCAGGTAGGCCGCCACCTTGTCGCCGGTGCGGTGCTCCTCGTAGCGCAACTCGGGGTTGGCATGCAGGTCGTGGCGGAACTTCAGCAGGGAGCCGAGGTGGGGGGTGATGTCGGGTGTGGATCGCATACAGGGGCCGCGGCGGCCTGCACGCCCGGCGGGTCCGCAGGCGGTCGCAGCAATTCAATGACAAGGCGGACATGATAGGTCCTGGGGTTCGCCTGCGGCGCCTGCCGGGGAGATAGGCCTTGTGCTGCCCAGGCTTTGCGCTACGTCGCTTGCGAGCAGCCCGCGCATGCCCGGCTGCCCAGGGTGCCCGGGCGCTGGAGCAAGTGCAGGGGAATGGCGCCAGGACCGACAATCGCCTCCATCATGAAAAACACCATCCTGCCCCTGCAATTGTTCGTGCGCCCTGAGCATGACGATCCCCAGCCCCTGATCCTCTACCATGGCCGCCGCTGCCCGGACGGCTACGGCGCGGCGCTGGCGGCCTGGCTGTACTACGGCGGGCAGGCCGAATTCCGGGGCCTGGACCATGGCGAGATCCAGAAGGCCGACGACCTGGGCGAGCTGGCCGGCCGCGCCGTCTACGTGCTGGACTTCGCCTTCGAGCCCGAGCTCATGGCCGAGATCGAGTCGCGCGTTTCCAAGCTCGTGGTGCTGGACCACCACAAGAGCGCTGCCGAAAAGCTGAGCGGCTACCAGTGCCGCTGCGGCGTCGTGCACTTCGACATGAACAAGTCCGGCGCGCGCCTGGCCTGGGAGTTCTTCCAGGCCGACAAGCCCGTGCCCGGCCTGATCCGCTTCATCGAGGACCGCGACATCTGGAAGTGGGAATTCGCCGAGAGCGCGGGCTTTCTCGCGGCGCTGGACATGGAGCCGCGCAGCTTCGAGCGCTGGGCCGAGATCGCGGCCTTCACGCCCGAGCAGGAAGCCGCCTTCATGGCGCGCGGCGGCGCCATGGACGAGAAATTCCAGAAGCTGTGCGCCGACATTTCCGAGGCGGCCCAGCCCCTGGTCTTCAACGGCATGCAAGGGCTGATGGTCAACTGCCCCGGCATGTTCCACAGCCAGGTCGGCGACCTGCTGGCACGCCAGAGCGGCAGCTTCGCGCTGATGTGGCATGCCAGCACCAAGGGCGTGAAGATCGGCCTGCGCTCGCGCTCGGAGTTCAACTGCATACCGCTGGCCGAGAGCTTTGGCGGCGGTGGTCACGCCCAGGCCTGCGGCTTCAAGATGGGCAACGAGCGCCTGGTGGAGCTGCTGTCTGGCGTGCTCAAGGCCGATGCCTCGGCCGACTACGCCTACGTGGCAGCGCCGCTGATGGAGCAGCCTGAAACGGGCGCGCCTGCCGAAGCTGTCTGATCCGGCCGTGCCGTCGCCGGCAGGCCCGCACAGGCCTGCCAGCCGGGCCGGGCGCACAGCGCGCGCCAGTGCTGCACATCGGCCACATGGCCCAGTTGCTGCCAGTCGGCCTCGAAGCGCAGCGGCTCGCCCGTCATCGGGTGCGCCAGCTCCAGTGCATGGGCATGCAGCCACAGCCGCTGCAGGCCCAGCCGCTCGGCCCACCAGCGGTTCAGCGGTCCCTTGCCATGCGTGGCATCGCCAATGATGGGATGGGCCACATGCTTGAGATGGCGGCGTATCTGGTGGCGCCGGCCCGTGGCGGGCAGGGCCTCGACCAGTGAAATCCGTGTGGCCGCGTGGCGCGGGTCAAAGGCCTCGGGCCACTCCAGGCGCGCCAGGCAGCGCAGCGAAGTCTGTGCGTGCTGGGCTGGCGCGTCCTCGGGCGCATCGTCGGGCCTGAGCGCGTGGTCCACCTCCACCGCATCCGGCAGCCAGCCCCGCACCAGCGCCAGGTATTGCTTGCGCACTTCCTGCCCGGCAAAGGCCTGGCCCAGCCGCTGGGCGGCCTGGGCATGCAAGGCCATGACCAGCACGCCGCAGGTGCCCTTGTCCAGGCGGTGCGCGGGGTACACATGGCAGCCCAATTGGTCGCGCAGGGTCTGCAGCACAAAGCGCGTCTCGTGCGCGTCCAGTCCCGTGCGGTGCACCAGCCAGCCTGCGGGCTTGTAGACCGCCACCAGATGCTCGTCGCGCCAGAGGATGTGCAGCGGCGCGTCGTCGGGCTCTGGCGGCTGGGCCAGGGAGGGGATGGATGAAGGCTGGAACATGAGGGCGTGAGTGTAGGCGCTGTCCGCCCACCGCCATGCGGGCCCCCGCGCACTACCTTTGCGCACTACCCCCGTGCACTACCCCCGTGCACTACCCCCGTGCAGGGCAACGCAGTGCTGCCTGCCATTGCACGACTGGCGGCGTGATGGCGATGCAAGATCGCGCCTGGTTCTGCGCCGCCGCGTGAACCGGAGTTTCTGAACCCCTCTCAAACGCAACGCACCACACCGCATGGACCATCGCAGCACCGCTCCCATCCGCATCGCCATCGTCGGCCACGGCAACCTGGGCCGTGGCGTGGAGGCGGCCATTGCCCGCAACCCCGACATGGTGCTGGCCGGCATCTACACCCGCCGTGATCCGGCCCGGCTGCGTCCGCTGCAGCCCGGCACGCCCGTGCACGGCATGGACAGCCTGCTGGCCCATCGCGCCGGCATCGACGTGCTGGTGCTGTGCGGCGGCTCCAAGGACGACCTGCCGCAGCAGACGCCCGCGCTGGCCATGCATTTCAGCCTGGTGGACAGCTTCGACACCCATGCGCGCATTCCCGAGCATTTCGACCGGGTGGATGCCGCCGCCCGCGCAGCCTGCACCACGGCGCTGATCTCGGCGGGCTGGGACCCGGGCATGTTCTCCCTGCAACGCCTCATGGGCGAGGCCCTGCTGCCCGATGGCGCCACCTACACCTTCTGGGGCAAGGGCCTGAGCCAGGGGCACTCGGACGCCATCCGCCGCATTCCCGGCGTGGCCGGGGGCGTGCAGTACACCATTCCCGTGGACGAGGCCGTGCAGCGCGTGCGCAGCGGCGTGCGGCCCGAACTGTCTGCGCGCGAGCGCCACCGGCGCGAGTGCTTTGTGGTGCTGGAGCAGGGGGCCGATGCCGATGGCGTGCGCCAGGCCATCGTCGGCATGCCGCATTACTTTGACGAATACGACACCACGGTGCATTTCATCAGCGCCGAGGAACTTGCCCGTGACCATGCGGCCATGCCGCATGGCGGATTCGTCATCCGCAGCGGCCGCAGCTCGCAGGGGCTGCACCACTCCATCGAATACCGCCTGCAGCTGGACAGCAATCCGGAATTCACGGCCAGCGTGCTCGTGGCCTATGCGCGCGCCGTGCACAGGCTGCAGCAGTCGGGGCAGACGGGCTGCAAGACCGTGTTTGACGTGGCGCCCGGCCTGCTGTCGCCCAGGAGCGCGCAGCAGCTGCGGGCCGAGCTGCTTTAGCCCTGGCCCACGCGGGCCGCGTCTTCCAGCCGGTCCACATCACGCAGCGGCTTGAACAGGGTCATCCAGCTGCCGACCACGCCCAGCGTGCACAGGCTGCCCACCACGGCAGCCGGCACGGCGCCCAGCCAAGCGGCGCTGGTGCCGGCGCGGAACTCGCCCAGTTCGTTGGACGAGCCGATGAACAGCATGTTCACCGCGTTCACGCGCCCGCGCATGGAGTCGGGCGTGGAAAACTGCACCAGGGCCGAGCGGATGTACACGCTCACCATGTCGGCCGCGCCGGCCAGCATCAGGGCGGCCATGGACAGCCAGAACCAGTGCGACAGCGCAAACACCAGGTTGGCCACGCCGAAGATGGCCACGGCGGCGAACATCACGCGGCCCACATGGCGCTGGATGGGACGGGCCGACAGCCACAGGCCCATGGCCACCTCGCCCACGGTCATGGACGAGCGCAGCAGGCCCAGGCCTTCGGGGCCGACCTTGAGCACCTCGTGCGCATACACGGGCAGCAGGGCCACCACGCCGCCCAGCAGCACGGCGAACAGGTCCAGCGAAATCGTGCCCAGGATGATGGGGCGCGTGCGGATGAAATGGATGCCTTCGCCAAAGCGCTGCCACAGCGAGCCGCCCGCCGGCGCCATGGCCCCGGCAAAGCGCACGGGCACCGTGCCCAGCAGCAGCACGGCCAGCACCAGGGAGACGCCGCAGACCGCATAGGTCAGCACGGCGCCGCCCCAGGCGTAGAGCACTCCGCCCAGCACAGGCGCCGCAATGGCGGCCGTGCGCATCAGCATGCTGTTGGTGGCCAGCGCCTGGGCCAGCTGCTCGCGCGGCACGATCTGCGGCAGCAGGCTTTGCAGGGCTGGCCCCGTGAAGGCGCGGCTGCAGCCGAACAGCACCAGCACGGCATAGATCCAGTGCACATCGTGCGCGGCCGCGCCCTCGTGCCAGGACAGCCACAGCAGCAGCAGGGAGCACAGGGCAGCCACGGTCCAGCTGCCAGACAGCAGGCGCTTGCGGCTCATGCGGTCGCTGAGGTCGCCTGCCGGAATCAGCAGCGCCAGCATGGGCATGAACTGGGCCAGTCCCACGTAGGCCAGGGACATGGGGTCGCGCGTCAGGTCATACACCTGCCAGGCCACGACCACCGCCTGCATCTGCTGGGCGAACATGGACAGCATGCGCGCCATGACGAAAGGGACGAAGGCGCTGCTGCGCAGGCCGGCAGCGGGGCTGTCGGCCGATGAGGGGGGAAGCGGGGAGGAGGGCAAGATCGGATATCCGTGGAGGAGCACGCGCAGTATCTGCGAAATGCCGGCGCCTTGCTGGCCGTTGTGCCCGCTCCACGCTGCCGACGAAGGCATGCGGTCTGCTCCCACAAACACCCGCGGCGCGGCGCGAGAATATGCCATCACGGGTCAGGCCAGAACCCCGCATCAGAGGAGCAACACACCATGTCCATGTTGTCCATGCAATACGCCGGCACCTTGATCGGGCGCGAAGCGGTCATCGACTTCCCCGACAGCAAGGCTGATGTGCGGTACACGCCGCAAGGCCAGATGGTCTGGCATGTGGTCGATTCCCTGGGCCATGTATCCGATGGCTGCGAACGGCTCAGCTACCTGCAGGTCAGCGACAGCCTGCACTTCCTCAACTGGATCGAGAAAACGGGCTTCACCGTCAGCCAGGTCATCGACACGGCCCAGGGCACGGTGCAGGCCTTCTGGTCGTTTGCCGACCCGGCCAGCGAGGGCGGGCACCGCTCCTCCATGTTCGTCGAAGGCCGTTTCCGCTTCCGTTGAGGCGTCCGCCTGCACGGCGCAGCCCGGCCGCGTGAAACATTGCGGCATCTGCGCGATCTGCCTGTTTTTTCAGCGCCTGCGGCAAACCCATGGCTGGCGCGGCAATGCAGGGTTGTCCCGAAGCTTGTCCACAGGCAGGCCCACAGTCGCTGGGCATAACCGTCACGCTGCGGTCATTTTCGTCATCCAGCGGAAAAGTTCCTGGAATGTGGGTGTGCACTATCGTTGAATCCAAGGATCGGTGGGTGCATGGAATTCCGGTTCATTGCCTGAGGCGACGCCGGCCGCGCGCAGATCCAGGTTTGCCGCCGTGAAACATCCCTTCCGCCCAATCCCGTCCGCGGGGCCCCCGGCTATGCTGGCTGCATGACCTGGCTGTTTCTTGCATTGCATCTGCTGCTCATTGCAGGCTTTGGCCTGCGCATCCTGCTGCGCGACGATGTGCGGCCCGACGTGCGCATGGGCTGGCTCACCGTCATCGTGCTGCTCCCCTATGCGAGCTGCGCGCTGTACTACCTGTTTGGCGAGGTGACGCTGCGCCGCCGAGGCCGGGCCCGGTACCGCAAGGTGCAGGACTTTGCGCCCGGCGCCCCGGTCACGGGCAGCGGCGTGCCGGTGGTGGGCATCGCGCCGCAATGGCAGGCGGCCTTTGGCTATGCGGCCTCCATCAACCGCTTTCCCGTACAGCCGGGCCATGCCGCGCAGCTCATGGCCGATGGTGCCCAGGCCCGCGCCCGCATGCTGGCCGACATGGAGGCCGCCCGTCACGAGATCAACGTGCTCTACTACATCTGGCTGGCTGATGACACGGGAACGGCCGTGGCCCAGGCGCTGGTGCGCGCGGCCCGGCGTGGCGTGGTCTGCCGCGCCATGGTGGACGGGCTGGGCTCGCGGGCGCTGCTGCGCTCCGACCTCTGGCAGCAGATGGCGCAGGCCGGCGTGCACCTGGCCGTGGCCCTGCCGGCCAGCCACCCGTTCAGGGTGATGTTCACCAGCCGGCTGGACCTGCGCAACCACCGCAAGATCACTGTGATCGATGGTGCCATCACATACTGCGGCAGCCAGAACTGCGCGGACGAGGCCTTCGCCGTCAAAGCCCGCTACGCGCCCTGGGTCGATATCATGCTGCGCCTGCAAGGCCCGGTGGTGGCGCAGATGCAGCAGGTCTTTGCCAGCGACTGGGCGCAGGCGCGCAGCGCAGACCATGGACTGTCCATGCCCCTGGCCGCCCAACCCGAAGCGGGGCCGGCCGACATGCCCGCCGAAGGATTTGCCGCCGTCGTCATTGCCGAAGGCCCGGCCGAGCGGCCGCGCTCCACCTCGCAGCTGGTGTCCACCCTGCTGGCCAGTGCGCGGCGCGAAGTGGTGATCTCCACGCCCTATTTCATCCCCGATGCCACCGTGCTGGAGGCCCTGTGCGCCGCCGCCTGGCGCGGCGTGCAGGTCACGCTCATCCTGCCCGCGCGCAACGATTCCTGGATCGTGGGCGCGGCCAGCCGCAGCACCTACCGCTACCTGCTGCGGGCCGGCGTCATCCTCCATGAATTCCGCCCCGGCCTGCTGCATGCCAAGACCCTGTGCGTGGACGGGCAGGTGGCCCTTGTAGGCTCCACCAACCTGGACCTGCGCAGCTTCGACCTGAACTTCGAGAACAACGTACTGCTTCAGGACGAGGCCGTGACCCGCGCCATCCGCCAGCGCCAGGCCGACTACATCCGCCAGTCCGACCGCATCACGGCCGCCCAGGTCCACGCCTGGCACTGGGGCCGCCGCATCTGGAACAACCTGCTGGCAATGCTGAGCCCGGTGCTGTGAGCCTGCAAAGAAAAAGGCCTGCGCGATGCAGGCCTTCAGGGCTGTTGGGAGGCAGGCGCGCTCAGCGGCCCACGCGCTCGCTCTCGACCACCATGTCCAGCACATAGGCGTAGGCCGATGCGTCGGCGGGCACGTTCTGGCGCTTGTAGCGCTGGATGCGCAGCACGTTGCGGATGCCGGGTTCGTGCTTGTAGCCCTCGATCTCGCTGTAGAAGTTCTCCCACTCGCCGGTGGAGGTCTTCACGCCGTTGTCGCCGTAGCGGATCTCGCGCACGCGCAGGCACTGGAAGTCCTTGATCAGCGGGTGATTGCAGGCCGTGCGCTGGGGTGCCACTTCCAGGAAGATGCGCTCGCCGGCGCTGCCGTACTGGGTCTGGGCCGTGGGCGAGCCGTCGAACTGCCAGCGCGTGCCATCGATGAAGGTGAGCGTCAGGCGCGCAGGCTGCTTGCCTTCGCCCAGTTGCACGGACCATTGCTTGGCCGTGGGCAGGATGCGGGCCACCTTTTGCTCCAGCGCCATCAGTTGGTCGTCATCGCAGGCCATCAGCGTGCTGGCGGCGCGTTGGGTGGCGATGCGGTTGCCTTCGGTGCGGTAGCCCGTGGTCACCACGTTGCACAGGTTCTTGACGGCCAGGCGCTGGTCGGCGAATTCCAGTTGCAGGGGCCGCTTGCGCGAGGCGGCGGTCAGGAACCAGCTCTGGTCCTCGGTGCCCTGGGGCGTGAAGGCCTGGCGAAGATTCCAGTGGTAGGCGGTCAGCGATTGGGCATCACCGGGTGGGCCGGCAGGGGCCGACGCCTGGGTCTTGGCGCCTTCTTCGGCATTGCCACCCTTGTCGATATGGCTGCAGGCGCCGAGCCCCATGGTGACGATCACGGGCAGGCACCAGGTCCAGCTTGGCTTCATGTTGAATTCCTTGGTTGATGGGTACGGAGACAGGCTCAGGCGCGGCGGGCTGGTGGCAGCCCTGGCGCGGCATGTGCCGCGCCGGCCCTGGCCGAACCGGGGCACCATAACGCAGATGCGCGGCGGCGCCTGTCAGAACGGGGCGCTATTCACATTCCTTTGCATCTATTTGATGCAGGCGGAAAAAACGGATTGCTGCAAAGTTGCGGGCCGATGCGTTGCGCTCAGGTGAGAATAGGCGGCCAGCCGCCATGCCATCCGCAGGCTGCGGCGCCGGAGCAAGGAGCAGGTTCGTGTATCGACGTTGGAGTGCAGCAAACAGGGTGCGTGGCATGCGCTACGCGGGAGCTTTGGCCATCATTGCAATGCTTGCGGGCTGCGGCTCGACCATTCCCCAGCATGTGCCCGTGCAGGAGAGCTTCGGCTCCACCGAGACCTTCTCGCGCATGTTCGATGCCTCGCCGGCCCAGACCTGCGAGGCCGCGCGCCGCGCGCTGCTGAGCCAGGGCTACATCGCCATGGCGCGCACGGCCGAACTCATAGAGGGCAGCAAGAGCTTCCAGCCCGACCCCGAACTGAACCTGCAGATGAACATCCGCGTGGTCTGCGTGCCCGAGACGGCCGATGGCCAGGTCAGCATCGGCTTTGTCACGGCGCTGCAGGACCGCTATACCTTGAAGAAGAGCGCCAACTCGGCCAGCCTGGGCGTGGGTGCGCTGGGGTCGGTGTCGCTGCCGTTCTCCTCGGGCAGCGACTCCATGGTCAAGGTGGGCAGCGAGACGATTGCCAAGAGCGGTTTCTACGACAGCTTCTTCGAGCTGGTGTCGCGCTACCTGGCGCAGGACCGCGAGTCCATCGCCGTGCCCACGCCCGTGGCGCCGCAGAACACCATTCCCTCGGCCAACCACTGACGCCTGCGGGCGCCGGCCCGGTTCACGCCGCCAGGAACAGCGCGGGGTCCACCATGGTGCGGTTGAGCATCACGCCCCAGTGCAGGTGCGGGCCGGTGACACGGCCCGTGGCGCCTACCTTGCAGAAGGCATCTCCCGTGTCCAGCTGATCGCCCAGCTTGCACTGCACGCTGCTCAGATGGCAGTACATGCTCAGCAGGCCGCCGCCGTGGTCCAGCCACACGGTGCCGCCGTTGAAGAAATAGTCGCCCACATCCACCACCTTGCCCGGCAGCGGCGCGACGACGTTGGTGCCTGTGGCTGCCGCGATGTCCATGCCGCTGTGCGGATTGCGCGGCTGGCCGTTGAACACGCGGCGCAGGCCGAAGCTGCTGCTGCGGCGGCCCGGAACGGGCTGGCGCATGCGCAGGTCGCCAGGGCGTGCGGGAGGCTCGGTGAACAGCGCCATGATGGTCTGCTGGTGGGCGCGTTCACGCTGGTATCGGGCATCGTCCTCGGGTGACAGGTCCACGGTCTTGGGCGAGACCTTCAGGCGCTGCTCGGTGTATTTCTTGTCGCGCACTTCGTAGGGCAGGGTGCGCGGTGTGCCTTCGCCCTTCACCGTCACGCCATGCGTGCCGGGCGCCACCGACAGCGCAATGCCGACCACGGCCGTCCATTCGATCATGTCGCCCACCACCAGTACGGGCACGTCGCCGGCCAGCACCTGGGGCCGCTGGGCCGATGGCCCCAGCGACAGGCGGGCCACGCCACCGGGCACGCGGCTGTCATGCGGCCAAGGGGATTCCCCGGAGGCCGCAGCGGCCCAGGCCGGGACCATCAGGCCGGCGCCCGAGGCGCACAGGGATTGCACAAACAGTCGGCGGGAGCGGGAATTCGTCGTCGGTATCTGCATGAGGGAAGCGGGGGGGCTGTGGTCGAGCGCCCCATTGTCCGCCATGCCAGCGCGCCAGCTTGCCAACGCCTCAACGCCTCAACGCCATGACGCCATGGCATTCAAATGCGCTTGCGCGCCGCTCAACGGTCCCGGCGCTCGTCGCGCCCGCCGCGCCGCTCCTGTGGGCGGGCCGCGTTGGCCATGCGCTGCTGTTGCTGGCGTTGCTCCTGCTGTGCGCGGGCCTGTTGCTGCTGGGCACGCGCCTGTGCCTGGGCCTGCTGTGCTTGCTGGGCCTGCATGCGTTGCTGCTGGGCAGCCTCGAACTGCTGCTGTCTTTGCTGCTGCGCCTGCCGCTCCTGCATCTGGGCCTGTCTTTGCGCCTGCTGCTGGGCCTGTTGCTGGGCCTGCATCCTGGCCTGCATCTGCTCCTGTGTGCGTGCCTGTTGCTGCTGCTGTTGCTGTTGCTGCATTTGCTGCTGGCGCGCCTGGTCCTGGGAGCGCTGCTGCAAGGCCTGGCGATCGCGCTCGGCCTGTTGGCGGGCCTGGGCTTGCGCCTGAACCTGGGCCTGGTCACGCGCCTGATCCCGCATCTGCGCCTGGGCCTGCATCTGGGCCTGGCGCTGCTGTTGCTGGCGCGCCTGTTCCTCGCCGCGAAGGCGGGCGCTCTGCGTCTCCATTTGCTGCTGTTGCTGCTGGCGCTGGCGCGCTGCATCGGCCATGGAGCGGTCGCGGTCCTGCCTGTCCTGTGGCCTCATGCCCTGCTGCGTGGCTGCGGAAGACCAGGAAGGCACGCGGGAGTCGCGGCCCCTGTCACCCTGCATGGCTGCCGCAGGCAGTGCGGGCGCAGGTCGCTGCGCGGCGCCCGGTGGGGATGAGGGGGCCGATTGCGCAGACTGAGGGGACTGCGGCCACTTGCCGAACTGGCCCGGCTGCGAGGCCGGCACCGGGTTCATCCGGGGCTGCAGCGAGGCCTGGGGCCGGTCATCGGGCCTGAGGCCCGGGCGTCCGCGATCGGCGCCATCGTGCCGGGCAAAGCCCTGGGCGCCGCCGGGCGGCACCATGCCTTGGGCGGACGGGGGCGGGCCGCCCTGCGGCGGCCTCAGGCCCAGACGTTGGGGCATGCCGGAGTGCGCTGCGGCGGCGGCGCCGGCCATGCCTGCGGCACCGGCCAGGGCCGCAGCGGCCATGCCGCCTGAACGTGGGTCACCGGAGCGTGGGTCGCCCGAGCGAGGATCACCACCTTGCTGCGGGAAATCAGGGCGGCGCGGCTCGAAGTGCGGGTTGTTCGCGATGTGGGTGACGTTGCCAACGTTGTTGATGTGCGTGTTGTGGATGTTCTGCACCACCGTGGTCGAGCGCGAGACGTAGGTGTTGTTGTTGTAGATCACGGCCGGGCGGCGCGAGGGCGGTGGCGGCGGTTCGTTGCGGTGCCAGCGGTAGCCGGGCTCGCCCCAGCGCATTCCCCAGGAGTTCCAGCCCCAGGGGCGGCGGTCCACGGACTCGGCCAGGATCACGCCTGCGCCGAAGCCGATCAGCCCCGCCACCACGGGCGCGGCCGAACTGCCTACGTACACGGGTTGCGGCGCCACGATGGGGCGGTATCCGCCGTACATGGGCACGGGCTCGCCATAGACCACACCCGGGTCGTACTGCGGCACATAGACGGTGTCAGGCTGGGCCGGTGCGATCTCGATGAACTGCGGCGGCGTGTCGATCACCGGCACGGGCAGCATGGACGACAGCGGCTCGCCCACGGCTTGCGGTGCGGGCTGGGGCACGGGGGGCGGGGCATCGGCCGTGGCCACGGCCACCTTGAGCCGGCTGGAGTCCTTGAGCGTGCCGGCCTTATAGGCGCGCTGGCGCATCACCTGGATGGCGTTCATCACATCGGCCGGATCGTTGTAGTAGGCCTTGCCCAGGGCCGTGGTCCAGGGAACGTTGGATGACAGCTGCGCCAGCACATTGGGAAACTGCGCCAGCGACTTGACCGAAGGGTCCCAGTCCTGGCTGTTGACGGCGTTTTGCAGTTCCTCGGGCTTGAGGCCGGGGTTCTGCCCCATCCACACCTCGGCGGCGCCGACCTGATCGGGATAGGTGGAGGCGGCCAACACCTGGGCCACGAGCTTGTCGGGGTACAGCGCAATGGGCGCCACCATCTGATAGAGCGTCTCGGCCGAAGGCGGCACATAGGCCACGGGCTTGGCGACGGGCTGGGCGCTTTCGGTGGCAGGCGGCAGCGGTGCGCTGGCGGCCTGCGGGGGCTTGTCCTGGGATTCGTTGCAGGCGCTCAGCGCCAGGGCGGCGGCCAGGCCCAGCACGCTCAGGCGCAGGGCACCAGCGTGGGAAGTTGAGCGGGCCGTGGTGCGTGCTGTGGGCACGGCGGGTTGCAGCATTGCGTTCTCCTGGGCAGGAACGCCTTGCGCGCCGAAGCGGCAAGGCACATGTCATTTGAACGCCAAAGTGCGCGCTGCGTTGACACCGGCGTGTCAGCCGATGCCCCCAGTGCGCGCAACTTCTGTGACGCGGTGTTTACCCAGGCTGAATCAGGCCGCGCTCAAGCTGCGCTCAGGCCGCGCTCAGGCCGCGATCAGGCGGGCCTGGTAGCTCTCGGCCCCCTTGGACCAGGCCAGCAGGCGGTCGATGTTGGGGTGCTTGCCAGGGAAGGCGATGGCGTCCTGCGTGTGCTCGGCATACCACTCCAGGCCCAACTCGGCGGCGGCCGGCGTGATGCTGCCGCCGTACAGCGCGGCCAGCGCGTGGTACACGGCCAGCGAGCCGGTCTGGCCGGGCTTGTTCTCGATGGTGGCCACGACCTGGCCCTGGGCATCGGCCAGCTGCAGCGCGGAGAGGTGGGTGACGGTGGGCAGTTGCTGAAGGCGTGAGGAGAAGTTCATGCTGAAAGGCAAATCAAAGGGAAAAGGGAGAAAGGGACGGGTCCACCGGCGCCGGGCGTTCTGGTGTTTCAGTGGCTGAGTGGTTCAGTGGCTCAGGCCTTGAAGGCAATCCAGGCACACCAGAACAGGCTGGAGAAAAAGCGCTTGGGCTGCACGAAACCGGCCTGGGCCAGCATCTGCTCCACCGCCTCTTCCGAGGCCGGTGGAACCGCGCCCTGCCGGATTTTGCCGAGTTTCGCATGGACGGCAGCCTCGTCCACGCCCGCCATGCGCCAGCGCATGGCCCAGGCTTCAAGGAACAGCGGCTCGCTGTCATAGCGGTGGCGGTTGCAGGCCAGGATGAAGGGCGCTCCCGGCGCCAGCCGCGCCGACAGGGCCTGCAGCAGCTGCAGCTTGTCTGCGTCGTCAGGGACGTGGTGCAGCACGCCGATCAGCGTGGCCGCGTCGAACACCGTGCCGGCCGGCAGGTCCTGCACGGCGCAGGCAGCGGCCTGCACCTGGGCCGACAGCCCCGCCGCGGCGATGCGGTCCATGGTCTGGTCCAGCATGGGGGCCGAGGGGTCGGCAGCCGTGAATTTCCACTGCGGCCTGAGCCGCGCCGTGGCCAGGATTTCCTGGCCCGTGCCGCCGGCGCCGCCAATCAGCACCAACTTCGGGCCGGCATCCAGGCAGGCGGCCAGCAGGCAGGCGGCCAGCTCGTGGCAGGCGTCGTAGCCGGCCAGTGCGATGCGGCTTTGCGTTTCGTACTCGGCCGCGCGGGAGGTGTCGAACTTGGCGGCGGAAGCCGCCTGTGGCAAGGCTTGGTTCATGGCCTGGCATTGTGCTGAGGCCACGGTCCCTGCAAAAGCGCCCATGTGCGATGGCCCACCCCTGCAAAGCAGGATGGTGGGCCATCTTCGGGGAGCAGCGGTGCAGGTGCCCGTCAGCGGGCCATGCGCCTACTTGCCCCAGGAGTCCTTGAGACCCGTTGCGCGGTTGAACACGGGCTTGCCCGGTGTGTGGTCCTTGCGGTCGGCCACGAAGTAGCCGAAGCGCTCGAACTGGAACTTGTCGTCAGGCTGCGCGTTGGCCAGCGAAGGCTCCACATAGGCGGTCACCACCTTGAGGCTGTCCGGGTTGAGCAGCGTCAGGAAGTCCTTGCCACCCGCATCGGGCTGCGGGTCGGTGAACAGGCGGTCGTACAGGCGCACCTCGGCCTGCACGCCGTCGGCCACGCCCACCCAGGTGATGGCGGCCTTGACCTTGACGCTGTCCGCACCCGGCGTGCCGCTCTTGGTGTCGGGCACCACGGTGGCCAGCACCTTGGTGACGTTGCCCTCGGCATCCTTCTCGCAGCCCGTGCACTCGATCACGTAGCCGCCCTTCAGGCGCACCTTGTTGCCGGGGAAAAGGCGCTTGTAGCCCTTGGGCGGCACTTCGGCGAAGTCCTCGCGCTCGATCCACACCTCGCGGCCCAGCGTGAAGCGGCGCACCGGCACCTGCTGGCCTTCGGCGGCGTGGGGCAGGGCGGGCAGCTCGCAGGCTTCCAGGTGCTCGGCGCTGCCGAAGACCTCGGCCCAGTTGGTCAGCTCCAGCTTGAGCGGGTCCAGGGCCACCATGCCGCGATGGGCCTGGTTCTCCAGGTCCTCGCGCAGGCAGCCTTCCAGCGTGGAGTAGTCGATCCAGGCGTAGTCCTTGGTCACGCCGATGCGCTCGCAGAAGGCCTGGATGCTCTGGGGCGTGTAGCCGCGGCGGCGCAGGCCGACGATGGTGGGCATGCGCGGATCGTCCCAGCCGCTGACGATGCCGTTGTCCACCAGGTGCTTGAGCTTGCGCTTGCTGGTGATCACATAGGTCAGGTGCAGGCGCGAGAACTCGTACTGGCGCGGCTGCGGCGCAGCGATCAGGCCGCCTTCGCGCAGATGGTCCAGCAGCCAGTCGTAGAACGGGCGCTGGTCCTCGAACTCCAGCGTGCAGATGCTGTGGGTGATGTGCTCCAGCGCGTCCTCGATGGGATGGGCGAAGGTGTACATCGGGTAGATGCACCACTGGTTGCCGGTGTTGTGGTGCTCGGCATGGCGCACGCGGTAGATGGCGGGATCGCGCAGGTTGATGTTGGGCGATGCCATGTCGATCTTTGCGCGCAGCACGGCAGCGCCATCGGGCAGCTTGCCGTCGCGCATTTCGCGAAAGCGCGCCAGGTTCTCGGCCACGGTGCGACTGCGGAACTGGCTGTCCACGCCAGGGCGCGAGAAATCGCCGCGGTTGGCCTTCATGTCGTCGGCGCTTTGCTCGTCCACATAGGCCAGGCCCTGCTCGATCAGGTACTCGGCTGCGCGGTACATGAAGTCGAAGTAGTTGCTGGCGAAGTACAGGTTCTCGTGGCCGTCGGCTTCCTTCCAGCCGAAGCCCAGCCAATGGACGGCATCGATGATGCTGTCCACGTACTCCTGGTCTTCCTTCTCGGGATTGGTGTCGTCGAAACGCAGGTGGCAGGCACCTTCGTAGTCGCGCGCCAGGCCGAAGTTCAGGCAAATGGCCTTGGCGTGACCCACGTGCAGGTAGCCGTTGGGCTCGGGCGGGAAGCGTGTGCGGATCTTCGCCACGTCCACCTGGCCCTGGTTGTGGTGGTCGCCATCGCCGGGGCTTCCACCCCAGCGGCGCTGGGCGTGGGTACCGTTGGCCAGGTCGGCCTCGATGATTTGGCGCAAAAAGTTACTCGGTTTGACCGGATCTTTGGAGATGGGGGAGGCGTCAGCAGAGCTCATCGCAGCATTGTAGGCGCCCGCCTGCAGACCCGCTCCGGACGGCTTTCGGACAGCCGCGCCAGCCAAGGATTGAGGCATTTGGAAACAAACTTGTATAAAAGCCTGCCATCCGTAGACCCCTCTCGCGCGTTGAGAATGCAGGGCGTATGCCGTCCCCCTGTGCCAAAGTGCGGGAAGGCGGCACCAGCGGCAATGCCTGCCACGCCTGTCCAACTTCGAGGAGAGACACCATGACAACGACAGCTTCCCCGTGGGTTGCAAAAGCAGCAGCAGCCGGCCTGGCCCTGGCCGCCCTCATGGCTTCGGGCGCCGCCCAGGCCCGGGGCGATGTGCAATGGTCCATCAGCCTGAATTCGCCGGGCATGTATGGCGCGCCCGTCTATGTCGCGCCTGCCCCCGTCTATGTGGCACCGCCCCAGCCCATCTACTACGCCCCCCCGCCGCCGGTCTACTACGCGCCGCGCGCCGTCTACCGTGCTCCGCCCGTCGTGGTCGTTCCCGGCTACGGATACGGCTATGGCGGCGGCTACCGGGGTGGATACCGTGGCGAGTACCGCCATGGCCATGGCCACGGGCATGGCCACTGGCGCCGTTGATCTGAGCTGAACTGCGCTGAACCGACTCTTGCCGCCCCTTGGGGCGGCTTTTTCCGTGGCGCCTGCGCCAAGACCGGGCCGGGGATGGCCCGCATAATCCAGCCCGTTGGAAACCTGGAGTGTCCCCGCCGTGAAAACCGTCTATGTCCTCAATGGCCCGAACCTGAACCTGCTGGGCCTGCGTGAACCCGCCATCTATGGCTCCCAGACCCTGGCCGATGTGCGTGCGCTGTGCGAAGCCGCCTGCGCGCGCTACGGGCTGGGGCTGGAGTTTCGCCAGAGCAACCACGAAGGCGAACTGGTGGACTGGGTCCACGAAGCCGGCCGCGTGCACGCCGAAGGCCGTCTGGCCGGCCTGATCTTCAACGCCGCCGCCTACACCCACACCAGCGTGGCCCTGCTGGATGCCGTCAAGGGCACGGGCGTGCCGCTGGTGGAGCTGCACATCAGCAACGTGCATGCGCGCGAGAGCTTCCGCCACCACTCCTACCTGTCGGCCGCCGCGCGCGCCGTGATGTGCGGCTTTGGCGTGGCCGGCTACGGCCTGGCCATTGACGCCGTGGCCCAGTGGTGAATACGCCCGCCGCCATTGAGCGCCTGCGCACCCAGGCGCGGCGCCTTACCACGCCGCTGTCTGCCGCGCAGCCCGAAGACGGGCACATGGTCTGGCATGTCTGGGGCGAGGCACGCGCGGGCGAGCTGCCCATCGTCATGCTGCACGGCGGCAGCGGCAGCTGGACACACTGGCTGCGCTGCATGGACGCGCTGCTGGCCCAGGGGCGCCAGCTGTGGATACCCGACCTGCCAGGCTTCGGCGATTCCGACGGCGTGCCGGGCGGCCAGGATGCCGACACCCTGGTCGAGCCGCTGCGCCAAGGCCTGCGGCAGCTGCTGGCCGATGGCGTTGCGCCCGCCGCCCCGCTGTGCGATCTGGTCGGCTTCTCTTTTGGCGGCATGACGGCCGGCATGCTGGCCGCCGCTGACGGCACGCTGGCCCGGCGCCTGGTGCTGGCCGGGGCGCCCGGCATGGGCGTGGGCAAGGGCCTGGCCGTGCGGCTCAAGGGCTGGCGCCACCTGGCCACGCCCGAGGCGCAGGCCGTGGCCCACCGCTACAACCTGCAGGCGCTGATGCTGCATGACGCCAGCCTCATCGACGAGGACACGCTGGCCCTGCATGTGCTCAACGTGGAGCGTGATCGCCTTCCGCGCCGCCGTCTCTCGCACACCGACGTGCTGGCGCGTGCCCTGCAGGCCGTGGGCGGCCCCGTATGGGCCATCTATGGCGAACACGACGCGCTCTACCCGGGCCCGATGATGCAGGAGCTGGCCCAGGTCTTTGCACGCCATGCGCGCGACTTCCGCGGCCTGGCGCTGGTGCCCGGCGCGGGCCACTGGGTCATGCATGAGCGTCCCGATGCCTTTGTGGCGGCATTGACCGCTGCGCTGGATGCCTGAGCGCATGCGGCCCATCGAGCTGCATGAGGTGCAGTGGACCGCCATGCGCGCCCAGGGCGCGGGCGGCCAGAACGTGAACAAGGTCTCCAGCGCCGTGCACCTGCGCTTTGACGTGCGCGCCTCGCGCCTGCCCGAGGCCGTGCAGCAGCGCCTGCTGGCCCTGCGCGACGGCCGCATCACCAACGAGGGCGTGGTCGTCATCAAGGCACAGCAACACCGCACGCAGGAGCAGAACCTGCGCGCTGCGCTGCAGCGGCTCAACGTGCTGGTGGCCGCCGCCTATCCCGAGCCCATCCTGCGCCGCGCCACCCGGCCCACGCTGGGGTCGCAGCGGCGCCGCCTGGAAAGCAAGAGCCGGCACGGCGCCACCAAGGCCCTGCGAGGGCGCCCGCGCGACGATTGATCCGGATTGACCCGGCCAGCGCAACAATGTGTGCTGCCGCTGGCGGCTTGGCGCGGTGCCCGGGCGTCCCTACATTAGGGGAATGCAAGACTCCCACGCTCCCCACTCTTCCCGGGTTTCCTCCGCTGCCGGTGCCCGGCTGCCCGTGCTCTATGTCTCCCACGGCTCTCCCATGTTCGCGCTGGAGCCGGGTGAAACCGGCCCCGTGCTCGCGCAATGGGGCAGGGCGCTGCGCCAGGCCCACGGGCCGCTGCGCGGCGTGGTCGTCATGTCGCCGCACTGGATGTCGCACGGCGTGGAAGTCATGACCGGCGCCACGCCCTCCACCTGGCACGACTTTGGCGGCTTTCCTCCCGCACTCTACGAACTGCAGTACCCGGCCCCCGGCGCGCCCCAGCTGGCGCAGGAAGTCATGGACCGCCTGCAGGCCGCAGGCATTGCCTCCACCGCCAACGCGCAGCGGCCCTTCGACCACGGCGCCTGGGTGCCGCTGATGCATTTGCTGCCGGATGCCGACCTGCCGGTGGTGCAGCTGTCCCTGCCCGCCTCGGCCGGGCCGGCCGAAACCCATGCGCTGGGCGCAGCTTTGGCGGGGCTGCGCGATGAGGGCGTGCTCATCGTCGGCTCCGGCAGCATGACGCACAACCTGGGCGAATTCCGGGGCGGCACGGGTGAGGCCACGGTGCGGGTGGACGACGCCGTGCAGGCCCTGCGCAGCCAGGATGGCCTGCAGGACGACCATGCCGTCGGCGGCTCCAGCGCCTCCTCGCCCTACGTGCAGGATTTCAGCCGCTGGATCGAATCGCGCCTGCAGGCGCAGGACCTGCCCGCGCTGCTGGACTACCGCGCCCGCGCGCCTTCGGCCCGGCGCGCCCATCCCAGCGAGGAGCACTTCATGCCGCTGTACTTCGCGCTGGGCGCGGCCGGCGCGACAGCGCGGCCACGGTATCTGAGCCGCGAAGTCATGTATTCCATCCTGGCCATGGATGCGATGGCCTTCGAGGACGCGCAGGCGGCATAACCTCCTGCTGCCGCGGACTTGGCGAGGCGCCACAATGGCGCGTTGCCCGGGACCACCCCGGTCCTGGAAATCGCTAAAAAACCAAGGAGTCCGTGATGATCGACCTGCCTCTGGTGGCGCTGGAGCGCCCCGCACAACCCGCACCGGGGCAGCAGCCCTGGCTGCTGGTGCTCATGCATGGCGTTGGCAGCAATGAGCAGGATCTGTTCGGCCTCGCATCGTTCGTGCCGCCGCAGTTCCACGTGCTCAGCCTGCGCGCTCCGTTTTCCATGGGTCCCTCAGCCCATGCCTGGTTCCAGTTCACGGTGGATGCCAACGGCACGCGCCACATCCACGCATCGCAGGAAGAGCACAGCCGCGCCCTGGTGGCCCAGACCGTGCAGCAGGCCGGAGCGCGGCTGGACATTCCTGCCCAGCGAACCGTGGCGGGCGGCTTCAGCCAGGGCGGGATCATGGCGCTCAGCCTGCTGCTGACCCAGCCCGCGCTGCTGCGCGCCGCCATGTGCTGGCACAGCCGCCTGCTGCCCGAGGCCTTGCCGCACCAGGCCCCTGATGCGGCCTTTGACGGCAAGTCGCTCTGGGTCAGCCACGGCACCTACGACAACGTCATTCCGCTGACCAGCGCCCACGCCATTCGCAGCCACGTGCAGCGCCTGCCGCTGCAGCTGAGCTACCACGAGTACCCCAGCATGCATGAGATCCGCCCCGACGAGCTGCAGGCCGCCATGGCCTGGCTCCAGGATCTGGGCACGCAGGGCTGAGACGGTCGGGTAAGCCGGGTAACGCCTTGTTGCCTGGCGCGCCCGATGGCCTGTGCAGGCAGCGGGGCGGCTTATAAACACAAGGCAGGGGCCGGTGTCAGCAAAGCCGGGGAACCCTGGGTGTGCTTTGCTGTCGCACGTCCTGCGGCAACTGAGCTGCCAGCCCCTGCCCAAGCCAAAGGACCCATCCATGCCAGAACGCGATCCCCAAGACTTCCGCCCCCGCGCCAGCTCCTCCGGCCCATCGGCTTTCGGCATCGCCGCAGCGGTGCTGGCGGCTGCCGCCCTGGGGGGCGCGGCCTGGTGGTACTGGTGGCGTCCCGCCCCCGTGCCCGAGGCGCCGGCGGAAGTGGCGCAGGCGCCCGCCCAGTCCACCCAGCCCTCCGAACCTGAACCCGTCCCCGCGCCCGAGCTGACCGAGCCCCAGAACCCTGTCGATGCGCTGGAGCAACCCGCCCCCGGCCTGCCCGCGCTGCAGGACTCTGACGCCCATGTCACCCAGGCCCTCAACGGCCTGCTGGGCCGTGACAAGGCAGGCAGCTTTCTGCAGATGGACGGCTTTGTGCGCCGCGCCGTGGCCACCGTGGACAACCTGACCCGCTCCCAGGCCCCTGCACGGCTTTGGCCCGTGCACCCGGCGCCTCAGCGTTTCACGGTGGAGGGCGCGGCGGAGGCTGGTGAGGCGCAGGCCATCGCCCCCGCCAACGCCGCACGCTACAAGGCCTTCGTGGCCTTTGCCGAGTCCATTCCCATGGACGGGGCCGTCAAGCTCTATGCCCGGCTGTACCCCCTGTTCCAGACTGCCTATGAAGACCTGGGCTATCCCAGCCGCTATTTCAACGATCGCCTCATTGCCGTCATAGACCACCTGCGCGCCGCGCCCGAGCCTGCAGGCCCGGTGCAGGTACGGCTGACCAAGGTGGAGGGCGAGGTGCCCTCCATTCAGCCCTGGGTGCGCTACGAATACGCCGACCCAGAGCTGCAGGCCCTGTCCAGCGGCCAGAAGATGCTGGTGCGCGTGGGCCTGGACAACGAGCGCCGCCTCAAGGCCGTGCTGGGCGAGCTGCGCCGCCGCATCGCCACCGGCGAGATGGGCAAGCCTGCGGGCTGAGGCCAGCCTCCATCCGCCTCAGCCTGCGGCCGGCAGGGGCAGGGCGGTCTTGTACCGCACCTGCTTGAGGGTGAAGCTGGAGCGGATCTTCTCTATGCCCGGAATCGGGGTGAGCTGCTCCACGATGAAGCGCTCCAGCGCACCGATGTCGGCCAGCGCCACGCGGATCAGATAGTCGGCGTCGCCGCTCATCAGGTAGCACTCCATGACCTCGTCGTGCTCGGCAATGCGGCGCTCGAAGTCGGCCAGCGATTCCTTGGCCTGGGACTTCAGGCTGATGTTGATGAACACATTCAGCCCCAGCCCCAGCGCCGACGCATTGGCCAGCGCCACATAGCGCGCGATCACGCCAGCCTTCTCCAGCGCCTTGACGCGCGCCAGGCATGGCGAAGGCGACAGATGCACGCGCCGCGCCAGCTCCACGTTGGACAGCGAGCCGTCCGTTTGCAACTCGGCCAGAATGCGCAAGTCGATGGTGTCCAGTTTCATGTGCCGGATTTTATGTAGATACCGGCATGAAATGCTGGAATATGGCGTTTTCCTTATCCATGAACGGCTGCTCATGCCGGCCTGCCAGTCCTAAAGTGGCGGGCATGAACGCACCCACGCCACTGGCCGCGCTGGCCGATATCGATACCGATCCCCAGGAAACCGCCGAATGGCGCGAGGCCTTTCTGGCCCTGGTCGCCACAGAAGGTCCGCAGCGCGCGCGCTTCGTGCTGGAAGAGTTGGCGCGCATGGCGCGGGAGCAGCGCCTGGGCTGGCAGCCTGACCTGAACACGCCCTATGTGAACACCTTGGCGGCGCAGCAGCAGCCGGTGTTTCCGGGCGACCTGGCCATCGAGGAGCGGCTGGCGTCCATCATGCGCTGGAACGCGCTGGCCATGGTGGTGCGCGCCAACCAGGCCTATGGCGAGCTGGGCGGCCATATTGCCAGCTATGCCAGCGCGGCCGACCTGTTCGAGACCGGGTTCAACCATTTCTTCCATGCCCGGGAGGGGCTGGCGCCAGGCCAGCACCGGGGCGACCTGGTGTTCTTCCAGCCGCACAGCGCGCCTGGCGTGTATGCGCGGGCCTTCCTGGAAGGGCGGCTGAGCGAGCAGGACCTGCAGCACTACCGCCAGGAGATCAGCGCGCCGGCCGCTGGCGCGCAAGGCCTGTCCAGCTATCCCCATCCCTGGCTGATGCCCGATTTCTGGCAGTTCCCGACGGGCTCCATGGGCATTGGCCCCATCAGCAGCATCTACCACGCGCGCTTCATGCGCTATCTCACGCACCGCCGCCTGCTGGACTGCCAGGAGCGCAAGGTCTGGGGCGTGTTTGGCGACGGCGAGATGGACGAGCCCGAAAGCATGAGCGCCCTCACGCTGGCCGCGCGCGAAGGGCTGGACAACCTGGTCTGGGTGGTCAACTGCAATCTGCAGCGTCTGGACGGCCCGGTGCGCGGCAACGGCCGCATCGTCGATGAGCTGGAGCGGCTGTTTGCCGGCGCGGGCTGGAACGTGGTCAAGCTGCTGTGGGGCAGCGACTGGGACGGGCTGTTTGCGCGCGACCTCACCGGCACGCTGGCACGCACGCTGGGCGGCACGGTGGACGGGCAGATGCAGACCTTCGCTGCCAAGGACGGACGCTACAACCGCGAGCATTTCTTCGGACAGAACCCCGAGCTCGCCGCCCTGGCCCAGGGCCTGACGGACGAGCAGATCGACCGCCTCAAGCGCGGCGGCCATGACCTGGTGAAGATCCATGCGGCCTATGCAGCGGCTGCCGCCCATCGCGGCCAGCCCACGGTGATCCTGGCCCATACCAAGAAGGGCTACGGCATGGGATCGGCCGGGCAGGGCAAGATGACCACGCACAGCCAGAAGAAGCTGGACGAGTCCGACCTGATCGAGTTCCGCAACCGCTTCAACCTGCCGCTCAGTGACGAGCAGGCCAAGGGCCTGGCCTTCCATAAACCTGCCGATGACAGCGCCGAGATGCAGTACCTGCGCGATCGCCGCACGGCCCTGGGCGGCGCACTGCCGCGCCGTGAAACCGTGTGCGACCGCGTGCCCGTGCCCGGCCTGGAGCAGTACGCGCAGTTCGCGCTGGCGCCTGCCGGCAAGGAGATGAGCACCACCATGGCCTTCGTGCGCATGCTGGGCGGCCTGCTCAAGGACGCGCAGCTGGGTCCGCGCATCGTACCCATCGTGGCGGACGAGGCGCGCACCTTCGGCATGGCCAACCTGTTCAAGCAGGTGGGCATCTACAGCAGCCTGGGGCAGCGCTACGCGCCCGAGGACATCGGCTCCGTGCTGTCCTACCGCGAGGCACTGGACGGCCAGATCCTGGAGGAGGGCATCAGCGAGGCCGGCGCCATCGCCAGCTGGACGGCGGCGGCCACCAGCTACAGCGTGCACGGCCTGGCCATGCTGCCGTTCTACATCTACTACTCCATGTTCGGCTTCCAGCGCGTGGGCGACGCCATCTGGGCGGCGGCCGACCAGCGGGCGCGCGGCTTTCTGCTGGGCGCCACCTCGGGCCGCACCACGCTGGGCGGAGAAGGCCTGCAGCACCAGGACGGCTCCAGCCATCTGGTGGCGGCCACCATTCCCAACTGCAAGGCCTGGGACCCCGCGCATGCGGGCGAGCTGGCCGTGATACTGGACGCCGGCATGCGCGAGATGCTGGTCGAGCAGCGCGACGTTTTCTACTACATCACCCTGATGAACGAGAACTACGCCCAGCCCGACCTGCCACCGGGCGCGGCCGAAGGCGTGATGTGCGGCGGCTATGTGTTCGGCCGCTTTGGCGATGCGGACCGTGCCACGCAGCATGTCACCTTGCTGGGATCGGGTGCCATCCTCACCGAAGTGCTCAAGGCCGCCGAGCAATTGGCCAGCGAGGGGATGGCCGCCACCGTGGTCAGCGTGACCAGCTGGAGCGAACTGGCGCGCGATGGCGTGGCCTGCGAGCAGCGCATGCTGGCAGGTGAGGCACCTGGCCAGCCCTGGATCGCCCAACTGCTGGACGGCACGCAGGGCCCCGTGATTGCCGCCACCGACTATGTGCGCGCCGTGCCCGAGACCGTGCGCGCCTTCCTGCCCGCAGGCAGGCGATTCCTCACCCTGGGCACGGACGGCTTTGGCCGAAGTGACACGCGTGCCGCTTTGCGCGGCCACTTTGGCGTGGACGCGCACAGCGTGGCGCAGGCGGCGCGCCGCTGCAGCCAGGCGGTCTGAGCCCGGCGGGCGAGCCGCCACCCCATACACTGACGGATACACCGACGGTGAAATCAGCGGCCCCTTGCGGGCCGCTTTTTTTGTGCCCGCCCGAGGCGGCTGCGCGCGCTTTTTCCCTGCATTGATTAAGCCCGCGTTAAATGCGCTATTGGCTTATCGTTTTCGTCGGCTTGCATGGAAAAAATAGGGAGATACCACTAGAATTTGTATATATAAGAAGATATTGCGCAAAGAGATGATCATTTGCTGCAATGGCTGCAGGCGTTGGGTTGAATATCTCGTCAATATCCATTTTTGCCTCTTTTAATAATAATTCATTTCAGTGGATCGAAGACGATGAAAATCTCGCTCAAGCAAGGCCTGCTGTGCGTGGCCGTGCTGTCGGCCGCCGCCTGGCAACTGGCCATTTCGGCGCCGGCGCCCGGAGTGGACCATGCGCAAATGCCACAAATCATTGATGACCTGCCTGCCGATTACGCAGCGGACCTGACGGCGGAGCAAAGAACCCTGGTCGATCGCGGCCGATATATCGCACGCCTGGGAGATTGCGTTGCCTGCCACACCGGCAATAAATCCCAGCCCATGGGTGGTGGGCTGGCGCTGGAGACGCCATTCGGCAAGATCTATTCCACCAATATCTCGCCCGACGCCGATACGGGCATGGGCAAATACAGCTTCGAGCAGTTCGACCGCGCCATGCGCAAGGGCGTCGCGGCCGATGGCCGCAACATGTACCCGGCCATGCCCTATCCCTCCTACGCCAAGATGACGGCCGAGGACATGCAGGCCCTGTACGCCTATCTGCTGCAGGGCGTGGCGCCCGTGAAGGCGGCCAACAAGGAATCCGACCTGGGCTTTCCCTTCAACCAGCGCTGGGGCCTGGCGCTGTGGAACTGGGTGTTTCTGGATGACACGCCCTTCCAGCCCCAACCGCAGCAAACTGCCCAGTGGAACCGGGGTGCCTACCTGGTGCAGGGCCTGGGCCACTGCGGCGCCTGCCATACGCCGCGCGGCGTGGGCTTCCAGGAAAAGACCATGACCGGCGAGGGCAGCAAGGGCGAGTATTTCCTGGCCGGCGAGACCGTGGAGAACTGGCGCGCGCTGAGCCTGCGCAATCTGTGGACACCCGAGGAAACCGCCCAGTTGCTCAAGACCGGGCGCAACAGCCACGGCACGGTCTCCGGCAACATGGTCGACGTGGTGCAGCACAGCACGCAGTACATGAGCGATGCGGACCTGCTGGCCATTGGCACTTATCTGAAGTCGCTGCCCGCAGGCAAGAACGATCTGCCCATGCAGGTGGCCCAGGGGCCGGGGCCGGTCATCGCCCCGCATCCGGCGCCGCAGGCCTCCGGGCATGCGCCGTCCGCCACGTCGGCAGTGTCTTCCGACGTGCCTGCCGATCTCTACGCCAGCCGGGGCGGCCTGGGCTATCTGCAGTTCTGCGCCGACTGCCACCGTGCCGATGGCGGTGGCGTGAAGGACGTGTTCCCGCCACTGGCCGGCAATTTCTCGCTGCAGTCGCAGGACCCGTCCACCCTGATCCATCTGATGCTGGTGGGCTGGAAGGCGCCCGTCACGCAAAGCCATGCACGGCCGCTGACCATGCCGGCCTTCGCACAGCTCAAGGATGCGGAGATTGCCGACATCCTCAACTTCGCCCGCAAGAGCTGGGGCCGTGCCGATGCGCGCGAGATCCATGCCAAGGAGGTGCAATCCATGCGCAAGCAGCTCGATGCCAAGGGCGAAAGCGCACGCCCCTTCGAGACGCCGCGCCTGGCCGCCATGCTGGACGAATCCAACGCGAAGCAACTGGTCTACGGCGCCCGCCTGAACATAGAGACGCGTGACCTGCTGCCCAGGAATGTGGGCAATGCGCTGAACTGCGCCAGCTGCCACCTGAACGCGGGCACGGTGGCCGATGGTTCGCCCTATATCGGTGTCTCGGCCTTCTTCCCCGGCTATGCGCCGCGCGCGGGCCGCGTCATCACGCTGGAGGACCGCATCAATGGCTGCTTCCTGCGCTCCATGAACGGCAAGCCTCTGCCGCTGGAGTCCGACGAGATCAAGGCCATGGTCGCCTACTTCGACTGGATGCGCCGCGAAACCAAACCCGAAGACAAGGTCGAAGGCCGGGGCGTGGGCAAGATCAGCCAGTCCATCGTGCCCAACGTGGACAACGGCAAGAAGGTCTATGCGGCCCAGTGCGCGGTTTGCCATGGCGGCGAGGGCGAGGGCGTGAAGAACGCCAAGGGCCAGTGGGTCTATCCGCCGCTGTGGGGTGACGAGTCCTTCAACATCGGCGCGGGCATGGCGCGCACCTACACGGCAGCGGCCTTCGTCAAGCGCAACATGCCCATCGCCTTCCATGGCAACTTCCCGCTGGGCCAGGGCGGCCTCAGCGACCAGGAGGCCGTGGACGTGGCCGAGTACTTCAGCCACCAGCCGCGCCCGGACTTTGCCAACAAGCACAAGGACTGGCCCAAGGACAAGAAGCCGGCCGATGCGCGGTACTGAGGTACTGAGGTACTGATGGAATCCTGAAAACACAAGGCCCGGCGCTGGGCCCGCGCCACGCGGCACCATCAACCGTGGCGCAGGCAAAAGTGTGATGCGCTGGTGGTGCGGGTTCCCGCGTCGGGCGGTGCCAACTCGCGCGCCACGGTGGCCGCGAAGCTGGCCAGGCTGGCCGTGCGCAGCGCGATGAAGGGCACGCCATGCCGCTCGCTGAGGCGCTTGAGGTTGACCACGGAATCATGGTCCACGCAGTCCACGGGGAACACCACCAGGTCGACGCGGGGCAGCTGCGCGGCCAGCAGGCCCTTGCGCGTCTCCAGTCCGCCGTCGTGGTGCAGGAACTCGCCGCCATGGCGCTGTACATGGTCGCGTATGGCGGGAGTGGAGCTGGGGCGCCCGCCCACGTAGAGCAGCTTGCGGCCCTGCAGCGCCTGCTGCTGCGCGGCATCGGGGGCCTGGGGCTGGGTGGCGGCGCGATGCAGCTCCTTTTCGGCGGCGGCCAGTTCCTCGGCCAGCCATTGCACGCGCTGCTGCAATTGCTCGGCCATCTGCTGCAGGCGGTCAGCCTCGGCCCAGGCCTGTTCGGCAGCGCGTTCTGCACGCTCGCGCCGTTCGGTGTGCATGCCCACCAGGGCGCTGGCATCGTCGGGGCGGGTCTCGCCTCCAGGGGCTGCCCCTGTCCTGAGTTGCGACAGGCGGGCTTCGAAGTCCAGGGACTGCTGGCGCAGCTGGCTGGCCAGCGCATCACGTTCGAGCTGGGATTGGTGGTGGCGCTGGCGTTCGCGTTCCAGCTTGTCCTGCAGTTCCAGGTTTTCCTTTTCCAGTGCCACGAAGCGCTTGAGTTCATGCCGGTTGGCCGATCCCATCAGGTGCGACAGCATGTGCACCTCGCCAAAGGCCATTTGCCGCAGCGCAAAGCTGGTGCACTTGTGCGTGAGCAGGGCCCAGTACGCTCCCGGAGTCTCGCCCTGCTGCCAGGCCTGCTTCCACGCGACCTCCAGTTCAGCCTCGTCCTGGGCGGCGGCAAAGCCCTTGATCACGGCGGCATGGCGCTGGTCCAGCGCCTTGTGGATGGCCTTGGACAGGTCGCCGTTCTCATGCGCCAGGCCCACGGCCTGGTGGTGCAGTTCCAGGTCGGTCTTGCCCTTGATATCCATGTGCCTGCCCATCAGCTTGCGCAGCTCGGCCGGGCTCAGGCAGGTGCCTATCACCGAGCAGTGCAGATGCGTGTCCAGCTGGTAGAGCCGGGTGCGCGCCTGGGCGTGCGCTGCGCCGCCATGCTCTTCGCGGACATGGTCGTGCCCGCAGCACTGGCCGTCCCCGGACTGCAACGCGCCTGCCGACACGGCGGCGCCCAGGGCGGCCATGCCGCCTGCGCTGAGTTTGAAGGGGGGCGTCAACATCGGAAGGCCTCTCATGGATGGGCTGGTGCAGTTCGTAATATATGATGAAGCATAGCGCGGCGTCCATGAAGACTGCAAAGTTGACCGAGGCTTCGGTCCGGGTGCGCGGCATGCTCTGGCTGCACCGCAGCATTCGCGGAGCGGTCATCCAGGATTTTTCCCTGCCATGCATATCTACATCTTCGACATAGACGGAACCCTCACGGACAGCGTTGCCGCGCACCAGCGCTGCTTTGGAGCAGCCTTTCGCGCCATTGGCATGCGGGAGGTGGACGAGAACTGGGGCGGCTACCGCCACCACACGGATTCAGGCATCTTTCGCGAAGCCTTCGCGCGCGCCCACGGCCGCGAAGCGTCCGTCGAGGACGAGGCCCGCTTTGTCAGCGCCCTGGTCCGGGAATGGGAAAAGGTTCCTGCCCAGGTGCAGGAGATTGCCGGCGCCGCGGACTTCATGGCCAAGCTGGCCGAGTCCGGCCAGATACGGTTTGCCTTTGCCACGGGTTCCTATCGGCATTTGGCGCAAGCCAAGCTGGCGGCGGCGTGCATTGCCTGCCCCGAGCGCTTGCTGGTGACAGCCAGCGAATTCGCCACGCGCGAGGAAATCGTCAGCGCAGCCATCTCCGCCGCCAGCGCTGGCCGAGATGCATCGCAGATCACATCGGTCGTGTCCTTCGGCGACGGGCTTTGGGATCTGCACACCGCAAGGCAACTGCAGCTGCAATTCGTGGGTGTGGGCGCGGGTGCCAAGGCAGAACTGCTGAGGAGCGCGGGAGCCGAGGTGGTCGCCACGGACTTCCGCCACCTGGTCCACATGCTGTCCGTGCCCGAGACGGTCTAGGTGCTGGTGGTCTGAAGGGGGCTTGGGCTCAGGCCACGCGCTGCAAAAGTACGGGCACGGAAGACGCCAGCAGGGCCACGCCGGACAGGCACAGCAGGCCCAGCACGATCTGCCGGAACCGTGCCTCGCTGATACCGATATAGAGCCTGGAGCCCAGCAGCGATGGAATGAGCATGGCCGGCGCCACGATGGCGAACAGCGGCAGCATGCTGCGCGTGACCATGCCGGTGCCCAGGTAGGTGGCCATGGTCACGGCCAGCATGGACAGGTTGAAGTTCTGGATGACGGAGCGCTGCTCATCCTTGGGGTAGCCGCGCAGCGTGCACCACAGCGTGGGCAGCGTGCCCGTGAAGCCGCCCAGTCCGCCCATGACGCCGCCAGCCAGGCCCACGGCACCATCGGCCACCCGGCCGCCGCGCGCCAGCCTGGGCAGCCGGGCCGACAGCAGCATCACCGGGCACCACAGCACCAGCATGCCGCCCAGCAGGGCCTTGAACCAGGCCATGTCCAGGTGCGGCAGCAGCAAGACGCCCAGCGGAATGCCGGCAAGACCGCCCAGGATGAAGGGCAGCAGCTTTGCCAGCGCAAACCCGCGCCGCACGGTGATGGCCGACAGCACCTGGCCCAGCAGCGAGCCGAAGACGGTGAGCACGGCCGCATCGCGCGGCTCCAGCACCCAGGCCCAGAACGACATGGCCACCATGCCGAAGGCAAAGCCTGACAGGCCCTGCACGAATCCGGCCGCCGCCGCGCCCAGCGCGATGATGAAAAACATGCCATCCATGGTCTGCCTGGTCCTTTCGTTTTGGGTGTGCAAGACGCAGGAATTCTGGAACGCATGCATAAGCAGAAATTCGTTTGTTTTTATTGTTCAATATGGTTTTGCTTATGCCGCACCACGCCTGAATCCATGCCGCAAAACCGCACTGCATCGACCGCTGCCCAACTGGCCCACCGCATGGCCACGCGCCTGAAGATGAAGCATTTGCTGCTGCTGCGCTCCATCAGCGAGCTGGGCACGCTGACCCGCGTGGCCGAGCGCATGGCCACCAGCCAGCCCGCCGTGACCCAGGCCCTGGCCGAGCTGGAGTCATTGTTCGGCGCGCCGCTGTTCCTGCGTTCTGCGCGCGGCATGGAGCCTACGGAGCTGGGCGCGCTGGTGCTGGCGCGCGCCCGGGGCATGCTGGCCGATCTGGACCATTGGGCCTACGACATCGAGGCCGTGGGGCAGCAGCGTGCGGCGCACCTGCAGGTGGGTGTCATCCCCTTCCTGCCGGCGCGCATGCTGGCCGATGCCATCGGCAGGACGCGGCCGCAAGGCCGGCGCATCACGGTCACGCTGCATGAGGACACCAGCGACCGCCTGCTGCAAAAGTTGCGCGCGCATGAGCTGGACTGCGTGATTGGCCGCGCCTCGGCCGTGCTGGACATGAGCGGCATACGGCACAGCGTGCTTTATGAGCAGGAGCCTCGCCTGATCGCCCACCGCAGCCTGGCCACGCGGCTGGGGCGCCGACCTCTGCAATGGGCCGAACTCACGGGGCTTGACTGGGTGCTGGGCCAGCGCCGCACGCCCATGCGCGAGCAGATCACCGACTTTTTTCTGCGCGCGGGCGTGGAGCCGCCGCCGCCGTTTGTGGAAACGCTCTCGGCCAAGGTGATCGGCGAACTGGTGGCGGCCAATGAGCGGGCCGTGTCCATCGTGCCGGCCGACATTGCCGAGGAACTGGTGCGCATCGCGGGCGTGGGCATCGTGCGCCACCGTTTTGGCTGGACCCTGCCACCCATCACCCTGTTCGAGCGCAAGGCGGGCGGGCAGTACGAGGAGCAGCGCCTGTTCGCCCAGGCCCTGAAGGAGGTTTGCTCCGATCAGGATTGACTGGTGGCCGGCTTGAAGAGCGCAGCCAGCAGCGGCGCCAGCGTGGGAAATTCCAGGGCAAAGCGGGCGCGGTCCACGAAGAAGGCCTCGCAGGCCACGGCGAAGAATTCGGCGGGCGCCGTGGCGCCATAGCCGTCCAGCCAGGGCCATTCGCCACCAAAGCGCTCGGCGATGGTGATCTGCTCACGGAAGGCGTCGTAGGCCGGTGCCCAGGCGGCCTGCCATATCTCGCGGGCCTGGCGCGCGGAGCTGCTGCCCATGAAGCCCGGCGGCAGGGGCGGGCAGCCGTCGGCACCGCCGTTGCGCATGTCGATCTTGTGGGCGAATTCATGGATCACCACGTTGGCTACCTGGCCGCCGTGGCCATGGTGGCTGGCATGCGGCCCGCGGCCTGCGCCAATGGCCTGCCAACTGAGCATGACGGGGCCGCCATGCATGGCCTCGCCCATGATCACTTCGTCGTAGTCATGGATGACGCCGGCCTCGTCCATGCTCTGGCGCCGTGCCACGGCATCGCCCGGGTGCACCACGATGCCGACAAAGTCGTCATACCAGGACAGCGCGCCCTGCGGCTCGCCCCAGTGCAGCAGGGGCAGGCAGGCCTGGGCGGCAATCTCCAGGGCCATGGCATCGCTCACTTGCAGGCCGTGGGCGCCGTGGAAGCGCTTGCGCTGCAGGAAGACGGCGGCCAGGGCGCGCAGCTTGGATTGCTCCTCCAGCGTCAGCGACGCGAGAAAAGGGTAGGCGGCCAGCGTGGACAGCCACAGCGGCGCGGGAATCTCGGGCACCGGCGACACCGTGGAGCGTGCGCGGCGGCCCAGTCTGCGGACCCAGCGGCCCAGGTGTTGCCAAAGGCTCATGGCGGGCTGGCCTGTTCAAGAACGTCGGACAGCGGCAGGCGCTGCAGGCCCATGCCGCGCTCCCAGCGCAGCACCTCGGCGCGGGGCACGGGCGCCGCCAGATCCCAGTCGCTGAGCACGATGCGCCGCAGGCCATCGCCCAGGTCATGGTCGGCCGGGCGGTGCGTGTGGCCGTGGATCAGGGTGGCGGCACCTGCGGCATGCAGCCAGCTGCGCGTGGCCTGCGCGTCAAGGTCGGCATAGGTGGGCATGGCGGCGCCATGGCCGTCCGATTCCCGCTTGCGCGACTCGCTCTCCTGCCGAATGCCGCGTGCCTGGTCGCGGCGCACCTGCAGCGGCTGGGCCAGGAAGCCGGCCTGCCAGGCCGCCGAGCGGGCCATGGCGCGAAAGCGCTGGTAGTCCACATCGTCCAGGCACAGGGCATCGCCATGGCTGAGCAGGATGCGCTGGTCGCCGCAGTCAAGCACGGTGGGATCGGTCAGGGTGGTCGTGCCGCACAGCGCATCGAACTGCGCGCCGGTCAGGAAGTCGCGGTTGCCCTGCATGAAGAACAGCGGCGTGCGGGTGGCTGCCGCGCGCATGGCGGTGGCGCATTCGGCCTCGAAGCTGCCCGGCTCCAGCAGGGCGTCGTCACCCACCCAGACCTCGAACAGGTCGCCCAGCAGAAAGACGGCATCGGCCCGCGTGGCGGCCAGGTAGTTCCGGAAGGCCTGCACGGTGGCGGGCTCGCTGGCCTGCAGGTGCAGGTCCGAGATGAACTCCAGCGTGCGCCAGCCCGCAGGCAATGTCCACTCGGCCGCAATGGGCGGCACGGGAAGAGGGCGGGGCGCGGCGGTCTGGGCCATGGGACGGGGCACCCGGCAAGGGCGCTGCATGAAGGGCTGTAGGAGCCTTGGGACGGCTCTGGAGCGGGTCTGTTGTCCATGCGCACGGCCTGGTGCCATGCGCATGGACAACAGGGCGGCCGGACCCGAAAGGGCACGGCCGCCCCGTGTGCGCAAGCGCCTGATTACAGGGCCACGGCCTTTTCGATGATCACGTCATCCTTGGGCACGTCCTGGTGGCCGCCGTTGCGGCCGGTCTTCACGCCACGCAGCTTGTCCACGATCTCGGTGCCCTTGATCACCTTGCCGAACACGGCATAGCCCCAGCCCTGTGCGCTGGGCGAGGTGTGGTTCAGGAAGCCGTTGTCGGCCACGTTGATGAAGAACTGGGCGGTGGCCGAGTGCGGGTCGCCGGTACGGGCCATGGCCAGGGTGTACTTGTCGTTCTTCAGGCCGTTCTTGGCCTCGTTCTCGATGGGAGCGTCCGTCTCCTTTTGCTTCATGCCGGGCTCGAAGCCGCCGCCCTGGATCATGAAGCCATCGATGATGCGATGGAAGATGGTGTTGTTGTAGTGGCCCTTGTTCACATAGGCCAGGAAGTTCTCTGCGCTCTTCGGGGCCTTGGCGGCGTCGAGTTCGATGGTGATGACGCCGTGGTCGGCGATGTGGAGTTCGACTTGGGGATTGCTCATGGCGATTCCTTGTTGGATGGAGGGGAAGGGCGTGCCACGCAAGGCGCGGCGCGCGGTTTACTTGACTTCGGTGGCCGAGAGGATGGTCACCGGCTTGGTGGGTACATTCTGGTGCATGCCCTGGTTGCCCGTGGCCACCGTGCGGATTTTGTCCACCACATCCATGCCCTGGACCACGCGGCCGAAGACGGCGTAGCCATGTCCGTCAGGCTTGGGCGCGTTGAGCATGTCGTTGTTCACCACGTTGATGAAGAACTGCGAGGTGGCCGAGTTGGGATTGCCCGTGCGCGCCATGGCGATGGTGCCCCGGTCATTCTTGAGGCCGTTGTCCGCCTCCAGCGGAATCGGTGCGCGCGTGGGCTTTTCCTTGAGGCTGGCATCCATGCCGCCGCCCTGGATCATGAAGCCGTCCATCACGCGATGGAACACCGTGCCGTCATAGTGCTTGTCGCGCACGTACTGCATGAAGTTGGCCACGGTCTTGGGGGCCTTGGCTTCGTTCAGCTCCAGCACGATGTCGCCCATGCTGGTCTTGATCTGCACCTTGGGCGTGGCGTTCTGCGCCATGGCGGGCAGCGCGGTGAAAAGGGAAGCGGCCAGGGCCATGCCGGCCAGGGAAAGCGACGCAATGCGGCGTGTGGTCATGCGAATCTCCTGTGAAAGCCAAAGGGCTGGGGGATGGAGTGGGGAAAACCGGGCAGGTTCCTGCGGGTGCGCGCCAGGCATGGCAAGACCCGATCGACCGCCGCACGCGCGCTGGCGCAAGGGCTGCGCGCGTGGGCCGGGGGCCTACTTGGCGGCGGTGACGGGCGCCAGCAGGTCGCGCAGCAGCTTGAGCTTGGGGCGCACGCTGGCCGCGCGGCCATCCAGGCCTTGCGCCTTGGAGTAGGCCTCGTAGGCCAGGCGGGCATGAATGTCGCCCAGGTTCTCGTAGGCGACGCCGTAGTTGGGGTTGTTGCGCACGGCGGATTCGAGCGCGGAGCGCGCCTTGTCGAGCTGGTTCTGGCCGGCATAGATGACCGCCAGATTGTTGTAGGGCTCGGGCAGCTCGGGGTAGTCCTCGATGAGCTGATTCAGCGCGGCGATGGCCTCGTTTGTTTTGCCGCTGTCGGTCAGTGCAACCGCCTTGAGAAAGCGCATCTGCGGGTCGCGTGCGTTCTTGGCCAGATAGGCATCGGCGCGTGCCAGCGCCTGGGTGCTCTTGCCGTTGCGCAGCAACTGATTCACTTCCGTATAGTCGTCGGCGTGGGCGTGGCCTGTTGCGAGCAGGGCCGCCAGTGCCGCGAGGCGCAGGGCGGAGCGAAACGAGTTGCGTAGAGGCATGTAGGTGCTTTCGGGGCCTCGGGGGAATGCCCCGCGGCGCGGGCTTATACTGCGGTCAATTGTAGCTGAGGGGTGTGCTGGGTCACACGGGCTCTGCGCCTGCCGCTCCTGCTCCCTGCTGAGCATGCCTGCATCGGCGCCAAGGGTCCGGCGGCGCGTGGGACGCGCCCCCTGCAGCGACCCTTTCTCCCCTGATAAACATCCATGAGTTTGCGTATCTACAACACGCTGTCGCGTGCATTGGAAGCGTTTTCGCCAATCGAACCGGGCCATGTGCGCATGTATGTGTGCGGCATGACCGTGTACGACCTGTGTCACCTGGGACACGCACGCTCCATGGTCGCTTTCGATGTGGTGCAGCGCTGGCTGCGTGCCAGCGGCCATCGCGTGACCTATGTGCGCAACATCACCGACATCGATGACAAGATCATCCGTCGCGCCGTCGAGAACGGCGAGACCATCCGCTCGTTGACCGACCGCATGATCGACGCCCTGCACCAGGACGCCGACGCCCTGGGCATCGAGCGCCCCACGCATGAGCCGCGCGCCACCGAATACGTGCCGCAGATGCTGTCCATGATCGGCCGTCTGCAGGACAAGGGCCTGGCCTATCAGGGCACGGATGGCGACGTGAACTTCGCCGTGCGCAAGTTCCCCGGCTACGGCAAGCTGTCGGGCAAGTCGCTGGACGAATTGCAGGCCGGCGAACGCGTGGCCGTGCAGGACGGCAAGCAGGATCCGCTGGACTTCGTGCTGTGGAAAAGCGCCAAGCCCGCCGAGCCGGAAGAGGTCAAGTGGGCCAGCCCCTGGGGCGTGGGCCGTCCCGGCTGGCACATCGAGTGCTCGGCCATGGGCTGCGAGATGCTGGGCGAGAGCTTCGACATCCACGGCGGCGGCGCCGACCTGCAGTTCCCGCACCACGAAAACGAGATCGCCCAGAGCGAAGGCGCGACCGGCAAGCCGTTCTCGCAGGTCTGGATGCACAACGGCTTCATCAACGTGGACAACGAGAAGATGTCCAAGTCGCTGGGCAACTTCTTCACCATCCGCGACGTGCTCAAGGAGTACGACGCCGAGACCGTGCGCTTCTTCGTCGTGCGCAGCCACTACCGCAGCCCGCTGAACTACAGCGACGTGCACCTGAACGACGCACGCGGCGCGCTCAAGCGCCTGTACACGGCGCTGAGCCTGGTCGCGCCTGCCGAGGTTGCCATCGACTGGAATCATCCCGCTGCCGCACGCTTCAAGACGGCCATGGACGAGGACTTCGGCACGCCCGAGGCCGTGGCCGTGCTGTTCGAGCTGGCTGCCGAAGTCAACCGCAGCAAGAGTGCCGAGACGGCGGGCCTGCTCAAGGCCCTGGCCGGCTGCCTGGGGCTGCTGCAGGGCGACCCGCAGGCCTTCCTGCAGGCGGGCACTTCGGAGATGGATGTCGGCGCCATCGAGGCGCAGATTGCCGCACGCGCAGCCGCCAAGGCGGCCAAGGACTGGGCCGAGGCCGACCGCATCCGCAAGGCGCTGCTGGAACAGGGCATCGTGCTCAAGGACTCCCCCGCAGGCACGACCTGGGAGGCAGCCGCAAAGGGCTGATCCGTATGCCTTGCCAGATGTGCCGCGCCAGGTGCGGGGAGGTGCTTTGATGGCCTCCGCCAAACCCCTGGACACCATGGATTTCGAGCAGTTGCCGTTGGTGGCCGATCTGCCCGTGCCCGAACAGCAACCGGCCCCGCTGCCGATGGTGACGCTGGGCGCGCGCGCAGGTTCGGCGCCTGCGGCCGCCGCTGCCGCTGCCTCCGCTCCCAAGGCCAAGATATCCCTGCCCGCGCCGCCTGAGGGCGCCCCGGCCTACTGGGCCGAGGCCTGCCGCCAGCTGGTGCGGCGCGATCGCGTGATGAAGCGCCTGATCCCGCGCTTTGCCCACCTGGCCCTGCAGCCCGGCGGCGATGCCTTCGCCACGCTGGCGCGCTCCATCGTGGGCCAGCAGATCTCGATGAAGGCTGCGCAGACGCTGTGGAACAAGTTCGCGCGCCTGCCCGCCCGCATGGCGCCTGACCTGGTGCTCAAGCTCAAGGTGGACGACATGCGCGCCGTGGGCCTGTCTGCCCGCAAGGTGGACTACCTGGTGGACCTGGCCATGCACTTCACCGAGCACCGCCTGCACCAGGACGACTGGCAGGGCATGAGTGACGAAGCCATCGTGGCCGAGCTCATGTCCATCCGAGGCGTGGGCCGCTGGACCGCCGAGATGTTCCTCATCTTCTACCTGCAGCGGCCCAATGTGCTGCCGCTGGACGATGCAGGCCTGATCTCGGGCATCAGCCAGAACTATTTTTCAGGCGACCCCGTCAGCCGCAGCGAGGCGCGTGAGGTTGCCGAGGCCTGGAAGCCGTGGTGCACCGTGGCGACTTGGTATATTTGGCGCTCGCTCGAACCGCAGCCTGCAGCCTGAAGACAAACCGATCACACCCGATCAACCCCCGTTTTCCGGCCGGAACGCATGCACCGTGCCTGGCTGGGACAAGGAGAAACAAGTTGGCGAAAAAGAACTTTCTGGATTTTGAGCAGCCCATCGCCGAGCTCGAATCCAAAATCGAGGAACTGCGCTACGTGCAGACCGAAAGCGCAGTCGATATCTCGGAAGAGATCGAGCAGCTCAGCAAAAAAAGCCTGCAGCTGACCAAGGACATCTACAGCGACCTCTCGCCCTGGCAGATCACCAAGATCGCGCGCCATACCGAGCGTCCCTACACGCTGGACTATGTGCGCGACTGCTTCACCGACTTCATCGAGATGCACGGCGACCGGCACTTCGCCGACGACCAGTCCATCGTGGGCGGGCTGGCGCGCTTCAATGGCATTTCCTGCATGGTCATCGGCCACCAGAAGGGCCGCGACACCAAGGAGCGCACGCTGCGCAACTTCGGCATGACGCGCCCCGAGGGCTACCGCAAGGCCCTGCGCCTCATGAAGACGGCCGAAAAGTTCGGCCTGCCGGTCTTCACCTTCGTGGACACGCCTGGCGCCTTCCCCGGCATCGAAGCCGAAGAGCGCGGCCAGTCCGAAGCCATTGGCCGCAACATCTACGAAATGGCCCAACTGCAGACCCCCATCATCACCACCGTCATCGGTGAAGGTGGATCGGGCGGCGCCCTGGCCATTGCCGTCGCCGACCAGGTGCTGATGCTGCAATACGCCGTCTACTCCGTGATCAGCCCGGAAGGCTGCGCCTCCATCCTCTGGAAGACCGGCGAAAAGGCCCAGGACGCGGCCGATGCCATGGGCATCACGGCCCACCGCCTCAAGGCCCTGGGCCTGGTGGACAAGATCGTCAACGAGCCCGTGGGCGGCGCCCACCGCGACCCCAAGCAAATGGCAGCTTTCCTCAAGCGCGCGCTGGGCGATGCCTATCGCCAGCTGGCGGACCTCAAGCCCAAGGAACTGCAGGATCGCCGTTACGAGCGCCTGCAAAGCTACGGACGCTTCGCCGACACCAAGGCCGACAACCGCTGAAGGCCTGCGCCACGCTCTGGCACACTGAACGGCTCCCCCTGGGAGCCGTTTGCTTTTTGCGCCAATCCCTGGCCCGCGTCCTGATACCTCTGATCCAAGCCTGTGGAAATTCCGATCACCGACCCGCTGCGCAATGTTCCGGCAGCCGCTCCAGATGCTGCGCCAGGTGCCGCTTTGGACGCGGCCATCCATCGCTTTGCGCCGCAACTGCCGCTGGCCGTGGCCTTCAGCGGCGGTGCGGACTCCACGGCGCTGCTGCTGGCCTGCGCCGAGCGCTGGCCGGGCCAGGTCGTGGCCATCCATGTGCACCACGGTCTGCAGTCGGCGGCCGATGCCTTTGTCGGCCAGTGCGAGAAAGTCTGCGCGCAGCATGCCGTTCCTTTGAAGATTCGCCGCGTGGACGCACGCCACGCGCCGGGCCAGAGTCCTGAGGACGCCGCACGCCAGCTGCGCTACGCAACGCTGATAGAGGCTGCCCGCGAACCCTGGCCTGGGCAGGGCGCTGGCGGAGAGCCCTTGCCGCCCGTTCGCAGCATGGCGCTGGCGCAACATGCGGACGACCAGGTCGAGACGCTGCTGCTGGCCCTGTCTCGCGGCGCCGGTGTGGCCGGGTTGGCTGCCATGCCGGCGCAGTGGAGCAGGGCGGATCTCGAATGGCATCGTCCGCTGCTTGATCTGCCCGGCCAGGTCCTGCGTGACTGGCTTGCGGCGCGTGGCCAGGCGTGGGTGGAAGACCCGACCAATGCCGACGCACGCTATACGCGCAATCGCATCCGCGCCCAGTTGCTACCCGCGCTGCAGCAGGCCTTTCCCCAGTTTCGCGCCACGTTCGCGCGCAGCAGCCGGCATTGCGCCGAGGCGGCCGAGCTTCTGCAGGAGATGGCGCAGGCCGATCTGGCGGCCATCGGCACCCCCCCCGGCATCACCGCCTTGCAAGCGCTGAGCCCCGCGCGCCAGGCCAATGTGCTGCGCCACTGGCTGCGCAGTGTGCATGCCACCACGCCCAGTGCCGCGCAGCTCGATCAGCTGCTCGCGCAGATCGGCGTTTGCCTTACGCGAGGCCACCGCATCCATCTCAAGATGGGGCGGGGTTTTGTGCGGCGCCTGGGGTCGGTGCTCGATTGGTACAATTGACGAGTTTTGGTCCAACTTTGTACGAAAACCGGCGGCGCGCCAAAACCAAACGGCTTGCGCAAGACGGGTCCGGGCGGACATTTCGCTTCATGCGCAGTCCTCTCGAACATCCTGGCTTGCACAGGCATCCCTCTGTCGTACAGCGCCGTGGCAAGCAGTTTCGTCACCCTGATATCCAATGGCACTGATCGTTCATAAATACGGCGGCACCTCGATGGGCTCGACAGAGCGCATCCGCAACGTTGCCAAGCGCGTGGCCAAGTGGGCTCGTGCCGGTCACCAGATGGTGGTCGTCCCCAGCGCCATGAGTGGCGAAACCAACCGTCTGCTGGGTCTGGCCAGCGAGCTGGCTCCCGGCTCGGCCAAAACGGCGTACTACCGTGAACTCGACATGCTGGCCTCCACGGGCGAGCAGGCGTCGTCGGCACTGCTGGCCATTGCGCTGCAGGCCGAAGGCGTGGAAGCCATCAGCTTCTCGGGCTGGCAAGTTCCCGTGCGCACCGATAGCAGCTTCACCAAGGCACGCATCGAGTCCATCGACGACAAGCGCGTTCGCGCCGAACTCGACGCTGGTCGCGTGGTCATCATCACGGGCTTCCAGGGCATCGATCCCAACGGACATGTCACCACGCTGGGCCGTGGCGGCTCCGACACCTCGGCCGTGGCCGTGGCTGCGGCGCTGAAGGCGGCCGAGTGCCTTATCTATACCGACGTGGACGGCGTCTACACCACCGACCCGCGCGTGGTGCAGGCCGCCAAGCGCCTGAACACCGTGAGCTTCGAGGAAATGCTGGAAATGGCCAGCCTCGGCTCCAAGGTGCTGCAGATCCGCTCGGTGGAATTTGCCGGCAAGTACAAGGTGCCCATGCGCGTGCTCTCCAGCTTCACGCCCTGGGACATCGACCTGGAGGAGGAATCCACCTCCGGCACGCTGATTACTTTTGAGGAAGACGAAAAAATGGAAAAGGCCGTCGTATCCGGCATCGCATTCAACCGCGGCGAAGCCAAGATCTCCGTTCTCGGCGTGCCCGACACCCCCGGCATCGCCTACGGCATCCTGGGTCCGGTGGCTGATGCCAACATCGAAGTCGATGTGATCATCCAGAACATCAGCAAGGAAGGCAAAACCGACTTCAGCTTCACCGTCAGCCAGGGCGACTACCAACGCGCCATGGAGCTGCTGCGCGACAAGGTCGTGCCCGCCCTGGGTGCCACCGAAGTCGTCGGCAACCCCAACATCGCCAAGGTCAGCATTGTCGGCATCGGCATGCGCAGCCATGTGGGCGTGGCATCCACCATGTTCCGTGCACTGAGCCAGGAAGGCGTGAACATCCAGATGATCTCCACCTCCGAGATCAAGACCTCCGTCGTCATCGACGAGAAGTACCTGGAGCTGGCCGTGCGCGCCCTGCACACCGCCTTCGGTCTCGACAAGCCGGAATAAAATCATCGTTTTGCCGAAACCGGCAAAAAAGCACGTTACAATAACGTCATTCCGGAAACGTGACCGAGTGGCCGAAGGTGCTCCCCTGCTAAGGGAGTATGGGGTGTAGAGCCTCATCGAGGGTTCGAATCCCTCCGTTTCCGCCAGGATAGAAAAAAGCCACCCGCAAGGGTGGCTTTTTTTATGAGAGGGTTGCTTCGGTGGCCTGATCCGGTGGTTGGGGCTGATGCTCTGGTTGCTGCGGTAGGAATCTTGTTGTTGGCGGGTTGGAAAAACGTGCTACAATGCAAGGCTCTACTGAAGAGAAGCGATGCAGATCGCTAGTGTTGAAAAAATCGAAGAAATTTGATTGCAACGACGCTAAAAACTGTGCTAGAATTCAAGGCTTCGCTGATCGCAGCGAGTCGGAAGTAAAGAAGAAATTCTCTGCTTCGATCCTTAAAAATATACAGCCGATAAGCGTGGGCGTTTGAGGCGAACAGCCAAGTTCTTTGGAACTCGGCTCTTTGAAGCCAAAAACGCTCATGAGAATAGAAGTGAAGTTCA
>NZ_JACVAZ010000008.1:0-58863 GCF_014852125.1 Delftia sp. DLF01
CCTTCCCATCCCGAACAGGACAGTGAAACGACTTTGCGCCGATGATAGTGCGGGTTCCCGTGTGAAAGTAGGTCATCGTCAGGCTCTTACAGCCCAAGAAACCCCGTAGCCCAAAGCTACGGGGTTTCTTGCATTGGGCTGCAGGAAATGGAAACAGGCTGAACAGCCAAAACGGACATCCCAAAAAAAGAGAGCGCTAACGCGCTCTCTTTTTTCATTCTGAATGCGCAATGGTTCAGAGCGGCAGGCATTCGCCCTGTACAAAGACCTTGAGTTCGCCCGACTGGATCGAGGTCCAGGTTTCATTCTTGGTCAACGGTGCTGTGACGATGATGGCCACACGGTCCTGTGGTGTGGTCTCTCGGGCGAAGTCCACGGTCAGGTCCTCATCCGACAGATGGGCCTGGGCAAAGGGGTGGCGACGCTCGATGTAGCACAGGTGTGTGGTGGCATGGGCCCACAGCGCTTCGCCGTTGGACAGCAGGAAGTTGAAGGTGCCGTGTGGCGAGATGCGCCTGGCCAGTTCGCGCAGCGTATGCGTGAGTTCCTGCACGCTCGGCAGGCCGGCATGGGACTTCCAGAGCTCCTGAAGAATCCAGCAGAAGGCCTGCTCGCTGTCGGTGTTGCCTACCGGATGGAAGTGGGCATGGAGTTTGGGAGCGAAGCCCTTGAGATCTCCGTTATGGGCAAAGACCCAGTTGCGGCCCCACAGTTCACGCACGAAGGGGTGGCAGTTCTGCAGGCTTACCGCGCCCTGCGTGGCCTTGCGGATGTGGGCGATGACGTTGCGGCTCTTGATCGGGTACTCGCGTATCAGCTTGGCGATGGGCGAGTCGATGGCGCGCTCGTAGCCGACGAAGTGGCGCAGGCCCTTGTCCTCGAAGAAGGCGATGCCCCAGCCGTCCGTATGGTCGCCGGTATTGCCCGCCCGCTGGGTGAACCCCGAAAAGCTGAAGCGCACGTCGGTGGGCGTGTTGCAGTTCATTCCAAGCAGCTGGCACATGGCGGTATCGTTGTTTGCGTAGTTCAAGCCATAGCCTAACGCCTGGCGCGGCAGCTGCAAGCACAATGCGGGGCAACGGCAAAAAAACGGAACATACCCATGCCCATCCTCTGTCTGCATACGGCGCACAGCAACGCCGTGATCTTCGAGCAGGCTGCTGCCGAACTGGGCTGGCCGGCCCACTCAATCGTTCATCAGGTGCATGAGGAACTGCTGTTGGAGGCGGAGGCTGCAGGTGGCATGAATGCGTCGCTTCGGCAGAAAACGGCAGGGCAGCTCGATGCGCTGGCGGACCCTGCCGATATCGATGCCGTGCTGCTGACCTGCTCGACCCTGGGCCCGGCCGTGGCGGATTGCCGCAGTGGCAAGGTCTGGCGTGCCGATGGCATGCTGGCGCGCAAGGTGGCCGCTGCCTTGCAAAGTGACCCCGAATCGCGCATTGCACTTCTGTGCGCCGCTCCCACAACGTACGAAGCCACGCGCAATCTGTTCATGGGAGAACTGCAGCAAGGCAACGCAGATCAACGCATGCAGCTGCAATGTGTTGAAGGGGCCTGGGCTCTTTTTCGCAGTGGTGATGTCGCCGGCTATGTGGCGTGCATGGCCGATGCGGCTGTTCAGGCCCATGCTGCCGGTGCTACCCAGGTAGCCCTGACCCAGGTGTCCATGGATGGTGTTGCCAGACACTGGAAGCCAGATGCCTCCATGCCTGTGCCCTGGACGGTGGCTGGGAGTGCACTGCAGGCACTCATGGAAATACGGGATTAAAGACCAAGTTTCATGAAAAAAGGCAGCCAAAGCTGCCTTTTGCATGCATTGAGCGAAAGATCCTCAGCTGCGTTCGGACCAGAGCTTGCCGCCCGTGGCCCAGTTTTCGCGCTTGATGTCGGTGATCAGGATGTCCACCGATTCGGGCGAGCCACCGAGGACTTCGACCGAGACGCGCGTGATCTCTTCGACCAGCTTGCGCTTTTGTTCAACGGTGCGGCCTTCCATCATTTCGACGTGGTATGTGGGCATGTCAATCTCCTCAGGGATCAAGTTCTAGGGGGGTTGGGTCGGCGACATCATATCGGCCGACGCGGGCGGTCGAGGCTTGTCGGTGCCAAGCGCGCAGGCGGGGCACAGGCAGGCCTTGTTGCGCAGTGGCTCCGGAATGCGGGCCAGTGCATCGGGTGCCACTGGCGTGTCCATGCACCAGCAGTTCAGCGGATCAACGCCCGCAAGAATGGCGCATTGATTGCTGCGGCCGCACAGCGGACACAGGCTGGCATCGGGGGGAGGGGCACTCATCGTGGTGCTGAGTGTAGGCCCATGAAAAAAGCACCTCAGGCAAGCCTGGGTGCTTTTGCAGCCTTGGGCGCCGCCAGGTGTCAGGCGGCTGCCTTGACCTTCAGGCGCCAGGCGTGCAGCAGGGGCTCGGTGTAGCCACTGGGTTGCTCCTTGCCCTTGAAGACCAGGTCACAGGCGGCCTGGTAGGCCATCGAGGTGTCGAAGTGGCCGGCCATGGGCTTGTACAGCGCATCGCCCGCGTTCTGCTGGTCAACCACGGCGGCCATGCGCTCGAAGGTCTCGCGCACCTGGGCCTCGGTCACGATGCCGTGCTGCAGCCAGTTGGCGATGTGCTGGCTGGAGATGCGCAGCGTGGCGCGGTCTTCCATCAGGCCCACGTTGTGGATGTCGGGCACCTTGGAGCAGCCCACGCCCTGGTCCACCCAGCGCACCACGTAGCCGAGGATGCCCTGGACGTTGTTGTCCAGCTCCTGCTGCTTCTCGGCGGCGCTCCACTTGTCTTCCTTGACCACGGGCACCTGCAGCAGGTCGGCCAGGATGGTGGCGCGCTCGGCGTCGGCATTGGTCTGCTCCAGCTGCTTTTGCACTTCGGCCACGTTGACCTGGTGGTAGTGCAGGGCGTGCAGCGTGGCGGCCGTGGGCGAGGGCACCCAGGCGGTATTGGCGCCGGCCTTGGGGTGGCCGATCTTTTGCTCCAGCATGGCCTTCATCAGGTCGGGCATGGCCCACATGCCCTTGCCGATCTGCGCCTTGCCGCGCAGGCCCAGGCCCAGGCCCACGAGCACGTTGCTGCGCTCATAGGCGGCCAGCCAGGCGCTGCCCTTCATGTCGGCCTTGCGGACCATGGGGCCGGCATACATGGCGGTGTGCATTTCGTCGCCCGTGCGGTCCAGGAAGCCGGTGTTGATGAAGGCCACGCGCGATGCGGCAGCGGCAATGCAGGCCTTGAGGTTGACGCTGGTGCGGCGCTCCTCGTCCATGATGCCCAGCTTGACGGTGTTCTCGGGCAGGCCCAGGACCTTTTCCACGCGGCCGAACAGCTCGCTGGCGAAGGCGGCTTCCGCGGGGCCGTGCATCTTGGGCTTGACGATGTAGACGCTGCCCGTGCGCGAGTTGCGGATGCCGTTGGCGCCCAGACCCTTGATGTCGTGGACGGCGATGGCCGTGGTGACCATGGCGTCCAGGATGCCCTCGGGGATTTCCTTGCCGTTGCCCCAGAGGATGGCCGGGTTGGTCATCAGGTGGCCGACATTGCGCACGAACATCAGCGAACGGCCATGCAGCTTGACGGGCTTGCCATCGGCACCCGTGTACTCGCGGTCGGCGTTCAGGCCGCGCGTCATGCTCTTGCCGCCCTTGTCGAAGGTTTCGGTCAGCGTGCCCTTGAGGATGCCCAGCCAGTTGGCATAGCCGACCACCTTGTCCTCGGCATCCACGGCGGCCACGGAGTCTTCCAGGTCCAGGATGGTGGACAGGGCGGCTTCGACCACCACGTCGGCCACGCCGGCGGCATCGGTCTGGCCGATGGCCGTGGTCTTGTCGATGCGGATGTCGATGTGCAGGCCGTTGTTGAGCAGCAGCACGGAAGAGGGCGCCGCGGCTTCACCCTGGTAGCCGACGAACTGGGCGGTGTTCTTCAGGCCCGTGGTGCCGCCGCTCTTGAGCGCGACGACCAACTGGCCAGTTTCCACGCGATAGCCGGCGGCATCCTTGTGCGAGCCCGAGGCCAGCGGGGCTGCCTGGTCCAGGAAATCACGTGCGAAGGCGATCACCTTGGCGCCGCGCACGGGGTTGTAGCCCTTGCCCTTTTCCGCGCCGCCGTCTTCGCCGATGGCGTCCGTGCCGTACAGCGCGTCATACAGCGAACCCCAGCGCGCGTTGGCGGCGTTCAGCGCATAGCGGGCGTTGAGAATGGGCACGACCAGCTGGGGGCCGGCCTGGATGGCCAGTTCCGCATCCACGTTGGTGGTGGTGGCCTTGGCATCCTTGGGCTGCTCGACCAGATAGCCGATCTGCGTCAGGAATTGCTGGTAGCCGGCCATGTCGGTGATGGGGCCGGGATGGGCCTTGTGCCAGGTGTCCAGCTCGGTCTGCAGGCGGTCACGCTCGGCCAGCAGGGCGGCATTGCGAGGAGCCAGATCGTTGACGATCGCGTCGAAGCCTTTCCAGAACGCCTCGGGAGCGACACCGGTGCCCGGGAGCACTTGTTCATTGATGAAACGGTGCAGCTCTGTAGCGACCTGCAGGCTGTGGGCTTGGGTGCGATCGGTCATGGTGGGAACCCCGGGTTGGATGGATGGAAAGGCTTGGCAGACCCTTTTCGGGCCTGACTATAAGGAATACTTTATTAGATTTATTTGCGTACATAAATAGACCATAAATCTTAAAACTCGTGACTTTTACGCAAAAATGTGGGAAGGTTATGCGCGCGCCAAAACCGGCCGGCTTTGGCGCGCAGCCCTATGCATGGTGCACATGGAGGACAGCCAGTGCCCACTATGCAAAAAGGCGAGTCACAGGAGACGGGTGTGCGGTCGCATGCCCCACAAGAACACGGAAAAGAAACGGACAGCGGTCATGGACAAGCTCAAGGCATTCGAGTCATTCGTATCGGTGGCAACGCGCGGCAGCCTCACGGCAGCGGCCAAGGCGGAAGGTGTGGCGCCGGCCATCATGGGGCGGCGCCTCGATGCCCTGGAAGAGCACCTGGGCGTCAAGCTCATGGTGCGCACCACGCGGCGCATCTCCCTCACGCACGAGGGCAGCGCCTTTCTCGAGGATTGCCAGCGCCTGCTGTCCGATGTGTCCAACGCCGAGGCCAGTGTCAGCGCGGGCGGGGTCAAGGCCACGGGCCACCTGCGCATCACGGCGCCGGCGGGCTTTGGCAGGCGGCACGTGGCGCCCCTGGTGCCGCTCTTTCGGGATCTGCACCCGGATGTGACGATTTCCCTGAACCTCAGCGACCGCGTGGTCGACCTGGCCGGCGAAGGCTTTGACTGCGCGGTGCGCGTGGGCGATCTGCCCGACTCGGCCCTGGTCAGCGTGCGCATTGCCGACAACCGGCGCCAGTGCGTGGCCACGCCGGCCTATCTGGAGCGCCGGGGCACGCCGCGCCACCCGAGTGAGTTGACCCAGCACGACTGCCTGACGCTGTCCAGCGACGCTTCGCAGACGCGTGGCTGGGCCTTTCGCATCCCCCATCCCGACAGCGGCACCAGCGAGGTCGTGCACTTCAAGCCGGGCGGCCCGCTGGACTGCTCCGACGGCCAGGTACTGCACGACTGGTGCCTGGGCGGCTGGGGCATCGCCTGGCGCAGCACCTGGGAGGTCGAGGCCGAGATCACCTCGGGCCGCCTGGTGGCTGTGCTCGAAACATTCGCGGCGCCGCCCAATGGCATTTTTGTCGTCTTTCCCCAGCGCAAGCACATGCCGCTGCGTGTGCGGCTGTGGATCGACTATCTCAAGCACCACTACGAGCAGCCGGATTTCTGGCGGCGTACCCACGCGGCCTGAGCGGGCCGCCCAGCAAGGAGGAATGAGCATGGCAGTGTCGATAGCGACGAAAGCGGTATCCGCAACGCCGGGCGTGGCCCCAGGACGGCGGCGCTGGATGCGCATGGCGCTGGGAGCCGCCTGCCTGGGCATGGTGGCGGGCTGCGCCGTCCAGGGGCCGGGGCAGGGCCGGCCGGACGGGATGCGGCAGGGCGCGGTGCCTGCCGGCATCGTGAGCGTGACCTTTGACGATCCCTCGCGGTTCGACGCCGGGCGCAACGGACCCCAGGAATCCGAGAAGGCGCGCCGCGCCTGGGTCGATGCGCTGGCCCAGTTCCTGGCCGAGCGTGCCGCGCCCAGGCTGCCCCAGGGCCAGCGGCTTGAAGTTCACCTCACCGATGTGCAGCGCGCAGGCGGCTTCGAGCCCTGGCGCGGGCCCCAGGCTGCCGATGTGCGCATCGTGCGCGACATCTACCCACCGCGCATCGACCTGCGCTTCAAGCTGCTGGGAGCCGATGGAAAGCTGCTGCGAGAAGGCAGCCGCCAGCTGCGCGACGCCAGCTTCATGATGCGCCCGGACCTGTATCCCAACGATCCCCTGCGCTACGAAAAGACGCTGCTGGACGACTGGGTGCGCGCGGAGCTGGGGCGCTGACGGGACCGCAGTGGTCTACCGATTGCCTCGGACATCACGATGGCAGTCCCCGTTTCTGGCGTAATGGACGCTTGGCCCAAGAGGCCCAATTTCTATACGGATTCCCCATGACGATAGAAGCCATCCTGGCCAGCCTCCACCTGCTGGCCATCCTCACCTTCGTGGTGTTCCTGTCCAGCCAGGCGGCGCTGTGCCGCAGCGAGTGGATGAGCGCCGCCGTGGTGCAGCGCCTGGCGCGGCTGGACATGATCTATGGCCTTGCCGTGGTCTTCCTGGTGCTGACCGGCATCGCCCGTCTGGTGTGGGGCGTCAAGGGCATGTCCTGGTACGTCTCGCAGCCACTGTTTCATCTGAAGATGACTTTGTTTGTCGTCGGCGCGCTGCTGTCGATCAAGCCCACGCTGGCCTTCCGGCGCTGGCGCCGCGCGCTGGATGCCGGCCAGGGCCTGCCTCAGCCGGCCGAGGTCGCCAGCACGCGCCGCTGGGTGATGTGGCAGGCCCATGTGGTGCCCGTGATCGCCGTCGTCGCGGTGTTCTGGGCGCGGGGCATGTAGGCTCCGTTTTCCTGTCCGGCGGCATGGGGTGGGCCTGCCACGTAGAATCCGCCGATGCTCTCCGTCAAACAGGAACTGCTCGCGGCTCTGGCCGGCGAGCTTGAAACTTTGTCGCCCGGCGCCGGTGCCCGTGCCGCTTTTGAATCCCCCAAGGTGGCTGCCCATGGCGATTTCGCCTGCACGGCCGCCATGCAGCTGGCCAAGCCGCTCAAGCTCAACCCGCGTTCGCTGGGCGAGCAGCTCAAGGCTGCGCTGGAGGCCACGCCGTCCTTCCAGCGTTGGGTCGATGCCATCGAGATCGCCGGCCCCGGCTTTCTGAACATCCGCCTCAAGCCCGCCGCCAAGCAGCAAATCATCCGCGAAGTGCTGGAGCAGGCCGAGAAGTTCGGCTGGCTGGCCGACCGTGGCGCAAAGATGCTGGTCGAGTTCGTCTCCGCCAACCCCACCGGCCCGCTGCATGTGGGCCATGGCCGCCAGGCCGCGCTGGGCGATGCCATCTGCAACCTCTATGCCACGCAGGGCTGGGGCGTGCACCGCGAGTTCTACTACAACGACGCGGGCGTGCAGATCGACACGCTGACCAAGAGCACGCAGCTGCGTGCCAAGGGCTTCAAGCCCGGTGACGAATGCTGGCCCATCGATCCCGAGAATCCGGCAAGCAAGGCCTTCTACAACGGCTCCTACATCCAGGACATCGCCGACGACTTCCTGGCCCGCAAGACCGTCAAGGCCGATGACCGCGAATTCACGGCCAACGGCGATGTCGAGGACTACGACAACATCCGCCAGTTCGCCGTCGCCTATCTGCGCAACGAGCAGGACAAGGACCTGCAGGCCTTCAACCTGCACTTTGACGAGTACTACCTCGAATCCAGCCTCTACACCAACGGCTATGTCGAGGACGCGGTGCAGCGCCTGATCGCGGGCGGACATACCTACGAACTCGACGGCGCGCTCTGGCTCAAGTCCACCGACTACGGTGACGACAAGGACCGCGTGATGCGCAAGCAGGACGGCAACTACACGTACTTCGTGCCCGATGTCGCCTATCACATCCAGAAATTCAAGCGCGGCTACTCCAAGGTCGTCAACATCCAGGGCACGGACCACCACGGCACCATCGCGCGGGTGCGCGCCGGCCTGCAGGCCGCCGACGTTGGCATCCCTGCCGGCTATCCCGACTATGTGCTGCACACCATGGTGCGCGTGGTGCGCGGCGGCGAGGAAGTCAAGATCAGCAAGCGCGCCGGCTCCTACGTCACGCTGCGCGACCTGATCGAGTGGACCAGCAAGGACGCGGTGCGTTTCTTCCTGCTGTCCCGCAAGCCCGACACCGAGTACACCTTCGACGTGGACCTGGCCGTGGCCCAGAACAACGACAACCCCGTTTACTACGTGCAGTACGCCCATGCGCGCATCTGCTCGGTGCTGGCCGCCTGGGGGGGTGACGCGGCCACGCTCAAGGACGTGGACCTGTCGGCGCTGGAAGGCCCGCAGGCCCAGGCGCTGATGCTGCAACTGGCCAAGTACCCGGCCATGCTGACCTCGGCCGCAGAAGGCAATGCGCCGCACGACGTGACGTTCTACCTGCGCGAACTGGCCTCGCTGTACCACAGCTACTACGACGCGGAACGCATCCTGGTGGACGACGAAAAGGTCAAGCTCGCCCGCCTGGCGCTGATCTCGGCCACGCGCCAGGTATTGCACAATGGCCTGGCAGTGCTGGGCGTCTCGGCCCCGCAACGCATGTAACTTCGAGCGACAAGCGATCTATGAAGACACAGCAACGTGGGGGCACCGTCATCGGTCTCATCATCGGCATGATCGTCGGGCTGGCAGCAGCCCTGGCCGTCGCCGTCTATGTGACCAAGGTGCCCGTGCCCTTTCTCTCCAAGGGCGGCAAGACGGCCGACCAGGACGCGGCCGAGGCCCAGCGCAACAAGAACTGGGACCCCAACGCACCGCTGCAGGGCAAGAACCCGGCGCCGCCACCACCGGCCGCCGTCACGCCCAGCCTCCCTGGCAGCACCGCACCAACCGCCCCCACCCCGCCCGCCGTGGCAGGAGGCGTGACTCCGCCACCCGCGCCCGTGGACCCGGCCAAGCCGCCCGCCAAGCCCGAAAACAAGGCCGATGGCAAGAGCTCGGCCGATCCGCTGGGTGACCTGGTCAAGTCGCGCTCCGCCGCCGCCGAGAAGGCGGAAAAGGCAGAAAAGGCCGACGCCGCCTTCAACTACTTCGTGCAGGCCGGCGCCTTCCGCAGCCAGGGCGATGCCGATGCGCAGCGCGCCAAGCTGGCCATGCTGGGGTGGGAGGCGCGCGTGAGCGAGCGCGAGCAAAACGGCATCACCATCTTCCGCGTGCGTGTGGGCCCGTTCACCAAGCGCGACGATGCCGAGCAGCTCAAGCAAAAGCTCGATGGCGCCGGGGTCGAGTCCACGCTGGTGCGCGCCGCACGCTGAAAGCGCGTTGCGACAAGAGCGCTGAACTTTTGGCGGGCCCCTGCCTCCTAACCTGCAGCATTGAACGAGGAGTTTGTTTTGATGAATCGCCGCGACTTTTCCCTGGCTGCCTCGGCAGCCGCTGCCAGCGCACTGACGCTGGGCACTTCCGCCGCCCAGGCCCAGGCCGCAGCGCCCAAGGAGGGCAAGGACTACATCAAGCTGGCCAAGCCCGCACCCACCAGCGCCGGCGCCGGCAAGGTCGAGGTGGTCGAGTTCTTCTGGTACAGCTGCCCGCACTGCAATGCGTTCGAGCCCACCTTTGCCGCCTGGAAGAACCAGGCCCCGGCCGACGTGGTCGTGCACCGCGTGCCCGTGGCCTTCAACGCCAGCTTCGTGCCCCAGCAAAAGCTCTACTACGCCTTCGAAGGCATGAACCTGCTGGACACCATGCATGCGCGCGCCTTCCACGCCATCCATGTGGAACGCAACCGCCTGGCCAAGGACGAGGACATCTTCGCTTGGGTGGGCAAGCAGGGCGTGGACGTGGCCAAGTTCAAGGAGGTCTACAACTCCTTCAGCGTCTCCAACCAGGTTCGCAAGGCCACCCAGCTGCAGCAGGACTATGACGTGGAAGGCGTGCCGGCCATGGGCGTGGCGGGCCGGTACTACACCGACGGCACCAAGGCCGGCAACATGACCAATGTGCTGCGCGTGGTCGATCAGCTGATCGCCACCAGCCGCAAGGGTTGAGGCCCGGGCCTCGGCCCAGCCAAGCCGCGACAGGCCCGCCATTGTGCGGGCCTGTCGCTTTTGGAAACCTCTTTTTGTGCCTTTGTGTCAGCGCTTTCCGTGCGCGTTGAAAGACGCCAGGAACGGTTGCGCGCGACACCCCCTACAATGGATGCAAGAAGCGTGCCCTCCATGAAACAACGACTTTCCTCCCTCCTGCTCGCCGCCGCCCTGGCGGCTTTCGCCGGTATGGCCCAGGCCGAAAAGGCCGACAGCACCAAGCCCATGAACATCGAGGCTGATGCGCTGCGCCATGACGAACTCAAGCAGACCAGCGTCTTCACTGGCAACGTGGTGATGACCAAGGGCACCATCGTGCTGCGCGGCGCCCAGCTCGATGTGCGGCAAGACCCTGAAGGCTTTCAGTACGGCGTGGTGACGGCCGAGGCGGGCAAGCGTGCCTTCTTCCGCCAAAAGCGCGACACCGTTCCCGGCCAGCCCGAGGAATTCGTGGAAGGCGAGGGCGAGGTCATCGAATACGACGGCAAGGCCGACCTCGTGAAGTTCATCCGCCGCGGCGAACTGCGCCGCTATCGCGGCGGCCAGCTCAGCGACGAGATCACCGGCTCCATCATCGTCTACAACAACCTCACCGACGTGTTCACCGTTGACGGGCAAAAGACCAGCGGTGGCCAGCCCAGCTCCACGGCCGGCCAGGGCGGACGCGTGCGCGCCGTGCTGGCGCCCAAGGAAGGCACGCCGGGCTCGCAGCCGCGCGCCCCCGCAGCGGGCACGCCGGGCACGTCCCTGCAGCCCAGCAACAGCCTGGACAGCCTCGGCGGTACCAAGCGATGAGCGGGCAAGCCGCAGCCCCGGCTGCCACTGCACGCGCCGACCAGGGCAGCAGCCTGCAGGCACGCCATCTGGCCAAGTCCTACGGCAGCCGCAAGGTGGTCAAGGACGTGTCGCTTTCCGTGAAAAAGGGCGAGGTCGTGGGTCTGCTGGGACCCAACGGCGCGGGCAAGACCACCTCGTTCTACATGATCGTGGGCCTGGTGCGCAGCGACGGCGGCGACATCTTCATCGACGGTCAGGCCGTGGGCAACATGCCCATCCACCAGCGCTCGCGCCTGGGCCTGTCCTACCTGCCGCAAGAGGCATCGATCTTCCGCAAGCTCAGCGTCGAGGACAACGTGCGCGCCGTGCTGGAGCTGCAAAGGGACGAGCAGGGCCGGCCGCTGGCGCGCAGCGTCATCGAGGAGCGCCTGACGGCGCTGCTGCAGGAATTGCGCGTGGACCATCTGCGCGCATCGCCTGCGCTGGCGCTGTCGGGCGGCGAACGCCGCCGCGTCGAGATCGCGCGCGCCCTGGCCACGCAGCCGCGCTTCATCCTGCTGGACGAGCCCTTTGCCGGCATCGACCCCATCGCCGTGATCGAGATCCAGCGCATCATCGGCTTTCTCAAGGCGCGCGGCATCGGCGTGCTGATCACCGACCACAACGTGCGCGAGACGCTGGGCATCTGCGACCATGCCTTCATCATCAGCGACGGCCACGTGCTCGCCCAGGGCACACCCGAGGAGATCGTGGACAACGCCGAAGTGCGGCGTGTCTACCTCGGCGAACACTTCCGGATGTAGCGCCATGCCCTGCCTGGCCCGTCTGCGAGACTGTCTGCGCGAAGGAGCTGCCGCTTGAAGCCCGGTCTGTCGCTGCGCGTCTCCCAGCATCTTTCGCTCACTCCCCAGCTGCAGCAGTCGATACAGCTGCTGCAGCTGTCCACGTTGGAGCTGGCGCAGGAAGTGGAGCAGATGCTGGGCGACAACCCCTTCCTGGAGCTGGCGAACGAGGAGGGCGATCACGATGCGGCTGCCGGCACCCGCGAGCCTGCCGCGCCCGGCGCCGAGGCCACGGAGTCCTTCCAGGAAAGCCGCGCAGACCAGCCTTCGGCGGCGGTGGAGTGGGAGCCCTCGTCGGACGCATCCTCCGGCGATGCCGTGGAGACTTCCGGCACGGCCGAGTCCCTGAGCTGGGAAGGCGACGGCCAGACCACCTCGGGCAACGATGACCGCGACTGGGGCAGCGATGCGCCCTCCAGCCGCACGCGCGGGCAGGGCGAGGAAGACGAGGCCGATGCCACCGAACTGGCTCGCAGCGCCGAAAGCCTGACCGACCACCTGCACCGCCAGGCCCTGAGCCTGCGCCTGGGCGAGGTGGACCGCGCCGCACTGCGCTTTCTGATCGAGAACCTCAACGACGACGGCTACCTGGAAGATCCGCTCGACGAGCTGGCACAGGGCCTGGCGGGCGACGATCTGGAGGAGTGCGAGGAACTGGTGCACCGCTTCACCGTGGCGCTGCGCCTGCTGCAAAGCCTGGAGCCCGTGGGCGTGGGCGCGCGCGACCTGGCCGAATGCCTGACGCTGCAACTGCGCGACCAGCTGGCCGATGCCGAGCGCGAAGGCAACGGCAGTGCCGAGGACGAAGACCGGCAGGCCGTGCTGCGCTCCGCGCTGGACATCTGCGCCCAGCCCATGGACCTGCTGGCGCGGCGCGACCTGCGCAAGCTCGCCAGCCTGTGCGGTGCGCGCGAGGAGCGGCTGCGCGAGGCGCTGGTGCTGATCACCCGGCTGGAGCCACGCCCGGGCCGGCGCTTTGCCGACGTGCAGCGCCAGATCGTCGTGCCCGACGTCATCGTGCGCCCCGTGCGCAGCGGCGCGGGCCGCATGGACTTCAGCGTGCAGCTCAACCCCGACGTCATGCCCAAGCTGCGCGTGCACGACATCTATGCCAGCGCGCTGCGCAGCCACAGGGGCAGCGAAGGCCATGCAGCGCTGCAGCAGCGGCTGCAGGAGGCGCGCTGGTTCATCAAGAACATCCAGCAGCGCTTCGACACCATCCTGCGCGTGTCGCAGGCCATCGTGGAGCGGCAGAAGAATTTCTTCGTGCATGGCGAGCTGGCCATGCGCCCGCTGGTGCTGCGCGACATTGCCGATGCGCTGGGCCTGCATGAATCCACCATCAGCCGCGTGACCACGGCCAAGTACATGGCCACGCCGCAGGGCACCTACGAACTCAAGTACTTCTTCGGCTCGGGCCTGGGCACCGAGGCCGGTGGCAATGCCTCCAGCACGGCCGTGCGCGCGCTGATCAGGCAGTTCGTCGCGGCCGAAGATCCCAAGAAGCCGCTGTCGGACAACCAGCTGGCCGACATGCTCAAGGAGCAGGGCATCGAATGCGCGCGGCGCACGGTGGCCAAGTACCGCGAGCTGCTCAAGATCCCGCCGACCACGCTGCGCAAGGCGCTGTAGCCCAGGCGCGCAAACTCGCCATCGCGCCACCGTGGTGTCTATGGCGTTCGACCGGCCACGGCATCCCACTTCAAGCCGAATTTCAGCAGATACTTGCGCAGGCGGTCGGCATCGTTGACCACGCTGCGCTGGCTGCGTGACTGGTCGAACAGGCGGCGCCCCGCATCGGACAGCGAAGGCGACTCCCGGCACACGCGCAGCACCGCTTCGAGCTGCATGCGGTCGAACAGATCCAGCGGCTCCAGCACTTCGGCAGACAGCAGGCTTTGCAGGCTGGCGCCGGCCGGTTGCACGGCATCGCCTCGTTGCCACAGCCACTTCAGGCGCTGGATCTCGGCATCGACCAGGGCCGTGGAGATGCGCCCCCCGTCGGCCAGCGTGGCCAGGCGCGTCATGCTGGCCGACAGGTCGCGGAAGTTGCCGCTCCACAGCGCCTCGGGCGAGCGCGCAAAGCGCAGATAGCGCTCGCGGGCCTCCACATTGAAGCGCACCATCTGGCCGGTCTCGTCGGCCGAGCGCGCGAGCAGGTGGTCCATGTTGGGTTCGATGTCCTCGGGGCGCCCGGCCAGGCCCGGCAGCGCGTAGGACCACAGATTGATGCGCGCGAACAGATCCTCGCGAAAGCGCCCCTGCGCCACGTCGATGCGCAGGTCGCGGTGCGTGCCGGCGACCAGCTGGAAGTCGCTGCTGACCTCGCGGTCGCTGCCCATGGGATAGAAGCGCTTTTCCTCCACCGCCTTGAGCAGCATGGCCTGTTCGTCCAGGCCCAGCTCGCCGATTTCGTCCAGGAACAGCACGCCCTGGTGCGCGCTGCGCAGCAGGCCGGCGCGGTCGGCCGCAGCGCCCGTGAACGCGCCCTTCTTGTGGCCGAACAGCACCGAGGCTGCACCATCACCGCGCAGCGTGGCGCAATTGACCTCCACGAAGTCGCCCTGCACCTGGTGCCTGGCCTTCTTCAACTCGTACATGCGCCGCGCCAGATGCGACTTGCCCGCACCCGTGGGACCCGTGAGCAGGATGGGCGCGCGTGAGCGCACGGCCACGCGCTCGATCTCGTCGATCAGCGCATTGAACCCGGCATTGCGCGTGGCGATGCCGCTCTTGAGAAATTGCACGGCCTCGCTCTGCTCGGCGCCGAAGCGCTGGGCGATCACGTCGTAGCGCGACAGGTCCAGGTCGATCAGCGCATAGCTGCCCGGGTCGCCCATGCGCTGGCGCCGGGGTGGCGAGGTCTGGGCCAGCACGCCGGGAATGCGGCGCGACTCCACCAGCAGGAACAGGCAGATCTGTGCCACGTGCGTGCCCGTGGTGATGTGCGTCCAGTACTCCTCGCGCTCGGGATCGAAGCGGTAGGCCTGCGTCCAGTCGAACAGCCGCGCATAGACCTCGCCGAAATCCCAGGGATCGGCAATGTCCATGGGCACGAGGTTCACCTGGGTCTCGGGCGATGCCGTGGCGATGTCGCCCTGCAGCAGCTGCGCCAGGGCCAGATGGGGCGGCGTGTAGAGCAGCTCCAGCCGCTCCACCACCAGATCCTCGTGCTGCATGAGGGAGAGGGTCGGCCGCCATTTTTCCCAGCGCCCCGCGCCCCTGCCGGAGTCCAGCTGCGTACCCAGAAAGCCGATGACGACCTTTTTCTTTTCCATGTTTTGTCTAGTTGAATAGCTGAAATTCTAGTTTCTTTGGATTGAAGAAGAAATCAAGAAAAGTGTGATTTGAGATTTATCCAAATAAATCAATGGGTTGAAGAATTGTTTGGCGCTGGATGCCAGGCTGGCACGCATCTCGCAATAACCAAGGCATCCAGTGCAAGCGGTGACCGCTCACAGGCCGGGGTTGGGGCAAAGGCCCGCCCCGCCGGTGCCGGAAGTCCGGGCCCCCAGGGGCTTGTCGATTTCCCGCATGCCGCACGCCGCAAGCGCTGGGTAACGGCAAGGTTGTGGAAACCGTCCCGCAAGGGACGCCTGGTTCGACTCCAGGCTTGCCAGCCACTGGTAGCTCAGTCTGGTAGAGCACCCTCGCAAGAGGACTGTCGCAGGTTCGATTCCTGTCCACTCTTCCGGCCGCAAGGCCGGGCTATTGAAACGGTCGAAAGACCACCCGCCGAACGCGGGAGGTGGCCACCGGGTTGCGATGCAGCCCCAAGGCCGCCACCCGTCAGCGGCGGCGGCTGTGCCAGGTCCCGGCACGGTCCGCGCCCGCAGCCAGCCACGCTGCAACCTGTTTCCAGGGTTGCCGCCACGGCGCACTGCAAGGCCCGGGCCGTGCCCCCTGGAACCCCGCCGCTGCTGTAACGGCACCCCTGTTGATTGCGGCGAAGACGCCGAACGAGGAGAAGAAGAAATGCTGAAGATCCAACGCATCACCGTCAAGAAGAACGAACGCGCCCTGCTGCTGCGCAATGGCGATTTCGAGCGCGTGCTGCACAGCGGCCGGCACTGGCTGTTTGCCGGCACCGACCAGCTGCGCGTGGAAACCTTTGCCCTGGAGCAGCCCGCCTTCACGCACGGCCTGGCCGACTACCTGATGGCGCAGGAGCCCGCCGTGGTGGCCGCCGAATTCCTGCGCGTGGAACTGTCCGAAACCGAGGCGGGCCTGCGCAGCGAAAACGGCGTGCTGGTCGAGATCCTGCCGCCCGGCACGCGCCGCCTGTACTGGAAGGGACTGGTGGACGTGGGCGTGCAGGTGGTCGACCTGCAGGCCGGCGCCGAGCTGCCCGCCGCCCTGGCGGCGCGCCTGACCCAGACGCAGCTGCGCCAGCGCAGCGTGTCCGGCCTCAACGGCGTGCTGCAGGTGCAGGTGCCCGCAGGCCAGTGCGCGCTGCTGATCATCGACGGCAAGGTGGACCGCCTGCTGCAGGCCGGCAGCCATGCGTTCTGGAAGTTCGGCCGCAGCATTGCCGTGGAGCTGGTGGATCTGCGCCTGCAGGCCGTCGAGGTCTCGGGCCAGGACATCATGACCCGCGACAAGGTCAGCCTGCGCCTGAACCTGAGCGCCACCTATCGCCACACCGACGTTCTGCGCGCCTTTGCCCAGCTGCAAAAGCCCGCCGAGCACCTGTACCGGGAGCTGCAGTTCGCACTGCGCGCCGCCGTGGGCACCCGCACGCTTGATGAGCTGCTGGAGAACAAGACGGTGATCGATGACGTGGTGACCGCGCACATGGCGGCCAAGCTGCAGCCCTTCGGCATGGTGGTGGAGAGCGTGGGCGTGAAGGACATCGTGCTGCCCGGCGAGATGAAGGCCATCCTGACCCAGGTGGTGCAGGCCGAAAAGCAGGCCCAGGCCAACGTGATCCGCCGCCGCGAGGAAACGGCGGCCACGCGCTCGCTGCTCAACACCGCCAAGGTCATGGAGGACAACCCCGTGGCCCTGCGCATGAAGGAGCTGGAGACGCTGGAACGCGTGGCCGAGCGCATCGACAAGATCTCCGTGTTCGGCGGGCTGGATCAGGTGCTCAACGGGCTGGTGAAGATGCGTTGATAACGCGATGAGGCGGGCGTGGAGTCGCCGGCGGTGCCGGTTGCTTCATGCCTGCCCTTGAAGGAGAGACACCATGGACAAGAAGATGACATCGAAAAGGATGCAATCGCCTGCAGCGCAAATGCAGGAGCGTACAGACGCCCTGGTTGCTGCATCACAGGCGCTCTACCAGAGCTTTGCGGGATACAGGTCGCCGTCGGTAGCGCTGGACGCTTGCGTCACATGCTGCATGGATGCAGACCTGGAGCGCGAGATGCGTCGACTGCCCCTGCGCAGCCTGACCGAGCACCATTTTTACCAATACAACGACGCTGCTAAAAGCGTGGTCCAGCCTGCGGATGAGATCAAGTACCTGGCGCCAAGAATGTTGGAACTGCTGGCGCAGGGCGCAAGGCTGCACCACTCCACCGAGTTGTATCTGGACCGCCTTGGTCGCTGCGAGCCCGGCTCCTTTTCATCGCAGGAAAGCGCGGCGTTGCAAGCCTTTGCTCGTGCCTTCTTTGCCTTGGGGCTGGAGCAGTGGGCTGAGCCGGACACCAGCGTTTTCCAGGGCGAAGAGGCCTTCTCCTTTTTGCTCATGTGGGACTACGCCGGTGTGCCGCTCCAGCCCCTGCTGGACCACTGGCTGACCTGTGACAGCGAGAGCGCCACGCTGCATTTTGTCGATGCATGCTTCTACGAATTCATCTGGGGTGGACACTGCATCAGCAATGCCTTCGCATCCGATCGCAATGGCTACCGTGCAACGATGGAGCAGTGGCTCTCGCAGACAGGCACCAAGAAGCATTGGGCAGAAAAGCTGCTGCAACTGGCCGAGCGTGGCCCGGCCAGCACCTGGCTGCCTTCAGGCAAGCGCGACCACCAGTGCTACCCGCTGGATGAGCGCATAGGCGCGGTATTCGACGCCATGGCCACTTGAGGCGGAAACACGATTCAACCAAGAACAAAGACATGAAAGAGAACAGCACCATGAACAACTACCAACAGCATGATGTCGAGGGCGGCGTCCCCATCAAGATGTGGACCAAGGGCGTGCCCGTGGAGGACGAGGCGCGCAAGCAGCTGGAGAACGCCGCGCGCCTGCCCGTGGTGTTCAAGCATGTCGCGGCCATGCCCGACGTGCACCTGGGCATAGGTGCCACCGTGGGCTCGGTGATCCCGACCATCAAGGCCATCATCCCGGCGGCCGTGGGCGTGGACATCGGCTGCGGAATGATGGCCGCCAAGACCACGCTGCGCGCCGAGGACCTGCCCGACAACCTGGGCCCGCTGCGCTCGGCGATAGAGCAGGCCGTGCCGCATGGCTCGGTGCCGCGCCACCGGGGCCGTGATCCCGGCAGCTGGGAGAACCCGCCCGTGTCGGTGGACCAGGTCTGGGCCACGCTGGCCGATGAGTTCGACCTGCTGTGCGAGCTGCATCCACGCCTGGCCAACACCAACAACCGCAAGCACCTGGGAACGCTGGGCAGTGGCAATCACTTCATCGAGATCTGCCTGGACGAGGCGGGCTTCGTGTGGTTCATGCTGCACTCGGGCTCGCGCGGCGTGGGCAATGCCATCGGCACCCATTTCATCGAGCTGGCCAAGAAGGACGCAGAACTCCATCAGCGCAACCTGCCCGACAAGGACCTGGCCTATTTCGAGGAAGGGGCCCGCTACTTTGGCGACTATGTGCGCGGCGTGTCCTGGGCGCAGAAGTTCGCCATGCGCAACCGCGAGGTGATGATGGCCAACCTCATCGCCACGGTGCGCAAGGTGATCGCCAAGCCCTTCGAGTCGCATGTGGAGGCGGTGAACTGCCACCACAACTACGTGCAGCAGGAGCGCCATTTCGGCCAGGACGTGTTCATCACCCGCAAGGGCGCGGTGAGCGCGCGGCGCGGCGAGCTGGGCATCATCCCGGGCAGCATGGGCGCGCGCAGCTATATCGTGCGCGGCCTGGGCAACCCGGAGAGCTTCGAGAGCTGCAGCCACGGTGCGGGCCGCGTGATGAGCCGGACCAAGGCCAAGAAGATGTTCAGCGTGGAGGACCACATCAAGGCCACCGAGGGCGTGGAATGCCGCAAGGATGCGAATGTGGTGGACGAGATTCCCATGGCCTACAAGGACATCGATGCGGTCATGGCCGCGCAGCAGGATCTGGTCGAGGTGGTGCACACCCTGAAGCAAGTGGTGTGCGTGAAAGGGTGAGTGGATGAGGGCCCCAGGCTCTCATCCTCCAGAACAGAAAGCAGGATGAGAGCATGAGGGAAGAGAAGGTATTGAGCGCGCATCCGGTCTCCGACGCCATGCGCGCCACGGTGCTGGCCAACCTGGTCGAGGTGGAGCGCAGGCACGAGGTCACGGTGCTGTTTGCCTGCGAGTCGGGCAGCCGCGGCTGGGGCTTTGCCTCGCCCGACAGCGACTATGACGTGCGCTTCATCTATGTCCACCGCCTGCCCTGGTATCTGACCGTGGCGCCGGGCCGCGATGTCATAGAGCAGCCGCTCAGCGGCGAGCTCGATGTCAGCGGCTGGGAGCTGCGCAAGGCGCTGGGGCTGCTGCGCGCCTCCAACCCCACGCTGCTCGAATGGCTGCGCTCGCCCGTGGTCTACCGGCAGGAGCAGCCCTGGGCAGAGCGCCTGCATCTGCTGGCCGAGCAGGGCTTTTCGCCGGTGCGCGGCTACCACCACTACGTGGCCATGGCGCGCAAGAACCTGCGCGCCCACCTGCAGAGCGATGTCGTGCGCTACAAGAAATACTTCTACGTGCTGCGCCCCTTGCTGGCCGCGCGCTGGATACGCGAGGGGCGCGGTGCGCCGCCCATGCGCTTTGCACAGCTGGCGGCGGGCACGCTGGAGGATGCAGGCCTGCTGGCCGAGCTCAACGAGCTGCTGGAGCTCAAGATGCGCCTGGGCGAGGCCGCCAAGGGGCCGCGCCGGGTGCGGGTCCATGATTTCCTGGAGCGCGAGCTGGCCCATGCCATGGCCCATGCGCCCGATCCGGGGGAGCAGGCCGATGCCGCGCCGCTGGACCGCTATCTGCGGGATGCCGTGGCGCGCTTTGGCGGCAATTGGCGGCAATGAATGAAAGAGAAAAATGAAAGTGATCGAGATCGACGGCTCCGCCGGGGAGGGCGGAGGCCAGATGCTGCGCAGCGCGCTGGCGCTGTCCATGTGCACGGGTCAGCCCTTTGCCATGCAGCGCATCCGTGCCGGGCGCGCCAAGCCGGGCCTTATGCGCCAGCACCTGGCCTGCGTCAATGCCGCCGCCGAAATCTGCGGCGCGCAGATGCAGGGCGCCGAGATGAATTCGCAGGCGCTGCAATTTGCGCCGGGGCCGGTGCGTGCGGGCGAGTACCGCTTCGTGATCGCCTCGGCGGGCAGTTGCACCCTGCTGCTGCAGACGCTGTGGCCCGCGCTGATGCTGGCTAACGGCGAAAGCCGCCTGACCCTGGGCGGCGGCACCCACAACCCGGCCGCACCGCCCTTCCACTTCCTGGAGCGCAGCTATGCGCCGCTGCTGCACAGGCTGGGCGCGCGCTGCGAACTGCGGCTGCGCCGGCTGGGCTTTTATCCGGCCGGTGGCGGCGAGATGGACGTGACGATTACACCGGCAACCAATGGGCTTGTGCCTTTCGATATCACCGAACGCGGTGCCCCCGTGGTCAGCCATGCCGAATGCTTTGCGCCCGCGCTGCCACGTGCGGTGGCCCAGCGCGAACTGGACCATCTGGGCCAGGCCCTGGGCTGGTCTGGCGAGCAGCTGCAGGTGGCTGCCGTGCGCCAGAACGAGGGGCCGGGCAACGCGCTGCTGGCCACGCTGGCCTATGAGCACCTGAGCGAAGTGTTCACGCAGTTCGGCATGAAGGGCGTCAGCGCCGAAAAGGTGGCGCATGACCTGGCGCGCGAGGTGCGCCGCCACCAGGGCAGCCAGGCCGCCCTGGGCCCGTACCTGGCCGACCAATGGGCCCTGCCGCTGGCGCTGGCCGTCTGGCGCAGCGGGGGCGGGGCCAGCTACACCTGCACGGAACTGACGCCGCATGCGCGCAGCAATTTCGAGGTGATCGAGCGCTTTGTGCCTGTGCGCTTCGCCACAGATGCAGCGGGCGACGGCTGGCGTGTTTCGCTCTCGCCAGCCTGAGCGGCCTCAGCGATCGGCCCGCACCAGCGTGCTCTTGCCGAACAGGCTCTCCAGCAGGTCCACCACCAGTTCGGCCGTCTGGTTGCGCACATCCAGCGCGGGATTGAGCTCCACCAGATCCATCGAGCCCAGACGTCCGGTGTCGGCCAGCATCTCCATGCACAGCTGGGCCTCGCGGTAGCTGGGGCCGCCGCGCACGGGGGTGCCGGTGCCGGGCGCGATGTCGGGATCGAGGTAGTCCACGTCGAAGCTCAGGTGCAAATGGGTGTCGCTGCCTTCCAGGTCTTCCAGCGCGCGGCGCATGACCTCGCGCATGCCCAGCTCGTCGATGGCGCGCATGTCATAGACCTCCACGCCCAGCGAATGCAGCAGGCGCTTTTCCTGGTCATCCACGCTGCGCAGGCCGATCTGGCACAGCGAGGCGGCTGCCAGCGCCGGATCGCCGCCCTGGGACAGCGCGGTGAGCGCCGCGGGCCCCAGGCCGCACAGGCTGGCCACGGGCATGCCGTGCAGGTTGCCGCTGGGCGAGATATCGGGCGTGTTGCAGTCGGCGTGGGCGTCCAGCCAGATCACGCGCAGCGCGCGGCCCCGTCGGCGGCAGTGGGCGGCCACGGCACTGATCGAGCCCATGGCCAGGCTGTGGTCGCCGCCCAGCATCAGCGGCAGCTCGCCGTCGTCCAGCGCCTGGCCCACGGCCTGGTGCACGGCGTCCATCCAGGCGCGGGCCGGTGCGAGGTGGCGCAACCCCTGCTCGGGCGGTGTCTGCGGATTGGGCGGGCCTGCCAGATTGCCGATGTCGCTCACCTGGCAGCCCAGTTGGCGCAGCGCCGGGCCCAGGCCGGCCACGCGCAGTGCGTCGGGCCCCATGGCGCTGCCCAGGCGGCTGGCACCGATGTCGGTGGGCACGCCTATGAGTCTCAGGGCGCGTGCGGTCTGCGGGGTCGTATGGGTGTTCATGCTCATGGGACCCATGGTATGCAGTCCCCGTGTCAGCCAAAGCCGCGTTCTGCCTGCCCGGCCTCGCGCACCAGCCGGTACAGGTCGTGGGGGTCGGCCAGCGCAGGCACCAGGTCGATCGACTGCATCAGTCCGGTGTCGTGGGCCAGCGCGCGCAACCAGCGCAGGGCCGAATAGTCCTCCAGCGCAAAGCCCACGGAGTCGAACAGCGTGATCTCCGTGTCATGCCCGCGGCCCGGCGCCTGGCCGTTGATGACCTGCCACAGCTCGGTCACGGGCGCGTCGGCGGGCAATTGCTGCAGCTCGCCTTCCACGCGCGTCTGGGGTGTGAACTCCACGAAGATGCGCGCACGCCGCAGCAGTGCCAGGGGCAGCTCGGTCTTGCCGGGGCAATCGCCGCCGACGGCGTTGATGTGGGTGCCCGGGCGCACGTCGGCATCGGCGATCACGCAGGCGCGGTGCTTGGCGGCCGTCACCGTGGTCACGATGTCGGCGCCCTCCAGGGCCTCGGCGCTGCTGGCGCAGCAGGTGATGCGCTGGGCCGCGATGCCCGCATGGCCCAGGTTGTCCACGAGCTTGCGCATGGCCTGGACATCAATGTCGAAGATGCGCAGCCGTTCCACGCCCAGCAGGTGGGTGAAGGCCAGGGCCTGGAATTCGGACTGCGATCCTGCGCCGATCAGCGCCATGCTGCGGCAGCCCGGCCGTGCCAGCCGGCGCGCGGCCAGCGCCGAAGTGGCGGCAGTGCGCAGCGCCGTGGCCAGCGTCAGGTCGGACAGGAAGACCGGCAGGCCCGTGGCCACGTCGGCCAGGGCGCCGAAGGCCATCACCGTGGGCAGGTCCCGATCGGCGTTGTCCGGGTGGCCGTTGACGTACTTGAAGGCGTAGTCGAGCGCATCGGACACGGGCATGAGCTCGATCACGCCGCCGGGCGAATGGTGGGCGATGCGGGCCGATTTCTCGAAATCGGGCCAGCGCGCGAAGTCTTCCTCGATGGTATCGGCCAGGCCGGCCAGGCAGGCGGCAACGCCGACCTGCGCCACCAGGCGTGCGGCCTGCGTGGCGCCGAGGAAATCCGTGTGGACGGGCGTGGTTCGAGGCTTCATGGTGCTCTCCCTCGCGGTTGCTTCCACTGTAGGCCCGGGCCGAAGCGCAGGCAAGCGGGTTTCGGCTGGCGCCTGCGCGGGGAATCGCGGTGCGCGTATGCTCGGCACCCAAGCTATGAACCAACTGCATCTGTTTTTGCCCTGCGCCGCCGGCGTCGAGGGATTTCTGGCCGACGAGGTCCACGCGATCACCGGCCTGAGCGGCCACGACCTCATGGTGGGCCGTGGCGGCGTGATGGTGCGCGGCCTGTGGCGCGACGCCCTGCTGCTGAACCTGCACAGCCGGCTGGCCCAGCGCGTGCTGGTGCAGCTGTCGCAGACCCTGTATCGCAACGAGAACGACCTGTACCGCGCCGCCAGCGAAGTGGCCTGGGAGATCTGGTTCTCCCCGCGCGAGAGCTTCAAGATCGAGGTCACGGCCCAGCACAGCCCGCTGACCAGCCTCAACTTCGCGGCGCTGCGCGTCAAGGACGCCATTGCCGACCGCTTCCGCGACAGGAAGGGCGTGCGCCCCGACGTGGAAACGCGCCACCCTGACGTGCGCGTGCACCTGCACCTGACGACCGACGAGGCCACCATCTACATCGACACCTCGGGCGAGGCGCTGTTCAAGCGCGGCTGGCGCGAGGACAAGGGCGATGCACCGCTCAAGGAAACCCTGGCCGCGGCCATGATCGCCGCCACGGGCTGGGACCCGCACGGCGACGATCCCCAGCCGCTGTACGACCCCTGCTGCGGCAGCGGCACGGTGCTGATCGAGGCCGCGCAGATTGCACGCCGCATTCCGGCCGGCATCCTGCGGCGCTTCGCGTTCGAGAAGCTGGTGCCCTTCCAGAGGCATGTGTGGGAAGCCATGCTGGACGAGGCCGAGGCCGCCATCCTGCCCGACAGCCCCGTGGCCATCTATGGCTCCGACGTGTCCCACCGCATGGTGGACTTTGCCCAGCGCAACGCCGAGCGCGCGGGCGTGGGCCAGACCGTGCAACTGCGCGGTGGCGACGCGCTGCAGCGCATGCCGCCCTGCGAGCAGCCCGGCCTGATGCTGCTGAACCCGCCCTATGGCGAGCGCATTGCCGCAGCCGGCTCGGCCGGCCGCAGCGCCGGCGAACGCATGGAAGTGGTCGAGCGCGCGGGCCGCGAGACGGCCCAGACCGAGGACGGCGTGGAATTCTTCAGCCAGCTGGCCACCCACTGGAAGAAGAACTACAGCGGCTGGAGCGCCTGGATGCTCACGCCCGACCTCAAGCTGCCCGGCAAGATGCGCCTGAAGGAGGCGCGTCGCACGCCCATGTGGAACGGCCCCATCGAATGCCGGCTGTTCCGCTTCGACATGATCCGTGGCGCAGTCAAGCCCAGAAAGGCCGCCGAAGGCCCGGCAGAGGGCGCCGCGCCATGAAGATCGTGCTGCGCTGGCCGCAGTGCAACGACGGCTACGAAGGTCCCCTGCCCCGGCCCGTAGTGCTTGATACCAATGTGGTCCTTGACATGCTGATCTTCGACGATCCGCATGTCCCCCCCATCCGCGAACTGGTGGAGCAGGGACAGATGCGCTGGATTGCCGACCAGGCCCAGCGCCTCGAGCTCGAACGCGTGCTGCACTACAGCCAGATCGCGCCGCGCGTGGCTTTCTACGGCAAGACGGTCGAGGGCGTGCTCTCGGCTTTTGACGGAGCGGTCGAATACGTGGCCGATGCGCCGCGCATCCGCTTTGCCTGCACCGACCCCGACGACCAGCATTTCCTGGACCTGGCCAGCCAGCACCAGGCGCTGCTGATCAGCAAGGACAAGGCCGTGCTCAAGCTGCGCAAGCGCGTGGCCGGCCTGGGCGCCACCGTGGGCAACATCCTGCTGGCCGAGCAGGAAGAGGCGCTGGCCGCCTGACGCCCTGGCCGCTGTTGTGCAGCAACCACCCAGGCGGCAACGGGGCAACAGCCTGGGTGCGGCCAGCTTGAAGGCTTTCTCCTAAACTGGCGGCCATGCAGCAGGCGCAAGCCCTTCTGCCAGGAGGACGGCCTCCCCCACATCGGGACATGCATGCGCCGGGACGACCCGGCTCCACAAGGAGTTTTCCATGGCATGGGTCTATCTGTTGGTGGCGGGGCTGCTCGAAGTGGTCTGGGCGTTCTCGATGAAGCAATCGCACGGCTTCACGCGGCTGGTGCCCAGCGCCATCACCATCGTCACCATGATCGCCAGCTTCGGCCTGCTGGCCGTGGCCATGCGCAGCCTGCCGCTAGGCACGGCCTACACGATCTGGACCGGCATCGGCGCCGTGGGCGCCTTCCTGGTCGGCATCACGGTCCTGGGCGAGCAGGTCAGCGCCATGCGCATCGGCGCGGCCGTGCTCATCGTCTCGGGCCTGGTGCTGATGAAGATGTCCTCGGACTGAGCGGGGCCGCCCCCTGCCGGCCAGGCCGGCAGGAGGTCGGGGACCGGGCTCAGAACCTGGCTCAGAAGCGGTATTTGACGCCCACCATCAGATTGCGCGGCGTGCCGTAGTGGCTGTAGTAGCCTGCGTAGCTGAAGTACTTGCGGTCCAGGGCATTGTTCAGGTGCACCGAAGCACTCCAGTGCCGGTCGATGTCATAGCGTGCCATCAGGTTCACCACGGCATAGCTGGCCTGCCGCACCGTGGCGTCGCCCACCTCGCTTTGCCAGTTCACGCCGCCGCCCAGTGTCAGCCCCTGTAGTGCGCCGCCCAGGCGGTAGCTGCTGAAGAGCTTGACGCTGTTGCGCGGCAGCATGGTGTTGATGCGCTGGCCCTCTGCATTCGTGGTCAGGGTGTTGGCATAGCCAGCAGAGACCTGCCAGCCCGGCGCCAGCTCGCCGCTCAGTTCCATCTCCAGCCCCTGGGAGGTGGTGTTCTGCTCGGCCTTGTAGACATTGCTGCCCGGGAACTGCGCCTGCCACACCGCCAGGTTGTCCTGCTTGAGGTTGAACAGGGCCAGGCTGGAGTTGAGCTTGCCGTCCAGGTGCCTGCCCTTGATGCCGACCTCCAGTCCTCGCCCTTCCATGGGCGCCAGCGTGGCATTGTTCTCGTCGCGCACCCAGGAGGCCTGGGGGTTGAAGATCTTGGTGTAGCTGGCGTACAGCGCCCACTGGGGCGTCATGTCGTAGACGGCGCCCACGTAGGGGATGAAGGCGCCGTTTTCCCGGGCGCGGGTGGTGGTGGCCTCTCCGGTGTCGGGCGTGCTGGCGGTATCGCGCCCCCAGTAGATCTGGCGGCTGCCCAGGATCAGGCGCAGCGGCTCGGAGATGCGGAAACGTCCGGTCAGATAGCCTGCGTACTGGTGCTCCTTGGTGGAGAAGCGGCCGCTGGTCGCGAAGTCGGGCACGGGATTGCTGCCGTCATAGGTGAACAGGTTGTCTATGCGGCCTGCGGCCGAGCCGGAGTAGTCGTAGAGCCAGCTGCCGGAGGTGGGTCCCTTGTCCTCGAAGCGCGACAGCGTCAGGCCGGCGATCAACTCGTGCTCGCGGCCGAACAGCTTGAGCGGGCCGGTCAGGTACATGTCGAGGTTGTGCTGGCGCGGTTGGCCCTGAAAGCGCACGGGCAGCAGGCTGGTGCCGCTGCCATCGGCCTGCAGCGTGCCGTTGAGGTAGGTGTAGACCGAGTCGTAGCGGTCCTGGCCGTAGGCGTACTCGACCTTGCCGGTCCAGCCGCCGCTCAGCTCGCGCTCGATGGAGGTGAAGAAGCCGCTTTGCTCATGGTTGTTGTACGACCAGTTCGGCGATCCGTTCAGGGCGCGTGGCAGCCGGGTGGCACTGCCGTCCGGAAACCGCGACGGCAGGCCCGAGCGCATCGGCGCATCCACATCGTTGCGCAGGTAGCTGAAGCCCACGGTCCACAGGGTCCGGTCGTCGAGATCGACCTCGGCGATGCCGTACAGCAGGCGCGAGTCCTGGTGGTAGCGCTCCAGCCAGGCATCGCCCGATTGGTAGTCCGCAACCAGGCGCGCGCGGGCCGAGCCGTCCTGGTTCAGCGGGCGGGAGATGTCCAGGCCCGCGCCTCGGCGTCCCCAGCTGCCGGCATCGACATTGAGTTGCGTCTGGGGTCTGGCCGTGGGGCGCTTGCGGATCAGGTTGATGGTGGCCGAGGGGTTGCCCATGCCGCTGATGAGGCCCGTGGCGCCGCGCACGATCTCCACGCGGTCGTACATGGCCATGTGCTGGGTGTACTGGTTCAGGCCGGCGGCCGTGGGCACGCCATCGATCTCATAGTTCTGGATCTCGAAACCCCGCGACCAGTAGCCGTCGCTTTCGGCACCCAGGCCGTCGCGCGTGACGATGATGCCGGGCGCGGCCTCCAGCATGTCGCTGAGCCGCGTGGTGCCCAGATCCTCCAGCCGCTGGCGCGTCATCACGGTCAGCGCCTGGGGCGTCTCCTGGGGAGCCAGGTTCAGGCGCGTGGAGCTGCTGGACGATGCCGTGGTGTAGGAGTCCGTGCCCTCCGTGGTCGAGCCCGGGGCCTTGCCGGACACGGTCACCGTGGCCAGGCTGACGTCTTGCTCCGGCAAAGGTGCTGCCGACGCAGGCAGGGCGCTGGCCTGGGGCGCTGTCCGCACGCCGAGCACGCCCTGGGCATCGCGCGTGAGCACCAGGCCGCTGCCGGCCAGCGCGGCCTGCAGCGCCTGCTCCGCCGTGTAGCTGCCCTGGATCGCCGGCGCCTGCTTGCCCGAGGCCAGGGCGGGGTCCAGGGACAGCGTGCGGCCGCTGTGCTGGCCAATGGCCAGCAGCGTCCGGGCCAGCGGCCCGGCTGGCAGGTCATAGCGTTGGCGCTGGGCGGCTTCGGCGCCGGAGGTTACCGCGGCCTCCTGGGCGGTCTGGGCCTGGGCGGGCAGGGTGGCGATGAGGGCGGCCAGGGCTGCGGCATGGGCCACGGGGCGCCATGCGAAAAGAGAGCGGGACATGCTTGTGGACTCCGGAGAATGGGGGATGACACAGGACATGTCACGCGAGCGGGTCGGATGTGATCACCCCTGGCGCAGTTTTTTTTGGAGCCCCGCGTTGACCGGGCCTCAGGCCGCATCGATCAGCGTCAGCCAGCCGCCCCGGTAACGCGTCACGCGGATGGGCAGGCTGCTGGCCAGCGCCTGCAGCGCACGGTCGGTATCGTCCAGCGGGAAGGTGCCCAGCACGCGAAGCCGGGAGGCGGCAGGGGCGACGCGCAACAGGCCGGTCCGGTAAGGCCGCAGGGCGTCGACCACCGAGTCCAGCGGCCAATCGTCCACGGCCAGCATGCCGCTTTGCCAGGCCGCTGCCGCCTCGGCGCGCGCCAGGGCCTCGGAAATGGTGGACCCGTCCATCCAGGCGCTGGCGCCGGCCCGCAGCGGGGACTGTGCGCCCAGCCGCGTGTGCAGGTCCACGTCCTGCGCGAGCGCGGCCACCTGCGTGCGCTCTTCCTGCAGGCGCACCATGAAGCGCGCGCCTTGCGCTGCCGGCACCTGGGCCTGGCCATGCCGGGTCTGCACGGTGAAGGGGCTGCCGGCCGGCACCTGCGCGATCAGCGCGCCCTGGCGCAGATGCACGCGGCGGCGGTCGGCGCCCAGGTCGATATCGATGGCGCTGCGCGCGTCCAGCAGCAGCCGGCTGCCGTCGGCCAACTCCAGGCTGCGCCGCTCGGCCGTGGCGGTATGGGCATCGGCCAGCAGGCCGGGCAGCGGCGTGAATCGGTGGGCCACCAGGCCTCCCAGGGCCGCGCCCGCAAAGGCCAGTGCGCCGCCCGCAATGCGCCTGCGGCGGCGGTCGGGCTGCAGCAGTGCGCTCAGCGCTGCATCGGCTGACGCATGGCTGGAGGTGTGGGGCGCCAGCGGTTGGAGCACGCGCTCCAGCGAGCCGCTCACCTGGGACCACGCGGCTTCGTGGGCCGGGTCGGCCTGTCGCCAACGGTCCAGGGCCTTGCGCTGGTGCTCGGTCATGGCTCCCGAGCGCGACTCCACCAGCCAGGCGATGGCCTGCTGGCGCAGGGCGGCGGCCGAGGTGGCACTCATTGCGGCAGCGCCGTTGCGCAGTCCAGTGCGCAGCAGGCGGCTATGGCGCGCCCCATGTGGCGCCGCACGGTGATCTCGGCAATGCCCAGGCGCAGCGCGATCTCCCGGTAGGGCATGTCGTGCAATTGGTTGAGCAGCAGCACGCGGCGCGTGGTGGGTGGCAGCGACTGCAGCACGCGGTCCACGGCCTGCAGCGCCTGCACGAGGGCATAGCGCTCCTCTTCCGAGGGCTGGTGGACGGCGGGCTGGGCCGCCAGCGCCTCCAGGTAGGCCTGCTCCAGGTCGCGCCTGCGCCAGAAGGAGAACAGCGTGCGCTTGGCCATGGTGGTCAGGTAGGCGCGCGGGTTGTCCAGCGGTGGAAGGTGGCGGGTGGTGAGCAGTTGCACGAAGGTGTCGTGCGTCAGGTCCTGCGCCTGTGCGGTGTCGCCCAGCTTGCGGCGCAGCCAGCCTTGCAGCCAGCCATGGTGGTCTGCGTAGAGCACGGCGACGGGAGGTGGCGGCAGGGGATGGGCGGGCATGCGGCGGGACAGGTGATGGGATGGGAATGCGTCTCAATTATCGCGCCATGCCCTCACTCCCCGTGATTCACCTCGTCCGCGAGGCCCTCAGCGGCCCGTGCCCAGCTCCAGCGTCAGGCGCAGCATGTCGCGGTGCTGCACGCCGCGCTCCCACAGCTGGGTGGTGTAGTGCCTGAGGAAGAAATCCCGGTCTATGCCCGTCACGCGAAAACCCGCGCGCTGGTAGAAGACCAGCTGGTCGCCGAAGCTGCCCGTGCCGACCTCGATGCGCGGCGCTCGCTGGGAGCGCGCCCATTCGATGGCACGCCGCAGCAGGGCGCTGCCCAGGCCCCGGTGGTGCAGCGATTCCGCAACCGCGATGTTCATCAGCTCCCAGGCGGGTGGGCCTGAGGCCTCGTCGCCGCTGGCGCGCAGCGGCACCAGCACGCACATGCCCAATACCTCGCCGCGCCCGCCGGGACGCGGCGGCTGGCCTTCGCGCTGGAAGGACTCGCGCGCGGCAAAACAGGTGGAGCCCGCCAGATAGCCGCGCACCTTTTCCCGCGACGGATCCGCCGACAGCAGCAGCGGCCACGGCGCTTCGGCCGGGTTCAGCGGCTCTATGTGCCAGGGTGCGAGAGAAACGGAAGGCGCGGTCATAAGCCTGAATCATCCCATGCCTGACATTGGGACGCAGTTGGGCTCCTCTGCGGAATCTTGACGTGCGCTTACAACTGTGCCTTTGCATGGGCGGATCTAGTGGTTTATACTTAGACCTAGGGTAAACGCTTAGAGGGTTTTCCCGGCATTCGCGGCACTTGAGATGCATGCCGCCAGTGATTGTTGAGCGTCTCAGTAAGGAAGTTCACCATGCGCCAAGCAATCTATTCCCTGATCGATTTCATCCAGCAAGCCCGCAACGCCGAGCTCGAAATCGCCAACCAGTAATCCGGTTGGAGGCAGGTGCGCCCCGAAGCGCGCCCACCGATGCGATCGCCCCATTGCCGATGATGGCCTTGGGGCTTTTGTGTTTCTGGGCGCCGGGCTTGCGGGCGCCGGGCTGCCCTGCAGCCCTGGCTACAGGCCCAGCACCAGCCTGCCGCTCCTGGCGCGCGAGCAGCAGCTCATCATCTTGGTGCAGGCCGCGCGCTCGCCGCGCGTGAGCACCATGTCGCGGTGGTCCACCTCGCCTTCGAGCACGGGCACTTCGCAGGACCCGCACAGCCCTTCCCGGCAGTCGCTTTGCACTTCGATCTTCGCGCTGCGCAGGGCGTCCAGCAGCGTCTGGTCGTTGCGCACCTGCAGCACAAGGCCCGAGGCGCGCAGTTCCACTTCGAAGCCCTGCTCCCTGGCAGGGTCCAGCGCCCCCACGGTGGAGACGAAATGCTCCACGCGCAGGCTGTCCTCGGGCCAGTGGCGGCTGGAGGCCTCCAGGCCGTCCAGCAGGCGCGCCGGTCCGCAGGCATGGATGCGGGCTCCGGCGCGCGGCGTGGCCAGCAAGGCGGCGTAGTCGGCGCGCCGGCCTTCCTCCGCCACGTACAGATGCAGCCTGGCGCCATGCTCGGCCAGCAGCGGCGCCAGCAGCGCCATGCCCGCGCGGCGCCGGCCGCTGTAGTGGATCTCATAGGACAGGCCCAGCGCCCTGGCGCGCCGTGCCATGGCCGAGATGGGCGTGATGCCGATGCCGCCGGCCACCAGGATCAGGTGGCTGGCGCCTTCGTCCAGCGGGAAATGGTTGCGCGGGCCCCGCACCTGTACGGTGGCGCCGCGGTGCAGATGCTCATGCACCCAGGCCGAGCCGCCACGGCCGTTGGCCTCGCGCAGCACGGCAATCTCGTAGCTGCCGGTGTCCTGCGGGTCGCCGCACAGCGAGTACTGGCGTGACAGGCCCGTATCGCCGCATTGCAGGTCGATGTGCGAGCCCGGCGTCCAGCGCGGCAGGGCGTGTCCATCGGCGGCCTTCAGGCGCAGGCGCAGCACGCCTTCGGCGGCGGCCTCGGCCTCGGCCACGACCATGGGCCGGCTGGCGCCGCCCTGCAGGGCTTCGCCAATGCGCACGGGCTGGCGCGCCTGCAGCAGGGCGGGACGGGCGCGCTCGGGGTTGAGGGCCGGGTCCCACTCCACCCACAGGTGCTCGGGGCCCCGGAACGAGGTGTTGGGCACGTAGGTGAACCGCTGCTCGGCCAGCCGCATGTGGGGAAGGCGGCGTGTGAACTCCTCCAGGAAGATCTGCATCTCCATGCGCGCCAGGTTCTTGCCCATGCACTGGTGCGAGCCATAGCCGAAGGTCAGGTGGTCGCCGGCGTTGTCGCGGTGGATGTCGAAGAAGTCGGCATCGGCGAAATGCCGCTCGTCGTGGTTGGCCGACGAGGTCACGATGAGCAGCTTCGAGCCCGCCGGCACGGCCACGCCGCCGATCACCACGTCGCGCGTGGCCAGGCGCCGCCAGGCGGCCACCGAGCCGTTGTGGCGCAGGCATTCCTCCACGGCATTGGGGATCAGCGCAGGGTTCTCGCAGATCTGCTTCCAGGCGCCGGGATGCTGCAGCAGCAGCTTGACGGCGTTGGCCGTGGCATTGGCCGTGGTCTCGTGCGCGGCCACGATGCCGGCCATCATCATGGAGTGCAGGTAGGAGTCGGTGACGACCTCGGGAAGCTCCTTTTGCTTGCGTATGCCGTATTGCATCCAGCCCGGCGCATCGGGGTTCTCGCGCATCTTGGCCAGCACCTTGCCGGCCAGCTGCCAGAAGTTGCCCACCGCATGGGCCACGGCCACCTGCTGCTCGGGTCGGGGCCGGCCCCAGGTGTTGACGGTGTGGGCGATGGAGTACTCGCGCAGCCTGTCCATGTCCTCCTCGGGCACGCCGAGAAAGTGCAGGGCCACGGTCAGCGGCACCTCCCACAGCATCTGGTCCACAAGGTCGGCGCGGCCGTCGTCGATGAAGCGGTCCACATAGGCGCGCGCCAGCTCGCGCACCATGGGCTCGTGGTGGCGCAGCTCCTCGGGCGTGAACGGGTCCATCAGCGCGCGGCGGCGCGGCATGTGGGCGGGCTCGTCCTCGTTGACCAGGGTGCGGTTCAGCGCGAAGCCGTAGGAGGCCAGCACGGCATTGGCCTCCTCGCCCGTGGGCGTGATCTTCTCCAGCGCGATCGAGGGACTGAAGGCGATGTTGTCGCGGAACACCGCCTTGATGTCGTCGAAGCGCGTGACCACCCAGTAGCCCAGTTGCGGGCTGTAGAACACCGGCTCCTGCTCGCGCGCCCAGCGCACATATTCGGGCGGGTCCTGCTGGTAGCCGTCGCTGAACGGGTCGAAGGCCGCGGCACCCGCGCTGACGGGGCAGCCCGTGGGGCCGGTCTGGCCGCTGGGCTGGCGGTGGTCGAAGGGGCAGCGCGCGGAGGCTGGCGCAAATGCTGGCGCAGAGGCGGACGGGGCGGTGTCAGAGGCGGCGGAGGCAGTCATGGCAGGTTCGCAGGCAGACAGGAGGCGCGGAGGGTCAATCCAAAGTGATGTTCTGGTCGCGGATCAGCTGGTGCCAGCGCGTGCTTTCGCTGGCCAGCAGCGCGGCGAACTGCTCGGGCGTGTTGCCCACGGGCTCCACGCCGAAATCCACGAGCTTCTGGCGCACGGCGGGCTCGTTGATCGCGGCCACGACCTGCCTGTGCAGGGCCGCGATGACCGGGGCCGGGGTCCTGGCGGGCGCCACCAGTCCCACCAGGGCGGCGGCCTGCACCTTGGGCAGGCCCAGCTCGGCGAAGGTGGGCACGTCGGGCAACTGGGGCAGGCGCGTGGCGTTGGCCACGGCCAGCGGGCGGACCTTGCCGCCCTTGATGAAGCCTGCGCCCGCGGCCAGGTCCACCATCATCACGGGCACCTGGCCGCCAGCCACGTCGCCCAAGGCCGGTGCCGCGCCCTTGTAGGGGGCGTGCACCAGCTTCAGGCCGGCCTCCACCCTGAGCAGTTCCATGGCCAGGTGGTGCGGGCTGCCGGCGCCGGCGGAGGCGTAGTTCACGCCGTCCTTGCTGGTGCGCGCCTGGGCCAGGAAGTCTTTGGCCGTGGCCGCTGCCATGCCGGGGCCGGCCACCAGGATCATCGGGAAGCGGCCCATCAGCGTGACCGGCGCAAGGTCCCTGGCGGGGTTGTAGCTGAGGCTCTTGTAGAGCACGGGATTGAAGACCAGGGTGCCGTTGTCGGCCGACAGCACGGTGTAGCCATCGGCGGCGGCGCGCGCGGTTTCCGAGGCGCCTATGGCCGTGTTGCCGCCCGGGCGGTTGTCCACCACGATGGGCTGGTGCACCTGGCCGCCCCAGGCCTGGCCTATGGTGCGGGCCAGGAAGTCCGAGCCGCCGCCGGCCGCGTAGGGAACGATCCAGCGCACGTTCCTGCTGGGGAATCCGTCCTGGGCCAGCGCGCCGGGCAGGGCGGTGGCCGATAGCAGGCCTGCGGCCAGTGTGGTGAGGAAAAGGCGCTTGTGCATGGGGCTTGTCTCCGGTGAGGCCTGGGTGGAATCCATGGAATCTTGTTTTGCGTAATTTTTCTACGCATTGCGTAAAAACACCGCCCGGGATTACCCGCAAGCTGCGGCACAATGCCCCGCCAGCCCTTAAAACAGGCCTTTCCAGACCCGCCCTGACGCCATGACTTCCACTGTTGCCTCCGAGATCGACGAGTCCGCGCCGCCGCGCGAAAGGCGCCAGCGCGTGCAGGCCGCCGAGACCTGCCTGGCCGTGCTCAAGGCCCTGGCCACGCTGGGCGGACGCGCCAGCCTCACGGCCATCGCGGGCGCGGTGGAGGAAAGCCCGGCCAAGGTCCACCGCTACCTGGCCAGCCTGATGGCCGAGGGGCTGGTGGAGCAGGACCGTGGCGGCACGCAGTACGCGCTGGCGGCCGAGGCCATGCGCGTGGGCCTGGCCGCCATGCGGCAGTCCGACCCCATCCGCCTGGCCGAGCCGGCCCTATTGCACCTGCGCGAGGCCTTGCAGGTCACCAGCTTCGTGGCCGTGATGGGCAACCTGGGGCCGACCATCGTGCGCTTCGAGGAGCCGGGCCTGCCGGTCACCGTCAATGTGCGCGTGGGCTCGGTGATGTCGCTGCTGTGGTCGGCCACGGGGCGCGCCTTCTTCGCCTTCATGGACGACGATGCCCGCGTGGATGCGCTGCTGGCCCGGGAGCTGGCCGAGGCGCCGGCCGCGCGGCGCGCGCTGCTCGATGGCGCGGACCCGCTGGGCACGCTGCGCCGCGAGATCCGCGCTGCGGGCTGCGCCTCGGTGCGCGACGTCAACCTGCCGGGCATCAGCGCCGTGGCGGCGCCGCTGCACGACTACACGGGCCATGTGGTGGGCGTGCTGTGCGCGCTGGGCGCCAGCGGCGGCTTCGACCCGGATCCGCAGGGCGCGGTGGCCCGGGCCCTGCGCGCCGAAGCGGCGCGCGTCAGCGCCTCGCTGGGCCATCTGCCCGGCTGAGGCCCGGCTGAGGCCCGGTTGAGGCCTGCAGCCCGCTGCCGCTACGGCGTCACCAGCGTGTAGGCCATGCGCACGCGCTGCATGTCGCGGCCCAGGCGGCGGCTTTCGGGCAGGCGGCGCACCCAGGCCAGCTGTTTCACGGTGCGCGCCATCAGGGCGCGGGTTTCGGGCTCCATGGACTGCACGAAATCCCGCCAGGCCGTGCGCGCGGCCGGCATGGCGCCGGCCTGCTCCAGTATCCAGGCCGTGGAGTGGGCGTAGCACAGGGCATCGCGCACGCGGCACAGCGCCAGGGGCAGGTGGGCGGCAGGGTCGTCCTCGAAGTCGATGAAGCCGATCACGCCGTCGGCACAGCAGACCATGTTGCGCGCAAAGGCCTGGCTCAGGCAGTCGCCGCTGCCATGCACTTGCTGCAGGGTCTGCAGGCCCTGCAGCCACAGCGCCAGCGTGCGGCCATCGCCCCGGGGCAGGGCGGCTTCCATGGCATTGCCCAGCGAGGGCGCCTCCACGCCGGGGCTGCCCAGGTGGCGCATGGCAAAGCCGTCCTCGCACTCGGCCAGCACGGCAGGCACGCGCAGGCCGCGCTGCGCGAGCTGGCGCAGGCGGCGTACCTCGGTGCGGATGGCTTCGTGGCCGCCGGGATTGGGCACGGGCCGCAGCACGGGCAGGCGCAGGCACAAGGCGAGCAGGGCCAGCGCGCGATAGCGCCATGCCGGGTTGCTGGCGCCCGCGCGCTTGACCCAGATGGTTTCGTCTTCCCGGTCATAGCGCTGGATGCTGAGAGGCTGGCTCAGCACATGGGCGCGCAAAAAGGCGTCGTAGTCTGGCGGCTCGGGAGGCGGGACGGCGGAGGACGGTTCGGACACGGCAGGCTCTGGAAAGTGAGTGGCTGGCGCGCAACGCCAGCCGGATGCGGCAATTGTGCCGTGCCAGGACTGGCCGCTTGCGCCGGCCGGCAGGGGCGCCAGGGTTTGCACTGCGGCAAGGCCGGTGGATTTGCCGCTTGGCAGCCGGAAAATTGAGACAATCGTTTCATCTTTAGCAGTGCCGAAAACCATTCATGAACACAGAAGACAGTGGCAAGCTGGTGGCCGCCCTGGTGCGCGGCATCTCCGTGCTCCAGTGCTTTTCCAACAAGCACCAGGAACTCAGCGCCCGTGAACTGATGGACATGACGGGCCTGCCCAAGCCCACGCTGTTCCGCCTGATCGACACCCTGTGCGAACTGAACCTGATGCGCTACTCCGAGCGCCTGTCCAAGTACGTGCCGGGCGTGGGGCTGCTGAACCTGTCCTCGCCCGTGCTGGCGCGCATGCACATGCGCCAGTTCGCGCGGCCGCACATGCAGGAGCTGGCCAACCATCTGGAAGGCCAGATCCAGCTGGCCGTGGGCCACGGCCGCCAGCTGTGCCTGGTGGAGCTGGCCAACGGCCTGACCAACAAGGTCTTCCTGCCCGAGATCGGGGTGCACATCTCGCTGTCGCGCACCGCCACGGGCCGCGCCTACCTGCTGAGCCTTCCCGAGGCCGAGCGCGAGGCCTTCATCGCGGAACTGCAGGCCGACGATCCCGCACGCGCCCAGCAACTGCGCGAGCGGCTCGACGATGCGCGGCGCGACCTGGCCGAGCACGGCTTTTGCCGCAGCCACGGCGACCTGCACCGCGAGATCCAGTCCATTGCCGTGCCCATGTCCACGGCCAAGGACGGCGAGTACTGGGTGTTCTCGGTCTCCCTGCCCATCTACAGCCCGCAAAGCCGCGCGCTGGAAAGCGATGCCGGGCCGCGCCTGATCACGCTGGTGCGCCTGGTCGAGGGCATGCTGGGCGCCTCCAGCCTCTCGTGAATCAGCGGGCGCTGCGCCAGACTTCCTGCGCGCGGCCTGCGCCCACCTTCTCCAGCACGCTGGCGGTGTCGGAGCCTGCGGCATTCGCAGGACCCGGCGCATAGGCCTGGCCGTCAAAGCGCGGCGCGGGGCTGGCCTGCAGGGCGCCACCTTCGGGCTGCAGGTAGACGCCGCGCGCCTGCAGGTGCGGGTGGCGGGCTGCTTCCACGGGACTGAGCACGGCGCCGAAGCAGGCATCGCTGCCTTCCAGCAATTGCTGCCAGTGCGCGCGGGGCCGGGAGGCGAACAGCGTCTGCAGCTGCGCGCGCCGCGCCGGCCAGGCGGCGCGGTCCCACTGCGGGCCCTGGAACGCAGCGGCACCGGCCAGGCCCAGCCTGTCCAGCAGCAGGGCGTGGAACTGCGGCTCGATGGCGCCCACGGTGATGAAGCCGCCATCGGCACAGGCATAGGTTTCGTAGAACGGCGCACTGTCGTGGATGCTGTTGCCGCGCTCGTCGGCCACCAGCCCGCGCTGGCGCGCGTGCAGCATGAGGTTGAGCATGTGCGCCGCACCATCGACGATGGCTGCATCCACCACCGTGCCGCGTCCCGTGGCGCGTGCCTGCACGATGCCTGCCAGCAGCCCCGTCATCAGGTACATGGCGCCGCCGCCGATGTCGCCCAGCGTGGCAAAGGGCGAGACCGGCCGGGCATCGGCCGGCGCGCATCCCCACAGCGCGCCCGAGACGGCGGCATAGTTGTTGTCGTGGCCAGCTGCCTGGGCCAGCGGGCCGTCCTGGCCCCAGCCCGTCATGCGGCCATAGACCAGGCGCGGGTTGAGGGCCTGGCAGGCCTCTGGCCCCAGGCCCAGGCGCTCCATGGTGCCGGGCCGCATGCCTTCGATCAGCGCATCGGCATCGCGCACCAGGGCGAGCACCAGGTCACGCCCTTCGGGTGACTTGAGATCGGCGAACACCGAGCGCTTGCCGCGCGACAGCGCGGAGGCGCCCGCAGCAGGTCCGGCCTCGGGCCGCACGATGGACACCACATCGGCCCCCAGGTCCGCCAGATGCATGGCGCAGAACGGCCCCGGGCCGATGCCGCCAATCTCCAGCACGCGCACGCTGTCCAGCACCTTCATGGCGTCTCCGTCGAAATCGGGTCAGTCGAGTTGCAGCTGGCGGCTGGTGATCAGCGCGCCCCAGCTCTTGCGGTCGTTGTCCACCAGCTGGGTGAACTGCGCCTGCGGCATGCCGCCGGGGCGGCCGCCGAGCTCGCGGTAGCGGCGCGCCACCTCGGGGTCCCGGAGCACGGCGACAAGGCCGTCGGTGAGCTTGCGCACCACGGCGGGCGGCGTCTGCGCGGGCAGGAAGAAACCCATCCAGCCGACCTTGTCGAAGTCCTGCAGGCCCAGCTCGGTGGTGGTGGGCACCTCGGGCAGCTCGGGCTCGCGCTGCGCGCCCGTCACGGCGATGGGATGCAGCTTGCCGGCCTTGATATGCACCAGCGATGCCGTGAGGTTGTCGAACATGAACTGCGTCTCTCCCGACACGATGGCCGCCGTGGCCGGTGCAGAGCCGCGGTAGGGCACATGCACCACGTCCACGCCCGTGCGCTCGCGCAGCAGCTCGCCCATGAGGTGCGTGGTCTGGCCCACGCCGGCCGAGGAGAACGACAGCTTGCCCGGCGCCTGCCGCGCGGCCTTGAGCAGATCGTCCAGCGAGCGCACCGGCGATGCCTGCGGCACGACCAGCACGTTGGAGAACGAGATCATGTCCGTCAGCGCCACGAAGTCCTCGGGCCTGTAGGGCAGCTTCTTGTAGGCCGTGTAGTTGATGGCGTTGGAGCCCGTGTTGCCCACCAGCACCGTATAGCCGTCCGGCTGCGCGCGTGCCACCTGGCTGGCACCGATGGAGCCGCCCGCGCCGGGCCTGTTGTCCACGATGACGGGCTGGCCCAGCCGCTCGCCCAGCTTGAGCGCCAGCAGCCGCGCGGGAATGTCGGTGGAGCCCCCGGCCGCGCCCGGCACGACCAGGGTGATGGGCCGGGTGGGCCAGGCGTCGGCTGCAATGGCGGCCGTGGCGCACAGCCAGGCGGCAGCCGCCAGCGTGAGACGTTTGAACATGGTGTTTCTTCTCCGCGCGTGTGCTGGGCCAGGGCGCTTCTCAGCGAGGACTCATCCGAATGGCACCGTCCAGGCGAATCGTCTCGCCATTGAGCATGGGATTTTCAAGAATGTGCAGCGCGGTCAGCGCGTACTCGGACGGATGGCCCAGGCGTGCGGGGTTGGGCACGGAGGCGGCCAGCGACTGGCGGATGTTGTCGGGCAGCTTGGCCAGGATGGGCGTGTCGAACAGGCCCGGCGCAATGGTGCACACGCGGATCATGCGCGTGGCCAGGTCGCGCGCGGCGACGATGGTCATGCCGATGATGCCGGCCTTGGCCGACGCATAGGGAATCTGGCCGATCTGCCCCTCGTAGCCCGCCACCGAGGCCGTGAGCACGCAGGCGCCGCGCTCGCCTTGCACGGGCTCGTTGCGCGCCATGCTGGCGGCGGCCAGGCGCAGCGTGTTGAAGGTGCCGATCAGGTTCACGCGCACGATGCCTGTGTACTTGTCGAGCGAGCCGGGGCTGCCGTCCTTCTCCACCAGCCGCAGCGGCCCGCCCACACCCGCGCAGTGCACCAGGGCGCGGAACTCGCCAAAGTCCTCGGCGGCCGCAATGGCGGCGGCCATCTGGTCGGCGTCGGCCACGTCGGCCTTCACGAAGCGCAGCCGGCTGCCGTGGCGCTGGCGGGCGGCGTCCACCATGGCCGCGCCGCGGTCCTCGTTCAGGTCCACCACCACCACGTTCAGGCCGCGTTCCAGCAGCGCCTGGGCCGATGCCTCGCCCAGGCCCGATACGCCGCCCGTCACCAGGGCCGTCATGTTCTCTTGCAGTTGCATGGATGTGTCTCCGGTGCCTGGCTCACAGGCGTTCGATGATGGTGGCGTTGGCCATGCCGCCGGCCTCGCACATGGATTGCAGGCCGTAGCGCGCGCCGCTGTCCTCCAGCGCGTGCAGCATGGTGGTCATCAGGCGGATGCCCGAGGCGCCCAGCGGATGCCCCAGGGCGATGGCGCCGCCGCGCGGGTTCAGCCGCTCGGGGTCGGCGCCCAGTTCTTTCAGCTCTTTCAGCCAGGCCAGGGGCACGGAGGCAAAGGCCTCGTTGATCTCGCAGTGGTCCATCTGCTCCAGCCGCATGCCGGCCTTGGCCAGCACGCGCCGCGTGGCGGGAATGGGGGCCGTGAGCATGTACAGCGGATCGTCGCCCACCACGTCCAGCGCCACGAAGCGCGCACGCGGGCGCAGGCCCAGTTGCTGGGCGCGCTTCTCGCTCATCAGCAGCATGGCGCTGGCGCCGTCGGTCATCTGCGAGGCATTGCCCGCCGTGGTGTGCCAGCGGATCTGCGGAAAGCGCGCCGACAGCTCGTCGTTCTGGAACACGGCCTTGAGCGCGCCCAGCTTCTGCGCCGTGGTGCCCGGGCGGATGGTCTCGTCGGCCTTGACGAGGCCGGCAGGCGTGGTGATGCCCACGATCTCGCGCTCGAAGTGCCCGGCCGACTGGGCCGCATGGGCGCGCTGGTGCGATCGCGCGGCATAGGCATCCAGTTCCTCGCGGCCCAGGCCCCAGCGCGCGGCCACGAGGTCGGCCGACACGCCCTGGCCCACCAGCCCCGGCGCAAAGCGCGCATCGAAGCGCGCGCCCGTGGTGTTCTGCCCCATGCGCGAGCTGCCCATGGGCACGCGGCTCATGGACTCCACGCCGCAGGCGATCACCATGTCCTGCGTGCCCGACATGATGGCCTGCACGGCAAAGTGCACCGCCTGCTGGCTGGAGCCGCACTTGCGGTCGATGGTGGTGGACGGCACATGGGCCGGCAGGCCTGCGGCCAGCCAGGCCAGGCGGCCCGGCGTGCCGGCCTGCTCGCCGGCCTGGCTCACGCAGCCGGTGATCACATCGTCCACCGCGCCGGGGTCGATGCGGTTGCGCTGCACGAGCTGCTCCAGCACCTGGCTGAGCAGATCGACGGGGTGGAGCTGGGCCAGGGCGCCATCGGGCTTGGCCCGGGCCATGGGACTGCGGATGGCATCGACGATGACAGGAGTGTTCATGCGGATTTAATGAGACTGGAGGTTCATGAAATGAATGATAAGTCTCGAAATTTGCATTGAGCAAAGCGTTTTCCCGGATGAAAAACCGCGCACAAACAAAAATACTTGCTGAAAACCCGATGAATTCGAGACGACGGATTCAAAAAAGCAAAGGAGACAGGCGTGCATGACTTTCACAGCTGGGCCGATGCCCGGCCCGACCGCGTTGCGCTGACCATGGGCGACAGCGGCCAGCAGCACACGGCGGGCGCGCTGGCGCAGCGCTCGCGCGAGGTGGCGCAGTGGATGGCCGGGCAGGGCCTTGCGGCCGGCGACACGGTGGCCGTGCTGATGGAAAACCGCGTGGAGATCCTGGAGCTGGTGCTGGCCGCGCGCCTGGCGGGCCTGTACGCGGTGGTCATCAGCACCCACCTGACGGCGCCCGAGGTGGCCTACATCCTGGGCGACAGCGGGGCGCGCCATGTCTTTGCCTCGGCCGCCACGGCGGCGCAGCTGCCGGCTGCGCTGGCCGCCACCGTGCATTCGGTGGACGGGCACTGCGCATCCACGGGCCTGCCGTCGCTGGCCGATGCCCTGGCCGCCTGGCGTGCGCAGGCGCCCGCGCCCATCGACCTGTCCAGCCGTCCGCTGGGGCGCGACCTGCTGTATTCCTCTGGCACCACGGGCCGGCCCAAGGGCATCAAGAAGGCGCTGCCGGCGGCGCTCTACCGCACGCAGGCCGACCCCGAATTCCTGGCCTGGCAGCGCAACATGGGCTTTGATGCCGACGCGGTCTACCTCTCGCCCGCGCCGCTGTACCACGCAGCGCCGCTGCGCTACTGCCTGCGCACGCTGGACGGCGGCGGCGCGGTGGTGATCACGGCGCGCTTCGACGCTCAGCAGGCGCTGGCCATGATCGAGCGCTACCGCATCACCCACAGCCAATGGGTGCCGACCATGCTGGGCCGCCTGCTGCAACTGCCCGAGGAGGTACGGCACGGCTATGACCTGTCCAGCCACCGCTGCGCCATCCATGCGGCCGCGCCCTGCCCGGTGGCCGTCAAGCAGGCGCTGCTGGACTGGTGGGGCGACATCCTGCTGGAGTACTACGCAGGCTCCGAAGGCTGCGGCATCACCCTGATCAACTCCGCCGAATGGCGCCGGCGTCCAGGCTCCGTGGGCCGCGCCAGCTACGGGCGGCTGCGCATCGTGGGCGACGACGGGCAGGAGCTGCCTGCGGGCCAGATCGGCCGCGTGTTCTTCTCGGACGTGGCGCCCTTCGCCTACCTCAACGACCCCGCCAAGACCCGCGAGGCCATCGACGAGCGCGGCTGGGCCACCTACGGCGACCTGGGCCATGTGGATGAAGAGGGCTACCTCTTTCTCAGCGACCGGCGGGCCGACCTCATCCTGTCGGGCGGCGTCAACCTCTATCCGCAGGAGATAGAGAACGCGCTGGCCACGCACCCGGCCGTGCAGGAGGTGGCCGTGGTCGGCGTGCCCGAGCCCGACTTCGGCGAGCAGCCCATGGCCGTGGTCGTGCTGCGCCAGGGCCATGCGGCCAGCGCCGAGATGGCGCGCGCCATCGTCGCCGAGGCCGGCGCCACGCTGTCGCGCCTCAAGCGCCCGCAGCGCCTGCAGTTCGTGGACGAGCTGCCGCGCCTGCCCACGGGCAAGCTGCTGCGCCGCGTGCTCAAGGACAGGCTGCGCGAGCAGCCACACGCGGGCTTCAAGCTGCGCAGCGCCTGAACGGCCCTTCACCGTCTTTCCTCACCGACAACCACCGGATACCGACCCATGCAAGACCTGACCGAGCGCTCCGTCTACCGCGAAGACCATGAACAGTTCCGCGAGCAGGCCCGCCGCTTCTTCGAGCGCGAGATCGTCCCCCACCATGCCGAATGGGAGCGCCAGGGCATCGTGCCCAAGGAGGTCTGGCGCAAGGCCGGGCGCGAAGGCCTGCTCAACCCCATGCTGCCCGAGCCCTACGGCGGCGGCGGCGACTTCGGCCATGCGGCCGTGCTGCTGGAGGAGATCGCGCGCACGGGCGCCAGCGGGCTGGGCTTTCCGCTGCATTCGGACATCGTCGCGCCCTACATCCATGCCTATGGCAGCAAGGCCCAGAAGGACCGCTGGCTGCCGCGCATGGCCGCAGGCGAGCTGATCGGCGCCATCGCCATGACCGAGCCCGGCGCGGGCAGCGACCTCAAGTCCGTGCGCACCACGGCGCGGCGCGAGGGCGACCACTACGTGCTCAACGGCCAGAAGACCTTCATCACCAACGGCATCAATTCAGAACTGGTCATCGTCGTCGCCAAGACCGCGCCCGAGATGGGCGCCAAGGGCGTGTCCCTGATCGTGGTCGAGGACGGCATGCCCGGCTTCTCCAAGGGCCGCAAGCTCGAGAAGATCGGCCTCATGGCGCAGGACACCTCGGAGCTGTTCTTCGACAGCGTGCGCGTGCCGGCCGACCACCTGCTGGGCGAGGAGAACGCGGGCTTCAGGTACCTCATGCACGAACTGGCCCAGGAACGCCTGGTGGTGGCCGTGCGCGCGGCCGCCTCCATCGAGGCCTTTTTGCACAAGACCATTGCCTACACGCGCGAGCGCAAGGCCTTCGGCCAGCCGGTGTTCGACTTCCAGAACACGCGCTTCAAGCTGGCCGAGGCCAAGGCCCAGGCCACCATGCTGCGCGTCTTCGTGGACGACTGCATCGCCCTGCACCTGCGCCGCGCGCTCGCCCCCGACCGCGCCGCCATGGTCAAGCTCAATGCCACGGCGCTGCAAAACCGCCTGCTCGACGAATTCCTGCAACTGCACGGCGGCTACGGCTACATGACCGAATACCAGATCGGCCGCGCCTGGACCGATGCGCGCATAGGGCGCATCTACGGGGGGAGCGACGAGATCATGAAGGAGATCATTGCAAGGACACTGTGAATCCCTGAGCGGCTGCGCGGGCGTGCGGCGCCCTGATCCGGGGGCGGCCAGCCGGGGCGATGTGTGGCGGCAGCACATCATGAAGGCCCTTGCTCCGGCCGCTTGTCCTAGGCTTTTCCCAAGCCCGTTCCGGGTGGGAGAGTCGGCAACTTCCCTTTGGCAATCCTATTTTTCGGCAGAAACTGGAATTTCCATGGGGCGGCTCATTCTTCCATGATCTTTCCGTATCGAAAGACCGGGAGGGCGCCCCGACAGGGCGTGAGCACCAATGACACGCCGAGTCACCATCCATACGCCATTGGGCGATGAATTGCATTTCCGTGAATTGCGCGGCCAGGAAAACATCAGCCAGCTCTTCAGCCTCGATGTGGAAATGCTCAGCGAAAGCGAAAGCATCGATCCCAAGGCCCTGCTGGGCCGCAATGCCACCATCGAAATAGAAACCCAGGGCGGTGGCAGGCGCTTCATCGACGGCATCGTCACCCGCTTCGGCATGCAGGGCCAGGACCACCGCCACTATGCCTACAAGGCGTGCCTGAGCCCCTGGCTGTGGCTGGCCACGCGCAAGAGCGACTTTCGCATCTTCCAGAACCAGACCGTGCCCGACATCATCGAGCAGGTATTGGGCGTCTATGGCCATCCCCTGCAAAAGAAACTCACGCGCGCCTATCGCAGCTGGGACTACTGCGTTCAATACAACGAAAGCGATTGCGACTTTGTCTCGCGATTGATGGAGCACGAAGGCATTTACTACTTCTTCGAGCATGCCTCGGGCCAGCACACCCTGGTGCTGTGCGACGACATCATTGCCTCTCACAGCGCATTGCCAGGCGGCGAATCCATTCCCTTCTATCCCCCCGAAAAAGCCGCTGCAGGCGACCAGGAAAACATCCACGCCTGGCAGCTGGAGCAGGAAATCAAATCGGGCCGCCATTACAGCGACGACTACGACTTCAAGAAACCTCGGGCCGACCTCACCCACCTGCGGCGCGACCCACCAGGCCATGCGCACGACGGCCATGAAACCTACGAATGGCCGGGCGGCTACACGGAGTACGGCGATGGAGAGGCCTACATCCGCGTGCGCCTGAAGGAAAGCCTCACGGGCCAAAGCCGGGTGCGGGGCCAGTCCTGCCACCGGGCGCTGGCCACGGGCTACACCTTCAGCCTCTGCAACTACCCGCGCGGCGACCAGAACCAGCAGTACCTGATCACCGGCCTGAGCTACCACCTGAAAGAAAACCCTCGCGTCAGCGCGATCACCAGCGTACGTGGCGTCCCATCCGCACCGAGTGCCCGGGACGGCGGCAAGGAAGACGGCTCCTTCCAGCGCTACGAGTTGCAGGCCCAGCCCACGAGTCTTGCCTACACCCCTGCACGCACCACGCCCAAGCCGCGTACCACCGGCCCGCAGACCGCCGTCGTCGTGGGCCCTGCTGGGCAGGAGATATGGACCGACGAATACGGCCGCATCAAGGTGCAGTTCCACTGGGACCGCCTGGGCAAGAAGGACCAGAACTCCGGCTGCTGGATACGTGTTGCCACCCAATGGGCGGGCACAGGCTTTGGCGTTATCTCCATCCCGCGCATCGGCATGGAAGTCATCGTGGACTTCCTCAATGGCGACCCCGACTACCCCATCGTCACGGGCTGCGTCTACAACGCGGCCAACATGCCGCCCTGGGCGCTGCCGGCCAACGCCACGCAATCGGGCATCAAGACGCGGTCGAGCAAGGGCGGCGCACCGGGTGCCGGCATGAAGAACGGCCCGGGTGACGCCAACGCCATCCGCTTCGAGGACAAGGCCGGGCAAGAACAGCTGTGGCTGCACGCGCAAAAGGACCAGCTCACCGAAGTCGAGAACGACGAGGACAAATGGGTGGGCAACGACCGGCGCAAGACCATCGACCGGGACGAGACCAGCGTGATCCACCGGGACCGCACGGAGACCGTGGACCGCAACGAGAAGATCGACGTGCATGGCTGGCGCACGGAGGTGGTGGACCTGGACGAGACCCTCATCGTCCACCAGAACCGCACGCGCACGGTGGACCTGGATGAAAGCATCCGCATCTGCAAGAACCGCACGAAAACCGTGGATGCCAATGGGCGCGACAGCATCGGCCGCAACTGGACCTTGGCCACGGGGCGCATGAAATCCGAAACCGTGGGCATTGGCTACACGCAGGGCACGGGCCTGTTCAAGATGGTCACCGTGGGGTGTGCCTACAACCTCAACGTAGGCGCGGTGCTGATGAGCAACGTGGGTGTCCTGCGAAGCGACAGCGTGGGGATGGACTGGAGCCGGGCCGTGGGGCGCAACCGCAGCGCGCAGGTTGGAAGCGATGAAGGCCTCATCGTGGGCAACAACCGCAGCAGCACCATCCAGAACAACGACAGCACCGAGGTAGGGCAGGACCAGGCGGTTAACGTCGGCAACGACCACGCGCTGCGGGTGGGCGCCAACAGCCTGGTCGATGCGGGCGGACAGCTGGCCCTGGCGGCGGGCACCACGCTGACGGTCGATGGGCAACAGGTCATCGTCACCGGCACCCGAAGCATCCGGCTGCAATCGGGGGCGAGCTCCATCGAGATCTCTCCGGCCATGGTCGAGATCAAGTCGCCGCTGGTGAAGATCAACTGCTGAACCCGGGACACTCGCATGGGACAACCTGCAGCAAGAGTGGGAGACATGCATGCCTGCCCCGCCCACGGGGGCGGCGCCATTCTCTCCGGCCAGGCCAATGTGCTCATCGGCGGCATGCCGGCGGCCAGGGTCACGGACCAGGCGCTGTGCCCCCGTTCACCGCCCGATGCCCTGGCCGAAGGCGAAGCCACGGTTCTGATCGGTGGCAGGCCCGCGGCCCGCATGGGGGACAGGACCGTGCACGGCGGCGTGGTCGTCTCGGGCTGCACCACCGTCTGGATCGGTGCGAATGCGGGCCGGTGCCTGGCCGAAGCCGCGCAATCGGGGGCCGCCTTCGTGTCGGCCATGGAGGACTGAATCGCCATGTCCACCTTGATCCCCCCAGGCCCCGGCACGCCGGACGATCTCCAGATGGCGCGCCAGGCCGTGCTCGAAAAGGTGGCGGCGACCTATGACGGCCTGCTCTACGCCATCGTGGATGCGGCGGCGGATGAGCACCTGCATGACGCCCTCCTGGCCGAGCCGCCGCAGTCGTGCATCAACTGCCTGTATGACGGCATGCCCGCCGCCCGCTATGCGCGCTACGCGCCCTATCTCATGCGGGTGCATGCAGGCAGTCCGCTGTTCCAGCGCTGGCCGCATGAAGGCTGGCAGGCGCACTGGGGCATTTTCCTGATCAGCCGGCTGCCGGCCCCTGCGCTCAAGCGCCATCTCAAGCGGTTTCTGCAGGCCAGTGGAGACGGCGGCCAGCGGCTGTGGCTGCGCTTTTACGACCCGCGCGTGCTGCCTCGCCTTCTGGCGCAGTTCGACCCGGCGCATCTGGGGGACTGGTTCCGCGGCCACAGCATCCTCGCCTGCCTGGCACCGCATCCCGAGGGGATCTGGGTCGGCATGGCGCAGCGCAAGTTTCTGGACCATGTCACAGGCCTGGCGCGCCTGGACAACAGGCAATGGGAGGTGTCTTCGCCATGATGGAAATTTCAACCCTGGAAATGCAGCGCACGCTGCGCCGCAACCTGGTGCCCAGCGAGGGAGGGATTGCCGCCATCGTGCGGCAGACCTGCCATCTCAGTGAGCAGGATTGGCCGCATGACAGGCTGCTGGCCCATACCCGGCGAGGCCTTGACCGTGCGGTGGGCTGGGGCCTGTCGACGCCGGACGATGTCATCGGCTTCCTGGCCTTGCGCCACCAGTTTGGCGAGCGCTTCGACGAGTTTCCCGCCGTGCGCAAGTTTCTCTCGCGCACCGACCTGCCGCCTGACGGACGCATCCAGTTGATGATGCTTGAACTGCCGATGGGCATCTGGGACGTGGTGCGGCGGCGTACGCCGGCAGGCGAGTCCTCCTCGCCCCTGGGAGGCCCGGGTGCATGAGCTGCGAGCAACTGGTCCCCGCCTTCATTGCCCTCAATCGCCTGAAGCGGTCCAGGGAGCTGTGCAAGGCCGTCGTGCTTGTGGGCTTCAACAAGGTATGCGGTACCCGGGACTTCGACAACGAACTGGACCGCAGGGCGCTGTGCGAGCTGTTTTGCTGCTGCATGACCGGCGGCCTGGGCCAGCGCTGCGTGGCCGGCGTGGTCATGCAGGCCGACGGGTTTGAAGGCTACCGGGGCTACTACAAGCAGGAAGTGCCGTACCTGAACAAGGCCCCCGTCATGTCGCGCAGGGAGCCCGTACGACCCACGCGCAGCCGGCCTGCGGGCTCGCGCATCCCGGATGTGGTCGTGGTGAAGAACCCGCGCCTTCCGCCTGTGCTGGACAACGTGCAGCGGGTCTATGAGATGAAGTTTCCGGGGGATGGCTTTTCCAATGCTGAAGGGCCAGACGGCAAGAGTCAGTTTCATGCGTACCGAGAAATTTTCGAAGACAAGTTTCTCCAGAAGGCCTTGGACGCCGGAAGCTGCGCTTGCGACAGCGATGGAGAAAAGTCGAACGAAAGTGTGTTGAACCAGGCAGTGCGATGGCAGGCCAACAGGGAAAAGGCCATCTCTTTGGCAGAGCGGGTGAATGCGGATACGTCGGCTGCGGTGGGGGCTGCGGCCGGTGCGTCCGCACTGGGGCGGGTACTTCGAGGTGTAGGCGCGGTAGGGACTGCACTGGCAAGAGTCCTTGGGTTGTCATTCTGAAACGATGGCTTCGGTACGGTGAGATATGGAGGATGAATATGGCAAAAGATTTCAAAAAACCTTTGAGCACCAGAGAGCTGCAAAAAGCCACCGTGGCGACGATGGATATTCTCAAGGCGCTGGTACTGTGCAATCAGTTCGGTGATGTCTGTGCAAGAGCCGGCTGGACCATTGAAATGGTGTTCCATGAGGGAGATTCCTTGGCTGTGCGTGAACGTGCATGGAAAGTGGTTGATCTTTTTTGTGAGGCCGTAGGGAAGGAGAAATTGGTTTATTGGTATGACGGAATGCCTGCCATGCTGACCAGCGCAATGGCACAAAAGAAGTTGACCGCGAAGAAGCAGAAGAGCCTAGACAATCCTAAAGGTTATGCACTGATTTTTCATATGGCTTCCGGAAAGCCAAAGCCGCCTGAACTGTGGGAAAACAATGCACAAGACTTTCGCCTTTACTGTTGTATCAACAACGACGAAGGGCTTTGGATGAAGGATCGCTATCAATCACCTGGAATAGGGCCTGCCATGTCTTTCATCCGCATGGCATTTCCTGCATGGTGGGTTTTGAATCAACCGTCCGAGCGCAATGTCGGTTGGATCACCTCTCAAGTGGTGGAATTGATGCAGCCTTTCTGGGCTACGGCGGGTTGGGGCATCATGTCTGCTGTGGAAGAGCGCAATATCGATCCCGACGGAAAAGGTCAGCAAATACTCTATCCTTATCTTCAGCGATTTCCAGGCTTGAATGCTTTAGGTAGCCACGCCTTGCAGAGTCATGACTTCAACAACGCTATGTACAGCATCAACTGGCTGAGTTTTGTCAGCGATGCATTGCTGGAGAAACTGGGTGGGCGGGAGGCCGTACGAAAGAAGGTGCAGGCCAGCCAATACCTTTCCGCCGGGGATGTGGGCAACTGCCTGGGGATTCGTGCAGGAGACTTTCCGGGGCTTGGGGATATGGACCAGGGGCTGACGCTGCCCGCCTTTGGCGAGGCGGCTCGCCTGCTCAAGCCGGCTCGTGCCAAATTTCGGCTCAACAGTTTTGTTGCCCCACCGCCTTCCGGCTCTAACGATGAACATGCATGGCTGCTGGCATGCGATGCCTATATGAGCCGGTTTGATTTGTTCTGATTTCTGGTGTTTTGAAGTAATGGAGAAGATAGCGATGGCTGCGGAACATGATTTCAACTGGCCTTGCGGCAATGATAAAGCGAATGTTGCCACCGTGGCGACGATGGATATTCTCAAGGCGCTGGTATTGCAGAACCAATTTGGGCGCATTTGTGCAAGAGCAGGCTGGACCATCGAGATGGTGTTCCATGACGGGGATTCATTGGCCGTGCGTGAGCGTGCATGGAAAGTGATTGATCTGTTTTGTGAGGTTGTTGGCGCAGACAAGCTTGCAATATGGTGGGGTCTGGCGCCTATGTCACTGACCAGCAAGCAAGCACAAGCGAGAATTGCCAAACACAAGCCGAGTACGCTTAACAATCCCGAAGGGTTTGCGATGATTTTTGATCTAGCTTCGGGAAATCCAAAGCCACCAGATGACTGGGTTGAAAATGCTCAAGACTTTCGACTTCACTGCCGTATAAACAACGATGAAGGTATTTGGCTACATGACCGCCATATCTCGCCTGGCATAGGTCCTGCCATGTCTTTCATTCGCATGGCATTTCCAGCATGGTGGATTCTTGACCAGCCACCTGAGCACAACGTGGGCCGGATCACTACCCAGGTGGTGGAGTTGATGCAACCCTTCTGGGCTATTGCCGGATGGGGTGTCATTCCTGCAGTGGAAGAACGCAATATCGGACCTGTTGGCAAGGGCCAGCAGGTGCTATATCCCTATCTGAAGCGGTTCCCAGGATTGAATGCCATAGGAAGTCTTGCATTGTTCGATCATGATTTCAACAACGCCATGTACAGCATCAATTGGCTCAGTTTTGTCAGCGATGCATTGCTGGAGAAACTGGGTGGGCGGGAGGCCGTGCGAAAGCAGGTGGAGGCCAGCCAATACCTTTCCGCCGGGGATGTGGGCAACTGCCTGGGGATTCGGGCAGGAGATCTTCCGGGGTTGGGGGACATGGATAAGGGACTGACACTGCCAGCCTTTTGCGAGGCAGCGCGCCTGCTCAAGCCGATTCGTGCCAAATCCCGGCTCAACAACTTCATCGGACCGCCGCCTTCCGGATCCGACGACGAAGACGCGTGGCAATTGGCATGCGATGCCTATATGCGTCGTTTTGATGAATTCTGAATGGAAAGCACCATGAAGCCACAGCCCATCGCCCCGTTGATGGATGCCGTGTTGCGCACGCTGGGACGGCATAGCCGGCAGGACTACCTGCGCCTGGCTCTGCACCAGGCGGGATTGAGCGATGCGCAGCTGCTGAAGATCGACCACGCCCCACCTTACCCGGTGACATGGGCGGAGAGGGGGCTGGGCCTGGTCCTTCAACGCCTGGCCTGGGGCGACATGCCAGGCGCTCCGACATGGGGCGTGCACAGCGTGACCCTGGATGCGCAGCGCTGGAAGGGGTCCTGGCCCATGGGCCTGGATCCGGAGACCGTGACCGCGCAGGAATTCGTCAGTCTGCTGGCCCAGGACCAGTCCGAGGCGCTGTGCCTGCCCCAGATGGCCTGCTGCACGACCCGCGGCTTCGACGAGCAGACATGGGCACTGGTGGCAGTCTTTGGCGGCGCCAGCGGCGCTTTGCAGAATTTGACGATGAGCCGGGTCGGGGAATGGGTGGGGCTTTCCATGCTTCCGGTCTGGCAGGGAGCCGGGTAGCGGGTGGGCCATGTGGGAGATAGGGCCCCCTGGGCGCCAGTTCCGACCGGGCGCCACGGACATGGCGGCGCGGCTACACTGCGGGCCATTCATTCGAGGGGCTGGCCGTGGCCGGCTCCTTCCCCCTGTTTTCCCTAGAGATTTCCGCCATGTCCAACGACGCCCACGAAGCCACCGCCCTGCCCGACGAGCCTGCCCTGACGCCCGAGGCGCTGGAGGAACTCGACGATCTGCTCGACGAGCTGCGCACGCGCGGCGAGGAGATTCCGCAGTGGGAGTTCTGCGACGGTTTCCTGACGGCGCTGATCTGCACGCGCCGCGAGGTGCCGGCCGCCGAGTGGCTGCCCATGCTGCTGGGCGACGGCGGCACGCTGGAGGTGGCCGAGGGCCAGCCGCTGCCACTGATGGAAGTGTTCAAGGACGCGGCGCAGCAGGCGCGCTTTCTGGAGCTGGTGGGCCTGCGCATGGACGAGATCCGCACCCAGCTGGACGCCGATGTGAAGACGCTGGAAGACGACCGCACCTTCCAGCCCGAGGCCATGGACATGCGCGGCGCCATCCTGTCGCTGCCCGAGGAAGAGCGTCCCGATGACGGCGAGATTCCCTCGTTCGGCCAGATCTGGGCGCTGGGCTTCATGTTCGTGGTCGAGAACTGGGCCGAGGAATGGGCCGCCCCGCGCGACAAGGAAGCCGCCGGCTGGCTCAACGAGGCGCTCAACGCCGTCGTGGCCCTGACCGAGGACGACACCGGCAAGCCCGAAGTCTGCATGTACGACGAGGACGGCCCCGCCAGCACCAGCCAGGAGCGCGTGGAGCAGTTCGGCGAGGCCATCTGGGCGCTGTACGACCTGCGCCAGATCTGGAAGAGCATGGGCCCGCGCCAGGAAACCATCGTCAAGGGCGAGCAGCCGGGCCGCAACGACCCCTGCCCCTGCGGCAGCGGCAAGAAGTTCAAGAAGTGCCACGGCGCCTGAGCGCCCGCGCCACAGGCTTTGGATGCACGGGCCATGAGACATATCGGTGAACGCATACGCGCCCGCCGCGCCGAACTGGGCATGACCCAGGGCCGGCTGGCCGAGGCGGCGGGCATCACGGCCTCGGCCGTGTCGCAGATCGAATCGGGGGCCATCCGCACCCTCAAGAACGACACCCTGGCCCGCGTGGCCCTGGCGCTGCAGACCACGGCGCTGGAGCTGACGGCCGGCCTGGAAGACGACAACGCGCCGCTGCCCGTGGACGAGCAGCGCCTGCTGGAAAGCTACCGCGCCCTGCCTGCACCGCTGCAGGAGATCGCGCACCGGCTCATAAAAGCCTTGCGCTGATCAGCGCATTGAGGCGCTGCAAGGCGTGTGCCACGGTGGCCTGGCGCACGGCGGCGCGGTCGCCGTCAAAGCGCAGGCATTCGCTGTGCGTGGTGCCGTACACGCTCCAGCCGAACCAGACCGTGCCCACGGGCTTGGCGGCGCTGCCGCCGCCGGGCCCGGCCACGCCTGTCACGGCCACGCTGCACTGCGCGCGTGAGTGGGCGATGGCGCCTTCGGCCATGGCGCGCGCCACGGGCTCGCTCACGGCGCCGTGCTCGGCGATCAGCGCCTCGGGCACGCCCAGCAGGTCGTGCTTGGCCGCGTTGGAGTAGCTGACAAGGCCGCGCTCGAACCATTCGCTGGAGCCGGCGCGGTCCGTGCAGGCCGCAGCGATCATGCCGCCCGTGCAGCTCTCGGCCGTGGCCAGCATCCAGCCGCGCTGCAGCAGCAGGCCTGCCAGGGTTTCGACGAGTTCGTTGGATGCGTTCATGCCCGTTCCTTCAGCCGATGAAATGGCGCCACAGGGCGATGACCAGCAGCGTGCAGAAGGCGGCCACCAGGTCATCGAACATGATCCCCCAGCCGCCGCGCCAGCCGAAGCCCTTGAAGCATCGGTCGGCCCATTTGACGGGCTGGGGCTTGGCGGCATCGAAGAAGCGGAACAGCCCAAAGGCGATGAGCTGGCCCCAGAAGCCCGTGGGCATGACCAGCCACAGCACCAGCCAGAAGGCGACGATCTCGTCCCAGACCAGGTTGCCCGGGTCGGCCACGCGCATGTGGCGCGCCGTGACCGTGCAGGCCCACCAGCCCAGGGGAATGCTGCCCGCGATCAGCAGGCCGATCTGCTGGGGCGTGAACCAGTGCTGCAGCAGCAGGAAGGACAGCCAGGCCCACAGCGTGCCCACGGTGCCGGGCGCGATGCGCCCCAGCCCCGAGCCCAGCCCCATGGCGATGAAGTGGGCCGGGTGGGACGTCATGAATTCCAGCGTGGGGCGAGCCATGCCGCCCTGCGGCGGGCCTTCCGGTGGGCGCGCCGCAGAGGCAAAGGTGGGGGTAGCAGGATCGCCGGAAACCTCCGGCCGCAGCGGCGCGTCACTCATGGGGCCAGATCATAAGCGCGGCCCTGGTGCTTCACTGACGCTCTTCCACCGCCAGATCCTGCGGATGGCGGATCTGGTGGCGGGCCTCGAAGCTGGCGCTGGCGCCAGCGGCCAGCGGCTGCTGCCAGGCGATCATGCCGTTGCGGTCGTTCCAGCGCGTGGTGGCCGGCTGCGGGTTGTATTGGGACTGCACGCGGATCTGCTCGTTGCGCGAGACGGGTGCGGCGTCCACCACCTGCAGCTCGATGGCGCGGTCATGGCGGTTGTCCACCTGGAAGCGCCGCGTGACCTGGCGTTCGGTGCTGCTGCTGAGCAGGCCGCCGCTGCCCGTGGCCGAGTCCACGGGCAGGTTGCGCACGACCACCTTGTCGTCACGGCCGAAGGACAGGCCCTGGGCCAGCGCGGTGGCGTTGCCGAAGTCCAGCCGGCCCTGGCCGGCGAAGGCGCCGTCGCGGAACAGGGCCACGGGGCCTGCGGGCCACACGCCGGCCGGCACGGCCAGCTGGGCCACCAGGTAGGCGGCCTCTTCCACGGCGGGCGCCGTGCGCGTGAGCAAGGTGGCCGGCAGGTTCTGCGAGCCCAGGGCCAGGGTCACGCGCTCGCTGCTGGAGGGCACGCTGATGCGGTAGGGCACGGAGAACTGCGTGGCGTAGGCGGTGTTGAGGCTGGCGACATCGAGCACCGGCAGTTCGGCGGCCTCGCCGGCCGCCCCGGGCTTGCGGGCGCGCTCCAGCATCATCGCAGGGGCCGCCGGGGCCGGCGCTGGCGGAGGGGCCATGGCGGCCACGGGGCGGGGCCGTTCCACATCCAGCGTCCAGGGATTGGGCAGGCGCGCCTGCGTGCTGCGCGAAGGCTGGCCCGTGGACAGCAGCAGCTGCACCTGGCTCCAGTCCTCGCCGCTGTTCTGGGCCACCAGGGCCAGGCGTTCGATGGCCACCGTGCCCTTGGCCGGGTCCAGCTGGGCGCGGTAGGTGGGCTGCCAGCTCGGGCCGCGCACCTGGTAGGTGAGCTGCACATTGGCATCGGCCGGGCTGGCCAGTTGCACGGTGACCTTCATCACCTGGGCGTTGCCTGCGCCCGTGCGGTCGCGTTCGAGCTGCAGCGGCCTGAGCTGCTCCTGCAGCGCCTGCTTTTGCCGCAGGATCTGGTGGGCGCGCAGCGTGTTGCCACGGCTGGTGCTGCGCAGCGCCTCGGTGGCGGCACCCAGCTGGCTGGCGGCGGGCAGGGCGGGGGCTTTGGCGTCATCGCCGGGCTTGGCCAGGCCTTGCAGGTAGTCGCCCACGAGCTTGGCGGCGGACTCGTCGGCCTCCAGCGCGGCCAGCTGGTCTTCCAGCGTGCGGATCTGCTGCTCCAGCGGGCTGGCGCAGGCCTTGGAGGCCAGTTCGCGCGGCTGCGACTGCAGCTTGTAGTCGCCCAGGCGCACGCCGGCATCGGCGCTGACCTGCAGGCTCTGCGGGTCGATGGAGCCGGGCAGGCACTCGAACACCAGCTGGCGCGTGGCGGCCGTGATGCGCGCCGTGCGCTCCACCGAGGCCACGCCCGCATACAGGGTGACGCGCGCGATGGGGGCGCGGGCGATGGTGGCTTCCTGGGCTTGTGCCTGGGCCTGGACCGGGGTGCCTGCCAGCAGGAAGCAGGCGGCGGCCAGGGCAGAGAGGGCGGGCAGGGCGGAGCGTTGAACCATGGGCAGTCCTTCTCGGATGAAAGTGGTTTGGCGCGGCGTCAGGCCGCAGCGAAGTGGTCGAATGAGGTCCACCGGGGCGCCATGGCCGCTCCGTCCGGGCCGATCAGCCGCAGGCCGGGCGGGGCCTCGATGCAGCCTATGCGCGTCACGCGCGTGGCGGTGTCGCGGCCTGCGGCCTGCACGGCATCGCGCCGGTCGGCCGGGGCCGTGAAGCACAGCTCGTAGTCGTCGCCGCCGGACAGGGTGCACTGGTGCAGCAGGTCGATGGCCAGGGGCGTGTGCCGGCCGGCATCGAGCAGCGGCGTGATCAGGCGCGTATCCAGGCTGGCGCCCACGCGGGATTGCTCGAGGATGTGGCCCAGGTCGCCCAGCAGGCCGTCGCTCACATCCAGCGCGCTGCTGGCAATGCCGCGCAGCGCCTGGCCCAGGGCCACGCGCGGCGTGGGCGCTTCCAGGCGCTGGCGCGCGGCGGCCAGCGTGCCGGGTGGCAAGGTGGTGTGGCCCAGCAGGGCTTCCAGCGCCAGGCGGGCATCGCCCAGGCTGCCGCTGACCCAGATGTCGTCGCCCGCGCGCGCGCCGCTGCGCAGCAGGGCCTGGCCGGGCGGCACTTCGCCGAAGACGGTGATGCAGATGTTCAAGGGCCCCTGGGTGGTGTCGCCGCCGACCAGTTCGCAGCCGTGGGCGTCGGCCAGGGCCAGCAGGCCGCCTGCGAAGGCCTCGGTCCAGGCCGCATCGGCACGCGGCAGGGACAGGGCCAGGGTGAAGGCCAGCGGGCGCGCGCCGCAGGCCGCCAGGTCGGACAGGTTCACGGCCAGGGATTTGTGGCCCAGCAGGCGCGGGTCCACGTCGGCGAAGAAATGCCGGCCCTCGACCAGCATGTCGCTGGAGACGGCCAGCTGCATGCCCGGCGCCGGGGCGAGCAGGGCGCAGTCATCGCCCACGCCCAGGGCGGCGCGGCGCACTGGGCGCTGGAAGAAGCGGCGGATCAGGTCGAATTCACCCACGGTGGCGGCTTTCGGATGCGTTTGGCGATCGGGCTATTGTGCTGCGAGGTTCGTGCTGCCCCGTATCAGGTGGTCTCGCCCACACCGGGCCGATGCTCCAGCGCCAGCGCATGGAAGGCCTGAGCGGCAGGCGACAGGCTGCGCTGGCGCCTGCGCACCAGGTACAGGTCGCGCCGGCGGTCGGCATCGGCCAGCGGGCGCGTCACCAGGCCAGGTTGCACGAAGTGGAACAGCGCCAGGGCCGGCACCACGCTGATGCCCAGGCCCGCGCGCACCATACCCATCACGGTGGCCAGGTGCTCCACTTCCAGCAAGGTGTTGAGGGGCGGGGCCTGCTCCTGCGATTCCAGGTACTGGCGCACGCTGCTGTGGCGGGCGAGCTGGATGAAGGGCTGGTCCCGCAGGTCGGCCATGGTCGGCGCGGGCAGGGCCGCCAGCGCATGGTCGGCGCGGCAGACCAGGTGCAGACGGTCGGCGCAGAACCATTCGGCCTGCAGCTCCTCGGTGTCGGCGCGGATGGCGGCCAGCGCCAGGTCGGCCTGGCCCGAGGCCACCTGGGCGATGCAGGACTCGGACAGCAGGTCCGACACCTGCAGCTGTATGCCCGGATGGCGCGCATGGAACAGCGCCAGCACGGGCGGCAGCCAGGCCGCCGCCAGCGAAGGCAGCAGGGCGATGGACACGCGCCCGCGCTGCAGCGCCGCCGCCTCGCGCAGGCCGTGCACGGCATCGCCCAGGTCGGCGCGTATGCGCTGCGCGGCATCGAGGAACTGCGCCCCCTCCTGCGTCAGCGCCACATGGCGCGTGCTGCGGTCGAACAGGCGCACGCCCACGCCGTCTTCCAGCCCCTTGATCAGGGCGCTGAAGGCCGGCTGCGACAGATGGCAGCGCTGCGCGGCCAGGGTGAAGCTGCTGAGCTGGGCCAGGGCGATGAAGGCATCGAGCTGGCGGGAGGAGATATTCATCGAGTTTTTGGATGAGTTGATCCGAATAATCGATTTCACAGATTAGCAGCCCTTGCCTACATTGGCCTGCATGGACCACCTGGAAACCTTCTTTGCCCCGGACAAGCCCCCGCTGTGGGTGGGCTGCGCAGCCGGCTTCTCGGGCGACCGCACCGATGCCGCCGCGCCCGTGGTGCGCGCCCTGGCGGCCAGCGGCCAGAGCGCCTGCCTGATCTTCGAGACCCTGGCCGAGCGCACGCTGGCGCTGGCCCAGCTCGCGCGGCGCGAGCAACCCGACGCGGGCTACGAGCCCCTGCTGGAGGACCTGCTGGAGCCCGTGCTGGCCGACTGCCTGGCGCATGGCATACGCATCGTCAGCAACTTCGGTGCCGCCAACCCCGAAGGTGCGGCGCGCTGCATCAAGCGGCTGGCGCAGCGCCTGGGCCTGCGCGTGCCGCGCATCGCCGTGGTGCATGGCGACGACGTCAGCGGCCCAGCGTACCGCGAGGCGCTGGGGGCCGCGCTGGGCGCAGAGTTCCCCGAGGATTCGCTGGTCAGTGCCAACGCCTACATCGGCGCGCGCGCGATTGCCGAGGCCCTGCAGGCCGGCGCCGAGATCGTGGTGGCCGGCCGCGTGTCCGACCCCTCGCTGACCCTGGGGCCGGCCATGGCGCATTTCGGCTGGGCCTGGGACGACTGGGACCGCCTGGCGCGCGCCACCATGGCCGGCCACCTGCTGGAATGCGGCGCCCAGGTCACGGGCGGCTACTTTGCCGACCCGGGCTTCAAGGACGTGCAGGGCCTGGCGCGGCTGGGCTATCCCATCGCCATCATCGAGCCCTCGGGCGACTGCACCATCACCAAGCCCGAAGGCACGGGCGGCCTGGTCAGCGAACGCACGGTCAAGGAACAACTGCTGTACGAGGTGCACGACCCGGCCGCCTACCTGACGCCCGACGTGGTGGCCGACCTGTCCGAGGCCGAGGTGCACCAGGTGGGGCCTGACGCCGTGCGCCTGAGCGGCGTGCGCGGCCATGCGCACAACGGCCACTACAAGGTCAATGTCTGCCATGCCTCGGGCTGGCTGGCCGAGGGCGAGATCTCCTATGCCGGCCCGCGCGCCCAGGAGCGCGCCCGGCTGGCCGGCGAGGTGCTGCGCGAGCGCCTGGGCGGCGAGGCCGCAGGCGACCTGCGCCTGGACTGGATCGGCGTGGCCAGCGTGCTGGGCGACGACGCCGGCCGCTGGCGCGACGCGCAGCCGGCCAGCGCAGCCG
>NZ_JACVAZ010000009.1:0-13610 GCF_014852125.1 Delftia sp. DLF01
CGCGGTCTTCAGTGAAGCCTATGCGGTTGTCTTCCCAGCGCTGCACGGGGCCTTGGCGCTGGCCTGCAAGGTGGCCCAGGCCCATGAGGTTGAAGTCGGTGTGCCGCCAGTGGGCGTGGACCTGGGCGGCCCAGTTGTCTTGTGAGTCTGTCTGACCCGTTGCACCGGGTGCTGGCAGGCGGTTGCCTGCAGGGTCGATCTGCCAGCGGGTGGTGATCTGGGGGTCCTGGCTGTCGGTGGCCGCTCTGAGGCGCCCGGCGCTGTCGTAACCGTAGCGCAGCAGTTGTGCGGCCTGGCCTGGGGCACCGGCCTGTTCGATGGCGACGAGCTGGCCCAGGCTGTCGTAGTGGTAGCGGCGGCCGAGGATCTGGCCTATGAGGGGCTGGACCAGGTGATCACGGCCTTCCGTGCTTTGCAGGCCTGTGGTGCCCAGGGCCGTGAGGCGGCCCAGGCTGTCCCATTGGCGTTGCACCTGCAGAGGGTTTTGCGCATCTGCTGCGGCGGTGGGTGGGTGCAGGCTGCGGCGGACTTCGCGGTGCAGGTTGTCGCGCTCGAAGTCGATGAGGCTGGCTCCGTTGAGCTGCAGTCCGTGCACATGGCCTGAACCGTAGGTGAGCCAGGCGATCTCCCCCAGGCCTTGCAACTGGCTGTGCTGGCGTGCGCCCAGGGGGTCCAGGGTGTGGGCGATGCGGTGTTCGTATTCGATCTGCTCTGCGCCCCCGTTCCCGCCCCCGTCCTTGCCAGGCCGGTACAGCTGTTGCACTTCTGCGGTGATGCGGCCCAGGGCGTCGCGCTCCAGTGCTATGCGGCTTTGCAGCTGGATGGTGTTCTCTGCGGTGTTCTCGCCAGTGTGCTGCCAGACGCTGGCCGCCGTAAGGCGCCCGGCCGCATCCCATTCGTATCGGTGGGTTTGTGCAGGCGCATGGGGTGTGGCGGGCAGCTGGCGTTCGGCGAGACGCCCGCCTTCGTCCCAGCGGTAGTGGCTGCTGCTTTGCTGTGCGGCGTTGCCGTCCGTGGCTTCCATGAGCTGGCCTGCCGCGTCCCAGCGGTAGCGCTGCAGCCGTTGGTCGAAGCCTTCTTCCTGCACGAGCCGGTCCAGCGCGTCCCAGGCAAAGCGGCTTTGCGCCCCGTTCTCGTTGACGAGGCGCAGGAGGCGGCCGGCGTTGTCGTATTCGAAGGCCAGGGTGAGGCCGCCATGTGTTCGCTGGACCAGCCTGCCCCAGAGGTCGTAGCGCAGGTGGATGCTGGGGTCGGCGGCCTGGGTTTCGCTGGAGGTGCCCGCAGGCTGGGCCGGATCGATGCGCGTGAGGTGGCCTGCGCTGTCGTAGTGGTAGCGCTCGATCTGGCCGTTGGGCAGTTCGCTGGCCACGATGCGGCCCTGGCCATCGCGCTGGTGGCGTTGGCGCTGGCCCAGGGCGTTGTCCACTTCGATGAGCGCGCCCCAGCGGTCGTAGTGGTAGTGCGTGCTGTGGCCCGAGCAGTCGGTGTAGCTGAGCAGTTGGCCCGCGTCGCTCCAGGCCAGCTGTTTGCTGCCGCCCTGGGCGTCTTCGATGCGCCGGGGGCTGTCGCAGGTGAGCGGCGCTTCCTGGGGGTCGGGGTAGTGGTAGCTCTCGGTGCTGCCGTCGGCCTGGGTGATCTGGGTGAGGCGTCCCCAGGCGTCGTATTGGTAGCCGGTGCTGGCCCCTGCGGTGTCAGTGCTTTGCAGCAGGCGGCCGGTGGCTTCGTCGTGTTCCTGCTGGGTGCTGCGCCCGTCGGGCAGTTGCACGCCGATGAGCCGGCCCTGGCCATCACGCCGGAGGTGGACGCTGCGCCCCAGCGGGTCGGTGCGCGAAGCCAGCCGGCCGAAGCTGTCGTAGCTTTGCAGCCAGCGGCTGCCATCGGCCTTGTGGTGGGCGATGAGGCGCGACAGGCCCGCTGCGCCTTCGAAGTAGTAGGTCTCGATGCGATCCAGGCTGTCGCTGACGCGGGTGGCGGCACGCGGCTGGCCGTCGGGGCCCGGGGGCTGGGCCAGGTAGTCGAAGCGGTAGCTGAGCCCTTCCTGGTTGCTGTGCTCGATGACGCGGGCGCCGGGCTGGGCGCTCTCGTAGCGGTAGCGGTGCCAGGGTCCGCTGGCATGGCGGTGGGCGCTGATGCGGTGGTGGTCCCATTCGAATTCGCGCACGAGCTGGCCTGCGCGGTCGTGGACGGTGATGAGGTCGCCTGCGCTGCTGTAGCCGTAGCGCACGAGGGCGATGGGGGCGGACAGGGGGTTCAACGGGTCCTGTGTGAGGTCCACGCCTGTGACCCGCCAGCCGTCGTCGGCGCCCCACAAACCCAGCGCATCCCTGCCGCCATGGATGCGCTGGTGCAGCAGTCGATAGCGCCGGCCTGTGCCGTCGCTCAGCGAGACCAGGCGGCCTGCGGGGATGAGGTCCTTGCTCGCACTGTGGCCGGCCTCGGGCGTGGTGCCGTCGCTGTAGTGGTAGAGCTGGCGGCGCCCGAAGCAGTCGATCTGGGCCATGAGGCGCCAGGGACCGTCGACAGGTTCACCGGGCGCAGGGCCAAAGCCCCAGAGGGTGTCGCCATCGCCGCTGACCGCGAGGATGGCTTGTGGGTTGCGCACCAGTGCCTGTTCCACATGCGACCACCGAGGATTGGCGGCCCAGGGCGCTGTGCCGCCGTCCGGCTCCGTGCTGCCGCCGCGCAGCAGCCAGATGTCTTCGCTGGCACTGTGCAGCTGGCCGCCCGGCACCAGGGGCTGGTCGAAGGTGATGACGCGGCCGCTGGCATCCAGCAGCAAGGTGGACTCTTCCTGCAAGCGGATGCTGAGCTCCTGCAGCAGGTGCCAGCCATGGCCCAGCAGGCCGCAGGCCGCGCCGTGCTTGGGGTTGACGTAGCTGCTGTACTGGCGCTGCCAAGCCACAGGCAGCGCGGCCGACGGCAGGGCAAAGTCCAGGTCTTCTGCGCCCCGCAGGACCTTGGCGCCCAGCTGGGGGTTCACAGGGGATCCGACGGTGATGCCGTCCGGGCAGACGGAGCAGGCCAGGCCGCCCTGGCTGCCGATGAGCACGGTGCGCGAGCCGGTGACGATCTTGCCCTTGACGACGCTGTCGGTGATGCGGGCTGCGGGTTTGCCACTCATGCAGACTTCTCCTGAGTGGACTTGATGGCGCAGTCGCAATGTATCGCTGTATCCAGGGCGGCAATTGCTTCACATTGCCTCATTCCGGGTAGATGGAAACAGTGGCGGATTCTCTGATGGCCAAGCATTTCATGAGAATGCAGTGGCTCGCCCCATGGCGTGCGGATGGCAAATGGTCGTGTCATTGTGTCAACCGCCCTACGGACGGCTCCCTCTCTCGATGAGCGGGAATCATAGACAGGCCACTGGCAATGGCGCAATTGATTTATGCGTCAGACTCCTCTTATAAATGTAAGCAAATTGATTATCTTGGATACATCAGCAATTGAATGCCGCCTCACCAATGGAAGGACATATCGATAAATTTCTCATGCCATTGGTGCAATGGGCATGAGGCGCCTGCTGACCCGCATCAAGGCGCGCCAATAAAAAAAGCCCCTGCCTCGAAAGGCAGGGGCTGTCAGGGGCCCGGGGCGCCATGCGTGGCACCGCCGGGCCGGCTAGCAACGGGTTGGCATCAGCCTGCAGCCGCCTCCGGCGAGGGCTTGGGTTGCAGGCGCTTGAGCACGCGCGGCACGATGAGCACGCAGGCCACGATGATGATCAGCGTCAGCGACATGGGGCGCTGCAGGAAGATCCACCAGCTGCCTTCGCCGATGGACACGGCATTGCGCATCTGTGCCTCGGCCAGGGGGCCCAGGATCATGCCGACCACGACGGGCGCGGTGGGGAAGTCGAAGCGGCGCATGATCACGCCCAGCACGCCGATGCCGTACAGCAGGAACAGGTCGAAGGCGCTCTGGCGCATGCCGTAGGCACCCACGGTGGCGAAGATCAGGATGCCTGCGTACAGCTGGGGACGCGGGATCTTGAGCAGCTTGACCCACAGGCCCACCATGGGCAGGTTGAGCACCAGCAGCATCAGGTTGCCGATGTACAGCGAGGCGATCAGCGCCCAGACCAGGGCAGCCGAAGAGCTGAACAGCTGCGGGCCGGGGTTGATGCCGTAGTTCTGGAACGCACCCAGCAGCACGGCCGTGGTGTTGCTGGTGGGAATGCCCAGGGTCAGCAGCGGGATCAGCGCGGCGGTCACGGTGGCGTTGTTGGCGGCCTCGGGGCCGGCCACACCTTCGATGGCGCCCTTGGTGCCGAACTCGGCGCGGTTCTCACCCTTGGCCAGCTTCTTTTCGGTGGCGTAGCTCAGGAAGGTGGGGATCTCGGTGCCGCCGGCAGGGATGCAGCCGAAGGGTGTGCCGATGACGGTGCCGCGCAGCCAGGCGGGCCACGAACGCTTCCAGTCGCGGCCGGTCATGTGCACGCGGCCCATCCTGTTTTGCGTATCGACGACCTTGCCTTCGTACATGGCGGCGTACAGCACCTCGGCCACGGCGAACAGGCCCACGGCCACGAGCACGATGTCCACGCCGTCCAGCAGTTCCATCTTGCCCATGGTGTAGCGCGCAGCGCCCGAAATCTGGTCCATGCCGATGCAGCCCAGCGCCAGCCCCAGGAACAGGGCCGTCATGCCGCGCAGCGCGCTTTGGCCGAGCACGGCACTGACGGTGGTGAAGGCCAGCACCATCAGCATGAAGTACTCGGGCGGACCCAGCTTGACGGCAAAGTCGGCCACCGAGGGGGCGAACAGCGTGACGACCACGGTGGCCACGGTGCCGGCCACGAAGGAGCCGATGGCGGAGGTGGCCAGCGCGGCGCCCGCGCGGCCGCTCTTGGCCATCTTGTTGCCCTCCATGGCCGTGACCATGCTCGCGGTCTCCCCGGGCGTGTTCAGCAGGATGGAGGTGGTGGAGCCGCCATACATGGCGCCGTAGTAGATGCCCGCGAAGAAGATCATCGAGGCGGTGACCTCGACCTTGGCGGTAATGGGCAGCAGCATGGCCACGGCCACGGCCGGGCCGATGCCGGGCAGCACGCCCACGGCCGTGCCCAGGGCGCAGCCGACCAGAGCCCACAGCAGGTTGGCGGGTGTAATGGCGGTGGCGAAGCCCGCCATCAGTGCGTCAAAGATTTCCATTACAGCCACCCCGTCTCAGTCAGGCCCGGTAGGTTGATTGCCAGGAATTGCGTGAAGGCCCAGAACACGGGCGCCGAGATGAGCAGCCCGGTGACCACGTCCTTGACCCAGGTGATGGGTGCGCCCGCCTGGGCCTGGCCGCCAGCACGGCGCAGGCCCTGCACGGCCAGCACGTAGCAGATGGTGCAGCTGACGATGAAGCCCGCCGTGCCGATCAGTGCGGCGTTGACCATCAGGCCGGCCGACACCCAGACGAAGGCGCCGATGTCGGCGCGTGGATGGCCGCCAGGTGCGGAGGCTTCACGGTAGCCGCCCGTGCGCGCCTCCCAGACCAGCCAGGCGCCGCAGACCGCGAGCACCACGGCGCACAGCCAGGGCAGGAAATTGGGGCCGACGCCGCCGTAGCCGGAGTCGGAAGGAATCTGCAGCGCGCCGAAGGCCAGGCCTGCAGCGACGAGCAGCACGCCAGAGCCGACGATGGTCTGCGCGCGAACCGAGGGAAAGCCGCTGGGCTCATCGGCCTGGGCGGCATCCGTGGCAAGTGGATTGGGTTGTGAGGACTCGGACATGGTCAGTTCCTGGCCGCAGCGGAACCGGCGACCGGGCCGGCCACCGCTGCAGACGTGGGGAAAAAATTAAGCCGCCGGGGCCAGCGGGCCGCTGGCGCGGCGCGCGGGCATCTTCCGCTTCTTGAAGCAGGCGCTGCGACTGGCGCCTGCCGTGGCCCGCAGGAGTGCAGGCCTGTGGCCGCACCGGCCCCGCAAGAGGCCGGTGCGGCCGTTCGATCACACCATGCCGGACTTGACCATGGTGGCGCGCAGGCTCGCGAACTCCTGGTCCACGAACTCGCCGAAGGCATCGCCGGCCAGCCACGCGGGCGTCCAGTCGTTCTTCTGCAGAGCCTCGGCCCAGGCCTTGCTCTTGGTGGCCTTCTCCAGCATGGCGACCAGCGCGTCGCGCTGGGGCTTGGTGATGCCGGGCGCGCCGTACACGCCGCGCCAGTTGCCGATCTCGACGTTGATGCCCTGCTCCTTGAGCGTGGGCACGTCCACGCCCTTCAGGCGCTGGCCCGAGGTCACGCCGATGGGCTTCATCTTGCCGGTGCTGATGTACTCGGCGAACTCGCTGAAGCCGCTGCCGCCCACGGTGACGTTGCCGCCCAGGATGGCGGAGATGGCCTCGCCGCCTCCACGGAAGGCCACGTAGTTGATCTTGGAGGGATCGACGCCGACTTCACGCGCGATCATGGCCGCCGCAATGTGCTCGGTGGAGCCGCGCGAGCCGCCGCCCCACTTGACGGAGCCCGGGTCCTTCTTGAGCTGGGCGATCACCTCGGCCATGTTCTTGAAGGGCGAGTTGGCGGGCAGCACGAACACGTTGTATTCGCTGGTCAGGCGCGCCAGCGGCGTGGCCTGCGTCAGGTTCACGGGCGGCTTGCCCGTGATGATGCCGCCCAGCATGACGGCGCCCATGACCATCATGGCGTTGGGATCGCCCTTGCTGCCGTTGACGAACTGCGCAAGACCGATGGCGCCGGCGGCGCCGCCCTTGTTGTCATAGGTGACGGAAGCAGCCTGACCAGCGTCCTGCAAAGCCTTGCCCAGGGCACGGCCCGTGGTGTCCCAGCCGCCGCCGGGGTTGGCCGGCAGCATCATCTTGACGGCGACCGCAGCCTGGGCAGACAGCGGCAGGCTGCCTGCGGCGGCCAGTGCGGCCAGCGACTTCAGAAAAGTATCACGACGCATGGTTTGACTCCTTGTGTTGTAAGGCTGTCGATGATCGGTTCGCTACCTGTCAAATGGCTGTCCAAACCCCTAGGGGAATCCCTAGATCGCTCTTGGCGCGATGGCCTGCATCGCGCCCGGTGCTAACGTGCGGGCCATGCAATTGCTGCTCGTAGAAGATGACAACGCCATGCGCACCACGCTGCAGCGCACGCTGATCCGGCGCGGTATCCAGGTGGAGACGGCGGCCGACGGCCCCTCGGCCCTGGCGCAGTGGCTGGTGCGCGAGCCCGACGCCGTGGTGCTGGATTTGAGCCTGCCCGGCCTGGACGGCCTGCAGGTGCTGGAGCGTGCGCGCGGCCAGGGCCTGCGCACGCCCGTGCTCATCCTGACTGCGCGCGGCACCGTGGGCGACCGCGTGCTGGGCCTGAACGCCGGCGCGGACGACTACCTGGCCAAGCCCTTCGACCTCGACGAGCTGGAGGCCCGGCTGCGCGCCCTGCTGCGCCGCAGCAGCGACAGCTTCGCGCCCAAGCCGCCGCCCGAGACCATTGCTATGGGCGCGCTGCGCTACGACAAGGCCAGCGGCGCCATCCACCGCGATGGCGAGATCATGGAGCTGACGCCACGCGAGCTGGCCCTGATGCACGCCCTGCTGGCGCGCCCCGGCCATGCCGTGGCCAAGGAGCGGCTGTTCGCGCTGGTGTTTCCCGGCGAGTCCGACGTGCAGTACGAGGCCGTGGAAGTCGTCGCCTACCGGCTGCGCAAGAAGCTGTCGGGCACGGGCGTGCAACTGGTCACGCTGCGCGGCCTGGGCTATCTGCTCAAGGCCGAGTCGGCCTGACGCATTGCCGCATTCCTGCACCGCAAGCCCATGCGCGACCCCGGTCTTCCCCTTCCCGCCCCCGCCCGCGCGCGCCAGCCCTGGTCGCTGCGCCGCCAGCTGCTGACGGGCATCCTCGTCCCCGTCATTCTGTTCATTGGCTTCAATACCTGGAGCCTGTACCACCAGACGCTGGCTGCGCTGAACACCGCCTATGACCGCACGTTGCTGGCATCGGCCAAGAGCATCAGCGAGCAGCTGGATGTGACGGGCTATGACGAGTCCGCCCAGTTGCATGCCATCGTTCCCTACTCGGCGCTGGAGATCTTCGAGGCCGACAACCAGAGCCGCATGTTCTACCGCGTCTCCACGCTGGACGGGGAAATGGTGTCGGGCTTTGGCGAGCTGCCCATGTGGCACGGCGTCATCCCCCAGCGCCCGCCCTACGCGGCCCTGGTCGATTTCTACGACGCGCAGTTCCGGGGCCGGCCCGTGCGCATGGCCGTGCTGCTGCAGCCCGTGGCCAGCGCCAAGGGGCGCGGCATGGCCGTGATCCAGGTGGCCGAGACGCTGGAGCTGCGCGAGACCCTGGCCCTGCAGATCCTGCGCACCACGCTGGCACGCCAGGCCCTGCTGGTGGCTGCCGTGGCGCTGATCGTGATCTTTGTGGTGCAGCGGGCCACCCAGCCCGTGCGCCAGCTCAGCAGCGACCTGCGCTCGCGCCCGCGCGGCGACCTGAGCCCGCTGTCGGCCCCCGCTGCGCCGCGCGAATTGCAGCCGTTGCTGGAGGCCATCAACCAGCTCATGCTGCGGCTGCGCCAGCTGCTGTCGGACCAGAAGCGCTTTGTGCGCGATGCATCGCACCAGTTGCGCACGCCGCTGGCCGTGCTCAAGGCCCAGCTGCAGTCGGCCCAGCGCGGCGATGTGCCGGCCGAGCAGGCCTTCGAGGAAATCGGCGCCACCGTGGATCGCGCCACGCGGCTGGCCAACCAGATGCTGGCGCTGGCCAAGGTCGAGCAGCTACGGCAGGAAGACAGCGCCGAGCCGGCGTCGCCCGCCCCCAGCCTGCTGGACGAAGTGGTGCGCGACGTGGCCATCGAACTGTCGCCGCTGATTGCCGAGCAGGACATCGACTTCTCCATAGACACCGAGCCCTGCCCCGTGCCGGCCCATGAATGGATGCTGCGCGAACTCACGCGCAACCTGCTGCACAACGCCATACGCCACATGCCTGCGGCCGGCAGCCTGCACATCAGCGTGCACCAGGCCGGCAGCCAGGCCGTGCTCAGCCTGCGCGACAGCGGGCCGGGCATAGACAGCGACCTGGCCCAGCGGCTGTTCCAGCCGTTCTCGGCCGGCAACGCGCGCAGCGGCTCGGGCCTGGGGCTGGCCATCTGCCACGAGATCGTGCAGACGCTGGGCGGCGTCATCGAACTGCGCAACATCTACCGGCAAGGCCTGGTCTGCGGATTGCATGCGCACGTGGCGATTCCGCTGCAACCGGCCACTGGCAAGCACCCCGCGCCGCGCGCACAATAACGCCATGACCGATATCGAATCCATACGTCTGGACAAATGGCTGTGGTGCGCGCGTTTCTACAAGACGCGCAGCCTGGCGGTAGAAGAGATCGGCAAGGGCCGCATCACCGTCAACGGAGCCCTGGTCAAGCCCGCGCGCGAGGTGCGCTGCGGCGACACCGTGGTGCTGCGCCAGGGCCAGATTCCGCGCACCGTGGTCATTCGTGGCCTGTCCGGCATGCGCGGCCCCGCGCCCGTGGCCCAGGCCCTGTACGAAGAAACCGCCGCAAGCCTGGCCGAGCGGGAGCGCCTGGCCGAGCAGCGCCGGCTGGCGCCCGAGCCCGCCAGCAGCATTGCCGACCAGCACGACGGCCGCCCCACCAAGCGCGACCGCCGCCAGATCGACCAGGTGCGCGAGCGCGGCAACTGGGACAGCCGCTGGAGCGCATCCATCGACGACCTGGACCGGCGCTGAATCCTGCGGCCCTGCCCGCCTCACGCCTCTTCCAGCAAAAAGGCCATGCGCAACCACTGCGCATGGCCTTTTCTCATGGGTTTGCGGGCGCAGACCCCTGCGGCGTTCAGACCACCTGGTCCTTGGCCGGTGCGTCGTCCCCCTGCGCACGCGGCAGGATGAGGTTCATCACCATGGCGGCCATGGCCCCCACGGTCACGGCCGAGCCCAGCAGGTACTGCAGCATGTCCGGCAGGGTCTGGACCCAGTCCTTGGGAGCCAGCGTGGCGAAGAAGGAGCAGATGATGGGCACGCCCACCACCAGCATGGCGCGCTCGTCCAGGCGCACATGGCGCAGGATGCGGATACCCGCCATGGCAATGGTCACGCAGACCACGGCGAACATGCCGCCGATCACGGGCGAGGGAATGGCCGCAATCAGCGCCGAGAACTTGCCCAGAAAGCCCAGGCAGGCCAGCACCAGGCCGGCTGCAATGAAAACCATGCGGCTGGCCACGCCGGTGATGGAGATCACGCCCGCATTGGTGGAGTAGCCGGTGACGGGCGTGGCGCCGATCAGTGCGGCCACGCTGCAGCTCAGGCCCTCTCCCACGGCGCCACGGTCGAGCTGGCGGCTGGTGATGGGCTGGTTGATCACGGCCGAGACCGCGAACCAGGTGCCCGTGGTTTCCGCCATGACCACCAGATAGATCACGACAAAGGTCAGCACGGCAGGCAGGCTGAACTGCAGCGGGTAGTCGATGCCGGCCAGCTTTGGCAGCGTCAGCCAGGGCGCATCCGCAACCGGCTGCCAGGCGAACAGGCCCATGGCCCAGGCCACGGCCGTGCCGCCGGCCAGCGCAATGATCACCGACGACAGGCGCATCCAGCGGCCCAGCCGGTTGTCAAAGCGCAGGCCCAGCATCATGGCCGCGATCAGCAGCGCCGCCGACACCGATGCCAGCGCAATCGACTGGTTGACCGTCATGCCGCCGTGGACAGAGAACACGTTGGCGCTGAGCGCAATCGGCAGCAGCGACAGCCCCACCACGAGGATGATGGTGCCGCCGACGATGGGAGGCACCAGCCAGCGGATCACGCGGTGGAACCAGCCCAGCGCCCCCAGCGCAATGACGATCAGCGCTCCCGGAATCAGCGCGCCATAGACGGCTCCCATGCCGCCAAAGCCACCGCCCGCGCCAAAGGCCACGGCCAGGATGGCACCCAGCGGAATGTAGGAAGGCCCTTGCGCAACAGGCATGCGCATGCACCAGGCGGTCTGGATCAGCGTGCCCACGCCTGCGGCAAGAAAGGTGGACTGGATCATGGACGCCGCATCGGCTTGCGACAGCGCCAGGGCCGAGGCAATGATGAAGGGCACGACATACACGTCCATGGCCATCACATGCTGCAGGCCCAGCAACAGGGCCTGTGACAGCGAGACGCGGTCGTCGGGGCGGGCGATCAGGCGCCCTTCGTAGGAGGAGGTCGGTTCGGTCATGGGACGGAAAAATGCGGAAAACGGCCGCAGCCTAAAGACTGCGGCGCTCAGACAGCAGTGACAGCGCCGGCGGCCTGGCGCCGGTGCACGCACTCGCCCTGCACCCAGGTGCTGGCCACATTGGCGCGCGTGGCGTGGTGGATGATCTTTTGCAGAATGTCGGCCGGCCCATCCGCGCCGGGCCAGATCTGGACATTGGAGTCAGGCCCCTGGCAGTCGATGGCCAGGGCGTCCATGGCGTGGCCGGGCTCGATGCGGCCAATGGGCAGGTCCAGCGCATCGCCCCCCGCCGCCGTGGCCAGCCACAGCGCAAAGACGTGGTCGATGCGGGCCTGCACGCCCTGCCCCGCCCTGCCGCGCTGCGAAGCGCCCAGGGCCGGGTCCACCCCCTCATGCAAGGCCAGCGAGGCCGTCATGGCGTGGCGGCAGGCATCGAACATGCTGGGGCTGTAGCCGCCCGAGATGTCCGTGGCCAACCCCATGCCCAGGCCCTGCTCACGGCCGCTACGCGCGGGGAAAACGCTGTTGGCGAAATAGAAGTTGGACAGAGGGCAATGCGCTACCGAGGCGCCCGTGCGCGCCATCAGCGCCACGTCATCGGCCGTGAGGAAGTTGGCATGGGCCACGACCGTGCGACGCGTGAGCAGGCCGAAATCATGCAGCGCATGCGCATCGGTGCGGCCCTGGCGTTCCAGCACATGGGCATGCGCCCAGTCGCTCTCGGAACAATGGGTTTGCACATGGGCGCCGGTGCGTCCAGCCAGGTCGCCCAGGCCGCGCAGCAGCTCGTCGGTGCACGAAGGAATGAAGCGCGGCGTGATCACCGGCAGCACACGCTGCTGCGCGTTGTCCGGATGCTGGCGCAGCCAGTCGATGAAGCGCACCGTCTCGGCAATGCCTTCGGCGGCGCTGGCGTCCTTGTAGTACGGAGGGCATTGCGACGGCTCGTCCATCGCCACCTTGCCCACCAGGGCGCGCTGACCCAGGGCCAGGCAGCGTTCGGCCAGCACCTGGTTGCCCACGGCGTGGATGGTGCCGAAGTACATGGCCGTCGTCGTGCCATTGGCCAGCAGCGTGCGCACCACGCTGTCGTAGACCGAAGTGGCAAAGCCGGCATCGCCGTAGCGCGCTTCCAACGGAAAGGTGTACTCCTGCAGCCAGGTTTCCAGCGGCACATCCAGGGCCTTGCCGCTTTGCGGCCATTGCGGTGCATGCACATGCAGGTCCACCATGCCGGGCAAAAGGTACTGGCCCTCCGGCAGGCGCTGCAGCGTGCCTGCGGCAGCATGCGCGGCCTCCAGAGCGGCGCGGCGGGGATCACCGCGCTCCAGCACGGCATCGATCATGCCGCGGCCATCCACCACGATCAACACGTCCTGCTGGATGCGCAGCGCATCCGGCACGGGCGCATCGAAAGCAGTGCACAACAGGGCCCAGCCCCGGCCTGGGTCAGCGGAATTCATCATGGAAACGCGGCCCCCTGCCTCACTTGGCCTTGAGCTTGGCCAGATCCTCGGCCGTCAACCATCGCCACTGGCCCGGCTGCAGGTCCTCGGTGAGCTCCAGCTCGCCGATCTTCCAGCGATGCAGGCCCTCGACGCGATTGCCAACGGCCGCGATCATGCGCTTGACCTGGTGGTACTTGCCTTCGGTCAGCGTGAGGTCCAGCACATGCTCGCTCACCTGCTCGCAGGCAGCGGCCTTGACGGGCTTGGGGTCATCGTCGAGCACCACGCCGTCGAGCAGGCGCTGCACCTGGCTGGCATCGACCGGATGCTTGGTGGTCACGCGATAGATCTTGGGCACATGCTTCTTGGGCGAGCTCATGCGGTGGATGAACTGCCCGTCATCGCTGAGCAGCAGCAGGCCCGTCGTGTCCTGGTCCAGCCGACCCACGGCCTGCACCCCCTGCACGGCACCCTTGTTCGGGCGCAGCCGCAGCGGCAAGGGCAAAAGCGAGTAAATGCTCGGATAGGTTGAAGGTTTTTGCGAGCACTCCGTGCCCGCCGGTTTGTGCAGCAGCACATAGCCCAGCGCGTGATAGGCCCACTCCACGCCCTGCACGCGATAGCGCAGGCCTTCAGGATCGATGTCCTGCGTGGAGTCGAGGCAACGCACCCAGTCATTGGCCTCGGTGTCCCACAGTTCCACCCAGCCCTGCTGGACCAGTCCGGAACACACGCGGCGGATGCCGAACCCTTGGGAATACAGAATGTCTTGCAGTTGCATGTTCATCTTTCAAGCCGTTTGCGCCCACCATGGCGCACGCACATCGCGCAGGCGACGATACAAGTACTTCTGCGCAAACAAGCAAAAAACCCCGTAGCTTTGGGCTACGGGGTTTCTTGGGCTGTAAGAGCCTGACGATGACCTACTTTCACACGGGAACCCGCACTATCATCGGCGCAAAGTCGTTTCACTGTCCTGTTCGGGATGG